>PHCC01000016.1 GCA_002842215.1 Betaproteobacteria bacterium HGW-Betaproteobacteria-9 | reverse complement strand
AGGTGACGACAGCATGGTGGGAGGGGCTGGGAACGACATCTTCGTGTTCGGTAGCGGCTTCGGGCAAGACGTCATCACCGGGTTCGATGCCAATCCGGCTGGTGGTCAGGACCTGCTCAATATTGCGGCTTTCGGTCTGAGTGCCGCCACCTTCAGCAGCCGGGTTCAGATCACCGATGAAGGCAGCGATACCCTGGTCACCATCACTGGGGACGATGGTGGTTCTGTTCGCCTCATAGGCGTTACCAACCACACCATTGTCACGATGAGCGACTTCCAGCTGATTTGATGTTGTGAGCCTGCACTCAGAGAAGCTCCACGTTGCGGGAACGGGTGGGCATACCGTTCCCGGACGGTGCGAGCAGAGTGTGAACAGCGCCTGACGCTCCAAAGGGCTCTCTCTTTCCCTATGGCACGTTGGCGCTTTTTGCGATAACTTGCAGGTGGTTCCGATTAGAGAGAAACAACGGCCTTTCCTGCTTTTTGCAAACGTAATAGGAGGATGTATGAACGAGACCCCGATCACCCGGGACGTCCTTCCGAGTATGTTTCCAGTGGTTGCGGGCTCATTCGGAACGAACGAGTCGTCTGGAGACAGTTCTTCGATGTGGCCAGATTTTTTCACCAGTGCGCCAGGTCGCCCCGTCCGGGTCATCGTGATCGATGACGATCCACACATTCGCAACGTCATCGTTGGTGAACTGGTGATGGATCAACGCATCGACCTGGTCGGGCAGGCAGGCAGCCTTCGCGAAGGCCGAAAGCTCATACGAACCAGTGAATTCGACGTGATGATCGTTGATCTGAACCTGGGCGATGGAACCGGGTTCACCCTGATCGAGTACATGAAGACAAAACACAGTCAGGCCGAGGCCATCGTGTTGTCCGTCATGGACAACGATGACCGCGCTCTGCGCGCCTTCGAGGTGGGTGCCACGGGGTACCTCATCAAGAACTCCTGGTTCGGTAGCTTTACCAACGCTGTGTTGCAGGTATTCAATGGTGGCGCACCCATCACACCCACGCTGGCCAGACGGTTGCTGCGTCGACTCGAACAGCCCAGTGTTGAAGAACCCGCCAGCAAGCGAACCACCGCAGAATATTCAGTGCTTTCAACGCGTGAGCGCGAGGTACTCCGCCTCATCGCTCGTGGGCATACATGCCCCGATATTGCAGACAGACTGTCCTTGAGCGCGCAGACGGTCAACACCCACATCCGCAACATCTATCGCAAGCTGCAAGTGCGGTCACGGGGCGATGCGGTCAACGTGGCCATGAGTCAGTTGCTCCTGTAAACCGGGATGGAGAAACACCCGATAGCCGCTGTTGCTGGAGCCTGATGTGTTCTCCTACCTGGGACCCTTGACAGGACTTCTCGCTGTATTCCTGACCATCGCACTACTGGCTGCCAAGGCCGGGAAGCAAGACCACCGGCGTCAGGATCTGGTCATGGCCTTTGGCTTGCTCGCCTGGATGTTTTTCATGATCTGGCAGGCCAGGTTTGCCAGCAAACCGCTCAGCAGTCTGGACGAATTCATTGAGCACATGAGTTACCAGTTCTGTGTCGCAGCCGCTGCTGGCTTGGCGCTGATGGGCTCTGCCGGGAGCGGGAGCAGGCTTCTGGCGGTCTGGCTCCTGCAGGCGATTGGTGGTGGCCTCGTGCTGGGGGTCTGGGCGTGGTCTGGCAATGCGCTGTGGTTCGGATTCTGGGAAAAGATGAATCTGATCATCCTTGGAGCAGTCCTCCTCGTGGTGCTCTTCAAGCGCCAGAAGGCCCCTGCACTGCATTCAACGAGCGTGACCGTGCTCTCCGTTCTGCTCCTTTTGTATTGCCTTTCCTCTGAGGTCTGGCACCATCCTCAGGACGCCCTTCCCTTGGCAGGCTTGTTCATTTACCCCTGTGCGCTGGTGGGTCTGTGGTGGATGCTGTCAGATCGAATGCGCAAACAATCCAGGCTGGCGACGCAGGCATCTGTTCGAACGGAGGTCACTTCGGTTGTTCAGGCCAGGGAGCGCCGCCAGATTGCCCAAGAGGTGCACGACGGCGTCGGGTCGCACCTGGTGTCAATACTGTCGTCGCTGGATCAGCAGAATCCGGAACACCGAACCCTCGCGCTCTCACTGGAACAATGCCTGCTCGACCTGAAATTCACGGTCGACAGCATTCAACCAGAGGAGCTGACACTGGCAGAAGGCCTTGGCTCGCTGCGACACCGGATCCAGCCCAGCCTTGACCGCAATGGTGTGCGTTTGAGATGGGATATGGGGGATGAGCCTGCCATGGACGACATGGCCCCCCTCGCGGTCAGGCACGCGCTGAGGATCGCCCAGGAAGCCATATCCAATGCCATTCGACATGCGGGAGCCACCGAGCTGATGATCAGTTGCCAGTGCACACCGGCGCTGGATCGGGTCGAACTGTGCATCCGGGACAACGGCAGTGGCATGTCGCTGGACAGCGTTGAAACGCAGGCGGTCGGGCGAGGGTTGGCAGGCATGCGGCGCCGGGCGGTCGAGGTCAATGGGGTGCTGGAGGTCACCAGCGAACCGGGAAGCGGCACCCATGTTTTCCTGTCGGTTCCCTGTGGACGCGCAGCAGTTCAAGCCGATCAACCCATCATGGATGGGTGACTGACCGGCTATCTCGCGGAACCTCACGTTTCCGCAATGCATCGACATGAGACCGCTGAATCCGACTGAAGCTCGAACCAGAAGAACAGCCCTTGGGAACGCAGCTATTGGCCGGCAATCCGCATGCGTTGCCAGCGTGCCCAGGCCCCATTCACTTCCCCGATTCCGCCTGCTCCAGCTGCTTCGCCCGCTCAGCGGCCAGATCGTTGACGTAGCTCTCCACCTGCCGCTCAAACCCGGGCACATCCTGGGGCCTTGTGGGAACAGTGGGCATGGCGGGAACCGCCACATCTGAAATGGCCTCCGGCTTCTGAACCTGGGGTGGTGAGCCGCCGCCCAATTGACGAGCAATCAGAAGCCCCACCACCAGAAAAGCCAACAACAAAGCCACAAGTCTCATGAGCACCCTCCTCCTTCAACGTCACCGCGTGTTCGAACCGGGCACACACCGGTCGGTCTGACCCGGATCATTCTGCCGGTTTCCGGCGCCCGCGGCGCCCCTCTACAATTCGCGCCCCCAAGCCATTTCCCCGAACCCCGACTTCATGAACATCACTGTCAACCCGGAACTCAAAGCCTATATCGACCCCTTGACCCCGGAGGAACACGAGGCGCTGGAGCGCAGCATCCTGGCCGAGGGCTGCCGCGATGCGCTGGTGCTCTGGGGCGATGTGCTGGTGGACGGGCACAACCGCTACGGCATCTGCCAGAAACACGGCCTGCCCTTCGAGACGGTGCAGAACCCGCGCTTCCAGTCCATGGAAGACGTGCACCTGTGGATGATCGACCAGCACCTGGGCCGGCGCAGCGTGTCGGACTTCCAGCGCGGCGTGCTGGCGCTGCGCAAGCGCGAAATCATCGCCGAGCGGCGCGCCCGGTTTCTGGCTGCGCCGCGGGAGGATGCGCTGCCCGAGTCGGCTGAGCTGGACGCGCCTGCAGCCAACCCGACCGCCGCAACGCCCGTGCCGGAGCCCCGGCCGCTGAACAGCCGCGAAGACATCGCCAAGGCGGCGCGGCTCAGCAGCAGTCAGGTGGTGATGATCGAAAAGATCCAGAAGCAGGCGGAGCCCGAGCTGGTGGCGGCGCTGAAGTCCGGGGCGATCTCACTCAACGCGGCCGCCGCCGTGGCCAGCCTGCCGGCTGAAGAGCAGAAGGCCGCCGCGCTGGCTGGCAAGGACGAGCTCAAGCTGGCGGCCAAGCGGGTTCGCGAGGCGAAGCGCAAGCCGTCGGAAGCGGCACCCGAGCAACCGGCCGATCAACCCGCCGACGAAGCGGGCGATGAGCTGCAGCGCTTGCGTGCCCAGGTCAGCGCGTTGCAGGCGGAAAACGCGGCGCTGCGTCAGCAGCTGGCGGCGCTGAGCGCCGAGCCCGTGGCCTGAACGGGGCCGCCGTCCAGCGCGGCGATCAGGGCCATGGCCTGCGGCCATTCGCCATAACCCGAGGCGGGGTTGAGGTGGCCGACCGCGCCGATGTCCACGGTGCGGCTGCCCCAGTGGCGCGCCAGGGCTTGCACCCGGTCCAGCGCACCCAGCGGGTCGTTCTGGCTGGTGGCCACGAGCGAGGGAAACGGCAGGCGCTGGCGCGGCACGGGGAACCAGCCGGCGGCGCGCAGGGCGTCGATGGTGGGATACCCGGTCGGCAGCGGGGTGTCGAAGTCGGGCGGCACGGCCAGCAGGGCGCCGCGCACGCGCCGGGCCTGGCCGGTCTGCGCAGCCCAGTGCGCCACGGCCAGGCAGCCGCCGCTGTGCGCCACGATGACCACCGGGCCGCCGATGGCGCTCACCGCTTGCTCGATGGCGGCAACGCGGGCCGCACAGTCGAGCGCTTCGCGGCCCATGGGCGGCACGCTGTGCGCGCCCGGCAGCTGCGCGGCCAGCAGGGTCTGCCAGTGTTGCGCGACATGGTCGCGCAGGCCGGGCACGATGAGTACGGTGCTGGGGATGCCCATGCTGGCGCGCTCCGGTTCAGGTCTCAGGCGACCTTGAGTTGCGGCGCGGCGCGCTGCAACACGGGGCGGTTGGGCGCGAAGCCGTTGGCGGCCAGGGTTTCGTCGGCGTCTTTGTAGAAGGTGCCGATCTTGTAGATGGCACGCGCTTCCTGGCCGTTGGCCACGGGGCGGCCAAATTCCCTGGCGATGCGCACCAGCTGTTCGATCTGCTCGACGGTGCCCATCTTGCGCGAGCGGTCCTGCGTCCAGATGTTGTCTTCGATGCCGCAACGCACATGCAGCCCCATGGCGATGGCCATCATGTTGAGCGGCAGCACGTTGAGCATGGACGACTCCAGCGTGAGCACCGAGCCATCGGGGCAACCGCGCACGAAGTTGGCGAGGTTGTAGACGTTGGGCTGGTCGAAGCCACCGCCGATGGCGACCCAGGTGAGGATCAGCGGCACGTTGCAGACGCCGCGGCGCATCATGCGCTCCACCGTTTCCAGCTGCGTGATGTTGGCGAGCTGGAAGTGCGTCTGGATGCCTTTTTCAGACAGGCGGCGGATGTGTTCCTCGACCCATTCGGGGCCGGCGGGAATGGTCATCTCGCGGTAGGCGTGGTACATGGCCGGTTCGGCGAGCGAGGTGCCGGCGATGTCGGCCTCGACCATCTGCTCGACCACGTTCATCTGGTTGGAGTTGATGGCAATGGTCACCTGGTCGGGCGTGGGCGTGAGTTCGGCCAGCATGTGGCGCGTGTCGTCGCTCAGCCACTTGGCGGTTTCGCCGTCGCCCTCGGGGGCGAAGCTGATCGAGCCGCCCACCTGGATGATCATGTCGGGCACGCGGGCGCGCACACCGGCGATGAGCTCGTTGAACTTGGACAGGCGCTTGCTGCCTTTGCCATCGAGTTCACGGACGTGCAGGTGCAGCACGGTGGCACCGGCGTTGTAGCAGTCCACCGCTTTCTGGATCTGCTGTTCCATGGTCACGGCGATGTCTTCGGGGAAGTCCGAGGGCATCCACTCGGGGCCGTAGGGTGCGCAGGTGATGACGAGCTTGGGCTGGTTTTCGGGGAAGTTGGCGCCGTCGAGGAAGTGCATGGTGGGTCTCCGGGAGTTCGGTTTGAAACGGGGTGTCGGGGGTCGGGGCTGGGGTATCGGGGCTCAGAAGGGCTTGTCGCCCATGATCCCGGCGCGCTCCATCTTTCGGTGGCAGGGCGGGTAGTCCATGACGGCGTAGTGCTGCGTGGCGCGGTTGTCCCAGATCGCCATGCTGTTGGGCTGCCAGCGCCAGCGCACCTGGTATTCGGGGATCAGCGCCTGGTTGATCAGGTACTGCAGCAGCGCGCTGGCGCCCTGTGTGTAGTCCTGCCCCACGCGCACGTTGTCGGGCGTGTGGAAGTTGGTGAAGTGCGTGGTGAAGGCGTTGACGAACAGCACCTTTTCGCCGGTCTCGGGGTGGGTGCGCACGACGGGGTGTTCGGGATCGGGGAACTGGGCCTTGAGCGCGAGGCGCTTCTCGATCGGCATGGCGGCGCCGAAGCTGGCTTCGATGCTGTGGCGCGCGCGCAGGTGCGCGATCTGTGCCTTCACCGCCTCGGGCAGGCGCTCATAGGCCAGCGCCATGTTGGCCCACATGGTGTCGCCGCCCACGGGCGGGCATTCGATGCAGCGCAGCACGCAGCCCATGGGCGGGGCTTCGCGCCAGGTGGCGTCGGTGTGCCACGAATTTTCGTAGCGGTCGTTGGGGGCGTCGGGCGTTTTGTAGATGCGCACCAGGCCGGGGTGTTCCGGGTCGCTGCCGGCCACGGGGTGGTCTTCCAGCTCGCCGAAGCGGCGCGCAAAGGCCACGTGTTCGGCGCGGCTGATGGTCTGGTCACGCAGGAACAGCACCTTGTGTTGCAGCAGCGCGGCCTTGATCTGTGCGAACAGGCCGTCGTCGCGCGCGGCGTCGGCCAGGTTCACGCCGGTCAGCTCGGCGCCGATGGCGCAGGTGAGTTGTTCGACTTTCATGGTCTTGTCTCCTTCTCTTGTGGGGCCGGTGCTCAGATCACGAAGACCGAGGAACCGGTGGTCTTGCGCGATTCGAGGTCGCGGTGGGCTTGCTGCGCTTCTTCGAGCGTGTAGCGCTGGTGGATGTCAATGCGGATGCGGCCGGCCGCCACATGGCCGAACACCTCGGCCGCGAGTTCGGCTTTCTCAAGCGGGTCGGCGATGTAGTCGGCCAGCGCCGGGCGCGTGAGGTAGAGCGAGCCTTTCATGGCCAGCAGGTTGGGGTTGAAGCCCTCGATGGGGCCGCTGGCCGTGCCCACGCAGACCATCAGGCCGCGGCGCTTGAGCGAATCGAGCGAAGCCATGAAGGTTGTCTTGCCGACGCTGTCGAACACCACGTCCACGCCACGTCCGCCGGTGAGTTCCTTGACCCGCGCGGCCACGTCCTCGTGGCTGTAGTTGATGGTGTGGGTGCAGCCGTGGGCTTTGGCCACCTCGGCCTTTTCATCGGTGGACACGGTGCCGATGACGGTGATGCCCAGCAGCTTGGCCCACTGCGACACGATCAGGCCCACACCGCCGGCCGCCGCGTGCAGCAGCAGTGTGTCGCCGGCCTGGAACGGGTGGATGCGGCGCATCAGGTAGGCCGAGGTGAGGCCGCGCATGGTCATGGCGGCGGCGGTCTCGAAGCCGATGCCGTCGGGCAACCGGATCAGCGGCGCAGCGGCGATGAGGCGCTCGGTGCTGTAGGCGCCCAGGGTGTTGAGGAAGCCGGTGTAGGTGACGCGGTCGCCCACGGCGACGTGGGTGACATCGGGGCCGATGGCCTCGACCACGCCCGCCGCTTCCACGCCCATGCCGGCGGGCAGGGGAACGGGATAGGTGCCGTTGCGGAAATAGGTGTCGGCGTAGTTCAGGCCGACGGCGGCGTGGCGCAGGCGGACCTGGCCCGGACCCGGTTCACCGACTTCGACCTGTTCGAGCTCCAGCACCTCGGGGCCGCCGGTGCGGTGCATGCGGATGGCTGTGGCCATGGGGATAGTCTCCTTCGTGTGTTCGGGGTGCCGGGTGTCCGGCCCATGGAACGCATCGTAGGAGTCCCCCCTGTTTCGCGCTTGTCAATCTGGGACTTTGATTTGCGAATGTGGGACAGTCATGGAATACCCTGACGCACCCGCGCTTTCGCTTTTTCCTGAGTCCGCCAAGCGGTGACGCTGCAGCCAAAGGTGCTGCGGAACCAGTGCGAAAACGCCGCCGGCGCGGCAAAACCCAGCAGCAGCGCGACTTCGGAGAGCGGCAGGTCGCTGTCCTGCACCTGGCGCAACACCAGCTCGGAGCGCACCGACTGCAGCAGCGTGGCGAAGGTTTCGCCTTCTTTGCCCAGGTGGCGGTGGATGGTGCGCCGGTCCACGCCCAGGTGTTGCGCCACCTGCTGCGAGGTGCAGCGCCCGCCCGGCAGCAGCGCGGCGATCAACTGGCGCACCGTGGCCTGGGTGCTTTGGTGCTGGCCGGAGAGTGCGCGGTCGAGGTACTGCCGCGCAAAACGCGCCATCTCGGGGTTGGCGCCGTGCTGCGGCACGAGCAGGTCGGCCGTGTTGCAGACGATGCCGTTGAACTCGCTGTTGAAGTCCACCGCGGTGCCGAAGAAGGCGCGGTGTGCGCTGGCGTCGCCCGGCGGCCGGTGGTTGAAACACACGCGCACCGGCTTCCACTGCGGCCCCAGCAGCTCGCGCACGATGCGGTACATGACGCCCACCGCCAACTCCATCGACTGGCGCGTGCTGGCCGTCTGTGCCACCAGAATTTCTTCGCGGATCACGAGCAGCTTGCCGTGTTCTTCGATGCGGGTGAGCAGCGAGGCGTTGAGCAGGCGCAGGTAGCGGCACAGGGTGTCGAGCGCGGCGCGCGCGGTGGGTTCTTCCTTCAGCACCAGGCTGATGGGCCCGAGGTTGGAGAGCTGGCGCCGGCTGGCCAGGCGCAGCGCAAAATCTTCCACGCCGCTGGCCTGCGCGCTGTCTTCCAGCAGGGCACGAACAGCCACGGTGCTGAGCGGCGTTTCGGGGTCTTCCAGGCTGCGCGGCGAAAGCCCGGCGCGGCGCAACATGGCGTGGGCATCGAGACCCACCGACTGCGCGAGATCGAGGTAGCCCGCCAGGCTGGCGCTGCGCACGACGGGCACGTAGGGGTAATCCATGAATGTCCCAATATCGAAAATCGGTGTCCCAAATTATCAAGCAAGGCCACGGACCGAAACCTAGTATTCACCCCACGGTCCAGCACAGAGACCGCATGGGACCAGCCCCCCGGTCCACATCCCCACAGACAGGAGACAACGCATGACAACCCGCCCCTTTTTCCCGCTGCGACGCTGCTTGTGTGCCGCCGCCCTCGCCTTCGCCCTGCCCGCCGCCATGGCCTGGAGCGACAAGCCCATCCGCATGATCGTGCCGGCCCCGGCCGGCGGCACGATGGACGTGGTGGCCCGCATCGTGGCCGAGCAGTTGTCGGTGGAAGCCGGTCAACCGGTGGTGGTGGAAAACCGCGCCGGTGCCGGTGGCGCCATCGCGGTGCAGGCCATGCTCTCGGCGCCGCCGGACGGCAACACCATCATGATGACGGCGAGCAACATCCTGACGGAGATCCCGCACGTGATGAAGACGGCGTTTGACCCGCTCAAGGACGTGAAGCCGGTGACCGCCATCGCCCGCGCCAGCATGGTGTTGATCGGCGCACCCAACGTGCCGGCGAAGGATGTCAAGGGCGTGGTCGCCTGGGTGAAGGCCAACCCGGGCAAGGTCAGTTTTGCCTCCTACAGCACCGGAACCATTTCCCACTATGCGGGCATGATCCTGAATCAGAAGGCGGGACTGGACATGCAACACGTGCCCTTCGCCGGCTCGCCGCCCGCGCTGGCCCAGGTGATGGGCAGCCAGATTCCGCTGATGTTCGACGGCATGGCGACGGCCAAGAAAATGATCGAAGCCGGCAAGGTGCAGGTCTACGGCATTGCGTCCAAGAAGCGCTCACCCCATCTGCCCAACGTGCCCACGCTGGCCGAACAGGGCTACCCCGAGCTCGATTTCAGCAACTGGGTCGGCATCATCGTGGCGGCCGGCGTTCCCACCGCCCTGGTGGAGAAGATCAACACCGCGGTGGACAAGGCCGCGGCCGCTCCCAAGGTCAAAGAGCGCCTGCTCGGCGCCGGCTTCGACCAGGGTGGCGACGAGACCGCCGAGCAGATGGCGAAATCGCTGCGCGCGGACTTCGAGCGCAACGCCACCATCGTCAAGACCTTCGACATCAAGCTCAACCAGTGACACCTTGAGCTGAGCCCCGCCGCATCGCCGCGACAGCGGCGCCGCGGCACACCCACCCCCCCAGTTTTCCCTGTCAGCGGGCCCGTGCCCGCGGGCCAGGCTTTCGTGCGCGACACCGGCCCGCCCGGCTCGCGCTGCCCAGCGGCATTTCCGTATCCACCCACCCCCGAGGAACCAGAAGATGAACACCCCGAAGCACCCCATCCTGTCCACCCAGGCCCGTCGCAACAGCGCAGCCCCCATCTTGATGTCGCGCAAGACCTGTCTCGCGGCGGCCCTGTTGATGGGCAGCGCGCCCTGGGCCGTGGCGCAGGACGCCCCGTCCGTGCAGCTGTTCGGCAATGTGGCCGTGTCGGCCCTGAACCTCAGCCACCAGGCCAACGGCACGGGCACCCGCATGGTGAGCGGCCCGTGGACGGCCGCCTCTTACGGCCTGCGCGGCAGCGAGGCGCTGGGCGGCGGGCTGACGGCGAGCTTCCGCCTGGAGTCTTCGCTGGACCTGCCCACGGGCGGCGCCGGCCGCACCGTGCTGGGCAGCGCCAAACACTTTGACAAGGCCGCCTGGGTGGGCCTGGGCAACCAGCAGGTCAACCTGACGGCCGGGCGCCAGCTGCACGCCGGCATCGACCGCATCGCCGAGACGCTGGACGTGTTCCACGCCAACGCCGACGGCAAGCTGCTGCTCTCCATCCTGGCGCTCAACGCCACCAACACCTTCGGCGGTTTTGACACCCGGGTGGACGACGCCGTCAAGCTGCGCGCGCAGCTGCCCGGCGGCGTGAAGCTGGGCGTCAGCCACGCCTTCGCCAGCGCGGGCCGCGTCGGTCGCAGCCAGTCGGCGGACCTGGGCCTGCAGACCCCCGCCTACGGCCTGGGCGCCTACGTGCTGCGCTACAACAGCGACGGCACCCAGCTGCAGCAGAACACCTGGGGCCTGGGCGGCAACGTGCTTGTGGGCAAGGCACGCCTGTACGCGCACTACATGGACGCCACACACGACAAGTCGGCCGGCGGCGCCACCGAGCAGACCAACCAGGTCTGGGGTCTGGGCGTGGCCATGCCGATCACGCCCGCGTTGTCCATGAAGGCCGCCTACTACCGCGACAGCGCCAGCTCGGTCGGCGGCACCGCGGGCCGCGAGGGAAAACGCAACACAGTGGCATTGATGGGCGACTACGCGTTCTCCAAGCGCACCAGCCTGAACTTCGGCGTGTTCCGCAACAGCCTCTCGGGCGCGCTGGCGGCCGACCCGACCAGCCTGGCCGTGCTCGGCCTGATCGATCCGGCCACGCGCAGCGTGAGCGGCAGCGCAACGACGGGCGTGGCCGTCGGTCTCAACCACCGGTTCTGAACCATGCACGGCCAGATGATGCAGCAGCCGCTGCTGATCGCTTCGCTGCTGCGCCACGCCGAGCGCCACCACGGCGCACAGGAAGTGGTGTCGCGCCGGGTGGAGGGCGACATCCACCGCTGCACCTACGCCGAACTCGCCGCGCGCTCGCGCCGCCTGGCCCAGGCCCTGGCCGCGCTGGGTGTCGGTTTCGGTGACCGCGTGGGCACCATCGCCTGGAACGGCTACCGCCACCTGGAGCTGTACTACGCGGTGTCGGGCTCGGGCGCGGTGCTGCACACGCTCAACCCGCGCCTGCACGCCGACCAGCTGGTCTGGATCGCCGACCACGCCGAAGACCAGGTGCTGTGTTTCGACCTCAGCTTCCTGCCGCTGGTGGAAGCGGTGGCTTCGCGTCTGGCCACGGTGAAGCATTTCGTGCTGATGACCGACCGCGGCCACATGCCCGCGGCCTCGAAGATCCCGGGCCTGCTCTGCTACGAAGACCTGATCGATTCGCAAGCCGATGACCACTTCGACTGGCCCGAGTTCGACGAGCAGACCGCGTCCAGCCTCTGCTACACCAGCGGCACCACCGGCCACCCCAAGGGCGTGCTCTACAGCCACCGCTCCACGGTGCTGCACACGATGGCCTCGGCGCTGCCCGACGCGCTCAACATCAGCGCACGCGACGTGGTGCTGCCGGTGGTGCCGATGTTCCATGTGAACGCCTGGGGTCTGCCGTATTCGGCCTGCCTGGTGGGCGCCAAGCTGGTGTTCCCCGGCCCGGGCCTGGACGGCAAGAGCCTGCACGAACTGTTCGAGTCCGAAGGCGTCACCGTCTCGGCCGGTGTGCCCACCGTGTGGCAGGGCCTGCTGGTGCACGTGACCAGCAACGGTTTGAAATTCAGCACCATGCGCCGCACCATCATCGGTGGCTCGGCCTGCCCGCCGGCCATGATGAGCGCCTTCGAAGACACCTTCGGCGTGCAAGTCATCCACGCCTGGGGCATGACCGAGCTCAGCCCCATCGGCACGGTGGGCATCCTCAAGGGCCCGCAATTGAACTTGCCGATCGAACAGCGCCGCACCATCCAGGCCAAGCAGGGCCGCTCGGTGTTTGGCATCGACATGAAGATCGTCGGCGAAGACGGACAGGAGTTGCCCTGGGACGGCCAGGCGAGCGGCGAGCTGCTGGTGCGCGGGCACTGGGTGGTGGACCGCTACATCCGGGGCGAGCAGAGCCCGCTGATCGACGGCTGGTTCCCCACCGGCGACGTGGCCACCATCGACGCCGATGGCTTCATGAACATCACCGACCGCGCCAAGGACGTGATCAAGTCCGGCGGTGAATGGATCGGCTCGATCGACATCGAGAACATCGCCATGTCGCACCCCGCCGTGTTGATGGCCGCCTGCATCGCGGCGCGCCACCCCAAGTGGGACGAGCGCCCGCTGCTGGTGGTGGTGAAGAAACCCGGCGCCGAACTCACGCGCGACGCCCTGCTCGGCTTCTTTGAGGGCAAGATCGCCAAATGGTGGACACCGGACGACGTGGTGTTTGTCGACGCGATCCCGCTCGGCGCCACCGGCAAGATGCTCAAGCACCGCTTGCGTGAGCAGTTCCAGGACCATCTGCTGCCCCAGGGCTGAACAACCATGACCGACCTGCAAGCCCGTGTGAAACCCCTGCTGCCCGGACTGGCCATCAGCGCCGTGGTGGCCGTGGCGGCCATGTTCCTGGCCGAACACTATGGCGCGCCGGTCATGCTGTTCGCCCTGCTGCTGGGCATGGCGTTGAATTTCCTGACGCAGGAAGAAGGCGGGCAGGCCACCCGCAGTGCCGCCGGCATCGACTTCGTCGCCCGGCAGGTGCTGCGCCTGGGCGTGGCGCTCTTGGGCCTGCGCATCACCGCGGACCAGGTGCTCGCGCTGGGCTGGCAGCCGGTGGCCATGGTGGTGCTGGCGGTGGCGCTGACCATCGCCGTGGGCATCGTGCTCGCCCGGTTGATGGGCTTCCAGATGTTCTTCGGCCTGCTCACCGGCGGCGCGGTCGCCATCTGCGGCGCGTCGGCCGCGCTGGCCCTGTCGGCCGCCATGCCGCAGCACCCGCGCAAAGGACAGGCCACGCTGTTCACCGTGATCGGCGTCAGCACCCTGTCCACGCTGGCGATGGTGCTCTACCCCATGGTCACGAACGCGCTGGGCATGAACGCGGTGATGGCCGGCTACTTCATCGGCGGCACCATCCACGACGTCGCGCAGGTGGTGGGCGCGGGCTACAGCCTCTCGCACGAGGCGGGCGATGCGGCCACGCTGGTCAAGCTCATCCGGGTGGCGATGCTGCTGCCCGTCATCGCGCTGGCCGCGCTGCTGACGCGCCGCCACATGCAGGCCAATGGCGAAACCCTGAGCGGCCCGCGCCCGCCGCTGCTGCCCTGGTTTGCGGTGGCCTTCGCGCTGCTGGTGGTGGTCAACAGCACGGGCTGGCTGCCGGCCGCGCTGGTCGGCGCGGGCAAGAGCGCTTCGCAGTGGTGCCTGATCGCCTCGATGGCGGCCATCGGCATGAAAACCCACCTGAAAGACATCCTCACCGTGGGCTGGAAACCGGTGGCGCTGATGGTGCTGGAAACGGTGTTCCTGGCCGCGCTGTTCTACGGCCTGTTGCAGGCCCTGGCGTGAGCACCATGACGGACTGGGTGGACGCAGGCGACGCCAGCCGGCTCGACGCCGCGGGCCGCACGCTGGTGCGCATCCAGGGCCACCAGATCGTCGTGTTCCGCAGCGCCCACACCCTGTACGCCATCGACGACAGCTGCCCGCACAGCGGCGCCTCGCTGTGCACCGGCCGGCTCGATGACAGCGGCCATGTCAGATGCCCCGCGCACGGCCTGCGTTTCCGCCTGTCCGACGGCCGCATGGCCGGCGCACCCCAAGGCGCCGCCGCGCTGACCGTGCGCGTCTACCCGGTGCGCGTGAGCAACGGGGTGATCCAGATCCAGCTGAGCACGGACGACCGCTGAGCCCCGGTGGGCCAGCGCTCAGCCCCTCAGAAGCGCGCCTGACCCGACTCCTCCAGCCGCACGGCGGGCTCGCTCTGCGCCAGCGTCATCCACACATGGAACGGCAGGCGTTCGATGCCGCGGCGCGGCGCTTCGCGGGCGATGGTGAGTTCGCCGTCGCGGGCGTACATCACGCCGCACTCGGGCGGCACCTCTTCGGGTCTTGCGATGGGCCGGCCTTTGGCGTCGTGCCCGAGCACGTACCAGCAGGCGCTGGCCATCTCCAGGTAGGCGGCGCGCTTGGCGGGTTTTTTCAGGTCGCCCAGCAGGTCGGCGCGGCTGACCTTGATCTCGTGCACCACCGGCTCCAGGTAGGCCTCGACCGAGCTGCGGCGGATGGAAAACACGTCGGGGCAGGCCATGCACCAGGCGTGTTCGGGTGCTGCGGGGTCGGTGGTCACTTCGGATTCAAAGGCCGCCATCTGCGCCGCCCAGCCGGGCGCGGGCTCCGCCGCCACCGGCGCTGCGGCCTCGCCCGACAGCAGCGCGCGCGGCAGCGGCACGCGCAGCATCAGCCCACGCCAGGCCAGGCGGCCCGCGCGCGTCATGGCCACCGCCACCTGCTCGACCAGGGCCTCGTGCGGTGTGCGCGCGGCCTTGTTGCTGGCGAAGACGCGCGCCAGCGTCTGGATGCCGGCATCGGTCACGCGCAGGGTTTCATGACCATCGGCGGATACGCGGCGCTCCAGCAGGCCGGCCGCCAGCAGTTCGACCTCGACCATGTCGGCGCAGGGCCAGCCGGCCGAGCGGTAAATGTCGCGCAGGCGCCGGTGGTGCTGGCGGGTGAGCGGGGGCGGTTCGGGGGAAAAGGCAGGCTCCATGAACTGACTATATATCCAGTACCATGCCCGTGTACTGCCCCGCCCATGAACACCGCCACGCCCCGACTGGTTGACGAAGCCGCCGCCGACGCCCCGCTGGGTGCCGTGGCGGTGCGCACGCTGTGCGATTTCGCGGCGCGCCGGGGCGACCTGGATCTGCGCTTCACGCCCTCGCCTTCCGGCAGCGAAGGCGTGGCCGGCCATGGCGAGGTGACGTCGCGGCGCGGCGCGGGTTACCAGCGCGAGGTGCCGCTGGCCAGCCAGTGGCGCGGCCTGCGCGTGCAGGGCCGGGCGGACGGCTGGGACGCCAGCGTGATGCGCCTGGAAGAGATCAAGACCCACCGCGGCGACGCCACGCTGATCGCGGACAACGCGCGCGCGCTTCACTGGGCGCAGGCCCGGGTCTACGGCTGGATGTTGTGCGAGCAGCTCGGGCTGGAGCGCATCGAGCTGGTGCTGGTGTACTTCAACATCGACACCGGCCAAGAGACGCCGCTGTCGGAAACCCAGAGCGCCAACGCCCTGCGCGCGCACTTCGAAGACCTGTGCGAACGCTACAGCGGCTGGGCCCGGCAGGAGCGCGCGCACCGCACGGTGCGCGACGCCGCGCTGCGCGCGCTGGCCTTTCCCTTCCCCGATTTCCGCGCCGGCCAGCGCGCGCTGGCCGAGGCCGTCTACCGCACCCACGCGGCCGGCCGCGTGCTCATGGCGCAGGCGCCCACCGGCATCGGCAAGACGGCGGCCACGCTGTTCGCCGCGCTCAAGGCCGCGCCTGCGCAGGGGCTGGACAAGCTCTTCTACCTGACCGCGCGCACCACCGGCCGCCAGCTCGCGCTGGACGCGCTGGCGCGGCTCGGCGCCGCCAGCCAGGCGCCCGCGCGCCCGGTGCTGCCGCTGCGCGTGCTCGAACGCGTGGCGCGCGACAAGGCCTGCGAACACCCCGACAAAGCGTGCCACGGCGAGTCCTGCCCGCTCGCGCGCGGTTTCTACGACCGCCTGCCCGCGGCCCGCGCCGCCGCCGCGCAGGCCGGCTGGCTGGACAAGGCCGCGCTGCGCGAGCTGGCGCTGGAACACAGCGTGTGCCCCTACTACCTGGGGCAGGAGATGCTGCGCTGGAGCGATGTGGCGGTGGGCGATGTGAACCACTTCTTCGACCTCGGCGCCCACTGGCACGGCCTCACGCTCGAACACGGCTGGCAGACCGTGCTGCTGGTGGACGAGGCGCACAACCTGATCGAACGCGCCCGCGCCATGTACAGCGCCCAGCTCGACCCGGCCGCCTTCCAGGCGCTGCGCCGCAGCGCACCGGCCGCGCTGAAAAAAGGCCTCGACCGGCTGCACCGCCAGTGGAACGCGCTGGCGCGGGAACAGGCGAGCGACTACACGGTATTGCCCGAACCCCCGGGCGCGTTCAACGCCGCGCTGCAACAGCTCTGCGGCGAGATCGGCGACCACCTCGCGCTGCACCCGCAAGACGCCGCGGGCGGCCCGCTGCAGGCCTGGTTTTTCGAGGCGCTGCACTTCCAGCGCGTGGCCGAACTGCACGGCGACCACAGCCTCTGTGACCTCACGCGCACGCCCCACCCCGCCCCGGGCACGCGCGTGGCGCAACCGCTGATCAGTCTGCGCAACCTCGTACCCGGCCCGCTGCTGCAGGACCGCTGGAGCGCCGTGCGCGGCGCCACGCTGTTCTCGGCCACGCTCGCGCCCATGGACTACGTGGCCGACCTGCTGGGCCTGCCGGTCGACACCTTGCGCGTGGACGTGCCCTCGCCGTTTAGCGGCGAACAGCTTGCGGTGCGCGTGGCGCCCCACATCTCGACCCGCTGGACCGACCGGCTGGCTTCGCTCACGCCCATGGCCGACACCATGGCGGCGCAGTTCGCGGCCGAGCCCGGCAACTACCTGGCGTTTTTCAGCAGCTTCGACTACCTGGCGCAGGCGCTCGACCGGCTGCAGCAGCGCCACCCGGATATCCCGGTCTGGGCGCAGTCGCGCGGCATGGGCGAGCCCGAGCGCGAAGCCTTCATCGCCCGCTTTAGCGATGGCGGCCAGGGCATCGGCTTCGCGGTGCTCGGCGGTGCGTTCGGCGAAGGCATCGACCTGCCCGGACGCCGGCTCATCGGCGCCTTCATCGCCACGCTGGGCCTGCCGCAGGTGAACCCGGTGAACGAACAGCTCAAGGCCCGGCTGCAGGCGAAGTTTGGCCGGGGCTACGACTACACCTACCTGTTCCCCGGCGTACAGAAAGTGGTGCAGGCCGCGGGCCGCGTGATCCGCAGCGAGCAGGACCACGGCACGGTCTGGCTGCTCGACGACCGCTTTGCGCGCGCCGAGGTGCGCCGATTGCTGCCGGCGTGGTGGGTGGTCGACCCTCGACCCGTGGGCTGAGCGCCCGGCGATCAGACCCGCGGTTGCGCATCGACGCGGCCGCGCAGCCACTGCGCGAAATCGTCCAGCACCTGTCCGCCCAGCGGCGAGACCGCGGTGAAGTGGATGCAGGCGTGGATGGCGTCGGGGTAATGGCGGTGCTCGGTGGCGACGCCCCAGTATGAGCCCCCGCCGGACAGCGCCTGCCGCAGCCGCGAGGTGCTTCAACCGCCAGACGGGCCGCTCTCGCCAGACAAAGGCAGAGAAGGACCTTGAACGGCGGACGCTCAGGCCGCGCCGGACCGGCAGGCCCCCAGGGCCGCTGTCGCGATGCTGGCGGCATCGACACGGAAGTACGCGCGCAGGGCCGCGCGTGTGTCGCTGCGGCCGAAGCCGTCGGTGCCCAGGGTGAGGTAGCGCCGGCCTTCGGGCAGGTAGGCGCGCACGCTCTCGGGCACGGCGCGCACGTAGTCGGTGGCGGCCACGATGGGGCCGGCGCTGTTGGCGAGCAATTGCGTCAGGTAGGCATCGGCCCGGGTGGCCTGGGCGGCATCGTGGGCCTCGTGCGCCATGCCGTCGCGCGCCAGCTCGCTCCAGCTGGTGACGCTGAACACGTCCACGCCCACGCCTTGCGCGGCCAGTTGCTGCGCCGCCTTCACCACCTCGGTGAAGATCGCGCCCGAGCCCAGCAGGCTGACGCGTTGTCCGCCTTGTGGCCCGAAGCTGCCGAAACGGTAGCCACCCTTCAGCACGCCCTCGGCCGCGCCCTCGGGCGGGTCGGGGTTGGCGTAGTTTTCGTTCATCAGCGTGACGTAATAGAACACGTCCTTCTGCTCCACGAGCATCTCGCGCATGCCGGCGTCGACGATCACGGCCAGCTCGCCCGCGAACGCCGGGTCGTAGGCTTTGCAGTTGGGGATGGTGGCGGCCACCAGGTGGCTGCTGCCGTCCTGGTGTTGCAGGCCTTCGCCGCCCAGTGTGGTGCGGCCCGAGGTGGCGCCGAGCAGGAAACCGCGCGAGCGCTGGTCGGCGGCGGCCCAGATCGCGTCGCCCACGCGCTGGAAACCAAACATCGAGTAGTAGATGTAGAACGGCAACATGGCCAGGCCGTGCACGCTGTAGCTGGTGGCCGCCGCCGTCCAGCTCGCCAGTGCGCCGGCCTCGCTGATGCCTTCTTCCAGGATCTGGCCTTCCAGCGCCTCGCGGTAGCTCAGCACCGAGCCGATGTCCTCCGGCGCGTAGCGCTGGCCCACGCTGCTGTAAATGCCCACCTGCTTGAACAGGTTGGCCATGCCGAAGGTGCGCGCCTCGTCGGCCACGATGGGCACGATGCGCGGGCCCAGAGCCGGGTCTTTCAGCAGCGTGCCGAGCATGCGCACGAAGGCCATGGTGGTGCTCATCTCCTTGCCGTCGGCCTTCAGCGCAAAGCTAGCGTAGGCGTCGATGGCCGGCACCGGCACCACCTCACACGCGGTTTCGCGCCGTGGCATGGCGCCACCCAGCGCCGTGCGGTGCTCGCGCAGGTAGCGCATCTCGGCGCTGTCGTCGGCGGGCTTGAAGAAGGCCAGTCCCTTGGCCTGCTCGTCCGACAGCGGCAGGTTGAAGCGGTTGCGGAATTGAATCAGGTCGCCCTCGTCGAACTTCTTCTGGCTGTGCGTGGTCATCTTGCCCTGGCCGGCCGCACCCATGCCGTAGCCCTTCTTGGTCTGCGCCAGGATCACGGTGGGCTGGCCGGTGTGGGCGGCAGCGGCGGCGTAGGCGGCGTGGATCTTCACCAGGTCGTGGCCACCGCGCTTCAGGCGGTCAATCTGCTCGTCCGTCATGCCCTGGGCCAGCGCCGCCAGCTCGGGGTTCTGGCCGAAGAAGTTATCGCGGTTGAAGCGGCCGTCCTTGGCGGCGAAGGTCTGCATCTGGCCGTCCACCGTGTTGGCAAACGCGCGCACCAGGGCGCCGCTGGTGTCGCGCGCAAAGAGGCCGTCCCAGTCGCTGCCCCACACCAGCTTGATCACGTTCCAGCCCGCGCCGGCAAACAGCTTTTCCAGCTCGTCGATGATGCGGCCGTTGCCGCGCACCGGGCCGTCCAGCCGCTGCAGGTTGCAGTTGACCACCCACACCAGGTTGTCCAGCTTCTCGCGCGCGGCCAGCGTGAGCGCGCTCATGCTCTCGGGCTCGTCCATCTCGCCGTCGCCGAACACGCCCCACACTTTTCGGCCTTCGCAGTTCTGCAACTGGCGGTGCGTGAGGTAGCGCATGAAGCGCGCGTGGTAGATCGAGCTGATCGGGCCGATGCCCATGGAGCCGGTGGGGAACTGCCAGAAATCGGGCATCAGCCACGGGTGCGGGTAGCTGGAGAGGCCGCGTGCGCCGCTGGCCGGGGCGGTGATCTCTTGCCGGTAGTGCAGCAGGTCTGCTTCGCTCAGGCGCCCTTCAAGAAAAGCGCGGGCGTACACCCCGGGTGCGCTGTGCGGCTGGAAAAACACCAAGTCACCCTGGCGGCCGGCGCGAAAGAAGTGGTTGAACCCGGTCTCAAACAGATCGGCCGCACTGGCGTAGCTGGCGATGTGGCCGCCGAGTTCGCCATACGCCTGGTTGGCGCGCACCACCATGGCCAGCGCGTTCCAGCGCATCAGCGAGGCCAGGCGCTCTTCCAGCGCGAGGTCGCCGGGGAAGGCGGGCTGGTCTTCGACCGCGATGGTGTTGACGTAGGGCGTGTTCAGCTCGGGCTGCCAGCCGATGCGCTGGCCCCGTGCCAGGCGCGCCATCTCGTCGAGCATGAAGCGTGCGCGCTCGGGCCCTTGTGAGGCCAGCAACGCGGTGAACGCTTCGCGCCACTCCGCTGTTTCGGAGGGGTCGGTATCGCTTTCCGGGGTGTTGAGATAACGGGCTTGGCGGGTGTCAGTCATGGATTACTGTACGGGTTTGTTGACCACATGTGCTTTTGAAATGGTGCCGAATGTTGGCTAGAAACGGCATAAACTGCTTCAAAAACCATTTTTGAAAGTGTTTATGGCTTTAAATTCTATTGATGTCCGCATATTGTCCGAGCTGCAGGAAGACGGATCGCTCAGCAACGTGGAGCTGGCGCGGCGGGTGAGCCTTTCGCCATCGCCCTGCCTGGTACGGGTGAAGGCGCTGGAAAACGAAGGCGTGATCCAGCGCTATGTGGCCTTGGCCGACCCCAAGGCTTTGGGGCTGGGGCTCAACGTTTTCATCTCCGTCAGCCTGAAAGAACAGTCCAAGGCCGCGCTGGCCGAGTTCGAGCGCCGCATCGCCGAGCACGACGAGGTGATGGAGTGCTACCTGATGTCGGGCGACAGCGACTACCTGCTGCGCGTGGCCGTGGCCGACATCGGGGCGCTGGAGCGCTTCATCCTGGAGCAGCTCTCGCCGATTCCCGGGCTGGAAAAAATCCGCTCCAGCTTCGCACTCAAGCAGGTTCGGTACAAGACGGCGTTGCCGTTGCATGCGGCTTGAGCAACGACGCCCTCCCCCTCTGGGGGAGGGCTGGGGTGGAGGGGCCTGCAACCACCATAGGTCTGTTTCATGGCCCTGCCTTGTACTCACGCTACCGGCCTCTTCCAGTCACCCTATAGATCGGATGATTTCCATGCCGATGACCTGTTCCAGAGCACAGCCACCATGGGCCGATGGCGGTTCCAAGAGGCTCATCCCTCCAAAGCCGTCGCTGTCCTTACATCTCTTTTCGACGGCCCGATGCGAGCGGCAGGTCAGCAGCCCAATGCCACTGGCTGAACTGGGGTTCCCGACCCAATACCGCCCGTGAGGTTGCGGGCTCTCAGGATCGTGGCTGCGTCACCGCGACCAAACTGAGACCTTTGCCGCCGCTGAAGTAGTACTCACCATTCGGACTAATGACGACGGCGCGATCCCCTGCAGGGTGCGAGAAGTAAAGCCACCCGTCACCCGGTTGGCCTGGACCGGCAGTTGTGGGCACGGCCTGCATCCCGTGGTCGACCCCGTCATCCGGACGCGTGCCTTTGGTCTGTTCGCGGTTGTCGCTTGCTTCATCGCGGCCCGCATGCGCATCGCGTTTGCGTGAGTCCCATGCCAGTTGCATATGGACTTTGTCATAACCGGACAGAACCCCCATCCCCAGGTCTGCACGGTGTTCGCGGGCATCGGCCAGCGACAAGGTGCTGGTAGCCACTGTCAACATGCCAATCGAAGCAAAGAGCAAGATCTTGTTCATGATGAAGTCCTCTATGTGAACCCCCAGTCGACATTGACTGTGATTTCAGTCTGCACCTGCCTCGATGTACAGACACTGAGGAACTCGTTCATCAGCCATTCAGCTGGCGCTCACACAGTACCTGCTCGCAGCGTGCACGGATCATCACTTTCACTTCAGGGCCCCGCTGGCACACCGAGAGGCCCTTCAATCCAGACGCCACGTTGCCAAGACAGACACAACAGGGCAACGCCAGGGCTGTTCAGCAGCAAAGGACCACAGACCTGCCTTTGCTTTTCGGCGATGAACAGAAGATGAATCAGCCATTCAGCATGCATACATGGTGGTTTTTTCACAATGCCGTTCAACAAGAAAGCAAAAGCCGCCTCATTCGTATCAAAGTTGCCACTCAAAATGGGCTGATGGGTGCCCGCCTTGGCATGAGCGGTGAGCACGCCGCCCGATCTGTGATGGCTTGTCAATGCCGCGATCGGTGGGAGGTTGGGTCGAACCCTCACGCAGCCATGCGGAGCCTGCACCACGAACCGTTTGTCATGCGCCAACCCGACTTAAAGGAGCCTCCCATGAAATACCACCCCTCTTTGCGGCACGGCCTGCTGGTGCTGTCCCTGGGCCTGATCGCCCTGCCCACATGGGCCGGTGACGATTGCGAAGCGCCGCTGAATCGCTGGCAGACGCGTGAGGCTGTGCGGCAGATGGCAGCCGCACAAGGTTGGCAGATCCAGCGGCTGAAGATCGACGACGGCTGCTATGAAATTCGCGGCACGGATGCCCAAGGACGCAACTTCAAAGCCAAGATCGACCCGGAAACCCTGAAGGTGTTGAAGATGAGACAAGACAACCGCCAGCGTGCCCGGGAACGAGATCGTGGTGAGGACGGTGCTGCGCGGCAGACCCCACCGCCGCAACCGGACGGCGCCGCCGTGCCATCGCCTTTGTTGGCCCCTGGCAGCGCGCCGCACGGCCAGATTGAGTAACCCACCCATCCCACAGGAGCATCACCATGTCCAAACCTCTCATGACCATTCTGGCCACCGCCTGCGCGCTGGCCCTTCCCGCCCTGGCCCACAGCCGCCCGCTCACGCTGACCGCCCAGCTCAAGAACTACGGCGGCGACGGCGCCTACCTGGCGGCGTACCTGACCGATGCCAAAGGCGCCTACGTGCGCACGCTGTGGGTGGCCGGCGGCAAAGCCAAGTACCACAAGCACTTGTCTGACTGGAGCCGCCTCTCGGCGGGTGACGCCAAGCGCCTGGATGGCGTGACCGGCGCCAGTGTGGGCGCGGGGCGCACGCTCAAGGTCACCGCCGATCTGGCGGATGCACTGATGGACGCGGGCTATGAAATCCGCATCGACGCCGCCGTGGAAGACATGCGAGACAGCCCGTCGGAGGTCCGCATCCCGCTGTCCAAAGCGAACGTCGGCAAGCCGCAGGCCGGCAAGCAGTACATCCAGTCGGTGACTTTCCAACTTCAGTAAAGGGACTTGCATGAGCTGGAAAGTTTTCCACCGCTGGCTGGGCCTGACCGTTGGCACCCTGGCTGTGGTGCTGGGCATCACCGGCTCTGTTTTGGCGATCGACCCGGTGCAGCAGGCGTGGCAGGCGCCCGCCGCACCGGGCGACTTGCCCGTGGCCACGCTGGTGGAGCGCGTGACGCGCACCGTCCCGGGCGCGGAAGAGATTCGCCACCTGCCCTCGGGTGCCGTCGTGGTGTTCAGCTTTGCCGGCGACCAGCCGCAGGCGCAGTACGTGGACCCGGCCGATGGACGGGTGCTCGGCGCCTGGCAAGCCTCGGCGCTGCCGCGCTGGGTGAAGAACCTGCACCGCTCGCTGCTGCTGGGCGACGCCGGGCGCTGGGGTGCAGCGGGCACTGCGCTGGCCATGGGCTTGTTGTGCGTCTCTGCCCTGGTGCTTTTGCTGCGGCGCATGGGCGGCTGGCGGAAGCTGACGGCCAGGGTGCGTGGCTCGCTGGCGCAGCGCATCCATGTGGTCGCGGGCCGTGTGGTGCTCGTTGTGCTTTGCCTGACATCACTCACCGCGCTGACCATGAGCGCCTCGACCCTGGGACTGGTGGAACTGGACACCCGTGCCGAGCCAGAGGTGCTCTCGGTGGTTACCGGCCAGCCCGACTTGCCTGGCGCGCAGCTGGCCACGCTGCAAAGCCTTGCGGTGCAGGATTTGCGCAGGCTTAATTTTCCCGGCCCCACCGACCCGGAAGACACCTGGAACGTGGCCACTGCCCAGGGTCAGGGTTGGATCGACCGGTACTCGGGCCAGATGTTGGCCTGGCAGGATGCCACCCTTGCGCAGCGCATCTACGACTGGGCCGTGGTGCTGCACACGGGCGAAGCGGCCTGGCCCTGGGCCGTGGTGCTCGGGCTCGTGGGCGCCAGCGTGCTGCTGTTCTGGCTGTCGGGCGTTGTCATCTGGTGGCAAGCGCGCAGCCAGGCGCCACACATCACCGGCAACACCCCGCTGGCACAGGCCGACGTGCTCATCTTCGTGGCCAGCGAAGGCGGCAGCACCTGGGGTTTTGCCCAGACGCTGCAAGACGCGCTGAGCCAGGGCGGCCACCGCGTTCACACCAGCGCGCTGGAGAATTTTCAAACCACGGCCGCCACGCGGCAGGTGTTTGTGCTGGCTGCAACCTATGGCGAAGGCCAGGCCCCGGCCCACGCCAGCCGCGCTCTGGAGCGCATGGCCAGGCTCAGCGCCAGCGCTGTGCCGGTGACGGTGCTGGGCTTTGGCGACCGGCAGTTTCCGGCCTTCTGCGCCTTTGCCGAGGCGCTGGACCAGACGTTGCGCGCGCAGGGCTGGCCCGCGCTGCTGCCGCTCGAGTGCATCCACCAGCAATCGGGCCAGCAGTTCGCGCGCTGGGGCGATGCCCTGGCGCAGGCGCTCGGCGAACCCCTGGTTCTGGAGCATGTACCGCGCGTGCCACCCACCGCGACGCTCACACTCATGGCGCGCCAGGACTATCCCGGTGTCACCGGGCAGGCCACGGCGATCCTGCGCTTTGCGTGGCCTGCAGAGGGACCGGGCGCACGGCTGCGCGGACACGGTCTGGCGCGGTTTGCAGCCGGCGATCTCCTGGGTATCGTGCCGACGGGTTCGACCGTGCCGCGCTACTACTCGCTGGCGTCGGGCTGGAAAGACGGGTTCGTGGAAATCTGCGTGCGTCAGATGTCGGGCGGCCTGTGCTCGACGCACTTGCTGGGCCTGCAAAGGGGGGACAACATCACCGCTTTTGTCCGGCCCAACCCGGGCTTCGCGCTGCCACGCACGCGGCGGCCCGTGCTGCTGATCGGGGCGGGCACCGGCGTGGCGCCACTGGCCGGCTTCATCCGCCGCAACGACAGACGCAGCCCGATGCACCTGTACTTTGGTGGGCGCGACCCAGCGCGGGATTTTTACTTCGGCCCCGACATTCAGCGCTGGCTCGGCGAAGGGCGCCTGGCCACGCTGCAGACGGTCTTCTCCCGCGTGCCCGACGGCGGCGGCTATGTGCAGGATGCCCTGCGCCGAGACGCCGAGCGTGTGCGCGGCCTGGTGGCACAGGGCGCCATCGTGCGCGTCTGCGGCAGCCGCGCCATGGCACAGGGCGTGGCCGAGACGCTGGACACGGTATTGGCGCCACTGCAGTTGAGCGTATCGACGCTGAAAGCCAAGGAACGTTATGCCGAAGATGTCTTCTGATCCCGCTGCGCCTCTCCGGCGCACCACCCTGCACGGTCCGGCCATGGGCACACGCTGGTCTGCCACGGTCGACGCCGACAAAACTGTGGACCTGGCGGTCTTGCAGCAGGACCTCGCCGCTGCCGTGGAGCAGGTGGACGAGCAGATGTCGCCCTGGAAGCCGGACAGCGACCTCATGCGCCTGAACCGCGCACCCTTGGACGCCTGGGTGGACCTGCCCGCTGAAATCCTGGAGGTACTGGACTGTGCGCTCGATGTCCACCGCCTGAGCGCGGGTGCATTCGATCCGTGTGTGGGGGCGCTGGTGAATGCCTGGGGGTTTGGCGCGGTGCGCGATGCACCCGACGCGCAAGCGATTCGCGCCGCACGTCAGACCAGGCCGCACGCTACGCAGGGACACCTGGAGCTGGACAGGCCCTCAGGCCGCGCCCGCAAGCGTGCAACCTTGCAACTCGACTTGTGCGGCATTGCCAAGGGCTACGCAGTGGACCGCATGGCCCATGTGCTGCAACAGCACGGCGTGCGGCATGCGCTGGCCGCGCTGGATGGCGAGCTGCGCGCCGTGGGAGGCCAGGCCAGCGGCGAGCCCTGGGCTGTGGCGCTCGAACGCCCAGAGCCCGGGCGCCGCGCGGTGCACGGTGTCATCGAGCTGGAGGACCTGGCCGTGGCCACCTCGGGCGACTACCGACGCTATCTGGAAGTGGGCGATGCGCGCCTCGCGCACACCATGGACGCGCGCCGTTGCGCACCCGTGAACAACGCCGTGGCATCGGTCACCGTGCTGGCACGCACCTGCATGCACGCGGACGCCTGGGCCACGGCCCTATTGGTGGCAGGCCCCGACGAGGGTCTGGCCATGGCTCAGCGCATGGGGTTGGATGCGATGTTCCTGCTTCGCCGTACTGAAGGTTTGATGGAGGTAGGGCTGGGTCGGTTTGGCAGATCCAGTGGTACCACGCCTTCGGAGCGTCCCATCCCCGGATAGATTCTCAGGCCCCACCTCGGGCGGGTCCGACAAGAATAGCGGAGCACAGTGGGGCGTTGCATCACTGCTTGACGGTCAGTTCATTGTGGATGGTATGCGCGCCCTCGGCGGCCCGTGCGGCGCCGAGCGCCGTGTCGATCTGCGCCTGATTGGCCACCACACCCGTCAGCCGAACGTCGCCCTTGGTGGTGACGACTGCGATGTCCAGCCCAGCCAAACCGGGTTCGTTGTTCAGTGCAGATTGGACATGGGTCGTGATGTCGGCGTCCGATACGTTGGCATCTGCTCTGGCAGCCGGAGCTTGAGTCGGACTCGCGATATCTGCCTTGTTGCATGCGGTCAGCACGATCGTGCAGCAGGCGGTCAACAGAAAGACCTGGTTGAAAAGTCTCATGGAATTCTTTTGTGAAATGTAGGCCGACAAATCGCTTTGCTCTGCTGCATTGCTCGCGGTGTCCACGCTGGCTGCCGAGTCCAAAGCGATACCGAAGGGTTCAGGTCATGTGACGCAGGTCGGCCTGCTGAGACGGCAACTGGAGATCACCCGGGTGCTGCTGAAGCACGTAGGGCACTGAAAAGAATGCCACGGTAAACACCACAAACAGTGCGGCGGCAACAGCCTGTGCGATGGGTTGGAGAAAGTTCTTGAGATCGGCGTTCATGATGAATCCTGTGACGGCTGGAGGTTTAGGGGGGTGAGAGCCAGATGTCTGCTCTGGACCTTGGGGCCATGTTGGATACGCGAGGCTGAACACATACTGAACGGCCGTTTCTGGCTACGTTCACATTCCCCGATCAACCCCAGGCGGCGGCCCATGACCAAACTGGTCTGCGACCGAGCCTCGGACGACCGGTGCTGGACACGGCCCCGTCAGGTCAGGTCGCGCTCACTGCCGAGTGGCCAGTCAGGCGCCGCATCGCTGAGCACTCTGGGTTTGAAAAGCAGGGTTCAAGGTCGTTGGCGCGAGGGGGCGTACGGGTTGGCGTGGCCCCTCACCCCAGCCCTCTCCCCAGCGGGGCGAGGAAGTGAAGGCACGGCCTGCCCCGTGAGGTCATCTTGCGCGGTCGGGGTGTTCAGCCGTTCCTGAACAGGAAGCTGTACGCATTGAGCGCCGGCACGCCGCCCAGGTGGGCGTAGAGCACGCGTGAGCCGGCCGGGAATTCGCCGCGGCGCACTTTGTCGATCATCCCGTGCATGGATTTGCCCTCGTACACCGGGTCGGTGAGCATGCCTTCCTGCCGTGCGCAGAGGCGGATGGCTTCCAGCGTGCCTTCGTTGGGCAGGCCGTATTCGGGGCCGCCGTAGCGCGTGTCGAGCACCACGTCGTCGGCGGTGAGGTCCTGGCCCAGTTCCACCAATTGCGCGGTGTTCTGGGCGATGCGCAATATCTGCGCGTGGGTCTGCTCGGGTTTGGCCGAGGCGTCGATGCCGATCACCCGGCGGGCGCGGCCGTCTGCCGCGAAGCCGACCACCATGCCGGCCTGCGTGCTGCCCGTCACCGAGCAGACCACGATGTAGTCGAACCGGAAACCCAGCTCGGCTTCCTGCTGGCGCACTTCTTCGGCAAAACCCACGAAGCCCAGGCCGCCATAGGGGTGCTCGGAGCAGCCGGCGGGGATGGGGAAGGGCTTGCCGCCGGCCTTCTTCACGTCGTCCATGGCCTGTTCCCAGCTGGGGCGGATGCCGATGTCAAAACCCGCCGCATCCAGCCGCACGTCGGCACCCATGATGCGGCTCATCTCGATGTTGCCGACGCGGTCGTACACCGCGTCGGAGTAGTTGACCCAGTTCTCCTACACCAGCACGCACTTCATGCCCAGGTGCGCAGCCACGGCGGCGACCTGGCGGGTCTGGTTGGACTGGATGCCGCCGATGGAAACCAGCGTGTCGTAACCCCCGGCGATGGCTTCGGGGATCAGGTATTCGAGCTTGCGCGTCTTGTTGCCACCGAAGGCCAGGCCGCTGTTGCAGTCTTCGCGCTTGGCATACAGGTGCACCTTGCCGCCCAGGTGCGCGCTCAGGCGCTTGAGCGGCTGGATGGGGCTGGGACCGAAGGTCAGCGGGTGGCGGGGGAATTTCTGCAGGTTCAATGAGTGAGTTGTTGCGGTGGTCATGGCATGGAGGAGCGGTTGCAACCCAGGTGCGTACAGCGTCATGGCGGCGAAACACGTGGGCATGGGGTGGAACATCGGTGTGTTGAAAGCGAAGTTCATCGTAGGACTGCGCCGCTGCTACGAATTGCGAAATGGCGCACAAATATCGCATGCTCATGCTCATTCCATGTCGTTCACAGAATAGATGGTGTGAAATGCCAGATTGACGCAATAAATGAAGGTTTCAGCTATGGAGATTCCGCTCGACCGCATAGACCGCAAACTGCTCGAACTGCTGCAGCAGGACGCCTCCCTGCCCAACCTGGAACTGGCCGAACGCACCCACCTCAGCCCGCCGGCCTGTTCGCGGCGGGTGGCGCGGCTGAGGGCGTCGGGGGTGATCCGCAAAACGGTGGCGCTGGCCGACCCGCGCGCGCTGGGCTACACGGGGCTGGTGATCATTGGTGTGGTGCTGGACCGGTCCACGCCAGACTCGTTCGCCGCGTTCGAGAAGGCCGCAGCGAAACTCACCGGCTGCCTGGAAGTGCAGCTGGTGACCGGCGAATTCGACTACTTCGTCAAGCTGCGCATCCAGGGCATCGACTCGTTCAACGACATGCACAGCGCCCAACTGATCGCGCTGCCGGGCGTGCGCCAGGTGCGCACCTTCGTGTGCCTGAAGGAGGTGTTCGAGACCACGGTACTACCGGTTCCGGTGGCCTGAAACGCCTCACAAATCCAACACAAGGCGTGCGCTCGTGGACCTGGAGCAGCAGGGCAGGAACTGGTCGTTCGCGGCCTGTTCTTCGGGCGTGAGGTACTGGTCGCGGTGGTCGGGTGTGCCCGCTTTCACGCGCGTGAGGCAGGTGCCGCACACGCCCTGTTCGCACGACATGGGAATGTCCAGCCCGGCGGCCAGCAGGGCCGCCAGCGCGGTCTGGTCGGCGCGCACCGGGATCACGCGGCCGCTGCTGGCGATCTCCAGTTCGAAGCTGCCGTCGTTCGCGTGGTCCACCGGCGCGGCGGCGAAGTACTCGCGGTGCAGGCGTTCCTCGGGCCAGCCCTGCGCGCGGCCGGCGTTCAGGACCGCGTCCATGAAACCTTGTGGGCCACACCCGTAGAGGTGCGTGCCGTCGGGCGCGCGCTGCAGCGTGGCGGCGATGTCCAGCTTCTGCACCGCATCGCCGTCGTCAAAGTGGTGGTGGGTGTGGCGCGCGAACGCCGATGCCGCGACCCGCGCAACAAAGGGCGTGCGGTCGCGCGAGCGCGTGCAGTGGTGCAGTTCGAAGCACTCGCCCTGGCTGGTCAGGTGTTCGGCCATGGCCAGCAGCGGCGTGATGCCGATGCCACCGGCCAGCAGCAGGTGGTGCGCCGCATCCGCGGCGAGCGGGAAGTGGATTTTCGGCGCGCTGATGTGCAGGGTCGCGCCCTCGGGCAGCAGGTCGTGCACCGCCTGCGATCCGCCGCGCGAAGAGGGGTCGCGCAGCACCGCGATCTGGTAGCGGCCGGTCTCGCCGGGCGGGTTGCACAGCGAGTACTGGCGCACCAGGCCGTTGGGCAGGTGCACGTCGATGTGCGCGCCGGCGCTGAAGGTGGGCAGGCTGTGGCCGGGCTCGGCCACCAGATCCAGGCTGCAGATGTCCAGCGCTTCGGTGTGCTTGCGCGCCACGCGCACCAGCAAGGGGGTCTGGGGGTCGCTCATGGGGGGTCAGGCGGTGGCGCCCTGTTCGGCTGCGAGCACGCGGTCGATCAGCTTGCGCGATTGCACGCCGCCGGTGTCGATGTTGAGCATGAGCAGCTTGCGATCGGGGAAGGCGCTCAGGTTCTTCTGCTGGCGTTCCAGCATCTCCAGGTCTTCCGCAAAGATCTTGCCCTGGCCTTCGCGGATCTGCTCGGTGAGCGACGCATCCTGCGGCTTGAACTTGCGCGCCATGCCCCAGAAGTAGTGCATGGATGTGTCGGTCTCGGGCGTGATGAAGTCCACCACCCAGCTCGCCGCTTTCACCGCGTCGGGCGCGGCGTGGCCGCCCTGCCCGGCCAGCGCCACGCCGACCTCGATCATGATGTGGCTGGGCGGCGTGAAGTGGCAGATCTGCCAGCGGTCCACCGGCTGGTCGTCGGGCAGGCCGTTCATGCGCAGCGCCATCTTCCAGAACGGCGGTGCCTCGATGCCTTCCATGTAGCGCTCGGTGATCACGTGATCACCGTCCACCCGCGTCTGGCACGGCACTTCGTCGATCTCCTTCTGGCCGATGCTGGTCGAGTGCACATAGGTCTCGTGCGTCAGGTCCATCAGGTTGTCGATCATGAGCCGGTAGTCGCAGGCGATGTGGTACAGGCCGCCGCCGTAGCCGAAGGCGGGGTTGTCCTGCCACTCGAACTTCGGCACCAGCGCGGTGTCGGCGAGCGCGGCGTCGCCCGGCCAGACCCACACGAAACCGTGCGCCTCGTGCACCGGGAAGCTCTGGATGGCCGGAAACGCCCGCACCCGCTGGCACGGCATCGAGACGGTCTTGCCGTCGCAGCCCATGGCCAGGCCGTGGTAACCGCAGACCAGGGTGTCGCCCTCGACCTTGCCCAGCGACAGCGGCGCGCCGCGGTGGGGGCAGAAATCGAGCACGGCGGCGACCTGGCCGGCGCTGTTGCGGAACAGGGCCATGGGCTGGTTGCAGATGCGCCGGCCCAGCGGCCGGTCGGCGGGGATTTCTTCGCTGCGGGCAGCGACGTACCAGGTGTTGAGGGGGAACATATCGCGTCTCCGGAGGTGTGGTGCCAACTTCATTCAGTATGCTGAATGAAGTGGATTGTACGGACGCAGACGGGTGGCGAACAGGGGTTCAGACCTCGGGTTTACCCGAGTCCGGAGCGCCGGGCGATGGCGTGTTGAGGTGCACGAACTTGCGCAGCAGGCGCAGAAATTCGGCCTGCTCGGCCGGCTCAAGGGGCTCCAGCAACCGGCGGTACATGGGCACCACGCGCGGCAGCATGTCGGCCAGCACGGCCTCGCCTTCGGGCGTGAGGCGCAGGGCGCGCTGGCGCCGCGGCAGCAGTTCGCGCACGATCCAGCCCTTGGCCTCCAGCCGGGTGGCGATGTCGGCGGTGGTGGAGGTGTCCAGCGCCACCTTGTCGGCCAGCGTCACCTGGTCGATGCCCGGCGCGTCCTGCAGGGCGCGCAAGAGCGCGTACTGCACCGGCGTGATCTGGCGGCCGTGCGTTTCGTGGAAGGTGGAGACCGCGAGCTGGTGCGCGCGGCGGATCAGGTGGCCGGGCTCGGCCTGCAGGGCAATGGCGCTGTCGGGCAGTGGGCTGGCGGCGGCCTGGGAAGTGGGTGTCATGGTGGTGGCGTGCGGTGAGCGCCGACTATATGACAGGACCTCGGCTGGGCGGGACCGCTTCGTGCGCGCCGGGGGGCGGCGCTTGCTGCGGGCGTGGCGGCGATGGCTGGGCGGGCGGCGTCTCAGTCCTTGCCGCTGCGGCCACGCCCCCGGCCCTTGCCCGAACCACCGCCGGACGACCCGCTGCCCGAACTGCCACTCCCGGAGCTGCCGCTGCCGGACGACCCGCTGCTCCCTGACGAGCCGCTGCCCGAGCTGCCGCTGCCGGACGAATCACCACCGGACGAGCCGCTGCCCGAACTGCCGCTGCTGCCGCTGCCCGAGGAATCGCCGTCGCCACCCCGTCCGCGGCCGCGGCCCCGACCGCTGCTGTCGTCCGAGCCGCGGCTGCTCTTGCCGCTGCTGTCGGAATCATCGGAATCGTCGGCGTCATCGTTCGAACGGACCGAGGCCCGGCGCGAATTGCCACGGCGACTTTCGCGCTGGAACTCCAGCAGCTCCACCACGACCCGCTGCTGCGCGTCGACGCGGCCCCGCACCCGCACCGCCTGCCCCACGCTCAAGGCTTCCAGCTCGCCGCCCCGCACCCGGGTGGCATCGCTCAGGGTGAGCGCGCCGTAGCCCAGTTGCAGCTCCTGTCCGTTGAGCGCGTGCACATACCCTTGCAGCAGCACCTCGCGCACCGCGCCGACGGCCGACCGCGTGGGCTGGCGCTGCAGTTCGCTCGCGATCAGGCGGCTGTCCACCCATTCACCGCGCACGGCCACTTCCGCGCCATCGTCCACGCCCACCAGCAAGGCCGGGTCGCGCAACACCACGGGCGATTCGCCCACCCGCAGCGTGCCGTCGGGCGCCCGCAAAAGCGGCCCGGTGACCTGCGCTTCGCCGGCCGCCCAGGCCTGCACCCGGGTGGCGCGGATCTCGCCGCTGGCGAGCCGCTGCCCGCTCACGCGCACCCAGTCGCCCGCCTGGCGCCCCGCGAGATCGGTCGCTTCGAGCGCCACCGCGCGCTGGCCCATCACCACGAAACGCCCGCCGGCGGCGTCGACACTGGACAAGGGTCCGACGGCCGCGTCCAGCACCACGATGCGCCGGGCCTGCAATTGCTCCCCCTGACCACTCGCCTGCAGGGCCACCCACTGCCCCACCGCCAGATCGCTGAGCGGCGCCTGCGCGCCGTCGCGCTGCACCGGTGTTTCGGGCTGGTATTCCACCTCCACCCCGTTGACGCAGATGCTGGCAAAGCCGGTGACCACACCCACGATGCCGGTGCCCCCCAGACCGCCTTCGTGCGCCGGCCCCGCTGCGCCGGCCACCGCGCCGGTGCCACCGATGCCCGGACTGCCGGCCACCTGCCCCGTGCCGCCCACGCCGGGCCGTTGCGCGACCCGACCCGTGCCGCCGATGCCGCCGGGGTCGGCCACCACGGCCGGGGCGCCCGTACCACCCAGACCCGGCGCCAGCGCGGCGGGGTTGGTGAGCGACGCCACGCGGCAGGCAGCAGCGCCGCTGAGTGAAGCGTCTGGAAGCCGGTGACTGCAGCCCGCAGCCAGGCCCAGACACAGCAGCAGGACCACGGTCCATGCCGCGGGCGGGCGGAGTTGTTCCTTCACGGCCGCTCCCCGGGTTGCTCCGGCCCGGTGTCGGGTTCGGTGTAGAAATACGCACCCAGCGTGAAGCGCCGGTTGGCCTGGTCCGGCGCGAGCGCCTTGTCCTGCGCTTCGGCCTGCATCGCGGCCTTGTTCACGGCCAGCAGAGCCTTCATGCTCCACTGTTCGGAGAGCTTGGCCAGCTTCTCGACCGAGGCTGGCGACAGGGCGTTGTAGTGCACGCTGCGCTCCATCAGGGCCGGCTGCCCGCCCAGCAGGTTGTGCACCGAAGCGGCGGCGTGGTCGTGCAGGTTGTGGCCGAAATAGAAGGCCTTTTCATCGGCACCGCGCGTGGGCACAAAGGCCCCGGCGTTCAGGCAGACCAGACCGTCGTCGTCCAGGTGCACCACGCCCAGGCGCAACCATTCGTCCAGCACCACGCGCGAGCGGATGTCGCTGTTGACACCGGTCACCAGCGCCTCGAACGACTGCTCGCCGCCCTCGCTGATCAGGCGCGCCAGCGGCCGGGGTTGTCCGTCGGCCTGCAGGTAGCGCGAATCGCTCATCCAGTGCGCCACCAGCTGCGCGCCACGCGGCACCACCGAAGGTTCGATCGCCAGCTCGCTGTGCAGCAGCTGGCGCAGGCGGCTGACGTCCTTGCGGTGCACGCCGCTGATCAGACTGATGCGGCTGTCGGTGGGTGGCTTGGCGTCGAGGCGGAAGTCGCGGTCGGCCACCTCGACGAACAGACCCTTGAGCATGTCCGACAGGTAGGGGTAGGTGATACCGCGCGAGAGCATCAGGTGCACCAGCGGCCGCAACACCTTGCGCAGGGCGCGCACCACCGCGGGCGAGGGTGCCCCCGCGATCCCGGGCGCGGTGTCCTGTTCGGCAACCGGAGGCGGTGTGGAGTGCGTGGGCATGGGCGGTGACGGTCCGGAGGGTGAGGGGCGAAACGAACTTTAACACTTGCGTGGGAAAAAATCACACAAAAAAATTGACGTGGGAAATTTTCACACACATACTGCGGTCGTGCGTGGGAAAACTTCACACGTACTCAACCACCACCCTTCAGGAGAAAACCATGCGCACCTTCAACAAGTCCACCCTCGCCGCCCTGATTGCCGCCATGGCACTGGGTCTCGCGTCCAGTGCCGTGCTGGCCAAAGACGGAGACTCCGGCAGCGGCAAGAACCGCGGCGGTTCTTCATCGAGCAGCTCCAGCAACTCCTCGGGCGACAGCAGTGGCCGCGGCCGTGGCAGGGGTGGAGACGATGGCGGCAACTCGTCGTCTTCGTCCTCGAACGGTTCGTCCGGCGACAGCGGCCGTGGGCGCGGCCGGGGTCGCGGCGGCGACGATGGTGGCAACGCCGGCAGTTCCTCATCCAGCAGTTCCTCGTCTTCCAGCAACTCGGGCAGCGGACGTCGCGGTCGCGGCGCCGATGACGGCCCGAACCACCACGCCGACGGTCACATCAGCGGTCGCGACCGGCCCCGTGGCGTGGAAGACAACGGCGTGGACGCACCGGACGACAGCGATGGTCGCGTGGGTCGCCGCGGCCGTGGCGCCGATGACGTGAACGATGCACCGGACGACAGCGACGGCCGCGTGGGCCGCGTGGGCCGCGGCGGTGGCATGGACGACGTCTTCCAGAACTGATCCTCGCGGCGGGCGTGTGCACCCCGCCCGAAGACCCGGCCAGGCCGGGTCTTTTTGTTGGCGCGCTCAAGATCGCAGCCGGAACCCCGGGATGCCGCGCGCCCCCCGCTCAGCGGTAGCTGGCCAGGTGGATGCTGGTCTCGGTCGAACGGATGCCGCTGATCAGGCGCACGCGCTCCAGCACGTCGGACAGTTCTTTCATCGAGCCCACCTCCAGCTCGGCCAGCAGGTCCCAGCGGCCGTTGGTGTCGTGCAGGGCGGCCACGCCCGGCTCACCCAGCAGGCTGGCGATCACCAGCCGGGTCTGGTTGCCCTCGACCTGCACGCTCATCCAGGCGCGGATGCGCTCGGGCTGCGCCTCGGGCTTCAGGCGCACCGTGTAGCCCACGATCACCTGCGTGTCTTCGAGCTTGCGCAGCCGGTTGGTGACGGTGCCACGCGACACCTGGAGCTTGTGCGCGAGGTCGGCCACCGAGAGCCGGGCGTCCTGCCGCAGCAGGCCGATGAGTTGCTGGTCCAGCTGGTCCATGTTCAAAACGCCAATCAAAGTTGCCGAATTGGCTGATTTTCTGCCATTTCTTTACTTTATTGCCGATTTTCATTGTCGCGCTCCGCCGGCAAACTCTATGGACGGGATTGTGGACACCTGTTCGCACCGTTTTCCGCACAACAGGAGACGACCATGAAAAACACCGCACTCACCCAGTTCCGCAACGCCGGCACCCTGTACCTGAGCGCGCCCGAAGCCGCCGAGCTGATCCGCCGCCTCGGCCTGCCGCACTGCCTGCAGCACATGGCACAACACATCCGCGCCGACTTCCTGCGCTGGGCCGATTTCGACAAGTCCGCCCGCGTGGCCGCGCACTCCAAAGACGGCGTGATCGAGCTCATGCCCGTGGCCGACGACCACCGCTACAGCTTCAAGTACGTCAACGGCCATCCGGGCAACACCCGTTTCGGCATGTCCACGGTGATGGCCTTCGGCGTGCTGGCGGACGTGGACACCGGCGCCCCGCTGTTCCTGAGTGAGCTCACACTCACCACCGCGCTGCGCACCGCCGCCATGTCGGCCCTGGCCGCCCAGACGCTGGCCCGCCCCGACAGCCGCGTGATGGCGCTGATCGGCAACGGCGCACAGAGCGAGTTCCAGGCCCTGGCCTTCCAGCACCTGGTCGGCATTGAAGCACTGCGCGTGTACGACGTGGACCCGGCCGCGACGGCCAAGCTGGTCGCCAACCTGCAAGGCAGCGGCCTGCAGATCACCGTGTGCCAGAGCACGGCCGAAGCGGTGCGTGGCGCCGACATCGTGACCACCGTCACCGCCGACAAGGCCAAGGCCCTGATCCTCACGCCCGAGATGATGGAGCCCGGCATGCACCTGAACGCCGTGGGCGGCGACTGCCCGGGCAAGACCGAGCTGCACGGCGACATCCTCGACGCGGCCAAGGTCTTCGTGGAATACGAGCCGCAATCGCGCATTGAAGGCGAGATCCAGCACCAGCCCGCCGACTTCGCCGTCACCGAACTCTGGCAGGTGCTGCGCGGCGAACGCGCCGGGCGCGACAGCGCCGATCAGGTCACGGTGTTCGACTCGGTGGGCTTCGCGCTCGAAGACTTCTCCGCCCTGCGTTTCATGATGGACAGCGCGGTCCGGCTGGGCATGGGCGAGCGCATCGCGCTGATCCCGCAGTTGGCGGACCCGAAGAATCTGTTCGGTATGTTGGCCGCGCCCGCTTCGGTAGCGGACCGGTTGACGCACATCGCCGCGACCTCGCACGCCTGAGCGGCGCGCGCTTCAGCGCGTGAGCGACATGAACAGCTGCGGCAACCGCTCGGGCAGGCGCTGCACGTTTTCGATCACGGTGTGGCGGCCGCCGAAGATGTCGCCCACGTAGGCATCGGCCTTCGGGTCGAGGCTGATGCAGTGCGTGTAGATGCCGTCCTGCCCGAGTTCGCGCACGGCCTCGCGCGCGTCTTCGATCAGGGTGCGTTCGTCGGGCGTGTCGATGTCGCTGGGCTGGCCGTCGGTGAGGATGAGCAGCAGCTTCTTGTCGGCCTGGCGCGCGCCCAGGTAGTGGCCCGCGTGGCGCAAGGCCGCGCCCATGCGGGTGGAATAGCCCGCCTCGATGCCCGCCAGGCGGCCCTTCACGTCCTCATCAAAACCTTCGTCAAAACCCTTGATGTGCTGGTAGCGCACGTCGTGCCGGGTGTTGGAATGAAAGCCCGCGATGGCGAAGGGATCGCCCAGTTGCTCGATCGCCCAGGCCAGCAGGGTGACGGCTTCGCGGCTCAGGTCGAGCACGGTCTGTTCACTGCCTGCCGCGGGTTCGTTGAGTGACTGCGACAGGTCCAGCAACAGCAGCACCGCGATGTCGCGCCCGTCGGTGCGGTGGCTCATGTTGATGCGCGGGTCGGGCGCGGCGCCGCTCTTGAAATCGACCCAGGAGCGGATCGCCACGTCCAGGTCCAGCTCACTGCCCTCTTCCTGAAAGCGGATGCGTACCTTGTCCTGCGGCTTGAGCAAATCGAGCAGGCGCTTGAGCTGCTTGGCCAGCGCCGCGTGGCGCGCGAGGATGCGGTGGATGTCGGCCGGGTTGCCGCTCGGTTGCAGGCGCTCGTAGAGGCTCACCCAGTCGGGCCGGTAGGTCTGGCTCGCCGGGTCCCACTCGGGGTAATGGCGCGGCGGCAGGCCGGGCACATCGGGCGGCGTCTCGCGTTGCCGATGGTCATCGAAGCTCTCTTCTTCGTCACCGGCCTCGATGTAGATCCACAGGTGGCGGTTGTCGTCGCGGTAGTCCACCTCGGTGTCGGTGAAATACACATTCGGCTGCTGGTCGCTCTGGCGGCGGATGCGCGCCACGCACGACAGCGCGAGGCTGGCCATCTCTTTCGTGCTGGACTCACCCGCGGCGAGCGCCTGGTGGAAACGCTGGCGGAAATCGAGCAGGTCCGGGTCGGTGTAGCCGTGTTGTGCGTCCAGCATGGCGCGCGAAAGCATGGCCAGGCGGTGGCGCAGGCAGGAGTGCGTGGCCGGGTCGCAGGCGCCCTCGGTCGGGCGCGGGTGCAGGCGCAGCAGCGTGCCGCGCAGACCGGGGTATTCGCGCAGCAGCAGGGCGTCGATGCGCGCGTCTTCAAACATCTCGACTGCGAGGCGCTGGAACGGGCTCCAGTTGTCGGCCACCTGGGGCTGGCTCCAGCGGCGGTGGCCGGCCATGTGGGCGAGCGCGGCCCGGTAGCGGTCGATGCCGCGCACGCCGCTGCGGTCTTCGTACACGTCGGGCAGGCGGATGCCCAGCGCGTCGAAATAAGGTTGGCTGTGGCGCGGTGTGCTCAGCGAGGCGCTGTCGTCGCCCAGGTGGGCGGTGGCGTAGGGCACCAGCAGCGCTTCTTCTTGCCACAGAGCCTGCAGATACAGGTCGAGCACGCGCGTGTGATCGGCCAGCAGGGTGCCGCGGCGCTCGCGCTGCAGCACAGCCTTGGCGTCGGCCGACCGCAGGCTGAAGTAGTCGCGCTGGCGCTCGGGGTGGTGGTGGTAGTTGCGCACGCCGTATTCGACCCAGCGCTTGAGCCCGCCCACGCTGAGCAGGCCCAGCAGCTGCGGCGCACGTTCGAAGAACAGTGGCAGCCCCGGACTGGCAAAGGTCTTGTGGTGGCCGTGGATGGAGCCGGTGGTGCGCTCCATGAAATCGAGCGAGAGGCTCAGGTAGCGCTGGAACGGTTCGCGCGACGGCAACCTTCTGGCAACAGCCACCAGGCTTTGCAGGAACGGCGTGATGGCTTTGCCGTTGGGCGACTTGTAGAGCGTGTGGATGGTGGCGGCGATGGCGGGCAGCGCGTCTTCACCGAGCGAGCGAGCGATCTGCGGCCACTCGGCCAGGAAGATCAACATCGGTTCGACGCCGCGGCCCAGCTTGCCGAGGGTGCGCGCGTAGTCGATGTAGGCGTCCAGCCCCTCGGGCGAGAGCACGCGCACCGCCTCACCCAGACAGCTTTCAAACACCGGCTCCACTTCGGGGAAGCGGGTGTCGAGCCGGGCGCGCCAGGCCTGCAGATGGCCGGCTGGCAGGTCGGTGGCGGCGGTGCTCATGCCGGACTCCTGGGGTTCACGCGGCTTCGAACACGGCGTCGATCGCGTGGTCCAGCGTCTCGCGGATGTCGGCGTCGTCGGTGATGGGCCGCACCAGCGCCATGCGGCAGGCGTCGCGCGGCGCAACGCCGCCCTTCATGAGCGTGGCGGCGTAGACCATCAGGCGGGTGGAAATGCCTTCGACCAGACCGTGGCCCTTGAGGTTGCGCGCGGTGATGGCGATCTTCACCAGCCGGGCGGCCAGGGCTTCGTCGATGCCGGTTTCGCTGGCCACGATGCGCGCTTCCTGCTCGGGCGGCGGGTAGTCGAAATCGAAGGCGGCGAAGCGCTGTTTGGTCGAGGGCTTCAGGTCCTTCATGAGGTTCTGGTAGCCGGGGTTGTAGGAGATGACGAGCTGGAAGTCCGGGTGGGCACGCACCTGTTCGCCCTTCTTGTCCAGCGGCAGGGTGCGGCGGTGGTCGGTCAGCGGGTGGATCACCACGGTGGTGTCCTGGCGCGCTTCGACGATTTCATCGAGGTAGCAGATGGCGCCCAAACGCGCGGCCATGGTGAGCGGACCGTCGAGCCAGCGCGTGCCACCGGCTTCGAGCAGGTAGCGGCCGACAAGGTCGGACGCGGTCATGTCTTCGTTACAGGCGACGGTGATGAGTGGCCGTTGCAGCTTCCAGGCCATGTATTCGACGAAGCGCGATTTGCCGCAACCGGTGGGGCCTTTGAGCATGACCGGCAGGCGCGCGGCGTAGGCGGCTTCGTACAGCGCGACCTCGTTGCTTTGCGGCTGGTAGTAGGGTTCTTGGTCTATGCGGTAGTCGGTGGTCATCTCTTTTCTCCTTCTGGTGCGTTCGTTGGGAGGTGTGTTGCTTCTCTCATGCCGTGAAGACACTTCGCTCCGCGTTTGGAGCACTGGGCATCCAACTACGCTCATGTCCCCCGGGTCGGGCTGCGCCCGCCCCTCCTCCTTTACTTCGCTGCGTCGGACACCCAGCGCTCCAAACGCCAGCACCTGGACTCCGACCCCTCCTTGGAACGCCAAAGCTTCTTCGGGTTCGGGGCCGGTGGGCGTCCTGCATAGCGAGGTAAAGGAGGAGGCGGCAACGCCGCCGGGGGACACGAGCAATGCAGGGCGCCCATCGGTCCCGGGCCTGAAGAAGCCCTCCGCCACAAGCAAAGAGATTACTTGTGCACGCCCAATTTCTCGCGCCAGCCAGGGTACAGCTTGTCGGCGTCCCCAGGGAACGAGGCAAACGCGCGGGCGAATTCCTTGTGTTCCTTGGCGTAGGCGATCGGGTCGGCGCCCGACTTCCAGCACTCGTAGGACTGGCGCAGCGAGATCGCACCGGCAGCGGGCGAATCGATGTGGCCGTAGGCGCCGCCACCCGAAGTGTTGATCACGTTGCCGTGACCCAGGTTTTCAAAGAAGCCCGGCAGACGCAGCGCGTTCATGCCGCCCGAGATGATCGGGGTGGTGGGCTTCATGCCGTACCACTTCTGGTAGTAGACCGGGCCCTGGGCTTCGTCGCGCTCGATCATGTAGGCGATGTTCTTGTCCGAGTTTTCGCCTTCCATCTTGCCGTAGCCCATGGTCCCGACGTGGATGCCCGAGGCGCCTTGCAAGCGCGAGATCTTGGCCAGCACGAAAGCCGTGTAACCGCGCTTGGCGCTGGGGCTGGTGATCATGCCGTGGCCGGCGCGGTGGTAGTGCAGGTACTGGCCAGGGTACTGGCGGCGGGCGGTGGTGATCATGCCCGGGCCACCCACGAAGCCATCCACCAGGAAGGCCAGCTTGTCGGCATCGGGGCCGAAGGTTTCCAGCGCGAAATCGGCACGGGCCAGCATTTCGTAGTGGTCGTCGGCGGTGATGTTCATCGAGAACAGTTTGGCCTGGCCGGTTTCGTCCTGGGCGCGCTTCATCGAGTCGTACACCAGCGGCAACACCTTCTTCAGCGGGCAGAACACCTGGTTGCCTTGCGGCTCGTCGTTCTTGATGAAGTCGCCACCGAGCCAGAACTGGTAGGCCGCGGCCGCAAAGGGCTCGGGGCGCAGGCCCAGCTTGGGCTTGATGATGGTGCCGGCGATGTAACCGCCGTCCTTGATCGGGCGGCCCAGCACGCGCCACATGTCGGAGATGTCCTTGCTCGGGCCGTCAAACAGCTGGATGGCGCGCTCTGGGAAATAGATGTCGTGGATCTTGGCGTGCTCGATGTCGCCCATGCCCTGGTTGTTGCCGATGATGAGCGTGAGGATCGACACCATCATCATGCGGCCGTCGGTCATGTTGCGGTCGAACAGGTCCATCGGGTACGCGATGCGCATGTCCTCGGTGGCTTCGTCGATGAGGTACACCAGCGCGTCCACCCCCTTGGTGAAATCGTCGGTGGTGCTCACCTCGACGTTGGTGCCGGTGGACGACTCGGCCGCAAAGTGTGCCGCGGCCTCCAGGTAGCCGTGGCCGGCCTTGGGCTTCATCTTGTAGGCCACGAGGATGTGTTTGCCGCCGGCGATCAGGTCGGCTTCTTTCAGGCTGAGGTCGGCGTAGCGGTTGCTTTGGTCCATGGGGGTCTCCGGGGATGTCTAGAGGGTTTGTCTACCGTGTTGATGGATGCCCCGGGTTTTTTGATCGGGGACAGACGGATTGTTGAGTCACTCAAGAATAAATAAAAGTAAAATGTTTTTACTGTTATGTTAGATTTTTATCTATCGACCAAGGAGACCCGAATGAACCTGCGCCACGCCACGCTGCACCAGCTGCGCATCTTCCTCGCCGTGGCACGCCACAACAGCTTCGCGCGCGCAGCCGAAGAGCTACACCTCTCGCCGCCCACGCTGTCGTTGCAGGTCAAGCAGCTCTCGGAAACGGTGGGCCAGCCGCTGTTCGAGCAACTGGGCAAGAAGATCTTTCTCACCGCCACCGGCCAGACCCTGGCCGACGCCTGCGCCGACATCGAAACGCGCATGGAGCGCCTGTCGCAGGACCTGGCGGCGCTGCAGGGTGTGGAGCGCGGCAGCCTCAAGCTGGCGATCCTGACCACGGTGAAATACACCGTTCCCAAGCTGCTGGGTGGCTTCTGCGCGGCGCACCCGGGCATCGAAGTGGCGATGCTGGTGGGCAACCGCGAAAACCTGTTGCAGCGACTGGCGGCCAACCAGGACGACCTCTACATCATGGGTCAGCCGCCCGAGAGCATGGACGTGGTGAGCGAGAACTTTGCCGACAATCCGCTGGTGCTGGTGGCGCCGCCCGACCACCCGCTGGTGGGCAAAAAGAAGATCGCGCCCAGCCGGTTGAAGAACGAACCCTTCATCCTGCGCGAGCCGGGTTCGGGCACGCGGCTCACGGCCGAGAAGTTTTTCGCCAGCCAGGGCGTGACGCTGAAGAACCGGCTGGAGGTCGGCAGCAACGAAGCCATCAAACAGACCGTGGCCGGCGGCCTGGGCCTGGCGGTGTTGTCGGCCACCACGGTGGTGTCAGAGCTGGCCCTGGGCGAGCTGGTGCTGCTGGACGTGGTGGGCTTTCCGCTGATCCGCCGCTGGCACGTGGTCTACCCGCGGGGTAAGCGGCTGTCGGCCGCTGCGCTGGCGTTCAAGGACTGGTTGTTCGAACACCGGCCGGTGGGGCCCACCCAGCCCCCAACCTGAGCCGCTGATCCGGCCCGCGGGCACCCCGCTCAGCGGGCGTCTTCGGCCAGTGCTTCTTCGTCTTCAGGCAGCTGCGAAATCAGGACCTGATCGATGCGCCGGCCGTCAAGCACCAGCACCTCGAAGCGCCAGCCCGCGCAATCCACCGTGTCGGACTGGGCAAGCAGGTCGCCCGCCACCGTCTGCATCAAGCCGGCCACCGTGTTGTAGCGGCCCTTGTCCTCGTCGGGCAGTTCCTCGATGTCCAGCCGTGCCTTGAGTTCGGCCACGGGCATGGCCCCGTCCACCAGCCAGGCACCGTCCTCGCGCTGCGTGGCCCAGGCGTCCAGCGCCTCGTGGGGCGAGAGTTCGCCGGTGATGGCTTCGAGCATGTCCAGCGGCGTGAGCAGCCCCTGCACCACGCCGTATTCGTCCACCACCAGCACCATGCGTGTGGAGCGCTCGCGGAACTGCTCCAGCAGCTCCATGCCCGAGAGCGTCTCGGGCACGAACACCGCTGGCTGCACGTGCCTCATGATCGGCTCGTTGTTGCCTTCGGCCTGCAGCGCCAGCATGCGCGGCAGGTGGATCACGCCGACCACATCGGCAAGCCCGCCACGACAGACCGGGTACCAGGAATGACCGGTGGTCCAGGCCCGCTGCACCGCGTCGTCGATGGCGCTTTCCGCATCCAGCCATTCGATGTCGGCGTGCGGCACCATGATGGAGGTGAGCTGGCGGTCATCGAGCTGGAACACGTTGCGCACCATCTGGTGCTCGTGCTCCTCGATCAGTCCGGCGTCGACCCCCTCTTCCAGGCTGGCGTTGATTTCTTCTTCGGTCACGTGCTGCACGGCGTTGGTGTCGACGCGCAGCAGCTTGAGCGTGCCCTGCGTGGTCACCGACAGCAGCAGCACGAAGGGGCGCGCGATTTTCGCCACCCAGGCCATCGGCCGCGAGACCCAGCGCGACACCGTTTCCGGGTACAGCTGGCCGATGCGCTTGGGCACCAGTTCGCCAAACACGATGGTGATGAAGGTGATCACCACCACCACCACCGCGGTGGCGCTCACGCTGGCCGTGGCCTCGGTCAATCCCAGGCCCTGCAGCCACGCCGCCAGGCCACCACTGAAGGCCGCCTCGCCCACGATGCCATTGAGCATGCCGATGGAAGTGATGCCCACCTGCACCGAAGACAGGAACTGCGTGGGGTCTTCGAGCAGCTTCAGCGCGGTCTGTGCCCCCTTGTCACCCGACTCCGCCATGGCCGACAGGCGGGCCTTGCGGCTGGAGGCCAGCGCCAGTTCCGACATGGCAAAGGCACCGTTGAGCAGGGTGAGAAAGAGGATTAAGAGGGTATCCATAATGGGCGCATGGCACTTTACATGATTGGCGACGTGCAGGGCTGCGACGAGGCCCTGGGACGTCTGATGGACGAAATCGGTTTTTCACCCAGCCGCGACACGCTGTACCTGCTGGGCGATCTGGTCAACCGCGGTCCGGACTCGCTGGCGGTGTTGCGCCGCTTGATGGCGCTCGAAGGCGCAGCGCATTGCCTGCTGGGCAACCACGACCTGCACCTGCTCGCCGTGGCGCACGGCGTGCGCAAGCCGCACCGCAGCGACACCGTGGCCGACATCCTGAACACGCCCGATCGCAGCGACTTGCTGGACTGGGTGCGCACGCGCTCCATGGCGTTGCAGGCGCACGGCTGGCTGATGGTGCACGCGGGCGTGCTGCCGCAGTGGGACGCGGCGCAGACCCTGGCCTTGGCCGGCGAGCTGGAAACCGCCTTGCGCAGCCCGGACTGGGGTGTGTTCCTGCACGGCATGTACGGCAACCAGCCCGACTTCTGGAGCGACGGCCTGCGCGGCGCCGCGCGGCTGCGCGTGATCGTCAACGCGCTCACGCGGCTGCGCTTCTGTTCACCGCAGGGCGTGATGGAGTTCGACACCAAGGACAGCGCGGACAGCGCGCCGCCGGGCTTCGTGCCGTGGTTCGAGGTGCCGGGGCGGCGCACCGAAGGCGCACCGGTGGCCTTCGGCCACTGGTCCACGCTGGACGCCGATGCGCCGCGGCCGGGCGTGCTGGCACTGGACACGGGTTGTGTGTGGGGGGGCTGCCTAACGGCGGCGCGGCTGGGCGCGCAACCGGGCGAGGTCGAACGCATCGCCGTGCGCTGCCCGCAAACCCGCAAACCGGGCAAGGGCTGATTGATTCAGCTGTTGTCGGTCACAGGGGCCACCGGCGCGCTCTTGAACAGCGCCGGCACCTTCTTGCGGGTCTTGATGTTGGGCGACAGGCGGCTGGTGGGCTTCTGCGCGGCTTCCCAGGACGGCGTGGCCTCGGCGGCCAGGCTGGGCTCATAAGGCTTGTCGAACAGGGGATCGGCGGGCGCACGGGGTGGGCGCACCGGGCGGCTGGACGGTGCACGCGCCTCGCGCTCAGGACGGCTGCCGCGGCTCTCGCGGATTTCACGCGCTTCGCGCGCCGTATCGGGCTGCTGCCAAGCGCGCTGGCCGTCGTTGAAGTGACCTGCCGGGCGCTTGTCCGCTTCGAGTTCCAGCGCTTCCAGCTCCAGCTTCTTGCCCAGCAGTTTTTCCAGATCGCCCATCAGGCGCGCATCGCGCGCGCTGACAAACGACACCGCCAGACCCGAGGCACCTGCGCGGCCGGTGCGGCCGATGCGGTGCACATAGTCTTCGGCGTTGAACGGGATGTCGAAGTTGAACACCGCCGGCACGTCCTTGATATCCAGGCCGCGAGCGGCCACATCGGTACACACCAGCAGGTCGACCGCGCCGCTCTTGAAGGCTTCGAGCGCCTTGAGGCGTTCGTCCTGGCTCTTGTCACCGTGCAGGGCCGTGGTGTTCAGGCCCTCGCGCTCCAGCGAACGCGCCAGACGCGCGCAACCCAGCTTGCTGTTGACGAACACGAAGGCCTGCTTGAGGCCGCGCTCGCGCAGGATCTGCTTGAGCGTGTTGCGCTTGTCGTCGTCGTCGACGCGGTAGAAATGCTGCTCGACCGTCGAAGCGGTGGCGTTGGAGCGCGCGACCTCGATGGTCACCGGGTCCTGCAGGTAGCTGTTGGCCAGGCGCTTGATCTCGGGTGAGAACGTGGCCGAGAACAGCAGCGTGGTGCGTTGCTTGGGCAGGAAGGACAGGATGCGCTGCAGGTCGGGCAGGAAGCCGATGTCGAGCATGCGGTCGGCCTCATCGAGCACGACGTATTCGACCTGGTTCAACACGCAGTTCTTGGCTTCGATGTGGTCCAGCAGACGCCCCGGCGTGGCCACCAGCACTTCAACACCCTTCTTCAGCTCGGCGGTCTGCGGCTTCATGTCCATGCCACCGAACACCACGGTGCTGCGCAGGTTGGTGTACTTGGCGTAGAGCTTGACCTGCTCGGCCACCTGGTCGGCCAGTTCGCGCGTGGGCAACAGCACCAGCGCGCGCACCGGGTGGCGCGCGGGCGAGGTGGACGTGTTGTCGTGCTTCATCATGCGCTGCAGCAGCGGCAGCGTGAAGGCCGCGGTCTTGCCGGTGCCGGTCTGGGCGGCGCCCATCACGTCACGACCCTGCAGCACCACGGGGATGGCCTGCGCCTGGATCGGCGTCATGTTCTCGTAGCCCATTTCGGCCACGGCGCGCTCCAGCGAAGGAGAGAGAGAGAGTTGGGAGAAGGATAGGGTCATTTCAATGCGCGTTGCGTATTCATGCGCGCTGGGAGGGCTTTAGCCTTCTATTGTCGCACTTTGGGCGTTTTTCACCCAGCCCGGGCAGGGAAGCCCCGGCTGGCACCCGCCCGACGTCAAACGCCAGGGAATCTCAGATCTGGCGCGCGTTGAAGGTGTCGCAGGCCTTGACGCTGCCGGTTTCGAGCCCTTTGTGGAACCAGCGCTGGCGCTGCTCGCTGGTGCCGTGGGTGAAGCTGTCGGGCACCACCTGCCCCTGGCTCTTGCGCTGGATGGCATCGTCACCGATGGCGGCGGCCGCGTTCAGCGCCTCTTCCACGTCACCCGGCTCCAGGATGGCGTTGGTCTTGTGGTTGTGGTGCGCCCAGATGCCGGCAAAGCAGTCGGCCTGCAGCTCCAGCCGCACGGACAGCGCGTTGTATTCACGCTCGCTCACGCGCTGGCGGGACTGCTCCATCTGGTCGGTCAGGCCCATCAGGTTCTGCACATGGTGGCCCACCTCGTGCGCGATCACGTAGGCCTGGGCGAAGTCGCCGGGCGCGCCGAGCTGGCTGCGCAGCGTCTCGTAGAAGCTCAGGTCGATGTAGACCTTCTGGTCACCCGGGCAATAAAACGGGCCCATGGCCGACTGGCCGGTGCCGCAGGCTGTGGGCACCGCGCCGCGGAACAGCACCAGGCGCGGCTTCGGGTACTGCGAGCCGCTCTGCTGGAAAACCGCCATCCACACATCTTCGGTACCCCCCAGCACGGCGGCCACGAACTGGCCCATTTCATCGGTCGGTTTGCCCGCAGGCGTTGAAGCCGGTGCGTTCTGCGTCTGCGACGGTGCGAGGTCGCCCGCACCGCCCAGGAAGCTCAGGATGGTCATCGGGTTGATGCCGAAGATCCAGCCCGCCAGCAGCGCGATGACGATGGTGCCCAGGCCGATGCCCTTGCCCCCCGTGCGCCGGCCGCCGCCACCGAACATGCCGCCCCCCGATGAGGAGCGGCGGTCTTCAACCTGGTCCGACTGGCGGTTGTTTCCCCATTTCATGGTGCGTACTCCTCGGGTCTGGCGACACAGCCAAGCCCATTATGCAAAGCTCCAAACAAAAAGCGCTGCCGGGGGCAGCGCTTCCGTTGCGATCGGTGTGGCGATTTCAGGTCTTGGGCAGCGTCACGCCGACCTGGCCCTGGTACTTGCCGCCGCGGTCCTTGTAGCTGGTCTCGCAGACGTCGTCCTTGTCGCTTTCGAAAAACAGCACCTGGGCGCAGCCTTCACCGGCGTAAATCTTGGCCGGCAACGGCGTGGTGTTGCTGAATTCCAGCGTCACATAACCTTCCCACTCGGGCTCGAAGGGGGTCACGTTGACGATGATGCCGCAGCGCGCGTAGGTGCTTTTGCCCAAGCAGATGGTCAGCACGTTGCGCGGGATGCGGAAGTACTCCATGGTGCGCGCCAGCGCGAAGCTGTTGGGCGGGATCACGCAGACATCCTTGTTGATGTCCACGAAGCTGTTTTCGTCGAAATTCTTCGGGTCCACCACGGTGGAGTGGATGTTGGTGAAGACCTTGAATTCGGGCGCGCAGCGAATGTCGTAGCCGTAGCTGCTGGTGCCGTAGCTCACGATCTTTTCGCCGGCGGCGTTTTGCCGGATCTGACCGGGCTCGAAGGGCTCGATCATGCCGTGCTCCTTGGCCATGCGGCGGATCCATTTGTCGCTTTTGATGCTCATGCGTGCGTGCTCCGGGCGGTGTTGTTGCGTCCGATTGTAGGCACCCGGGCACCCCGCGCCCGAGGCGCGACGCCGCCCAGGCCATGGATTGACCCTACTGTTATTCATGTAATTTCAGAACTTCCTGAAAATTCAGACGCGATTGCCTAGACTCGCGCCCATGCCGCTGCAAGACCACCTTCCCCCGCTGAACCGCGAATTCGTTGCCCACTTTGGCGAGATGGGCAGCAAATGGGGCATCAACCGCACCGTGGGCCAGATCTACGCGCTGATCTTCATCTCGCCCCGGGCGCTCAACGCCGACGAGATCGCCGAACAACTGGAGTTCTCGCGCTCCAACGTCAGCATGGGCCTGAAAGAGCTGCAGTCCTGGCGTCTGGTGCGGTTGCGCCACCAGCCGGGTGACAGGCGCGAGTACTTCGAAGCGCCGGCCGATGTGTGGGAAATCTTCCGCGTGCTGGCCGAAGAGCGCCGCCGCCGGGAAATCGAGCCCACGCTGACGATGCTGCGCTCGGCCCTGCTGGAGACGCCCTCGACCGACGCCGAGCGCCACGCCCAGGCCCGCATGCGCGACATGCACGACCTGATCGACCGGCTCATGACCTGGTTCGACGACGTGCAGAAACTCGCCCCCGAGACCGCCCTGCAACTCATGGGCATGGGCACCAAGGTCACGCGCGTGCTGGAGCTGAAAGACCGGCTCACGGGCAAGTCGCCCAAGCGCACCGAACCGCCGCCAGACCCTTCGCAGGACGCCGCTGCCTGACCGCTGCGTTTCCCCAGACCCGCCCACTGAAAAGAGCCATGGACGCCTTGATCCTGTCGCGAATCCAGTTCGCCGCCAACATCAGCTTTCACATCCTGTTCCCGACCATCACGATCGCGCTGGGCTGGTTCCTGCTGTACTTCCGGATACGCCACATCCAGACGCGCGACGCGGCCTGGGAAGATGCCTACTACTTCTGGACCAAGGTGTTTGCACTGTCGTTCGCCATCGGCGTCGTCTCAGGCCTGGTCATGAGCTTCCAGTTCGGAACCAACTGGCCCGGCTTCATGGAAAAGACCGGCGACATCTCCGGCCCCCTGCTGGGCTACGAGGTGATCACCGCGTTCTTCCTCGAAGCCAGCTTCCTCGGCATCATGCTGTTCGGCCGGGGGCGCGTGAGCGCGCGCGTGCACCTGGTCGCCACCTTTCTCGTGGCCTTTGGCACCACCCTGTCGGCGTTCTGGATCCTGAGCCTGAACTCGTGGATGCAGACGCCCGCGGGCTTCGAGATCGTCGATGGCAAGTTCCTGCCGGTCGACTGGTTCGCGGTGGTGTTCAACCCCTCTTTCCCCTACCGCCTCGCGCACAAGCTGCTGGCCTCCACGCTCACCGCCTCGTTCCTGATCGCCGGCCTGTGCGCCTGGCAACTCATCAAGGGCAGCGCCACCGGCGGCACACACAAGGCCTTGCGTGCGGCCGTGATCGCTGCAGCGGTCGCCATGCCCTTGCAGTTCCTGGCCGGCGACCTGCATGGCCTGAACACCCTGGAACACCAGCCGGCCAAGATCGCCGCGCTGGAGGGCCTCTGGCACACCGAGAAGAGCGCGCCGCTCACGCTGTTCGGCATTCCAGACGAAGCCACGGGAACCACGCACTACGCGGTGAAGCTGCCCAAGATGGCCAGCCTGATCCTCGCGCACGACATGGACGCCGAGCTCAAGGGCCTCAACGAATTCCCGGGTGCACACCCGCCCGTGGCGCCGATCTTCTGGGCCTTCCGCGTGATGGTGGGCGTGGGCACGCTGATGCTGGTGGTGGCCTGGGCTTCGGCCTGGCTGCTGTGGCGCAGGCGCCCTGAAACCGCGGCGGACAAGTCCGTGTTGCCACGGCCCGCGCTCTACGTGCTCGCCGCCATGACCTTCTCGGGGTGGCTGGCCACGCTCGCCGGGTGGTACGTCACCGAGATCGGTCGCCAGCCCTTTGTGGTCTACGGCCACCTGCGCACCGCCGATGTGGCCACCAGCCTGCCCTCGTCCATGATCGCCAGCACCCTGGCCGCGTACCTCATCGTGTACGGTCTGCTGCTCATCACCTACGTGGGCGTGCTCAAGTACATGGCCGAACACCCGGTCAAGCATGCCCCCGAAGCCCCTCACGGCGCCGAGCTCGGCAAGGCTGGCGTCTGAGCCTCGAAGCGGCCGTTGAACGCACGGAAAACACACCATGAACATGACCTGGGCCGAACTGCTCCCCCTCATTTTTCTCGCCGTGATGGGCCTGGCTCTGCTGGCCTATGTGGTGCTCGACGGCTACGACCTGGGCGTGGGCCTGCTGCTTCCGTTGGCGACCAGCAAGGAACAGAAGGACACCATGATCTCCAGCATCGGCCCCTTCTGGGACGCCAACGAAACCTGGCTGGTGCTGGGCGTGGGTGTGTTGCTGGTGGCCTTCCCGATGGCGCACGGTCTGGTGCTGCAGGCGCTGTACCTGCCGGTGGCGGTGATGCTGGTGGGCCTGATCCTGCGCGGCGTGGCGTTCGATTTCCGCGTCAAGGCCCCCACGCGCTACCTGCCGTTCTGGAACCGGGCCTTCTTCATGGGCTCGCTGCTGGCCAGTGCTTCACAGGGCTGGATGCTGGGCAGCTACATCACGGGCTTCGACAGCGGCTGGCTGGGCCTGGCGTTCAGTCTGGGCATCGCGCTCACGCTGCCGGCGGCCTACATCCTGCTCGGCGCGGGCTGGTTGATCATGAAGACCGAAGGTGAATTGCAGGCCCACGCCGTGCGCTGGGCGCGGCGCGTATTGTGGCCCGTGGGGGCGGCCCTGGTGGCGATCTCGGCGGCCACACCCCTGGTGAACCCGGCGGTGGTGAACAAGTGGTTCAGCGTGCCCGCGGTGTTCGGCCTGATGCCGATTCCGCTGAGTTGCGCGATCGCGTTCTTCGCAGTGCGTTGGGTGGTGACCCACCCCGGGGTGGTGAAGGCGGGCTACGGCTGGGTGGTGTTCGCGTCCACCGTGCTGATCTTCGTGCTGGCCTTCTTCGGATTGGCCTACAGCATCTTTCCGGACATCGTGATCGGTCGCATGACCGTGTGGGAAGCTGCCATCTCCACCGGCTCGCTCACGGTCATCTTCGTCGGCGTGGCCATCACACTGCCCATGATCATCGTCTACACGATCTACATGTACCGCGTGTTCTGGGGGAAAGCGCGCGCGCTTTCATACAACTAGGAACACCCCCCTGCGCCGCTGACGCGGCTTCCCCCCTCTCTGGCGCGCCTGTGGCGCTGGGAGGGGGGACGGTATCTTGGGCCGGCGGAGCCGGACCCTTGATGCCCCTGAATGGAGACATCGCCATTCGGGTTGCACGAGTTCTATCGCGCTGTATGTGCGAGGCGGCTCAACTGAGTGCGACGGCAGCGCCCTCTTCTGATGTGGTGTGGCTCGCTATCTGGCGATCACCGTGCGTTCCACCACCCGGTCGTCGCCCAGCACGATCAGTGCGAACAGCAACTCGTCCAGGCTGTTCGCCTGCGCCGTCTTGCGCGCCAGCAGCGGCATGGCCTGCGGGTTGAGCACCACGAAGTCGGCCTCACAGCCCGGCTGCAGGTTGCCCACCACGCCGGCCAGACCCAGCGCCTGCGCGGCACCCGCGGTGTGTTGCCACCAGAGCTGGCCGGGCGTCAGGCTCAGGCCGGTTTTGCTCTGGCCTTCGCGGCCGACGTAATACGCTGCGAGCATGGTGTGGAAGGGCGAGAAGCTGGTGCCGCCGCCCACGTCGCTGGCCAGGCCGTAGCGCATCTCGGCGGCATCGGCCGCGGCGTAGTCGAAGAAACCACTGCCCAGGAACAGGTTGCTGGTCGGGCTCACGGCCGCTGCGGCGCCGGTTTCGCGCATGAGCGCCCGGTCCTCCGCATCGAGGTGGATGCAGTGGGCGTACACCGCGCGCTCGCGCAGCAGGCCGAAGTCGCCGTACACGCCGAGGTAGCTGCGTGCGTCCGGGAACAGCTCGGCCGCCCACTTCACTTCGTCCAGGTTTTCGGCCACGTGCGACTGGATCCACACGTCGGCGTACTTCGCCGCCAGCTCGCCCGCGCCGCGCAGTTGGGCGGGCGAGCTGGTGGGCGCAAAGCGCGGCGTGATGGCGTAGCCCAGGCGGTCCACGCCGTGCCAGCGCTGGATCAAAGCTTCGGTGTCGATCAGGCTCTGTTCGGTGTCGTCGCGCACACCATCGGGGCTGTGGCGGTCCTGCAGCACCTTGCCGGTGATGAAACGCAGGCCGCGCGCCTGGGCTTCCTTGAAGGCCGCGTCCACCGACTGCGGGTGCGAGGTGGCAAAGGTCAAGGCCGTGGTGACGCCGTGGCGCTGCAATTCGTCGAAGAAGAAACCCGCCACCTCGCGTGCATGGTCTTCGTCGTGGAAGCGCGATTCGTGCGGGAAAGTGTAGTTTTCCAGCCAGGGCAGCAGGCCCGCGGCGGGCGCACCGATCACATCGGTCTGCGGGTAGTGGACGTGCATGTCAACGAACCCCGGCGCGATCAGGCGGCCGCGCAGGTCTTCCACCGCCACGCCGGGAAAACGGTCCACCAGCGCGTTGTAGCTCCCCACAGCCCGCACGACCCGGCGACCGGTCGCATCCGGGCCCACGACCAGGAGGCCATCGGATTCGTAAATGGGATTGTGGTCGTCGTCGAAACGGAGAAGGGCGGCGCGGTAGGCTTTCATGCAGCTCGAAGCTTACCGGCACCGCCCCCCTGCGACATACGGCGGGGCAGATAACCCCATGACGAAAGTCACACGGCCCGCCGGCGCACCCCGCGTTCAACGCGCCAGCTTGCCCACCACGCCCTCGACCAGCCAGTTCATGTTCAGGATTTCAGCGTCGCTGAGCGACTGGCCAGCAGCCATCACCACCTGGCCTTCGTTGTTGCGCACATCGGCTTTCGCGGCGAACGGTTGCAGCCGCCCCGCGGCCATGTCGGCCTGCCGCGCCAGCACCTCGGCCTGCACGGCGGCGGGCACCTTGCTGCCAAACCCATCAACGCGGATCATGCCGTCCTTCACGCCGCCCCAGACGCTGCCACTCTTCCAGCTGCCGTCGAGCACGGCCTTGACGCGGCGGGTGTAGTAGTCGCCCCAGAGGTGCGTCACCGCCACCACCTGCGCGTCGGGCGCGACCTTGCGCATGTCGGAGTGGTAGGCGACGGCGAGTTTGCCGCGCTCCTGCGCCGCCGCCATCACGGCGGTGGAGCCGGTGTGGAAAGCCAGCACCTCGGCGCCCTGGTTCATCAGCGTCATGGCCGCCTCCCGCTCGCGCGGCGGGTTGAACCACTCACCCAGGAACACCACGCGCACCGTGGCGGCCGGGTTCACCGAACGCATGCCGAGCGTGAAGGCGTTGATGCCCTGCACCACCTCGGGAATCGGGAAACCGGCCACGTAGCCGGCCTGCGTGGCCAAACGCCCGGCCGCCACACCGGCCAGGTAACGGCCTTCGTAATAACGCGCATTGGACGTGGCCACGTTGGGCGCGGTCTTGTAGCCGGTGACCGACTCGAACTTCACGTTCGGAAATTCACGCGCCACCTTGAGCGTGGGCTCCATGTAGCCGAAGCTGGGCGTGAAAATGATCTGGTGCCCCTGCTGCGCGAGGTCGCGAATCACGCGCTCGGCGTCCGGGCCTTCGGCCACGTTTTCCACGAAGGTGGTCTGCACCTTGCCGGACAACGCCGCTTCCACGGCCTTGCGGCCCTGGTCGTGCTGGCGCACCCAGCCGGCGTCGGTCAGCGGCGCGACGTAGACGAACGCGGCCTTGACCGGTGGTGCGACGGGCGCCGTCTGGGCTTGTGCGGAGAAGGGAAAAGAAAAGAAAAAGCTGGTGACCGCCAGGGCGCAGGCGCGCCGGGCCACGAGGTTTTTGTACATGGTGTTCCTCTACATGGCTTCCGAAGGACAAAAAAAGCGAGCCGGGGAAGCACCGGCTCGCAGGGGTCGAATTGTACCGTGCGGCTTTGAAACCCCGGTTCAGGCCAGCGCCGCTTGTCCCACCGAACGGTCCAGGGCATCGAACATGGCAGCGCGATCAGCGTCGCTCACAAAGCTCGCCTCAAAGCTGTTTTTCGCCAGCGTGATCACGTCGGCCTCCGTCAGCGCAAGGGCCCGCACGGTCTGTTCGAAGTTCGCGTTGAGGTAGCCACCGAAATAGGCCGGATCGTCCGAATTGACGGTGGCGCACAGGCCCGCGTCGAGCAGCTGTTTCATCGGGTGGTCGGCCAGATCGTTCACCACGCAGAGCTTCAGGTTGGACAGCGGACACACGGTCAGCGGCGTGCGGCGTTTCGCCAGTTCGGCCACCAGCACCGGGTCCTCCAGGCAGCGCACGCCGTGGTCGATGCGTTCGGCCTGCAGCAGCTCCAGCGCTTCCCAGATGTACTCGGGTGGTCCCTCTTCGCCCGCGTGCGCGACGATGCGCAAACCCAGTTCACGGCAGCGTGCGAACACGCGCACAAACTTTTCGGGCGGGTGGTCCACCTCGCTGGAGTCCAGCCCCACGCCGATGAAGTGTTCGCGGTACGGCAGGGCCGCTTCCAGCGTGGCGAACGCGTCGGCTTCGCTCAGGTGGCGCAGGAAACACAGGATCAGCGCCGAGCTGATGCCCAGCTTCGCCTGCGCGTCGGTACAGGCGCGTGACAGTCCCTGGATGACGGTTGCCATGGGTACGCCGCGCGCGGTGTGCGTCTGCGGGTCGAAAAAGATCTCGGTGTGAATGACGTGATCGGCCTTGGCCCGCTCGAAATAGGCCCAGGCCATGTCGTAAAAATCGGCCTCCTCCAGCAGCACACTGGCACCGGCGTAATAGATGTCGAGGAAGCTCTGCAGGTCGGTGAAGGCGTAGGCCGCGCGCAGGGCCTCGACGTCGGCGTACGGCAGCTGCACGCCGTTGCGCTGCGCCAGCGCAAAGATGAGCTCGGGCTCCAGCGAACCCTCGATGTGGATGTGCAACTCGGCCTTGGGAATGGCACGCGCCAGGGCCACGGCGCGTTCAACAGCGAGGTTTTTCATGGCTCGACTCCTTACGACAAGAAAAAAATATCCGCGTTCGATGGTCCCGGAGCAACACCCCGAAGCACGAAACGGTGCAGCCCAGGGCACTGCCGGGCCGGCCTTGCCGGACGGCCAGTGCCGCCCCCTTGAGGGGGTCGCGCGAAGCGCGGCGGGGGTGGTTCATCTCAACACACGCCCAGAGACACACCCAGCCGGGCCAGATAACGCCGGTAGGCGCTGGACATGCGGTCGGCCGGGCTGTGCACCTCGGCAATCGGCCCGTCCTGACCGATCGGCAGGGTCTTGGGCACCTGGGATTCGACAATGGGGCGGTCCTGCGCGAACACGGCGTCCTGGAAAGCGCGCAGTTCCTCGTCGTCCGACAGGTCGCCCAGCGTGGCCATGGCGAACCAGGCGGTGCAACTCGCCGCCGAGTCGGGCCGGATGAACAGCGCGATCGCGTTGCTCACCGGGTCACCCTCGGCCGCGTCCTTGCGTAGCACCGCGGCAAACGGGTGCGGCACGGTGTAGCGGTAGGCGATGAAGCCACCTTCGCTGGCGCCCGCGTAGGCACGCGGCTGCCAGGCCTTGCAGTCGCGGGCCACCAGACCGTCGGCGCCCTCCTCCACCCGCCCTGTTTCCACCTGCGCATGGCTGCGCTCACCGAGCCAGCCCTCGTGCACAAAACCGAAATGGCTCAGGTCCAGGAAGTTCTCGACCAGGCGCGGCGCGCTGGTGTTCACCTCGTAGGGACCACACAGCACCTGGCGCCAGAGCGGATCGCTCCAGGGTTCGAACACAGGGGGTTCCGTCAGGGCCGCTGGCACGCGGGTCCGGTCGGGTCGCTGCAGGCGGACCCACACCAGCCCGTGGCACTCCACCGCCTCGAACACCGTGGCGCAGTGGGATGCGGGCGGCTCAAACACCGGTGCCGCCGGCACATGCACACAACGCCCCACGGCCACCGGCACCACCGCCTGCTGGGCCGCAGTGTCGCCACCGAACTGCCAGCCGTGGTAAGGGCACTCCAGACGCGCGCCGTGCAGGTGGTTCAGCACGCGACCGAGCGAGAGACTCGCCCCGCGGTGCGGGCAGCGGTCGGCCCAGGCGTGCACCACACCCGGCGCACCCTCGTGCCCCGGCTCGCGCCAGAGCACCACGGGCTTGCCCAGCAGCTCCACCGCCACCGGCGCATCGCGCACCCTGTGCGACGCGGTCACCGGATGCCAGAGTTGTTTCTCGATCATGTGATCCTCCAACGAAAAAGCCGCTGCAGATGCAGCGGCTTTGGGCCAGGGCACCGCAGGTCCGACGGTCGTCGATCTGCAATGTGTCCGAAGCGAGTGGCTTTTCCCAGGATGCGGTGGAACCGGCTTCGCCGGGCCACTCGCATCGCCCCCTTGAGGGGGTCGCGCCCATGGCGCGGCAGGGGTGGGCTCAGTTCGGCAGCTTGCCTTCCACACCCTTCACGTAGAACTTCACGCCGCCAAGGAACTTGTCGTCAGCGACCACGTCCTTGGCCAGCACTTCCTTGCCATCCTGATCCAGGAGTGGCCCTTTCCAGATGGCGAAGCTGCCATCTTTCAGGCCGGCCTTGACCGTGTCGATCTTGGCCTTGGCTTCAGCGGGCACGTCTTCGGCAATGGACACCATGTCGATGGCACCTTCCTTGTGACCCCACCAGACGCCGCCGGTGCTCCAGGTGCCTTCCAGCGCATCCTTCACGGCCTTGATGTAGTACGGACCCCAGTTGATCACGGCCGAACCCAGGTGGGCCTTGGGGCCGTAGGCGGTCATGTCGGAGTCCCAGCCGAAGGCACGCTTGCCCAGCTTTTCCGCGGTCTGCAGCACGGCGGACGAATCGGTGTTCTGCATCAGCACGTCGGCGCCGCCGTTGATCAGCGAGGTCGCGGCTTCGGTTTCCTTCGGTGGGTCGAACCAGCCGTTGACCCAGACCACCTTGGTCTTGACCTTGGGGTTGACCGACTGCGCACCCAGCGTGAAGCTGTTGATGTTGCGGATCACCTCGGGAATTGGGATCGACGCCACCACGCCCAGCGTGTTGGTCTTGGTCATGGAACCGGCGATCACGCCAGCCATGTAGGCACCCTCGTAGGTGCGGCTGTCGTAGGTGCGCATGTTGGCGGCCGTCTTGTAGCCGGTGGCGTGCTCGAACTTCACGTCGGCGAAGTCGGGTGCGACCTTGAGCATGGGCTCCATATAGCCGAAGGTGGTGCCGAACACCAGCTTGTTGCCCTGGCTGGCCAGGTCACGGATCACGCGCTCGGCGTCGGCGCTCTCGGGCACGTTTTCAACGAAGCTGGTCACGACCTTGTCACCAAACTCGGCCTCGACCGCCTTGCGGCCGTTGTCGTGCGCGAAGGTCCAGCCACCGTCCCCCACCGGGCCGACATAGGCAAACGCGATCTTCAGCGGCTCGGCCTTGGGCGCCTCGGCCGCAGCGGGTGCCGGAGCCGGTGCAGGCGCAGCTTCTTCCTTCTTGCCGCAGCCGATCAGCACGGCGCTGGCCACGGCCGTCAGGGCCGCAAGCTTCATCAGGGAACGTTTGCTCAGGTCAGTCATGGAAACCTCTTTGTTGGGAGAGTTGGTGGTAACGGAAACAGTGACAAAAACCAAAAAAGATTATGCGCCGGGATAGAAGGGCTTTCCGATGGATGTCGGCATGTTGATGCGGATCCAGGTCGGGTTGCGCGCCACCGAACAGGTAAGCACCAAGCAACACGCGTGCCGGGCGCCAGGTGGCGAAGGTGGTGAGCGCCAGCGCGATCCAGCCCTTGCCGGCGATCATGCCTTCCACCCACAGCGGCGTGTAGATGGTGGACACATAGGCGCCCGCCAGCCCGCAGAGCGCGCCACCGGCCATCACCGCCATCAGCCGGATGCGGCGCACCGGGTAACCCAGCGCGTGCGCCGACTCCGGGCTCTCGCCCACACTGCGCAGCACCAGGCCGGCGCGCGTGCGGTAGAGGAACCAGATCAGGCCGACCACGATGCCGATGCAGAGGTAGACCATGGGATGGTGGCGAAACAATGCCGGACCCACCAGCGGTATGTCGCCCAGCACGGGAACCACGAACTGCGCCTGCTCGGGCAGCTTTTCCTGCACATAGCTGCTGCCCGCGAAGGCGGAAAATCCCGCGCCGAACAACGACAGCGCCAGACCGGTGGCGTACTGGTTGGTGTTGAGCCAGATCACCAGGCCGCCAAAGATGGCCGCCAGAAAAGCGCCCGCCGCCATGCCCGCGGCAAAGCCGGCCACCGTGCTGCCGGTGTGCACCACGGTGGCGAATCCGGCCAGCGCGGCGCAGAGCATCATGCCCTCGGCACCGAGGTTGACGATACCGGCCTTTTCGTTGATCAGCAGGCCCAGCGAAGCGATGGCCAGCACGGTGCCCGCGTTGAGCGACGAGCCGATGAGGAGAGCAATGGATTCCATGATCACTTCTTCCAGACTAGGCGGTACGCAATGAGCGTGTCGCAGGCCAGCAGCGCAAACAGCAGCAGCCCCTGGAACACACCGGTGATCGATTTCGGCAGACCCAGGCGCGACTGCGCCAGCTCACCGCCGATGTAGAACATGCTCATGAGGATGGCCGAGAACACGATGCCCACCGGGTGCAGCCGCCCCACAAAGGCCACGATGATGGCCGCGAAGCCGTAGCCAGCCGGCACGTAGGGCGTGAGCTGGCCGATCGGGCCCGCCACCTCCAGCGCACCGGCCAGGCCGGCAGCACCGCCCGAAGTGAGCAGCGCGATCCACAGGGCCTTGCGCGAGGAGAAGCCGGCGTAACGGGCCGCCGCTGGCGCCAGGCCGCCCACCAGCTGGGCATAACCCGCGTAGGTGCGGAACAGGAAGACCCAGACCGCGGCCACGCCGGCGAGTGCCAGCAGCAGGCCAATGTTGACGCGGGAGCCCTGCATCAGCTTGGGAATCTGCGTGACCGACTCGAAGGTCTTGGTCTGCGGGAAGTTGTAGCCCAGCGGGTCCTTCCACGGGCCATAGACCAGGAAGTTCAGCACCTGGATCGCCACATAGACCAGCATCAGGCTGACCAGAATTTCGTTGGCATTGAAACGGTCGCGCAGCAGCGCCGTGATGCCGGCCCAGAACATGCCGCCCAGAATGCCGGCCACGATGATGGCCGGGACGATCCAGGGTCCGGTGGTCTTGTCGGCGGTGAGGGCCACCCCGGCGGCGAAGATGGCACCGATCAGGTACTGGCCCTCGGCGCCGATGTTCCACACGTTGGAGCGGAAACACACCGCCAGCCCCAGCGCGATGATCAGCAAGGGCGTGGCCTTGACCATCAGCTCCGACAGCGCGTAGGTGCTCTTGATCGGCTCCCAGAAAAACACCTGCAGACCCCGCACCGGGTCTTTACCGAGCACGGCGAACAGGATCACGCCGATCACCACCGTGATGGCCAGCGCCAGCAGCGGCGAGGCGTAGCCCCAGCGCGCCGAGGGCTGGGGACGGACTTCAAGCCGCAGCATGGGCGGTCTCCTTCTTGTTGTGTTCTGAGGCGGCGCCTGAGGGGGCATCCCACAGGCCCGACATCCATTCGCCGATGCGCTCGATGGTGGCGTCGGCCCGGTCCATGCTGGGCGAGAGCCGCCCCTTGGCGATCACGTGCAGGCGGTCGCTGATCTCGAACAGCTCGTCCAGTTCTTCGCTCACCACCAGCACCGCACAACCGGCGTCGCGCAGGGCCAGGATCTCGCCGCGGATCTGCGCCGCAGCGCCCACGTCAACACCCCAGGTGGGCTGGCTGACGATCAACAGCCTGGGCTTGGCCTCAATCTCGCGGCCGACGATGAACTTCTGCAGGTTGCCGCCCGAGAGCGATTTGGCCGCCGCGTCGGGCCCGTTGGCCTTGACGTTGTAGCGCTGGATGATGTTGGTCGCCTGGGCTTTCAGCGCGCCGAGCTTGAGCCAGCCGCCCGGGCCCAGCGCGTCGCGCCGCGACAGCAGCAGGTTGTGCGCCAGCGAAAGCGTGGGCACGGCGCCGCGGCCCAGCCGTTCTTCGGGCACAAAATGCAGGCCCAGTGCGCGGCGCTTGCCCGGCCCGAAGTGCGAAGCGTCCTGTCCCGTCACCCGGATGCTGCCCGCGGGCGCGCGGCGGTCTTCGCCCGAGAGCGAAAACAGCAGTTCGCTCTGGCCATTTCCCGACACCCCCGCAATACCCACCACCTCGCCACTGCGCACGGTGAGTGCGATGTCGGCCAGATCCGTGCCAAAGGGATCGTCGCTCGCCAACGTCAGGCCCTTCACTTCCAGCACTGCAGTCCCCGCGTTGAGCGCCCGCACTTCGAGGGCCGGCGGCTCGGCGCCGATCATCAACCGCGAGAGCGAGGCGTTGCTTTCTTCGCGCGGGTCGCACACCCCGGTGACCTGGCCGCCGCGCAGCACGGTGCAGGCGGTGCAAAGTTCGCGGATTTCGTGCAGCTTGTGGCTGATGTAGAGGATGCTGCAGCCTTCGGCCGCCAGCTTGTTGAGCACCACAAACAGCTTCTCAACCGCCTGCGGCGTGAGCACCGAGGTCGGCTCGTCCAGGATCAGCAACTGCGGGTTGGTGAGCAGCGCACGGATGATCTCCACCCGCTGCATCTCGCCCACGCTGAGCGTGTGCACCGGGCGCTTGGGGTCGATGTCCAGGCCGTACTGGGAAGCGGTGACGTCGATGCTGGCGCTGACCTCGGAGAGCGTGAGCGATTTGTCCAGTCCGAGCCAGACGTTTTCGGCCACGGTCAGCGTGTCGAACAGACTGAAGTGCTGGAACACCATGCTGATGCCCAGTGCCCGAGCTTCCTGCGGGTTGCGCACGTGCACCGGCCGGCCGTTGAACATGACCGAACCCTCGTCGGGTTTGACCGAGCCGTAGATGATCTTCATCAGCGTGGATTTGCCGGCGCCGTTTTCGCCCAGCACGGCGTGGATCTGACCCGGCGCCACGCTGAGCGAGACGCCGCTGTTGGCCACCACGCCGGGGTAGCGCTTGGTGATGCCGGTGAGTTGCAATCGTGGCGTGGTCACGGGGTCTCCTCTTGGGTGTTCAGGCTGCTGCTGCGGCGGCGTCCGGGCGGCGCAGCGCGGCGGCCACGCCCTTGATCTGTTCGCGCAACCAGCGCCCGGCGCTGGAGGCGTGTGTGCGTTCGTGCCAGAGCTGGTAATACATCATGCGGGGAAATTCCACCGGGCACGGCAGCACCTGCACCGGCAGCACGCCGGTGTAGCGCTCGCAATACTGGCGCCCCGTGGTCAGCACCAGCAGGCTGCCCGCCACCATGGCCGGGATGAGCCCGAAGTGCGGGCAGCGCGCGGTGATATTGCGCACCAGGCCATTGGCGGCCAGGTGGTCGTCGATCACGCCGCGCGCGCCGGGGTGGGTGGGCGTGGGGGCGATGTGTTCGGCGCTGAGCCAGGCCTCCACGTCCCAGCCGCGGCGCACCGCCGGGTGCTGGTTCGACACCAGACACACCACCTCGTCGCCAAACAAACGGCCCAGGTGCAGGTCGCCGGGTGGCAAAGGCCAGTTGCCGATCACCACGTCGAAGTCGCCCTGGGCGAGGTGGTGGCGGTAGTCGGAGTCGGCCGACAGCGGGTGGATCTCGATCGGGCACTGCGGCGCCAGGCTCTTGATCTGGGTCACCAGCTGGGGCAGGAACAGCGGGTCCAGGTAGTCGCTGGCGGCCAGGCTGAAGGTGTGGTGCGCGGTGGCGGGGTCGAAACTGCGGGCATCTGAAAACAGCACCTCGGCGCTGCGCAGGATGTCTGCCGCCGGTTCGATCATGCGCAAGCCGGCCACCGTGGGCACCATGCCGGACCCGGAACGCACCAAAAGCGGGTCCCCGGCCAGTTCGCGCAGGCGTTTGAGCGAGGCGCTGACCGCCGGCTGGTACATGCCCAGCCGCAACGCCGCGCGCGACACGCTGCGCTCGGTGAGCACGGTGTACAGCACGCGGATCAGGTGCAGGTCAATCTTGTCGAACATGGAGACGTATTTCATACCCTGGCGCTATGCGAGTGAATGGCTGTTTTGGCATTCTGGCCATATGCCTGAGCATATGTTGTGCCATGGGGTGGGCGCTATGCTGGCACGCATGAATTCGAAAATATCCGCACAAACCCTGAGATTCGTGCGCCGCGGCCAGCCCTTGGCGCTGCACCATGTGGCCCCCGACCGCACCCTGCTGGAGGTGTTGCGTGAGGACCTGCACCTCACCGCCACCAAGGAAGGCTGCGGCGAAGGCGACTGTGGCGCCTGCACCGTGGTGCTGGCGCAGGCGGTCAACGGCCAGCTGCAATACCAGGCCATCAACAGCTGCATCCGGCTGGCCCACTCGGTGGACGGCATGGCGGTGTTCACGGCCGAAGACCTTTCGGCCCCCACGCTCAAGGCGGGCGCCTCCCCCGACCTGCATCCCTGCCAGGAAGCCATGGTGCAGTGCCACGGCAGCCAGTGCGGCTTCTGCACGCCGGGCTTCGTGATGAGCCTGTTTGGCATGTATCAGAACAGTGGTGGCGGACAAGGCATCACGCGGGAACAGGCCCAGGTCGATCTCTCGGGCAACCTCTGTCGCTGCACCGGCTACCGCCCCATCCTCGATGCTGCTGAAAAAATGGGCAACCTGCCCCTGCCCGACGGGTGCGGCGTGGACGAAGCGGCCACCGTCGCCGCCCTCAAGGCGCTGAAGCCGCGCCAGAACGGCGATGAAAACTACCTGCGCCCCACCACCCTGGCCGCTCTGCTGCAGGCCCGCACGGCTCACCCCAAGGCCCAGGTCGTGGCCGGCTGCACCGACGTGGGCCTCTGGGTCACCAAGCTGCACAAGCGCTTCGACCGCGTGCTCGACGTGACCGCGGTCCGAGAGTTGCAACGCGTGGAAACCTACCCGCACCACATCGCCATCGGCGCCGCCGTGTCGCTGACCGAGGCCTTCGCCGCGCTGGTGAAGGAGCGCCCGCAGCTCAAGACCTTCGGCCAGCGCTTCGCCGGCCTGCCGGTGCGCAACTCGGGCACGCTGGGCGGCAACGTGGCCAACGGTTCACCCATCGGCGACTCGATGCCGCTGCTGATCGCGCTGGGCGCCAGTGTGGTGCTGATGCGCTGGAAGAAGACCGCTGCGGGTGGCGAAATCGCCCACCGCGAGTTGCTTCTGGAAGACCTGTACACCGGCTACCGGACCAACGTGATGCGGGCGGACGAGCTGTTGTGCTGGATCAAGGTGCCGCGGCCGGGTAGGCATGCGTCGAGCGCTGCGCCGGGCCGCCTCAAGCAAGCGAGCGCCCCCTCGGGGGGCAGCGAACCCAACGCAGTGGGGAGCGTGGGGGCGGAAGAACTCATGCGCGTCTACAAGATCAGCAAGCGCTTCGACGACGACATCTCCGCCGTCTGCCTCGCCATCCAGATGACCCTGAACGACGGCGTGGTGCAACAGGTCTCCATCGGCGCAGGCGGCGTGGCCGCCACCCCCGCGCGTGCGCGCCAGACCGAAGCCGCCCTGCGCGGCCAGCCCTGGAGCGCCGACACCGTGATGGCTGCCACCGCCGTCCTGCGCGCCGAGTTCCAGCCCATCAGCGACATGCGCGCCAGCGCCACCTACCGCCAGACCGTGCTGGGCAACCTGCTGCAGCGCTTCTGGCTGGAGAGCCAGGGCCTGCAAGGCATCAACCTCGAAAGCCTCAAGACCCTGGAGGCCCTGTCATGAACGCGCCCGATCTGAAACTCGTCGCCGACAACACCCGCGCCGCTGGCCAGTCGCGCTTTCACGAAAGCGCCCGCGCCCAGGTGGCCGGCGCCGCGACCTACATCGACGACATCCCCGAGGTGCGTGGCACGCTGCACGCGGCACCCGTCTGCTCGCCCGTGGCGCACGGCATCCTGCGCAAGCTCGACGCTTCGGCCGCGCTGGCCCTGCCCGGCGTGCGCGCCGTGATCGACGCCGGTGACATCCCCGGCGACACCACGCTGGCGGCTTTCGCGCACGACGAACCGGTGTTCGCGCTCGACACGGTGATGTTCACCGGCCAGGTGATCGCGCTGGTGGTGGCCGACGACGTGATGACCGCGCGCCGCGCCGCGCGGCTCGTGAGGCTGGACATCGAACCCCTGCCCGCCGTGCTCAGCGTGCAAGAGGCGCACGCGCTGGAAAGCTACGTGTTGCCACCGGTGCACGTGAAACGCGGCGATGCGGGTGCAGCACTGAAGCGTGCGCCGCACCAGCTCGAAGGCCGCTTCGAAGTCGGCGGCCAGGAACACTTCTATCTCGAAGGCCAGGTCGCCTATGTGCTGCCGCTGGAGCAGAACCAGTGGTGGGTCTACACCAGCACGCAGCACCCCGGCGAGGTGCAGCACTGGGTGTCGCACGCCCTGGGGCTGCCGAACAACGCCGTCACGGTCGAATGCCGGCGCATGGGCGGCGGCTTCGGTGGCAAGGAGACGCAGGCCGGCCACCTCGCTGTGTGGGCCGCCATCGCCGCCAACCAGCTGAAGTGCCCGGTCAAGCTGCGGCTGGATCGCGACGACGACTTCATGATCACCGGCAAGCGCCACCCCTTCGCCTACCACTACCGCGTGGGTTTTGATGACAGCGGCCTGCTTTGCGGGCTGGAGCTGGAAATGCTGGCCAACTGCGGCTTCAGCGCCGACCTCTCAGGCCCGGTGGCCGACCGCGCCATCTTCCACGCCGACAACGCCTACTTCCTCGAAGACGTCGCTGTGTCCAGCTACCGCTGCAAGACCAACACGCAGAGCCACACCGCCTTCCGTGGTTTCGGCGGCCCTCAGGGCGTGATCGTGATCGAACGCATCCTGAGCGACATCGCGCGCACGCTGGGCCTGGACCCCCTGGACGTGCGGTTGCGCAACCTGTACGGCATCACCGAGCGCAATGTCACCCACTACCAAATGAAGGTGGAAGACAACATCCTCGACCCGCTGATCAACACCCTGGCGCTCACCAGTGGCTACCGCGAACGCCGCGCGCAGATCGAAGCCTTCAACGCGCAGAGCACCGTGATCAAGAAAGGCCTGGCGCTCACCCCCGTCAAGTTCGGCATCAGCTTCACCGCCACGCTGTTCAACCAGGCCGGCGCGCTGGTGCACGTCTACACCGATGGCAGCGTGCAGGTGAACCATGGCGGCACCGAGATGGGCCAAGGCCTGAACACCAAGGTGGCGCAGATCGTGGCGGATGAACTGGGCGTTCCGTTCGAGCGCGTGCTGGCCACCGCCAGCGACACCAGCAAGGTGCCCAACGCCAGCGCCACCGCCGCCAGCAGCGGTACCGACCTGAACGGCCGGGCCGCGCAGTTCGCTGCGCGCCACGTGCGCGACAACCTGGCCGCTTTCGTGGCCGGTCTCGACGGCTGCGGCGCGGGTGCCGTGCGTTTCGAAGGTGGCCAGGTCATCACCGACAAGACCACACGCCGATTTGAAGACGTGGTGGGCGCGGCCTACGCCAACCGCATCCAGCTCTGGAGCGACGGCTTCTACCGCACACCCAAGATCCACTACGACAAGACCACGCTCACCGGCCGGCCGTTCTACTACTTCGCCTACGGCGCGGCGGTCAGCGAAGTCGCCATCGACACCCTCACCGGCGAATACCGCGTGTTGAAGGTGGACATCCTGCACGACGTGGGCCACAGCATCAACCCGGCGATCGACATCGGCCAGATCGAAGGCGGGTTCATCCAGGGCATGGGCTGGCTGACGACCGAACAGCTGGTGTGGAACGGCAAGGGCTACCTGCAGACCCACGCCCCCAGCACCTACAAGATCCCGGCCACCGGCGACGTGCCCGCGCACTTCAAGGTGGACCTCTGGCCCGAGCCCAACCGCGAGGACAACGTGCACGGCAGCAAGGCCGTGGGAGAACCCCCGTTCATGCTGGCCATCAGCGTGTACGAGGCGCTGCGCGATGCGGTGGCGCAGGCGGGCGGGAGGCCTGAGGCGATGAATGCACCTGGGACGGCGGAGGAGGTGTTGAGGGCGGTGGGGGAATAAAAGGTGTGCGGGGGCGGGATTGGCTGAGTGGGGTGTCAACTACAGCGGCAACGCCCAGCCACCAATTGAGCAGCCTCAACATTTTCGGGGTGCCAAAGACCTATAAAAGTGGTGAGCGCCTTCACCCCGGCGGGCGCCGCGGAGGTTTCACCATGAAGAGGCTGTCGTTCATTGCCTTGCTGCTGCTCCTGCCGCTCAGCTCACCCCTGTGGGCTCAGGCAGACTCCTTGCCCGATGGGCTGGGCACAGACATCCGCACCCCCGAAGGCTTGCGGAAACTCATTGAGCGCAAGGACCCGCGTTTTGTCATCGTTGATGTGCGCTCACCCGCCGAGTACGCGGCGGGGCACATCCCGACGGCGATCAACATCCCGGGCGGCATCTCCGCAGACGTCAAGGCACCGCCCTCCAAGGACAAGTACCTGGTTCTCTATTGCCACGGCGGCATGAAGTCGCCAGCCGCGGGCGAGAAGATGCGGGCTGACGGGTACAAACATGTCCTTGTCTGGGGGGGCATCGTGAACTGGCCCTATGCCCGGGACGTTTCATCCAAGTAGTCGCTGATCGGCTGGGCCGGCGCAACCGCTGATAGCCCTCAGCACCGAGAGCGAGCGCTGGCGAGCGCGCGGGCGGAGTCGTGCGACAGATCTGAGGACCTACCTCAACCCGTGTTTCCTGATCTTGTCCACCAGGGTGGTCTTGGGCACGTTCAACGCTTTGGCGGTCTGGCCCACGTTGCCGGCGTGGCGCTGCAGGGCATCGGCGATCAGGCTGCGCTCGAACTGCTCGACCGTTTCCGTCAGCGTGGGTTGCGCGTCTTCGCCTGAAGCATCAGGCGCCGGCCCGTGTGGCGACACCCACTGCGGGCCCACCCCCAGCACCAGTGCATCGGCCACGTTGCGCAGCTCGCGCACGTTGCCGGGCCAGTCCCGCGCCATGAGCTGGCGCAGCTGGGCCTGGGGAATCGTCGGCTGGGGGCGGCCGTAGCGGCTGGCGGCGAGCAACATGAAGTGCTCCAGCAGCATGGGGATGTCGTCGCGGCGCTCGCGCAGCGGCGGCAGCTCGATGTTGACCACGTTCAGCCGGTACACGAGGTCGGCGCGGAAGCTGCCCTGCTGCGCGCGCGCCAGCAGATCGTCCTTGGTCGCAGCGACCACGCGCACGTCCACCGGCTGGCTCTGGTTGGAGCCCAGGCGTTCGAGGCTGCGCTCCTGCAGCACCCGCAGCAGCTTCACCTGCACGCCCAGCGGCATGCTTTCGAGCTCGTCCAGAAACAGGGTGCCGCCGTGCGCGTGTTCGATGCGGCCGATGCGGCGCTTCTGCGCCCCGGTGAAGGCCCCCGCCTCGTGGCCAAACAGCTCGCTGTCGAGCAGCGAGTCGGGCAGGCCGCCGCAGTTCAACGCCACATAGGGCGCCTTGTTGCGCCGCGAATGCTCGTGCAGGGCGCGGGCCACCACCTCTTTGCCGGTGCCCGTCTCGCCGCGGATGAGCACGTCCACCGGCGAATCGGCCACCTCCATCACCAGCTGGCGCACGCGGCGGATGGCGGGTGAATGGCCGACCAGCTGGCCTTCCAGGCCTTCGCTGAGGGACAGCGCGCGGCGCAGGTTCGCCACCTCCAGCGTCAGGCGGCGCTTTTCCAGCGCCCGCTGCACCACCTCCACCAGTTGCTCGGGCGAAAAGGGTTTCGGGATGAAGTCGTAGGCGCCGCTGCGCATGGCCTGGACGGCCAGGTTCACGTCGCCATGGCCGGTGATCATGATCACGGGCAGGTCCGGGTCGATGTCACGCGCCTCGCAGATCACCGACAGGCCGTCGGCCCCGGGCAGGCGCATGTCGGTCACGATCACGCCGGCCAGGCCGGGGCCGATGTGCGGCAGCACGGTCTCCGCCGAATCGAAGGCGCGCACGGGGATGTCGGCCAGCTGCAGCGCCTGCACACAGCCCAGCTGCACGGCGGCGTCGTCTTCCACCAGGAGAACGGTGAGGGCGCGGTTCATGGCGTGGGGGACACTTTCGGGTGCATGGTGGGTTGCCAGAGCGGCACGGTGAGCGTGAAACAGGCGCCGGCGCCCGGGGCGTTGCCCGCCGTCAGGCCGCCCTTGAATTCTGCGGCAATATCGCGGCAGATCACCAGACCCAGCCCGAGACCGGCGCCGCTGGCCTTGGTCGTGTAGAACGGCTCGAAGAGGTGCGCGAAGTCGGCCTCGCTCAGGCCCTTGCCGGTGTCCTGCACCTGGATGGCGATGGCCGGCGGCACCTGCTCCGGTCGCAGCTCGGCGGTGATCCGCAGCGTCTTGTGCGGCGCGTCGCGCATGGCGTCGAGCGCGTTGCCGACCAGGTTGACCAGCACCTGCTCCAGCCGGTTGGCATCGCACCAGGCGATCCAGCGCCCCGGTTCGCAGCGGTTGTCGGTCTCGACCTGCTCGTGCCGCAGGCGCAGCTGGAACAAAAACAGGGCCTGCTCCACGATGCGGCCCACGTCGGTCGCCTCGGGACGCGAGCTCGACTTGCGCGAAAAACTCTTGAGCGGGTCGATGATGCGCCCCATCTGGTCGACCAGCCGGGCCACGATGGACAGGTTCTCCTGCGCCGCGCCGTGGTTGCCGCGGCGCATGAACTCCGCCGCGTTGCCGGCCAGTGTGCGGATCCCGCCCAGTGGTTGCGTGAGCTCGTGCGTGATGCTGGCCGCGAGCTGGCCCAGCACGGCCATCTTGCCGGCGTGCACCAGCTCGTTCTGCGCCGCGCGCAGGGTCTTTTCGGTCTGTTCGCGCTCGGCCACTTCCTTGCGCAGCAGGGTGTTGGCGTCGGTGAGTTCCTGCGTGCGGCGGCCCACCTCCTGCTCCAGTTCGGCGTTGGCCTTTTCGAGCAGGCGTTTGGCGCCCAGCTTCTGGCGCTCGATGCGCTGGCGCTGCGCCCAATACAGCGCCAGCAGCAGCAGAAAGGCCACCGACACGGCGCCGCCGATGCCGTCCAGCAAGGCCTGGTGGCGCACCGCGGCCAGGCTGGTGAAGATCAGCACGCGCCAGTCCATGCCGTCGAGCGAGCGCCCGAGCACCATGAAGTCCGCCCGGCTGCGCGCCTGGCCCAGCGCCGCCGAGACCTTGGCCTCGTCGCCCCGCAGCAGACCCTGCACCTCCTGGGAGTCTTCGTTCACCGACAGTTCCACGCTCAGGGGGAACAGCGGCAGGCGCAGCGCGCCATAGGTCTGGGCCAACTGCAGGTCGACCCGGCGCTCGGTGGGCAAAGGCGCCAGCGAGGTGTAGCGCCACTGCGGCTGCGAGGACAGGATCACCACCTGGTTGGCGTCGGCCACCAGTGCCGGCGCCCCCAGCATGGGCCAGGTCTGCTCCAGCGCATCGAGGCCGATCTTGATCACGGCCACACCGACCACCCGCGGGCCGTCGTAGATCGGGTGCGAGGCGAAGTAGCCCGCGTGGCCGCCGCTGCCGATGGCGAAATGGCGCGTCGAGCGCCCGGCCAGCGCTTCCAGGTAATAGGGGCGGTAGGAGACGTCTTCGCCGCGCAGGCTGTCGTCGCGCAGCGCCGTGTTGCTGGAGGCCAGCACCACGCCACGCACATCGAGCACGAACACTGCCAGGCTGCCCAGGTGGGCGTTCAGGCGCGAGAGGTAGTCGTTGGCGGCCAACGCGTGCGCCGCGCCGGGCGCCTGCAGCAGGCGAACCACCGCGGGGTTGAGCTGGATGGTCGCCGGCACCGGCTCCAGGCGCCGCACGCGGGCCTCGACCACCGAGGCGAACAGATCGAGGCGGCCGTTGGAGGCCGCCTTCAGGCTGCTCGCGCCCTGGGCGAAGCTGCGCTCGTAGACCCAGAAACCCGCCACCGCGATGAGGGCCAGCGCCACCAGCGCCAGCAGCGCGCGCCGCAGGGCCACCCCGGGCCGGCGGCGCGGCGGGGATGGAGGCGGACCGGACGGCGGTGTGGGGTGGATGGCGACCTCAGGAAGAAAAGCTCAATGCGCCAGGATCTTCGACAGGAACTCCTTGGCTCTCGGCGAGCGCGCGTCCGGGTTCCCGAAGAACTCGTCGCGCCGGCAATCTTCGACGATTTTGCCGGCGTCCATGAAGATCACGCGGTGGCTGACCTTCTTGGCAAACCCCATCTCGTGGGTCACCACCATCATGGTCATGCCCTCTTGCGCGAGCTTGACCATCACGTCCAGCACCTCACCGACCATCTCGGGGTCGAGCGCCGAGGTCGGTTCGTCGAACAGCATCACGATCGGGTCCATGCTCAGCGCGCGCGCGATCGCCACGCGCTGCTGCTGGCCACCGGAGAGCTGGCCGGGGAACTTGTCCTTGTGTGCCATCAGGCCCACCCGGTCGAGCATCTTCAGACCGCGGGTCTTGGCCTCGTCGGCGTTGCGACCCAACACCTTGATCTGCGCCAGCGTGAGGTTCTCGGTCACCGACAGGTGCGGGAACAGCTCGAAGTGCTGGAACACCATGCCCACACGGCTGCGCAGTTTGGGCAGGTTGGTCTTGGGGTCGGCGATGCTGATGCCGTCCACGACGATGTCGCCCTTCTGGAAAGGCTCCAGCGCGTTCACGGTCTTGATCAGGGTGGACTTGCCCGAGCCCGAGGGCCCGCAGACCACCACCACCTCACCCTTCTGGATGGAGGTCGTGCAGTCGGTCAGCACCTGGAAGCTGCCGTACCACTTGGAAACGTTCTTGATGTCGATCATGTTGGGTTCTCCCGACCTTCAGCGGATGATGGCGATCTTCTTCTGCAGGCGACGCACCAGCATCGACAGCGAGAAGCAGATGACGAAATAGACGACGGCGGCCACGAGGTAGGTCTCCACCGGCCGGTTGAAGTTCTTGCCCGCGACCTCGAAGCCCTTGAGCAGGTCGTAGGCACCGATGGCGTACACCAGCGAGGTGTCCTGGAACAGGATGATGGTCTGCGTCATCAGCACCGGCAGCATGTTGCGGAAGGCCTGCGGCAGCACGATCAGCTGCATGGTCTGGCCGTAGGTCATGCCCACCGCGTAGCCCGCGTTGACCTGGCCCTTGGGCACGCTCTGGATGCCCGCGCGCATGATCTCCGAGAAGTACGCGGCCTCGAACACCGTGAAGGTGATCATGGCCGAGAGCTCCGCGCCCATGGGCTGCCCGATCAGCAGCGGGATCAGCAGGAAGAACCACAGGATCACCATCACCAGCGGGATGGAGCGCAGCGTGTTCACATAGAACGCGGCCGGGATCACCAGCCACTTCTTGCCCGACAGGCGCATGAGCGCGAGCACCGTGCCGAGCAGGATGCCACCGACCATCGCAATCAGCGTGAGCTGCACCGAGAAGATCAGGCCCTTGAGCACGAAGCTCGACAGGACCGACCCGTCGAGAAAGGAAAAGTCAAGATTCATGTCAATGCCCTCCGATCATGCCGGGCACCTGGACGCGCTGTTCGATGAACAGCGCAATGCGGTTGATGACGAAGGCCGAGATGAAGTACAGCCCGGTCACGGCCAGGTAGACCTCGATGCCGCGCGAGGTTTCTTCCTGCGCCTGCATGGCGAACATGGTCAGCTCGGCGATGGACACCGCGAACGCCACCGAGGAGTTCTTGATGATGTTCATGCTCTCGCTGGTCAGCGGCGGGATGACGATGCGGAACGCCATCGGCAGCAGCACGTAGCGGTAGGTCTGCGGCAGGGTCAGGCCCATGGCCAGCCCGGCGTAGCGCTGCCCCTTGGGCAAGCTCTGGATGCCGGCGCGCACCTGCTCGGCAATGCGCGCGGAGGTGAAGAAGCCCAGCGCGAGCACCACCAGGATGAAGCTGGGCACGTCCTTGAGCGGCGGAATCAGCGCCGGCAGCACGTGGTACCACAGGAACACCTGCACCAGCAGCGGGATGTTGCGGAACAGCTCGGTCCACACGTTGCCGATCACCACCAGCGCCTTGCTCGGCGTGGTGCGGAAGATGCCCATCAGCGAGCCCACCACCAGCGCCACCACCAGCGCCAGCACCGCGACGCTCAGCGTCCAGCCCCAGGCCGAGAGCAGCCAGTCCAGGTAGGTGATGTCGCCGCCCTCGCCAAAACAGCTGGGGCGCACCTCACCGTCGATGGTGTCCTTGCAGAACACCTGCCAATCCCATGTACTCATGGTGAATTCCCAAGTTCAAGAAAGAGGGCCGCCCGTTCGCTACCGGGCGGCCTGTTCAAACACTCGTCAGAAAATCACTTCTTGACGGCGTAGTCTTCCATCGGCTTGTCGTTCGGGGTGGCCCAGGCCGCCTTGGTGTTCTCGTTGGCGACCATGCCGACCTTGGTGTTGGCCGGGGGGATCGGCTGCTCGAACCACTTGGTCCAGAGCTTGGCCACGTCGCCCGACTTCATCATGGCCTTGAGGCTGTCGTCCACGGCCTTCTTGAAGGCGGCGTCGTCCTTGCGCACCATGATGGCGATGGGTTCCACCGACAGCACATCGCCCACGAGCTTGAAATCGGCCGGATTCTTGGCCTTGGCGATGTTGCCGGCCAGGATGGCGCCGTCCATCACGAAGGCATCGGCGCGGCCGCTCTCCAGCAGCAGGAAGCTGTCGGCGTGGTCCTTGCCGTAAACCTCTTCGAAGTTCACACCGGTGGCGCGCTCGTTCTTGCGCAGGGTCTGCACGGAGGTGGTGCCAGTGGTGGTGGCGACCTTCTTGCCGTTGAGCTGGGCGATGGCGGTGATGCCGGAGTTGGCCTTCACGGCGATGCGCACTTCTTCCACGAAGGTGGTCACAGCGAAAGACACGTCCTTCTGGCGCGCGGCGTTGTTGGTGGTGGAGCCGCACTCGATGTCCACCGTGCCGTTCTGCACCAGGGGGATGCGGTTCTGCGAGGTCACCGGCTGGTACTTGATGTCCAGCTTGGCCAGGCCCAGCTGCTTCTGCACGTCGGCCAGCACCTTCTGGCAGATCTCCACGTGGTAGCCCACGAACTTGCCATCGCCCAGCGTGTAGGACAGGGCGCCCGAGCTTTCACGCACACCCATGGTCACGGACCCGCTGTCCTTGATTTTCTTCAGGGTGTCGGTGGTCTGCGCCACGGCGGCCGAGCTGGCCACGAGGGCGGCAACAATCAACAAAGACTTTTTCATACAGGCTCCAAAAGGTTGGGAGGGTGGGGGGAACAAAAGAAAAACCGTGGCCGGATCAACCGGGCACCTGGTCCGTGGGGTACTTCCAGAAATCCTTCAGCAGGTAGTTCATGGGCAGGTTCAGGGGCTTGTTGGCCGGCGGGATCGGCTGACTGAACCAGCGGTCGTAGACCGCGTGGGCCTCTCCGGACCGGATCAGCCGCTTCATCTCGTCGTCCACCAGCTGTTTGAACTGCGGGTCGTTCTTCGGCAGCATGATCGCCAGCGGCTCGATGGTCAGGAACTTGCCCACCACCTTGAGCCGGTCGGGATCGGGCCGCCCGGCCGCCAGGCCGTACAGCAGCACGTCGTCCATCACGAAGCCATCGGCCTCGCCGGTTTCCACCATCTCGACCGCCCGGGCATGCTCCGCGGCCTCCACAATCCGGATGCCCAGCAGGTGGTCGATGTTGGAACGGGTGATGGCCTTCAGCGGCGTGGTGCCACTGGTGGACACCAGCTTGCGGCCCTTGAAATCGCGGACCACCTGCACCGGGCTGTCGGCCCGCACCAGGTAGCGCGCGCCGGTGATGTAGTGCGGCACCGTGAAGGCAACCTTCTCGCGGCGCTCGGCGTTGTTCGTGGTGGAGCCACACTCCAGGTCGGCCTTGCCCTCTTCCACCGTCGTGATGCGGTTGGCCGGTGTGACCATGACGAAGGCGGGTGTCAGCGTCTTCAGTTCCAGCTTCTTGCGCAGCGCATCCACCAGCTTCAGGCACAGGTCGATCGAATAGCCGACCGGCTTGCGGTCCTGGTCAAGAAAGGAGAACGGCACCGACGATTCCCGGTGCGCCAGCACCACCGTGCCGGTGCGCTGGATGCGATCCAGCACCGGTCCGGCACCGGCCCACAGCGGCGCCAGCGCACACAGCGTCACGCAAACCGCCCTGGCGGCGGGCCTGACGGATGACAAAAGGCAGCTGGGCATGGTGAATCCTTGGCTGGGGAGTGGGTGGGGACGGAGGCGATGGGGCCGGTGTGAAGCAGGCGCGCCACGCTCAGCCCAGAGGCCGGTCGGTCGGCGACCGGTACAGCTCCAGCAACGCGTCGGGCGGCGGCCAGTTCAGGTTCAGGCCCTTGGGCGGAATCGGGCTCTGGAACCAGCGGCGGTAGATCTTCAGCGCCTCACCCGACCGCATCAGCTGCGTCAGGCTGCGGTCCACCACCGCCTTGAACGCGGCATCGTCCTTGCGCAGCATGCAGGCATAGACCTCGGCCGCCATCGGCTTGCCGACCACGCGCCAGTCTTCGGGCTTGTCCGCCTTGGCGCGCAGCCCGTAAAGCACGGCGTCGTCCATCAGGAACGCAACGGCCCGCCCGCTTTGCAGCTGCGCGAACGCCTCACCATGGTCTTTGGCCGTGGCGATATCGAAGCGCAGGCCGGTGGACTCGCTGTGCAGCATGAGCTGGCGTTCGCTCGTGGTGCCGGCCGTGACCAGCACGCGCCGGCCGCTCAGATCGGCCAGCTCGGCAACGCCCGAATCCTTGTGGGTGAGCAGGCGCGAACTGGTCTGGAAGATGGACACCGAGAACGCCACCTGGCGCGCACGCTCGCGGTTGTGGGTGGTGGAGCCACACTCCAGATCCACCGAGCCGTTCTGCACCAGGGGGATCCGGTTCTGCGAGGTCACCGGCACCAGCTTGACCGCCAGCGCCGGCAGCTTGAGTTCGCGCTGGATGCTCTCCGTCACCGCCAGCATCAGGTCCTGTGAATAGCCCACCACCTGGCGGCGGCCGTCGTAGTACGAGAACGGCACCGACGACTCGCGGTGCCCCAGGTTGATGGTGGCCGTCTGCGAAATCTTCTGCAGCGTCGTGAGCACAGGCGTCTGGGCCTGTGCAGTCAGGGCGCAGCACATCAGCAGGAAAGGGGGCAGGCAACGGATCATGGTCGTGGGTGGTTGGGGGTCTTCAGCGCAAGCGCCATGCCAGTGCGTGTTAACCCTAGGAACAGGGCCCCAATGGTGCCCAAAAGCGCTCTCAAGCGGCCTCTGAGGCGCCAACGGGGCGCCCGGGCGAACGGAAATCCGTTTCACCAGCAGACCCGGAAAACGGTTTTCCGACCGTCCGCAACCGCGGCTGGTCCGTGGAACCGGCGCGAAGCCCCCCCTAGAATGACCCGAATGAACGCGAAACTCCTCCCCCCGCTCCAGGTCGCTGTCATGGGCGCGGGCGCCGTCGGCTGCTACTACGGCGGCATGCTGGCGCGTGCCGGCCACGCGGTCACGCTGATCGGCCGGCCGGCGCACGTGCAGGCCGTGGCCGCGAACGGCCTGCGCATGCAGACACTGGCGTTCGACGAAACCGTGCCCCTGGCGGCCAGCACCGGGGCGTTTGCCGTGGCCGGGGCCGATGTGGTGCTGTTCGCCGTGAAATCGCGCGACACCGAGAACGCCGGTGAAACCATGCGCGCGCACCTGAAACCCGGCGCGCTGGTGCTGTGCCTGCAGAACGGCGTGGACAACGCCGAGCGGCTGCGCGCCGTGTTGCCTGGTGTGGATGTGGCCGCCGCCGTGGTCTACGTCGCCACCGAGATGGCCGGGCCTGGCCACCTGCGCCACCACGGGCGCGGCGAACTCGTCATCGAACCTTCCCCGCTCAGCGCCGAGTTGACGAACGCCCTGATCGCCGCCGGCGTGCCGACCGAGATCAGCGACAACGTGCGCGGCGCGCTCTGGGTCAAGTTGATCCTGAACTGCGCCTACAACGCGCTCTCGGCCGTCGCGCGCCTGCCCTATGGCGAGCTGGTGCGGCGCCCCGGCGTGCCCGAGGTGATGCGCGACGTGGTGGCCGAATGCCGCGCGGTCGCCGCGGCCGACGGCGTCACCCTGCCCGGCGATGTGGACGCGGCCGTGCGCCGCATCGCCGAGTCCATGCCGACGCAATACTCCTCGACGGCGCAGGACCTGATGCGCGGCAAGCCGAGCGAGATCGACCACCTCAACGGTTTTGTGGTGCGGCGCGGAGAATCCCTGGGCGTGCCCGTGCCGGCGAACCGGGTGCTGTGGACGCTCACCCGGCTGGTCGAGAGCCAGCCGACGCGCCCCTGAGCGCTCAGCCCGCCGGCATGAAGGCGGTCGCGCCCGGCCGACCCGGCAGCGAGAGCCTGGCCTGCGCCGCCGGTGTCTCAGCCAGCAGCCGGCCTTGGCGCCAGACCTTCAGCCGCGTCGCGCGCAGGCGGATCGCCTCCACCGGGTCGCGCGCCTGCAGCAACACGAAGCTTGCGTCGTTCCCCGCAGCGATGCCGTAACCCTCCAGCCCCATCACCTGCGCCGCGTTCACCGTCACCGCCTCGAAGCACTGGCGCATGCCGGCCTGGCTGGTCATCTGTGCCACGTGCAGGCCCATGTGCGCCACCTCCAGCATGTCGCCGCTGCCCAGCGAATACCAGGGGTCCATCACGCAGTCGTGGCCAAAGGCCACCGTGACGCCGGCCGCCATGAGCTCAGGCACGCGCGTCATGCCGCGGCGTTTGGGGTACGTGTCGTGCCGGCCTTGCAGGGTGATGTTGATCAGCGGATTCGCCACCGCGCTCACGCCGGCTTCGGCGATCAGCGGGATCAGCTTTGACGCGTAATAGTTGTCCATGCTGTGCATGGAGGTGAGGTGCGAGCCGTTGACGCGGCCTTGCAGGCCGAGGCGCTGGGTCTCATACGCCAGCGTTTCGATGTGGCGCGAGAGCGGGTCGTCGCTCTCGTCGCAGTGCATGTCGACCGGCAGGCCGCGCTCGGCGGCGAGTTCACACAGCAGCTTCACACTGGCGGCGCCGTCGGCCATGGTGCGCTCGAAATGCGGGATGCCGCCGACCACGTCCGCGCCCAGGTCGAGCGCGCGTTTCAGGTTGTCCAGCCCGCCCGGTGAGCGCAACACACCGTCCTGCGGGAAGGCCACCAGCTGCACATCCAGGTAAGGCGCCATGCGCCGCTTCACCTCCAGCATCGCGCGCACCGGCAGCAGGCTGGGATCGCTGGTGTCGACGTGGCTGCGGATGGCGAGCAGGCCCTTGGCCACCGCCCAGTCCCCGTAGGCCAGCGCGCGCTCCACCAGCGCTTCTTCGGTCAGCAGCGGCTTGAGCTCGCCCCAGAGCGCGATACCTTCGAGCAGGGTGCCGCTCTGATTGATCCGCGGCAGGCCGTAGCTGAGCGTCGCGTCCATGTGAAAGTGCGGGTCGCAGAACGGCGGGCTCAGCAGCTGGCCGGCCGCGTCCAGCGTCTGATGTGCGGGCGCCTGCAGGCCCGGCGTCACCTCGACGATGCGACCGTCCTGCACCGCCACGCTCATGTCGGTGCGGCCGTCGGGCAGGTTGGCGTGGGTGATCAGCAGGTCCAGCATCGGGGTTCACCTTGGCGGCGGGGTTTCGTCAGCGCCCGAGGATACGCTGCGGAGCGGTGACCTATTTGGTGCCGAAGATGCGGTCGCCCGCGTCGCCCAGGCCCGGCAGGATGTAGCCGTGCTCGTTGAGCTGGCGGTCGATGGCCGCCGTGTAGATCGGCACGTCGGGGTGCGACTTGGCCATGGCGGCCAGGCCTTCTGGGCAGGTCAGCAGACAGACGAACTTGATGGATTTCGGGCGCGTTTCCTTCAGGCGGTCGATGGCGGCGATGGCCGAGTTGCCGGTGGCCAGCATCGGGTCCACCACGATCACGTCGCGCTCGTGCATGTCCGATGGCATCTTGAAGTAGTACTCGACCGCGGTCAGCGTCTTGGGGTCGCGGTACAGGCCGATGTGGCCCACGCGCGCACCGGGCACCACGTTGAGCATGCCCTCCAGGATGCCGTTGCCCGCACGCAGGATGGACACGAACACCAGCTTCTTGCCATCGACCACCTTGGCGGTCATGGTCTCCAGCGGCGTCTCGATCTCAATGTCCTGCATCGGCAGGTCGCGTGTCACCTCGTAGGTCATGAGCAGCGCCAGCTCGTTGAGCAGGCGGCGGAAGCTGTTGGTGCTGGCGTCCTTGCGGCGCATCAGCGTGAGCTTGTGCTGCACCAGCGGGTGGTCGATGAGGTGGACGTTGCTCATGGTGTTGCCTTTTGTTGTGGGTGAACTCAGAAGACGGTTCCGTCACTGACGATGTTCAGCGGCGGCAGTCCGTTGCGCAGGCGCTGCGCCAATGCCCGCCCCGCGGCCCAGGTGCCACCTTCGAGCACACAGGCCAGCGGCATCTGCTCGGCGCTCAGGCCCAGCTCGGCGCGCACCAGCGGGGCCAGCTCGTCGAGCAGGGCCACGGTGAGCGCGCGCCATTCGACGATGAAGGCATCGCCGGCGGACCAGCTGCGCGTGGCCCAGTCGGTCGGCAGCGGGCGCAGCACACCGGCGTCGATCAGCAGGCCACCGTTGCGGTACTCGGGCAGGCCGGTGAGCGCGTCCAGCCCGGTCACGCGCAGGCCCGACCATTCGAACGGTTCCAGCAGCGAATAGGTGAGCCACTGCGAGAGCTTGTGGAACGGCATCCAGCCGGCGGTGAGGCCCTCGCCGGCCACGGCGGGGTGATGCCAGCAGTCGCCCAGGGACAGGCCGTCGATGGCGTTCTGCGCCGGCCAGATGGCCGAGAGCGTGTCCAGCAGCAGGACCAGGATGTGATGCGCCGCGATGGTGCGCACCGGTTCGGTGTCCGCACCCGCGGCATGGCACAACGCGTCGTACAAACCGCCCGGTCGCCCCGCGGGGCCAAAGGTATCGGGCTGCGCCTTCAGCGCCTCGCCCAGTTGGCGCAGCAGCTGGGTGCGACCGCCCAGACCCACGAGCGGGTTGTCCACCGTCACCTGAAAAGCCTCGCCCAGACGTTCTGCGCTGAGCACCGCAAGGCCGGCCGCGTCCACCCGCAGCGGCTGCAACGGATCGCTGGAGAACAACCCGGCGGTGAAGGCGTGAAAACTCGCCACGCCCAGGCCTTCGGATCGCGAAAAATTGTGCCCGCTGGCCGCTTCGCGGTAAGCCCATTGCGGGCCGGCACCGGCGTCCAGCAACACGCTCACCAGCGCCAGGTCGATCTGCGCCCGCGCGCGGGTGGCAGCGTCCACCGGGCCGAGCAGCCCGTCGAGCTGGCCAGCGCGGTCCACCCCGCCCGCTTCGAAGTGGCGCCAGCGGCTGTGGTACGGGATGCGCCCGTCCGGAAAGCGCTGCCGCGTGAGTTCGGCCACGGTGCTGGCGGCCAGCGCCAGCGCGCCATCGTTGACCGCGAAACAACCGGATTCACCCGCCCGCGCGCGCGCCAGCAATTGCTGCGCGCGTTCGCGCACGGCGATAGTTGAACGCAGCGCATGCACCGCGCCGGCCGGGGTGTGGGTGTCGGGCGTCAAGCCAACCCCCGGCCCTTGGCGATCTTCAGTTCCTCGGCATCGGGCACCGCGCCGGGTGTGAAATAGCCCGCCGCCATCTTGGCGTCCATCTCCACGCGCGCATCGGCGGGGATCAGCTCGTCGGGGATGTTGATCCGCTCGCCGACCTCGATGCCCGAGCCGGTGATGGCGTCGTATTTCATGTTGCTCATCGAGACCAGGCGGTGGATCTTGGTGATGCCCAGCCAGTGCAGCACGTCGGGCATCAGCTCCTGAAAGCGCATGTCCTGCACACCGGCCACGCACTCGGTGCGCGCGAAGTACTGGTCGGCCGTGTCGCCGCCCACCTGGCGCTTGCGCGCGTTGTAGACCAGGAACTTGGTCACTTCGCCCAGCGCCCGGCCTTCCTTGCGCGAATACGACACCAGGCCCACGCCGCCGCGCTGCGCGCCCTGGATGCACTCTTCGATGGCGTGCGTGAGGTAGGGCCGGCAGGTGCAGATGTCGGAGCCGAACACGTCGGAACCGTTGCACTCGTCGTGCACGCGCGCGGTCAGCGTCACGGCGGGGTTGGCCAGGTCGCGCGGGTTGCCGAAGATGTAGACCGTCTGCCCGCCGATGGGGGGCAGAAACACCTCTAAATCCGAACGCGTGACCAGCTCGGGGTACATGCCGCCGGTCTCTTCAAACAGCACGCGGCGCAACACGGCCTCGGTGCAGCCAAAGCGTTTCGCCACACCGGGCAGGTACCACACCGGCTCCACCGCCACCTTGGTGACCACCGCCGCGCCGCCCGCGGTGAGGAAGCGGCCATCGGGTTGGAGCCTGCCTTTCTGCAACGCGTCGATCACCTCGGGCAGGATCACGTGCGCCTGGGTCACGGCGATGGTCGGTCGGATGTCGTAGCCCGCCTCCAGCTCGGTGGCGTAGGCGTCGGCGATCACTGCGCCCCAGGGGTCCATGCTGACGATCTTTTCCGGGTCGGCCCACTGCGGGTAGGGACCGATGATGTCGGTGGGCGCGGTGTTGGTCAGGTCGGCGCGGTGCTCGCGCTTGAGCGCGCCCGCCGCCACGGCCAGCGCGCGGTACACGCTGTAGCTGCCGCTGTGCGTGCCGATCACGTTGCGGTTCGACACGTTGAGCGTGGTGCCCACCACCGGCCCGCGCTCGCGCGCACTGGCCGCGCCCCAGACGATGGGCAGCGCCCCGAACCCGCCGGAGTGCGAGGTCAGGCGGATGTGGCGCGGGTGCGGCGTGTTGGGCGACGCGGGGGCCACGGCCACTGGAACCTCTGGCGACGGGGAATCAGCTGACAGGGCATCTGCGGACATGAGCGGGTACCTCGAAAAAGACCAATCGCTGGCGAAACCGGCGGAGCCCACGCGAGGTCGGCTCCGTCACCCCAGAGGCGTTAGCAAGTGCAGTGCCAACCACTGGCGCCGGGTCGGCGGCGCCATCGGTAAAATCGCTGCCCCTGGTGACCCGCACATTGGCGGGCCGCCCTGACCTGGCCACACACACCCGAAGCGCGCATGCACTACTCCGTCTCCCACCACAAACTCAAGCTCATCCTTTCGGCCCAGGGCATCAAGACCGGCGACGCCGGCGCCATCGACACGCTGTTCGGCGGCAAGGACGGCTACTACTGGTTTGGCACTTTGCGCGACATGTGTCCGGAAGGCAAGACCCTGTCGTGGGAAAACCAGTACGCGCTGGTCAACGCGGTCCAGGCGCACGAGAACGCCACCGCCGAAGAAGACGAAATGAAACCGCAAGTGCCCAGCGCGGCCAACATCGCGGCCATGTGCAAGCTGCTCGCCGATCCGATCTGACGCTTTCAGCGTCGGCGCAGAGCCTCGGCCAGTTCGCGGTCGTGGCCGTAGATGTCGGGGTAAAAATGCAGACGCCCCTGCTTCACCAGCGCCGTGCCATAGGTGATCAGCACCGGCACCGGCGTGGCGAGCCGCACGGCCTGCAACTGCCCCGCGGCCATGGCTTCGCGCACCCGCTGTTCGGTCCACTGGGGCATGTCCTGCAACACGAACAGGGCCAGCTCCACCGGCTGCTCGACACGCACACAGCCGTGGCTGAAGTCGCGCCGGCCCTTGCCAAAGAGCTGGGCCGCGGGCGTGTGGTGCAGGTAGATGTGGTCGCGGTTCGGGAAGGAGAACTTGACCGCGCCGAGCGCGTTCTTCGGCCCGGGGCGCTGGCGTATGCGGGCGCGCCCGGCCAACACCTCGGCCAGCACGTCCGGGGTGACCTCGGTGCTGACGAGGCCGTCGGGCCGAACGAATTCCATGTCCTCACGCGCCAGGTAACCGGGATCGCGCAGGAGCTTGGGGACGGTTTCGCTGTGCGCGATCGACGGCGGCACGTTCCAGTAGGGGCTGAACTCGATGCTGCGCATCTCTTCTTCGAACACCGGCGTGCGCGTGTCCATGGCCTTGCCCACGATGATCTTCATGGTCTGGTGGACGGCGATGCGGCCCTCGCGCACTTCGTAGGCGCGCAGCACGAACTCCGGGATGTTGACCACGATCATGCGCGGGGCCTCGGTCAGCGGCGTCCAGCGCAGCCGCTCCAGATTCAGGGCGATCTGCTGCGCGCGCTCGCCCGGGGTCACCTGCAGCGCGGCCCAGGTGTCCTTGCCGACCACGCCGTCGACGGCCAGCCCGTGGCGCTCCTGGAAGCGCTGGACCGCCTCCACCCACACACCCTCGTAGACCACCGGCAGCGGTTCGTCGACCGTCAGGTCGCCCAGCAGGCGCAGCCGTTCGACGAGCAGGGCCAGGCCGGCCCAGGTCTGGCCGGGCTCCAGCTTGCCGGGCCGGCCCGGCTGGGGACGGACCGGGCGCGGCAACGGGGGCAGCGCCTGCCGCCAGGCGGGGTGGTCGCCCAGCGCCCGCATTCGGGCCAGTGCCTGGCGCAGCGCTTCGTATTGCGACAGGCGCGGCGCGGCTTCGCGCACCACATCGGCCAGTCGCCCGGCCTGCAGGCCCTCGCGCAGCCGTTCCGCCGGGTCGAAACCGTCGCTGCCCGGTGGCCTGAACTGGTGGTTGATGCGTCGCGGGTCCAGCCGACCCTGGTGCAGATCGTTCAGGTAGCGCTGCATGGCGGCGCTGAGCGCTTGCGCCAGCCGATCCTGGGCCACGTCATCCAGCGACGGCGCCTGGGCCGCCTCGGCCACCTGCAGCCCCAGCGCATCGACACCGTAGTCTTCGGCGATCAGCCCATGGCCGGGCGCCCCGGCCAGCAACTCCACCGCCTGCCAGGCCTGGGGCCTGGGACGGCCTGCGTCGAACCACAACGTCAGCTCGGACGCCCAGACGCCACCCGCTGCGACGCCCATCGCCAGGGCCAGGCTGCGCAGCAAGGCGCTGAACACCGTGGACGGTGTGGACATGCGGACATGAGCCCGGGCGGGCGACGAGCGTTGGGCAGGCGGGGTCATGAGGACGACGGACGGGGTTTTGCGTGCAGGTGCCCCATACGGAACAGGTCCCCACGGCATCGGTTGTCGAAGCAGCTTACACGGCCATCACGCAGCAGGCGCTGGCCACAGTTGCCGATGCGCCTTCGGGGACCGGGACCGGTCAGTCCCGCTCGCCGTCCTTCTGCTGTGGCACTGGGCGCAGTTGCCCTTGATCTGGCGGTGCAGGCTGTCGCCGGGTGGCTTGTGGCAGCTCTCGCAGCGGTTCAACTCGACCTTGGTGAGAGCGGCATGGTCGAAGTGGGCAGACTTCCAACCTGCGGCGCCGTGGCAGGTCACACAACCCATGGCGGGGTTGAGCTTGCGGTGCCTGTCATCGGTGGGTGCGGCGTGGCACGACGCGCAGCGCTCGCGCGTGGCCACGCGCAGCAAGGCGTGTGAAAACGGTCTGCGGTCGCGCTGGGTGAGCTTGGGTCCGGCGTGATCACTGTGGCAGGCCATGCAGTCCTGTTCCGTGAGCTCCTGGTGGAACGACATCTTCATGGACGTGGCACGATTACTGTGAGCCACCTGGATGGGCTGGCCCTTGGTGGTGCGCAGGCCGATGTCGGCCACGGTGTGGCAAGCAATGCAGCGTTCGGTGGAGGCACCGCGCAGGGGGGTGTGGCAGGCGTAGCAGTCGGTGGTGAGCGTGGTATGCCCGGGGATGAGCGGGCCAGGGCTGACCATGAGGTGCGGGAGCCAGAACGCGAGGCCCACCAAAGCCACCAGGTTGGCCGCGATCACGATCCACAACCAGCGGCCCTTCATTTCCAGCCCCAGAAAAGGAACACCGCCACGATGTGGGCCAGCGCGAGCACCGCAAACGCGAGCGTGATGGGGAAGTGCACCGAGCGCCATTGTTTGACGGCGTCGAAGGTGAGGCTGTCCCAGTAGGTGCGCTCGGCGAGCGGCTCATCGGTCAGGCCTTGCTGGCGCATGCGCTCCCGGGACTCGTCGAGCCGGCGCCGGGCGCGCTGCATGAGGAACTTGCCGGTGAGCCCGCTGGCGACGTTGATGAGCATGGCCCCCAGCACCAGCACCAGCAACGACCCCGCCCAGGCCATGTATTCGTGCAGGCGCAGCAGCGTGACGGGTTTGCCGCGCTGGATGAGTTTCCGCTTGCGCAGCGAATAGCCCATGGAGCCAAGGATGAGCAGGACCCCGGGGATGCCGAGCCAGCGGCCCACCCAGACGGCGTTGAGCAGGTGGAGCGCGGCGTCGGCGAGCGCCAGCAGCGAAAGGTAGAAAGGCACCACCTATCGACTGAACAAGCGCGCTGTCAATGTCACAGGAACACCTCCACCCTGCGGGTTGCGGTGCGAGCTGGCTTGGGGCGGCCCGGCGCTGCGCTCATGCTTCCAGCTCCAGGGCGGTCTGCGGCGTGGCGACGCAGAGCAGGCAATGACCCGGCGCCACATCGTGGTCGGGTCGCTCGGCGTAGCGCACCGAGCCGGCGATGAGCCGGGTTTCGCAACTGCCGCAGCTGCCCGAGCGGCAGCCGGATTCCACGGCCACCCGGTGGCGCTCGGCAAAGTCCAGCAGGGTGGCGTCTTGCCCGTCCCACACCAGCGTGCGGCCGAACCGGCGCAGGTGCACCTCCAGCGTGGTGGCGGTGGCGGGCGGCGGCTCGTTGTTCGCCGGGCCTGCGGGGCGCACGGTGGCGGGGGCCGAAGGCTTCGAAGTGGATGTCCTGTTCGCGCACACCCCATTCGCGCAGGGCCGGCACCAGGCTTTGCATCATGGGTGGGCGGGCCGCACACATAAAACTGGTGCTGCCCGTGCGGCAGGCAGCGGCGGATCAGATCCAGATCGATCCGACCGGTGTGCTGGTGATCGCGCTCCAACGCATCGCCCGGCTGCGGGTCGCTGTAGACCATGTGGAGGTGCAAGGCAGGGTGGGTCTGGGCCAGCGATTCGAGCACGCCCTTGAAAGCGTGGTCGGCACTGTTGCGCACGCCGTAGAACAGATGCACGGCGCGCTGGGGTTGCTCGCTCACGCACCAGCGCAGCATGCTCATCATGGGCGTGATACCGATGCCGCCCGCAATCAACACCGCCGGAACGCTGGCATCGGTGTCCATGAAAAAACAGCCGGCCGGTGCCTTCACCCGGAGCAGATCGCCTTCGTGCACGCGGTCGTGGAAGTGGCAGGACGACGCACCGGGCGGCAGCTCGGGCCGGCCCGGGGGTGGCACCGCACGCTTGATGGTGACGCGGTAGGCGGCCGGGTCGGGGCGGCCGGAGAGTGAATAGCAGTGTGTGAGTGTCGAAGGAACGGCGCCTTCACGCGCCGGCACAGCGAAGGTGAGGAACTGGCCGGGAGCGGCGCGCCGTCCACCGGCTGCAGGTAGAAAGAGCATTGGCTCCGGGCGGTGTCTTCAAACGCTCTGCGCACCACGCGGAACTCGCGCCAGCCCGGCCAGGCGCCGGTGGCCGACGGGATGCAGCGACCGCATCGCTTGCAACCGGAATCACCGCTTTGAGCCGCAGGCGCCGGAAGGCGATACCCAACCCCACGGCCATCTGCAACAGCAGGGCCGCACTGATGTACCCGAGGAGCTGCAGCGTGGTCACGGGTTGCCCGGAATGCGCCAAGGCCATGGCTGCCGGATCTGGGGAGGGTGGGTGTGCCGGGCAGCGCATCGGGCTTCGGGTGGGTTTGGTGGGCGCAGGCATGAACCTTTATCGCTGTTGCAACGGTCGCTGCCCTTGATGTGCATCGACCGGGGAGCGACCGCAAACCCTTCAAGCCGGCCCGGTACGGCCGCCCAGGCTGGCGCAGGCGCGGCGCAGGCGCTGCTCGGCCGCGTCGGCCACCGCTTTCACCTCGGGACTGGCGATGAGCGTGAACATGACCTGCGGGTCCAGGAAACCCACCACCACCTGACCAGGCACCACCTCGCGCACGATCACATTGCACGGCAGAAGCAGCCCGATGTCGGGCACCGCCTGCAAGGCCTGAAAAGCCAGCGGCGGGTGCACGCACCGAGGATGCGGTAGGGCGGCATGTCTTCGCCGAGCTTGTCTTTCATCGCGGCTTGCACGTTGATGTCGCTCAGCACGCCAAAGCCTTCGGCCTTGAGCGCCTGCGTGGTCTGGGCGATCGCTTCGTCAAACGTGACGCCGCTGAGCGTGGTGGTGAATCCATACATGGCCGGTTCCTTTCTTGAGGGTGGTGGTTCGGCTCCGAAGATGGCTGCCGCAGAGCGATGCGTCTGTTCGACACCGAACCGACGCTGAACCATGCCGGAGTCAGATTCAGAATGCAAGTCTTGATCAGCGTTGCCCTTGATGGCTGCGCTAACCTTGAGCATGCCCTTGACCCTGCCCCAGCCTGCCGCCCCGGCACCCACCCCAACGACACCGGTCCCTGGCGCCGGATCCGGTCTGTCCACAGCCGAAGCCGCGGAGCGCCTCGCCGAAGACGGCCCCAACGCATTGCCCGGCGGACAGCAGCGCAGCCTGCTGTCCATCGCCCTGGACACGGTGCGCGAGCCGATGTTCCTGCTGCTGCTAGCGGCCGGCACGCTCTACATGGTGTTCGGCGACCTGCAGGAAGGCCTGACGCTGTTCGGCTTCGTGGTCATCACGCTGGGGCTGACGCTGTACCAGGAGGGCAAGACCGAGCGTGCCATTGAAGCGCTGCGCGACCTGACCAGCCCGCGCGCGCTGGTGATCCGCGACGGTGCGCCGCAGCGCATTGCCGGGCGCGATGTGGTGCGCGGCGACCTGCTGCAACTGAGCGAAGGCGACCGGGTGCCGGCCGACGCCCTGCTGGTGTCGGCCGACGGCGTGCAGGCGGACGAATCGCTGCTGACCGGCGAGCCGGTGCCGGTGAGCAAGCGGGCAGCGCTGCCGCCGGAGCTGGCGGCGAACCCGCAGCCCGACGACGCCGCCCGCGCCCGCCCCGGCGGCGACGACCTGCCCACCGTGTACGCAGGCACGCTGATCGTGCAGGGTCACGCGCTGGCGCGCGTGATGGCCACCGGCGCTCGCAGCGAGATCGGTCGCATTGGCACGGCGCTGGGCACGCTGGAGAACGAACGTTCGCCCCTGCAGAAGCAGACGGCGCAGCTGGTGCGCAACCTGGCGCTGCTGGCGCTGGCGCTCAGCCTGGCGCTGGTGCTGGTGCACGGCTTGGTGCGTGGCGACTGGCTGCAGGCATTGCTGGCCGGCATCGCGCTGGCCATGGCGATGCTGCCGGAGGAATACCCGGTGGTGATGACCGTGTTCCCGGCGCTGGGCGCGCGCCGCCTGTCCACCGAAGGCGTGCTCACGCGCCGCATCAACGCGATCGAAACACTCGGCGCCACCACCGTGCTGTGCAGCGACAAGACCGGCACCCTGACCGGCAACCGCATGACGGTGACGCACCTGGCGGCGGGCGGCGTGGCACTCACCGACCGCCTGGCGCTGGATGCAGGGGCCGAATCACCGTTGCCCGAGGCCTTCCACACGCTGGTGGAGTTTTCGATTCTGGCGAGTGTGGTGGACCCGTTTGACCCGATGGAGAAGGCGTTTCACCAGCTGGGCGAACGCTTCCTGACCGACACCGAACACCTGCACCGCGACTGGCGGCTGGTGCAGACCTACGCGCTCAGCCCCGCGCTGCGCGCGATGTCGCATGTGTGGGCGGCGTCGGAGCAGGGCGTGCAGACCGTAGCCGCCAAGGGCGCGCCCGAGGCCGTGGTGGACCTCTGCCACCTTGACGACGCGCAGAAGGCACACATTGCCAGTGTGGTGGACGAACTGGCCGCTGAGGGACTTCGCGTGCTCGCCGTGGCCCAGGGCCGCTTCGAAGGCCAGGACTGGCCCGCGAACGAGCACGATTTCGACTTCACGTTCGTCGGCCTGCTGGGCCTGGCGGACCCGGTGCGCCCGCAGGTGCCCGCCGCCATCGCCGAGTGCCGCGCGGCCGGCATCCGCTTGGTGATGATCACCGGCGACTACCCGGCCACGGCGCAGGCGATTGCGCGGCAGGCAGGGCTGGCGGAGTCGGCCGCCGAGGTGCTCTCGGGCGACGAGATGGACACGCTGAGCGACATCGGCTTGCGCGAGCGCATGGCGACCGTGAGCGTGTGCGCGCGCATCGCGCCCGAGCAGAAGCTGCGCATCGTGCAGGCGCTGAAAGCGCGCGGCGACATCGTCGCGATGACGGGCGACGGCGTGAACGACGCGCCGGCCCTGCGCGCAGCCCATGTGGGCGTGGCCATGGGCCAGCGCGGCACCGACGTGGCGCGCGAGTCGGCCTCGCTGGTGCTGGTGGACGACGACTTCGCGGCCATCGTGCGCGCGGTGCGGCTGGGGCGCCGCATCTTCGACAACTTGCGCAAGGCCATGTCGTACATCCTGGCGGTGCACGTGCCCATCGCCGGCATGGCGCTGCTGCCGGTGCTGTTCGGCTGGCCGGCGCTGCTGTTCCCGATGCACATCGCGCTGCTTGAACTCATCATCGACCCGGCCTGCTCGATCGCTTTCGAGAACGAACCGGCCGAGAGCGACGTGATGCAGCGCCCGCCGTGCGACGCCAGCGCGCCGCTGTTTGGCGGCGTCACTTTGTGGCTGGCGCTGTTGCAGGGCCTGGGGGTGCTGGCGGCGGTGATGGGCGCTTTTGCCTGGGCGGCGCCCCGGCTGCCCGAGGCGGAAGCCCGCGCTTTTGCCTTTGCCACGCTGGTGATCGGCAACCTGGCACTGATCCTTTCCAACCGCTCGGCCACGAGGCCGCTCTGGGCCACGCTGCGCACGCCGAACACCACGCTCTGGGTGGTGGTGGGTCTGGCGTTGGCGCTGCTGCTGGCGGCGCTGTATGTGCCCTGGGCGGTGGGCGTGTTGCGCTTTTCGCCCTTGCCCATGCACGAACTGGCCGCCGCCAGCGGGCTGGGCCTGTTCAGCGTGTTCTGGTTCGAGGGCATCAAGTGGGCCAGAAGGGCCCGCGCCGGTTCACGCTGACCGACCGTGGCGCAGTGAGGTGACCGTGCCGCGCCAGTAGGTCTTGCGGCCCTCGGGCAGCAGCCAGGCCACTTCACCGGTGAGCGGCACGGTCATGCTGCCCACGCGCTGGTGGTTGGACCAGGTGCCTTCCCACGGCACCATGCGGACCTGCTGACCCAGCAGGCGACCGCGCGCCTCGGCGCGCACCGAGGCCATGTGGCCCGCGTCATCGAAGCGGAACAGCAGGGTGAGCGAGAGCGCCCCGTCGCTCATCGTGGCATTCGCCGAGTGGTCGTCCACGGCGGTCCAGCGCACCCCCTGGCTGGGCAGCAAGGCGGTGGGATACCAGGCGGCTTCGGCAAAGAAGCGCATCAGCTCGCCACGCGCCAGTTCGCCACCGCCCCGCTGGTGGGCCACGTTGAAGAGGCCGAAAACGGCCGCGTGCAGCAGGCCTTCACCGTCCGCACAGCTGTCGTGCACACGCACCGACACGCCGGGCGCCATGGCGATGCGCGCGTCCCACAGAAAGCCCGGGCGTTGCACGACCACCCGCTGGCGCGAGGTGAACGGCTTCCACTGTTCTCCGGTGGGTGACAGGTTGAAGCGGCCGGTGTGCTCCAGCGTGGCCGCGGTGACGATGGCCTGACCCGGCGTGAGCACGGTGCTGAAATAGCGCTGCACGGGCGCGGGCAGGCCTTCGATTTCGCGCGGGTCGTAGCGCGCGGGTGAGGCGGGCAAGCGTTTCGCCTCCAGACGCGCCAGGATCGCCTGCGTCGCCCCGATCCAGCGCATGGCGCCGACGACGTTGAGGCCCACGAAAATCAGCGCGAGCGCGACGATGGGGAACAGCCAGGTGAGCCAGGTCATGGGCGTGGAGGGTTTCGACGGCTTGGTTTGGCGGCGGAACACGATCAAGCGGCGTAACAAACCGCGGCAACAAGATCGGTGCGGTGGCGGACACAGGGCGCAACGCAATAGGCAAGCGCCCCGTGGGGTCGGCGCAAAGCGCATTCAAAAAACCGGGATACACTCCGCCCTGCTCCGGGGTGCACGGTCCTGAAAAGGTCCAGCGCTGAGATGGTTGAAAGACCGAACCCGTGAACTTGATCTGGCTAGTACCAGCGAAAGAAGAGCGCAGCCCCCAGGGCTTGCATCCCCGACCCGTCCCCCATGCGACGGGTCCGTCCACGCCACCAGTGGGCCCGGGTGCATGTTTTGACGGGCGGTCTCCGGAGCATCCACAGCCCCAACAGGAGACCGCCGCCATGAACGCCCCCGACAAGATTCCCTTCGCTGACCAGTTCGCGCTCAGCCGCGAACCCTTCCCCGCTTCGCGCAAGATCTACGTGCCCGGCTCGCAGGCCAGCATCCAGGTGCCCATGCGGGAGATCCTGCTGAGCAACGGCGAGTTCGTCACCGTGTACGACACCTCCGGCCCCTACAGCGACCCAGCCGCCGCCATCGACGTGCGCACCGGCCTGGCCGACGTGCGCGGCGCCTGGATCGCGGCGCGTGGCGACACCGAAAGCTACGAAGGCCGCCAACGTGCCGCTCTCGACGACGGCGTGAAGAACGAGGCACAGAACAACGGCACCACCATCGAACGCATCGAGGCCCTGCGCGCCGAGGCCGCCGGTCTGCAGCGCACGCCGCGTCGCGCCAAAAGCGGCATGAACGTGTCACAGATGCACTACGCGCGCAAAGGCATCGTCACGCCCGAGATGGAATACGTGGCGCTGCGCGAGAACGGCAAACGCGAGTGGATGCGCGAGTACCTGGGCGACCCGGCGCGCGAGGCGCGGCTGCGCGGCAACCCCATGGGTGCGCGCATCCCCGAGGTGTTCACGCCCGAGTTCGTGCGCGACGAGGTGGCGCGCGGCCGCGCCATCATCCCGGCCAACATCAACCACCCCGAGGTGGAGCCCATGGCCATCGGGCGCAACTTCGGTGTGAAGATCAACGCCAACATCGGCAACTCGGCCGTCACCTCCAGCATCGAGGAGGAAGTGGACAAGCTGGTGTGGGCGATCCGCTGGGGCGCCGACAACGTGATGGACCTGTCCACCGGCAAAAACATCCACACCACGCGGGACTGGATCGTGCGCAACAGCCCGGTGCCCATCGGCACGGTGCCGATCTACCAGGCGCTGGAAAAAGTGGGCGGCGTGGCCGAAGACCTCACCTGGGCGATTTACCGCGACACGCTGATCGAGCAGGCCGAACAGGGCGTGGACTACTTCACCATCCACGCGGGGGTGCGGCTGGCCTACATCCACCTCACGGCGCAACGCCGCACCGGCATCGTTTCGCGCGGCGGCAGCATCCTGGCCAAGTGGTGCATCACCCACCACAAGGAAAACTTCCTCTACACGCACTTCGAAGAAATCTGCGAGATCATGAAGGCCTACGACGTGAGCTTCTCGCTCGGTGACGGCCTGCGCCCCGGCAGCGCGTCTGACGCCAACGACGAAGCGCAGTTTGCCGAACTCAAGACCCTGGGCGAGCTCACGCAGATTGCCTGGAAGCACGACGTGCAGACCATGATCGAAGGCCCCGGCCACGTACCCATGCACCTGATCCAGGCCAACATGGACGAGCAGTTGAAACACTGCCACGAGGCGCCGTTCTACACACTGGGCCCGCTGACCATCGACATCGCACCGGGCTACGACCACATCGCCAGCGCCGTGGGCGCGGCCATGATCGGCTGGATGGGCACCTCCATGCTCTGCTACGTGACCCCCAAGGAACACCTGGGCCTGCCCGACCGCGACGACGTGAAGCAGGGGATCATTGCGTACAAAATCGCGGCCCACGCGGCCGACATCGCCAAGGGCCACCCGGGCGCACGGGCCCGCGACGACGCCATGAGCAAGGCGCGTTTCGAATTCCGCTGGCGCGACCAGTTCGCGCTCGGCCTGGACCCGCAGACCGCCGAGGACTACCACGACGAGACCCTGCCCAAGGACTCGTCCAAAGAAGCGCATTTCTGCTCCATGTGCGGGCCGAAGTTCTGCAGCATGAAGATCACGCAGGACGTGCGCGACTACGCTGCGGCCAAGGGTGTGAGCGAAGACGCGGCACTGGCCGAAGGCATGGCGCAGAAGAGCGCCGAGTTCAAGGCGGTGGGCGGCGAGTTCTACGTGCCCGTGTCCTCGCTGACCAAGAAGGGCTGAGCCATGGCACGCATCGGTATCGCTGGCGCAGGCGTGCTCGGGCGCCTGCTGGCCTGGCAGCTGTCGCGGGCCGGGCACAGCGTCACGGTGTTCGACCCTGCGGCGGGTCCGGAAGCACCGGCCACCGGCTCCCTGTCGGAACACGCGGCCTTCGCAGCCGGCTTCACGGCGGCCGGCATGCTCAGCCCCATCGCGGAGCTGGACAACGCCGGCCCAGACATCGCGCGCCTGGGCTGGCGCTCGCTGGCCCTGTGGCGCGAGGTGGCGGACACGCTGTGTGCCGAAGGCTGCAGCGCGCCGCTGTTCGAACAACACGGCAGCCTGATGCTGGCGCACGGGTCCGACCTGGGGGCGGCGCGGCGTGTGCTGGCCCGGCTGGAGACCGCACCCTCGCTGGCCGCCGAGCTGCCCGCACCCCAGCCGCTGGACCGTGAGGCGCTGGCCGCGCTGGAGCCCGCGCTGGCGCCGGGTCTGCACGCCTGGCTGCTGCCCGGCGAAGCGCAGGTGATGTCGCGCGACATGCTGCACGCGCTGGCCGTGCAGGCGCCGAACGTGCACTGGTGCTGGGGTGAGCGCGTCGAACGCGTGGAGCCGGGTGTGCTGCACTTGATGGGTGAAGGGCCGGTGCGGTTTGATCTCGCCATCGATGTGCGAGGAGTGGGAGCGAAACCCGACCTGCCACTCAGAGGCGTGCGTGGCGAAGTCATCTGGCTGCACGCCCCCGGCGTACCGCTGCAGCGTCCGGTGCGCCTGCTGCACCCGCGCCACCGGGTTTACATCGTGCCGCGCCCGGGCGACCTATTCGTGGTCGGCGCGAGCGAGGTGGAGAGCGAAGACCGCTCGCCGGTGAGCCTGCGCAGCGCCGTGGAGCTGATGGCGGCGGCGCAGAGCGTGATCCCCTCGCTGGCCGAAGCGCGCATCGTGCACATGGAGGCCAACCTGCGCCCCGCCCTGCCCGACAACGAACCCCATACCCACGCCGAGCCCGGCCTGCTGCGCATCAACGGCCTGTTCCGCCACGGCTGGCTGCTCGCACCCGCGCTGGTGCAGGACGCGCTGGCGGCTCTGGCGAATATGGAGAAGGCGCTTGCCCATGCCTGAAACCCTGATCCCGGTCGAGGCCACGCTGCGCTTCAACGAACACACCCTGCCCTGCCAGGACGGCCTGACGCTGGCCGCGCTGCTGGAAGCACAAGGGGTGGACGCCAACCAGATGGCCACGGCGGTAAATGGCGAGTTCGTGGCACGCGCACTGCGGGAACAACACCCATTGCAGCCCGGCGACACCGTGTTGACCTTTCAGGCCATCGTGGGCGGATAGCCATGAATCACCCCCGCGCCGCCTTCGGCGTCACCCCCTCCAGGGGGCGCCAGCAACGGCCCTGCAAAGCCGGTTCCGCGCTGGCCCGGGTGGGCGCTCTGGTGCGCACCCAGTCTCGCGTTCAGCCGCCACCAAGCCATTAACATGCAACAGACATCCTCTTCTTGGGCGCCCTACGGCGTCGAACTCACCAGCCGATTCCTGCTCGGCACTGCGGGCTACCCCTCGCCGCAGGTGCTGGCCCACAGCATCGCCGCCAGCAGCACGCAGATCGTCACCGTGGGCCTCAAGCGCACGCTGGCCGCGGGTGGCGACAACGGCTTTGTGGAGATCATCCGCACGGCGATGCGCGAACGCGGTGCGCAGCTGCTGCCCAACACCGCCGGCTGCCGCACCGCACGCGAGGCGATCACGCTGGCGCACATGGCGCGCGAGCTGTATGGCACCGCGTGGATCAAGCTCGAAGTGGTGGGCGACGAACACACCCTGCAGCCCGACCCCTGGGGCACGGTGGAAGCGGCGGCGCAGCTGACGCGCGACGGCTTCGCCGTGTTCCCCTACTGCACCGACGACCTCGTGACCTGCCAGCGCCTGCTCGACGCCGGTTGCGAGGTGCTGATGCCCTGGGGCGCGCCCATCGGCTCGGGCCAGGGGCTCATCAACCCGTTTGCGCTGCGCACCCTGCGCGCACGGCTGCCCGGCGTGTCGCTGATCGTGGACGCCGGCATCGGCGCGCCTTCACACGCGGCCGCCGCGATGGAGCTGGGCTTCGACGCCGTGCTGCTGAACTCCGCCGTGGCCCAGGCCGTGGACCCGGTGCGCATGGCGCGGGGCTTCGCTCTCGCCATCGAAGCCGGTCGCGCGGCGTACGAGGCCGGCGTGATGGCGCCGCAGGACATGGCGGTGGCGAGCACGCCCGTCAGCGGGCATCCTTTTCTGATCAATTGACCATGACCCCTGTGATCTGGAGCATCGCCGGTACCGACAGCGGTGGCGGCGCGGGCCTGGCGGCCGACCAGCGTGCGGCCGACGCGTTTGGCGTGCACCTCTGCACCGTCGTGGCCGCCGTCACCGCGCAGAGCACCACCGCCGTGACGCAGGTGCAGGCCGTGGCGCCCGAGCTGCTGGAGGCGCAGCTCGAGGCCCTGGCCGCCGACCTGCCGCCGCGCGTGATCAAGACCGGCTTGCTCGGCAGCGCGGCCAACGCGCACGTGGTCGCTCGCTGGGTGGACCGCCTGCGCGAGCAAGGGCCGGTGCAGCTGGTGATCGACCCGGTGCTGCGCGCCAGCACCGGCGCGGCATTCGCGAGCGACGAGCTGCTGCAGGCCTACCGCGAACAGCTGCTGCCACGCGCCAGCGTGATCACGCCCAACCAGCGCGAAGCCGCGGCCTTGCTCGGCGCCGACGCGGCGAACAACGTGCCCGGGCTCGCCGGGGCCCTGCAACGGCTGGGCGCGCAGGCGGTGGTGGTGACGGGCGGTGACGCTGGCACACCGGGTCTCTCGCTCGACTGGCTGCACACCCCCCACGCCCAAGGCTGGCTCAGCCTGCCGCGGTTGGACACGTCGAACAACCACGGCACCGGCTGCACCTTCGCCACGTCGCTGGCCGCCGCGCTGGCGCTGGGCTTCGTCGCGGCCGACGCCGCCGTGCTCGCCAAGATGGCCACCACGCACGCGTTGCGCCATGCGCGCGCCGTGGGCCGGGGTGCCGGCCCGGTGATGGCGCGGCCCGGTTTTGGCAACGACCCGACACTGCTGCCGCGCCTGTCGCTGGACGAACACCCCCCCGCGGGCTGGCCCGTGCGCGAGCGGGCCCGCTCACCGGGCGTGTACGCCATCGTCGACAGCGCCGAGCGCGTGGAAGCGGTGCTGCGCGTCCACCCCACCGTGCCCACCATCCAGCTGCGCATGAAGCGGCCGCCCGAACTGGACGACGCGGCCTGGGCCGCACGGCTGCAACGCGACATCAAGCGCAGCCTGCGCGCCGCCGACGCGGCCGGCGCCACGCTGGTGGTCAACGACCACTGGCCACTCGCGTTACTGGCCGGTGCGCAGGCGCTGCACCTGGGGCAGGAAGACCTGCTCACCCTGTCGCCGACCCAGCACGCGCAGCTGCAGGCGGCTCGCGACAGCGGCGTGCAGCTCGGCCTCAGTTCGCACAGCCTCTGGGAACTCTGCCGCGCCGCCACGATGCTGCCGGACCTGATCGCCTGCGGCCCGGTCTGGCCCACCACCACCAAGGACATGCCGTGGATTCCGCAAGGCCTGGACAATCTGACCTGGTGGGCCCACATGGCGCCCGCACCGGTGGTCGGCATCGGCGGCGTGCTGGACCCGGAGCAACTGCAGGCCGTCGCAGCGGCCGGCGCAGCGGGTGGCTGCGTCGTGCGGGGGCTGGGCGACAAACCGGCTCAAACCCTCCCCGCCTGGCTGCGCGCCTGGCAAACGGGCCTAGCCCGGCAAGACCGGGCGGCGGTGCCGGCCCTGCCCCACCCCACGCTGCCAGCAGACGGTGTCGCCCGGTAAGTCATAAGGGTTAACCCTTCGCTGGAGTATCGTTAAGGGGTTCGCCACCGCCGGGCGATCGGGGCGCCTGCCGCCACGGGGCACCGGCATTTTTTCTTCCTCAGGAGTACATTCGTGGATCGTCGTTCCCTCATCAAGAATGCTGGCATCGCTGGCGTGTTGACCACTGGCATTGCGCCCGCCGTGCATGCCCAGGCCGCGGTGCGCTGGCGCATGGCGTCGAGCTTCCCCAAGTCGCTGCCCACCATCTTTGGTTCGGCCGAGAAATTTTCGGAAACCGTCAAGGCCCTGTCGGGCGGCAAGTTCGAAGTGTCGGTGCACGCCGCCGGTGACCTGGTGCCCCCCTTCGGCGTGGTGGATGCGCTGCAGAACAGCACCGTCGAAATGGCGCAGACCGCCTCCTACTACTTCACCGGCAAGGACGCCACCTTCGCCTTCGGCTGTGCCGTTCCCTTCGGCCTGACCGCGCGCCACATGGACGCCTGGATGGAACACGGCAACGGCCGCAAGTACATGGACGAGTTCTATGCCCAGTACAACATCACCTCCATGAGCGCGGGCAACACCGGCACCCAGATGGGCGGCTGGTACCGCAAGGAGATCAAGACCGTGGCCGACCTCAAGGGCCTGAAGATGCGCCTGGGTGGCGGCCTGTTCGGCGAGGCCATGAACAAGCTGGGCGTGGTGGCGCAGAACATGCCGGCCGGCGAGGTCTACCAGGCGCTGGAAAAAGGCACGCTGGACGCGACCGAATTCGTCGGCCCGTTCGACGACGAGCGCCTGGGCTTCCACAAGGTGGCCCCGTTCTACTACTACCCCGGCTGGTGGGAAGGCGGCGCGGAGCTGGAGTTCTTCATCAACAAGAAAGCCTTCGATGCGCTGTCGGCCGAGAACAAGGCCATCGTGCGCGCCGCCGGTGCCGTGGCCGCTCGCGACATGACCGCCAAGTACGACATGCAGAACCCGATGGCGCTGCGGCGCCTCGTGGCCAGCGGCACCAAGCTCAAGCCCTTCAGCAAAGCGGTGATGGACGCCGGCTTCAAGGCCGCCATGGAGGTGTTCGCCGAGCACGAGGCCAAGTCGCCCGAGTTCAAGAAGATCCACCGCGACATGCGCGCTTTCCAGCGCGACCAGGTGTTGTGGAGCAAGTTCTCCGAATGGCGCTACGACGACTACATCGGCGCGGCCAAGATCTGACCCGTTCAGACCGCAAGACAAGGCGCCCCGAGGGGCGCCTTGTTGTTTCAACCGCTCGCGTTTCGCGCACAATCGCAGCCCCATGACCGCCCCCACCGACGACGACCTGCCCCCGCTGAACGCCACGCCGCCCGGCCTCTACCGCCACTACAAGGGCGGCTGGTACGAGGTGATCGACACCGTGCGCTGCAGCGAGACGCTGCAAGGCATGACGCTGTACCGCGCGCTGTATGGCGATTTCGGTCTGTGGGTGCGGCCCGCGGCCATGTTCAACGAATCGGGCGTGTTCGAAGGCAAAGCGCAACCCCGCTTCACGCGGCAAGACCTGGCCCGCATGCCGCGCGGTGACCTGCCCACCGCGCACGCGCTCATCGCCCACCTGCGCGGCCGCGCGCTGCGCGAAAAACACCTTGATCTGGACACCGCCCTGCGCCCGCCACCGCCTGAGCCCACCGCCTGTTGCGGGCGCGGCTGCAACGGCTGCGTGTGGGAAGGGTTCTACGAAGCACTGCACCACTGGCGGGTGGACGCGCTGGCGTTGCTCGGATCGCTGCCGCAGGGCTGATCGGGGCGATTCAAAGCCCGCACGCCGGGCAGGGGCATGCTCAAGTGCGTCGCGGGGGTGTCGAAACAACCTGAACACACCAGGATGCGAGACACCATGACCCACGCTGCACTTTCAGAGCCGCCGCCCGCCGAGGCGGTCGAAGGTCCATCCGGGGTTCCGACGGTGCTGACCGTCGATGACGAACCCTCCGTCCTCAACGCCCTGCGTCGCGTCTTCCGGTCGCAAGGCATCGACACGCTGCAGGCGACCAGCGCCGCCGAGGGGCTGTCGCTGCTGAAAACCCACCGGGTGGACCTGGTGATCTCGGACATGCGCATGCCCGAAATGGATGGCGCGCGCTTTCTGGAACGGGTGAAGATCCACGACGAAAGCATCGTGCGCGTGCTGCTGACGGGCTATGCCGACATGTCGTCCACGATCGCCGCCATCAACCGGGGCGCCATTCACCGCTACATCGCCAAGCCCTGGGACGACCAGGACCTGGTGCTGGTGGTGCGCGAGGCCCTGAGCCGGCGCGACCTGGAAAAAAAGAACGCCGAGTTGACCGAGCTGACGAAGCGTCAGAACGAGCAGTTGCGGGACATCAACCAGACCCTGGAAGCCCGCGTGGCCGCGCGAACGGCCGAACTCGAGCAGATCAACGGCATGCTCGACGCGGCCTACGCGGACCTGGACAACACTTTCGTGCTCGCGGTGAATGTGTTCTCCAGCCTGATGGAGATGCGCGGCGGCCACCCCGGACACTCGCGCCGGGTGGCCGAACTCGCGCGCGAGACCGCCAAGCGCCTGGGTCTGTCGGACCGCGATGTGCGCGACGTGCACCTGGCCGCGCTGGTGCACGACGTCGGCACCATCGGCTTTCCCGACACCATGCTGGGCAAGCCGGTGTCCACCTACACCGCGGAAGAACACCAGCGCTACCGGCGCCACACCATCGACGGCGAAACCGCCCTGATGGCCCTGTCGCAGTTGCAGGGCGTGGCGAAGATCGTGCGCCAGCACCACGAGCGGGTGGACGGAAAAGGGTTTCCCGATGGCCTGGCGGGCGCCGAGATCGTGCTGGGCGCGCGCATCGTGGCCGCGGCGAGCGACCTGGACGAAATGGCCCATGGCCACATGGGCGAGATCAACCACTCGGCGGAGCGCGCGCACAGCATGCTCCGCGGTGGCGTCGACACACGCTACGACCCGGCGGTGGTCGAGACCCTGCTCCAGGTGGTGGTCGACATGGCCGCTGCCGCCAAGGACGACGTGCAGATCGATGTGCGCGACCTGCGCCCCGGCATGGTGCTGGCGCGCACCGTGTTGTCGGCCAAAGGCGCCATCCTGCTGGCCGCGGGCTACGTCTTTGACGAACGCGTGGTCAGGCAGGTGACGAATTTTTCGACCAAGGAAGGCGTGCACCTCACGCTGTGGGTGCAACGCGGCTCCATCCCCGAGGGCACCCAGCTCATGGCACCGCCGAAGGTCCATGCGTGATGACGTGCCCTGACAAACAGAAGTCAAACGCCATCGTGGCCAGGGAGATCGTCCAGGCCATGGCCGTGCCCGCGACCTTGCTGGGCAAGGGACTGATCCTGACGGCCAACGACGCCTTCTGCCGACTGAGCTCGCGCAGTGCTTCAGCGCTTTCCGGCACGTCACTGCTGGACCTGGTGGACGCGACCACACGCCCCCACCTACAGGCGGCGGTGCAGGCCTGCACGGAGCACGGCGAGGCGCCGCCCGTCGTATCGGGCTCCATCATCACCCCCGATGGCGGCCGGCGCCCGGTGGAGATCCATGTCCGAAGGATCTGTCTCGGCGATCTGACCAAGGTGGTCGTGACCTGTGTCGACCTCAGCGACGTCATGCACGTCCAGGGCAGTCTGCTGGGCATGACCAAGATGCTGTCGCAGATCATCGACGGCGCCCCGGTGCCCTCGCTGGTGATCGACCGGCACCATCGGGTGACCCACTGGAACACGGCCTGTGAACGCATGACGGGCATCAAGCGCAATGAGGTGCTCGGGACCCGGGAAGGCTGGAAAGCGTTCTACCGGGAGCAGCGCCCCTTGCTCGCGGACATGATCGTCGACGGGATCGACGAGGCGACCATGCAGTCGTTCTACGGCGTGGCCATGAACCGTTCAGCGACGATCGCCGGGGGTGTCGAGGTCGAGGCCTTTTTCCCGGGCTTCGGCGCCTCTGGCAAATGGTTGTTCTTCACCGCGGCGCCTCTGTACGACGCCGATGGCCAGGTGATCGGCGCCATCGAAACCCTGCAGGACGTCACCGCCCGCCGGACCTCGGAAGAGGAACTGCTGCGGCACCGCAACGAGCTGGAGGAAATCGTCCGGCAACGCTCGGCCGAGCTGGCGGACACGGCGCGCGAGCTGAAATGGTTCGTCGCCAGCTCACCCATCGGTGTGGCGTATTCCTCGGGGGGCCTCATCAAGCGCATCAACCCCGCGATGGCCGAGATGTTCGGCTACGCCGGGTCCGACATGATCGGCATGCCGGCGCGCAAGGTCTACCTGTCGGACAGCGACTACGCGAGCTTTGGCCGCTACGCCGGCCCCCTGCTGTCACAAGGCGAGCCGATCCACAGCGAGATGTGGATGCGCCACGCCGACGGCCACCCGATCTGGGTGCAGATCGACGCCCACGTGGCGGACACGAAAGACACCGCCCGTGGCACCTGGTGGATGATGCAGGACCGTTCCGAGATCCGGGATGCCCAGCTGCAGCTGCAAGCGCGGATCACCGAACTCGATGCCATGAACCACCAGCTCGAAGAAGCGCAGAACCAGTTGCTGCAGCAGGACAAGATGGCCTCAATCGGGCAACTGGCCGCTGGTGTGGCCCACGAGATCAACAACCCGATCGGCTTCGTGAGTTCCAACCTCAACACCTTGCGCCAGTATGTGGACGACCTGCTCAGCCTGAGCGAAGCCTGCGACGCAGCCAGGGCCGCACCGGACGATGCCGCCGTGGCCAGCGCACTGGCCCAGAAGCGCGAAGAGGTCGAGATCGACTACCTGCGCGAGGACCTTCCCCTGCTGCTGGACGAATGCGCGGACGGCCTCGGGCGCGTCAAGAAGATCGTCCAGGACCTCAAGGACTTCTCGCGCGTCGATCACTCGGACTGGCAGGAGTCCGATCTGAACGTCGGCCTGGAGTCCACCCTCAACGTCGTGCGCCACGAGGTGAAATACAAGGCCGAGGTGATCAAACACCTCGCGCCGCTCCCGCCGGTCATGTGCCTGGCGGCGCAGCTCAACCAGGTGTTCATGAACCTTATCGTCAACGCGGCGCACGCCATCGTCGACCAGGGCACGATCACCCTGTTGTCCGGCGTCGCGCAGGACTGGGTCTGGGTGCAGGTCGAAGACACCGGCTCCGGCATGAGCGCCGAAGTCCGGCGGCGGATCTTCGAACCCTTCTTCACCACCAAGGACGTGGGCAAGGGCACGGGCCTGGGCATGTCGCTGTCCTTTTCCATCGTTCAGAAACACGGCGGCGCCATCCAGGTGCGCTCCGCCGTCGGGCAGGGCACCGCCATCCGTATCTGGCTGCCGGTGGCGGGGCCCCAGGCCCTGGCCAAAGACGCCAAGCCACCGGCGTGGGAGCACGAGCATGAACACACCGCCTGAGCTCACCACACGCCCCCATCCGCGCACGCTGCTGCTGGTGGACGACGAGGAAGCGATTCTTTCGTCGCTCAGGCGCCTGTTCCGCCGCGACGGTTACCACCTGCTCACCGCCACCAGCGGCGCCCAGGGGCTGGCGCTGCTGGCCCGGCAACCGGTGGACGTGATCCTCTCGGACCAGCGCATGCCCGGCATGACGGGCATCGACTTCATGCGCGAAGCCCGTCGCCTCCATCCCCACACGGTGCGCATGACCTTGTCCGGCTACACCGATCTGGAGTCGATCATCGAGGCGGTCAACGAGGGCGCCGTGTACAAGTTCCTCACCAAGCCCTGGGACGACGATCTCTTGCGGAGCCACGTGGCGCAGGCCTTTGAACAGAGCGAACTGGCGGCCGAGAACCGCCGCCTGGGCGAGGCGGTGCGCCAGGCCAACCGCGAACTGGCCACGGCCAACCAGCGGCTCGAAAGCCTGGTGCGCCACGAGAGCGAACGCAGCCTGGCCATGCAGAACGCGGCCGGCGCCTCCCGGGATGCCCTCGATGGTTTGCCGATGGCCGTTTTCGGCATCGGCGACGACGGCATGCTGGCGTATGTCAATCGCCTGGCGGTGCGGCAGTGGCCCCAGTGGTCATCGGCTCTGGGCGGCGATCCCGCGCCGGCCATGCAGCAGGTGCTGGCGGCGCTGGAACAGCCATCGCTGCGCGCCGAAGCGGAAGGACTGCGCACGACCATCGAAGGTCGAAACGCCCGGGTCTGGCTCCGCCAGCTGACCGGACGGCAGCAACCCCTGGGTTGCCTGATGCTGGTGCAGCTGTTGCAGGATGCTGTGACGGCTGTGCCGGAGAGCCACACATGAACGTGCTTGAAACCGCGGCGACTGGCGAGCCCCTGAATCCCGCCGAATGGGCACGGTGCATCCGGGAACTGCCCTCGCTGCCGAGCGCCTTCATCGCAGCGGTCGAGGTGCTGAGCCAGGACCAGGTGCCCGCATCGACCTGCATCGAGGCGATCGAGCGCGACCAGGCCCTGACCGTTCGGGTGCTGCGCCTGGCCAACTCCGCGTTCTACGGGGCGCCGGGCCAGGTCTCGCGCATCGGCGATGCCGTCCAGATGCTGGGACTGCGCACCGTCGCGAGCACGCTGGCGGCCATTTCCCTGCGGGCCACGCTGGGATCGTTGCACTGCGAGGGCTTCTGCTTTGACAGCTACTGGCGCCACAGCCTGTGCACCGCCCTTTCAGCGCGTGAACTGGCCAGAATCGCTGCGCTGGACACCGGCGAAGCCTTTCTGCTGGGCTTGCTGCACGACGTGGGCAAACTGGTTCTGGCCATGACCAGCCCGGCGCTGGAGGCGCAGGCGCTGCAACTGAGCCACTCGGAAGAGCGGCCCATGCACGAAGCGGAACGGCGGGTGTTTGGCGTGTCCCACGCCGAGGTCGGCGCGGCGGTGGCCAGGCAATGGAATTTCCCAGCCAGCATCCCGGATGCGATTGCCGGTCACCACCGCCCCCTGGTCGTTCAGCCGCTGGAACGACTGACCGCGTGCCATCTGGTGCGCCTGGCCAACCACATGGCGCACGGCCTGGTGGCATCGCCCGACACCCGCGAGCCCTTTTTGACCGACCCGCTGTGGTCCGACCTGGGCATCTGCGAGCAACACCTGCGCGATCTGACCGAACGTGTCAGCGGCGAGCTGGACATCATGTCCTGTGCCTGAAACACCCGACTGGAGCCTCCCATGAACCCAGCACTTCAAGGCAGCCTTCTTCTCGTCGACGACGAAGCCGCCATCGTCCGCGCCTTGTTTCGCACACTGCGCACACCCCTGGGCAACGGGGTGAAGATCGTGACCTGCAACAGTGCCTCGGAGGCGCTCGCGGAACTGATGGCACAACGCTTTGACGTCATCGTCAGCGATCTGCGCATGCCCAACATGGGCGGCATGGAACTCCTGGCCCTGGCGGCGGACATCCAGCCCGGGTGCGTGCGCATGATCCTGACCGGGACGGCCGATTTCACGACGGCGCAGGAAGCCGTGAACCAGTTCGGCCTGTACCGCTACCTCACCAAACCCTGGGAGACCGATGAGCTGGTGCGCCACATCACCTCGGCTATCGCCTTCAGCGTCGAGCAGCGTGCACGGCAGGATCAGGCCACCCAGTGGCTGGCCAGCCAGGAGCGGGCCAACCCCGAAGAGGCCGAACGGCGCAGGCTCGAAGCCATGGAGCCCGGCATCACCGAGGTGGAGTGGGATGCCGAGGGCTGCGTGATCATGCGGTAGCGAAGCACCCCCGCCGCGCTGCGCGCGACCCCCCACAAGGGGGCGGCACTGGCGGCCCGGCGAAGCCGGCCCGGCGGCGCCCTTGGTTGCACCGTTTCATGCGCCGGGGGGGTTGCACGCCCCCATCACACGGAAACGGTTCAGAACAGATCACCCTGCCCGCGCAGCGCAGCGGGTCTGAACTGGCTCGCGTCCAGCGGTTCGCGCCCGCGGTTGAAGCCGAGCCGGTCGCAGGTCTTCACGAAGCGCTGGCGCAGCAGGTCGGCCCAGATACCCTGGCCCTTCATGCGGGTGGCGAAGTCGGCGTCGTAGTCCTTGCCGCCGCGCATGTCCTGGATGCGCGCCATCACGCGGGCGGCACGGTCCGGGTAGTGTTGCTCCAGCCACAGACGGAACATGTCGCTCAGCTCCCAGGGCAGACGCAGCACCTGGTAGAACGCGCGCCGGGCACCGGCCTCGTAGGCGGCCTCCAGCACACGCTCCATGTCGTCGTTGATGAACGGAATCTGCGGCGACACGCTCACCCCCGTGGGCACACCCGCCTCGGCCAGCGTGCGGATGGTGCGCAGCCGCCGGTGCGGCGCGGCGGCGCGCGGCTCCAGGATGCGCGCGAGCTGCGCGTCCAGCGTGGTGATGGTCACGTACACCGCCGCCAGCCGCTGCGCGCCCATGGGCGCGAGCAGGTCGATGTCGCGCTCCACGCCGCTGCCCTTGGTCACCATCGCCAGCGGGTGGTGCGCGGTGTGCAGCAGCTCCAGCACCTGGCGCGTCAGCCGCAGTTCACGCTCCACCGGCTGGTAGGCGTCGGTCACGGTGCCGATGGCCAGCAGGTCGGGCGCGTAGGCCGGTCGCAGCAGCTCGCTGCGCAACACGGCGGCGATGTTGCGCTTGGCGATGATCCTGGTTTCAAAATCCAGCCCCGGCGAGAGGTTCAGGTAGCTGTGTGTCGGCCGGGCGTAGCAGTAGATGCAACCGTGTTCGCAGCCGCGGTAGGGGTTGAGCCCGAGCGTGAAACCGATGTCGGGCGAGTCGTTGCGGGTGATGGCGCTGCGCGCGTCTTCGAACGTGACCTGCGTGGCCGGTGCAGCCGCTTCTTCGCCCGCGGCCGTGGCTTCGGCCAGCGTGCCCCAGCCGTCGTCGAACGCGGCGCGCTGGTCGCGCTCGAAGCGGTGCGGCTGGCGGTGGGCCACGCCGCGGCCCTTGATGGCGTGCAGGGGCAGGTGGAATGTGCTCATGATCGTGATACTGTACATAATCACAGCCACCAAACAAAGCCCGTCCATCGCCAGCCCATAGCCCGCACGACACACACCCTGGCCCGCACTGGCACACAATCGCGGGCCAGGCTCTGCCTTCCAACATCCGCTCGCCAGAAACCCATGTCCCACAACCCCACCCACGCGCTCGCCGGCGCGCCCGACGCCATCGTCAGCGTTCGCGGCGTCAGCAAGACCTACGCCGGCGGCTTCCAGGCGCTGAAGAACGTCAACCTCGACATTCGCCGCGGCGAGATCTTTGCGCTGCTCGGCCCCAACGGCGCCGGCAAGACCACGCTCATCAGCGTCATCTGCGGCATGGTCAACGCCAGCGAAGGCACGGTCACGGCCGACGGGCACGACACCGTGCGCGACTACCGCGCCGCCCGCGCCACCATCGGCCTGGTGCCGCAAGAGCTGCACACCGATTCGTTCGAAACCGTGTGGGCCACGGTGAGCTTCAGCCGCGGTCTGTTCGGCAAGGCACCCAATCCCGCCCACATCGAGAAGATCCTGAAAGACCTCTCGCTCTGGGACAAAAAAGACACCAAGATCCTCGCGCTCTCGGGCGGCATGAAACGCCGCGTGCTGATCGCCAAGGCGCTGTCGCACGAGCCCAAAATATTGTTTCTCGACGAGCCCAGCGCAGGCGTGGACGTGGAGCTGCGGCACGACATGTGGCGCCTGGTGCGCGAGCTGCGCGAAGCTGGCACCACCATCATCCTCACCACGCACTACATCGAAGAAGCCGAAGACATGGCCGACCGCATCGGCGTGATCCGCAAGGGCGAACTGATCGTGGTGGAAGACAAGGCCGTGCTCATGCGCCAGCTCGGCCAGAAGCAGCTGGCGCTCACGCTGCAACACCCCTTGCCGGCGGTGCCGCCCACGCTCGCGTCGTGGCCGCTCGCGCTCTCGGCCGACGGCCTGACGCTGACCTACAGCTTCGACGCGCAGAAAGACGACACCGGCATCGCCGAGCTGCTGGCCGCACTGGGCACCGAAGGCATCCATTTCAAAGACCTGCGCTCCAGCGAAAGCTCGCTGGAAGACATCTTCGTCAGCCTGGTTCACGAACAAAAAGACGAACAGAAAGCGAGCGTTTGAAGATGATGGGTTTGAACCTGCACGCCGTGCGCGCCATCTACATGTTCGAGATGAACCGCGCCTTCCGCACCTGGGCGCAGAGCATCATCGCGCCGGTGCTCTCCACCTCGCTCTACTTCATCGTCTTTGGCTCGGCCATCGGCTCGCGCATGGGCGACATCGGTGGCGTGAGCTACGGCGCTTACATCATCCCCGGCCTGCTCATGCTCTCGCTGCTGAGTGAAAGCATTTCCAACGCCGCCTTCGGCATCTACATGCCCAAGTGGTCGGGCACCATCTACGAGCTGCTGAGCGCGCCGGTGAACTGGGTCGAGGTGCTGCTGGGTTACGTGGGCGCGGCAGCCAGCAAAAGCCTGATGCTCGGCGTGCTGATCCTGCTGACGGCGCGCGCGTTCGTGCCGTATGAGATCGCGCACCCGGTGTGGATGGTCGGCTTCCTGCTGCTCACCGCCATCACCTTCTGCCTGTTCGGTTTCATCATCGGCCTGTGGGCCGACAGTTTCCAGAAACTGCAGGTGATCCCGCTGCTCGTCATCACGCCGCTCACCTTCCTGGGCGGCGCGTTCTACAGCATCAACATGCTGCCGCCGCTGTGGCAGACCGTGTCGCTGTTCAACCCGGTGGTCTACCTCATCAGCGGCCTGCGCTGGGCCTTCTACGGCGCGGCCGACGTGCACATCGCAGTGAGCACTGGCATGACACTGGCCTTCATGCTGGCCTGCCTGACCGTGGTGTGGTGGGTGTTCAAGACCGGGCACCGCATCCGGCGCTGAGGGCGCGCGGGCGGGTTCCTGCCCTACGTGGCCGAGCGCGTGGCCCGCATCCGCTCGCCCGACAGCGGGAACCCTCTATTCCCGGTCCCGCCCGCCCTTCTGCTTCTTGTAGCTGTGCATGAAGCGGCCGAACGCGCGGTCCTTGTTGCGCCGCTCGGTGAGCGACAGCTCGTGAAACTCGGACTCCTTGCGCAGCTTCAGGTAGTTGCGCAGGTGCGCTTCGCTGAGCTCGTTCCGTTCCATCGCGGCACGCACCGCACAACCCGGTTCGCTGCCATGCGTGCAATCGGGAAAGCGGCACTGGCCCGCCAGCGCGGCGATGTCGGCAAAGCTGTCTTCGATCCCTTCGCCCGCCCCCAGCAGGCCGAGCTCGCGCATGCCCGGCATGTCGATCAACAGCGCGCCATGTGCCAGCACGATCAGGTGCCGCCGCGTGGTGGTGTGGCGGCCCTCGCCGGTGTGGCTGACCCCGCGGGTGGCCAGGTCGCCGTCGCCCAGCAGGCGGTTGATCAGCGTCGTCTTGCCCACGCCCGATGAACCCAGCAGGCAGTAGGTCTTGCCGGGGATCATGAGTTCACGCACCTGCTCCACGCCCGCCCCGGTCACGTTGCTGACGCAGACGATCTTTGCATCCACGCCCACGCGGCGTACCTGCCCCATCAGCTGCTCCAGCGCCTCCGGGCCGATCAGGTCCGTCTTGGTCAGCAGCACCACGGGCTCGATGTGCCCGTCGCGCGCCATCACCAGGTAACGCTCCAGCCGGGGCAGGTTGAAATCGAAGTGGCACGACATCACGATGAACGCCGCGTCGATGTTGGCGGCGATCATCTGGAATTCAACGTCCCGGCCTGCGGCCTTGCGCCGCAGGAACGAGCGCCGCGGCATCACCGTGTGGATGCTCGCCTGGGTGCCACCGTCGCGGTAGCGCACACCCACCCAGTCGCCCACGCAGGGCAGATCGGCCGAGCTTTCGGCCAGGTGCAGCAGCTTGCCCGTGAGCTCGGCGGGCACCTCGCCCGCCCCGTTGCGCACCAGGTAGCGGCCCCGGTCCACCGCCGTCACCCGGGCGGCCGACAGGTCTTGCGCCGCCAGCTCGCTGACACTGGCATCAAGCCAGGCATTCATGCCCAATTCACCGAGTTCCATGGGCAAAGTTTCGCCGATGCCGTGGGAGCGTTGCTTGCGCTGGCTCAACCCTTTCTGACAAGGCATGGTCGTCTATCTGAACGCCCAGCCATCACGACGCTGAGAACTGGCGCTCAGCCCGCCTCGCCCTCACCGCCGCCCAGCGCCGCCTGCTTGCGGCTCACGTGGTAGGCCGTCATCACCTGCGCGGCGATCAGGTCCAGGCTCGGGCGGGCGATGCCCTGTTTGTCGGTCCACACCTTGGGCGTGAGCGCGCCGGAGAGCGTGAGCGCCTCGCCATCGGCCAGCGCCAGCAGCGCGGCGCAGGGCGCTTCGTCGAACGCGATCACGTTGACGATGAACTCCTCGTCCATCTTGTTGCGCGCCAGCACGCGCGCCACGATGTAGGTGCGGCCCGCCTTGTCCACGCGGCGGGAGGCGTCGCCCATCAGGCGGCCGGCAATGAGTCCATCGATCATGAGCGCGGCCTTTCGAAACCCGAGACCACCCAGGCCTCAGCGCTGGCCACGTTCAGCCTGAAGCTCGGCGGCGAGGACACCAAGGCCAGCTCTTCGTCGAATTCATTCAGCGCCCGCAGCGTGGCGGTAGCGCCCTCTTCGTCGGGCACGATGGCCAGCTCCACGCGGATGCGCTGGCCGCCCACCGTGATGCTCACGTTCTTGTTCAGCTCGGCGTGGCGCTGCTGCTCGGAGCGACGGATCACCTCCTTGGCCGTCTTCACCAGCGTGTTGAACGCACTGGTGTCCAGCGGCTTGGGGTCCTTTTTGTTGCGCCCCATGGTCCAGGGGCCGACCAGCGCCGGCTCGGCCTGGCCGTTCAGGAACATGGCCACTGCCCAGCCATCGTCGTCTTCGTTCTTGATCACGCGCGCGGTCCAGTGCTCATCGCTCCACACGCGGTCTTCGTGGATCGGGTCTTGGGTGTCTTGGGTCATGGGGAGATGGTACGCGGTGAGCGCGCCCGCTCCCTTCAGGCGTGTGCCCCTTGCACCGGCATGGGCACGCCATCCGGCGGCAGGCAGCCCAGGCCCACCAGCGTGGCCTCCACCGCTTCGTCCAGCGGGGTGTGCGGTTCGTGGCCCAGCTGCTGCACCAGCCGGCGGTTGTCCAGTCGCACCGACTGCTGCCACAGGTAACGCATGCCCAGCAATTCGCGGAAGGTGGTCACGAAGGGCGAGGCCAGTCGCACCAGCCACCAGGGAAACGGCCGCATGGCCGGCGCCGCGCCGCCCCGGCGCACCACGGCGCGCTGCACGGCCTCGGCCAGAGCGGTGCCGGTGGCGTCCCAGTGGCCGGCCATGTGGAAGGAGGCGAAGGCTGGCAGGGTGTCTCGGCGGTCCAGCAGCTCGACCATGGTGCGGGCCACGTCGGGCAGGTAGGCAAACTGGTGGCCCACGCCGGCAGCGGCCGGCGTGTTCACGCTGCGCACCGCGCGCCCGGGCTTGACCATGCCCTGGCTGAACCAGTTGTTGCCCGCGTGGGGGCCGAAGAAATCGCCCGCGCGCACCACGAGGGCTTTCATGCGGCCCGCCTGTGCGGCGCTGGCCAGGCGCTGCTCCAGTTCCACGCGAATGCGGCCCTTGGGGGTGTGGGCGTTCTGCGGCGCGTCTTCGGCAATCAGCGGGAACGCATCGGGCCCGTAGTTGTAGACCGTGCCCGGCAGCACCACCGTGGCGCCCTGGGCCTGTGCGGCCGCAATGGTGTTGTCGATCATGGGCAGCACCCACTCGGCCCAGCGGCGGTAGCCGGGCGGGTTGACCGCGTGCACGATGACCGAACAGCCCTGCGCGGCGGCCATCACGTCGGCCGCCCGCAGCGCGTCGCCCTCCACCCATTCGATGCCGCCCTGCTCGCGGCGCGCCACCCCCAGCCCGCGCTTCATGGCGCGAACCTGCCAGCCCCGCGCCAGCAGCAGGCGGGCCATTTCCCCACCGATGCCGCCGCTGGCACCGAGCACCAAGACTGTTGATGAATCCGACATGAAAAACTCCTGAATAAGTGGTGATGAGGTTGTGATGGGGTTATGGTCGGCGTTTCGTTGGCAAAAAGAAATTGCCCAAGCCTTAACAGCCGCTATACGTTTTTTTATGGACAAAACCATTGGATGGGAGCTGTACCGCTCGTTGCTGGCGGTGCTCGAAGAGGGCTCGCTCTCCGGCGCAGCGCGGGCGCTGGGCCTCACGCAACCCACGGTGGGCCGCCATGTGGCGCTGCTCGAAGCCGCGCTGGGCACCACCCTGTTCACGCGCTCGCAGGCCGGCCTGCTGCCCACCGAAGCCGCACTCACGCTGCGCGACGGCGCCGAGGCCATGCACAACATGGCGGCCTCGCTGGAGCGCAGCGCGCGCAGCCTGGGCGAGGGCGTGCGCGGCACGGTGCGCATCTCCGCCAGCGAAGTGATGGGCGTGGAGGTGTTGCCGCCCCTGCTGGCCGCGCTGCAGGCGCAGCACCCGGAACTGCGCGTCGAGCTGGTGACCAGCAACGCCCTGCAAGACCTGGTGCGCCGCGAGGTGGACATCGCCGTGCGCATGACCCCGCCCCAGCAAGACGTGCTGCTCGCCACCCGCGTGGGCGACGTGGAACTGGGCCTGCACGCCCACCGCAGCTACCTCGAACGCCACGGCCAGCCCGCTTCGGTGGCCGATCTGGCCCGTCACGTGCTCATCGGCTTCGACCGCGAAACCCCGTTCCTGCGCAGCGCCGCCACCAAGCTGCCGATCTGGCAACGCGACAACTTCCACTGGCGCTGCGACAGCGACCTGGCCCAGCTGGCCCTGCTGCGCGCCGGCGCCGGCATCGGCGTGTGCCAGACCGCGCTGGCCCGCCGCGACCCGAATCTGGTGCGCGTGCTGCCCACGCGGCTGTCCATGAAGCTGACCGCCTGGGTGGCCATGCACGAAGGCCTGCGCAACAGCCCTCGCTGCAAGGCGGCGTTTGATGCGCTGGTGAAGGGCTTGCGGCGGTATGTGAAGTGAGGCGGTCGTTGAAATGCACGCGCCTTGCCTTGACAATGCGACTGCATTACCATCGTGTAACCACCAAATCCACTGACCCGGGAGCTCCCCATGCCCGCCCTGATCGCCGCCGAATCCACCCTCACCGACCGCTACCAGACCACCGTGCCCGAGCCCGTGCGCAAGGCGCTGGGCTTGACCAAGCGCGACAAGATCAGCTACGTCATCCGCAGTGACGGCGAAGTCGTTCTCAGCCGCGCCCAGCCCGAGGCCGAAGGCGACCCCGCACTTGAGCCGTTCCTGCACTTCCTCGCACAAGACATCGCCCAGCACCCCGAGCACCTGCAAGCGCTCGACGCCAGACTGCTCCAGCGTGTGCAAGCGCTCACCCAAGGCATGGTGGTGGATCTGGACGCGCCGCTCTCGGCCGACGATGAATGAGCGCCGCGCCGGGCCGCTCCCAAGCAAGCTCGCACCGCAGCCCGCAGGGCGAAGGTACTCCAGTGAGCGCGGCGCCCCTCGTCGTCAACGGCTGGTCGCTGTTTGCCCACCCCCTGTTCAACCAGCAGCTCAACGCACTCACAGCCCAGGTCGCCGAACTCCAGCGCAAAGATCCCAAGGGCTACCAGAAGAAGAACGCCACCAAACGCCTTGCCGCCATCCGGCAGCTCGCGTTTGAAGTCATCCCGCAAGACCCCACCCGGCCCGAATACCGCCAGGGCAACACCCTCGGCGACGGCAACAAACACTGGTTCCGCGCCAAGTTCTTCCAACAATACCGGCTGTTCTTCCGCTTCCACGCGCCCAGCCAGACCATCGTCTACGTCTGGGTCAACGACGAAGACAGCAAACGCGCCGACGAGAGCCACACCGACGCCTACCGCGTGTTCGCCAGGATGCTGGCAAGCGGGCATCCGCCGGGGGAATGGGCGGCGCTGCTGAGCGCGTCGCAGGCCATCCCGCCATGACACCCGCCCCGCTGCTCTACACCTACCGGCGCTGCCCCTACGCCATGCGCGCCCGCATGGCCCTGCTGCAGGCGGGCGTGGCGTTCGACGCGTTCGAGATCGTGCTGCGCGACAAACCCGCGGAGATGCTCGCCCTCTCACCCAAGGGCACGGTGCCCGTGCTGCGGCTGCCAGACGGGCAGGTGCTGGAGCAGAGCCTGGACATCATGCGCTGGGCCTTTGTGGAAACCGGCGACACCGGCGGCTGGTGGGCGAGTGCGCAAAGCGCCTCGAACTTCGAGCTGCTGGCCATCTGCGATGGCGGATTCAAACACCATCTGGACCGGTACAAATACCCCGAGCGCTTCGACGGCGTTGATTCAAAGGTGCACCACCGCGAGCAGGCGGTGGACGTGTTGCTGAAGCCGCTGGACGCGCAGCTGCAAAGCGCCGGTCAACTGGGCGGCCAGGGCCCCTGCGCGGCCGACATCGCCATCTTTCCGTTCGTTCGGCAGTTTGCGGCGGTGGAGCCGGGGTGGTTTGGGGAGCTGCCGCTGTTGGCGTTGTCGAGATGGCTTGGCCGGTGGTTGATTCACCCCCTGTTCGAAGCGGCGATGCCCAAGCTGAACGTCGGACAGCCGCTGCCGTTTCCTGCGCCACGTTCCTAGATCACGAAGAGTGAGTGCCCGGTTGCGAACCCAAGCAGCCCGAGAGGTCCTGACCACCAACAGCCGCTGTGCAGCGGGAGCAGTCTGACGGTCTGTGTTCACGAAGGTCTTCTATAGGACCATGACCAGGACCAGCCTCTGGTGGGTGGGTGCTTTGAGGCCACTCTAGCCTGTCGGTTTCCTCAGATATCGTGCCACTAGCGCGCGCTGCTTGTTGTCGGTAGCGAAGATGAAGGTGTCTGCTTGGTCAGCTTGAGCGCGATTCATCGTGGATCTCACGACGTCGTCGCCTTGTGTCTCAGCGCCAGGCGGATCTGCTTCTCGGATTCGAGCAGCGCGAACAGCGCCACACCGACACCCACGATCAACACGCCGTCCCAGAAGGGTACAGATGCGGTGACAAAGATGCCCTGCAGTACTGGCAGGTAGGTGATGGCGAACTGCGCCAGCATCACAGCCAGCACCGTGATCCAGACTATGGACGTGCCCCGCACAGCCTCCCAGGTCAGAGAGGTGCCGTAAATGTTGCGAATGAAAAACAGATGGAAAATCTCCAGCACCACCATCGTGTTCAGCGCGATCGTGCGCGCCAGGTCCAGCGAATAGCCGCGATCCACCGCGTAGGCGTACATGCCATACACCCCGCCTAGAAACAGCAGCGACACCAACATGATGTGCCAAACGAGTTCACCAGAGAGCAGCGGCTCGTTCCTGCGCCGTGGTGCGCGACACATGGTGCCCGCCTCGGTGGGCTCGAAGGCCAGCGCCATGCCCAGCGTGATTGCAGTAATCAAGTTGATCCATAGGATTTGCACCGGCGTGATCGGCAGCGCCAGCCCGAACAGCAGTGCCACCACGATTGTCATGGCCTCGCCGGCGTTGGTCGGCAGCGTCCAGCTGATGACCTTCTTGATGTTGTCGTAAACCGTTCGCCCTTCTCGCACGGCTGCGACGATGGAGGCGAAGTTGTCGTCCGCGAGCACCAACTCCGCAGCTTCCTTGGCGGCCTCGCTGCCCTTGAGCCCCATCGCGATGCCCGCGTCGGCCCGCTTGAGCGCGGGTGCGTCGTTTACACCGTCGCCGGTCATGGCAACCGTCATCCCGTGGGACTGCAAGGCCATCACCAGCCGCAATTTGTGTTCCGGACTGGTGCGGGCAAAGATGTCGGTCTCGACCACGGCAGCGGCGAGCGCCGTCTCGTCCATTGCATCGAGGTCTGCCCCGGTCAGCACGCTGTCCGGGTTCTGCAAGCCGATTTGCCGACCGATGGCTGCAGCGGTGCCTTTGTGGTCACCGGTAATCATCTTTACGCGGATGCCCGCGCCTCGGCACTCGGCCACCGCTTCGGCCGCTTCGGCGCGTGGTGGGTCGATCAGCCCCACCAGCCCGAGCAAGACCAGTGGGCCACCCACGTCGGCAAACGCGAGCACGGTGTGTTCTGCTGCGACCTGTCTGACGGCGAAAGCGAGGACCCGCTGCCCTTGCGCGGCGATGCGTTCGGCCTGTTCATGCCAATGGGCCAGGTTCAGCGGTTCTGTGCCCCCGCTGTGGCCACGTTGCTGGGCGCACATCGTCAGGATCTGCTCCGGCGCACCTTTCACCGAAATCAGCGCATGGCCTTCGTGGTCGTGGTTCAGGCTGGCCATGAAGCGGTGCCGGGCGTCGAAGGGAATCGCATCGGTGCGCGTCCAGGCGGCGAGTACCTGCCGAGCCTCCAGACCGCATTTGCCCGACAGGACCAGCAACGCGCCTTCCATCGGATCGCCCTCGACCGTCCAGACGCCATCGCGTTCCAGCAGCGAGGCGTCGTTGCATAAAGCCGCCGCGCGCGCCAGTTCCTGCAGGATGGGGTGCTCCTGTCCGTTGACCGGGTGGTCGTCAAGCTGGATCGTTCCTCGCGGCTCATAGCCAGTGCCATCGATGGAAAATTGATGTGCGTTGGTGGCCACCGAGGCGACCATCATCTCGTTGCGGGTCAGTGTGCCTGTCTTGTCGGTGCAGATCACCGAAACCGAGCCCAGGGTCTCGATCGCCGGGAGGCGGCGAACGATGGCTTTGCGGCGCGCCATGGCCTGCACGCCCACCGCGAGCGTGATTGTCAACACCGCTGGCAAACCCTCCGGAATGGCGGCAACCGACAGGCCCACCACCGCCATGAACATGTCGCCAAATGCGAAGTGACCCACGAAATAGCCGAAGGCCAGCAACAGGGCGGCGATCAGCAGAATGAGCACGGTCAACCAGCGCGCGAAGACGTTCATCTGATTGACCAGCGGCGTGGTCAACGTCTCGACGCGTGACATCATGCCGCTGATGCGCCCGATCTCGGTATCGGCGCCCGTGGCCACCACCACGCCGCGACCTGCGCCGCTGGTGATCAGCGTGCCGCTGTAGGCCATGCACATCCGGTCGCCGATGGCGGCCTCGGTGGTCACGGACTGGGTATGCTTCTCGACCGGAACCGATTCGCCCGTCAGCAGCGCTTCTTGGATCTGCAGGTTGAGCGCCTGGATCAGCCGCAGGTCGGCCGGCACCTTGTCGCCCGCCTCCAGCAGAACCACGTCGCCAGGCACCAGCGCCTCGCCATCGACCGTGCGGCGATCGCCGTCGCGCAGCACCGCCGCGCGCGGCGCTAGCATACGGCGGATCGCGGCCATGGCCTTTTCCGCTTTGCCCTCCTGAACAAAACCGATCACCGCATTCCCGAGAACCACCGCCAGGATGACCAGGGTGTCGACGACATGCCCCAGTGCGGCGGTGACCACCGCCGATCCCAGCAGCACGTAGATCAAGATATTGTGGAAGTGCAGCAGGAACCGCAGCCACGCGCTGCGCTGTGGCGGCTCGGGCAGCCGGTTTGGGCCATGTGCCTGCAGGCGAGCGTCTACCTCAGCTTGGGTAAGCCCGCCCGCTGACGTGCGGGCCAGATCCAAGGCAGCCTCGGAAGCCAGCGCGTGCCATGGACAAGGTGCTTGATTTTTCGACTCTGATCGCACGCTTCGTTCTCCTGTGTGAAGGTGATACCTGCCGCCCTTTTTCACTATAGTGAGTTAGTGGCGGATGACCCTGACGCGCCTCAACGTTTTCGCCGACGCCTTCATCACGAAAATCAGGGGTGCGACCCTGTGCGCTTAGCGGCGGTTGCTCAGTTGGCCCGCCCGTCACAACTGGTCGGCTACAACCGCTGTAATCCCCGGCGAAACTATTCAAGCGGATCGGCTGCTCTGGGTCGGGAGCTCAAGTCCATCCTTTGCGCTTGCAGTCGTTCCCGGAACCTTGTCCGGCTGGCCTCGGACGAGTGACCGGTGTGGGTAGTAGTGCGGAAACTTGAGGCCTTGCCCGCCGAATGACCGGTTTTGACGCTCGCAAACCTTCAGGTGTCAGTTTCGAAAGTCTGGACCCAGCCTTCTGCAGGCACACGGCCAACTATCGCGACAGGCTGTTGTTGGCCGATCTTGAACATTCACGGCAGCGGCACTTCCTATCTGACCAGCACATACCCGGTGCTCCGCCCCCCGCCCTCCAGCCTGCGCAGCACCCCACGCGCCAGCAGGTCGTTGATATCGCGCAGTGCCGTGTCCGGCGAGCATTTGCCCAGCGCGGCCCACCTCGTATTCGTCAGCTTCCCTTCCATGCTGTCCGGCGCGCGGTCCAGCACGTGGTTCCACACGAGGGTTTGCCGCCGGTTCATGGGCGTGCCCGCCCAGCGCTGCCAGAACTGGGCTTTGTCCAGCAAACCCGCCAGCATGCCACCGGTCCCCTGCACGGCGCGCAGCAGGCAGACCAGAAGCCAGTCAAGCTACGGCGTGACGTTCAGCGAAGCGGCCAGCCGGGGCACTGCCAGAGGCAGGTGCGGCGAACAAACCCGTCCATCGCCGCAAGCTGGTAAATCAAAGGCGTGTCAAAGGCGTGCGTGACAACGCGCTGCCCAACTGTTTGATTCATCTCTGTCACAAAACACCGGTCACAAACGTCTGATGCAGCAAACGGCTTTGCCACCCCCGGCCCATCAGACCATCAGACCATCATGTAAGGTTGACGCCAACATGGACGACGCCACCCACACCTTCCAGAGCCAACGCCGGCGCCTGCAAGGCATTGCCTACCGGATGCTCGGCACCATCGCCGAGGCCGAAGAGGTCGTGCAGGACGCCTGGCTGCGCTGGCACGATGCCGACCGTTCGGCCATCGCGAACGCCGAGGCCTGGCTGGTCACCACCACCACGCGCATGGCGATCGACCGCCTGCGTTCGGCCAAGGTGCAGCGGGAGCACTACGTGGGCTTCTGGCTACCGGAACCGCGCCTGGACCAGACACCCCCTTCGCCCGAACAGGTGCTGGAGCGCGCGGAAGACCTCTCCGTCGCGTTCCTGACCCTGCTGGAGCGCCTGACACCGGAGGCTCGGGCGGCGTTCCTGATGCGCGAGGTGTTTGACGCGGACTACGACGAAGTGGCGCGCACCATCGGCAAGAGCGAAGCGGCCTGCCGCCAACTGGTGAGCCGCGCGAGGGCCCAGCTGCGCGAAGCCCGGCCCCGCTTCACCGTGGCACCCGAGGCGCACCTGCGTGTGCTCAGCCAGTTCGCTGAAGCGCTGACCCATGGCAGCTTCGACGCCATGAAGTCCCTGTTGAGCGAGGACGCCGAGTTGATCGGTGACGGTGGAGGCAAGGTCCCGAGTTTCGGCAAACCCCTGCTGGGCGGCGCACGCATTGCTCAACTGTTCTATGCGACGCGTCTGCGGTTCAAGGATGCGGTGCAGGTCGAGCTCGCGGTCATCAACGGGCAGTGGGGCGTGCTGCGCTTCATCGATGGGGTGCTCGAATCGGTGCAATCCTTCGAGACCGACGGTGAGCGCATCGTGCGCATCCACGTTCAGCGCAACCCGGACAAGCTGCGCCACATGGCGATGGCGTTGAAGCCGGTCTGACGAGGTTTGTCACAACCGGCAGGGCTCGCGCGTCTTCAGGGTGTGTCTCACAACCCTGAATCAAAGCGAACCCTCACCATGACCCAACGCATCAACTACGCCGAACAGTCCGCCGAATTCTTCAAAAAGTTCGTCGCCTTCAGCACCGCACTGAACAACAGCGCCATCGAGGAGGGCATCCGCCACCTGGTCGAGATCCGGGCCTCACAGCTCAACGGTTGCGGCCTGTGTGTGGACATGCACATCAAGCAGGCCACGATCCACGGCGAACGACCCCTGCGCCTGCACCATCTGGCGATCTGGCGCGAGTCGACGCTGTTCGTTCCGCGTGAGCGCGCAGCGCTCGCCTGGACCGAGGTGCTGACCCGCATACCGGAGCACGGTGTGCCCGACGAACTCTATGAGCGGGTGCGCACACAGTTTTCCGAGAAGGAGCTCTCGGACCTGACCTTCATCGTGATGTCGATCAATGCATGGAACCGCGCCAACGTGGCCTTCAAGACCGTGCCCGGGGCGTACGACGCCGCTTTCGGCCTCGACAAGGCCAACCTCAACTGAACCCAGGACACCTCATCATGAAAATGATTGTGATCGGAGGAACCGGCCTGATCGGTTCCAGGCTCGTCGCCCTGCTCCAAGCACGTGGACACGAAACCGTGGCGGCCTCACCGCAGTCGGGTGTGAACACCCTCACGGGCGAGGGCCTGGCCGACGCGCTGGCGGGCGCTCAGGTGGTCGTTGATGTGGCGAACTCGCCATCGTTCGAAGACGCGGCCGTGCTCGCCTTCTTCGAGACCTCGGGTCGCAACCTGCTGGCCGCAGAACGGGCCGCGGGCGTCGGGCACCACGTGGCGCTCTCGGTGGTGGGCACCGACAGGCTCCAGCAAAGCGGCTACTTCCGGGCCAAGGCCGCGCAAGAACGGCTGATCCGGCAGGGCGGCGTGCCGTACACCATCGTGCAATCGACCCAGTTCTTCGAGTTCGTCGCCGGCATCGCGCAATCGGGCACAGCGGCTGACGGCAAGACGGTCAGGCTCTCACCGGCCAGCATCCAGCCGATTGCATCCGGCGACATCGCCGCCGCCGTGGCCGAAGCGGCCCTCGCGGCACCGGTCAACGGCGTGATCGAGGTAGCCGGCCCCGAACGGTTCCGGCTGTCCGATCTGGTGCAAACCTACCTGACGGCCATTCACGACCCCCGCACCGTCGTTGCCGAGCCAGGGGCACACTATTTCGGCGCCGAGATCCATGACAGCACGCTCGTGCCCGGGGCCAACCCCCGCCTGGGTACCGTTTGTTTCAAGGACTGGCTCGCCGCACAGGCCAGCGCCGGACTTGCCGCTCGCCCCTGAGCGCCCGTTTCTTCACGGGCGTGCCGCCTGGACCGGCGGCGCTGCCTGGGGTCACGGCTATGCAATCCGCGGGCCGACGAGGCCGAAGGCAGCACCTTGCGGGTCGCGCGCATGCAGGCTGTATTCGCCGCCGGGGATCTGGTGCGGGCCATCGAGCACCTGGCCACCGCCCGCCTGGATCTGCGCCATCGCCACATCGATGTCACCGACCCCGATGTAGTAGGTCCAGCGTGGCGCATGGCCGGCCGGGCTGCGCATCAATGCGCCGATGTTGACGCCGTTGGCGGCGAGCAAGTGGTAGTCACCGAGCTCGCCCATCGGCATTTTGTCGACCGCTGTCCAGCCGAAGCGCTCCTGGTAGAACGCGAGTGATGCTTTGTCGTCCTTCACGGCGATTTCATTCCAGCGCACATGGCGCGCATCGGCGACGCGAAAGGCCGTGCTGACCTCATCGACCGCGCCGCGCATCACGTACAGCGGCACGCCGTCCGGGTCGGCGAGCATCGCCATCCGCCCGACGTTCGGGATGTCCATCGCGGGCATCTGCACGCTGCCGCCGGCGGCCGTCCAGTCGGCAACCGCGGCGTCGACGTCGGCCACCCCGACATAACCGAGCCAGACCGGCGTCGCACCGGGCATCTGTTCGTTGAGCTGCATCAGGCCGCCCGCCGGGCCGTCACCGGCGTCGAGGATGCGGTAGTCCATGCCCGGCTGGCCGCTGTCGCTCGCCTTCCAGCCGACGACGGCTCCGTAGAAGCGCTGCGCGGCGTCGGCGTCGGTGGTCAGCAGCTCGTACCAGATGAAGTCGCCCTGGCGGTTGCTCATGTCATTGCTCCAGTGTCACGACCGGGGTGAACCCGGCAAAGATCATGCGCTTGCCGTCGAACGGCCAGTCCATGCCCTCGGGCGGCTGCATGCGCTCGTCCTTCACCATCTTGTCGTGCGCGGCGTCGCAGACTTCGCGCGACGGCCATTCCATGAAGGCGAACACGATGTTCTCGCCCGGCTCGGCCTTCACGGCGCGGCGAAAGTCGGTGAGCTTGCCATCGGGCACGTCGTCGCCCCAGGCTTCGACCACGCGCGTCGCGCCGTGATCGATGAAGGCGCTATCAACCTGGTTGGCGTGGGCAATGAACTGCTGCCGGTTCCCGGTCGGGACCGCGATCACGAAACCGTCGATGTAAGACATGGGGGTTCTCCTGCGTGTTGCACGGCGGGGCCCATCGCCCGCCGACCGGTCGGGGTCGGAGAACTCAGCGATGAGCGCGCGCGGGGTGGTTGGACACGATACGCCCCCACTTGTTCTTGCACCAGCCACATGGGCTTTCCGCGCCGCCATGGCCGGCGTCTTCACTTCTTCTGTCGCGCCGCCTTCACCGCCTTGCCTTTGCCCACCGGCGCCTTGAGCTGCCCCTGCGCCTGCTCCAGCCAGAGCAGGGTTTCGGTGTGCGAGAGGAAGCGCCGCAGGTAGTGCGGCGAGAGTTCGCGCATGAGGCCGAGGGTGCGCAGCACGAGCATGTGGGAGTTGAGCGGACCGGCGTTTTCGGGCGCGCGGTGGGTGGCCTGGACCACGGTGGCTTCGGCGCCCAGGCGTTCCCAGGTTTCGCGGAAGCGCTGGGCGCTGCGCAGTTCGGGCCACTGGCCCGCGCTTGATTTCAGGCCGCCTGCAGCGGCCTGGCTGGCCTGGGCGATGTGGGCGTTGAGGGCTGCGAGGGGGGACGGTGTTGCCCGCTGCGCTGGGTTGGCTCCTTCCCCCTTTGGAGGAGGGAGACGATCAGGATCGCCGCTGGCGTTCATGGCTTGGCGGTGGCGGCCGCGGGCGCGGCCGTGCTGGGCGTGGGCGCGGCGCGGGGCACGGGGGCCATTTCCACGCGGCGGTTGAGCGCTCGGCCCTTTTCATCGGCGTTGCTGGCCACGGGTTGCTCGGCGCCGAAGGCGGCGCTGAACACGCGCTGGCGCGGCATGCCTTCCTTGACGAGCGTGCGCGTCACCGTGAGCGCGCGCTGGGCCGAGAGCTCCAGGTTGTCTTCGAAGCGCTGGTGGGGGCCTTTGACGATGGGCTTGTCGTCGGTGAAGCCGCTCACCATGAGCATCTCGTCGCGCTCGCCGAGGTACACCTCCAGCGGCGGCACCAGGCTCTTGAGCAGTTGCTGGCCCTCAGGGCGCAATTGATCGGAGTTGAAGTCGAACAGCACGCTGCCGCTGATGCCGATGCGGCCGTTGTTGAGCGTGACGCGGCCGCTCTGCAGCGGAATGGCGAGCGCTTTTTCCAGCGCCATGCGGCGGGCTTCTTCCTGCTGGCGCTTGGCGATTTCGGACTGCAGGCTGCTCACCAGGTCCATCTGCACCAGCAGCACGCCGATGAGGATGAGCACAAAGGCGCCGACCACGCCGGACATGAGATCGCCGAACACGGCCCAGACGGGCGCAGTCTCACCCAGGCCGTCGTCGATGGCGGTGTCGTCCACGCTGCTGTGCATCACGCGGCCCCTTGCTCAGCGGGTGCGGCTGGCGCAGCTCTGGCGACGGTGGGTTTGCTGGCGCGCAGGCTGCGCATGTCTTCCACGATGCCTTGCTGCGCGCTGATGCTGAGGTCGATCACCTCGCGCGCCTGCGCCACGTAGTAAGCGAGCTGTTCGTCGCTGCGCGCCATGGACTGGCCGATGGCGCCTTCGACGCGCTGCAGGCCGTCGATGAGCTTTTCGTTCGTGCTGCGGAAGAGCTGAACGCCTTGCTGGAAGGCTTCACCCAGCGCGGCGAGCTCGGCGGTGCTGGTGGCCAGCTGCGCGGTCTGCTCGTCGGCCCGGCCGGCCTGAGCGCCCAGGGTCTGCGCGAACTGCGCGCCGGTCTGGTTGAGCACGGTGGTGGCCGACGCAACCAGCGATTCGATGGCGGCACGCTGCTCGCTGGTGGTCTGCTGCACGTTCTGCAGCAGGCTGCTGATGTGGGCCACCAGCTCGGTGCGCTCCTGCAAGGCCAGGTTGTCGCGCTCGGTGAGGCGGCTCATTTCGCCGCGCAGCTGGCCAATGACTTCGGCCGCGGCCTTGGGGGCTTCCGAAGCGGTTTCGAGCAGGCGCGACATGGGCGCTTCGAGCGAGGTGCCGAGCGTGGCCAGGTGCTCGGTGACAGCGGTCTGCAGCTCGGTGAGGCGGTCCACAGCGGCCTGGCCACGCGCGGCTTCTTCGTTGCGCAGGGCTTGCAGGTGGGTGGTTTCTTCGGCCCGCAATGTTTGCAACTGGGTGCTGATGGTGCTGTGCAGCGCGGCGGCCTGTTCGGCGGCGGCTTGCTGGCGGGCAGCTTCTTCTGCGCGCAGGGTTTGCAGCTGCGTGGCCAGCTCGGTTTGCAGGCTGGCGAGGCGGTCCACCGCGGCCTGGCCGCGGGCAGCTTCTTCACCGCGCAGGGCTTGCAGGTGCGTGCTTTCTTCGGTGCGCAGCGCTTGCAACTGGATGCTGATGTCGCTGTGCAGCGCAGCGGCTTGCTCGGCGGTGGCTTGCTGGCGCGCGGCTTCTTCGGTGCGCAGGGTTTGCAGTTGCGTGGCCAGCTCGACTTGAAGACTGCTCAGGCGCTCCACGGCGGCCTGGCCGCGCGCGGCTTCGTCGCTGCGCAGAGCGCTGAGTTCGCTGCGCCAGAGCGCGGCGAGCTGATCCATGCGCTGGCCGTGTTGTTGCGTCCACAACGCTTCCGACTCGGTGCGGGCCAGCACGAGCGCTTCGCTCTGCGCCAGCAGACGGGCCACGCTCTCCATGCTGCGCGTGGCCTGTTCGCTGGCGCTGTGCTGGATGGAGCTGGCGGTGTGCTCCAGCGTCTGGCAGACGGCCTGCTGCTGTGCGAGGTGATGGGCGCCCACCTGCTGCCACTCGGCCTGCAGGCTGCTGGCCATGCCTTGCAGCGCGGTGGTCCACGCGGCCTGCTTCTGCGCTTCGGCCTGGGCCTGCTCGCTGTGCTGCTGCGCCGTGGCTTGTTGCACGTTGGACAGCAGCTGGGCGGCGCGGGCTGCGAAGCTGGCGTTGAACTGACCCAGCGCGTCGCCCAGGCCCTGCACGAACTGGGTGCTGGTGCGCTCGTGGTTCTGCAGCGCGGCGTGCCAGCCTTCGGCCACGCTGCCGGTGGTGGCGGCGAACTGGGTGGAAAGGCCGGTCAGCTGCGTCTGCACCGCCGCGCTCACGCGCTCGTGCAGGCGGGTGGATTCCTGCGCGATGGCCGCCATGGCGTTCTCCACCACGGGCTTGATGCTGTCGCTGGCCACGCGGGCGCTCGACGACAGGCTCTCGTTGAGCGTCTGCGCCACCGACTGGCCCAAGCCGGTGTACGCGGCGGCGGCTTCGCGGTGGAACTGGTCTTGCCGCGCGGTGAGCTGTGCATCCAGCTGCTGGTGGCGGCGCTCGACCTGCTCCATGAGCGCCTGCAGCTGCGTGACGACCTGGGGCAGCGCGTCGGCCTGGCGCTGCAGCGCGGCGAAGGTGTGGTCGCGGTTCTCGGCGGCGATGAAGGCGGCCGTGAAGGGGCGCAGCGCGCCGGCGGTGTGCTGCTCCAGCGCGCGGGCCGCATCCAAACGCTCGCGGCGGGCGATGGCCGACATGAGGCCCAGCATGGCCGAGCTGGCCACACCGGCGACCGAGGTGCCAAACGAAATGCCCAGGCCCTTGATGGGTGCGGCCAGTGCGCCGCGGATGGCGCCCAGATCGGCCGAGCCTTCGAGCGCGAACACCGCGCCCTTGAAGGTGACCACCATGCCGAGGAAGGTGCCCAACATGCCGAGCATGACCAGCAGACCGATGAGGTAGGGCGTGAGCGCCAGGCCGGGCAGCGCACCCCGCCCGCTCTCGATGCGCTGGCGCACGGCGTTCTGCAGCGGGGCGGGCACACGGGCGAGCCAGTCGGCCAGGCCGCCGAGGGGTTGCGGGATGTGGGCCAGCGCCTGGGCCAGGCCGGTGCTGGCGCTGCGGAAGCGGCGGATTTCCTGCGCGCCCAGTAGGTAGGCAGCGGCGATGGCTACGGTCATGCCCAACGCGAGCCAACTGCTGGTGCCGACGAAGCCGACGCCCACCCAGGCAATGGCGAAGAGGCCCAGGAGGAAGGCGCCGATGAGCAGGGCTCGGCTGGAGAAGGAGGAAGAAGACATGGCTTGTGTTTTCAAAGGCTCAAATTCGGTGTGAGGTGTTGACCTGGCGTCTTGGGCGGGGGATGAACCCCTCACCCCAGCCCTCTCCCCAGAGGGGCGAGGGAGCGAAAGCACGGTGCGCTGCCGGGCTGGCAGTTGGCAACTTTCCCCGGAGTGGCGAGGAAGTTGACACCCTCTCCCGCAAGCGGGAGAGGGTTGGGGTGAAGGCGGCTGCGCCAAGCGGTGCTGCGCGGTTCATGTGTCGAACGATTCGATCATTCCGACGACCGGTTGCAGGCGGTGGTCGAGTTCGGCGAGCAGGGTCTGCTCCAGCTCGGTCTCGAAGCCCTGCAACCAGTGCACGTCGTGCGGGGTGTCGGACGCGGCGGCGGCCTGGCGCAGCGCCATGAACCGCGCCCTCAGAAAACCGGGCACGTTGTTCAACAGGCGCTGCTCGCGCCCGCCGAACATCTGGTCCATCGCGGCGTCGAGCGCGGCGAGCTGGGCCAGGCGGGGGGTGCCTTGGGCCAGCGTCTGGCGCACGTGTGTGCGCAGCGCGTCCACGCTCATTTCCAGACGGCGTTGCTGGTCCTGGTAGCGCTGCAGGCAGAAGGCGAACTCTGTGTCGAGGTCGTCCGGATCGGGCTGGTGGCGCGCGTCGCGCGTGGTGATGGACTGGCTGAGCACGGCGCGCACGCGCTCCAGCTCCGCCTGCAGCGTTTCGGCGCTGGTGGCCTGGTGGCCGGGGGTGCGGGCGGCCTGCCGCCCGGCGGCGGCGATGGCCGCGTGCGCCGAACTCAGGCCGATGGCGTCGGCCACGTTGAGCCACTGCCCCAGGCGCTCGGCCACGTCCTGCCGCGCCGCGTCACCGGGCGCAACCGCCCCCGCGGGCAGAAAGCCCGCAAGCTGGCGCACCAGGGCGGTGGTTGGGGTGTGGAAGAAAGAACTGCGCAAAACGGTCCGCAGCGCCCCGCAGGGCGCCTGAGCGTGGAGGGAAACAGGGGGTTTGCCGGCCCGAACAGGGGGCTGGCGCCGGTCCGGCGGTTTCGCTGGCGGCTGACCGCAATTAGAAACCATCCGGCCGGCGGGTTTGTAACCGCCGGTCCGGCCCATGTTCACAGCACCAACACGGTGTGCAAATCGGTCAGGCGAACCGGTTTCACCCCTTGGCTGGAGATCGGATGTGCTTCTCGAACTGCTCCATGGCCAGCGACGCGCCGGGGCCGACGTAGGCCCCGGTGCGCCAGATGATCCCGAGCTCCCGCTTCGACGACCAGCCGCCCACGGGCGAGACCATCGCCAGCCGGGCCTGCACCTCGGGTTCACGCACGGCGGAACGCGGCATGAGCAGGATGGCGTCAAGGGCCAGGCACAGCGAGAACTCGCGCCCGGACGATGAGGACAGCACCGACGGCACCGGCACCGCGATGCCGCGGGCAGCGAAGTTGGCCTCGAACTCCCGGAAGGTGGCGGTTGTGCGGCCCGTGACGATCCAGCGCGCCTGCGACAGTTCGGACCAGGGCACGCTGCGGCGCGGCCGGGCCATGGCATGGCCCTTGGGTGCCATGGGCTGCATGGGGTCTTCGGTAAGCCCCCGCCAAGACAGGCCCTGGGAGGGTGCACCGGTCTGGCCGAGCACGGCGAAATCGAGGTCGCCACGCAGCGCGGCCTCCTTGAGCGAGTCGGTCATGCCACCGCTGAGCTCCACCGCGATGCCGCGTGTCACCAGCGTCTGGACCACCGGACGCACCCAGCGGTCCGGCAAGCCGTTGCCCACCCCCACGCGCACCACGCCGGCATGGGCCTGGCGCAGGTCGCGCAGCTCGGCGAACAGGTCCTCGGCCGCCAGGTCCATCTGGGCGGCGCGCCGCAGGAAGGCCTCCCCAAACGCCGTGGGCCTCATGCCGCGCGCCATTCGCTCGAAGAGCTTCACGCGTGTCGCGCGTTCGATGCGGGCGATGGCCTTGCTCAGGGTGCCGGGTGATATGCCCAGCGTGACACAGGCCGCGCTGAGGCTGCCCTCGCGGCCCACCACCACCGCCCAGTGAAGATCGTTGAGGTTCATGGTTTTCCAATCTGGAAAGGGTCTACACATATTTTGAGTTGCTCGCCCAGGCCGCCCATCCTATCGTTGTGGCGTTCACCAACAACCAGGAGACAAGCCCATGACAAGCCCTTCGCCCCACAGCCTGTGGCTCACGGTGGCCATCGCCGCAACCGGCCTTCCCGCCGCGGCCCAGGACGCCTACCCTGCAAAACCCATCACCCTCGTGGTGCCCTTCGGCGCCGGCAGCGGTACCGACATGGTCACCCGCCTGGTCGGCAAGAGCCTGCAGGAGAGCCTACGGGTCCCGGTGGTGGTGGAGAACAAGCCCGGCGCCAACGGCGCCATCGCCGCTGCCAGCGTGGCCCGGTCCAAGCCGGACGGCCACACGCTGCTGGTAGGCAGCGCCACGACCAACGCTGCCAACTTCGCGTTTTTCCCCGGCAAGCTGGGCTACACCCCCGAGTCGTTCGAGATCGTCTCGGGCCTGTCTGCAAGCCCGATTTCGCTCTATGTGCCCATCGATTCGCCCTGGAAGTCCCTGGCCGACCTGAAAGCGGCCAGCCAGCAACCCGGCCGTGCACTGACCTGCGGCAGCGGCAACGCCGTCACCCAGGTGGCCTGCGAGGTCTTCCGCCTGCAAACAGGCTTGCCGATGACCAACGTGCCCTACAAGTCCAACCCCAACTCGCTGATCGACGTGGCCGGTGGACAGATCTCGTTCGCTTTCTCGGACGCTGGCGCGGCCCAGCCCCTGCTGGAGGGCAAACGGCTGCGGCCGCTGGCGGTGGCAGCCACCCAGCGACACGCGGCCTACCCCGACACGCCGACCTTCGAGGAGTTGGGTGTTCAGCACTTCGAGTTCACCGGCTGGACCGCGGTGTTCACGCCGGCCGGCACGCCGGCGCCGGTGATCGAGAAGCTTCACCAGGCGACCCACAAGGCGATCACCTCGCCCGAAACCCGACAGTTCCTGCAGCGCTCGGGCAGCGTGGCCAAGGCCATGAGCCTCGCGGAGAACCGCCAGTTCGCGGCCGGCGAAGTGGCTCGCTGGAGCCGGTACATCAAGGAATCCCATGTCAAGCCCGAGCAGTGAACTTCCCGGCGCACAAGGCCCGCTCGCCGGGCTGCGGGTGATCGACTGGACCCATGTGCTCGCCGGTCCGTTCACGGGCTACCAGCTGGCACTGCTGGGCGCCGAGGTGATCCGCATCGAGCGGGCCGACGGTGACGACATGATCCGCACCAAGTCGCTCGACCCGCACCTGGCCGCCCAGGGACTGGGCGACACCTTCGTGGCGCAGGGCGGCGGCAAGCAGTCGCTGGCCATCGATGCCCGGGACCCGCGGTCGCAACGTGCGCTGCACGCGCTCATCGCGTCGGCCGACGTGCTGGTGGAGAACTTCCGCCCCGGCAAGCTGGCGTCCCTGGGCTTCGATCCGGCGGAACTGATCCGCCGCCACCCCCGGCTGACCGTCTGCTCGATCACCGGGTTTGGCCCGGGTTCCGACCAACGGGCCTATGACCACGTGATCCAGGCCGCCAGCGGGCTGATGCAGGCCAACGCTTCAGCCGATGGCACGCCACAGCGCATCGGCTTTCCCATCGTTGACTACGCTGTCGGCCAGCAGGCCGCACTCGCCATCATGACCGCACTGCTGCGCCGCGAACGCACCGTTCCGGAACGGCGTACGCAGGGTGAATGGCTGCAGGTGAGCATGCTCAACGCCGCGCTGACGCTGATGGCCCCGGTCTACGCCAGCGAGCTGGTCAGCGGGCACAAGGTCCCACGCAGCCGCTCGACCGCGTTCTCCGGCAGCCCGCTGTCGGGGACCTTTGCGGTGCGCGACGGCCACCTGGCCATCGTGTGCAACGCCCAGGACCAAGCCCTGGGCCTGATGGCGGCGCTGCGTGACGCGGGTGTGACCGAAGCGGACGTGCAAGGCCTGGCACGCGTGGCTGGTGAGGGCCTGGTGGACGAGGCACAGCAGAAGCTTGGCGGCTGGCTCGCGCGGGACAGCGGCGCGGTCTGGCTGGAACGGCTGGGCCGCCACGGCGTGCCGGCGGCCATAGCAACCGACCCGATACAGGCGGTGCGTGCGGCGTGCCACGACTGGCCCGAGGTCGACTTGCCGACCGCCGGGGGAGCGACACGGCGAATCCGTGTGCCGGGCATCGGCTTTGCATCGACCGAACCGGTGACCGGCGCCCTGCGGCCACCACCCCGTCGGGGCGAGCACAGCCGGCGTTGGCTTGAATCGGCCGGCCTCGAAAAAGACGACATCGACCGGTTGTTCCAGGAAGGCAAGGCGCATGGCGTTGACGCCTGAAGCTCACACCACCAGCACGGCCCGGAAGTCGTTCACGTTGGTGTGCGTGGGGCCGGTGATGACCAGATCGCCGAGCGGCTCGAAATAGCCGTAGGCGTCGTTGCGGGCCAGGTGGTCCGTGATCTTCAGGCCCAGCGCGGCGGCGCGTGCCAGCGTGTCGGGCGTGACCAGGGCGCCGGCGTTGTCTTCCACGCCGTCGATGCCGTCGGTGTCGGCGGCGAGCGCCCACACACCGGTTTGCCCGCCCAGCGCCTGGGCCAGACCCAGGCAGAACTCGCCGGCCCGGCCGCCGCGGCCTTTCTTCTGGCCTTCGGCGCGCGGACGCACCGTCACCGTGGTTTCGCCGCCGCTGAGGATCACGCAGGGCTTGGCGAAGCTGCTGCGGCCCAGCGCCGTGGAGCGCGCCAGCGCGGCGTGCACCTTGCCGACCTCGCGCGACTCGCCTTCTATTTCGTCGCTGAGCACATAGACGCTGAGGCCGAGCGCGCGGGCGGCCTCGGCGGCAGCGTCCAGGCTTTGTTGCGGGGTGGCGATCAGATGGGTTTCAATGCCGGCGAGCGATGCGTCGCCCGGCTTCGGCGTTTCGAGTGCGCCGCTCTCCAGCTGCGCGCGCACGGCGGGCGGCACCTCGATGCCGTAGCGGCGCAAGATGTCCAGCGCCTCGGCGCAGGTGGACGCGTCGGCCACGGTGGGGCCGCTGGCGATCACGCTCACGTCGTCACCGGGCACGTCGCTGATGGTGAGCGTGACCACGCGCGCCGGCGCGCAGGCCGCAGCGAGGCGCCCGCCCTTGATGGCGGACAGGTGCTTGCGCACGGTATTCATCTCCCCGATGTGCGCGCCGCTCTCCAGCAACTGGCGGTTGATGCGCTGCTTGTCTTCGAGCGTGAGGCCTTCGCAGGGCAAGGTGAGCAGCGACGAACCGCCGCCCGAGATCAGGCACAACACGAGGTCGTCGGCGGTCAGGCCTGCGGTGAGCTGCAGGATGCGCTGCGCGGCGTCGAGACCGGCCGCATCGGGCACGGGGTGCGAGGCTTCGACCACCTCGATGCGCTGCGGCAGACCCTCAGGGCGCGGGGGGACGTGGTGGTAGCGCGTGACCACCAGGCCCGAGAGCGGGGCGCCGGCAGGCCACAGTGCCTCCACCGCCTGCGCCATCGCGCCACCGGCCTTGCCCGCGCCGAGCACCAGGGTACGGCCCTTGGGCGGCGGCGGCAGCTGGGCGGCGGTGTTGTGCAGCGGCAGGGCGCGCTGCACCGCCACGTCGTAGAGGTGGCGCAGCAGGGCGCGGGGGTTGTCCAGGCGGGGTGCGGTGGGGGGTGTGGCTTCGGTCATGGGCGGGAAGTGTAGAGAAATGACCGGTGTCTGGCTGCCGTGATGTTACGTAGGCAGAGCCCCTCACCCCCGCCCTCTCCCGCACGCGGGAGAGGGGGTCAAGCACCTCAGGCCGTCGGCGTAGGGGCAATCTGGTGGTTCGCCATGAGTTCGAGCGAGCGGCACAACGCCGAATGGTCCAGCCCGGCCAGGCCGTGCGCCGCGCAGCTTTGCATCAGCTGCGCCGCGCTGGCGGTGTTGGGCAGGCTCACGCCGAGCTCCTTCGCGCCCTGCAGCGCGAGATTGAGATCCTTCTGGTGCAGCTCGATGCGAAACCCCGGGTTGAACGTGCGCTGGACCATGCGCTCGCCGTGCACCTCCAGGATGCGGCTGGCCGCGAAACCGCCCATCAGCGCCTGGCGCACCTTGGCCGGGTCGGCCCCGGCCTTGCTGGCGAACAACAGGGCTTCGGCCACGGCCTCGATGTTGAGCGCCACGATGATCTGGTTGGCCACCTTGGTGGTCTGGCCGTCGCCGTTGCCGCCCACGAGGGTGATGTTTTTGCCCATGGCTTCGAACAGCGGCTTGACGCGTTCAAACGCCACCTCCGGTCCGCCGACCATGATGGTCAGGCTGCCGGCCTTGGCACCCACCTCGCCGCCGCTGACCGGCGCGTCCAGGTAGTCGCAACCCAGCGCGTTGATCTGCTGCGCGAACTGCTTGGTGGCCATCGGGCTGATGGAGCTCATGTCGACCACGGTCTTGCCCGCCGAGAGCCCTTTCGCCACGCCGTTCTCGCCGAACAGCACGTCCTGCACATGCGGCGTGTCCGGCACCATGGTGATGATGACGTCGGCGCGCTTGGCGACTTCGGTGGCGTTGGTGCAGACGGTGGCACCCGCCTCGGCCAGTTCCGCCGGGATCTTGCTTCGGCTGCTGACGAACAACTGGTGCCCGGCTTTGATGAGGTTCAGCGCCATGGGCGTGCCCATGATGCCCAGGCCGATGAAGCCGATTTTTTGTCCGCTCTTGGTCATGTGTCTTGTCTCCTCGTGGGTGTTTTTCAGAGCTTTTGTCCGTGCGCAGCGATCCACGACAGGCCACGGTCGGTACCACCCGGCGTGCCATCCCTGGGCTTGTATTCGCAGCCGATCCAGCCGCTGTAGCCCAGCGCGTCGATGTGATCGAACAGGTGGCGGTGGTGGATCTCGCCGGTGCCCGGTTCGTGGCGGCCGGGCGTGTCCGCCAGCTGCATGTGGGCGATGCGCGGCAGCAGGTCCTGGATGGTGTTGCAGAGTTCACCCTCCATGCGCTGCGCGTGGTAGATGTCGTACTGCAAAAACACGTTGTCAGCACCGACTTCGTCCATCAGCGCGATGGCCTGGCGCGGGCGGTTGACGAAGTAGCCCGGCATGTCGAAGGTGTTGATCGGTTCGATGAGCAGCGGCAGGCCCAGCTTCTTCGCTTCCGCCGCCGCAAAGCGCACATTGCCCACCCAGGTGGCGCGCGCCTGCGCCTCGCTCACACCCGACGGTTGCAAACCCGCCATGCAGTGCCAGCGCTGCACGCCGATCACCGGCGCGTACTCGGCAGCCTGAGCCACACCGGCGCGGAACTCGTCCTCGCGGCCGGGGATGCAGGCGATGCCGCGCTCGCCCGCGGCCCAGTCGCCGGGCGGCAGGTTGTGCAGCACGAGTTCGAGCCGGTGCTGCTTCAGCAACTGGGCGATGGTCTCGGCCGGAAAGTCGTAGGGGAAAAGGAACTCCACGGCCTTGAAGCCCGCTTTCGATGCGGCGCTAAATCGGTCGAGGAAAGGCAGCTCGTTCCAGAGCATGGAGAGGTTGGCGGCGAAGCGGGGCATGGTGTGTTCTTTCAGTTCATTCCAACAATCCGGCGGCGATGAGCCCTTCTCGGCCCTCCGGGTGCAGGCATTCGATGTCTTCAAACTCGTTGATGGCGTTGATCTCGGTGCCCATGGCGATGTTGGTCACCTTCTCCAGGATCACCTCCACGACCACCGGCACACTGTACCGGCGCGCCATGGTCTGCGCCTCGCGCAGGGCGCCCTGAATCTTCGCCGGATCGGTGACCCGCAAGGCTTTGCAGCCCAGGCCTTCGACGACGGCCTGGTGGTCCACGCCGTAACCCTTGAGCGTGGGGTCATCCACGTTCTGGTTCTCAAAGGCCAGCTGCACGCAGTAGTCCATCTCGAAGCCGCGCTGCGCCTGGCGGATCAGGCCGAGGTAGCTGTTGTTCACCAGCACCTGCACATAGGGAATGCGGAACTGCGCCCCCACCGCCAGCTCTTCCACCAGGAACTGGAAGTCGTAGTCGCCCGAGAGGCCAACCACGGTTTTGGTCGGGTCGGCCGCGGCCACGCCGAGCGCAGCAGGAATGGTCCAGCCCAGCGGGCCGGCCTGGCCGCAGTTGATCCACTGGCGCGGGCCGTAGACGTGCAGGAACTGCGCGCCCGCGATCTGGGAGAGGCCGATGGTGGACACGTAGACCGTGTCGCGGCCGAAGGCGGCGTTCATCTCTTCGTACACCCGCTGCGGCTTGATCGGCACGTTGTCGTAATGCGTCTTGCGCTGCATGAGCTTCTTGCGCTCGGCGCAGCGCGCCGCCCAGGTGCTGAAATCCTTCAGGGTTTTGGCGGCCTGGCGCTCGCGCGCCACCTGCACAAAGAGTTCGAGCGCGATCTTCGCGTCCGACACGATGCCCAGGTCGGGGTTGAACACGCGGCCGATCTGGGTCGGTTCGATGTCCACGTGCACGAAGGTGCGGCCCTGTGTGTAGACCTCGACCGAGCCGGTGTGGCGGTTGGCCCAGCGGTTGCCGATGCCCAGCACGAAGTCGCTCGCGAGCATGGTGGCGTTGCCGTAGCGGTGGCTGGTCTGCAGGCCGCACATGCCGGCCATGAGCGGGTGGTCGTCGGGGATCGCGCCCCAGGCCATGAGGGTGGGGATCACCGGCACGCCGGTGAGTTCGGCCAATTCCACCAGCAGGTCGGAGGCGTCGGCGTTGATGATGCCGCCGCCGGCCACGATGAGCGGCTTCTGTGCCGCGGCCAGCATGTCCAGCGCGCGCTCGATCTGCTTGCGCGTGGCGGCGGGTTTGTAGACCGGCAGCGGTTCGTAGGTGTCGATGTCGAACTCGATCTCGGCCATCTGCATGTCGATCGGCAGGTCGATCAGCACCGGCCCGGGGCGGCCCGAGCGCATGAGGTGGAAGGCCTGCTGGAACACGCGAGGAACGAGCGCGGGCTCGCGCACCGTCACGCTCCACTTGGTGACCGGTTTGCTGATGGCTTCGATGTCCACCGCCTGGAAGTCTTCCTTGTAAAGCCGGGCGCGCGGCGCCTGGCCGGTGATGCAGAGAATCGGTATCGAATCGGCGCTGGCCGAATACAGGCCGGTGATCATGTCGGTGCCCGCCGGGCCGCTGGTGCCGATGCACACGCCGATGTTGCCGGCCCGTGCCCGCGTGTAGCCCTCGGCCATGTGCGAAGCACCTTCCACGTGCCGCGCCAGCACATGCGCAATCGTCTGGCGCTCGCGCAACTGGGCGTAGAGCGGGTTGATGGCGGCACCCGGCACACCGAAGGCCTGGGTGATGCCTTCCTTCTCCATCACGAGCACCGCCGCCATCGCGGCTTTCATCTTGGCCATGTCTGTCTCCTGTCGGTTTGAATCACTGGAGCCGATGCTATGGACGCGATACCGTTTTGAGAATGCCACTGCGGGTACTTTGATTCGATACTCCGGGTATGCAATCCCGCGGATAACATGCGCCCATGGACCGTTACAAGGAAATCGAGGCTTTCGTGCTGGTGATGGAACACGGCAGCCTGGCCGCGGCCGCGCTGCACGCGGGCATCACCCCGGTGATGATGGGCCGGCGCATCGACGCGCTGGAGAAACGCCTGGGCACCCAACTGATCCACCGCTCCACGCGGCGGCTGGCGCTGACCGAGCAGGGCGCGAATTTTCTGGACGAGTGCCGCGCACTGCTGGCGCAGTGGGCGCAGGCCGAGGCCACCGTGTCGGCCCAGAAGCACAGCGCCAGCGGTCACCTCATCGTCTCGGCGCCGGCGGCGTTCGGGCGGCTGCACGTGGCGCCGCACGCGGCGGCGTTCCTGAAAGCCAATCCGGCCGTGAAGCTGTCATTCAACCTGACCGACCGGGTGGTCGATCTGGTGCGCGATGGCTACGACCTGGGCCTGCGCATCGGCGGGGTGATCGACCCGAACTTCGTGGCCATCAAGCTGGCCACCAACCAGCGCGTGGTCTGCGGCACGCCGGCCTACTTTCGCAAGCACGGCAAACCGCAGACGCTGGACGACCTGAAAACCCACAACTGCCTGGCCTTCAACCTGCAAGGGGGTCAACAGCGCGGCTGGTATTTTCAGCAGGACGGCAAGACGGTGACGGTGCGCGTGGATGGCAACCTGGACTGCAACGACGGCGAGCTGCTGCACCGCTGGGTGAGCGAAGGCATGGGCCTGGGCTGGCGCAGCACCTGGGAGATCCAGGCGCAGCTGCAGCGCGGCGAACTGGTGACCGTGCTCGATCAATTCGCCCTGCCCGCCTACGACATCCTGGCCGTTTACCCGCAGCAAAGGCATTTGCCGGCCAAGGTGCGGTTTTTCATCGAACACCTGAAGAGAATCTATTCAAAGCCCAACTACTGGTTGAAGTGACATGAACACCCTGCTGATCCACAACGCCACCTGCATCGCCACCTTCGATCACGTCGATCCGACCAAGGGGCGAGAGCTGAAGGACGCGTCGCTGTTCGTGAGCGACAACGTGATCGAGTGGATCGGCCCGACCGCCGAGCTGCCGCGCGCGCTGCGCGAATCGGCGGGCGAAACCATCGATGCCCGCGGCCACCTCGTCACGCCCGGGCTGGTGAACACGCACCACCACATGTTCCAGTCGCTCACGCGGGTCATCCCTGGCGTGCAGGACGCCGAACTCTTCAGCTGGCTGCGCGGCCTGTACCCGATCTGGGCCGGGCTTACGCCGGAGATGGTGCAGGTGTCGACCCAGGTGGCGATGGCCGAGCTTCTGCTGAGCGGCTGCACCACCAGCAGCGACCACCTCTACATCTACCCCAACGGGGTGCGGCTCGAAGACAGCATCGAGGCCGCGCAGCAGATCGGCATGCGCTTCCTGGCCACGCGAGGCAGCATGAGCGTGGGCCAGAGTGCGGGCGGGTTGCCACCGGACAGCGTGGTGGAAAACGAAGACGCGATCCTGAAAGACAGCCAGCGCCTGATCGAGGCCTGGCACAGCGCGGCGCACGGCGCCATGCTGCAGGTGGCACTGGCGCCGTGTTCGCCGTTTTCGGTCAGCCCGGCGCTGATGAAACAGAGCGCCGAACTTGCGCGCAGCTTCAAGGGACAAGGGGTGCGCCTGCACACCCACCTGGCCGAGAATCACCACGACATCGCCTACAGCCGCGAGAAGTTCAACAAGACCCCGGCGCAATACGCGCAGGAACTGGGCTGGCTGGGCGAAGACGTCTGGCACGCGCACTGCGTGAAGCTGGACGACGAAGGCATTTCGCTCTTCGCCGCCAGCCGCACCGGCGTGGCGCACTGCCCTTGCAGCAACATGCGGCTGGCCAGCGGCATCGCGCCCATCCGCCGCATGCTGAACGCAGGCGTGCCCGTGGGCCTGGGCGTGGACGGCAGCGCCAGCAACGACGCGGCCCACATGGTGAACGAAGCGCGCCAGGCGCTGCTGCTGGCTCGCGTGGGCCGCGCACTGCAGCCGCCCGAAACCCGCGACGGCACCATCTTCTTCGGTTGCGACCTCGGCCCGGCCGAGATGACCGCGCGCGACGCGCTGCACATCGCCACGCGCGGCGGCGCGCAGGTGCTGGGCCGCCAGGACATCGGCCACCTCGGGGCGGGCATGTGCGCCGACTTCGCGCTGTTCGACCTGCGCACGCTGGGCTTCGCCGGCGGCGCGGTGCACGACCCGGTGGCCAGCCTGCTGCTCTGCGCCAGCCCGCAAGCGGCCTACACCGTGGTCAACGGTCGGGTGGTGGTGCGCGAAGGCCAGCTCACCACCGTGGACCTCGGGCCGCTGGTGGAGCGGCACAACCGGCTGGCCAGGGTTTTGGCCGAGGCGGCGCGCGAAGCCTGAGCCCCTGCGGGACAATGAGCCCGATGACCCCCTCCCACTCCATCTGGAGTCCCCTGCGACAGCCCGCTTTCCGCGGGCTGTGGCTTTGCGGCGCCGTCTTCTTCATTGGCGCTGGCATGCAGACCATGGCAGCGGCCTGGCTCATGGTCGAGCTGACCGGCTCGTCCTTCCTCGCCGCGCTGGTGCAGACGGCGGTCTTCCTGCCGATGTTCCTGCTGGCGCTGCCCGCTGGCGTGCTGGCCGACACCACCGACCGCCGGCGCCTGATCTCGGGCGCGCTGATCGCGCAGGTGGTCGCCTGTGTGCTGCTGGCCGGGCTGGTGCTCGGCGGCTGGGGCGGGCCGGCGTCGGTGCTGTTCCTGGTCTTCGTGTGCGGCTGCTGCACAGCTGTGCTCACGCCGGCCTGGAACTCGTCGGTGATCGACCCGGTGCCGCGCGACGAATGGCCGCAGGCGATCACGGCCATCGGCATCGCCTACAACGCGGCGCGAGCCATCGGCCCCACACTGGCCGGCCTGCTGTTCGCGATGCTGGGCGCGGGCTGGGTGTTCGTTGTGACGGTGTTCACCACGGGGGTGATGTGGGAGTCGATCCGCCGCTGGCCCCCGAAGGCGCACCCGCCTTCGCGCCTGCCGGCCGAACGCCTCTGGGGCGGCACGCTGAGCGGCCTGCGTTTTGCCTGGCACTCGCGCATCATCCTGGCGCAGCTGGTGCGCGTGATGGCGTACAGCGCGGCCGGCTCGGCGCTGTGGGCGCTGCTGCCGGTGATCGCGCAACGCCAGCTCGGCACCGGCGCGCAGGGCTTCGGCCTGCTGATGGGTTGCATGGGCACCGGCGCGGTGGCCTCGGGCCTGGTGATCGGCCGCCTGCGCAGCCGCTTCGGCCTCGACGCCATCATCGCCGCGGCCTGCGTGGCGTTTGCCCTCGTCATGCTGCTGGCCGCCTGGGTGCGTGTGCCGCTGCTGGTGTACGCCGCCATGGCGGTGGGCGGCGCGGCCTGGATGGCGGCCATGTCCACCTTCAACACGGCCACCCAGGCCAGCGCACCGGCCTGGGTACGTTCGCGCGCAGTGGCGCTGCACATCGTCGCTTCGCTGGGCGCGTTCGCCATCGGCTCGGCGTTCTGGGGCGCGGTGTCCGACATCACCGGCCTCTCGACCGCGCTGGTGGCCGCCGGGGCGCTGATGGCCGCAGGCCTGCTGCTGGCGCGCCCGTTCCCGCTGCGCGTGGGCGAGGCGCACGAAGTGACCCAGGGAACCCCGTGGGACGAGCTGTTTGTGAACGACGAACCCAGCCCCGAGGCCGGTCCCGTGGCCGTGGAGGTGGGCTACCGCATCCGCGCGGGCGAAGACAAGGCCTTCCTCGACACCATCAGCCGCATGAAGGCGCCGCGCCGACGCGACGGCGCCACCTTCTGGCGCACCTACAGAGACCTGGGCGAACCCTCGCGCTATGTCGAGCGCTTCATCGTCACCTCATGGGCCGATTACCTGCACCAGCGCGCCCGCGCCACCGTGGCCGACCACGCGCTCGAAGCCGAGCTGCGAGAGTTCCTGGCGCCTGGCGAAAGTGCACACATGTCGCACTACATCGCAGAGCGATGACCCCGTAGCGCTTCGCGCTACCGCCCAGGGCACCGCCGGGCCGGCTTTGCCGGACGGCCAGTGCCGCCCCCGGGGGGTAGCGCGAAGCGCTGCGGGGGGGGCAAATCACACCACGCTCAGAACCCCGATCAGCCAGGCCTCCACATCGGCCAGCTCGGTGTCGCTCACCTCGTGCCCCATGTCGTACAGGTTCCACTCCACCAGGTGGCCCATGACCTGCAGCACGGTGCGCGCGGCCCGGGCGCGGTCGATGGGCACCACCTCGTCGTACTCGCCATGCGCCAGGAAGATGGGCAGACGCTGGTTGGCCGGATGGGACTCGCTCAGGAGGGTGCGGGCGCCCAGGGGCAGGTAGCCCGAGAACGCCACGATCGCGGCCAGGCGCTGGGGTGCGCGCAGACCAGCTTGCAAAGCGAGCACGGCACCCTGTGAAAAACCCATGAGCACGATGCGCTCGGACGGCATGCCCTGGGCTTCTTCCTGCTCGATCAGCGCCTGCACCAGGTTCTGCGAAGCGCGCAGGCCCACCTCGTCCGCCGGCAGCGGCGCATGGCGCGGTGCGTCGGACGGCGCGGCGTCGTACCAGGCGTGCATGTCGCTGCCGTTGAAGCTCACGGTGCGCAGGGGCGCATCGGGAAACACACAACGCACCGGCCCGACGGCGGCCAGGTTCATGCTGCGCAACAGGGGAATGAAGTCACCGCCCGTGGTGCCCAGGCCGTGCAGCACGATGAGGCTGGCCACGGGCGCTGCGGCCGGGTCGCGGCCGGTCACGATAACCTGCGCCGGGAGGGTCGGGTTCAATAAAAGGTCTGGCGCATTCATGGGTCCAGCATAAGCGCCTGCGTGTATCCGATGAAACGAAAATCAGTCCCAGCGGCGCTGCGGTTGCATCCGGATGCAGACTTCACAAACAAAAGCCAAGTCACCCCCTGTCAAGGCGGTGACGCGCTCAGCCCGACGCCAGAACCCGCAGCAAAAAGGCGTTGAGGTCGGCCACCTCTTCGGCGCAGACCGAATGCCCCATCGGGTAGCTGTGCCAGTCCACGGCGTATCCCAGCGCGGTCAGTGCGTCGCGTGCCGCGGTGCCGCGCGCCATGTCCACCACATCGTCGTCTTCGCCGTGGGCCAGGAAGATGGGCGTGGCGCGGTTGGCGGTGTGCACTTCCGATGCGGTGCGATCGGCCAAGGCAAGGTAGCCCGAGAGCCCCACCAGCCCGGCCAGCCGCTGCGGCGCGCGCAGCCCGGCCATGAGCGCGACCACACAGCCCTGCGAGAAGCCCATGAGCACCGTGCGCTCGGGCAGCACGCCGCGCCCGGCCTCGCGGTCGATCAAGGCCTGGGCGATGGTCTGGGCGAGGCGCAAACCGGCTTCGTCTTCCCGGCGCTGGACGGCGGGGTCGGTGCTAGGCGGGTAAATGTCGTACCAGGCGCGCATCTCGTAACCGCCGTTGATGGTGACGGGCTGCACCGGCGCGTTGGGGAACACGAAACGCACCATGCCGATGGCGCTGAGGTCAAGCTCCTGCGCGATCGGCACGAAGTCGCTGCCGTCGGCGCCGAGGCCGTGCAGCACGATGATGCTGGCCGCGGGCTGGGCGGCGGGGTCACCCCCGGTGACGAATTCGCGAAGCTGGATGGAGGGGTTCGGGCTCATGGCGCCAGCATAACGCGATGCGGTCACCCGAGGGCCTGACATGGGGGCCGTGCCAGCCTATGATGCCGAGCACACCGTTTTCAGGCCGCCGCCATGACGCCTCAGGATCTGCTCACCCACCTCGACCAGGGCCGGCTCTGGAGCGCCCCACCCAGCGCCGACCCCGCCTTCGACCTGCCCACCGCCTACGCCCGCGCGCTGGCGGTGCGCGCGCTTCGGCAGGCGCGTGGCGAAGTGCCCCGCGGCTACAAGGTCGGTTTCACCAACCGCACGATCTGGCCCCGCTACAACGTGTTCGCGCCCATCTGGGGCACGGTCTACGACAGCACGCTGGCCTTCTGCGAGGGCGATGGCTCGGTCTCGCTGGCGGCCACCTGCCAGCCCCGGCTGGAACCCGAGATCGTGTTCGGCCTCAAGGCCACTCCGGCGCCCGGAGCCACGCTGACGCAACTGTTCGATGCCATCGCCTGGGTCGCACCCGGCTTCGAGATCGTGCAGTCGCACCTGCCGGACTGGAAATTCCAGGCCGCCGACACGGTGGCCGACGGCAGCCTGCACGCGCGCCTTCTGGTCGGGCACCAGACGCCGGTGCACGAACTGGCCGCCAGCGCCGCGCAGCTCGACGCCCTGCTGGCGCAGACCGTCGTCGTGCTGGACCGGCAAGGTCAATCCGTTGAACAGGGCCTGGGTGCCAACGTGCTCGACAGCCCGCTGCGCGCGCTGCACGATTTCATGAACACGCTGCGCGCCTGCCCGGACGCGCCCGACCTGATGCCCGGCGACGTGGTGACCACCGGCACCTGGACCGACGCCTGGCCGGTGCAGCCGGGCGATCACTGGTCGGCTCACTTTTCCCTGCCCGGGTTCAGCCTCTCGGCCGCGTTCACAGCCTGAGGCCTGTTGACACGCAGGCCGTTTGAGCCGGATCAACGATGGCCGTCATGCGGCGGTGCATGCTGGGCGGTGGCAGGGAAAACCCACTGACCCAAACGCCTGCGACAAGGTAGCTTCCTCGCAGGCGACACACCCTTGACCACAACAACAGGAGACCCGAACCATGGCCCTCATCGCGCCCGAACTGCTGTCACTGCAACGCCTCTACCACTGGGAGCAGACCGCGCCCAACCGCGTGGCCCTCACGCAACCCCTGGGCAGCGGCGCGGTGCAGGACTTCACCTGGGGCCAGATCGGCGACCAGGTGCGTCGCATGGCCGCGCACCTGCAGTCCCAGGGCTGGGAGCCGGGCTCCAAGGTGGCCATCCTCTCGAAGAACTGCGCCTGGTGGATGATGAGCGACCTGGCGATCTGGATGGCGGGCCATGTGTCGGTGCCGCTGTACCCCACGCTGGCGGCCGAGACGGTGCGCCAGATCCTGACCCACAGCGAGGCCAGGGCCTGCTTCATCGGCAAGCTCGACGGCTGGGAGGGCATGAAGCCCGGCGTGCCCGACGGCCTGCCCTGCATCAGCTACGCGCTCTCGCCGCTGGACGCGATCGAAAGCTACGAAGGCTGGGACGCGATCTGTGGACGCACCCAGCCCCTGCAGGGCACACCGCTGCGCCAGGGCGACGAGCTGGCCACGCTGATCTACACCTCGGGCACCACCGGCCTGCCCAAAGGCGTGATGCACAGCTTCGAGAATTTCGCCTGGGCGCTTGACTCGGGCCTCAAGCGCATCCCCATGTCGGCCGAAGACCGCATGCTGTCCTACCTGCCGCTGGCGCACGTGGTCGAGCGCATGCTGGTCGAACACGGCTGGCTGCGTACCGGCATGCACGTGTATTTCGCCGAGTCGCTCGACACCTTCGCGGCCGACCTGCAACGCGCGCGCCCCACCATCTTCTTCTCGGTGCCGCGGCTCTGGGTCAAGTTCCAGCAGGGCATCCATCACAAGCTGCCGCCGGCCAAGCTCAACCGGCTGCTGGGCATCCCCATCCTGGGCGGCATCGTGCGCAAAAAGGTGATGAAGGCGCTGGGCCTGGACCAGTGCCAGTTTGCCGCCGGCGGCGCCGCCCACATGCCGCTGGCCCTGCTGCAGTGGTACAGCCGGCTGGGCCTGCACATCAACGAGGGCTACGGCATGACCGAGAACCTCGCGCTTTCGCACATCACCGAGCCGGGCAAGAACCAGCAGGGCACCGTGGGCCCGGTCTACGAGGGCGTCGAACACCGCATCGACCCGGCCACGGGCGAGGTGCAGATGCGCAGCCAGGCGCTGATGCTGGGCTACTACAAAGACCCGGAGAAGAGCCGCGAAGCCTTCACCGAGGATGGCTGGCTCCGGACCGGCGACAAGGGCGAGATCGACGCCCAGGGCCTGCTGCGCATCACCGGCCGTGTGAAGGATCTGTTCAAGACCGGCAAGGGCAAATACGTGGCGCCCGCGCCGATCGAGGACAAGCTGGTGGAGCACGAAGCGGTGGAGGCCTGCGTGGTCACCGGCGCCAACCTGGGCCAGCCGCTCGGCATCGTGATGCTCAACCCCGAAGCCGTGGCCCGCGCGGCCCATCCCGGCGCACGCGCCGAACTCGAAAGTTCGCTGGCGCAACACCTCCAGCGCATCAACGCCACGCTCGACCCGCACGAACAGCTGCAATGCATCGTGCTCGTGACCACCGCCTGGACGGTGGACAACGACGTGATCACGCCGACCTTCAAGGTCAAGCGCAACCGCATCGAAGACCTGTACGCGAAGCATTACGAAGCCTGGGAAAACACCGGCCGCAAGATCATCTGGCCGGACCTCTGAGCCCGGGCGCCCAAAAAAACAGTGGGGTCATCGGGAATAAACGGGTTCGCTGCGGTGTTTACCGCATGTCAGTCCCTGTTTAACCCCTGTTCAAGGAGCCTGCTCATGCAACACCGATCCCTCCTGTTTTCCACTTCTGCCACCCTGCTGCTGGGCGCCGCCCTGCTGGTGGGCTGCGCCGGCCCCCGAGGCATGGGCGGCCCCGGCCACGGAGGCATGATGAAGCGCCCCGGCTACGGCATGGCCGCCCCGGCGGCTGCGGCCTCCGCACCCGCGGGTGCGCCGATGGTGGCCAATGGCCTGTTGACCGGCCCCAACGGCATGACGCTCTACACCTTCGACCGCGACATGGCCAGCAGTGGCAAGAGCGTCTGCAACGGCCCCTGCGCCACCAACTGGCCGCCGCTGATGGCGGGCAACGCCGCACCCGGCGGCGACTACAGCGTGGTCACGCGCGATGACGGTGGCAAACAGCTGGCCTACAAAGGCAAGCCGCTGTACTACTGGATCAAGGACACCAAGCCCGGCGACATGACCGGCGACGGCTTCAACGGTGTCTGGCACGTCGTCAAGCCCTGAAAGCGACCCCGTTTGGGCCCGGAAAGCGCGCTGACCCACATCCCCCGGCTGCGGCGCTATGCGCGCCTGCTCACGGGGGATGCCAGCCGTGCCGACGACCTGGTGCAGGACACGCTGGAACGCGCCTGCCACAAATGGTCGCTGTGGCGTCCGCGTGAAGACGGCAGCGGCCTGCGGGGCTGGCTGCTTTCGCTGATGCACAACCTGCACCTGAACCAGGTGCGTGACACGGTGCACGAGCGCCAGGCGGTTGAGCTCGACGAGGGCAACGAGCCCAGCCACGACCCGTTCCTGCACACACCCGAGCGGCTGGACCTGGAACAGGCCCTGCGCCAGCTGAGTCCCGCGCTGCGCGAGGTGGTGTTGCTGGTGTGCGTGGAAGAACTGCCCTACGCGGAAGCCGCCCAGGTGCTGGGCGTGCCGGTGGGCACGGTGATGTCGCGGCTGTCGCGCGGACGCGAGCAGCTGCGCCACCTGATGGACGGCGGGGCCCCGGTTCAGACCCGGACACCCCGTTTGAAGATCGTGAAATGAAAACGCCTTGCGCATGACCCCCGACAACCCCACTCCCGTGACCGACGCCGAGCTGCACGCCTGGGTCGACGGCCAATTGCCCCCCGGGCTCGTTCCGGTGGTGTCGGACTGGCTGTTGCAACACCCCGACGCCGCCGCCCGGGTCCAGGCCTGGCAGGCCCAGCGCCTGGGCCTGCAGGCGCTGCAGCGCCGTGTGCTCGACGAGCCCGTGCCGCTGGCGCTGGCGCGCGCCACCCGGCCGCGCCGCTCGCGGCCCTGGCTGCAGGGCCTGGTGGCCAGCCTGATGCTGGGCCTGGGCTTCGCGGGCGGCTGGTGGCTGCGCCCGGTCGATGCACCACTGGCCAGCGCCAGCGAGCCAGGCTTCGTGCAGGAAGCGCGCGTGGCGCATGCGGTGTATGTGCCCGAAAAACGCCACGCGGTCGAGGTCGGCGCGCAGGAGCAGGCGCACCTGGTGCAATGGCTGTCGCGCCGCCTGGGCACGCCGCTGAAAGCGCCGCTGCTGGAAGACCAGGGTTTTGGCCTGATGGGCGGGCGCCTGCTGCCCGGCCAGGCGGGTGAACCGCGCGCGCTGTTCATGTACGAGAACCCCGCGGCCGGGCGCATCACGCTGCATGTCTCGGTGCTCGAAGCGGGCGCCAATCCGACCCCGGCGGCTTTCCGCTTCACGCGCGTGGGCCAGACCGAGACCTTTTACTGGGTCGAAGGCTCGCTGGGCTACGCGCTCAGTGGCGATCTGCCCCGGGAGCGGCTGGCGCAACTGGCCGACGCGGTTTACCGGCAGCTGAAGCCTGAAGTCCTGGCTCCTTGAGTTGCCTCAGGCCAGCGCCTGCGCGTGGTGGCGCAGGTGATCGTCCATGAAAGTGCTGATGAAGTAGTAGCCGTGGTCGTAACCCGCGTGGCGGCGCAGCGTGAGTGGCTGACCGGCCTGCGCGCAGGCGGCTTCAAAAGCTTCTGGATAGAGCTGTTCGGCCAGGAATTTGTCAGCCAGGCCCTGGTCGATCAGGATGCCGCCGGGGTACGGCCCGGTCTTCTGCTGCGCCATGAGCAGGCTGGCATCGTGCGCTGCCCAGGCGCTTTCATCCTGCCCCAGGTAACCGGTGAACGCCTTGTGACCCCAGGGGCATTTTGTGGGCGCGCAGATGGGCGCAAAGGCCGAGAGGCTGCGGAACACGCCCGGGTGGCGCAGCGCCAGCGTGAGCGCGCCGTGCCCGCCCATGGAGTGGCCGAACAGGCCCAGGCGCTCGCTGTCCAGCTGAAACTCGGCGGTCACCGCCGGCAGCAGTTCTTTCAGCAGGTAGCTCTCCATGCACCAATGGCCCGACCAGGGCGACTGCGTGGCGTCGAGGTAGAAGCCGGCGCCAGCGCCGAAGTCCCAGTGGTGGTCTTCGCTGTCCACGCCGGTGTTGCGCGGGCTGGTGTCGGGCATCAGCAGCGCCAGGCCGAGCTGGGTGGCCAGCCGCTGCGCTCCCGCTTTCATGGAGAAGGTTTCTTCGGTGCAGGTCAGGCCCGCGAGGAAAGTGAGCAAAGGCACTTTTTGCCCCGCCAGCGCCTGCGGCGGCAGGAACAGCGCAAAACGCATCGGCAAACCGATCTCGCTCGACGCGTGTTTGTAGAAGCGCTGCACGCCGCCGAAGCTGCCGTGTTCGCTGAGCAGTTCAAGTCGATCAAATCCCATGGGGTTCCTCATGTTGCGGTGGCCGGGTTCAGCGGCGCACCAGTTCCAGTATGGCGTCAGCAAAGGCGCGCGGCGCTTCCTGCGGCAGGTTGTGGCCCACACCGGGCAGGAGGCGATGTGACCGCGGCCCTGTGAAGCGGTGGGCGTTGGCCTGCGCCGGCTCGGCCGGCCGCACGCCGTCCGCCTCACCGTCCAGCGTGATGACGGGCACGCCGATCACCGGCTGCGCGGCCAGGCGCCGCTCCACCCCGGCCACCGCCGGGTCGCCCGGGACCAGGCCAAAGCGGTGGCGGTAGGAGTGGATGACCACGTCGACGAAATCGGGGTTGTCGAAGGCGGCAGCGCTGCGGTCGAAGGTGGCTTCGTCGAAAGCCCAGGTGGGCGACCACATCTGCCAGAGCAGCTTGCAGAGCGCGCGTCGATCCTGCAGCAAGGCGGCGCGGCCGCGCTCGCTGTGGAACAGGTACTGGTACCAGAGCCGGTGTTCGTTGGCCGGCGTGTCCGGCACCATGGCGCGCGCGATGTGCTGGATGTTGTAGCTGTTGACCGAGACCAGTCCCGCGCAGCGCTCGGGCCACAGGGCCGCCGCCACGCAGGCCGCGCGGCCACCCCAGTCGTAGCCGGCCAGCACCGCGCGTTCGATGCCCAGCGCATCAAGCAGCGCCAGCAGATCGGCGCCCAGCGCCGCCTGTTCGCCGGAGCGCGGCGTCGACGCTTCCAGGAACCGCGTGGCGCCGAAGCCGCGCAAGTACGGCACCACCACGCGGCAACCGGCGTCGGCCAGCATCGGCGCGACGCCGACGTAGGCATGGATGTCGTAGGGAAAGCCGTGCATCAGCAGCACCGGCGGGCCGTCGACGGGCCCGGCCAGATGGCAGGCCACGTCCAGCACCCCGGCGCGCACGCGGGTATCCGCGCTCAGGGTGGGCAGCGCCATGGCGAGCTCAGAGGCAGATAGTCTCTTAGAACTCGACCACCGAGCGGATCGACTCGCCGCTCTTCATCAGGTCGAAGCCCTTGTTGATGTCTTCCAGCTTGAGCTTGTGGGTGATCAGGTCGTCGATGTTGATCTTGCCGTCCATGTACCAGTCCACGATCTTGGGCACGTCGGTGCGGCCGCGCGCGCCGCCGAAGGCCGAGCCTTCCCACTTGCGGCCGGTCACTAGCTGGAACGGTCGGGTGCTGATCTCGGCGCCCGCTTCGGCCACGCCGATGATGATGCTGCGGCCCCAGCCCTTGTGCGTGCACTCCAGCGCGTCGCGCATCACCTGGGTGTTGCCGATGCACTCGAAACTGTAGTCGGCGCCGCCGTCGGTGAGCTGCACGATGGCATCGACAACATTGGCGTGGTCCTTGGGGTTGATGAAGTGCGTCATACCGAACTTGCGGGCCATGGCTTCGCGCGCGGGGTTCAGATCGACACCGATGATCTTGTCGGCGCCGACCATCTTGGCGCCCTGGATCACGTTCAGGCCAATGCCGCCGAGGCCGAACACCACCACGTTGGCGCCGGCCTCCACCTTGGCGGTGAAGATCACGGCGCCGAGGCCGGTGGTGACGCCGCAGCCGATGTAGCAGACCTTGTCGAAGGGCGCGTCTTCGCGGATCTTGGCCAGCGAGATCTCGGCCGCCACGGTGTAGTTGCTGAAGGTGCTGGTGCCCATGTAGTGGAAGATGGGCTGGCCGTCGAGGCTGAAGCGGCTGGTGGCATCGGGCATCAGGCCCTTGCCTTGCGTGCCGCGGATCAGCTGGCAGAGGTTGGTCTTGCGGCTCAGGCAGAACTTGCACTGGCGGCATTCGGGCGTGTAGAGCGGGATGACGTGATCGCCCTTCTTGAGCGAGGTCACGCCGGGGCCGACGTCCACCACGATGCCCGCGCCTTCATGGCCGAGGATGGCGGGGAAGATGCCTTCGGGGTCGGCGCCCGAGAGCGTGTAGTAGTCGGTGTGGCAGATGCCGGTGGCCTTGATCTCGACCAGCACTTCGCCGAACTTCGGGCCTTCCAGGTCCACGGTTTCGATGGTCAGAGGCTGGCCTGCTTTCCAGGCGACGGCGGCTTTGGTTTTCATGGTATTAGGGGCGTTGTTGTGACGACGGTACCGAGGTTACCGCAGATCACCGCAGCCCCCTGATCACCGAGGTCACTCCACCCTTGCACCGTCCTTGAACCACTGTGCAAAAAGCCCCCGCTCGGCGTCGGTCAGGCCGGTGGCGTTGTTCATGGGCATGGCCTTCATGACCACCACCTGCTGGTAGATCATCTGCGCGTGCTGTTTGACGGCGGCCGGCTGGTCCAGGCGCACGCCCTTGGACTGCAGGGCTTCGCCATGGCACATGACGCAACGCTGCTCGATCACCGGCTTGAGCTGCGCATAACTCACCGTTTCAGGAATCGCCACCGCAGCCACCGGCGCGGGCTTGAGCCAGACGATGAGCGCCAGCAGCGCCACCACGCCCACCGCCGCGTAGGGCCAGGGATGGGCGTTGCGGCCGAGCTTGAAGCCGTGGCGCATGACGAAGAACTGGCGGATGGCGGCGCCCGCGAACATCATGCCAATGAGGATCAGCCAGTTGTGTTCGTTCGCGTAGGTGAAGCTGTAGTGGTTGCTCAGCATGGCGAACAGCACCGGCAGCGTGAAGTAGGTGTTGTGCACGCTGCGCTGCTTGCCGCGTTTGCCATGGATCGGATCCACCGGGCGGCCGGCCTTGATGTCGGCCACCACGGTGCGCTGGCCGGGGATGATCCAGAAGAACACATTGGCGCTCATCGAGGTGGCGAGCATGGCGCCCATCAGCAGGAAGGCAGCGCGGCCGGCGAACATCTGCGTGGCCGCATAGGCCGCGATGCAGACCAGCACCAGCACCAGCGCACCGACCTTGGCGTCGCCGTTCTCGCTTTGCCCCAGCGTGCGGCAAATGACGTCGTAGGCAAACCAGAACACCACCAGGAACGCCAGTGCGGCGGCGATCGCGCCGGCCGGGCTCCATTGCATGATGTTCGGGTCGATCAGGTAAACGCTGGGGCTCCACAAGTACGAAATGAGGAACAGCGCGAAGCCTGAAAGCCAGGTGGAATAACTTTCCCAGTAGAACCAGTGCAGGTGTTCGGGCAGCTTGGGCGGCGCGCCCGAGAACTTGACCGGGTGGTAAAACCCGCCGCCGTGCAGCGCCCAGAGCTCGCCGCTGACGCCATCTTTCTTGAGCTGTTCGTCTTCGGGCGGCGTGAGGCTGCTGTCGAGAAAGACGAAGTAGAAGGAGGATCCGATCCAGGCGATGGCGACGATGACGTGCAGCCAGCGCAACAGCAGGTTGGCCCAATCGAGCAGATAAGTTTCCATGGCACCTCAACACGACGACGGACACCCGTCAGGGTTTGCGACTCACCACCGCGGGCGCTCTGAGCCGACTGAGGGCCGCGTTTGAGCGTCGATGCTGTTGAACGACGCCCGCTCCGCTGCGACCAGACCGCCAAAGTGTATACACTTTTTGCAAACAGTCGACTGCGTGATAACCCGCAGATCCCGCCTCGTTTCAGCCTTTGGCGGCCCCGGACCGGACTAGCAACAACTGCGCCACAACCGAGGCCGCGATCACGGCGGGCTCCTTGCCGGTGATGCCTGGCAGGCCGATCGGACAGGTGATTCGGGCCAGCTCGGCATCGCCGAAACCGCGCTCGGTCAGGCGGTGCCGGAAGGTGGCCCACTTGGTGTGGCTGCCGATCAGGCCCACGAACGACAGGTCGGCCGTGGTGCGCTGGCGCTGCAGGCAGGCGGCCACGATGTCGAGGTCTTCGGCGTGTGAAAAGCTCATGATCAGCACCAGGGAACCCGGAGCGAGATCGCCCACGGCCGCCTGCACCGGGTCGGAATGTTCCGCGTGCACCTGCGGCGGCAGATCGCCGGGAAACAACTCGTCGCGGCTGTCGATCCAGGTCACCTCAAAGGGCAAGGGCGACAGCGCCTGCACGATGGCCCGCCCCACGTGCCCGCCACCGAACAGGGCCAGCGGCGTCAGCCGGGGGCTCAGGCGCTGGCGCAGCGTGTCACGGTCCGCCGCCTGCACCGGCTCGAACCGCAGGCGCACGCGCCCCCCACAACACTGCCCCAGACTGGGCCCCAGCGCCGCCTCGTGCTCCCACGCGCCGCCTCCCGCCGGGTCGCCGGGCAGTGCCAGCCGCTCGCGCGCCTGGCCAACGGCGACCCATTCGAGCTGGCCGCCACCGATCGTGCCCACCAGCGTGTCGGCAAACACCGCCATCCACGCGCCGCGCTCGCGCGGCACCGAGCCGCGCGTTTCCGACACGCTGACCAGCACCGCCGGCGCCTGGGCCAGGTGCCGCAAAAAACCATCCAGATCGGGGGTCATGTGTGGTGCGTTTGCCTACAGAAACTGTGTGAATACGTAACGTCGGAGCGTGCTGCGAAGTATCACCGCGACCAGCAACCACGCCCAGGCGAAAGCCACATACACTTCATCAGATTGCCCGTATGAGCCCGACATCGCCACCCCGCTGGCAGCCCGTGCGGACCTCGCATCAGGAGACCTGGCACCATGAACATCACCTCCCCTGCCCACCCGGGACCGGTCGGCCCCGCACCAGCCGACTCCAGCCGCCTGCGCAATGTCTGGGGATCGCTCGCGTTGTGCGCCGCCGCCCTGCTGGCCGCCTGCGCGTCGCCAGTGACAGCGCCCCCCACAGCGCCACCGGCCGTTGAACCCATCGCCTTGCCAACGCCCACACCCGAGCTGCCCCCGAGCCTTGTGTCGAAAGCCGACAACCCGCGCGCCTACCGCCAGGACGGCGCCCGCCACATTTATGGGAAAAACGCCCACCGCATCTTCAAAGGCCAACTGCCGCCGCTGATGCACGCTGTTGGTGTGCTGCAGGTGGATCTGGACAACCGCGGCAACGTGCGGCGCCTGAACTGGATGCGTGCTCCCTCCCATGCACCCGACGTGGTGCGCGAGATCGAACGCACCGTGCACGAAGCGGCTCCGTTTCCGGCGCCCGTCCAGCTGGGCAGCGTGATCTACACCGACGTCTGGCTGTGGGACAAGAGCGGCAACTTCCAGCTCGATACGCTGACCGAAGGGCAAAGAAGCAAGTAGCACCCCCGCCGCGCTCCGCGCGACCCCCTCAAGGGGGCAACGCGGTGCGGCCCGGCAAAGCCGGTTCCGCCGCGTTCTGGGTGAAGACACGTAGCACCGGATGGGGAGTTTGCCCAGGGCACCGCCGGGCCGGCTTTGCCGGACGGCCAGTGCCGCCCCCCTTGGGGGGGTGACGCGAAGCGGCGCGGGGGGTGCAGCGTCAACTCCCCCGATATGTGGAATAACTCCATGGACTCACCAGCAACGGCACGTGGTAGTGCTCGCTGGTATGAGCCACGCCGAAGTCCAGCGCCACGCGGTTGAGAAAATTCGGCTCGGGCAGCGCAACGCCCTTGGCCGCAAAGTACCCCTTCACATCAAACACCAGGCGGTAGGTACCCACCTTCAGGCTGGCGTTGTCGTAGAGCGGCCCGTCCGGGTTGCGGCCGTCGGCGTTGAGCTCGAAGCGCTTGACCAGCGTGGCCTGCTCGCCGGCGGTGGTGTAAAGCTCCACGACCATGCCGGCGGCCGGACAGCCGTGCATGGTGTCCAGAACGTGTGTACTCAAACCCATCGCAGATCCTTTCAATTGCAGTCGACTGAAAGTGTATACACTTTTTGTTTTTCTGGATATGATGACCGCATGGAAACCTCCAGCACGCGCCAGATCGTCGAGTCCCTCACCAAGGCCATCGTGGAGCACCGGTTGCATCCGGGCACCAAACTGGCCGAGCAGAAACTCGCGGACCACTTTGGCGTCTCGCGCACGCTGGTGCGCCAGGCGCTGTTCCAGCTCTCACAAAACCGGCTGATCCGCCTGGAGCCGGCGCGCGGCGCCTTTGTGGCGGCGCCCTCGGTGGAAGAAGCCAAGCAGGTGTTTGCCGTGCGCCGCATGCTGGAGACCGAAATGACGCGCGCCTTCGTGCGCCAGGTCACGCCAAGCAAGATCAAGGCCTTGCGCGAACACGTGGCGCAGGAAAAGCGGGCCGTGGACAACCAGGACGTGCCGGGCCGCACCGAACTGCTGGGAGACTTTCACGTGCGTTTGGCCGAGCTCATGGGCAACCAGGTGCTGGCCGAACTCTTGCGCGAACTGATTTCACGCTGCGCCCTCATCACGCTGATGTACCAGAGCACCAACGCGGCCGAACACTCCAACGAAGAACATGTCGCCATCGTCAAGGCCCTCGCCGCCAAAGACGAAGAAACCGCCGTTCAACTGATGAACGAACACCTGATGCATGTCGAGGAAAACCTGACCTTCGACCGCAAGCTCCCGAGCAACGACATCTCCCTGGCGCTCTCCTCATGACTGTCTACGACTCCACCCTGCCCTACCCCCGCGACCTGGTCGGCTACGGCCGGGACGTGCCGCACGCCCGCTGGCCGGGCGGCGCGCGCATCGCTGTGCAGTTCGTGCTGAACTACGAAGAAGGCGGCGAGAACTGTGTGCTGCACGGCGACGCCGGCTCGGAACAGTTCCTCTCGGAAATGTTCAACCCGGCCTCGTTCCCCGACCGCCACATCAGCATGGAAGGCATCTACGAATACGGCTCACGTGCCGGCGTCTGGCGCCTGCTGCGCGAGTTTGAAAAGCGGGGCCTGCCGCTCACGGTGTTTGGCGTGGCGACCGCGCTGGAGAAACACCCCGAGCTGACCGCTGCCTTCCAGCAACTCGGCTACGACATCGCCTGCCATGGTCTGAAGTGGATCCACTACCAGTCCATCGACGAAGCCACCGAGCGCGCGCACATGGCCGAGGCGATGCAGATCCTCACAAACCTCACCGGCGAACGCCCGCTGGGCTGGTACACCGGCCGCGACAGCCCCAACACCCGCCGCCTCGTGGCCGACTTCGGCGGCTTCGAATACGACAGCGACTACTACGGCGAAGACCTGCCGTTCTGGATGAAGCTGCACAAGACCGACGGCAGCGACGCGCACCAGCTCATCGTGCCCTACACGCTGGACTGCAACGACATGCGCTTTGCGTTGCCGCAGGGATATTCGCACGCCGACCCGTTCTTCCAGTACATGAAAGACACGTTCGACGCGCTCTATGCCGAGGGCGACCCGGATGGCCTGGACCGCCCCAAGATGATGAGCATCGGCATGCACTGCCGCCTGCTCGGCCGCCCGGGCCGCATCACCGCGCTGCAACGCTTCCTGGACCACATCCAGTCGCACGACAAGGTCTGGGTGGCGCGCCGCCTGGACATCGCGCGGCACTGGAAGGCCACGCATCCCCTTCACTCTGCCTGAGTCCATCGCTTGAAGTGAACCCCATGCCCATCACTCTGGACCAACTCAACGCGGCACCGCTGTCCGAAGCCGCGATGCTGCTCGACGGCCTGTACGAACATTCCCCCTGGATCGCCGAGGCCGCGCTGAAGCAACGCCCGTTTGCCTCGCTCGCTGCGTTGAAGCACGCCATGGTGCGCGTGCTGGACGAAGCCGGCGTGGAGCCGCAGCTCGCCCTGATCCGAGCCCACCCCGAGCTCGCGGGCAAGGCCATGGTGAGCCAGTCGCTCACCGCCGAATCGACCCACGAGCAGACCAAGGCGGGCCTGACGAACTGCACGCCCGCCGAGTTCGCGCACATCCAGCGGCTCAACGCCGACTACAACGCGAAGCACGGCTTCCCCTTCATCCTCGCGGTGCGCGGCCCGCGTGGCACCGGCCTGAGCAAGGCGGACATCATCGCCACCTTCGAACGCCGCCTGCACAACCCGGTGGACTTCGAGCGCGCCGAGTGCCTGCGCAACATCCACCGCATCGCCGAGATCCGCCTGAACGACAAGTTCGGCTTTGAGCCCACGCTGGGCAACGCGGTGTGGGACTGGCACGAGACGCTGGCGCAGCACACCGACCCCGGCTACGCCGAACTCGGACAGCTCACAGTGACTTACCTGACCGATGCGCACCGTGCTTGTGCGGCGCAGTTGCAGCAGCAGATGTTGGCCATCGGTTTCGATGAAGCGCACATTGATGCGGTGGGCAACGTGGTGGGCCGTTACCACGGCAACACGCCCGATGCGCCCACCTTGCTCACAGGTAGCCACTACGACACCGTGCGCAACGGCGGCAAGTACGACGGGCGGCTCGGCATCTTCGTGCCCATGGCCTGCGTGCAGCAGTTGAAGCAGGCCGGCCAGCGCCTGCCCTTCGCCATCGAGGTGGTGGGATTTGCCGAAGAGGAAGGCCAGCGCTACAAGGCCACTTTCCTGGGCTCGGGCGCGCTCACCGGCCACTTCAACCCGGCCTGGCTCGACCAGCAGGACGCCGACGGCGTGACCATGCGCGCAGCCATGCAACGCGCCGGCCTGCCCGCCACGCTAGACGCCATCGGTGCGCTGCAACGCGACCCGTCGAAATACCTCGGCTTTGTCGAAGTGCACATCGAACAGGGACCGGTGCTCAACGAGCTCGACCTGCCACTGGGCATCGTCACGGCCATCAACGCCAGCGTGCGTTACCTGGGCGAAGTGATCGGCATGGCCAGCCACGCCGGCACCACGCCCATGGACCGCCGCCGCGACGCCGCCTGCGCCGTGGCCGAACTGGCGCTTTTCGCAGAACAGCGCGCCGCGGCCGACGGCGACTCGGTGGCCACCATCGGCATGCTGCAGGTGCCCAACGGATCCATCAACGTGGTGCCGGGCCGCTGCAGCTTCAGCCTCGACCTGCGCGCTCCGAGCGATGCGCAACGCGATGCGCTGGCGAAGGACGTGCTCACGAAACTCGACGACATCTGCAACCGCCGCGGCTTACGCCACACGCTGGAAGAAACCATGCGCGCCGCCGCCGCGCCCAGCGCCCCCGCCTGGCAGGCGCGCTGGGAAGCCGCCGTGGCCGCGCTCGGCGTGCCGCTGCACCGGCTGCCCAGCGGTGCCGGCCACGACGCCATGAAGCTGCACGAAGTGATGCCGCAGGCCATGCTGTTCGTGCGCGGCCTCAACAGTGGCATCAGCCACAACCCGCTCGAATCCACCACCAGCGACGACATGGACCTCTGCGTACGCGCCTTCGCGCACCTGCTGAAACAACTCGCCACCGAACACCAAGGTTGAACCACCCATGACCACACCACAACAAAAACTCGACGCATGGATCGACGCCCACTTCGACGAGGAAGTGCGGTTCCTGCAGGAACTCGTGCGCGTGCCCACCGACACGCCGCCCGGCAACAACGCGCCGCACGCCGAACGCACGGCCGAGCTGCTGGCCGCCATGGGCCTGGCCGCCGAAAAACACGCCGTGCCCGAAGCCGAGGTGAAGGCCGCCGGCCTGGAGACCATCACCAACCTGATCGTGCGCCGCCGCTTCGGCGACGGCGGCAAGACCATCGCGCTCAACGCCCACGGCGACGTGGTGCCGCCCGGCGAAGGCTGGACGCACGACCCGTACGGCGGCGAGATCGTGGACGGCAAGATCTATGGCCGCGCCACCGCAGTCAGCAAGTGCGACATCGCCAACTTCACCTTCGCCATCCGCGCGCTCGAATCGCTCGGTGCACCCTTGAAGGGTGGCGTGGAACTGCACGTAACCTATGACGAGGAATACGGCGGCGAAGTCGGTCCCGACTGGCTGCTCAAGAAGGGCCTGACGAAACCCGACCTGATGATCGCCGCCGGCTTCAGCTACCAGGTGGTGGTGGCGCACAACGGCTGCCTGCAGCTGGAGGTGACGGTGCACGGCGACATGGCGCACGCCGCAATCCCCGACAGCGGCACCGACGCGTTGCAGGGCGCGGTGCACATCCTCAACGCGCTCTACTCACTCAATGCCGACTACCTGAAAGTCTCGTCGAAAGTCGAGGGCATCACCCACCCCTACCTCAACGTGGGCCAGATCAGCGGCGGCACCAACACCAACGTGATCCCCGGCAAGGTGGTGCTGAAGGTGGACCGCCGCATGATCCCCGAGGAGGACCCGGCCGAGGTCGAAGCGGCCCTGCGCCGCACCATCGCTGAAGCGGCCGCCAGCTTCAACCCGTCGCGCGGTGGCCGGGCGATCAGCGTGGACGTCAAACGCATCCTGCTGGCGCGCGCGCTCAAACCCCTGCCCGGCAACCAGCCGCTGGTCGAAGCGATCCAGAAGCACGGTGCCGAGCTGTTCGGCGAGCCCATCCCCGCCGTCGGCACACCGCTCTACACCGACGTGCGCATCTACGGCGAACACGGCATCCCGGGCGTGATCTACGGAGCTGGCCCGCGCACGGTGCGGGAGTCGAATGCCAAACGCGCCGACGAAAACCTGCTGCTGGACGACCTGCGGCGCGCCACCAAAGTGGTTGCCCGCACCCTGCTGGATGTGTTGCAAACCGCTTGAACGGCACCTGTGGAATGTCCCAGCAGAAGGCTGACAGACTGCGTGCCACAATGACCGCCCGCCCAAGCCGGGTGGCCCGATTCTGGAGACAAGATGACCCCCGCTGAACAAGCCCTGCGCGACGCCGCATTCGAATACCACCGCTCGCCCAACCGGGGCAAAATTTCCGTCAACCCGACCAAGCCGCTGTCCAACCAGCGCGACCTGTCGCTGGCGTACTCGCCCGGTGTGGCCTACCCCTGCCTCGCCATCGAGGCCGACCCGTCGCTGGCGGCCGAATACACCTCGCGCGGCAACCTGGTCGGCGTCATCACCAACGGCACCGCCGTGCTCGGCCTGGGCGACATCGGGCCGCTGGCGAGCAAGCCGGTGATGGAAGGCAAGGGCTGTCTGTTCAAGAAGTTCGCCGGCATCGATGTGTTTGACATCGAACTCGCCGAGCGCGACCCGGACAAGCTGGTGGACATCATCGCCGCGCTGGAACCCACGCTGGGCGGCGTGAACCTCGAAGACATCAAGGCGCCAGAGTGCTTTTACATCGAGAAGAAGCTGCGCGAGCGCATGAAGATCCCGGTCTTCCACGACGACCAGCACGGCACCGCCATCATCTCCAGTGCGGCGCTGATCAACGGCCTGGAACTGGTGGGCAAAGACATCGGGCAGATCAAGATGGCGGTGTCGGGCGCGGGCGCCGCCGCCATCGCCTGTCTCGACCTGATGGTCAACCTGGGCGTGACCATCGAGAACATCCTGGTCTGCGACTCAAAGGGCGTGATCCACACCGAGCGCGCCGACGCCGTGGCGGGCAAGCTCGACGAGTCCAAGCGCCGCTACTGCCGCAGCACCAGCGCACGCACGCTGGCTGATGCGCTGAACGGCGCCGACGTGTTCCTGGGCTGCTCGGCCGCCGGCGTGGTGGACGCCGACATGGTGAAAAGCATGGGCACCCAGCCCATCATCCTGGCGCTGGCCAACCCCGAGCCGGAGATCCGGCCCGAGATCGCCAAGGCCGCGCGGCCCGACTGCATCATCGCCACCGGCCGCTCGGACTACCCGAACCAGGTCAACAACGTGCTGTGCTTCCCCTACATCTTCCGCGGCGCGCTCGATTGCGGTGCGACCAAGATCACGGAGGAAATGAAGATGGCCTGCGTGCGCCAGATCGCCGACCTGACCAAGAGCGAGATCAGCGACGAAGTGGCCGCTGCCTACGACGGGCAGGAGCTGGTGTTCGGCCCCGACTACATCATCCCCAAGGCCTTCGACACCCGCCTGATCCTCAAGATCGCGCCCGCCGTGGCCCAGGCCGCGGCCGACTCCGGCGTCGCCACGCGGCCCATCGCCGACATGGAGGCCTACAAAGAGAGCCTGGGGCGTTTCGTCTACCAGACCGGCATCCTGATGCGGCCGATCTTCAACGCGGCCAAGGCCCTGCCCGACAACCGCAAACGCGTGGCCTTCGCCGACGGCGAAGACGAACGCGCACTGCGCGCCGCCCAGATGGCCATCGACGACCACCTGGCCGTGCCGATCCTGATCGGGCGCCCGGCCGTGATCGCCGCGCGCATCGAAAAAGCCGGCCTGCGCATGCGCCTGGGGGTGGACGTGCAGAACACCAACCCCGAAGACGACCCGCGCTTCCGCAAGTACTGGGAGCACTACCACAAGCTCATGGCACGCAACGGCGCCACGCCCGAGGTGGCCAAGGCCGCCGTGCGCCGCTCCAACACCATCATCGGCTCGCTCATGCTCTCGCTGGGCGACGCCGACGCGCTGATCTGCGGCCTGGTGGGCAGCTACAACACCCACCTGGAGCGCATCGACGCCATCCTGGGCAAACAGCCCGGCGTGAGCAACTACGCCGCCGTCAACGCCCTCATGACCGAGCGCGGCCCGATCTTCATCTCCGACACCTACGTCAACGAGGATCCGAGCGCCGAACAGCTGGCCGAGATCGCCTGGATGGCCGCGCAGCAGGTGCAGCGCTTCGGCATCCCGCCCAAGGTCGCCTTCCTCTCACATTCGAGCTTCGGCTCCAGCAAGCGGGCTTCGGCCAAGAAGATGCGCGCCGCGCGCGACCTCTTCGTGGCGCAGCACCCCGGGATCGAATGCGATGGCGAGCTACACGGCGACGCCGCACTGCAGGAAGAAATCCGCCGAAGCTACGACGCGCAGACCACGCTTACCGGTTCGGCCAACCTGCTGATCTGCCCCAACCTGGATTCGGCCAACATCCTCTACAACGTGCTCAAGACCACCACCAGCGGCGGCGTCACCGTCGGCCCGGTGCTCATGGGCGCGGCCGCCACGGCCTACATCCTCACGCCCGCGGCCACGGTGCGCCGCGTGCTCAACATGACGGCACTCGCTGCTGCCGCGAGCCACAAGGCCTGACAGCAACGGAAACCGCGCATGAAAAAGCCGCTCTTCGTCAGGCACAAGGGCCGTGCCGGCAATCGGCTTTTCCAGTATTTCTTTTGTGCGGAGCTGGCCAGACGCTCCGGAAATCACTGCGTCGCAGACGTCTACATCCCGGACCTGGGCATCGAAACCGACGTCAGGGCTGCCGAGCACGGCAGCCTCTTCGGCATCGAAGGCATGCACGAGTTCGACATCGCCAGCCTTGCCGCAACGCTGCGCGATGGCGGCTACACCGGAGCGACGTTCCGTGGCTTTGCCATGCGCCTTGAGTACTACGACCGCGCCTTCTGCAAGCACCTGCTCAACATGAAGGCGGGTGCCGGCATGGGATTCGGACCGGAGTTCCTGGTCATCAACATCCGCGCTGGTGACATCTTCAACGGGCCTCACCCCGACCTGGTTTCCCTGGGCTATGGTGGCCTCTATGGTGCCGACCACATGTACAAAGGCGTGCACCCGGACTACCGGCCGCTGCCGCTTTCCTACTATGAAAAGCTGATCAAGGAAACGGGGCTGAAGCCCGTGTTTGTCGGTGAGACCGGCAGCCACAAGGCTTATGAAGCAGCCTTGCACCGTCGATTCCCCAACGCGGTGTTCACCGGAACGAGGACCCCGAAAGAGGACTTCCTCACGCTCATGGGGTCGTCACACATCGCCTTGGCCATCAGCTCTTTTTCCTGGATGGCGGCGTGGCTTTCGGATGCGTGCACCCTTCACATTCCGGTGGCGGGCCTGTTCGACCCACAACAACGGCCGGACGTCAACCTCCTGCCTCCGCCATCCGACACCCGATACGTCAGGCATTCAATGCCCCGGCTTCAATGGCTGGGGACTCCGGAGCAGATCGCAGAACTCTTCGCCTGATCTAGCCGACCGGCAGGTCTCGCTCAAGTGGCTCGGTCATGACGCCTTCTTCGGTCACACCGACAATGTCGAGTGTGTCGACAACCACGTCGGGATCGAGTGGAACGAAGGCCTGGAAACCCGAACCTTCGGGCGCCTGGGGACTCAGGTACCGCTGCGGTCCTTTGAGCTCCGGATCTGGTTTGTGCGCATCGAGCAATGGCGCAGGCTCGAATCGCTGAACAGCATGGATCTGCCCATTGATGACCGCCACCAGTTTTCCGATCTGGTGACCCCGCCAAGCCTGGCACCAGCCCCGGATCAGCATACCCTGCCTGGAGCGTTCGACAACGCCCACGCGCCCACCCAAAGGGAGACGGTGGTGACCAGTTACCCGGGCTGGCGGGTCTGACCACCCTGCCTTGGCCAACGCCGCCTCGATACGATCGATCTCGGCGTGCAACCGCTCCAGATAAGCCGGATCGGGCAGTGTCTGGACCTCATCGTTTTCATGCCAGAGAAAATAGCTCTGGCTCAGGATGCGGGGGACAAATGCCCGGCCTTTGCTCCGCTTGCGTTGATCGAACTCCTGGTAAGACTTGACCACATAATGGTTGACGCGGAACCCTTCCCAGCAAACGCGCTCGCTTCGGATGTAGCGCTTTTCCGGAATGTCGGCATAGTCCGGGTGGGTTTGTCTGGGGCCACCATCCGCGTGAAGGTGGCGGCATCCCGGCTTGAGAAGCGCATTGTGGGAACAGGTGAACTCCGCAAATTCGCTCGGACGCAAAACCGTTTTGATGGGCACGTTGGCGAAGTGGTCCTGCTGCGCATGCCAGGTGAAACGTTCAACGACCAGTCCCGGCTTCTGGTGCAGCTGTCCGCTGGACCCATAGGCCGCCCAATTGAGCACCAGCGCGCCCATGTCGGGGTGTCGCTGGGCCAAACCCTGCACAAAGGCGGGCAAACAACGCTCCTCGCCCATGGGCCAGATGAATTCGTCGGCATCGATGAAAGCCAGCCAGTCCACCTCATGGCCGTGTTCACGCATCAGCATCCTGTAGGCCGACAACTGAGCCCCGGTGCCGACCGGGCTGGGAAAGTGGTGACAGGTCAGGAAGCCGCAGGCAGCCAGTGATCGCAGCAGCTCGGTGGTCCCGTCATCGCTGTCGTTGTCGGCGATGAAAAAACGCTCGACGCCCAGCAGGCGATGATGGGCAAGCCATTCAACGACATAGGGTTTCTCGTTTTTGAAGATGGCGGCAACGCCGACGGTGGGAAGCCTGTTCATGGGTTCGGGTTGGCAACGTCTCGCCAGTTGGGTCTCTTGATGAAGAAGAGGCTCGAGGGTTCAGGACCGGACCCGGCCTGAACGGGCCAGCGGCACCTCCTCGGGCACCAGGTGCGGATGGCGGTGCAGCTGGAAATGAACGCTGTGATACAGCGCTGCAAGCCGTGAAAACAGCGCCTGTTCCTGAATCAGTTCCAGGGGAAAGCTGTTCGAGGCATCCGCCTGGTCAACCCGGGACCGCATGTGGCAGACCACTTCCCGCCGGAACTCCGTCGTGCAATGGAGCAAAGGATCTCTTCCAGCGTCGTGAAAAGGGACCACCCTGAGCTCGGGATGCAAGGACAGAAAGGTGGAGAAAAGCCGCTCCGTGATGAAGGGAAGAAAAGGCGCCTCGACCGTGTGGGGCGCTGCATCAAACACGGCCCTGGCTTCTGGAGCATCCGGGTTGGTTTCGAGAAAATGCGCGATCGGGTCCAGCACGTCCCCCACATACGCCTGCCAGAACGCGGGCGTGCCGACCCAGAAGTTGCCATAACACAGGTTGGCATGGTTGTGCCGGGGCGCCGCAGACAGATTCCAATCGATGCCCGTGGCCGTGAGAAGCGCTTGTGCCCGCTGCAACAAGCCCGGATGCGCCGACTCGCCTTGCATCCAGACGTTGTAGGAATAGTAGGGGAGGGTCGGGAATACGTTGATGAAGCACACGTCTGCTTCGGCGTGCGATTGGGCAAAGGCCAGGAATTGCTGTCCTGTGATGTTCGATTTCAGCTGGAACTTGGGCGAAAAGATGCCGGTCATGTCCGCGTTCAAATGATCGCCGCGACGGAAAAAGTCCACGAAGATGCGGAACTCGCGCCAGGACGCATACCGGTTGTCTGGCAGCGACAACGGAAGAAACGCCGCGTCTTTCAGGGCTTGACCGGTTCGCCAAAGGGGCTCGTGAATGTCAACCTTGAACCGTTGCATGGGCGCGCTTTCGTTCCTGAGCAATAGGGACGCGGAAAACCCCGATGGATCAAACCGGGGCAATGGGCGCTGGATGGCCAGCGCACAAACAGCCTGTTGATCCAGCGCCGAAATCACTCCTCGGATTCCGTGGGCTATGGCTGACGAATTGCCAGTATATGAGCGACTGCCCGGCACGACATCGCGAAGCGCTGCGAGCTGCGTTGGCGTGACCGCGGGCCCAGTGGCTTCGCTGTCTTTTTTTTATCTCACCACAGGCGGCACGGTGCTTGCAAGGGTTTTCCCGGTGCAGGCCTCATTCGAATGTACACATAATTTGTATACAGTTTTGCATGCGATGTAACCACAATGCCGACCACGTACATCGCAGGCCTTTACCCCAGTCCCATTGCCCAGGAGCCGCCCATGACCACCTCTGTTCACCCGGTTGACGAACGACTGCCCGCCGGCAAACTCACCGCCCTCGGTCTGCAGCACGTGCTGGTGATGTACGCCGGCGCGGTGGCCGTGCCCCTGATCGTCGGCCGCGCGCTCAAGCTCAGCCCCGAGCAGGTGGCGATGCTGATCTCGGCCGACCTGTTCTGCTGCGGCCTGGTCACGCTGATCCAGTCGCTGGGTGCCACGCAGTGGTTCGGGATCAAGCTGCCGGTGATGATGGGCGTGACCTTCGCATCCGTCGCGCCCATGGTGGCCATGGCCAACAGCAACCCCAGCGTGGAAGGCGCGGGACTGATCTTCGGCTCCATCATCGGCGCGGGCGTGGTCTCCATCCTGATCGCGCCCATCGTCAGCCGCATGCTCCGTTTCTTTCCGCCCGTGGTCACCGGCACGATCATCGCGGTGATCGGCATCAGCCTCATGCGTGTCGGCATCAACTGGATCTTCGGCAACCCCTTCGGCCCCACGGCACCGAGCATCCCCAGCCCCGAACACCTGGCCTGGCTGGAAGCGGCGAAGCAGGCTTCGGCCAGCGGGGCCGTTCCGCCGCTTCCTCAGAACCTCAACATCGTGGGCACGGTCCCCAACCCGAAGTACGCGCAGCTCCCGCACATCGGCATCGCCGCCATCGTTCTCGCGGCCATCCTGCTCATCGCCAAGTACGCCAGGGGCTTTGTCGCCAACATCTCGGTGCTGCTGGGCATCGTGATCGGTGGCGTGATCGCCACCGCCGCTGGCCTGATGACATTTGAAAAGGTCGCCAAGGCCCACTGGTTCGACATCGTGCTGCCGTTCGAAATCGCCGCGCCGGTGTTCGATCCCATCCTGATCCTGACCATGAGCCTGGTGATGGTCGTCGTCATGATCGAGTCCACCGGCATGTTCCTCGCGCTGGGTGACCTGACCGGCAAGAAGATCGACCAGAAGATGCTGACCGCCGGCCTGCGCACCGACGGCCTGGGCACCCTCATCGGCGGCATCTTCAACACCTTTCCCTACACCAGCTTCTCGCAGAACGTCGGCCTGGTCGGCGTGACCGGCGTGAAAAGCCGCTTCGTCTGCGTGGCCGGCGGCGTGATCCTGATCGTGCTCGGCCTGCTGCCCAAGATGGCGGCGCTGGTCGAGTCGCTGCCGACCTTCGTGCTGGGTGGCGCGGGTCTGGTGATGTTCGGCATGGTGGCCGCCACCGGCATCCGCATCCTGGCGAGCGTGGACTACAAGAGCAACCGCAACAACCTGTTCATCGTCGCCATCTCCATCGGCGTCGGCATGATCCCGCTGATCGCCCCCAACTTCAAGCAGTGGATGCCGCACGCGATCCACCCGCTCATCGAGTCCGGCATCCTGCTGGCCTCGATCTCGGCGGTGGCGCTGAACCTGTATTTCAACGGCGGTCGGAGCGACGCCTCGGCGGCGATCGAAGCGGCCAAACACGCGGACGCACATTGAGCAAGGCCCTTCGGGGCCTTTTTTGTGCGCATTCAGTTCTTGTTTTGGTGCAGACGAGCGGGCGAATGCACCATTTCAGGGTTAGTCAGGATGACGCAGGGCGTCGCGCGGCCAAAAATCTGTATACACATTTTGTGTGCGCCTGATCGCCCCAACCGCGGCTGGCATCGTTTTTGCTGATCGGCTGGAGCGCACGGGCTGCCTGCCCGTGCCCCCACCGCATTCCAACGGAGAAAACATGAACAAGCGCCACTTCATCCAGACCGCTGTCACCCTCGCCACCTGGGCCGCCTTCGGTTCGGCCCAGGCCCAGACCGCCCTCAAGTTCCAACTCGACTGGCGCTTCGAAGGCCCGGCCGCGCTGTTCCTGCAACCTGCCGCCAAGGGCTACTTCAAGGCCGCCGGCCTGGACGTGACCATCGACTCGGGCAACGGCTCGGGTGGCACCGTCACCCGCGTGGCCTCGGGCACCTACGACATGGGCTTCGCCGACATGGCCGCGCTGATGGAGTTCCACGCCAACAACCCGGACGCCCCCAACAAGCCGGTGGCCGTGATGATGGTCTACAACAACACGCCCGCCGCCGTGCTGGCGCTCAAGAAGAGCGGCATCACCAAACCCGCCGACCTGAGCGGCAAGAAGCTCGGTGCCCCGGTATTCGACGCTGGCCGCAAGGGCTTCCCGATCTTCCAGAAGGCCAACGCCGTGAGCAACGTGGCCTGGACCTCGATGGACCCGCCGCTGCGCGAAACCATGCTGGTGCGTGGTGACATCGACGCCATCACCGGCTTTTCGTTCACCTCGCTGCTCAACCTCGAAGCGCGCGGCGTGAAGGCCGAAGACGTGGTGATCCTGCCCTACGCCGATTACGGCGTGAAGCTCTACGGCAACGCCATCATCGCCAGCCCCAAGCTGATCAAGGAAAACCCGGCCGCCATCAAAGCCTTCCTGACCGCGTTCGCCAAAGGCGCCAAGGAAGTCATGGCCAACCCGGCCGGCACCATCGGCACCGTGAAGGAGCGCGACGGCATCATCAACGTGGCGCTGGAAACGCGCCGCCTGCAACTGGCCGTGGACTCGGTGCTGGCCAGCCCCGACGCGCGCAAGGAAGGCTTCGGCCAGGTCAACCCCGGCCGGCTGTCGCTGATGGCCTCGCAGGTGTCGGACGCCTATGGCACCAAGACCCGCGTCGATCCCAAGGCGGTGTGGAACGGCTCCATGCTGCCCAGCGCCGCCGAACTCAACGTGCTGCCGCCGGCCAAAAAATAAGCCCTCTCCAGACCAGGACCTGGGCCAGACACTCTGCGGAGCGGCTGGCCTTTTTTTCGGGAACCCGCATGTCCAACGCCTCCCCCACCGACCAGCCCTTTGTCGAATTCGACCAGGTCTGGCTCGCCTACAACGACGACCTGCTGGCCAAGAACCTCTTCGCGGTGGAAGACATCAACCTCAAGGTGAAGAAGGGCGAGTTCATCGCCATCGTCGGCCCTTCGGGCTGCGGCAAGTCCACCTTCATGAAGCTCACCACCGGGCTGAAGATGCCCAGCATGGGCAAGATCACCATCGACGGCCAGCCGGTGACCGGCCCGCTCAAGATTTCGGGCATGGCCTTCCAGGCACCCTCGCTGCTGCCCTGGCGCACCACGCTCGACAACGTGCTGCTGCCACTGGAGATCGTCGAGCCCTTCCGCAGCCAGTACAAGGACCGCCGCAAAGAGTTCGAGGAGCGCGCGAAGAAGCTGCTGGAATCCGTGGGTCTGGGTGGCATGGAGAAGAAGTTTCCCTGGGAGCTCTCGGGCGGCATGCAGCAGCGCGCCAGCATCTGCCGCGCCCTCATCCACGAGCCCAAGATGCTGCTGCTCGATGAACCCTTCGGCGCGCTCGACGCCTTCACCCGCGAAGAACTCTGGTGCACGCTGCGCGACCTGTGGGAGGCGCAGAAATTCAACGTCATCCTGGTCACGCACGACCTGCGCGAGAGCGTGTTTCTGGCCGACACGGTGTATTGCATGAGCAAGAGCCCAGGACGCTTCGTCGTCCAGCGCGAGATCGACATTCCGCGCACGCGCGATCTGGAAGTGACCTACACACCGCAGTTCACGGACATCGTCCACGAACTCAGGGGCCACATCGGAGCCATGCGAAAAGCCGGCGCAACGATCAACCAATAAGGCGACTTCACTATGAACAAAAAACAAGTCGAACGCTGGTCGCCCTTTCTGCTGCTCATCGCCATCGTCGTGATCTGGGAAGTGATCACCAGCGGCTTTGGCGTCTCGGAGTTCATCTTCCCCAGCCCCTCGCGCATCTGGGAGCAGACGCTGGAGCACAAAGTCACCATCCTGGGCCACGCCTGGCGCACCTACTGGGTGACGATGGCGGGCTTTGGCATCGCCATCGTGGTCGGCGTGCTGCTGGGCTTTCTGATCGGCAGTTCGCGCCTGGCCTACGCCGCGGTGTACCCGCTCATGACGGCCTTCAACGCGCTGCCCAAGGCGGCCTTCGTGCCCATCCTCGTGGTCTGGTTCGGCATCGGCGTCGGCCCGGCCATCCTGACCGCTTTCCTGATCAGCTTCTTCCCCATCATGGTCAACATCGCCACCGGCCTGGCCACGCTGGAACCCGAGCTGGAAGACGTGTTGCGCGTGCTCGGCGCGAAGCGCTGGGACGTGCTGACCAAGGTCGGTCTGCCACGCTCCATGCCGTATTTTTTCGGCTCGCTCAAGGTCGCGATCACGCTGGCCTTTGTGGGCACCACGGTGTCGGAGATGACGGCGTCGAACGAAGGCATCGGCTACCTGCTGATCTCGGCCGGCAGCTCCATGCAGATGGGCCTGGCCTTCAGCGGCCTGCTGGTGGTGGGCGCGATGGCGATGGCTATGTACGAGTTGTTCAGCTTTGTGGAAAAACACACCACGGGCTGGGCACACAGAAGAGCTGAATGAACCCCGATCAAGTCCTTCGCCATCTGCGCCGCGCCAACGAGGTGGCGCTGCGTGCGGCCAGCATGGGCCGGCACCCTTTCGGCGCCTTGCTGGTCGCGCCGGATGGCGAGACGGTGCTGGCCGAGCAGGGCAACATCGACACCGTGAACCACGCCGAGTCCACGCTGGCGCGCACGGCGGCGGACAACTGGCCGGGGGAATACCTGGCGCGCTGCACGCTGGTGACCACCTTCGAGCCCTGCGCCATGTGCGCCGCTACCGCTTACTGGGCCAACATCGGACGCATCGTCTACGGCGCCAGCGAAGAAGCCCTGCTCGCGCTCACCGGCAACCACGCAGAAAACCCCACGCTCTCCCTGCCCTGCCGCAACGTGATCGCGCGCGGGCAGAAGACCATCGAGGTGATCGGTCCGGTGCCTGAGCTGGAAGCCGAGATGGTCGCACCCCACCGCGATTTCTGGAAGGCATAGAACCCCCAAGCTCCCGACCTTTTCGGAACGAGAGTGCGGGCGGTCCAACACACAAGAAACGAAGAAGGGTAGCTCGCCCAGGGCACCGCCGGGCCGGCTTCGCCGGACGGCAGGGTGCCAACCTGGACCTAAACTCACGCTATGCCCTGGCACGCCCAACTCTCGCTCGACTACCGCCTCGACGCCCAGCGCACCGTGCTCCGCCACGAACACAACGGCCCGCTGCGCATCTTCAAAAGCCTCTACCCCGAGGGCGATGCGATCTGCCACAACGTCATCATCCACCCGCCCGGCGGGCTGGTGGGCGGCGATGTGCTGGATGTGCGGGTGCACGTGGGCAGCGGCGCACACGGCCTCATCAGCACCCCGGGCGCCACGCGTTTCTACGCCTCCGACAGCCTGCCCACCACTCAGCAGGTGACGCTCGTGCTGGACGCCGGTGCCCGACTCGAATGGTTGCCGCTGGAAGCCATCGCCTACCCGGGTTGCCAGGCCCACAACAGCCTGAGCGCCACGCTTGCCGAGGGCGCCGAACTGCTGGCATGGGATGTCACGGCGCTCGGCCTGCCCACCGCCGGCCAGGCGTTTGACCAGGGCCGCTTCAACCAGCGGCTGGAGATCCCCGGCCTCTGGCTGGAGCAGGCCCGCATCGACGCGGCCGACACCCGCCTGCTTGAATCGCCGCTGGGTCTGGGCGGTCAGCGCTGCCTGGGCACCCTGTGGCTGGCCAGCGGCACGCCGTTCAGCCGCGAACGCCGCGAGCAACTGCTCGACGGGGTGCGCGCCGTGCTCGACACCGCACCCGCGAGCGTGCAGGCCGGCGCCACCTGCCCCAACCCGCAGCTGCTGGTGGTGCGCGCCGTGGCGCCGCTGGTGGAGCCCCTGATGGCGGCCTTGCAGCAGGTCTGGGCCGCCCTGCGCCCGCTCGCCTGGGGCCTGGACGGCACCCCGCCGCGCATCTGGCGGGTCTGAGAAAAACACCCGCATGGTCGGGTAATTCCGGCGATTGCGCGCGCCCGAGGCTGGGCACAATGCACCAAGACCTCGTCCGCACACGCCCATCCACGCCCGCCCTCCGCCCATGCCCGCCCACCACACCGATCTCCACGATGCGCGTGCCCTGGTCATTGACGGCAACCCGCGCTCGCGCTCGATCCTGGTGTCGCAACTCAAGGAGTTCGGCGTCGGCACCATCGTGCAATGCTCCAGGCTGGTGGATGCCCGCACCAAGCTGGAGATGGGCACCTTCGACGTCGTCATCTGCGAGCACTATTTCGAGCGCGAGGAGTTGACGGGCCAGGACCTGCTCGACGACCTGCGGCGCAACCAGCTGCTGCCCTTCTTCACCGTGTTCGTGATGGTGACGTCGGAGTCGTCCTACAGCAAGGTCGCCGAGGCGGCCGAGTCGGCGCTCGACGCCTACCTGCTCAAACCCCACACCGCCATGGGCCTGGTCAAACGCATCTACCAGGCGCGCAAGCGCAAGATGGCGCTCAAGGACATCTTCACCGCGATCGAAGCCGAAGACTTCGAACTGGCGGGTCAGCTCTGCAAGCAGCGGTTCGAATCGCGCAAACCCTTCTGGTTGTATGCCGCGCGCATTGGTGCCGAACTCATGCTGCGCAGCGGCCACCTGAGCGAGGCCCAGCAACTCTACGAAGCCGTGGTCGAAGCCAAGACCCTGCCCTGGGCCAAGCTCGGCGTGGCGCGCGCGCAGCTCGAAGCCGGCTACCCGCAACGCGCCACCACCACCCTGGAGAGCCTGATCGAGACCGATCCGGGCTACACCGATGCCTACGACGTCATGGGGCGCGCGCAATTCGAGCTCGGCAATTTCCAGAACGCGCTGGCCACGTTCAAGATGTCCACCAAGCTGACGCCCGCGTCGGTCAACCGACTGCTCAAGCACGGCATGATGGCCTGGTACGCCGGTGAACGCGAGGAAGGCATCGAACTGCTCGACCGGGCCACCCGCATCGGCCTGGACTCCAAGATGTACGACCCGCAGGCCCTGGTGTTGCTCGCCTTTGCGCGCCTGGACGACAACGACCAGCGGCGCCTGCTGCACTGCGTCGAACATCTGGAACGCCTGCGGGAGCGCAACCCGGACAAGCCTCGGATCCCCCGCCTGCTCGACGTCGTTCAGGCCCTGGTGGCCCTTCAGGAATACCAGACCGCCCGCGCGCTCGATGAAGTCCGGCGCATGGCCAAGACCATCCTCGAACCCGGGTTCGATTTCGAGTCCGCCAGCAACCTGCTCGCCCTCATGACCCGGCTGGCGAACCGATCGATACAGCTCTACGAAGTGGATGCCGCGGTGGACACCATGGGTCTGCGGTTCTGTACCAGCCGCGCGCTCACCGAACTGCTGGCCTGCGCGGCCACCGGGCGGACGGACTTCATCAACCGCATCCGGGCCGCCCACGCGGACATCCTCAAGCTCACCGAAGAAGCCATGTCACTCAGCCTCAAGGGCGACCCGCAAAGCGCGGTGGAACACCTGCTGGCCGATGGCGAGCGCACGCTGAACGCCAAGCTCATCGAGTCGGCCCACCTGGTGCTGCTGCGCTACGAAGGCCGCATCGCTGACCACGTTGGGCTCAAGCAGCGGGCCCAGATGCTGCGCGAGCGCTACCGAACGACCGACATCCACGCGGGCCTCGGCGAGCAGGCGGCCACGGGTCGGTCGGCGGGTGGCATGTCGCTGCCAGCGGGCTACAAGCCGCCGCCGAAGAACGAGGGTTTGCTGGCCAAGGTGAATGCGACCGGGTAGATGTGACCACCCCCGCGCCGGCGCACCTGCGCCGTCACCCCCTCCAGGGGGTGGCACCTTAGGCCCGGCAAAGCCGCAAGCCTGGCCCACCCCCATCGCGGCTCACTTCGTGTAGCCACTCCGCCCCTCAAGGGGCAACAGCTGCGGCCCGGCAAAGCCGGTTCCGCGCTGTTCCCGGTTAAGGCACGGGCTCCGGTTGAATGGCGAGCCGTCAGATCGCGACGAGCTGGCGCACGCCCTTGGCCTGCATCTCGCTGCCAGGACCGCTGGCGATGACTTCGCCGCGCTCCATCACCACATAGTTGTCGGCCAGTTCTTCGGCGAAGTCGTAGTACTGCTCCACCAGCACGATGCCCATGTTGCCGCGGTCGGCCAGCATGCGGATCACCTTGCCAATGTCCTTGATGATGTTGGGCTGGATGCCCTCGGTGGGTTCGTCGAGGATCAGCAGCTTTGGCCCGGCGGCCAGCGCACGCGCGATGGCCAACTGCTGCTGCTGACCGCCCGAGAGATCGCCGCCTCTTCGACCCAGCATCTGCTTGAGCACCGGGAACAGCTCGAACAGCTCCGCCGGGATCGGCGTGCCGCCGCTCTTGGTGGCCAGGCCCATCTGCAGGTTTTCCTGCACCGTGAGGCGGCCAAAGATCTCGCGCCCCTGCGGCACGAAGCCCACACCCATGCGGGCGCGTTCGTAGGGCGTGGCCTTGTCGATGGCCACGCCGTCGAGCGTGATGCTGCCGCTCTTGATCGGCACCAGGCCCATGAGCGACTTCAGCAACGTGGTCTTGCCCACGCCGTTGCGGCCCAGCACCACCGTCACCTTGCCGAGCTCGGCGGTGAGGTTGACGTTGCGCAGGATGTGGCTGCCGCCGTAGTACTGGTTGACGTCTTTGACTTCGAGCAGGCTCATGGTGTTCTCCGTGTGCGGCTCAGCGGCCCAAATAGACTTCAATCACGCGCTCGTCCGCCTGCACCTCGTCGAGCGTGCCCTCGGCCAGCACCGAACCGTCACACAGCACCGTGACCTTCTCCGAAATGGTGCGGATGAAACTCATGTCGTGCTCCACCACCATCAGCGAGTGTTTGCCCTTGAGCGTGAGGAACAGCTGCGCCGTGCGCTCGGTTTCTTCGTCCGTCATGCCGGCCACGGGTTCGTCCAGCAGCAAGAGCTTCGGGTCCTGCATCAGCAGCATGCCGATCTCCAGCCACTGCTTCTGCCCGTGACTGAGGTTGCCCGCCAGACGCGCCGCGCTGTCGGCCAGGTGGATGGTGGTCAGCACCTCGCCGAGGCGGTCTTTCTCTTCACCGGTGGGGCGGAACACCATGCTGTGGCGCACACGCTTGTCGGTCGCCAGCGCGAGCTCCAGGTTTTCGTACACGCTGAGCTGCTCGAACACCGTGGGTTTCTGGAACTTGCGGCCGATGCCCATGGCGGCGATCTCGGGCTCGCGGTAGCGCAGCAAATCAATCGTGCTGCCGAAAAACACATGGCCGCTGTCGGGCCGCGTCTTGCCGGTGATGATGTCCATCATCGTGGTCTTGCCCGCGCCGTTGGGGCCGATGATGCAGCGCAGCTCGCCGGGTGCGATGTCCAGGCTCAGGCCGTTGATGGCCTTGAAGCCGTCGAAGCTCACGTGCACGTCTTCCAGGTACAGGATGCGGCCGTGCGTGGTGTCCACCTCGCCGGGCGTGTGGATGCGGCCGTAGGCCGCGGCGCGGCCACCCGATTCGGTCCGGCCCAGCGCACCCGCGGTCTGCAGTTTTTCAAAGCGCTGCGCGCCTTCTTCCATCAGGTCGGGCGTCATGCTTTCGCTCCACGAAACTTCTTCACCAGGCCCACCACGCCTTGCGGCATCCACAGCGTGACCGCGATGAACAGCGCGCCCAGGAAGTACAGCCAGAACTCGGGGAAGGTCACGGTCAGCCAGCTCTTGGCGCCGTTGACGATGAAGGCGCCGATGATGGGGCCGACCAGCGTGGCGCGGCCACCCACCGCGGCCCAGACCGCGATCTCGATGCTGGCCGCGGTGCTCATCTCACCGGGGTTGATGATGCCCACCTGCGGCACATACAGCGCCCCGGCGATGCCGCACATCACGGCCGAAATCGTCCAGATGGTGAGCTTGTAGGGCAGCGGGTTGTAGCCGCAGAACATGACGCGGCTCTCGGCATCGCGCACCGCCTGGAGTACGCGGCCGAACTTGCTGTTGACCAGCCAGCGCGCCCACAGGAAGAAGCCCAGCAGGGTGAGGCCGGTGAGCACGAACAGCATCATGCGCATGTTCTGCGTCGCCAGTGGCATGCCGAGAATGCGCTTGAAGTCGGTGAAGCCGTTGTTGCCACCCAGACCGGTTTCGTTGCGGAAGAACAGCAGCAGCGCGGCGAAGGTGAGCGCCTGCGTGATGATGGAGAAATACACGCCCTTGATGCGCGAGCGGAAGGCAAAGTAGCCGAACACGAAGGCCACGATGCCCGGCACCAGCACGATCAACAGCAGCGTGGCGATGAAGCTGTCAGAGAGCGCCCAGTGCCAGGGCAGTTCCTTCCAGTCCAGAAAGACCATGAAGTCGGGCAGCTCGCTCTTGTAGTTGCCATCGGTGCCGATCTGGCGCATGAGGTACATGCCCATCACGTAGCCACCGAGCGCAAAGAACAGGCCGTGGCCCAGGCTCAGGATGCCGGTGTAGCCCCAGATCAGGTCCATCGCCAGCGCGCAGATGGCGTAACACATGATCTTGCCCAGCAGGCCGACCATGTAGTCGGAAAGGTGGAAGGCACTGCCTTCGGGCACGAACAGGTTGAGCAGCGGTGCCACGGCGCAGACCACCAGCAGCGCCACGACGAAGGCGCTCCAGCCGGTGCGCGTGAGCAGCGGGCCGGCGTGCGGCAGCGTCACGGACGCGGGGACGGGGGGGGTGGTCATGTTGGTCATGCTTCGGCACTCCGGCCCTTCATGGCAAAGATCCCTTGCGGCCGCTTCTGGATGAAGACGATGATGAACACCAGCACCGCGATCTTGGCCAGCACGGCGCCCGCCCAGCCTTCGATGAACTTGTTGAGCAGGCCCAGGCCGAGTGCGGCGTAGACCGTGCCGGCGAGCTGGCCCACGCCACCGAGCACCACCACCATGAACGAGTCCACGATGTAGTTCTGGCCCAGGTCCGGCCCGACGTTGCCGATCTGGCTCAACGCACAGCCCGCCAGGCCGGCGATGCCCGAGCCCAGCGCAAACGCATAGGTGTCGATGCGCGCGGTGTTCACGCCCATGCAACTGGCAATCGGCCGGTTCTGCGTGACGCCGCGCACGAACAGGCCGAGCCGCGTGCGCGTGATCAGCAGCGTCACACCGATCAGTACGGCCGCTGCAAAGCCGATGATGACGATGCGGTTCCAGGGCAGGTTCAGGTTGCCCAGCAGGGTGACGCCGCCGCTCATCCAGCTCGGGTTTTCAACCCCGACGTTCTGCGCGCCGAACAGGCTGCGCACGCCCTGCATCAGCACCAGCGAAATCCCCCAGGTGGCGAGCAGCGTCTCCAGCGGGCGACCATAGAGGAAGCGGATCACCGTGCGCTCCATCGCCGCACCCACCAGGGCCGAGGCCATGAAGGCCACCGGCAGCGCGGCCAGCAGGTACCAGTCGAACGCGCCCGGCAGGTGGTTGCGGAACAGCGCCTGCACGCCCCAGGTGGCGTAGGCGCCGATCATGATCAGCTCGCCATGGGCCATGTTGATCACGCCCATGAGGCCGTAGGTGATGGCCAGGCCGAGCGCGGCCAGCAGCAGGATGCTGCCCAGGCTGATGCCGGTGAAGGCCTGCGCCAGTGCGCTGCCGATGGCGAGCGTGCGGTCCAGTGCCTCCAGCGACGATTGCAGGGCGCCTTTGACGGCGGCGCTGGTTTCGCTTTCCAGGCGTTGCAGCAACAGAGGGCGCACCTCGGGTTTGCGCGTCTCGCCCAGCTTCTGCGCGGCGGCGAGGCGCTGCGCCTCGTCCTCACTGGCCAGCAGCACGGCGGCCTGCGCCAGCTCCAGCGTCTGGCGGGCCTGGGGGTCGAGATCGGCGGCCAGCGCGCGTTCGATCAGCGGCAGCTGCGCCACATCGGGTTCGTCAAAACTGCCGCGTTGCAGGCTCAGCGCCGCTTCGCGCTGGCGTTCGGGGTCGCCGCCCACGAGCTGCATGCCGGCAAGCGCGGTTTCGAGCGCGCCGCGCATGCGGTTGTTGATGGTCACGTCCTGCGCTTCGTCGGTGAGCGCCACGGCTTCACCGGTCACGGCGTCAACCGCCGCTTCATCGCGCACGATCAGCACCTGCGTGCCCTGCACGCGCACGGCCTCGTCGGCCATGGCCTGGATCAGGGTTGCGGCGGCTTTGTCTTCGGTGGCCACGGCCAGCCGGTTCAGGGTGGCGATGCGCTCATCGCTCTCGCCGGTGGCGAGCACCTGGGCATCGGCGGGGGTGAGCGCATGGGCCAGGCCACTGGCCGCCAAGCAGCCCAGCGCCAGCAGGCGAAAGGCACTGTGCAGCCATCGGCCAGAAAAATGTGAGTAAGGACGCATGGGTCCGTCTTTCTCGGTTGGCTGCGCAAGGGGCAGAAAGACTCGGGGGAAACAACGGAAAAACCAGGGGCCGGGCTGTCCGCAGACACCGCCCCACGGCGGCGCCTGCGCACCCCGGCCCTCCAGGGCCGGAGCCCCGGTTTACTTCATCATGGGCACGTTCTTCTTGCCCTTGTTTTCGGCGATGTAGTCGCTCCACGGGTCGGCGACCACCGGGCCCGGGGTCTTCCAGACCACGTTGAACTGGCCATCGGCCTTCACTTCGCCGATGAACACCGGCTTGTGCAGGTGGTGG
>PHCC01000038.1 GCA_002842215.1 Betaproteobacteria bacterium HGW-Betaproteobacteria-9 | reverse complement strand
CCGGGGCTGCGCCCCTCTCCATCCCGGCCCGTGTCCTCGCCCGTGCCGGGCTGCGGGCCGCACCAGCCGGGATTCCGACCCTTGACCCGCCATCCGCTTATTCCGCCTTCTTGGCCCTGGTGGTCTTGCCGGGGGCCGTCGGTGCCGGTGCCGCTTCGGCCTCGCCTTCGGCGGGCTGACGTGCGGCCAGGGCGCGCATCAGGTCGCTTGCCTGGGTCTGCAAGGCTTCCACCTGGCCGCGCAGCTTGGCGGCTTCCTCGCGGGCACTGCTGGCCGCGTTGCGGGCCTCGTCGCGGTCGGCTTCGGCCTTGGTCATGCGTTCGGCCACGCGGTGGGCTTCCTGGGCGGCGGTCTTGCGCTGCTCCTGGTGCGCGTGGTCGGCAGCCTCGGCCTTGGCCTTGACGGTCGCCAGCTCGGCGCGGGCCTGGTCACGTTCGGCGGCGGCTTCCTGGGCGGCCTTCTTTTGCTCGGCCAGGTCGGCGCGCATCTGCTCGGCCTGCTGCTGGTAGCGGTTGCGCTCGGCCTCGATGCTGGCATTCAGGCGGGCCAGCTCGGCAGCGTGTTCCTCGGCAGCAGTCTTGGCGGCCTGCTCGGTCAGCGCCAGGCGTTCGCGCACCTGGGCCAGCTCCACGGCTTGCGCCTGGTGGGCGGTCTGCGTGTCGGTCAGGCGCTTTTCCAGTGCGTCGGCCTCGGCTTTGGCCTCGTCCAGCTTGGTTTCCAAGTCCTCGACGGTCTGCGAGGCGTCGGCCAATTCGCGCTCGGCCTGCTCGCGCTGCTCGCCAGCGGTGCGGATGACTTCGGCAACGCGACGTTCTGCCGCCTTCACGGCCTTATCGTTCAGCTCGACGGCCAGCCCTGCCAGGCGCTCGGTAAGCGCCTTGGTCACGGCGGCCACTTCCTCGGCCACCTCAACCGGCAGTTCTGCGACCGGCTCGGCCTTGGTCACGGCCTGGCTGTTGATGAACTCGTCCCAAACCTGTTTCAAGCGGGAAGGGTTGCCCCCGCCGACCTTCTGGCGCAGCGCAAAGCCGGTGATGTTGCGGCCAGCGGCTTGCAGCTCTTGACCGGCTTCAATGATCTGTTCAGGTGTGAATTCAGCGGGGCGCATGGCGGGTTCTCCTGTCGAGTGATCCAATGCCCTCAGTATAACATAACAAACAAAGAAATAAACAAATAAACGAACAAACAAATAAAAGATTTTCTCCGGTCGCGCACGTCGCCCACGGCCAGCGCCAGGGCGTGACAGATGACCTACGGGGCCAGCGGACGCGCAGAAACGCCCCAGGGGCGATTTTCAGGCGGCAGGGCAGGGGGGAGGGTCGGCAATGGTCGAAAAACGCCACCACGGCCCCGGAAAGGCGGCCAGCGAGGCAGGCGAGACGGCCTTTATGCCCTCGATGTGGTCGGGCGCAGGTCATCCGTCACGGTCTAGGGGTAGAACAAGCAGTCGTGTCATCAACCGCCATCTCGATCACGGCAGATCAAGCCGGGTATTCATGTCCAGGTCGAACCGCCCATATGGGTTGACGTGTTCCCATATCAGCGGCGTCAGGGCGGCGTAGTCGCGCGGCGTGAACCTGCCTTGCCAGTGCGGCAGGGCCAAGACCTTCTGGATCATCAGCGTGTTGATATAGACCATGCAGTTCTGGATCAGGTGCAGCGCGAGCATGCTGACTTCGTGATCCTCGCGGCGGTTGCTCGCCATCTCGCCACGGCGGGCGAAGAATACGAAGTCTGTCGCGCCGTTCCACTGCTCGACCACGTTCAGCCCCTCGTTGATTTCCCGGCGCAGCGCCTCGTCGTGCAGGTAGCGGCACAGGAAAATGGTCTTGATCGCTTTACCCAACTCAGCGAACGCCTTGTAGGTCGGATGCTGTACGTTCTTCTTGGTGAAGCGTCGTAGAATGGCTTCGGTTTCCGCCGTCCCTAGGCGTAGCGCGGTGGCGTACTTGACCATCTGGTCGTACTGTTGCCGCACCGAGTCCCAGTCGATGGGCTTGGTCAGAATCTGTTGCAGGTTGGCGTAGGCATCGGCCTTGCCGGTTTCCGGCCGGTACAGCTTCTGTGAGTGGATCGCCTTCAACCGGGGCAGCAACTGGAAGCCGAGCAGTCGGCAGAAGGCGAACGCGACCGTGCTCTGGCCGTGCGAATCGACATACTGCCGATCCACCTCCATCTCGGTGCAATGGTGGATCACGCCCTCGATCATTGACGCCACTTCCGACGACGACGGCGACTTGAGCTGCGAATGGATGCACAGCGAGCTGCGCTCGACGTGCCAGTAGATCATGATACCGCGCCCGCCGTAGCGGACGTGCCATTGCGTGGTGAGGTTCTGATCCCATGCGCCGAAGTGTTTGGAGTCCGACGCGCAGGCGGTGGTGCCGCTACCCCAGATCACTGGGTTGCGGGCATGCAGTGTGCCGTCTGCGACGATGGCAATCGCGCGACGCATCGCGTCCACGCTGATGTAACGGCGGCGCACATAAGCCAAGTCGCGTGCCGTGGTGCCGGAATCCAGTCCGGCCATGCGCTGCAAGCCGGCATTGGTGCCCAGGCCGTGCAGACACAGCAGCAGGCGCGGCTGCAACACCGAGCGATCCATCGTCTCGTAGGAGGTCGGGCTTTTCAGGGCATCGGTGAAGCTCAGCCGTAGATCGGTTTCCTTGACCATATCGAGCAGGCTGGTCATCGGCCAGATGGCGTTGAGTTCGGCCTTGAGCGCAGTCAGATTGGGCGGATCGGGTTGCGCATCAAGTGGCGTCAGCGTGATCCAGCCACCGCCCTTGCTGCTCAGCCGGACGAATGGGTTCTTCTTCAAGCCGGCGTCGAAGGTGGACAGCGCCTCGCGCATCTCGGCTTGCAAGTCGGCGATGAAACGCTCCGCATCGAGCGGCAGACTCAGCGCCCGGTAGTAGTCCTCGCGGTTTTGCTCGAAGTTGGTCGGCAGATCGTCGTCGGGGTTGCGGTAGCGGTTTGCGCCGACCACCCAGATTTCCTTGCAGCGCAGCCGCTCGCGCAGCGCTTCCAGCACCGCGATTTCATAGGTGACGCGGTTGACGCGATCCCGGCCGGCGGCGTCCTTCTCCATCACGGCTTCGCGCCATAGGCCGCGTACCACGCCATCGAGCGGCACATCCACGTCAGCCGGGAAAACGTGCACCTTGGTGTCGGCAAAGCGCTTCACCAAGTCGAGTGCATCCATCACCGGGCGGTGGCGGTCGTTGTTGGAACGGAATTCCAGCGCGGCCAGCAAGGTCGGCACCATGCGCCGGTAGTGCCCCTGGTACGAATTGCGGATCACCGTGCGCAGCGTGATGCGATAGGTCGGGCCGGTGGCCTTCCACTCCTTGACCAGATCGCGCAGCGTCTGCTCGCCGACCACCGGAAACACCACGTCGCGCACCACGCCATCCGGCTGGGCCAACGTAGCGTCGGCCAGGTTGAACAGCAGGTTCTGCTTGCCGGACACGCGCTTGAGATCTTCCAGCAGTTCGCGCTCGACCTTGCGCTCGGCACGCGCGCCGATCTGGTGGATGGTTTCGATCAACAAGTCCACCAGGTCATCGGTCAGGCTGCGGGCGCGCAGGTAGACGAAAGCGGCCAGCCAAGTGAGGCGCGCGGCATCGGGATGCCGGCGCAGATCGCGGGGAACCTCGACCGACACACGCTGGCGACAGCGCTCCAGATCGCGCGGCGAAGCTTGGTCGAATAGATCGGCGGGAAGGTCGATGCCCCGGATCAGTTCCAGCTTCGCCAACTCGTCCTGCATGCTGGCAAGACTTGGGCGGCCGGGACTGCCGCGCAGTTTCAGCAGAACGGCCGGCGCGCTGCCTGCGGCTTCGCCTTGAGCATCTTCAACGGCGCTCTCCCCGTGGCCCGATTTTTCGGGGCGCAGCAAGGCATCCAGGCGTTCGCGGGTTGCGGGCGGCAGCCGCTCATGGACTCCGTTATGAAAGCGGTCTTCGTGGGCACGCAACGCGCTACGCGCGATGCGCTCCATCCGGTCTGGTGTCGGAGGTTCAATGGCGAGTTCGCGGCAACGTCCTTCCAGCCGTTCGATCATCGGCTCGATGTCACCGCCGACTTCTCCGGCAACATGATCGCGCAGCCACTCCGTCAGCAGCTCAGCGTCGGCCACCGTCGCTTCGCGGAAGCCGAAACGCGCACGGATTTCGCCGCGCAACCGCTCGGCAGTGCGGCCCGTGAGGAAGGCTTCGCCGTCAATGGGCGCGGGTGCGTCTAATTGTTTGGCGAGCGCGGCTATGCCCTGTGCCTCGACTTCGGTTTCGTCGCGCGGGAAACGGCCGCGCTCGCGGAAGAAGGTCAGCAGGATGGCAAAGCCCAGCCGGGTCGCTCGGTTCTTGGTCATCACCAGCTCGCGTTCGGCCGGTGCCAACAGCCACTGATCTTCCGCGTTGCCGTCCGCCATGCCCCTACGCTCCTGGTTGCGATGGTGCGGGCCAGCCGACCCGCGCCAGCGTTTCGATCAAGGTGGTGCGCTTGACATTGAAGTTACGGCACACCGCCGCCTTGGACATGCCGCCATCGAGCGCGGCAATGATGGCGTCCAGTTTCTCGCCAACGATGGCAGGTGGTCGGCCGCCGATCCGACCGCGTTTGCGCGCGGCGGTCAGCCCCGCGACGACGCGCTCCTGGATCAAGGCGCGCTCATATTGCGCGAGTGCGCCGAACACCTGAAATAGGAACTCGCCCGATGGCGTCGTGGTGTCCAGGTTCTCCGTCAGCGAGCGGAACGCCACCCGCTTATCCTTGAGTGAGGTCACGATGCCAAGCAGATGCGACAGCGAGCGGCCGAGCCGGTCGAGCTTCCACACGACCAGCACGTCACTGGGCCGGACGAATTCCAGCGCCTGCGCCAGGCCGGCGCGGTCATCCTTCGCGCCTGAGGCGTGATCCTCGAACAGGTGACGCGGATCGATGCCGGCGGCGAGCAGTGCATCGCGCTGCAAGTTCGTGCTCTGTCGGTCGGTGTCAGACGACACGCGCATGTAGCCAATCAACATAGGCGGATAACCATCAGAAATAGGTTTCCGTATGGTAGCGCGTGGCGACAGAGTTTTCCGCACAATTTTGAGGCCATCCATGGGTTGGTGCACATGACTTTTGCGGAGGTGTCGTAAAACAAGTGTTTCACGACATGCCCCTTGAACCTGCCGTACTTGTGAAATTACCTGAACAGGTATAAGATGCCATCATGACCGACAAAGAAAAACCGCTCGAATGGATCGCGAGCAGCTACAAGGATCTGATGGCGTTGCCGCCGGACGTGCGTCGGCGTTTCGGTTACGCGCTGTCGCTGGCGCAGATGGGCGACCAGGACGACGCGGCCAAGGTGCTCAAGGGCTTTGGCGGTGCCGGTGTGCTGGAAGTCATCGAAGACGATGCCGGTGGCACGTATCGGGCGGTCTACACGGTGAAGTTTGCGGAAGCGGTGTTCGTCCTGCACTGCTTCCAGAAGAAGAGCAAGAGCGGGATCGCCACGCCAAAGGTGGACATGGACATCATCCGCGCTCGGCTGAAGGTGGCCGAAGCATTGGCACAGGAGCTACGAAATGCAAAAACGAATCATTGAAGGCGTCGAGGTTCAACGCAGCTCGGGCAACGTCTTTGCCGACCTTGGACTGCCCGATGCCGAGAAACTGAAAATCAAAACCGGCCTGGTAGTCGAGATCAGGAAAGCGATGCGTGCGCTTGGCTTGACACAACAAGCCGCGGCCAAGCGCATGGGCATCCCGCAACCGAAGGTGTCGGGCATGATGCACGGCGATTTCACCAACCTGTCCGAGCGCAAGCTGATGGACTGCCTGAATCGCCTCGGTTACGACATCGAAATCAAGGTGCGCCCGGCATCCGAGCCGGTCGGGCACCTGACGCTCGCCACCGCCTGACCAGGAACGTCACGATGGCCGCGCGCATTACCGACGAAGAATGGGACAAGCTGTCTCCGGAGAATTTCGAGACGCATTCGCTGTTGCGTGCGGTCGATGCCATGGACGAGCTGCGCGACGATCTCAACGATGGCGAAGACGCCGCCCCGCCGCAGCTTCGCACCGACCTGCTGAAGTTGCACCAACTGGCGATGGCCGTCATCAACGAGGGATCGCGCAGCCAGGTTGCCGACCTGTTCGAGCTGGCCGGTGATCTGGACGAGCAGGTTTCCTACATGATGACCAAGCTGGAAGAGATACAGGACACGCTGTCGCGGTTGACGGCGCTGTACCCGGACAGCCTGTACTACGGCGGATTGGACGGTGCCGAATGATCGGCTGGTGGATCGTCATATCGACGCAAAGCCCTGAGGAACGCGACCGCGCCGACCAGGAGGCCCGCCGTGCGGCCATCCTGGCGCAGTGGGAGACAGGCGCGGACGGCATCCGCTGGATTGAGCGCCTGACGGAAGCGGGCACGGTTGCCAAGCTCGCCGGAGGCGGCTACCCAAACCGCTACACCGCTCGCGCTGCCGACGTGCTGCCGCTGATTGAGGGCGGCGGCATCCAGCCGTCCAAGGATGGCGTCTGGATTTTCGGTATCGACGAAAGCGAGGAATACGCCCAGCCGCCCGGCTGGATGGGAAAGGTCGAAGTGCATGCCGACCGTGTGGCCGCCTGTCCTGCCGATCTGGTCTTGACCATCGACGCCTGGGATCAGTCCTGAATGTTCTGGGAGACAGACACGTTATGAGTCGCAGCCGCCGCAAGACACCCATCGTTGGGCACACGACGTGCCGCAGCGAGCGCGAGGACAAGAAGCTCTGGCATCAGCGCTGGCGAACTCGCGAACGCACGGCGCTGGCCAGTGCATCGCCGGATGCGCTGAGCGCCCACCTGCCCTTGCTGGAAAACCAGGTCAGCAGCGTCTGGTCGATGGGCAAGGACGGCCGCTCCTACTGGCCCGTCAAGCGCCAGGCCGCCACGGCGGATCGCATCGCCAACCACAAGGGACGCAACCCGCAAGAGCGCGCCGCCCTGAAACAGCGCCTGCTGCGCAAGTGGATGAGCAAATGAGCGTGTCCAGCATCGAGACGCTGGCCAGCGCTTGGGCGCGGATCGCCGAGGAAGTGGAGTTCCCGAAGCCACCGCCTCACCAGAAGCGCACAGTGCCAGCGAGGCGATCCAGGAACGGATTCGGGAGCACATCGTCGCCACCGACGACATGCGCCTGTTTGGTCTGCTGCACCTGTTGGGCCAAGCGTCGCTGCGCATGGAACAAACGCTGTGGCCGGAGGAATACGAGAGTGCATGACCCGTGAGGTCGAGGAAGCCCTGCGGGAGGCCGACGACCCCAACGCCAGGCGCATACCCATGAAGAAGTCATGCAGGCGATGCAGGAGCGTATCGACCGGGTGCGAAACAAACCATGTTGATCGCTTGACGGAAATTTCTGGGGTTCCGGCTTGCAACCCCATGTGGTATGCGGCACGGTAGGGTCATGGCAAGGTGAATGCCGGCACCCCTTACAAGGGGAAGGCCACATGAAATGCCTTCCACATGATCGATAATGGCAGTGATCAACGTTTCGTCAACCAGCTTTCCTCGAAACGATCTGCTGGCTTGGGTCTTCCGAAATGAAATCCTTGCGCCAGATGGCATCCCATGGCCAGCAAAGCCGTCGCCTGATCGGCATGCTCGATGCCTTCGGCCAGGGTTTCCAGTTCCATGCCGCGGCCCATCGCGATGATCGTGCCGACGATGGAGCGATCGTTTCGGTCGCTCAACATGTCGCGCACGAAAGAGATATCGATCTTGAGCCGGCTCACCGGGAATCGCTTGAGATAGGACAGCGAGGAATAGCCGGTTCCGAAATCGTCGATCGATAACGAGAACCCGGCGGCCGCCAGGGCCTGCGTGATCTCCACGGCCCGGTCCGGGTCGCGCATCATGCCGCTCTCGGTCAGTTCGAGCTCGATGCGGGCGGGAGCGGCGCCGTTCTCTCGTGCAATCCGTATGGCGGTGTCCACGAAACCGTCGTCCTCTAATTGTCTGGCCGAGACATTGACGGCGACTCTCCCGGGCATCGGGCGGCCGTCCGTTTCCCATTGGCGCACCTGCCCGCAGGCCGCGGCGAGCGCCCATTCTCCCAGGGAAACGATCAGGCCGCGCTCCTCAGCGATGGGGATGAAGTCGGCGGGACTGACGGAACCCCATTCGGGATCCGTCCAGCGCATCAAGGCTTCGGCGCCGATCAGCGCGCCGCTCGCCAGATTCACCTGCGGCTGATAATGGAGCTGCAATTGTCCATTGATAAGCGCCTTTTCGAGCCGCTTGGCGATGCCCAGGCGGCGCGCCAGTTCCTCGCCCATTTCGGCGCGGTAAAAGCGGTAGCCACCGCCCGCGCCCTTGGCGCGATACATGGCGATGTCGGCATGCTTGAGCAGTGCCTCGGTAGATGTCCCGTCTTCCGGGAAAATGGCGATACCGATGCTCGTCGAGACGCTGAAGCCCTGGTCGCCCACGGCTATCGGGGTCGCCAATGCCTCGGCGATCCGCTCCGCGATGCGCACGGCCGCCTTGCCGGAATCCGACGCAATGATGACGAACTCGTCGCCGGATAACCGCGCGAGCGTCTCCTCTTCGCGCAGGGCCTCCCGGAAGCGCCGCGCCACCTCCACGAGCACGCGGTCGCCCGCATCGTGGCCGAGCGTGTCGTTGATGTCCTTGAACCGGTCCAGATCGAGGAAGAGCAGGGCCAGCCGCTGGCCGCGTCGCTCGGCGGCCGCCAGTTCGTGGCGCAATCGATCCATGAACAGGGCGCGGTTGGGCAACACGGTCAAGGGATCATAGAACGCCAGAGTTTCGATCCGCGTTTCGGCCGCCTTGCGGTCGGTGATGTCCTGCACGGTGCCCACGGCCTTGATCGGCCGATGTTCGCCATCGAACTCGATCTCCGCCCGTTCTTCCACCCAGCGCGCTTCCCCATCCGCGACGATGCGGTGTTGCAGGTGGTAGGGCGCGCCCGCGAGCGCCGCCTGCCAGGCCGCGTCGACCATCTCCCGATCCTCCGGATGGACGCAGGCGAGGAAGGTCCCATAACGGATGGCTGCCTTCCGATCGACGCCGAAAATCCTGTAGACCTCCGGCGACCAGGCCAGCGTCCCGGCCAGGAAATCGAGCCGCCAGCTGCCGATGCGCGCCACTTCCTGGGCGCGCAGCAATGTGGTTTCGCTCTCCCGCAATGCGTCCTGGAGGCGGGCCTGTTCGGTCATGTCTTCCACGATGACCAGCAGACGAGCTTCTTCTTCTTCTTCTTCTTCTTCTTCTTCTTCTTCTTCCGCAAGGCGGATGCCAGTCAGGGTTGCGCGCACGGGGATCGCCGGGCCATCCGGCGCGCGCGCCATTTCGAAAAACAGGTCACGCTTGACGATGCCGGTTTCCCGAACCTCGTGCAAATGGTGATCGAGACCTTCCGCCCGGATCAGCATCGCCAGCGGTTGGCCGTGCGCATCCATCTCGCTCAACTCGAAGCGCCGGGCAAAGGCGCGGTTGATCGAGATGACCGTGAGGTCGGCCGTCAGCACGGCTAGTCCGTCGGGAATCGCCGAGAACACCAGTTCCGCGTATTCCCGCAGGGACAGGATCGCCTGCCGGTCTGCATGGACATAGGTGTCCATCGCCAGTCCCATGTCGAACAGGACGATCTTGAGCAGGGACTGGAGTGTCGCGATGGCTAGGTCGGGATCGTCGCCGAGGCGTTGCCACAGGTCGGGCAGCGCATCGGCGAGATACTTGGCGTACGCCCCGAGATACCATTGCGTCTCCAGGCCGATGCGCTGATGCGCAAGGCCCACGCGCAGGCGATGGCGCACGTAGTCGGCGTCATAGGTCCCGGCCGTGAGGGTATCGAAGTACTGCGCCTGGGTGGTTCTGAGACGATCGAGCGACGCCTCGTCCGGAATGAACCGCCGCGTTTCCTCGAAGCGCAGCAGATGATCGTAGAAACGCCGCGCGAAATCCTGCTCCGTGCCGGAAAGCAGCCCGTGCAGGCGTTTGAGCCGGGCGGCATCCTCGTCCGTGAATTCAAGGAAGATTTTGCGCGCGGCGATGCCGGCCTCGGTCAGACCGAGCGCGGCCATCATCGCCTGGGCCATCTCGTCGGCCGGCTTCATCGCACCCGCTCGCGCAGCCATCCATTCCGGCGACACGAAATGGCCGTCAGGCTTGCTTGCTTGCTTGCTTGCTTGCGCAAGGCGCTTTCCAATTCACGGTTCTTGTTGTTCATGGACTCATCCGGTTGCACGGCGGCGGGACGCCGAAGGTCTCGCGGTACGCGAGATACAGCCGCCGTTCGAGGCCGCGCCAGTTTTCCTCGACGATCCGGAACCTCACCTTCGCCCTCCCTTCCGCCAGATGGCGGTGAAGCATCATGTTACCACTGCTGCCCCGCAGGTGATCAGCCAGGCGCTTGCGCAAGCCCTGTGTCGAGCCGATATACACCACCGGCAGTCGCTCGACCGCGTCGGCGGGACATCGGTTCTCGACGGCGACCGGCGCGCGAATCTCGTAGACACCTGCCCGGCATGGCACATGCACCGCGAGCACCGACGGCGTCAGGGGCAGCAACGCGGAAAATCCCTCCGTTGCCATCCGGTAGTCCGCAAGCGCCGCGCGACGGCGGCAGTCGGGAAGCGCGAGCTGGTGACGGATGGCGGCGATCGATCGCCGCGAAAGGCGGGTTCCGTGTTGTTGCTCCAGAAGCGCGGCAAGCTGTGCGTCGGACCATGGGCGCGCAATCTCACCTGCAAGAAGCAGTTGTTTCTCGCTTTTTACCAACAAATCAAGTCGATGACAATGCAGTTGCCGTTCGCTGGGGAATAGTCTGGACAGGGGCAATGTCTTGCCGTCCGGCATCGTGATGGCAAGGCCGCGCACGAGCCGGGAAATGCGGCCTGCATCTGCCACCATGGGCAACTCCACTCGTTCGCCAATGCGTCTCGACAGGTGCACCTGCGGCAAGGGGGCGAGCGCGAGCGGATCGCCCGTGGCGAGAAAGTCGCGCTGTGCGTCCAGCAACGAATTCATCAGTGCATGGGTGAGTCGGTTGCGGCTATTGACGAGGCGCAGACGATGGAGCAGCGCGATCTGGTCGCCGGCGATGGCGCCGGATGCGCGCATATCCCCGATCGCTGTCTCGTCGAACCGATATTCGCGTCCGAGAACCTCATGCCGATACATGAAGACGAGCCCGCCTTCGTGACGAACGACCCTGCCGAGGGTGGCGGGGGCGGAATGACGCGTGGCGAGGTCCGCATCGAAAATCGCACCCGGAATCGAGGCAGGCTTCACCCAGCTTGCGCCGCGGAACGGGAGCGAGGCTTCGATGCGCCCGACTGAGCGTTCGTAGGCGCCCAGCGGCTGTTCCAGGCATCGGGCCAGAACGATCTTGCCGAGTGTGCTGGCGTCCAGACCATTGCTGTTTTTCTTCAAGGGCAGTACTTACGGAAATCAAGGCCGACATCGAGCCTACTCAGGGCTGGTGGCGGGTGATAGTGCCAGATATGGATTGTCTGGCGGCGTGTTGTTGAACAGAACTCGTGGATATTTCAGCAAGTAGCCGTGGAGGCGCCGCGATTTCCGCGGCCTGGTGACCGTGCAGGTCCAGATGCTCAGACCGTTCGGTTGCTTGCGGTGCAGTTGCAGCTTCTCGAATCGTTTCTGCACCCATTGCCAATCGGCCAACTGTTCCTGCTTTGCATGGACGGCCACGCAGGTGCCGGTAATGGCGTGTAGATCAGTGTCACCGATTCAACAGATTCGAGGGACGGCGCTTCCATGGTTGGAGGAAGAGACTCGGTGGCCTTCCAGATCGCCTTGCCATCCGGCGTGGCCAGGACAATGCCATGGTCCTGCAGGACGTTGAACACCGCCGTGCTGTTCGACGGAATGCCGTCGATGTCCTGGGTCAGCCATCCATCCGAGCCCTGGGGCTGGTTCAGCTTGAATTCCTCCCGAGTAGATAGCGCAGGCCGTCCAGCAGCTTGCGCTGCAGCGCGTGCCTGGGCGCCGCCAATGCCTTACCTGGATCGCCGCCAGGTTCCTGGGCAACCGAGGCCTGGTCGGCCTGGATGACCAGCTCGCAGAGCGTGCCAGCATGCTCGTAACTGGCCGGCCAGGACGTAGAGCAGCCCGGTGGCGGCGCCGTGCAGACGGTATTCGCGGTCAGTCCGGTAGCGGTACGGCCTGACCGCCGCAGCGGGCCGTGCCAGGGGTGCCAGACCGTCCCGTCGGCGTAAACGACATGCAGGTCGACGGCGATCTTGCCGATGTCGTGCAGCAGTGCTGCGTAGGCGGTGCCCGCAGTCCAGGCTTCGGCCTGGGCGGCCTGGGCTTCCGGCGTGGCACCGGCCGGCAGGAGATGGGATTGCCTCAGCTTCAGCGCGTAGGCCACGATTTCCAGGCCGTGGTCCAGCATGCCGCCCGGGTAGGCGTGGTGGTAGCTTTCCGAAGCCGGAAAATGCTGGACCAGCTCGGCGTAGCGCTCCAGTGGCACCCGATACAGCCTGGCCCGTCAAGCGCCAGGCCGCCACGGCGGAGCGTATCGACCGGGCGCGAGACAAAACATGTTGATTGCTTGACGGAAATTTCTGGGGTTCCGGCTTACTCCAAGGTGGCGGCTGGTGACACGACTGCTTGCTCTACCCCGTCTAGGCGGGGTCGTCTCAGAAAACGGAAAATAAAGCACGCTAAGCATGACAGCTCTGTCGTTGAGCCTAAATCCGGCGTTCTTACTGACGCTCTGTTGCACACTCTTGGCAGAACACGACAGCCGGATCGGCGTTCAACCGTTCCAACTCCACATCGCCGTGACAGGCGCAGCACAGCCCGTAGGTGCGAGAGTCGAAGCGAGCCAGCGCTGCTTCGACCTTGCGCTTGCGAATGGTCAGCCGCTCAAGCAAACCTTTGGCGAGGGCCTGTTGTTGGAGGGCGTCAATACGCGACACACGACCGACACTGGATTGATCCAGCTCGACCGGCGCGGCGGACCGTTGAGCCTGCTGGATTGCCTCAACGGTTTCCCTTTGCTCAGTCAACAGCCGAGCGCGGAACTGTTCTATTTCCATTGAGGCAACTCCTTTGTTATCGCAGCAGAAGCGTGGGGATGCTCGATGAACGCAGCAGGTCGGCGGTCTTGCTGCCGAACAGCAGACTGCGTAGCGGTGAGTGCCCGAAGGCACCCATGATGAGCATGTCGATGGACTGATCCTTCACCGTCTTGGCGATGATGCTTTCCGCATCGCCGGGGATCAGCGATGCGGTGACGTTGAAGCCAGCCGCTTCCAAGGTGGTTTTGGCCCAATCAAGCTGCTTGGGTGCATCCTGGCTTTCTTTGCCAGCCATCAGCAGATAGATCGGCAGGCCACGGAACAGCGGGCTGCTAGCGACCATCTCGACGCCACGCCGGGTCACATTGCCGCCGTCGAAGGCGATCATCACGCGCTGCGGCTCCTTGAAGCTTTCCGTCACGGCCAAGATGGGCTTTTGCAGGGCACGCACCACGTGCTCGACGTTCCGGCCAAGGTCGCGTTGGGTTGTCTCGGCAGCTTCTCCACGGCGACCCAAGACCAGCAGGCGCACGCCTTCCGCTTGTTCTGCAAGCGTTTCCTCCAGTTCACCGTGCCGCTGGCGAACATCGACCCGTTCGACCCCGGATGCGGTGGCCCGCTCACGCAGTCGGTTGAGAAAGATGCGACCCCGCTCGCGGGCATCCTTGGTGCGGGCCTCGTCCTCGGCGGAAAGCTTGGTCAGCAGATTCTCTTGGGCATCGATGCCGATGGCCCCGCTGTGATCTTCGCCCGATCCCAATTCGGGATGGCGGTCGATGACGTGCAGGAACTCCAGCGGCGCGTCCATGCGACGAGCGGCCCAAGCGGCGTAGTCGGCTACATAATCGGCGAAGTGGGATTGATCCACGCAGGCCAGTACTTTGTTTTCGTTTTTCATGATCCTGTTTCCTCTCAGTGGCCCATCAGCATGTCGTCGGCACCGTCTTTGTCATGTACGGCGAACTTGTCCACCATCGTGGCGCTGGCTTCGTTCAGGCCGATGACTTCGACCTCGGTGGCTTCACGGCGGAACTTGATGACCACCTTGTCCAGTGCGCTGACGGCGGTGATGTCCCAGAAGTGGGCGCGGCTCACGTCGATGCGCACTTTCTCGATGACTTCCTTGTAGTCGAAGGCATTGATGAAGCGATCCGCCGAAGCGAAGAACACTTGGCCGGTGATGGTGTAGGTTCGCACACGGCCTTCGTCCTCGGTGCGTGAGGCGACGCGCAGAATCTGGCCCACCTTGTGCGCGAAGAAGAAGCCCGACAGAAGCACGCCAACCAGAACACCCTTGGCCAAGTCGTGGGTGCCGACCGTCACCACCACGGTGGCCAGCATCACCACGCTGGAGCTTTTAGGGTGCTCGCGCAGGTTGCGGATCGAGGCCCAGTTGAAGGTGCCGATGGATACCATGATCATCACTGCGACGAGCGCTGCCATCGGAATGCGGGCCACCCAGTCGCCGATGAATACCACCATCAGCAACAGGAACACGCCAGCGGCCAGCGTGGAGAGTCGGCCACGGCCACCGGACTTCACATTAATGACCGACTGGCCGATCATGGCGCAGCCTGCCATGCCGCCAAGGAAGCCGGTTGCGATGTTCGCTACCCCTTGTCCCACGCATTCGCGGTTCTTGTTGCTGTTGGAATCGGTCAAGTCATCGACGATAGAAGCCGTCATCATGGATTCCAGCAAGCCCACGACCGCCAAGGTGGCGGATACCGGAAAGATGATCTTGAGTGTTTCGAGATTTAGCGGTACTTCGGGCAGCAGGAACACCGGCAGACTGTCTGGCAGCTTGCCCATATCGCCCACGGTGCGAATGTCGAGACCGAGGAAGATTGCCACGCCGGTCAGCACCACGATGGCGACCAGCGGCGACGGCACTGCCTTGGTAAGGTAGGGGAATCCGTAGATGATGCCAAGGCCCGCCGCTGTCATGGCATAGACGTGCCACGTTACGTTGGTCAGCTCAGGCAACTGCGCCATGAAGATCAGGATGGCCAGCGCATTGACGAAGCCGGTGATGACCGAGCGCGAGACGAAGCGCATCAAGGTACCGAGCTTGAACCAGCCCGCGATGATCTGGAGTACGCCAGTCAGCACAGTAGCGGCCAGCAGGTATTGCAGACCGTGGTCTTTGACCAACGTGACCATGAGCAAGGCCATTGCGCCGGTTGCGGCGGAGATCATGCCGGGGCGACCACCCGCGAACGCGATGATCGTGGCGATGCTGAATGAAGCGTAGAGGCCGACCTTGGGATCGACACCCGCGATGATCGAGAAGGCGATGGCTTCGGGGATCAGTGCCAGCGCGACGACGATGCCCGCTAGTAGGTCGTTTCGGAGCGCGTCTTCCCGGCCAGCGGAATAGAGAACGAACCCCGAGTGATCCGGGGCCAGCAAGACGCAGTGAATCGGACGTGCAGCCTCGTGCGAGCGTGGTATGTGGTTGAAGCTGGCTCGCAGCGAGAAAGAGGCTTACACGGGTAGGAACTCCGATAGTTGGTTGCTGGTTCTTTGAGAAGTGTGATTCTAATTTATTTGCGGCGGTGCAGCAATAAAAAGTGTCAGTTTGAGCTATACCCTAACGCAACGTCAGGGATGAGCTTGCAATCGCGTCAGAATAGAGTCGAATATTAAATTTATTGACACAATCAGTCAAGAGTAATAGATTTCACCCTGACACATCACCCCTTGGAGGCACTTTGTACGGTCAACGCATTGGCTACGTTCGCGTCAGCAGCTTCGACCAGAACCCGGAACGGCAATTGGACGGAGTTCAGGTGGCGCGGGTGTTCACCGACAAGGCATCCGGCAAGGACACCCAGCGTCCCGAGCTGGAAAGGCTGCTCGCCTTCGTGCGCGAAAGCGACACCGTGGTGGTGCACAGCATGGATCGCCTGGCACGCAACCTGGATGACTTACGCCGCATCGTGCAGGGCCTGACCAAGCGCGGGGTGCGCATCGAATTCGTCAAGGAAAGCTTGGCCTTCACTGGCGAGGATTCGCCGATGGCGAATTTGATGCTGTCGGTGATGGGCGCATTTGCCGAGTTCGAGCGGGCCTTGATCCGCGAGCGGCAGCGCGAAGGAATCGCGCTGGCCCGGCAACGGGGTGCGTACCGGGGCCGCAAAAAGTCACTGAATGATGAGCAGATTGCCGAACTGAAACGGCGCGTCGCGGCGGGCGAGCAAAAGGCCCTGATCGCCCGCGACTTCGGCATCAGCCGCGAAACCTTGTACCAGTACCTGCGCGAGTCCTGAGCATGCCACGTCGTTCCATTCTGTCCGCCACCGAGCGCGAAAGCCTGTTGGCATTACCCGATGCCAAAGACGATCTGATCCGGTACTACACGTTCAGCGACACCGATCTGTCGGTCATCCGACAGCACCGTGGCCCGGCGAACCGGCTGGGCTTCGCCGTTCAGCTTTGCTACCTGCGATTCCCCGGCGTCATCTTGGGCGCGGATGAGCTGCCGTTTCCGCCCTTGCTGCGCATCGTGGCGGCACAGCTCAAAGTGCCGGTCGAAAGCTGGGACGACTACGGGCAGCGGGAGCAGACCCGGCGCGAGCACCTGGTCGAACTGCAAACGGTGTTCGGCTTCCAGCCGTTTACCATGAGCCACTATCGGCAGGCCGTCCATACGTTGACCGAGCTGGCCATGCAAACCGACAAGGGTATTGTGCTGGCCAGCGCATTGATCGAGCATCTGCGGCGGCAGTCGATCATCCTGCCCGCGCTCAATGCCATCGAGCGCGCCAGCGCCGAGGCCATCACCCGCGCCAATCGGCACATCTACGAAACCTTGTCCGAACCGTTGTCGAACGGGCATCGCCATCGACTCGATGAACAGCTGAAACGCCGCGACAACGGCAAGACGACTTGGCTGGCCTGGCTGCGCCAGTCTCCCGCCAAACCAAATTCCCGGCACATGCTGGAACACATCGAGCGCCTGAAAGCCTGGCAGGCGCTCGATCTGCCGTCCGGCATCGAGCGGCTGGTTCACCAGAACCGCCTGCTCAAGATCGCCCGCGAGGGCGGTCAGATGACGCCCGCCGACCTGGCCAAGTTCGAGCCGCAACGACGTTACGCCACCCTCGTGGCACTGGCCATTGAGGGTATGGCCACTGTCACCGACGAAATCATCGACCTGCACGACCGCATCCTGGGCAAGCTGTTCAATGCGGCCAAGAACAAGCATCAGCAGCAGTTCCAGGCATCGGGCAAAGCCATCAACGCCAAGGTGCGCCTGTACGGGCGGATCGGCCAGGCGCTAATCGACGCCAAACAATCGGGCGGCGACCCATTCGCCGCCATCGAGGCGGTCATGTCTTGGGATGCGTTCGCTGTGAGCGTCACCGAGGCGCAAAAGCTCGCGCAGCCCGATGACTTCGATTTCCTGCACCGCATCGGCGAGAGTTACGCCACCTTGCGCCGCTACGCGCCGGAATTCCTCGACGTGCTCAAGCTGCGGGCCGCGCCCGCCGCCAAGGACGTGCTCGACGCCATCGAGGTGCTGCGCGGCATGAACACTGACAACGCCCGCAAGGTGCCCGCTGATGCACCTACTGGCTTTATCAAGCCGCGCTGGCAGAAGCTGGTCATGACTGACGCCGGCATTGACCGGCGTTATTACGAACTGTGCGCTCTGTCGGAGATGAAGAACGCGTTGCGCTCGGGCGACATTTGGGTTCAGGGTTCGCGCCAGTTCAAGGACTTCGAGGACTACCTGGTGCCACCCGCAAAATTCGCCAGCCTCAAGCAGTCCAGCGCATTGCCGCTGGCCGTGGTCACCGATTGCGACCAGTACCTGAGCGAGCGCTTGGAGCTGCTGGAAGCGCAACTTGCCACGGTCAACCGCATGGCGGCAGCCAACGACCTGCCGGACGCCATCATCACCGAGTCGGGCCTGAAGATCACGCCGCTGGATGCGGCGGTGCCCGACACCGCGCAGGCATTGATCGATCAGGCGTCGATGATTCTGCCGCACGTCAAGATCACCGAATTGCTGCTCGAAGTCGATGAGTGGACGGGCTTCACCCGGCACTTTACGCACCTGAAATCGGGCGACGTGGCCAAGGACAAAAACTTATTGCTGACGACGATCCTGGCCGACGCGATCAACCTGGGCCTGACCAAGATGGCTGAGTCCTGCCCCGGCACGACCTACGCCAAGCTCGCGTGGCTTCAAGCCTGGCATACCCGCGACGAAACCTATTCGACGGCGCTGGCCGAACTGGTCAACGCCCAGTTCCGGCATCCCTTCGCTGGGCATTGGGGCGACGGCACCACGTCATCGTCGGACGGCCAGAACTTCCGAACCGGCAGCAAGGCCGAGAGCACCGGCCACATCAACCCGAAATATGGCAGCAGCCCAGGGCGGACTTTTTACACCCACATCTCCGACCAGTACGCACCGTTTCACACCAAGGTGGTCAATGTCGGCGTGCGCGACTCGACCTATGTGCTCGACGGCCTGCTGTATCACGAGTCTGACTTGCGGATCGAGGAGCATTACACCGACACGGCGGGCTTCACCGATCACGTCTTCGCCCTGATGCACCTGCTGGGCTTCCGCTTCGCGCCACGCATTCGCGACCTTGGCGACACCAAGCTCTACATCCCGAAGGGCGATGCCGCCTATGACGCGCTGAAGCCGATGATCGGCGGCACGCTCAACATCAAGCACGTCCGCGCTCATTGGGACGAAATCCTGCGGCTGGCCACCTCGATCAAGCAGGGCACGGTGACGGCCTCGCTGATGTTGCGCAAGCTCGGCAGCTACCCACGCCAGAACGGCCTGGCTGTCGCCCTGCGTGAGCTGGGACGCATCGAGCGCACGCTGTTTATCCTCGACTGGCTGCAAAGCGTGGAACTGCGCCGCCGCGTCCATGCCGGGTTGAACAAGGGTGAGGCTCGTAACGCGCTGGCTCGCGCCGTGTTCTTCAATCGGCTGGGGGAAATCCGCGACCGCAGCTTTGAGCAGCAACGCTATCGGGCCAGCGGCCTCAGTCTGGTGACGGCGGCCATTGTGCTGTGGAACACGGTCTATCTGGAACGGGCCGCAAACGCCTTGCGTGGTCACGGCCAGGCTGTCGATGACGGCCTGTTGCAGTACCTGTCGCCGCTGGGCTGGGAACACATCAACCTGACTGGCGATTACCTGTGGCGTAGCAGCGCCAAGATCGGCGCGGGCAAGTTCAGGCCGTTGCGACCGCTGCAACCGGCTTAGCGTGCTTTATTTTCCGTTTTCTGAAGCGACCCCTAGGCCATCTGTCACCGGCCTGGATGGTCTGCCGCGCCAACGAGCGCGGCGGGGATTCCCCTGGTGTTCAAGCGGATGGCGGGTCAAGGGTCGGAATCCCGGCTGGTGCGGCCCGCAGCCCGGCACGGGCGAGGACACGGGCCGGGATGGAGAGGGGCGCAGTAGCCCGCTGTGCCTGCCCCCGCAGCCAGTCGGGCAAGTACCGACGCGGGAAGCCCTGAAACCGAAGCGGTTTCAGGTTAAGCCCGAAGGGCGCGAAGGCGGGCGGCAGCAAACCGATGAGGCATGTTCAGAGCACGGGCGGCGGCCCCTGCTTTTTCTGCCAAACCTTGCGGCGGTCGTGTACCGATGCGGCTAGTTCTCGGCCCTGGGCGGTGGAGCTGCGACCGGGGGGGTTGGTTTTCCGGCCCCCCTGGGGGGGGCTGTTCAATGGGGAGGGGGGGCCGGCGAAGCCGGGGGAACCCCAAAGGGGTGCCCCTCGCCCGGTTCGGTCGTGGCAAGTTTTCCACAGCGAGCGGGGGCCAATTACCGGTTAAAAATTACAGGAAAAACTTAACGGCAAACCTTACAGGTTTAGGGGGGGTCCGATTCAGCGTGCTAGGGGGGTCCGATTCAGCGTGAAAATCCGCCCTTGGGGGGGTCCGATTCAGCGTAGCGGGGGGGTCCGATTCAGCGTGGACAACTCGCGCCGTCCACAGACTTGCGAACATGCGCCAAGTCCTTATCAGGGCTTGAGTTTTTCGCGTAGGGGGGTCGGATTCAGCGTGCCGCCGTACCTCAAAACACAATAGTCCGGCAGGGCTGGCCAGGGTCGGCGAGGTGGGGCAGGGTAGAGCGTGCCCGGCGCGGTAGCGGCGGGCCAGGATAGCGCCAGGATGGCGCAAGGCTAGGGCGGTCTGGAAGGTGGCCGCTTGCGGCCAGTCCCGAAGGGACCAAGCGCGAAGGCGCGCGCCTGGAAGGGCGTCCCGGTTTTCGCGTCCGCGAAAAAGCCCCGGAAGTTAAGCGCCCTTGAACGGGATCGGCGGCGGCGAAGGCAGCAACATCACACCGCCCGTAACCTGCTTGACCTTGGCTTTCGGATAGACCGCCTGGGCGGCTTGCAGCGCCGGAACAAATTTCTTCTTGAAGTCCTTGTCCGCGTCCTTGCCCTGGTACTCCTGGGCGAACTGCTCGCGCAACGACTTCCAATGCAGGATCACGGGGCGGCCCTCGATGCGGTACAGCCGATGGGCCAGCCAAGCGTAAACGTCCAGCGCCAGGGCGGAACCCTTGAGCGCGTGCAAGGCCCGGTTATCCAGCGGCACGCCGTTGGCGATCAGCTCGGAAAAGTAGCCCTCGGACAACAGCATCACGCCAGGCCAAAGCGCCTTTTGCTGCGTGTCCTTGTTGGCCTGCCAGGCGTCGAACCGCTCCACGGGCAAACCGTTGTACGTGCGCCCCTTGTAGCCCAACTGCAAGCGGCAGGCGGCCAGGGCGTGCATCTGCGTGCGAAGCGTGCGGTAAGAGCCGCGTTCGCCTCCGGTGGTCGGCTGTCCAAGCAGGCGCAAGAACTCGCTTGCGCTGTCGCCTATCGGAATCTCGCGGGTGTTGTTGCGCTTGGCAAAGGTCGAAACCCACGCCAGCGCCAGGCGCGGCATAGCGCCATAGGGGATAGGCTGCAAAACAGGGCCGTTGCCCTCGTCCAGATAGCCCGCCTGGACATTGACCCACGCGGAGCCGGATTGCCGCATGAACTTCTCGCCCTCCACCTTGGAGCGCGGCAAACCGACTTGGCACAGCACGGCATGGGTAAAAGCCATGTCCTCGCCGCTCGGCGGCTCGGTGGCAATCAAGGTGCTGGCCTCGATCAGCTTGGAATCCCGGCGCGTAAGCGGCCCGCTCTTGGGCTTGGCCGGGATCGTGGCCGGGGTCGGTTTCTCCGCCTTGGCCGGGCGCGCGGTCTTCTTCGCCGCTCTAGCCTCGGTCGGCGGCGGCACAAGCTGAAAAAGGGGCAGGGTATCGCCGGGCGTGTAAAGGTCGGCCCGGTAAGCCACCTTGGCGGCCATGTCTGCCGCGTTCTCTGGTGGGATGCCATGCGCTTCTAGATGGTGCCTGTAACCTTCGCGCCACTGGCGAAGCTCGGCAGGGGTCGGGACTGCTTGCAGGTCGCGCAACTGCTTCATGCTCGGCCCTCCTGCGAACGGCGGCGGGCCAGCTCGGCGCGCATCCAGTCGGCGGCCTCGGTCATGTCCTCGCGCAGCCCGGCGAGCTCGGCGGCGGTGAGGGGTCGGACGGTCGGCCCGGCGCTGGCCTCCACGGCCTGCCCGCGCAGCAGGTCGGCCAGGCGGGTGCAGCGGTCGGCGGTCATGGGGATGGCCCCGGCTGCGGTCAGCAAAACCGGCGTGGCGAAGGCTTGCGCCTCGGCCCGTTTGACAAGCTTTTTCCCTTGACATGCGCTATCATCAGCGCAAGCCAAAACGCCCGAAAGGGACACGGTTGCTACCCGTACAGTTTGGCTAAGGTGTGCCGAATGCCCGTTCGGCGCACCTTTTTCTTTTGTGGCGGCGCTGTTCATGTCAGTGCGGCCAGTAGGCGGAAAGATCGACCTCGAGACGGGACAAATCGACATTGGAAGTCCCGTCCAGCTCGTACAAAATCGCGTCGATAGATGAGAAGTTGCAGGGCTGGCCGTTGTCGGTCAGCGTCACGCGCTGGCCGTCGCAGTCCAGCGCCAGGGCCATGCCACGGCCAAGGCTGGCAATCACCACGGGGCGGGCAATGATCGGCGCGGGCAGGTTCTCGCAGTAGGCGTAGAGTTCGCGGCGCTCAAGGGCGATAATTTGGGAAGCCATGAAAAGTCCTTTCAGGTGGTTTCGTGGTTAGAGCGGCAAGGGTCGCACCCCTTGCCGTTCGCTTTGCTGCTCATCGGTACACCTCACGGCGGTTGCCGATCCGCACAACGAGGATGCGCAAAGCGCCGTCCTCGATGTTGGCGATGATCCGGTAATCCCCCACGCGATATTTCCAGTAGATGCCAAGGCGCGAACCCTTGAGGGCTTCGCCAATGCTGCGCGGGTCATCCAACGGGGCGACACGTTCATGCAGGAAGGCCAGGATTCGGCGGGCATGTTGAGGGTCAATCTTGCCTAGCTCGCGCTCGGCGGCTGGGTCAAGTTCAACCTTCCATGCCATAACGCTTCATCACCTCTTCAAGCGGCACGGTCTTGGTGCGCCCGGCGCGAATGTCGATCATGCGGGCTTCGGCCAAGTACAAATCTTCAAGGTCTTCGATGTGTTCGCAAATCGCCTCGGTGATGTAAAAGCTCTTGGTGCGCCCGGTCTTCGCGGCCAGGGTCTTCAACCTGTCTTCCACGTCGCCAGGCAGTCGGATCGAGAGGGCCATAGCTCTATGCTCCTTGGTTGGTGTGATACGAGTATCACGCAAACCCGGAGAGAGCGCAAGCCCCTTGGTCTAAAAAACGAGTGTTTTTTAGACTAATCCGCAACAGCCGGGAAATGTCATTTTCAGAAGACGACTGCACCAGACAACGCGGTTTGAAGGCTGTTGTGCAGTCGTCTATTGAACGAACAGTATCAGGAGTCCGCTGCACGAATGATGACCTCAAGCCGGTTCTGGTCGCGCTGGCGACCGATCAGCCCCTGGATGTGCGATACCGCGACCACGATCTTTCCGGCGATTGGGCGGGCTACCGCGAATGCCACATCAAGCCCGACCTGCTGCTGATCTACCGCAAGTCCGACGCCGACACCCTGCGACTGGCGCGGCTTGGCTCCCATAGCGAGCTGTTCGGCTGATGCCAGTCGCCTTGTCCGCCAAACGATCATTAGGCGGCCAAACCGGACGCCTGTCCGAAAACATCTTGCGCAACGGGATGACGGACAACAAGATAGGCGGACGGTATAACGGACAAATGGGCGGAAATGGCACTCATCGGCTATGCGCGGGTATCGACGGCGGAACAGGACACCGCCTTGCAGACGGATGCGCTGCGCAATGCAGGCTGCGAACGGGTTTTCGAGGACACGGCATCCGGGGCCAAGGCAGACCGGCCCGGCTTGGCCGATGCGCTGGCTTATCTGCGCGATGGCGATGTGCTGGTCGTCTGGCGGCTGGATCGGCTTGGCCGCTCCCTGCCGCACCTGATTGAGACGGTCGGCAAGCTGGAAGCACGGGGCGTCGGCTTCCGCTCGTTGACTGAAAACATCGACACCACCACGCCGGGCGGACGGCTCATCTTCCATGTGTTCGGTGCGCTGGGCCAGTTCGAGCGCGACCTGATCCGCGAGCGCACCAAGGCCGGGTTGACCGCTGCCGCCGCACGCGGGCGCAAAGGCGGACGCAAGCCGGTTGTCACTGCCGACAAGTTGCAACGAGCGCGGGAGCTTGTCGCCAACGGCTTGAATGTCCGCGAGGCCGCCGCACGCCTCAAGGTAGGAAAAACCGCTCTCTACGCTGCCTTGCAGGCGGCCAGTTCTGGCAGTGCAGCCGACTCCTGATATTTCGTGCAGTCGCCTTCTGAAAACGACACCAAGGCCGATAGGCCGGGCCTGGCCGAAGCCCTCGCCTACGCGCGCCCTGGTGACGTGGTGGCGGTGTGGCGGCTCGATCGCTTGGGCCGGTCGCTGCCTGACCTGGTGCGGATCGTCGGGGAGTTGGAGAAAGCCGGGATCGGCTTCGAGAGCGTGACGGAAAAAATCGAGACAGGCACGGCGGCGGGCCGCCTGGTCTTTCACGTCTTCGCCGCGCTGGCCGAGTTTGAACGGAACATCACGCGGGAAAGGACGCTGGCCGGACTTGCGGCCGCCCGCGCTCGCGGGCGCTCCGGTGGCCGTCCTGGGATCGCGCCGGAAAAGCTCGCGGCGCTGGAAGCCTTGGCCGCTGATCCGAAGAAGAAGCCGGGGGAAATCTGCAAGGCGCTCGGCATCAGCCGGGCCACGTTCTACAAATACGCGCCGGACCGCGCGAAGGAAACCACCAATGCCGCCATGCGCGAGGCTCGCGGGGGCAACCTCAAGAGCTTCGACAGCGTTGGGGCACTGATGGTGGACCTGCATGCGGAGGATTGAACCGACCGGCCCGGCTCGCGGTTGTCCTCCCCTGCCCTGTCAGCGCCCGTAGCCGTAGGACTCGCCTAGCTCGATTCCTTCGGCGCTGCGGGTGGCCGTGATTTCGTCGCCGGGGCGGTACTCCGGTTTGTCGCCAGCGGGCACGGCCAGGCGCTCGCCGTCCTGCTCGATGACGTAATAGTTTTGGCCCCCGGCCTGTTTGACCTCGATGACCTCGCCCTCGACCTCCTGTCCCTGCTGCAAGGGCTTGGCGTCCAGCTCGCGGGCGGCCTGGGCGTAGGGGTCGGGGTCGCCCTGCTCAATGCCAGGCGTGGCCGGGTCTTGCCGGGCCTCGAAGCGTTCGCGCTGCTCGGCCCGTTCCTCGCGCGCCTCGGCGGCGTCCAAGCGGGCCTGACTGAGTAGCCCTTGATAGCGGGCGATCTCGAGCGCGGCAACTTCACGTTGCCGGGCCAATGTCGCCTCATAGTCGGGAAGCTCGCGGATGTGCTGCGGAACCGGAATCACGCGCTCGCGCTCGGTCGGGGTGTCCTTGGCCTGCTCGGGGTCGCCGTCGCGCTGCGCGCCCTGCTCTGCGGGCTTGAACTGGCCTTTGATGTGGTTGGCCGCATCGTCCAGCGCGCGGCGCTTGTCCTCGTCGGCCTCCAGCTCGCGCCAGGTCTTCACGTCGGCGTAAGCCTCGCGCTTCTCGTCCTGGGTGGGCTGCTTATCCTTGTCGCCGGTCAGCCGGTTGAGGAAGTCAATCAGCCCCTTGCCAAGATCGCCGAAGACCTCGGCAATGCCCTTGGTGATGCCGTCCAAGGTGCTGGCAAGCCCTTCATTGATGTTGTTCAGGCCGGGCCGGTGGTGGGCACTGAGAGGGTGCGGGGTGTGGTCGTGCATGGTCGTTGCTCCTGTGGTCGAAATTTTCGCGGGCGCGAAAATCGCGCCCCTGGGGGTCACTCAAAAGCCGGGTTCTGGTCGGGCATGGCGATATACTCAACCCGGATACGGGCGATTTCATCGCCGGGGATCTTCAAGAAGCCTTGAAGGTCGGGCAGGCCCATGATTTCGGACGCCAGGACGGCGGATTGCCTCACAACCTGGGTGGATGTGCTTTGGCTCTGCGTCTGCCCGTTGTCGCTCATGCTGAACGAGTCATTGACCTGGCTGCGCTCTATCTCCTGCTCGCCTAGTTCGTGCTCCATGCTCTTGGCGGTTTCGGAGTCGCCCGCGCGAAGGATGCACTTCACCGAGGTATTGGCGATGAGCGTTTGCGCCTCGTCGCGCCCGTAGGTGGTGCGAAGCTGTGCCACGGTTTGCAGGCCCAAGACGCAGCGCCCGCCGTACTTGCGCAGCTTGGTCAGGCCCGCGCGTAGGCTGGTCACTTTCCCGAGGCTGTCCACTTCGTCCATGACGAACCACAAGCCGCGCTCCTGGTTCTCGGACAGGCTCAAGCCCTCGACCAGCGCCATTTCCAAGGCGGTGGCAACGAGGTTGCGCAGCATCCCCATTTGGTCGTCGCGGTAGGTGATGAACAGCCAGTTGTCGCGCCAGTCCTCTTGAATCCATTGCCGGAAGGAAAACCGGCCTTCGTCGGGCAGGTAGTCGAAGACACTGAGGTAAGGCAGCATCGTTGCCCGCGTGTTGTTCAGCATCTTGTCATTGCCACGCTGGCACATGACAGCGGCGGCGGTGCCTGCCAACAGCGGCTCTAGCTCCTTCTGGTCGGCGCTCGCCATCCAGTACATGAGGCGCTTCATGGAGCGTTCGCCGTTACGGTGCATGGCAAGCATGGCCTTGGCGAGCAAGGTTTGGGCGAACAGTTGCCATTGCGCGCTCTCCCCGCCTTCGAGGTCGGGAATGATCGCCTTGGCGATGCGCTCGCAGTCGTAATCCGCGCGGATTTCAGCGAAGGGCGACCAATCGACGGAACGGCGGTCAAACGGGTTGAACAGCACGTCACCGGGCTTGCCGAAGCGGGCATAGAAGCCCCCTGCCGGGTCGGCGATCACGGCCCGATTGCCGCGCTTGCGGATGCTGCGAAGCATCCCATTGATGACCTGGGTTTTGCCCGCGCCCGTGGTGCCGGTGATGAGGAAGTGTTGGGCCTCCAACATGCGCGGGATGGTCACGCCTCCGATGCTCACGTCTGCATCGTCACGGCCCTTGCGGTTGCCCGTGCGGGCGTCCAGTTGGTCGGCCTCGACCACGCGCGAACCCCGGCGCACGGCTTCATCCCCTGCCCCGCTCCCGGCCCCGCCAAGCCGAAGGCTGGCGAACATGGAAAGCCAAATGCCTTGCGCGAACAGGCCATAGACCAGCAGCGCGAGGACGCCTAGCAATTTGTGGTCGGTGTTGAACCAGTAGATAGCCAGGCCAGCGGGCAAGATGCCCACAAGGTGGCGCAGCGTCCAGCCGATGTTCTCGCCTGCGAAGCAATCGCGCCCGGCCTTGCGCAGCTCGTTGAGACTCCACACGACCGGCCCGGCAATCATGATGATGACAACAATATCGGCCAGGGTGCGCGACACCTCGGACAACAGCAGGTGAGTCAGCCAGACCACAAGGAACGGCGCCAGGATCATCAATCCATCCATTTTTCTTTCCCCTTCTTTCGGTTAATCCTTGGCGCTGCGCTTGGCCTGGGCCATGTGCTCGCGGATGCGTTGGCCGTAGTCGCGGCGGATGCGGGCAATCTCGGCATGGTCATGGACATGCAGGCCGCGCAGCTCGGCGGCCAGGCGGCTTTGCTCGGCCTTGATCTCGGCCCGGCGCTCGGGCGTGGGGTTGTCGTGGTACAGCTCGCCGGTATAGATCGCCTTCAAGTGGGTGATGCACTCGCGGGCGCACTCGTAGGCTATGGCTTCCTCCTGCGTCCATTTCGGGTGCAGTCCGCCGGCGGCCAGAATGTCAGCGTTGATGCGCTCCACGGCCTGCGAAAACTCGCGCTTGGCCTTGTCGCCCGGCGCGGCCTGGTCGGTGTCGTCTTGCATGGTTGTTACCTCCTATCGTTCGTAGCCGCGCGGCTTGCGCGCGGGTTCGGGTTGCGGTGTGCGCTCCGGCTCGCGGGTCTTCTCCGGTGCCGGTGTCGCGGGTTCCTTGGGTGCCTGCGCCTGCTCGGCCTTCTCTCGCTCGCTGGCAATGAAGGCTTTGCCGCGGGCTTGCAGCTCGTCGCGCTCCGCGCGGCGGCGTTGCAATTCGTCGTTCATGGCCTTGCTGTCGAACTCGACACGCAAGCCGGTTTTTAGCGCGGCGTCGATGACTTGCCGCTTGAATTCCTCGCTGCCCTCGATCTTCAAGCCCGGCCCGAATTTCTGGACGGCCAGGCGCAAGCCTGCCTCCACGGCTTGGCTGTCCTTGACGGCAGCCACGGTCACACGCTGGCCCGAGTCGATCACCAGCGCCCGGCGCTTGGCCTGGTCGGCGTAGTAGGTGACATTCCCGGCCCGGTCGACGGAATAGGCCAGGTTGCGCGCCAGTTGCGCGGCCTGGTCGCTGTCGCGCTTGCGCTTGCTGCTGCCCTCGATGGTGTTGGCCTCGGCGGTCGGTGCCGGGCGGGCATCGCGTTGGCGGCGCAGCTCGGCCAAGGCCGTTTCATCGCCCTTGTTCGCGCGCTCGGCCAGGAAGGCGCGGTAACGCTCTTGGTAGGGCTGGCCGTGCTTCTCTTTGAGTTGCTGGCGTTCCTCGCGGATGGCCTCACGCAAGGCCATGTCCTTGGTGACGCGCTCCATGCGGGCGATGGACAAGGCGGCTTTGCGCTCGGCAGCGGGCTTGCTGCGGTCGGCCTGCAAGGCGCGGCGCTCGCCCTGGTAGTCGTCGCGGATCGCGGCGCGGCGCTCGCGCTCGCTCTGGCGTTGCGCCTCCCATTCGGCGGCCTTCTGCTTGGCCTGCTCGGGCTGCGCCTGGCGGAAGGCTTGCCACAACTCCCGGCGCGGCGATGGCCGGGCCTCGGCCAGCTCGCGGCCCTGCTGCGCGGCATAGACCTGGCGCAAGATCGGCGCGGCCTCGCTGAACGAAAGGCGCATTTCTTGGGTGAGGAAGTCGGACACGTTGAGATTGCGCGAACCGGCCTTGATGCGGTCGCCGCCGTCCTTGCCCTTCGTGACTTCGTACTTTTCAGGGATGACGCCGTGCGTCTTGGACAGGTGCGCCAGTAGGCGGCGGGCGTCAAGCTCGCGCTTGATCTGCGCGAACTCGGCCAGGTGGGCGGCCTTCCCTTCGGTCTTGCGCTCGCGCGCCTCGGCCAGTAGCTGGCCGGTCACGCTGTCGGCTGCTCGCCGGTCGCGCGGCTGCGGCGCGGCCCGGCTTACTTGTCGATCTTCGCTTTGATCGCGGCCAAGTCGTCGGCCAAGGGCTGCAACAGCGCGGCTAGCTCGTCGATCAGCGAGGTTTCGGCGGGCTTGTTCAGCGTCTCCAACAGCTCGGCCAGTTGATTCGATATTGCGGCCTGCTGCTCGGAGATTGTCAGCAATATGGGCAACAGTTCGGCGGCTGTCGGTTCCTCGGTCGGCTGCATTTTCGCGCCCGCGAAAATCTCGGCGCTGCTCGTCGGTTCGGTCATGGTCGGTTTCCTTGCGGTGCTTGGTGTAGAACCGGGCGGCCCGCTCATCCAGAATCGCGCGCTTCCCCTCTTGGTCGGCACTGCGATAGGCGGCGTACAGCTTGCGGCTACCGCTGTTGATGTACTTCAGTTCCTTGGCGCGTACCTCGTGCCACTCCTTCAAGGTGGCGTCCAGCTCGGGCGCTACGGGTCGCGGCTGCTGTTGTTCTTCATAGGCTAGGCTGCCACGGTCGGTCAGCGCGCGGCGCTTCTCGGCCTCGGAAAGCTCAATGAATTCCCGGCTGAACACGGGTTCTTTCAGATTGATCCCCCTGGCGTTATCGGCGGGCTTGACGTTCTGATATTCGTTGTCCTTGCCCTTGTTCCTTGTGCGGGCAGTCCCGTATTCGGTCAACAGGTCTTTGAAGCTCTCGTAATCAGATATCTTCCGGTCGAGAACATCCGACAAAATGCGCTCTTTCAAGTCGCGTTCATGTGGCTGGAAAAGATCGGCCTTATAGCGGCTAATCATTTCACTCGCCCCCGTGAATTCAAGGCGTCGATTGTCTTTCGGACTGGAAAGCCCGTATTTCGCATTAACGCTTTCTTGAAACGCATCAATCCATTTAAGCTGTTCCGGCGGAACCTCGACAATCCCGGTCTGCTTATTAAGCACAGGCTTATAAAGCGGGTCCATCAACGTGCGGGACAAAAGATTAGCCCGTGGAATGACGATATGAATATGAGGCTTGCGCTCCACCAGCTCGCCTGTTTTCCGGTTGGTGTAGCTGCTTATTTTCGGAATGTGCGCTTCAGCGTAAAAATCATATTCATCCGAATCGTAAGCACTCATGGCGAACTGCTTAAAGTCCTGCACAATGGATTGCATTACATCCTTGTCTAAGCGATCCTCCTTAAACGCGAGGGTGATATGCAAATAGCGGTCGCCTTCGTTGCTCATTCGCTGGATAAGGGCGTCTGTAACTTCCAGCTCGCCCGCCAGAACTACACGCTCGTCTAGCTGCTCGCGCGTAAACTCCCGGTCGGCCTTCTGCCCGTTCACCAAATAATCGGCAATGCCTTCGCTGCCGCCTGTAACCCTAATCAGCATCTTTGAGCGCCGCTTTCATGTAGTGGGCCAAGGTGTGCAGCTCAGCCAGGATGCGGGTATAGGTTTCTTCGGTTGTGATCCCGGCCAGGTGGTCAGCATTGGCCCGGTGGGCAAGCTGGTTGATATTGTTGCTGGCCTTGTTGAACAGGTAGGCAAGGCGGCCCCAATCCTTGCTCACCGTCTGGCGTGCGACGATCTGTGTCCGGTTCTGCAAGACGCACTCGCGGAAGAACTCGGACGGCTTGAGGCCCGACGCCTCGACCTTCGCCAGATAGGCGGCATGGTCGGCGGCGGTCAGCCGGAAGCTAACCGGCCTGGTTAGCTTCTCGGCTTCGCCCTTGGTCTTGCTGGTCATCCTCTGGCCTCCGTAGGTGGCGCGGCTCGGTGGCCGCTCTCTGGCGCAGGCACGCGCCGGGGTTTCAAAGGGGGCACCCCTTTGGCACGGATATGGTTGCATGCCGCGTAGCGGGATGTAAACATATCTATCGTGCCTGTATTTTGCCACGTTCTAGCGCTTGCGGTGGGTTTTGGTTGTGCGATGGTTGCATTGCGGTTGGTTGCGCGTTGTTTTGTCGTTGCTAACGGTTGCGCACGGTTGTTTTTGCATGTATCATGCTTGGCATGCGGTTGTTTTTGGTTGTGATGACGGTTGAAAGCGGCTAAGATGCCTGCGGTTCAACACAAGGGCCATGAAATGGACATAGAAGAGTTTGAGAAGCAGGAACGACCACGGGCGAAACGCTCGCGGCTCGAACCCTTCCAGGCGCAAATCTTCGAGCTGAAGGCCAAGGGCTACGCCAACTGGCAGGTGTGCCAGTGGCTTGAAGCGAACGGCTTGAAGGTTTCGCAGGAAGCGGTCAGGAAGTTCATCAAGAGCCGGGACGGTTCCACCCCCGCCCCTGCCCCGCCCTCGATGCCAGGCGCGAACACGGCCCCGGCCAGTGCAGCGCCGGAAGTGTCACCCGCCCCCCCGGCATCGCCGGAAGCTGGCGAGGCCAGCCCCGCCGATGACCTGGCAGGACTGGATAAGAAGCAGAAACGGGAAAAGCTCGCAGACAGGTTTCTCGGTGATGAAGCAAAACCGAAAAACTCTTTGGCAAGTCGCCTTATTAAGCAGGAGAAAAGTAAATGAAAGTCGCCGTTATCAATTTCTCGGGCAATGTTGGTAAATCCACGGTCGCCCGCCATCTTTTGGCCCCGCGCATGAATGGCGCAACGGTGGTGCCGGTCGAGTCGATCAATTCGGACGGCACCCAAGACGAGGCCATCAAGGGCAAGCAATTTGGCGAGCTGCAAGAAGCCCTCATGCTTCTGGATGATGCCGTGGTGGATGTGGGCGCGTCGAACGTCGAAGACTTCGTGAATCTCATGAAGCAATACAAAGGCAGTCATGAGGACTTCGATTATTTCGTGATTCCGACCGTGCCGAAAAACAAGCAAATGCGCGACACGATCAGCACGATTGATGCCCTCGCTGATATTGGCGTCCCGGCGAAGAAAATCCGCCTGGTCTTCAACATGCTGGAAATTGACGATGTGCCGGAACGGGTGTTTGCGGGCCTGTTTGAGTATCACACCGCATCCAAGAGTTTCACCCTTCGCCCGGAAGCCGTTATTCACGTCAATGACATTTACGGCAAGCTCAAGGGCGCAGAACAGGGCATCAAAGACATTCTCAACGATCCGACCGATTACAAAGAAAAGATCAAGACCGCCAAGGATGCCGACGAGAAATTGCACTTCGCGCAAATGGTGGGCATCAAGCGCCTGGCCGCTGGCGTAACCGAAGAACTGGACGCGGTTTTCAAAACGCTTTTCAAGTAAGCCGAAAGGGGTAATGAAGCATGGCGGCAGAACCTACAACCCGTGATGCGCTTATCGCGGAAATGCTCGGTGACATTGGCCGGTTGCATGATTCCGTCGAGTCGCTAAAGAACGTCCTTCCCGGCCAGACTGAGGAAGTCGAGGCCAAGATTACCGGCCTTATCGGCTTGCTCTCGAAAGCCGGGGATGCCTACCGGGGCCAGCTCGAAACCTACACCAACGGCCAGGCCGACAAGGTACGGGCGCAAATGGAAAAGGACGCGCAAGCGGCCAAGGCCCGGTTTGATCGGGATTCAAGCGACGCCATCCGGGCGGCACTGACTGAGGTCGAGCGCACCGTAAGAAACACGGTGCAAAACGAGATCGCAGCGCCAGTGCAAAAGGCTCTCCGCGCGCAACAGCAAAGCATCTGGCAAACGCTCGGCCTGTGCGTGATGTGCGGGCTTATCGGCGGCCTGGTGGTGGCGACTGCCAACCTGTGGTTTTACGACAAGGACGAAGCGGCCTTTGCGGCATTGGGCAAATCCGTAGCGGCTTCTTGGGACAAATTGGACGGCAAAGCCAAGGCAGTCATTAACAGCGAAAGGAGGCCGTAAAACGCATGACAAGTGAAAAAGTTTGACAAATCGGCGGGGCTAGGAAACGCGCTTGCCGATATGGTCAAATTGCTGTAGTAGGAATCCAAAACGGGTAGCAACTGTGAAAGGAAAAAAGATGAAAAAATCGACTCTGACCTATACCGCGATGGCGGCTAAGGGCATCTCCTTCGTGGCATATATGGCAGCACTCCTTGAGCTGCCTTCGTGGACTTCGGCGGCCTCTCTGAGCCTGATGCAAACAGCTCTCGCATGGCTCGCCGTACCGGTCGGCCTCTGCATTGTGCTGGCGGGGATTGATACGGCGGCTATGATCGTTGGCTGGAAGGCCGAAGAGAAGGGGGCAGCATGAAAAAGATCACTCTCAAGCAAGCCGCGCAAGCGGTAACAGGCATTGCGCTGGTCGCCCTTCTGGCTGGTCAGTGGGCGTTAGTGGCTGGCCCTCTGGCGTCCCTCGCGGACTATGGCCGCTCGGCTGCGGAAGGCGGGCACATGCTCGAATTCTTCGGCGTGTTCGGGCTGAACATCCTCATGATGGCCGGTTTGCCGCTCGTCTTCGCCGGGATCGGCCTGTGCGTGATGGCGGCCTATCTCACCTTCGAGCGGATGCAACAGCGCCAGGCGCAAGCCGGGGCCTTCATCGACCATAGGGAATGAACGCCATGAAAAAGATGATCGGACTGGCCGCCCTCGGCCTCGCCCTGGTGCTGACGGGGTGCGTCGAAAGCGAAGTGGAGAAGCAAGCAAAAGAGGGCGCGGAAATCTCCAAGAAAATGGGGGATGACTCGCGCCAGGTGCCGCGCGTGGTGCTGACCCCCGACAAGCTGCAACCGCAAAAGGCCGATGGGGGTAAGTGATGGCAGACACTTACACCTTTCAAGACATATTCCAATATGTCGATACGGCGGTGACGAGCTATGTCACCGATGGCGCGGCCAATGCGGCGGGCGCTCTGGCGGGCGTCGGCCAAACCCTGCTTATCATCTATGTGATGCTGTGGGGTTGGTCGATGATGCGCGGCCTGATTCAAGAGCCGGTAATGGATGGCGTGTGGCGCTTGGTCAAGGTTTCGGCAATCTTCGGCCTTGCAACCAGTTCGGCCCTTTACGCCTCCTACGTGTCCAATTTTCTTTATGACTGGCCTACGGCATTTGCGGGCGTCATGCAGGGTGGTGCCGTGCAAAACTCGGCGCAGCTTCTTGACCAAATGCTAGACAAGGGCAACACCCTTGGCAGTCAGGCATGGGAAAAGGCCAGTTGGTCGAACATGGGCGCTTATTTCCTATCGATCATCATCTATGCGGTGACGTGGATAGTCACGGCGATTACCGGCTTCATCATCATCATGGCGAAATACGCGCTGGCAATCCTGCTGGCCGTGGGGCCTGTGTTCATCCTTGCCATGATGTTTGAGCCGACACGCCAATGGTTCGACAAGTGGCTAGGCTCGGTGGTGACGGCGGGCCTTACCATCGTCATGGTGGTAATGGCAGCGGCCTTGATGTTCAAACTGCTGAACGCAACCTATGACGCCATCCAACTGGATGCCAATGCAAACTCGGGCGTTGCCGCCATGAAGACCATTGGCCCCTTGGTGGTGTACGGCATCATTTGCGTGTTCACCATCCTGGGCATGCCGACACTGGCCGGAAGCATCGGCGGTGCCTTCGCGCTTGCCAATGCCTCGGCGTTGGGCTGGTCTTACAACAAGATCAGGAGCGCAACCCCGGCAGCTCTCCGCATGGGCAAGCGGGCAGGGCAGGCCGGTTATCGCGGGTTGCGTGGTGCGGCGGGTCGATTCGGGCGCGGCTCCGAAGGCGCCAGCGTCACCGGCAGCAGGGCCAGCCCTCCGGGCGCTATCTATCGCAAGATCACCGCCGGATCAAGTCGCCGGGCAAGAGCGGCCTAACTTCAACATCTCAACTTTCAAGGGTAGCAACCATGAAAAAACTTCTTCGCATCCTTGCCCTGGTAACAGGGCTTTTCAGCGGCGGGCAGGCGTTCGCCGGTATCCCGGTCATCGACGGGGCCAACCTGGCGCAAGCCATTCAGCAGGTTATGGCCTGGGCGCAGCAATACCAGCAGATGACGCAACAGATTCAGCAGCTACAGCAGCAAATCGAAAGCGTCACCGGCTCGCGCGGCTTCTCGTCGGTACTCAACAGCCCGGCATTTCAACAGGCCCGGCGCACGTTGCCCGAAGATGCTCAAACGCTGCTCAACCTGGCGAACGGTGGCAGCTATGGCAACCTCGCCAGCTCGATCAACACCATCAAGCAAGCGACTTCCACGCTGACGGCTTCGGACTTCGGAAGCCAAAGCGCGGCGGATCAGTGGTGGTCCGATCTGAACCGGGCGGCCAGCAACAAAGCGTTAAGCCAAGAGGCGTACAACTCGGCGCAGCAGCGGCTATCCAACTTGGAGGGGCTGTTGCAGCAGATCAGCACCACCCAAGACCCCAAGGCGATTGCCGAACTGCAAGCCCGTATCAACGTCGAGCAAGGCTTGATCCAGAATGAGCAAGCCAAGATCAACGCTATGGCAATGCTGGTGAATGCAGAGCGTCAAATCAGCGAAATGCAGGCGCGTGATTTGTCGATCCGCACGGCGGGCACCAATCGCACGGTGCCCCGCGTGCAAGTCACGCCCTGACCCCCTACCGTCGGACAGCGGCCTTTTCAAACCGGGATGCGTCCCGGTTTTTTTCGCGCCCGCGAAAATCTCAAAGCCCGATGACAACGCCCTCGGGGGCCAGGGCAAGCAAGAGCGAGTCATAGAACCACGCCAGGGCGGCGGCGGTGAAGCTCACGCCACCAAAGACCCAAACGATATGCCGGTGCGGCGAGTCACTGCCGAAGAAGAAGAAGCCCGCCAGAAAGGCCAGCAGGGCAGGGACGGAAACGAGGTTGCACAGGCCAACGATAGGCAGGCGCAGCCAGTACAGCACGAGAAACAAAGGCAGGCGCAGCAAGCGCCAAAGCCAGGCCAGCAAACCGGGCAGGGTAGGGCGCGGCGGGCGAATAGCGGCCTTGAGGCTGTCGGCGTCCAGCTCGGCAGGTTGCGGCCCTTCTGGCCGCTTCGGGAATTTGACGATGTTGCCCATGATCTGGCCCTTTCCTCGGTTCAACGTCCTTCTTCGCGCCCTTCGGGCTTAACCTGAAACCGCTTCGGTTTCAGGGCTTCCCGCGTCGGTACTTGCCCGACTGGCTGCGGGGGCAGGCACAGCGGGCTAC
>PHCC01000015.1 GCA_002842215.1 Betaproteobacteria bacterium HGW-Betaproteobacteria-9 | reverse complement strand
CGCGGGCAACTTCGGGGCCAACGTGGTGATCTCGGCGGTTGGGGTAGATACCCTGATCGACATCGGGGCTGACAGCATCACGCTGGTGGGTGTCAACGCTGCCACGGTGACCCAACAGGACTTCATCCTCTCCTGACCATAACAACCGGGATTCCCCGACGGTCAGGTCTTCCTGACCCTTCAAAGCCCCCTCGAAAGACGGGGGCTTTTTTTGCTTTGGTGCACTGCGTCACGTCATTCATTGTTAAAAATTGTAACCATACCCCCCTTGAGGGAGAGTATTGATGGCAATTTGTTTCATTTCAGCTTACCTTAAGCAAACAAATTGACGTATGTCAAAGAGGCCGTTGGCGCCACGGGGAGACAGGATCGCTGCGCCGCGATGCCGGCTGATTGTTGTGAAATTGTTTGCCTGAACGAGTTCCTGGAGGACTCATGAAAAACGCCCCATTCTTCGCAGACGCACTGACCAGTGCCTTTGGTACCCGCAAACCGGACCGGGATCCACCGGACTCCCGTGCTTTTCAGCCTTCCATGTGGCCTGACTTCCTGGCCAGTGAACCGGGTCGGCCGGTGCGTGTGATCCTCATCGATGACGACCCCCACATCCGGCGTGTGATCGCGGGTGAGCTGGTGTCCGACATGCGCATCGACATGGTCGGGCAGGCCGACGGCTTGCGCGAAGGGCGCAGGCTGGTTTCCATGTGCGAGTTCGACGTGATGATCGTCGACCTGAATCTGGGTGACGGTTCGGGCTTTGACCTGATCGAGCACATGAAGCAGGTGAGGCCCCAGGCCGAGGCGATCGTGGTTTCGATCATGGACGACGAAGTCCGTGCCATGCGCGCCTTTGAGCTCGGCGCCACCGGCTATCTGGTCAAGAACTCCTGGTTCGGCAGCTTCACGCAGGCGGTGCTCCAGGTGTTCAACGGCGGCGCGTCGATCACGCCCAGCCTGGCGCGTCGCTTGCTCCAGAAACTGGAGCAACCGATGTCGCATCTTCCGACCTCGGAACGCGATGGCTCCGGGCGTCAGGCTTTGTCGGAACGGGAACGCGAGGTGCTCAGGCTGGTGTCGGTGGGACACACCAGCAATGAGATCGCGACCAAGCTCACACTCAGCGTGCAGACGGTCAACACCCATATACGCAACATCTACCGCAAGCTGCACGTCAAGTCGCGTGCGCAGGCGGTCAATCTGGCAGCGCACCAGAGGTTGATCTGACCCGGCCTCGGCCGGTCGACCTGAACGCATGATGCAACCAGGTCCAGCATGTCGTCGCACCACATCGGCCCCCTGGTTGGACTGGTTTCGGTCACGCTGACCGTTGGGTTCCTGACGGTTTACGGCGGCGGGCGCGAGAGCAAGCGCGCTGACGTGGCCATGGCCTACGGATTGCTGGCCTGGGTGGTGTACATGTTGTGGATCGGGCGCTTCGCCGACGAGCCACCCGACGCCATCGACCTGTTCGTCGAACGGATCGGACTCCAGGTGTGCCTCTCGGCGGCCACCGTGCTGGTGCTGATCGGTGTGCCCCTGTCTTCGCAACGCTTGTGGGGCCTCGTTGGGACGCAGGCGCTGGGCGGTGTGTTGTCGCTGTGGCTATGGGCCGCCACCACGCTGACCGTCTGGTTGACTGTCTGGCGGGTGTTCAATGTCATTTTTGCGGGTGTGTTGCTGGTCGTGCTTTTGCGACCGCTCCTGCGTCGCCCGCGGGCTGTGGCCTGGGGGCGATTTCTGTTGTCGGCATTGTTGATGCTGTGCGCCCTGGTTGCCGTGTGGCCTGTGGCGCCGGCTCCGTGGTTGGCATCGGCGGGCGCATATACCTATCCGGCCGTACTGGTTTGCGCCTGGTGGATGTTGTCCGGGCGGTTCGGTGGCCGGGGTGTCCCGTTTCAACACTCAGTCGCCGCCGAAGAAGAGAGCGGTCATGAGGAGCGACAGCGCATTGCCCAGGACGTGCACGATGGTGTGGGCGCCCACCTGGTGGCGATTCTGTCCTCGCTGGATGCGCGGGACCCGGAACAGAGGGCGCTTGCGTTGTCGCTGGAGCAGTGCCTGTTGGACCTCAAGATCATGGTGGATGGCCTGTACGAAGACCTGACCCATCCGCTTGAAGCGCTGGCCATGTTGCGCTACCGGGTTCAGCCCTGCCTGGACCGCATGGGAATCCTCATGGTGTGGGACATCGAAGACAGTCCGGCCATGGGTCAGCTGTCGCCGCAGGCCGTCACACAGTTCCTCAAGATTGCGCAGGAGGCGATCGCCAACGTGATGCGCCATGCCCAGGCGACCGAGATCCGTGTGGTGTGTGAATTCGAAGAAACGGGCCGGCGCCTTGAGTTGACGATCGAGGACAACGGGAAGGGCTTTGACGACCACCGGCGGCGTCACGCGGCCAAGAGCAAAGGGCTGGCCGGCATGCAGCGCCGGGCCACGAATGTGGGGGGCACGCTGGAGATTGAAAGCACACCGGGCCAGGGCACGCGTGTTTTTCTGAGGTTGCCCTGCCCGGACCCGGCCTTCCGGCCGCTCCCGGAGGATGCGACACCCGCTCCATCATCGGAAGTGTCGTCGCATCCGGCACCTTAGCCGCGACACCCGTGGCTTTGTCCACCGTTCCAGTTTCGGAACGGGCGCTCATTGGCGTGAGGGCCATCCGGCTTGTGGCAAACTGCGCCCCTTCTTGAAGCCCCGCCCACCGTGCGGGCAGGACGACAGGGGTCACATGCACACCATCATCGCGCAGATCGCGCAGGAAATCCGGGTCGGCGTTCACCAGATCAAGGCGGCTGTGGAGCTGCTCGACGGTGGCTCCACCGTGCCCTTCATCGCGCGCTACCGCAAGGAAGCCACCGGCGGCCTGGACGACATCCAGCTGCGTGAACTCGAATACCGCCTGGGCTACCTGCGTGAGCTCGAAGACCGGCGCGCGACCGTGCTGAAAAGCATCGACGAGCAGGGCAAGCTGACACCCGCGCTGCGAGCTGCCATCGCCGCCGCGCCCACCAAGCAGGAACTGGAAGACCTGTACCTGCCGTTCAAGCAGAAGCGCCGCACCAAAGGCCAGATCGCACGCGAGTTCGGCATTGAGCCGCTGGCCGACAAGCTGTTTGCCGACCCGACACTGGATCCGATGGCAGAGGCCGTGGCATTCATCAAGCCGCCCGAGGTGCTGGACGACGGCAAACCGGGCGCCGATTTTTCAACCGTGCCGGCCGTGCTCGATGGCGTGCGCGACATCCTGAGCGAACGCTGGGCCGAAGACGCAGCGCTGCTGCAGAACCTGCGCGAATGGCTCTGGACCGAAGGCCTGTTGCAGAGCAAGCTGGTGGCGGGCAAAGACGAGAACCACCCCGACGTGGCCAAGTTTCGCGACTACTTCGACTACGACGAGCCGATCAGCCGCGTGCCCTCGCACCGTGCCCTGGCGGTGTTTCGCGGCCGCTCGCTGGAAATCCTGGACGCCAAGCTGGTGCTGCCCGAGCCCGAAGCCGCGCTCACCGCCAGCGGCAGGCCGGCGCCCACGGTGTCCCTCGCCGAGGGCCGCATCGCGCTGCACCTGCGCTGGAGCCACCAGGGCCGCAAGGCCGACGATTTGCTGCGCAAGTGCGTGGCCTGGACCTGGCGCGTCAAGCTCAGCCTCTCCAGCGAGCGCGACCTGTTCGCCCGCTTGCGCGAGAGCGCCGAAGCGGTGGCGATCAAGGTATTTGCCGACAACCTGCGCGACCTGCTGCTGGCCGCACCCGCCGGCCCGCGCGTCGTGATGGGGCTGGACCCGGGTATCCGCACCGGCGTGAAAGTGGCGGTGGTGGATGCCACTGGCAAGCTGGTGGACACGTCCACCGTGTACCCACACGAACCCCGGCGCGACTGGGACGGCTCACTGCACACCCTGGCCAAGCTGTGTGAGAAACACGGCGTGAGCCTGATCGCGATCGGCAACGGCACCGCCAGCCGCGAGACCGACAAACTGGCTGCCGACCTGATCAAGCTGGTGCAGAAGGGCACCGGTGTCGGCCACCCTTGCCACGGCATGCAGAAGGTGGTGGTCAGCGAGGCCGGCGCGTCGGTGTATTCCGCCAGCGAATTCGCCTCGCAGGAAATGCCCGACGTGGACGTGAGCCTGCGCGGTGCCGCTTCCATTGCCCGTCGCCTGCAGGACCCGCTGGCCGAGTTGGTGAAGATCGATCCCAAGAGCATCGGCGTCGGCCAGTACCAGCACGACGTGAACCAGAGTGAACTTGCGCGCACGCTGGAGGCGGTGGTCGAAGACTGCGTGAACGGCGTGGGCGTGGACCTCAACACCGCCAGCGTGCCGCTGCTGTCGCGCGTTTCGGGCCTCTCGGCCACGGTGGCGAAATCGGTGGTGCGCTGGCGCGAGGCCAACGGCGCGTTCAGGAACCGCCAGCAATTGCTCGACGTGACCGGTCTGGGCGCCAAGACCTTCGAGCAGAGCGCGGGCTTCCTGCGCATCCGTGGGGGCGACAACCCGCTGGACATGACCGGTGTGCACCCGGAAACCTATCCCGTGGTGGAGCAGATCATGGCCCAGACCGGCCAGCCCGTGGCCACGCTGATGGGGCGGGCGGACATGCTCAAGACCCTGCGGCCCGAGCTGTTTGCCAACGAGAAATTTGGTGTCATCACGGTGAAAGACATCTTCACCGAGCTGGAAAAACCGGGCCGCGATCCGCGCCCGGATTTCCAGGTCGCGCGTTTCAACGACGGCGTGGACGACATCAGCGACCTGCGCGAAGGCATGATCCTGGAGGGCACGGTCAGCAACGTCGCCCAGTTCGGGGCGTTCATCGATCTGGGTGTGCACCAGGACGGTCTGGTCCATGTGAGCCAGCTGGCCCACAAGTTCGTCAACGACGCACGCGAGGTGGTCAAGACCGGTGACATCGTCAAGGTCAAGGTGATGGAGGTGGACGTGGCGCGCAAGCGCATCGGCCTGTCCATGAAACTGGGCGATGCACCGGCCCGTTCCGGCCGGGAGGGCGGGGCACCGCGAGACAACCGGTTTGAGCCGGCCCGTTCAGGCCCCCGCGCCGGTGGGCGCCCGGCCAGCGCGGGGCCGTCGTCCGCGCAGCCGGCCTCGGCCATGGCTTCGGCGTTTGCGCGCCTGCAGGGCATGAAAAAGGGCTGATACCACTCTCGGAAGCCGGATTTTTCGGGGCTCAAGTCGGCGGGCGGAGGGCCGATATGGAAGGTAGTCACACACCTTTTCATTTCACGGACTTCCCTTCGCCATGCAACTCGAAGCCCTGCTCAACTACCCCCGCGCCCTTCCGGCGATGCCGCGCGCCGTCTCGGATCTGTTGGCCGAGATGAACAAGGAGGACCCCAACCCCAGGCGGGTGGGCGACCTCATCAGTAGCGATCCGGCGCTCACCACACGGGTGCTGCGTCTGTCCAACTCGGCCTTTTTTCGCGTCAGCCGCAAGATCGGCAGCACCGATGAAGCGGTGGCGCTGCTCGGCCTCACCCATGTGCGCTCGCTGGTCATGGCCGCCGCGCTGGGTTCCAGCTTCAAGAATGTGCCCGGCATTGATCTCAAGCAGTTCTGGCGCTACAGCCTGCGGTCTGCCGAAATCGCCCGCTCGCTGGCCAGCCTGCTGCGCCAGAACGAAGGCAATGCCTTCACCGCCGGCCTGATCCACGGCATCGGCATCCTGATCATGCACATTGCCATGCCCGACGAAATGGGACCGCTGGACATGGGAACACCGCCGCTGGATCTCCAGCGCGCCTCGGCGGAGATGGCGGCATTTGGCTACAGCTATGCCGAGGTGGGCGCGGGCATGGTGGAGAAGTGGCAGTTCCCGCCCGAGATGGTCTCGGCGCTGGCCAACCAGGTGAGTCCGTTCGAGGGTGAGGCCTACGACCCGCTGGCGGGTCTGCTGCACCTGGCTTCGTGGCGCGCCCGGGCCGAAGAGCTGCAACTGGACAACAACGGTCTCGCGGCCACGTTTCCGGACATGGTCGGCCTCACCCTGGGCCTGGACCTGGACAGTGTGCTCGGCAAAGACCCCTCTGAATGGTCGTTCAGTCAGGCGCTGGGCGCCTTTGTGGACTGAAGCCAGCAATACCGCTCCAGTACCGCTGCCAGCCGCCGATAGCAGACAGACCGACCCACTTTATTGAGTTTCAACCCAACCCACCGGCAGGTCACCATGCAGCTCGACAAACTTCTCAAGCAACCCCAGGCCTTGCCCTCCGCCCCCAAGGTCGTTCGCAAGCTGATGGACACGTTCAGTCAGGAAGATGTCGATCTGTTTCAGGCGGCGGCCTACATCGAAGACGACCCGGTGCTCACGGCAAAGCTGCTGAAGATGGCGAACTCGGCCTTCTTCGGCTTGCACCGATCGGTTGCCACGGCGCGCGATGCCATCAACGTGATGGGTCTGATCAAGGTGCGGGCGCTGGTGATCGGCGCGGCCATGGGGGAAGGGTTTCACAGCGTGGGCGGGATCAACCTCAACCAGTTCTGGCGCTACAGCCTCAACGTGGCCAACCTCTCGCGCTACATCGCGTTGCCGATCAAGATCGACGAAAACACCGCTTTCACCGCGGGACTGGTGCACGGCATCGGTGAGCTGATGATGCACGTCGGCATGCCCGAGGCGATGCTCGATCTGGACCGCAGCCTGCACATGCTCGACCTCAAGCGCGCCCGCGCTGAAAAGGGCCTGTTCGGCTACAGCTACGCCGAGGCGGGTGCCGCACTGGCGCGGGAATGGCGTTTCCCAAAGAAGATGATCGATGCGATCGAGCACCAGGTGGCGCCGTTCGACAACGATGTCTACGAACCCATCGCCGGCGTCATTCACATCGCATCGTGGCGTGCCCGCGCCGAAGAGCTGGACATCGGCAGCGAAGGCCTGATCAACACCTACCCCGATCCCGTGGGTCTGGTGCTCGGCATCGATCCCGATACCGTGATCGGTGAAGAAATCCCCTCGCTCACGCGCCAGGTGGAAGAAACCGAAGAAACCGAAACAGTGACCCAGGGGCATTGATTTGTACGGGCGTCCGATGATCGCGGGCTGCGAGACAATCGTGGCCCTATGCAAGCGCTCCGCCTCTACGCCGGCCCCAAGGCACGGCAACACATCGAACAGCACGGATTGCGCCCGCAGGACGTGGGCACGGTGCCGGCCGCAGCCGGTGGCCCCAAGGGCCTGATACTGGGTCCGCTGGACCGTTTCATCTTTGGTCACTGGCTGACCCAGAGCGCTCAACCGGTGCATCTGGTGGGCGCCTCGATCGGCGCCTGGCGCATGGCCACCGCCTGCCTGCAGGGCACCGCCAATGCGCTGGAACGGCTGGAACGCGACTACATCGCCCAACACATCGCCTTGCCGTCTGGCCAGAAGCGCGCGACGGCGGCCCAGATCAGTCGCCAGTTCCGTGGCAACCTGCAGGCCTTTTTCGGCGGGCGCATCGGAGAGGTGTTGCAGCACCCGCGTTACCAGCTGCACGTCGTCGCCTCGCGGGGGCGCCGCCTGCTCGCGGGCGACGGGCCATGGCGAACGCCGCTGGGTTACCTGGGTGCGTTCATGGCCAACGCCGTGCATCGCCGGGCGCTGGGTGGCTGGCTGGAGCGTGTCGTGTTCTCGACGCCAGCCGCGGACGGTGGCACCCGGCCGGATGCCACGCTCCCATTCGAAACGGCCGACCTTCGCACGCGCCAGGTGCCCCTGCGCGAAGACAACTTCATGGACGCGTTGCAGGCCAGCTGCTCGATTCCCTTCATGCTCCAGCCCGTGCAAGGCATTGCGGGTGCGCCACCGGGGCCCTATTGGGACGGCGGCATCACCGACTACCACCTGCACCTGCGCTACCGCAGCGACCCGGCGGCGCCGCTGGTGCTCTACCCGCATTTCCAGCAGGCGGTGGTGCCCGGCTGGCTCGACAAGTCCTGGAAGCGCCGCCACCGCTCCAGCCCCGCGCTGGACCACATGGTGGTGATCGCGCCCGACCCGGCCTGGGTCAAGACCCTGCCCAATGGAAAGCTGCCCGACCGCAGTGACTTCACGCACTACGGCCAGGACATCAACAGCCGCCAGCGCGTCTGGAGCGGTGCCACCGCCGCCGCTGCGCAACTCGCCGACGAATTCGCTCAGTGGCTGGAGCGACCCGACCTTTCGCGCATCGAGGCGTTGTAAGGCGGGCCGGCGCGCTAGGGCCTGTTAACACTATTTTTCCAAGTGCGAATGGGTTGAAAACAGCACCAATCTAGGCGCGCGACGACGGCCAGACTGGGCGTCTGGCCTAGGAGTGCAACGACGAGTGGCGCTGTTTTCAACCCATTCCCTTTGGGTTGCGGCCAAAAAGGCCATGCGCGGCGTTGCGAAGCCTTGCCGGGGGGCAACCCCGGCTGCGTTTCGCGCCTTGCGCATGGCCTTTTTGATCCGCAACGCATCTTGGAAAAATAGTGTTAACAGGCCCTAACCGGGTGCGAGGGGATAATTCCGCCCATGGAATCTGCCCCGCGCTACCTCACCGCTGCCCTCTACAAGTTCGTGGATCTGCCCGATTTCGAGGCGCTGCGCGAACCACTGCAAGCCTGTTGTGATGCGCACCAGGTCAAGGGCACGCTGCTGCTGGCGAGCGAAGGCATCAACGGCACCATCGCCGGCCTGGAGCCGGGCGTGCGCGCGGTGCTGGCGCACCTGCGGGCCGATCCCCGCCTGGCCACGCTGCAACACAAGGAGGCCTGGGCCCACAAGCCGCCTTTCCTGCGCATGAAGGTGCGCCTGAAAAAGGAAATTGTCACCTTGCGCGTGCCCGGGCTGGACCCGAACAAGACCGTGGGCCAGTACGTCAAACCCCAGGACTGGAACGCCCTGGTGGCCGACCCGGACGTGGTGCTCATCGACACCCGCAACGACTACGAGGTCGCCATCGGCAGCTTCCAGGGCGCCATCAACCCGAACATCAAGACCTTCACCGAGCTGCCCGCCTGGCTCGATGCCCAGCCCGCCTTGCAGGGCGAGAAGAAACCCCGCGTGGCGATGTTCTGCACCGGCGGCATCCGCTGCGAAAAGTCCACGGCGTTGATGAAGATGCACGGGTTTGAAGAGGTCTACCACCTGGAAGGCGGCATCCTCAAGTACCTGGAAGAGGTGCCGCCCGAACAGAGCACCTGGGAGGGCGAGTGTTTTGTGTTCGATGAACGCGTGAGCGTGGGCCACGGCCTGCAGACCGGTCCGCATGAACTCTGCCGGTCCTGCCGCTGGCCGCTGGACGCGGAGGACAAAGCCTCGGTGCACTACGTCAAGGGCGTGAGCTGTGCCCATTGCCACGACCAGCGCAGCCCCGAACAAAAGGCCCAGCTGGCCGAACGGCAGCGCCAGGTCGAGCTCGCCGAGGCGCGCGGGGAAGTGCACGTGGGCGCCCACATGCCCGGCCACGGTCCCCGCTGAGGTGAGCAGCCGTTGCGACTGCGTCGCTTCCGTAAAGCAGGTAACGCTTGAACACATGCGGCGTTTTCGCGCAGGTTCGTCCCTAGACTGGGGCTTCCTCAACAACGCTCAAGGAGTGTTCATGAAACGCCTGATTCCTTTGTTCGCCGTGGCCACGCTCGCCGCTGCCACCGCTTCTGTCCAAGCCGAGGGCCTGTATGGCGAAGTCGGCTACACGCCGCTGAAGCTCGAAAGCAGCGTCGGTGGCCTCGATTTCTCCTCCAAACCGTCCAACGTGCGCGGCATCATCGGCTATGAACTGAACAGCAACCTGGCCGTCGAGGGCATGCTCGGTCTCAGCGCGCAGGACTCGTCCGTGAAGATGAACGGCATCAATTCCGGTGTCAAGACCGAGGTGGACAACATGGTCGGTGTCTTCGTCAAGCCCAAGATCGAGGTGGTCGAAGGACTGGAGCTCTTCGGTCGCCTGGGTGCGGCACGCACCAAGCTCTCCGTTGGCAATGAGACCGACAGCGCCACCTCGGTGGCCTATGGCTTGGGCGCGAGCTACAAGCTCAACAGCGCGCTCTCGCTCAACGCCGACTACATGACCTACCACGACAAGGACGACACCACGCTCAAGGGCGTCACCGTCGGGGTCGGCTACAAGTTCTGACGAAAGGCAGCGTCACCACCGTTCTGGCGGGTCCGTCAGAGCGATGGTGCCCCGCCGTTCACCCCACGGACGGCGCGGGCGGCAGCTTGAGCAGGCTGCCGTATTTTTCGGCCAGATGGCTCTCGGCCCGCTCCAGCATGAAATAGCGGAACGCCTCGGCCGCTGGCGACAGCAATTTGGACAGCGTGTGCACCACGTTCCAGGCGCGGATGATGGGTGTGCCTTCCACGTCCAGCGTCGCGATCAGGCCGTGCTCCAGCTCCAGACCGATGGTGTGCAGCGACAGGAAACTGATGCCCATGCCGGCCATCACGGCCTGCTTGATGGTTTCGTTGCTGGCCATCTCCATCACCACGCGCGGCTCCATGCGCGACGTCTCCAGAAATTTTTCCATCGCGGCGCGCGTGCCGGATCCGCGCTCGCGCAGGATGAAGCCGTAGGGCCGCAGGCTGTCCACCGTGGGATGACCCACCTTGAGAAGAGGGTGGTCGGTGGGCGCCACGAACACATGCGGGTGGGCGGCAAAGGGTTCGGCCCGCGTGGCCAGTTCCTTGGGCGGGCGGCCCATGACGGCGATGTCCACCTCGTTGCCGTGCAGCATCTTCACCAGCTGCTCCCGGTTGCCCACGGCGAGCCGGATTTCCACCCCCTCGTGTTCGTGCTGGAACTCGGCCAGCAGCCTCGGCAGGAAGTATTTCGCCGTGCTGACCATGCCGATGGTCAGCGTGCCCACCTCCAGCCGCTGCAGCCGCGCGGCCGCGTCTTCGGCGTCCTTGAGGGTGGCGATCACCTTGCGCGCGTAGACCAGCATGTATTCGCCCGCCGTGGTCAGGGCCACCTGGCGCCCGTTGCGCTCGAACAGGGGCAGCCCCACGTGGCCCTCCAGTTCCTTGACCTGCATGGTCACGGCCGGTGGCGTGAGGTGCAAAACCTCGGCGGCCCGGGCAAAACTCAGGTGTTTGGCGACCTCAGTGAAAACCCTGAGTTGGCGGAAGGTGGCGTTCTTCATTAAGTGATTACTTAACTGAATTTCAATAAATCGTGAATTTACCTTATTTAAGTCCATCCCTATAGTCCGTTCATCACCCCGTGTTTCCGGGGTTTCTGAACAGGTGAATCCATGCTGAACGCCTTGATTTTTGATGTCGATGGCACCCTGGCCGACACGGAAAGCGTGCACCTGGAAGCGTTCAACCACGCGTTCCGGCAAGAGGGTCTGGACTGGCACTGGAGCACCGAACAGTACACCCAGCTGCTCGACATTTCGGGCGGCAAGGAGCGCATGCTGCACCACTGGCGCACGGTGGACCCCGACATGAAAGAGGTGGACGCCGGCGCGATCGCCGACACCATCAACCGCCTGCACGAGATCAAGACCGCGTACTACGAAAACGCCGTCAACAGCGGCGCCGTGACGCTGCGCCCGGGCGTGCTGGCGCTCATGAACGAAGCGCGTGGCCAGGGCCTGCAACTGGCCATTGCCACCACCACTTCGCCGGTCAACATCGCCGCGCTGATGCGCTCGGCCATCGGTCTGGACTGGCGCTCGCATTTCCTGGCCGTTGGCGACGCGAGCAATGCACTGATCAAGAAGCCGCACCCGCAGGTCTACCTCAAGGTACTGGCCGACATGGGCATGAGCGCTCCGGAATGCGTGGCGTTCGAAGATTCATCCAACGGCCTGCGCGCGGCCACCGCCGCCGGGCTCGACACGGTCATCACCCCCAACAGCTTCACCGCCCACCACGATTTCAAGGGCGCGCTGCGCGTCGTGCCCGACCTGAGCCAGGTCAATGTGGCTCGGCTCAGGGAATGGCACAACCGCTGAAACGCCCTCGCGATTTTTCTCTTCACTTCCCAGGCTTCCCATGACCATCCGCATCGCTCCGTCCATCCTGTCTGCCGACTTCGCCCGCCTGGGCGACGAGGTGCGCGCCATCGAGGCCGCCGGCGCCGACCTGGTGCACTTCGACGTGATGGACAACCACTACGTGCCCAACCTCACCATTGGCCCGCTGGTCTGCGAGGCGATCCGCCCGCACGTGAAGATCGGGATCGACGTGCATCTGATGGTCGAGCCGGTGGACGCGCTGATCCCGTTGTTTGCCAAGGCCGGCGCCAACATCATCACCTTCCACCCCGAAGCCAGCCGCCATGTCGACCGCACGCTGCAGCTGATCCGCGACCACGGCTGCAAGGCCGGCCTGGTGTTCAACCCGGCCACGCCGTTGTCGCTGATGGACCACGTGATGGACAAACTCGACGTGGTGTTGCTCATGAGCGTGAACCCCGGTTTTGGCGGGCAGAAGTTCATCCCCGGTACCTTGCCGAAACTGCTCGAAGCCCGCCAGCGCATCGACACCCACATGGCCAACGGCGGCCAGACCATCTGGCTCGAAGTGGACGGCGGCGTGAAGGTGGACAACATCGCACAGATCGTGGCTGCCGGGGCCGACACCCTGGTGGCTGGCAGCGCCGTGTTTGGTGCGCCCGACAACAACGGTGGCTACCACACCGTCATGAAGCAGCTCCGCAAGAACGCCAGCGCCTGAAGCACGGCGCCACCCCCCAACGAATTCAGCAACTTCCCGAAAGCCCTCCATGACCACGCGCCGCCGCTTCACCCTCACGCAATACCTGATCGAACAACGCCGCCGCTTTCCCAGCGCCAGCGGCGACTTCAACGCGCTGCTGCTCGACGTGGCGCTGGCCTGCAAGGCGATCGCGCGCACGGTGGCCTTTGGTGACCTCGGCAGCATGCTCGGCCAGCCCGCGCCCGACGTCACGACGAGCGTCAACGTGCAGGGCGAAGAGCAGAAGAAGCTCGACGTCATCAGCAACGAGTACTTCACGCAGATGACCGAGTGGGGCGGCCACCTCGCGGGCATGGCGTCCGAAGAGATGGACCACCCCTACCAGATCCCGGCCACCATGCAGCGCGGCAAATACATGCTGGTGTTCGACCCGCTCGACGGCTCCAGCAACATCGACGTGAACGTCACGGTCGGCAGCATCTTCAGCGTGCTTCGCGCGCCGCAGGACGTGATCGACAGCGGGCGCGACGTGGTCGAGGCCGACTTCCTGCAGCCCGGCACCGAGCAACTCGCCGCCGGCTATGCGCTGTACGGCCCCACCACCATGCTGGTGCTTACCGTGGGCAATGGTGTGGCCGGCTTCACGCTGGACCCGAACCTGGGCCAGTTCATGCTCACCCACCCGAACATGCAGATCCCCGAAGACACGCACGAGTTCGCCATCAACGCCTCCAACAGCCGCTTCTGGGAAGCGCCGGTCAAGCGCTACGTGGACGAGTGCCTGGCCGGCAAGACCGGTGCGCGCGGCAAGGACTTCAACATGCGCTGGATCGCCAGCATGGTCGCCGAGGCACACCGCATCCTCATGCGCGGCGGGATTTTCATGTACCCGCGCGACACCAAGGACGCTGCCAAACACGGCCGCCTGCGCCTGCTCTACGAAGCCAACCCGGTGGGCATGATCATCGAACAGGCTGGCGGCCGCGCCAGCACCGGCCGCGAACCCATGCTGACCGTGCAGCCCACCGCGCTGCACCAGCGCATCGGCCTGGTGTTCGGCTCGAAGAACGAAGTGGAGCGCATCGAGCGCTACCACCGCGAGCCCGGCGCCTACAAGGACGACGCGAATCCGCTGTTTGCAGAGCGCAGCCTTTTCCGCGACTGATCCCGACCCGAATTTTTTATCTCCGGAGATTCCACCATGTCTGAACGCCACCCCATCATTGCCATCACCGGTTCCAGCGGCGCAGGTACGTCCACCGTCACCCGCACTTTCCAGAACATCTTCCGCCGCGAGAACGTGACCGCCGGCATCATCGAGGGCGACAGCTTCCACCGCTACGACCGCAAGGAAATGAAGGTCAAGGCGGCTGAGGCCGAGAAGGCCGGCAACAACAACTTCAGCCACTTCGGCGCGGAGGCCAACCTGTTTGGCGAGATCGAGAACCTGTTCCGCACCTACAGCGAAACCGGCCAGGGCAAGTGCCGAAAATACCTGCACAACGCCGAAGAGGCCGCGCCCTACAAGCAGGACCCGGGCACCTTCACCGCCTGGGAAGACTTGCCCCAGGGCACCGACATGTTGTTCTACGAAGGCCTGCACGGCGCCGTGGTCACGCCCGAGCACAACGTGGCGCAATACCCGGACCTGCTGGTCGGCGTGGTGCCCGTCATCAACCTGGAGTGGATCCAGAAGCTCTACCGCGACAAGAACATGCGCGGCTACAGCGCCGACGCGGTGACCGACACCATCCTGCGCCGCATGCCCGACTACGTCAACTACATCACCCCGCAGTTCCAGCACACGCACGTGAACTTCCAGCGTGTGCCGATCGTGGACACGAGCAACCCCTTCGTGGCGCGCGACGTGCCGACCGCCGACGAGAGCATGGTGGTGATCCGTTTCGCCCAGCCCAAGGGCATCGACTTCCAGTACCTGCTCAACATGATCAACGGCTCCATGATGAGCCGTGCCAACACCATCGTGGTGCCGGGCGGGAAGATGGAGCTGGCGATGCAGCTGATCTTCACGCCGTTCATCTGGCGCATGGTGGAACGCAAGAAGCGCGTCATGAATTGACCCCCCCGCGCCGCGCCTAAGGGCGCGTCACCCCCCCCAGGGGGCAACGCGAGTGGCCCGGCAAAGCCGGTTCCACCGCGTTCCCGGTTGGAGTCACTTCACTCGACCGGCCTTTGAGACACGAGACAAACATCCGTCACGAGGACACACCATGACGACAACTCCCAACCCCGAACTCGCCCGCCAGATGGCGAACGCTATCCGCATGCTCGCCGTCGATGCGGTGGAGAAGGCCAAGTCCGGCCACCCCGGCGCGCCCATGGGCATGGCCGACATTGCCGAGGTGCTGTGGAACCGGCACCTCAAGCACAACCCGGCCAACCCGCACTGGCCCGATCGCGACCGCTTCGTGCTGTCCAACGGCCACGGCTCCATGCTGATCTACGCGCTGCTGCACCTCACCGGCTACGACCTGCCGATGAGCGAACTGAAGAACTTCCGCCAGCTGCACAGCAAGACCGCAGGCCACCCCGAGGTGGGCATCACCCCCGGCGTGGAAACCACCACCGGCCCGCTGGGCCAGGGCATCACCAACGCGGTCGGCATGGCGCTGGCCGAGAAGCTGCTTGCTCAGGAGTTCAACCGCGAAGACGAAACCGTCAGCCACCACATCGTGGACCACTTCACCTACGCGTTCCTCGGTGACGGCTGCATGATGGAAGGCATCAGCCACGAGGCCTGCGCACTCGCCGGCACGCTGCGCCTCTCGAAGCTGGTGGCGTTCTACGACGACAACGGTATCTCCATCGACGGCCACGTTGAAGGCTGGTTCACCGACGACACGCCCAAGCGTTTCGACGCCTACGGCTGGCACGTGATCCCCAACGTGGACGGCCACAACCCGGCGGCCATCGAGGCCGCACTGCTGGAGGCGAAGAAGCAGGGCGTGCTGCCGCACGGCAAGCCCACGCTGATCTGCTGCAAGACCGTGATCGGCATGGGTTCGCCCAACAAGGCCGGCACGCACGACGTGCACGGCGCCGCACTCGGTGCGGCCGAGGTGCAGGCCACCCGCGAGCAACTGGGCTGGACCGCGCCGCCGTTCGAGATTCCGGCCGAGATCGCCACCGCCTGGAACGCCACCGACCGCGGCGCTGTGGCCGAACGCGCCTGGCGCGAACGCTTCGATGCCTACCGCACGCAGTACCCGCTGGAAGCGGCCGAGTTCGAGCGGCGCATGGCGGGCGATCTGCTGCCCGCGTTCGCCGACAAGCTGCCCGAAGTGCTGGAAGCCATCGCCGCCAAGGCCGACGCTTTCGCCACCCGCAAGTCCAGCCAGAACGCGCTCGACGTGCTGGCACCGCTGGTGCCCGAATTTTTCGGCGGCAGTGCCGACCTGACCGGCTCCAACCTCACCAACTTCAAGGGTTGCGTGAAGGCAGGGCGCGACGCCTGGGGCAACCACATGAGCTACGGCGTGCGCGAGTTCGGCATGGCCGCAATCATGAACGGCATAGCGCTGCACGGCGGCTACATCCCCTACGGCGGCACCTTCCTCACCTTCTCCGACTACAGCCGCAATGCCATCCGCATGGCGGCGCTGATGAAGCAGCGCGTGATCCACGTGTTCACACACGATTCCATCGGCCTGGGTGAAGACGGCCCGACGCACCAGTCCGTCGAGCACGTGCCCAGCCTGCGCATCATCCCCGGCCTGGACGTGTGGCGCCCGGCCGATGGCCTGGAAACGGCCGTTGCCTGGGCCTGCGCCGTCGAGCGCAAGGACGGCCCGAGCGCGCTGTGCCTCTCGCGCCAGAACCTGCCGCGCCTGAGCGACATGTCCATGGTCGCGAAGATTCGCAAGGGTGGCTACGTGCTGGCCGAAGGCAAGCACCCGAAGGCCGTGATCCTGGCCACGGGTTCCGAGACCTCGCTGGCGATGGAAGCCCATGCAGCGCTCGCTGCCGAAGGCATCAGCACGCGCGTGGTATCCATGCCCAGCAGCAACGTGTTTGACCGCCAGTCCGAGGCCTACCAGGACATGGTGCTGCCGCTGGCCCTGCCCACCGTGGCGGTGGAAGCGGCGCACCCGGACTTCTGGCGCAAGTACGTGGGTCGCACCGGCGTGGTGGTGGGCATCGCGACCTTTGGCGAATCCGCGCCGGCGAAAGACCTGTACCAGCACTTCGGCATCACCAGTGCCCGCGTGTGCGACGCCGTGCGCACCCTGGTGCACCGCGCGGCGCACCGCCGCGAAGAAACGTTGCCCGAGCACATCGTTGTCGGATCGCACTGAACCACCCCCGTCGCTGCGCTCCGCCCCTCATGGGGCAGCGCCTGCGGCCTGGCAACGCCAGTTCTGCGGCGCTCTGGGTGAGCTGCCCATCGCCCGCAACGCTTCTTCAATCTGATGGTGTTTGATGTGACTGAAAAATATCCCTACGACCTCATCCTGTTCGACCTCGACGGCACGCTGATCGAGACAGCCCCCGAGATCGCCGACGCGGTGAACGACACGCTCACCCAGTTTCACCTGCCGCTGGTGACCCAGCAGCAGGTGAACGACTGGATCGGCCACGGCACGCGCGAGCTGCTGATCCAGGCGCTCGCCTTCACCGGTGACACCACGGCCGACACGGTGCGCCAGTCCGACAGCTTCAAGCTCATCGAGCACGAGTTCGGCAAGCACTACCAGCAGCGATGCGGCACGCGCAGCCACCTCTACCCGCACGTCCGCGAAACCCTGCAGGCGCTGCGCGCCGCGGGCGTGAAGCTGGTGGTGATGACCAACAAGGAAGGGCGTTATACCCAGACGGTGCTCGATGCGCACCAGATGGCACCCCTGTTCGACCGCGTCATCAGCGGCGACACCTTGCCGGTGAAGAAGCCCAACCCGGCTGGTATCACCGACTGTCTGAAGCAATTCGGCATGAGCAGTGATCGTGCGCTGTTCGTGGGCGACTCCAGCATCGACGTGGCCACCGCGCGCAACGGTGGCATCGCTGTCTGGGCGCTACCGTACGGATACAACATGGGCGAACCCATAGAGTCCTGCCAGCCGGATCGCGTGATCCCCGATTTTTCGGCGTTGACCACCCAGTTGGCGGGTTGACACTCCACGCCCACCGCTGAACGCCATTTCTTTATTCCCCACTTCAAAGGTAGATTTCTCATGACCATCAAGATCGGTATCAACGGCTTCGGGCGCATCGGGCGCATGGTGTTCCGCGCTGTCACGCAGGAAGCTGAGTTCAAGGACATCGAGGTCGTCGGCATCAACGACCTGCTGGAGCCCGAGTACCTGGCCTACATGCTGCAGTACGACTCGGTGCATGGCCGATTCAAGGGCACCGTGGCCGTCGAGGGCAACCACCTCGTCGTCAACGGCAAGAAGATCCGCCTGACCACCGAGAAGGACCCGGCCAACCTGAAGTGGAATGAGATCGGTGCCGACGTCGTGGTCGAGTCCACCGGCTTCTTCCTGACCGCCGACACCTGCCAGAAGCACATCGACGCTGGCGCCAAGAAGGTCGTGCAGTCCGCGCCATCGAAGGATGCAACACCGATGTTCGTCTTCGGCGTGAACCACGCCAAGTACGCGGGTGAGTCCATCGTCTCCGCCGCGTCCTGCACCACCAACTGCCTGGCCCCCGTGGCCAAGGTGCTGAACGACAACTTCGGCATCAAGCGCGGCCTGATGACCACGGTGCACGCCGCCACCGCCACGCAGAAGACGGTGGACGGCCCGTCGAGCAAAGACTGGCGCGGCGGCCGCGGCATCCTGGAAAACATCATCCCTTCTTCCACTGGCGCCGCCAAGGCCGTGGGCGTGGTGCTGCCCGAGCTGAACAAAAAGCTCACCGGTATGGCGTTTCGCGTGCCCACCTCCGACGTGTCGGTGGTGGACCTGACCGTTGAGCTGAACCAGGAAGCCAGCTACGACGACATCTGCAAGGCCATGAAGGCGGCCTCGGAAGGTGCACTCAAGGGCGTGCTGGGCTACACCAGCGACAAGGTCGTCTCCACCGACTTTCGCGGTTGCTCCATGCCCTCCATCTTCGACGCCGAAGCCGGCCTCGCACTGGACAGCACTTTCGTCAAGGTCGTGTCCTGGTACGACAACGAGTACGGCTACACCTGCAACATGATGCGCTTCGTGCAGCACGTCGGTCGCAACTGATCCAGGGGACCGCCATGAAATTCCTCCGATTCAGCGACGTGTGCGCGAGCGGCTTCGCCCGCGGCAAACGGATCTTCATCCGTGCCGACCTCAACGTGCCGCAGAACGATGCCGGCGAGATCACCGAAGACACGCGCATCCGAGCCAGCATCCCGGCCATCCAGATGGCGCTGGACGCCGGGGCCGCCGTCATGGTGACCTCGCACCTCGGCCGCCCCACCGAAGGCGAATTCAAATCGGCCGACTCGCTGGCGCCTGTGGCCGCCCGCATGGGCCAGCTCATGGGTCGCAACATCCGCGTCGTCGCCAACTGGGTGGACGGCGACTTCTCAGTGGCGCCTGGTGAGGTGGTGATGCTGGAGAACTGCCGTCTGAACAAAGGCGAAAAGAAGAACAACCCCGAACTCGCCAAGAAGCTCGGTGCCTTGTGCGACATCTTCGTGCACGACGCCTTCGGCACCGCGCACCGCGCCGAAGGCACGACCTACGGCATCGCCGAGACCGCACCCATCGCCTGTGCCGGCCCGCTGCTGGCGGCGGAGATGGACGCCATCGGCAAAGCGCTCGCCAACCCGAGGCGCCCGCTGATCGCCATCGTCGCCGGCAGCAAGGTCAGCACCAAGCTGACCATCCTGCAGGCCCTGGCCAAGAACGTCGATGGCCTGATCGTCGGTGGCGGCATCGCCAACACCTTCATGCTCGCGGCCGGTTTGAAAATCGGCAAGAGCCTGGCCGAACCCGACCTGATCGGCGAAGCCAAAGCCGTGATCGACGCCATGAAAGCGCGCAGCGCCGCGGTTCCGATCCCGACCGACGTGGTCTGCGCCAAGAGCTTCAGCCCCGACGCCGTGGCCACGGTCAAGGCCGCCACCGACGTGGCCGACGATGACCTGATCCTGGACATCGGCCCGCAGACCGCAAAGCTGCTGGCCGAGCAGCTGATGAAGGCCGGCACGATTGTCTGGAACGGCCCGGTGGGCGTGTTCGAATTCGCCGCCTTCGAGAACGGCACCAAGACCATCGCGCGGGCGATCGCCGAGTCCAGCGCCTTCAGCATCGCCGGTGGTGGTGACACGCTGGCCGCCATTGCCAAGTACGGCATCGAGAAGGACGTGGGCTACATCTCCACCGGCGGTGGGGCCTTCCTCGAAGTGCTGGAGGGCAAGACGCTGCCGGCCTTCGAGGTGTTGGCGCGCAGAGCTGAATAGGATCCCCCCGCGCCGCCTGCGGCGTCACCCCCCAGGGGGCGATGCGAGTGGCCCGGCAAAGCCGGTTCCACCGCATCCTGGCAAGGGGTTGCACATCTTTTTTGAACTTGAATTCAGTCCCATAAAGGAAACACCATGGCTCTCATTTCCCTTCGCCAACTGCTTGACCACGCGGCAGAACACAACTACGGCCTGCCGGCCTTCAACGTCAACAACATGGAGCAGGTGCAGGCCATCATGCAGGCGGCCGACAAGGTGAACAGCCCCGTGATCCTGCAGGGATCGGCCGGTGCGCGCTCCTACGCCGGCGAGCCCTTCCTGCGCCACCTGATCTCTGCCGCGATCGAGATGTACCCCCACATCCCCGTCTGCATGCACCAGGACCACGGCGCCGCGCCCGCCATCTGCTTCCGCTCCATCCAGTCGGGCTTCAGCTCGGTGATGATGGACGGCAGCCTGCTGGCCGACGGCAAGACGCCGTCGAGCTACGAGTACAACGTCAACACCACCAAGCAGGTGGTGGACCTGGCCCACGCCTGCGGCGTGTCGGTGGAAGGTGAACTCGGTTGCCTGGGCTCGCTGGAAACCGGCAAGGCGGGCGAAGAAGACGGCCACGGCGCCGAAGGCGAGATGGACCACTCCATGCTGCTGACCGACCCCGATGAAGCCGCCGATTTCGTGAGCAAGACCCAGGTGGACGCGCTGGCGATTGCCATCGGCACCAGCCACGGTGCCTACAAGTTCAGCAGCAAGCCCAGCGGCAAGGTGCTGCGCATCGACCGCGTGAAAGAAATCCACCAGCGCATTCCCAATGTGCACCTGGTGATGCACGGTTCCAGCAGCGTGCCGGAAGACTGGCTGGCCATCATCAACCAGTACGGCGGCGACATGGGCGTCACCTACGGCGTGCCGGTGGAAGAGATCGTCGAAGGCATCCGCAACGGCGTGCGCAAGGTCAACATCGACACCGACCTGCGCATGGCCAGCACCGGCGCCATCCGCAAGCACCTGGCCGAAGACCGCAAGAACTTCGACCCACGCAAGTTCTACAAGGAAGCCACCAAGGCGATGCAGGCGATCTGCGCGGCGCGCTACGAAGCCTTTGGTGCCGCCGGCATGGCCAGCAAGATCACCCAGGTGCACAGCCTGGAGACGATGCAGAAGCGCTACGACAAGGGCGAGTTGGCCGCCAAAGTGGCCTGAGCCAAGCGTGATGGGGGAGGGCAGGTGCCCTCCCATCGAAGCGTAGGCACCCCAGCACACGCCGAAGATCCGGCTCCGCCGGTCCAAGGGCGTGGTCCCCTCGGGGGGAAGCCGCACAGCGGCGCAGGGGGGGATCTCTACTTGCTGCTGACGTACTCCGCCACAGCCGCCATCTCCAGCTCGGTCATCTTCTCGGCGACAACGTGCATCACCGCGTTGTCGTTCGTGCGGTCGCGCTTGTTGAACGATTTCAGCTGGGTGTGGATGTAGCCTGAGAACTGTGTGGCCAGTCGGGGCAGGTTGGCTGCGCCCTCGGCGTTGGTGCCGTGGCAGTTCACGCAGGCTGGCACGCCGCTGAACTTGTTGCCGTTGTGGAAGATGTAACGGCCCATGGCTGCGAGTTGCGGGTCCTTGGGCTCCTCGCGCGGGATCGACATCTTCTCGTAGTACTTGCCCAGTGCCAGCATTTCGTCGGGCGTGAGCTTGCTTACCATCTCGACCATGGCGGTGCTCTTGCGTTGGCCACTCTTGAAAGCCGTGAGCTGCTTGGCGATGTACTCGGCGTGTTGTCCGGCCAGACGCGGGAACACCTCGCTGGTGGACTCGCCCTGCGCCCCATGGCACAGGAAGCAGGACCCGCCCGCGATCTTTTTCGCGCGGGCTTCGTCAGCCTGCGCCCAGGCGCCCGAGGCGCCAAGCAGAAGGGCCACCCCAAGGGCGACGCTGGTCCTGGATTTCATGCCATTCATCGATTTCACAGTAGTTGCTCCAACAGGCCGAAGCGCGATCCATAACGCAAGAAGCAGCGCCGCCCAGAGCATCGCGGAACCGGCTTTGCCGGGCCGCAGATGCTGCCCCCTTGAGGGGGTGACGCCGAAGGCGGCGCGGGGGTGGACCTACTTCAGGCCAGCGTGTCAGCCCAGATGTTGCGTGCCCAGGCGTGGGCGTAGCGGCCTTCGAGTTCGCTGGCCGCCACCGACACACCGCCCGAGCCAGGCACCGTGAGCATGGTCTTCTTCTCGGCGTCGTAACGGTGCACGCTGGCCACGTGCACCACGTCTTCGTCGGTCACGAAGCTGTAGCAGGTGTTGGCGTAGATCGGCAGCGAGAGCGGCTCCTTGCCTTCCAGCAGAGCCACCACGGCCGCGGCACAGGTCTTGCCGTGCTGGTTGGCCATGTGGCCGGACTTGGGCATGCCGGGCGCGATCTGGATCGAGTCGCCCAGGACGTGGATGTTCTTCCTGGCCTTCGATTCGAAGGTGAGGAAGTCGACCTCGCACCAGCGGTTGTTGGCGGTGGCCAGACCGGTGGTGACGGCGATGGCGCCAGCCCGCATGCTGGGCACCACGTTCGCGACACCGGCCTTGAAGTCGTCGTTGAACTCGAACTTCAAGGTGTTGGTGGCCGCGTCCACGTCAACCACCTTGTGCTTGGGGCGGTACTCGATCATGCCGTCGTAGTGGTCTTTCCAGGCCTTCATGAACAGGCCCTTCTTCGACTGGATGTCGTCGTTGGCGTCGAAGATCACGACCTTGCTTTTGGGCTTGGCCTTCTTGAAATAGTTGGCGACCAGGCTGGCGCGTTCGTAGGGGCCGGGCGGGCAGCGGTACGGGGCCAGCGGAATCGAGAGCGCGTAGACGCCGCCATCGGGCATGGCTTCGAGCTGCTTGCGCAGCGCCACGGTCTGTGCGCCGGCTTTCCAGGCGTGCAGCACCTTGTCTTGCGCGCCGGGCTTGGCCATGCCGGGCAGGGTGTCCCACATGAAGTCGATACCGGGCGAGAGGATCAGGCGGTCGTAGGGCAATTCGCCGCCACTGGCGAGTTTCACCATGCGCTTCTCGGCATCGATGCTGGCGACCATGTCGCGCACGACCTTCACGCCGTGGCGCTTTTCCAGGTTGGTGTAGGGCGTGGTCACATCGGCGATGGTCTTGCTGCCCTGGATGACCAGGTTGGAAATCGGGCAGGAGACGAAAGCCGGATTGGGCTCGATCAGCGTGACGTTGATCCCGTAGTCCGAGAACAGTCGCACGTATTTGGCGGCGGTGGCGCCACCGTAGCCACCCCCGACGACGATGACCTTCGCGCCACTGGCGCCCCCGGCGGCACAGCCACCCAGAAGACCCAGACCGGCGACCGCCGAACCGGCGCCCAGCGTTTGTACAAATTGACGACGTTGCATGGTTGGGCTCCTTATTTTTTCAGGCTGGCGAAGTAGGCGGCCAGTTGCTGGAGCTGCTCGTCGGAGTAGCCCTTGGTCAGCTGGTGCATGATGGTGGCGGGCTTGCGACCGGTCTTGAAGTCCATCATCTTCTGGATCAGCTCGTCTTTGTCCTTGCCGGCCAGCGACTCATTGCCCGTCTCGGCCTTGCCCATGGTGCCGTGGCAGTTGGCACAGGCCGCTGCCCACACGCGCACCTGATTCACTTCCGCCTGCGCCCCAAAAGCGGCTGCACTCAGCGCACCCACAGCCAGCCATTTCATTGTTTTGATCATCGTCACCTCCAGAAGAGTGGTTGGGAAAAACACCATCTAAAACTGTAGCAGAGGGGCTTCTGGCGCAAAGCATCAGTACTTCCGCATATTTAGATGGTTGATCCTAGCACCGTGATCTGGCCCTCCAAACCGTAAAAACCCTATCAGATTTGGTCGGCATATGGACCGATAAGTCAGTGACCCGTAAGGGTTTTTGGGCGAACGAGGCTTTTGAACGGGCGCGTGCTTTCGAGCTCGGTGCGGGCGCCACTTGTCAGAAAAATGCGAGGATTCGGGTTTACACTAATCTGTATATAGGCATTCAATCATATAGTTGTTTGATCGAAATCAAACCAGTCTGGAGACAAGCCGGTGGATGACATGCACGAGGTTTTTGAGTCCGTGGCGCGCTATTTCAGCGTGCTCGGCGAGCCTACGCGGCTGCGCATCTTGCACGCGCTGTGCCAGCAGGAGAAGTGTGTCAACGAGATCATCAAGGTGACCGCGCTGGCGCAGGCCAATGTGTCCCGTCATCTCGGCCTGATGTACCAGGCCGGCATGCTGTCGCGACGCCGCGAGGGCACCCAGATTTTTTACAAGGTGGCCGACCCCATGTACATCGAGCTGTGTCGCACGGTGTCGACCCAGGTGGCCGGTCGAGCCGACGGCGCATCCGTTTCCCGTGAGAGTTTCAACCATTTTGTTGAAGACATGACCCCGCGCCAAAGCCCCAAAGTCAAAACCAGGGCCAAACGCAACCCCCCCGCCAACCAGAAGGAAAAAGCAAGTGTCTAAAGACCTGAGCGAAGTGATTGGACGCGTGATCCCCGCGCCCGAAAATTTTCTGAGTCCCGAGAAGCTCGAACAGGCGCGCAAGGCGCGCCGCAGCTTCATGGGCAAAGCACTGGCCATGGGCGCCGGCGTCGCCGCGTCGGCGGGCGCGGCCACCCGGGCCATGGCAGCTGACGGTGAAGAAGCGATTCTGAAGTTGCCCGAGCACAGCACCGGGCTGGGCCAGTCGGTGGTGACCGACGGGTACGGAAAACCCAGCAAATGGGAAGCGAACCTGCAGCGCCGACAGAGTCCGGGTCTGACCCGCGTGGACCAGGCCTCCGTGAGTTTCACGCCGCTGCAGGGCCTGTTCGGCATCATCACCCCCAGCGGCCTGCATTTCGAGCGCCACCACCAGGGCTGGTGGGACATCGACCCCTCCAAGCACCGCCTGATGATCAACGGCCTCGTGAAACGCCAGCGCGTCTTCACCATGGACGACCTGATGCGCCTGCCCAGCGTGTCGCGCATCCACTTCATCGAGTGCGGTGCCAACACCGCGACCGAATGGGGCAACGTGGCCGTGCCCACCGTGCAGTACACGCACGGCATGGTCAGTTGCTCCGAATTCACCGGCGTGCTGCTGTCCACCCTGCTGGAGATGTGCGGCATCGACAAGAAGGCCGCCAAGTACGTGCTGGCCGAAGGCGCTGACGGTTCTTCCATGACCCGCACCATTGACATTGAGCGCGCGATGGACGACTGCATTGTTGCCTGGGCCATGAACGGCGAAATGCTGCGCCCCGAAAACGGCTACCCGCTGCGCTTGGTGGTGCCGGGTGTGCAGGGTGTGAGCTGGGTGAAGTACCTGCGCCGCATCGAAGTGGGCGATCAGCGGTACGCGACCAAAGACGAGGCCGTGCACTACATCGATCACATGCCCGATGGCACGCACCGCCAGTACACCGGCATCCAGGAGTGCAAGTCGGTCATCACCACACCCTCGGCCGGCCAGACCCTGCTGGACAAGGGTTACTACAACGTGACCGGCCTGGCCTGGTCGGGCCGCGGCGCGATCAAGCGCGTGGACGTGAGCGTGGATGGTGGTCGCAACTGGCGCACGGCGCGCCTGGAAGGGCCGATCCTGCCCAAGGCCATGACGCGTTTCAACATCGACTGGGTCTGGGACGGCAAGCCCGCCATTTTGCAGGCCCGTGCCGTCGACAGCACCGGCTACGTGCAGCCCAAGATCAACCAGCTGCGTGCCGTGCGCGGCACCAAGTCGGTCTACCACCAGAACGCCATCCAGAGCTGGCTGGTGTCCGAAAACGGTGAAGTCTCCAACGTGCAGGTGTACTGATGAAATCCACTTTTAAACTTTCGACGAAAGCCGTTGTTCTGGCGGCTGCACTCTCACTGGGTACGGCCTTTGCGCAGACCGCGCCGTGGCACAACATGGGCCGTGACGCCACTGCCGCCGAGGTGAAGGCCTGGGACATCGATGTGCGTCCGGACTTCAAAGGTCTGCCGGCCGGTGCGGGCAGTGTCTCGCTGGGCGAGACGGTGTGGGAGGGCAAGTGCGCTTCCTGCCACGGCACGTTCGGTGAGTCCAACGAGGTGTTCACGCCCATCATCGGCGGCACCACGAAGGACGACATCAAGACCGGACGCGTCAAGGGCCTGGAAGAGGGCAAGAGCATCGTGCCCCAGAAGACGACCATCATGAAGGTGGCAACCGTCTCCACGCTGTTCGACTACATCAACCGCGCCATGCCCTGGAACGCGCCCAAGACGCTCAAGACCGACGAGGTCTATGGCGTGCTGGCCTACCTTCTGAGCCTGGCAGAGATCGTGCCTGCCGACTACACGCTGACCGACAAGAACATTGCCGAGGTGCAAAAGCGGATGCCCAACCGCAATGGCATGGTGTTCTACGAGCCGCTGTGGAAAGCGAATGGCAAGGGCGACGTGAAGAATGTGACCTGCATGAAGGACTGCTCGGTCGATCCCAAAGTGCACTCTTTCCTGCCTGACTTTGCCCGCGACGCCCACGGCAACATCCAGGAGCAGAACCGTGTCATCGGCCCGGTGCGTGGCGCCGACACGACCAAACCGGCGCCCAAGGGTCTGGTGGGTTCGTCTGCCGCGGCACCCGTGGTGGTGGCCGCCCGCACGGCCTCGGGCGGAGCGGATGCCAAAGGCATGCTGAACACCAATGCCTGCACCGCCTGCCACGGGTTGAAGAGCAAGATCGTCGGCCCTGGCTTCAACGAAATCTCTGCCAAATACAAGGGCAAGGCCGACGCCGAGACCTACCTGGAAGGCAAGATCAAGTCGGGTGGTTCGGGTGTCTGGGGTGCCGTGCCCATGCCAGCCCAGGACCAGCTCTCGGCTGCTGACGCCAAGACCCTGGCCAAGTGGATTGTGGAGGGCGCGAAATAAACCGAAATCAACCAACCTGCGTTCGCCGCGGAGGTGACTGCTTCGCGCATTCCTCCAAATATGCGCATTTAATCGTTAACCCCATACGTTTTTTACCAAGGAGACCCTAAGCTATGAAGATGGATTTCAAACAGGTTGTCCTCGCCGCTATGGCCCTGCTCGTCACCGCAGGTGCTCATGCCATGGACGCCGCGGCCGCCAAGGCACTCGCGTCCAAGAGCGCTTGCCTGGCCTGCCATGCCGCTGACAAGAAGCTGGTGGGTCCCGCCTACAAGGACGTGGCTGCCAAGCACAAAGGTCAGGCCGATGCCGAAGCCATTGTGGCGGCGCGCATCAAGTCTGGCGGTTCCGGCCTGTACGGTCCCGTGCCCATGCCGCCCCAGCCGACACTGAAAGACGACGAGCTCAAGCTGCTCGCCGCCTGGGTGCTGGCCGGTGCCCCCGACAAGTAATTTCACCCTCACTTTTTTTTCAGGAGTTCCCCATGAACAGTTCCCGTCGCACAGCCATCAAGTCCACCGGCGCGTTCGCCTCCCTGATCGCCCTGGGCCTCGTGACCCAGAGCCAGGCCCAGGCCGCCGTGGATCACGCCAGCTTCCAGGTCAAGACCCTGGAAGATGCCCTCAAAGCCATCGGTGGTACCGCTGCCGCCAGCGACCAGGTTTCCGTGGTGTCGCCCGACATCGCTGAGAACGGCGCCGTGGTGCCCGTCGGCGCCACCAGCAAGCTGCCCAACACGACCGAGATGTACCTCATCGTCGAGAAGAACCCGACCCCGCTGTCGTGTGCTTTCATGATCCCCGCCGGCACCGCCGCCGATGTGCAGACCCGTCTGAAGATGGGTCAGAGCACCAACGTGGTGGCCGTGGTCAAGGCCGATGGCAAGCTGTTCTCGGCTTCCAAAGAAACCAAAGTGACGCTGGGTGGCTGCGGCGGCTGATCGCCCCAAACTCACACGACACAACCCCGAAAACCATATTTTTTTGAATTGATAGGAGTCCATCATGGCTGATCCGATGCGCATCCGTGCCGCCCTCGCTGGCGACGAAACCACCGTTCGCGTGCTCATGTCCCACCCCATGGAACCCGGTACCCGCAAAGACGCGGCCGGCGCCCTCATTCCCGCCCACTTCATCAAGGATGTGGAAGCCACCAGCGCCGGCAAGACCGTGCTCAAGGCCATGTTCAGTGGCTCGGTGTCACAGAACCCCTTCCTGTCCTTCAAGTTCAAGGGTGCGGCCAAGGGCGACAAGGTCGTGGTGAAGTGGGTCGACAGCAAGGGCGATTCCCGCACCGACGAAGCCACCATCGCCTGATCGGCTGTGGTGACGCGCGGCCAGCCACGCAAGTCGCTGGCCGTTTTTGGTTGTTCAACCGATATAAAAGTAGGAGATCCCCAGATGAAACATGCAGTGGTTCACCGCCGCCTGCTGGCCGCGACCTGGCTGGTTCTGGCTACGGGCGCCGTGTTCGCCCAGGGCAATTCGGCGACCGACGCCATCGCCAAGTACCGTGAAATGCTTCAGGACGGTAACCCCGCCGAGCTGTTCGAGATGAAGGGCGAGGAGCTCTGGAAGCAAAAGCGCGGCCCGAAGAACGTTTCTCTGGAGCAGTGCGATCTGGGCAAAGGGCCCGGCGTGCTTGCGGGAACATTCACCGAGTTGCCGCGCTTCTTCAAGGACACTGGCAAGGTGATGGATCTGGAAACCCGATTGATCCACTGCATGGTGACCCAGCAAGGCTTCAACGAGGCCGAGCTGTACAAGGCTGCTCCCACCATCGGCAAGGGCGAAGGCGCCAATCTGGTGGCCATCACCACTTACGTGGCCACGCAATCCAAGGGCATGCGCTTCAACCTGCCGTTCAACACCGAGCAGGAAAAAACCATGTACGAAGTGGGCAAGCGCCTGTTCTTCCAGCGCGGTGGTCCGCACGACTTTGCCTGTTCCACCTGCCACGGCAGCGACGGCGGGCGCATTCGCCTGCAGGACTTGCCCAACCTGACCAAGAACCCGGGTGACGGTATCGGCTTTGCGGCCTGGCCGGCCTACCGCGTGTCCAACGCACAGATGTGGACCATGCAGAAGCGACTGAACGACTGCTACCGCCAGCAGCGCTTCCCTGAGCCGAAGTTCGGCAGCGATGCCACGATCGCACTGAGCGTCTACATGGGTGTCCACTCCAAGGGGTCCGAGTCCATCGTGCCTGCCATCAAGCGCTGAACCGGAGACGAGAACATGAAAAAAACCATTGCTATCGCCCTCATGCCTGTCGCCGCGCTGGCCTTGAGCGCATGTACCACCGGTGTGGGCGGTTCTGACTACGACAAGGCTCACGCCGATGTCGTTAAGGCATCCTTCCAGGCCAAGGGTATCGCCACGCTCGACTACCTCAAGCAGGACGAAGCCAATCGTCTGTGCAGCGCCGCGGATGTGGCCGGCAAACCGCTGGACGAGAAGACCGCCAAGGCCATCGAGGCCGCTGAACTCAAGACCGTCAAAATGCCGAGCGACGGAAAATTCCTGGGCGACTGGAAGGCTGGGGAAAAGATCGCGCAGAGTGGCCGAGGCCTGACCTGGAGCGACAAGGCAGATGCCGTCAACGGCGGTAACTGCTACAACTGCCATCAGATGGACAAGAAGGAAATTTCCTTCGGCAACCTGGGTCCGAGCCTGTACAACTACGGCAAGACCCGCGGTGTGACAGACCCCAACAGCGCGGCGTCCAAAGCCATCGTGGAGTACACCTGGGGCAAGCTGTGGAACGCGCGGGCCTACAACGCGTGCTCGCAGATGCCGCGCGCCGGTCACAAAGGCATTCTGAGCGAAAGCAACATCAGGGATGTGATGGCTCTGTTGCTGGACCCCGCATCGCCAGTGAACCAGTGACGAAGACGCGCCCGCAGGACGCCTGACCTGTGGTGTGGCCTGCTCCTGGTGTCGAACCGGGAGCAGGTTGTTGGCAAAAAAAAATTTGGCGCAAATATCAGCAATCAATTGTTAAGGAATGTTTATGAGCTTCAGTCGTCGTGAATTCATGCAGGTGCTCGCCGTGGCCAGCGCGGGCGGCATGGCTCTGGATCACAAGGATGTGCTGGCCGGCAAGCCGGGCGCGGGCCAGGCGATGTACGACCTGCCCAAGTTCGGCAATGTCAGCTTCCTGCACTTCACCGACTGCCATGCGCAGCTGATGCCGATCTACTTCCGCGAGCCCAACGTGAACCTGGGCGTGGCCGAAGCCGTGGGCCGCCCGCCGCACATCGTGGGCGAGAGTCTGCTCAAGCACTTCAAGATCCGCCCCGGGACCCCCGAGGCCCATGCCTTCACCTACCTGAACTTCGAAAGTGCTGCCAAGACCTACGGCAAGGTTGGTGGCTTTGCGCACCTGGCCACGCTGATCAAGCAGATGCGCGCCAGCCGCCCCTACGCCATGCTGCTCGACGGCGGCGACACTTGGCAGGGCAGTGCCACCGCGCTCTGGACCAACGGCCAGGACATGGTCGACGCCTGCAAGCTGCTGGGCGTGAACGCCATGTGCCCGCACTGGGAATTCACCCTGGGTGAAAAGCGCGTGCAGGAGATCGTCGAGAAGGACTTCGGAGGCCAGCTCGACTTCCTGGCGCAGAACGTCAAGACCAACGACTTCGGTGACCCGGTGTTCAAGCCCTACGTCATCAAGGAAATGAACGGCGTGCCGGTGGCCGTGATCGGGCAGGCCTTCCCCTACACGCCCATCGCCAACCCCGGTTACATGGTGTCGAACTGGACCTTCGGTATCCAGGACGAGAACATGCAGAAGATGGTGGACGAGGCGCGCTCCAAGGGCGCGCAGGCGGTGGTCGTGATCTCGCACAACGGCATGGACGTGGACATCAAGATGGCCTCGCGCGTGACCGGCATCGACGCCATTCTCGGCGGCCACACGCACGACGGCATGCCCGCGCCCATCGTGGTGAAAAACGCCAAGGGCCAGACCCTGGTGACCAACGCCGGCTCCAACAGCAAGTTCCTCGGCGTGCTCGACTTCGACGTGCGCGGTGGCAAGGTGCAGGATTTCCGCTACAAGCTGCTGCCCGTGTTCGCCAACCTGCTGCCGGCCGACGCCGAAATGCAGACCTACATCGACAAGGTGCGCGCGCCCTACAAGGCCAAACTGGACGAGAAGCTCGCCGTTTCAGAAGGATTGCTGTACCGCCGCGGCAACTTCAACGGCTCGTGGGACCAGCTCATCGTCGACGCGCTGATGGAAGTCAAGGGCGCCGACATGGCGTTCTCGCCCGGCTTCCGCTGGGGCACCACCATCCTGCCGGGTCAGGCGATCACGCGCGAACTCATGATGGACCAGGTGGCCATCACCTACCCGACCAGCACGCTCACCGAAATGAGCGGCGAGACCATCAAGACCGTGCTGGAAGACGTGTGCGACAACCTGTTCAACCCCGACCCCTACTACCAGCAGGGCGGCGACATGGTGCGTGTGGGCGGTCTGGCCTACACCTGCGACCCCAAGGCCGGCTCGGGCAAGCGCATCAGCAACATGATGCTCAAGGGCAAGACCATCGAAGCGGGCAAGACCTACAAGGTGGCTGGCTGGGCGCCGGTGGCCGAAGGTGCCATGGGCGAGCCGATCTGGGACGTGATGGAGACCTATTTCAAGAGCCACAAAACCATCACCACGCGCAAGCTCAACACCCCCAAGGTGGAAGGCATGCAAGGCAATCCCGGCATAGCGGCCTGATCGATATGCCCCTGGCGTGAACAGGCGGATGGCGCGTTTGATATGCTCCCCTCGCCTGTTTACTCTGCAAGGAATTTTGATGATCAAGAACGCAGGGATGCTGATCGCGGTGCTGGTGCTCGCGGGTTGTGCATCTTCAAAACCTTTTTGGGCCAAGCCCAACGTCTCCTCGGATGACACCTACACCCAGTTGTCAGAGTGCCGCTTTCAGGTGGGTCTGAACAAGGTTGCCAAATCGGAACAGGAACTCATGGTGGCGCACTGCATGCGCGGCAAAGGATTCCGCCTGCTGGCCAACGACAGCTGAGCACCCGTGGGGCGCTGAGTCACCAGCAAAAAATCCCCTCGCGGCGCCGCTGTGAAGGGGATTTTCTTCTGTTTGAGTCCCCGATGTGGCTCCATGAAAGCGCTGGCTGAGCGGGCGCCGTGGGGATATCCAGAAACACAAAAGCCCCGGAGTACGGGGCTTGTGGGTGGTCTCGAGGACTTCTTGGGAAGTCCGGAAACCGGTCTGTGGCGGAGAAGGAGGGATTCGAACCCTCGGTACAGTTGAAACTGTACGCCGGATTTCGAATCCGGTGCATTCGACCACTCTGCCACCTCTCCGCGTCGAAGCTCAGTATTCTAGCAGGAGACGGGCGCTGCATTTTTCAGACCTTCCGGTGTGACAATGCTCCACCGTCTGTTCGTGGTTATTCATGCTTGTCGACACCCAACCCGCGACCCACCAGCATCTGCCCGCTTCGCCCGAGGTGAGAGACCAGTGGGTGAACGCCCAGTTGATCGGTGTCCTGATGGACAACATGGTCCCATCGCTGCTGGCGGCGACACTGGCGCTTCCGGTGTTGATTTTCATGATGGCCGGTGAGGTGGACTTTGTTTCCTTGCTGATCTGGACGGGCCTATTGGTGACCATGCTGGTTTACCGCTATCGTCTGATCGGGATCTACCAGTTGCGCTACGACAGTTCCGAAGGGCCGCAGCGCATGGCGTTTGTCGAGCGCTACCAGTGGACATGGGGTGTCATGGGCTTCCTCTGGGGCGGCGGGGTGTTGTTGAGCTATCTGAAAGCCAGTCCGGCGACGCAGTTTGTCTGCGGCATCGTGGTGCTGGGGCAGGGCTTGCTCACCTTGACGGCCTTCAGTGCCTATTTACCGGTGTTTCGCCGGTATGTGCACGCCCTCGTGGCCTCGGTATTCCTGGGCATTGCGCTCAACACCCTGCAGACAACCGACGCAGCGCCCGTCGTGGAGCAGAGTCTGGCTTTGATGGCGCTATTGATGGTGTTCTGGTGGCTTTTGCTGGTGGCGGGAAAGCGCCTGCATCAAATCTACCGCGCCAGTTTTGAACTGCAGTTTTCTAACCAGGAACTGATCGATTCGCTGACCCAGCAGACGCGGGCTTCGATCCGGGCCGTGGCCACCAAGAACCGGTTTCTGGCCTCGGCTGCTCACGATCTGCGTCAGCCGGTGCATGCCTTGAGCCTGTACGCAGACTGGCTGGCCACCGAGCCGGAGATGGCGCGCGATATCTCGCCGCGGATACTGCAATCGACCCGGGCCATCAACGAGCTGTTTGACTCGCTGTTTGACCTGACACGCATCGATGCCGGCAACTACAAGGTGCGCTTGCAGAACGTCGACGTGTTGCAGCTTTTCGCCGAGCTGGCCACGCAGTTTGAGCCCGTTGCGGCGGGCAAGTCACTCAAGTTCAGGACCTATGCCAAGCCCACGACCCTGTGGGCCGATCCAGTGGTGTTGCGCCGGATTCTGGGCAACCTGTTGTCGAACGCGTTTCGTCACACGCGGCGCGGTGGCGTGCTGCTGGGCCTGAGGCGTCGGGAGGAAGTGTTGGTCTTTGAAGTCTGGGACACCGGTGTGGGGATAGCTCGCGAACATCAGCAGGCGATTTTTCAGGAGTTCTTCAGGGTGTCGCAACACCAGGGAACCGAAGACAGTCTGGGGCTGGGCCTGACCATCGTTTCCAAGCTGACCACGCTGATGGGTTACCAGCTGGCACTGTCCTCCGAAGCAGAACGGGGCAGTGTGTTCCGTGTGCTGCTGCCCGCTTACACGCAGAAATCAGCGCTGGAGACAGCGACAACGCCGGATATCGTGGTGCCGGGGTCGGCGGCACAGGCTTCCGGCTGAAGCAACCTGCTTCAGGGAATACAAGCGAAGCTCAGAGGTCGAGCAGGCCTGCGGTTCGCGCCAGATGGCTGGCCTGAGAGCGGCTCTTGACGTTGAGGCGGCGGAACAGGCGCCACAGGTGCACCTTGACGGTGTGTTCGCTGATCTGCAGTTGTTCCGCGATGTCGCGGTTGGACAGTCCTCGGTCCAGCATGACGAGCAACTGCTTCTGCCGCTTGGACAGCTTCTCAGGAATGGTGGGTGCGTTTTCGTCTTCCGGCTCTTCGGTCAGGAACTCGCGCAGCACCTTGCCGATCTGGGCGGCACCGGCGGATTTTTCGACGTAGGCATCGGCACCCGCTTCCCGGGCCAGGTCTTCGTAGTCGGAAGCTGGCGAGGCGGACAGCACGATCAGCGAAGTGTCGGGCAGCATCTGGCGCACTTCGCGCACACCGGAAACGCCGTGGGTGTCGGGCAGCTTCAGGTCGAGACAGACCAGCTCAGGCTCCCCGTGTTCAGCGATCGCCTTACTCACGGTGGCCAGTCGCTCCAGTTCAACCACCTGGGTGGAAGACCGAAGACGACGCAGAAGCATGACGACTGCCTCGCGCATCAGCGGATGATCGTCAATGACAAAGATACTCATGGCAGGATGTGCTGTTTAAGTTTTGTATTCAGAGTGACAGCATATCGGCATTGGCCGCTTTTGGCGATAGCAAAAAGCGCACTTTTGCACACCTTGTTTTTAGTTTTTGATGCCAGGGTTCCATGAAGTTGGGAACTCTGTAAACACCGCGGTGTGCTGCCTTGTTGGGGTAGTGCCTGGTGGGCGTTCGCTCCAGACAGCTATTGTCGCAGGTTCGGGAATGTGCAACCCGGTCGGCTGAGTCAGTCAGCTGGCGTTGAAAACCACCCGAGGGCTTGTGCCAGCACCTGCGGATCGGCCGCCACGACCAGCTGGTTTTGCAGCTCGGCGATGGCTCCAGCACCTTGCTGCTGCAAACGGGTGACGGTTTGTGCTGCTTCCCGCGGCGACGCGAAGCCGGTGCTTTGCAGCAGCAGGTGCCCTTGAGCGTCGATCAGCTTGAAGTAGAACAGGCCATCTTGTTCCCGATATTGCTTGAAGCTGGGCGCTGCCGCCCGGGTGGCTTTGGCCGCCTTGGTCACGGCCGGCCGGCTGTCCAGGGGGCGAAGGCCCACGGCATGGCGCAGTCGCGCGGTGAACGGTGTGGCGATGGCCCGCGCCTTGTGAGCGCCGGCTTGCAGCGTGCGTTCGATTTTTCCCGGGTCCTGGATCAGTTTGTCGTAGATGGCGCGCATGGGGGCGATTTCCTGGTCCAGGCGTTCGAACAGCAACTGTTTGGCGTCGCCCCAGGCGATGCCGTCGGCGTAGGCCTTGGCCAGAACGGCGGTCTCTTCAGCGCTGGCAAAGGCCTGGTAGAGCTGGAAAAGGGCGGAGCCCTGGGTGTCCTTGGGTTCGCCGGGCGTGCGCGAGTCGGTGACGATGCCCATGATGAGCTTGCGCAACTGATCCTTGGGGGCAAACAGCGGAATGGTGTTGTCGTAACTCTTGCTCATCTTGCGGCCGTCGAGCCCGGGCAGGGTGGCCACGTGGTCTTCAATCGCCGCTTCGGGCAGGGTGAAATGTTCGCCGTAGAGGTGGTTGAAGCTGGCCGCGATGTCGCGCGCCATCTCGATGTGCTGGATCTGGTCGCGGCCCACCGGCACCTGGTGGGCGTTGAACATCAGAATGTCGGCCGCCATCAGCACCGGGTACATGAAGAGGCCGGCGGTCACACCGTTGTCGGGCTCGTCGCCGCTGGCGGTGTTCTTGTCGACCGAGGCCTTGTAGGCGTGGGCCCGGTTGAGCAGGCCTTTGCCGGTCACGCAGGTGAGCAGCCAGGTGAGTTCGGGGATTTCGGGGATGTCCGACTGGCGGTAGAACGTGACCTTCTCCGGGTCCAGGCCGCAGGCCAGCCAGGTGGCGGCGATTTCCAGCGTTGAGCGTTGCACGCGCGCCGGGTCGCCGACCTTGATCAGCGCATGGTAGTCGGCCAGGAAATAGAAGCTCTCGACCGAGGCCAGGCGGCTGGCGCGCACCGTGGGGCGGACGGCGCCCACGTAGTTGCCCAGGTGCGGTGTGCCCGAAGTGGTGATGCCGGTGAGGACGCGTTGGGTGCTCATGAACAAGAAGGTCTGAAATTAAAACAGCAGGAAGCGCAGCGGCGTCAGCAGCAACTCGATCGCGCCACCGGTGAGCATCATGAGCGGGCGCAGCCAGAGGTTGCCTACGACGCCGGTGATGACCAGGGCCATCACGATGAAGAAGCCCCAGGGTTCGATGCGCGAGACCGGGTAGGCCAAGTGGTTGGGCAGCAGTCCCACCAGAATGCGCCCGCCATCCAGCGGCGGCAGCGGAAACAGGTTGAAGGCAAACATCACCAGATTCACCAGCACGCCGGCGCGGCACATTTCCAGGAAGAAGCGTTCTTCCACCCCCGCGGCCACCAGCAGGTAGAGGCCCGTGGTCCACATCACCGCCTGCACCAGATTGGCACCGGGGCCGGCCAGTGCGACCCAGACCATGTCGCTCTTCGGGTTGCGCAGGCGCCCGAAATTCACCGGGACCGGTTTGGCGTAACCAAACAGGAAGGCGCCCGAGGTGGCGAAATACAGCAGCAGCGGCATCGCGATCGTGCCGACCGGGTCGATGTGTTTGAGCGGGTTGAGCGTGATGCGGCCCAGCATGTGGGCGGTGTTGTCGCCGAAGTGCCGTGCCGCATAACCGTGAGCGGCTTCGTGCACCGTGATGGCAAACAGCACCGGCAGGGCGTACAGGGCAACGGTTTGAATGATCTGGGCGAAATCCATGAGGGGCGTTGGGCGGGAAATGACTTATTGTCCCAGATGGGGTGCGGTGCCTGTAGCTGCTGGGCCCCGCGGCGCAGGTATCGGGTCTACAGGCCCAGTGTGGCCAGCGGCCCGCGCCCTTCGCGCACCAGCTCGGGTTCTCCGCCCGTGCCCATGGGCGTGAGGTCGACGACGGTCGTGGGTTCGAGCGGACACGCTCCGGCATCGATCACACCCGCGAGATCGTGTTCGAAACGGTCGCGGATGTCCTGCGCATCGTTGAGGGGATGCACCTCGCCGGGCGGGATCAGCGTGGTGGCCAGCAGGGGGCCATTGTGCAGGTCCAGCAAGGCCAGCAGGGCGTTGTGGTTCGGCACGCGCAGGCCGATCGTCTTGCGCGAAGGGTGGCTCAGGCGGCGTGGCACTTCTTTGCTGGCTTCGAGGATGAAGGTGTAGGGGCCGGGCGTGGCCTGCTTGAGCAGTCGGTACTGGCGGTTGTCCACCTTGGCGTAGCTGGCGAGCTCGCTCAGGTCGCGGCAGAGCAGGGTGAGGTGGTGTTTGTCGTCGACCTGGCGGATGCGGCGCAGCCGGTCGGCCGCAGCCTTGTCGTCAATGTGGCAGACCAGCGCGTAGCTGGAGTCGGTGGGTACCGCCAGCACGCCGCCCCGTTCGAGCAGTTGCACCGCCTGCTTGAGCAGCCGGGGTTGCGGGTTCTCGGGATGGACTTCGAAATACTGGGACATGGTGCGTATTGTGCGCGGCCCGTGGGCACAACCACGGCACCGCTGGTTCAGGCCTCGGGTGGTTCCACGGGCAGGCGGTGTTCGCGCGCGGTGATCCAACTGGCGGTGGCGCCGCAGACCACGATGAGCACGATGCCGGTCAGTTCCAGCCGTCCCGGAATGTGTTTGAACACCAGCCAGCCGCACAACATGGCAAACCCGATCTGGGTGTACAGGTAAGGCGTGAGTGTGGACGCTGGCGCGCGCGCGAACGCGAGGATGAGCAGAAAGTGGCCGACCGTGCCCATGAGGCCCACCAGGCAGAGCAGGGCGAAGGTGTTGGTGTCGGGGATTGCTTGCCAGACCAGAGGCAGAATCGCAGTGGCCACCAGTGCGCCCACCCAGCCGGTGTAGAAGTGCATGGTCATTGGGTCTTCGGTGCGCGCCATCTGGCTGGTGAGGATCTGGAACCAGGCGTAGGTGACCACCATCAGCAACGGCAACAGGCTGGCCCAGCCGATCACGTCACCACCCGGCTGGACCACCAGCAGGGCGCCCACGAAGCCACCCCCCACCAGCGCCCAACGCATCGGCGCGACCCGCTCTTTCAGGAACAGCGCCGCCAGCAGGGTGACCACCAGCGGCGTGGTCATGACAAAGGCGGTGAATTCCCCCACGGGCATGTACTGCACGCTGATGAACGACAGCACGCTGACCATCAGCAGAAGGCAGCCTCGCAGCACCTGGAAGCGCGGGTGCCGGGTGACCAGCAGGCTGCGTCCGCGCAAAGGGAGCATGACAGTACTGACGGCCACGGCCTGGAACACGTAGCGGAACCAGACCGCCACCAGGATGGGCACGAAGGCGCCGACGTACTTGACCGCGGTGTCCAGCACCGCGAAGCAGGCCACCGCCAACACCAGGAACGTGATGCCCAGCGCGGCCTGCGCGCCGGGTCGGGCAACGGCGGCGCTCATCAGTGGAAACGCGCTGCGAGCTGCTCCCACACGGGTGTGACGCTGCCCGGCAGGTCGGGCAGCTTGCCCAGATCGGTGTGGCTTTCGGTCGGGCTGTGGAAGTCGCTGCCGCGCGAGGCGAGCAGGTCGAACTCGCTGCAGAACCCCGCGTATTTGACATAGTCGGCCGGCCCGTGGGCGCCGGTCACCACCTCCACGCCCTGACCACCGTGGGCCTTGAATTCGGAGAAGAGCGCGTACTCTTCGTTGGCGGTGAGGTTGTAGCGGCCGGGGTGGGCGATCACGGCCACGCCTCCGGCACCCGTGATCCAGCCCACAGCGTCGCGCAGGGCGGCCCAGCGGTGCGGCACATAGCCGGGTTTGCCATCGGCCAGGTATTTCCGAAACACGGCGTTGGTGTCGGTGCTGTAGCCCGCTTCCACGATGTAGCGCGCGAAGTGCGAGCGTGAGATCAGTTCCGGGTTGCCGACGTATTTGAGCGCGCCTTCGTAGACGCCCGGGATGCCCACGCGCGCCAGGTCGTCGCTCATGGCGCGCGCGCGCTGCTCGCGCCCGCCACGGGTCTGGCGCAGGCCTTCGATCAGCGCCGGATTGGCGTGGTCGAAACCCAGGCCCAAGATGTGCACGGTGACGTTGGCGAAGGTCACGGACACTTCTGCACCGGTGAGGTAGGGCAACCCCGCCTGTCGCGCGGCGGCGATGGCCTGGTCCTGGCCCCCGATCTCGTCGTGGTCGGTCAGCGACCAGAGTTCCACGCCGTTGGCTTTGGCGCGCTGCGCCAACTCCTCGGGTTTGAGGGTGCCATCAGAGACGACAGAATGGCAATGGAGATCGGCGTTGAGGATGTGGGTCACCGCTTCATTTTAGGTTTGACGCATGACCTGCGCTGCACGGACAGGCAAACCCCGCGACAGGAGAGGTGAACCCCACCCAGAACACCGCGGAACTGGCTTTGCCAGGCCGCAGGTGTTGTCCCTTGGGGGGTGACGCCGCAGGCGCCGGGGGGAGCCTGTTCAGCCCGTATTCCGCAGTCCGGCCGCGATGCCGTTGATCGAGATGTGGATGCCGCGGCGCACCTTTTCGTCGCGGTCGGCGTGGTTTTCACCCGCCCGGTAGCGGCGCACCAGCTCAACCTGCAGGTGGTGCAGCGGGTCGATGTAGGGGAAGCGGTGGCGCATGGAGCGCTGCAAGGCCGCGTTGTTGACCAGGCGTTGCTTCTCGCCCGTGATCAGCGCCAGCGCATCGGCCGTGCGGTGCCATTCGGCTTCAATGGCGGCGAACACCTTGGTGCGCAGGCGCTTGTCTTCAACCAGCTCGGCATAGCGCGTGGCGAGCGCCAGATCACTCTTGGCCATCACCATGTCCATGTTGGAGAGCAGGGTGCTGAAAAACGGCCACTGCTTGACCATCTTCTGCAGCTGTGCTTTTTGTTTTGCCACGCCCTTGGGGCCGTCCTTGTGGAGGAAGTTGTGCACCGCTGAGCCAAAGCCGTACCAGCCTGGCAGCGTCAGGCGGCACTGGCCCCAGCTGAAGCCCCAGGGAATGGCGCGCAGGTCTTCGATCTTCTGCGTCGCCTTGCGCGAGGCCGGACGCGAGCCGATGTTGAGTTCGGCGATTTCGCGGATCGGTGTGGCGGCGAAGAAATATTCGGCAAAGCGCGGGGTGTCGTAGACCAGGGCGCGGTAGGCGGCCATGCTCGCCGTCGAGAGCTCGGCCGCGGTGTCGAGAAAGGCTTTGGGGGCGTTGCGCGTGGCCTGCAGCAAAGTGGCTTCCAGCGTGGCGGCGACCAGGGTTTCCAGGTTGCGACGGCCGATCTCGGGGTTGGCGTATTTGGAGCCGATCACCTCGCCCTGTTCGGTCAGGCGGATCTGGCCGCGCACCGTGCCGGGTGGCTGAGCCAGGATGGCCTGGTAGCTCGGACCACCGCCACGCCCCACCGTGCCGCCACGGCCGTGGAACATGCGCAGCTGGATCGTTTTTTCGTGGTCCTTGTTGAGCGAATCGAACAGTTCCACGAGTGCGATTTCGGCGCGGTACAGCTCCCAGTTGCTGGTGAAGATGCCGCCGTCCTTGTTGCTGTCGGAGTAGCCGAGCATGATGTCCTGCTCGCAGTAGCCGTCGTGCAACCCCCGGTGCACCATGGCGCGCACGCCGGGCAGTGCGTAGTAGTCGCGCATGATGGGCGCGGCGTTGCGCAGGTCTTCGATGGTTTCGAACAGAGGCACCACGATCAGGTCGGCTACCGCGTCTTCTGCAAGGAGACCACGCATCAGACCAGCTTCCTTCTGCAGCAGCAGCACTTCGAGCAGGTCGCTCACCGTTTCGGTGTGACTGATGATGGCGTGGCGGATGGCCTGGGCACCGAATCGTTCGCGGCCGCTGCGCGCGGTATCGAAGATGGCCAGTTCGTCCAGGGTGTGGGCCGAGTAGGGCGTGCCGGGCACGCGCAGGGGCCGCGCGTCGTTCAGCTGGCGCAGCAGCACCGCGCGTTTGCCCATTTCGTCGAGCGCGCTGTAGTCCGCCTCGATGCGCGCCGTGGCCAGCAATTCGGCCACCACTTCCTCGTGTTTGTCCGAGCTCTGACGCAGGTCGATGGTGGCCAGGTGGAAGCCGAACACCTGCACCGCGCGGATCAAAGGGCGCAGGCGGGAGCGGGTGAGCGCCGCGCCGTGGTTCGCCACCAGCGAGGCTTCAATGGTGCGCAGATCGGCCAGCAGTTCGGCGGCGCTGGGGTACGCGTCTTGTGGCGCGACCGCGTGGCGCGCGGCCTCTCCGCCGGTCAGCGCGGTCAGCGTGGCGGCCAGGCGGGCGTACATGCCGGTGAGCGCGCGCCGGTAGGGTTCGTCCTGGCGGTGGGCGTTCTGATCGGGAGAGCGCTCGGCCAGTGCTTTCATGGCCGGACTCACACTCGCGAGCATGGCCGACACCGACAGCTCGGCACCCAGGTGGTGCAGTTGTGTGAGGTGGTGGCGCAGCACCAGATCGGCTTGGCTGTGCAGCGCCAGCTCCAGCGTCTGCGCGGTCACGTTGGGGTTGCCGTCGCGGTCGCCGCCGATCCACTGGCCCATGCGCAGGAAGGGTGCCACGTCCTGATCGTCCAGTCCTTCTTCGAGGTCGCGGTAGATGCGCGGGATCTCCGACAGGAAGGTGGCCTGGTAATAGCTCAGTGCGTTTTCGATTTCGTCGGCCACGGTGAGCTTGGTGAAACGCAGCAGGCGCGTTTGCCAGAGCTGCGTCACGCGGGCGCGCAATTGGGATTCGAAGTCGGCGTGCTCGCGCGGCAGCAACTGCTCACGTTCGGCCAGCAGGTGGGCGATGGCGCGCTCGGCATCCAGAATGCTCTTGCGCTGCACCTCGGTGGGGTGCGCGGTGAGCACCGGCGAGATGTGGGCCGCAGCCAGCGTGCGCACCACGTCGGACGGCGCGATGCCGGCCTTTTTCAATCGCTGCAGCGTCAGGGCCAGGCTGCCCTCCTGCAGATCGCCAGCGCGGTCGTGCACCGCGCGACGGCGGATGTGGTGGCGGTCTTCGGCCAGGTTGGCCAGGTGGCTGAAGTAGGTGAAAGCGCGGATCACGCTCACCGTCTGCTGGCCCGAGAGGCCTTTGAGCAGCTTCTTCAGCGCCTTGTCGGCGTCCTGGTCGGCGTGGCGGCGGAAGGCCACCGAAAGCTGGCGGATCTGCTCGATCAGGTCGTAGGCAGCCTGGCCTTCCTGCTCCCGGATCACGTCACCCAGCACACGTCCCAGCAGGCGGATGTCATCGATCAGGGGTTGGTCTTTGTCGGGGCCGGACTTGGCACGTCCGGCACCTGGGCGGTTGGACGGGGCGGCGGATCGGGCAGGCGTTCGGCTCATGGTGGACAGGGGTGCGCTGAGGCTTGGGTTGCTGATTTTTTGGGCAGGGGTCATGCTAGCATCCAAAGTTGCTTTTCCCGTTACCAAGCGGGTACGAAAACGCTCCCGGCGCAGGCCGGGCGCTTGATCTTTTTTTGAATCTTCATCGTGGCCATTTCAAACCCATCCTCCGCGTTGTCCATCACCATCGCCACGCGCGAAAGCCGTCTGGCGTTGTGGCAGGCCGAACACGTCAAGGCCCTCTTGCAAGACTTGGGCCACGGTGTCGAGTTGCTGGGCATGACGACCCTGGGCGACCAGATCCTGGACCGCAGTCTCTCCAAGGTGGGGGGAAAGGGCCTGTTCGTGAAAGAGCTGGAGGTGGCGCTGGACGAGGGCCGCGCCGACATCGCCGTGCACTCGCTCAAGGATGTGCCCATGGACCTGCCGGCGGGGTTTGCACTGGCCTGCGTGATGGAGCGCGAAGACCCGCGCGACGCCTGGGTGTCGCCCGGCTGTGCGACGCTGGCCGAGCTGCCCGCAGGGGCTGTCGTTGGCACCTCCAGCCTGCGCAGGCTGGTGCTGCTGCGCGCTGCGCTGGACGCGCTGGGCCGCAGCGACGTGCGCATCGAGCCGCTGCGGGGCAATCTGGACACGCGCCTGCGCAAACTGGACGAGGGCCAGTACCACGCGATCGTGCTGGCTTCTGCCGGCCTGAAACGTCTGGGATTGGGCGAACGCATCCGCCACATTTTTGAACCCGCCGACTCACTGCCGGCGGCCGGCCAGGGGGCGCTGGGTATCGAAGTCCGTGCGGATCGCAGTGATCTGATGGACGCTCTGAAGCCACTGGTGCACATGCCCACTTGGTTGCGGGTAGCCGCCGAGCGCACGGTGTCGCGCGCCATGGGCGGCAGCTGCTCCATGCCACTGGCGGCCTACGCCGACTGGACCGATGGCAATCCCCACCAGCTGCTGCTGCGCGCGGCCTGGGGGGACCCGGACGGTGCGTTGTCGTTGGTGCAGGTGAGTGATCGGGCCGATGTGCAGACGCTGGAGCAGGCTGAAGCCCTGGGGCAGCGCGTGGCGCAGGCCCTGCGTGCCGCCGGCGCCCGGCCGCCCGCGGCGGGGGCTTGACGCCTTGTCTGGCGTGCCCGGCACGGCGCCCGTTGTGAGCCCGCTGGAGCGGCTCCTCATCACCCGACCCGCGGCCGAAGCGACTAGCTGGGTGCAGGCCTTGCAGGCGCAGGGCTGGCCGGCCCAGGCGCTGCCCCTGATCGACATCGGGGAACCGCAGGACGCAGCGACCTTGGCCTTGTTGCGGTATTGGCGCACTTACTGGCTGGACATGGATGCTTTGCTCTTTGTGAGCGGGGCCGCTGTCAGCCATTTTTTTGCGCAGGATGTGCGACCACCCATGCGGCCCGATCGCGGCACCCGGTTCTGGGCGCCCGGTCCAGGCACCGCACGCGTGTTGGCCCAGGCGCTGACCGGTCTGGGGCTGGACGCAACGCGCATCGATGCCCCACCGGCTGATGCCGGGCAGTTCGACTCCGAAGCGCTGTGGCCGGTGGTGGCCACCCAAGTGAGGTCTGGCCAGCGCATCCTGGTGGTCAGGGGCGCTTCGTCCGAGGGGGCTGCAATGACGGCACCGCCGCCCCCGCAAAACCGGCACGCCGGCAACGGCCGCGACTGGTTGATCCAGCAATGCGAAGCCGCGGGTGCCAGCGTGGAAAGTTGTGTGGCCTACGAGCGGTCGGCCCCTCGCTGGACGGCTGCGCAGACGGCGGTGGCCCGTGCTGCCGCATTGACCGGCAGTGCCTGGCTGTTCAGCAGTTCAGAGGCGGTGAACCACCTGGTGGCTGCCGCGCCCCACACAGACTGGTCGCCAGCCTGCGCCATCGCCACCCATCCCCGCATCGCTGCCAGTGCGAAGGCCGCCGGTTTTGGCCGTGTGATCGAAACCCGGCCCGCCTTGCCAGACGTGTTGCGGGCCCTAGAATCGAACTGGAGTCCCGCATGAACCCAGATACCCCCGACATTCCCCCGAGCCCAATCAAAGAAGCGTCCGCCGCGGCGGGGGGAGCTGCGCCCGTGGTTGCGCCACCGGTGGTGCACGTCCGCCATCCGGTGTCTTGGCTGTCGATGCTGGCGCTTGTGGTGGCCGCACTCTCGCTGGTGCTGGCCGGCCTGATCTGGCAGAAGCTCGGGTTCACGCAGCAGGAGCTGGCGCGGCGCAGCCAGGACAGCACGGAGCAGGCGGTGGAGGTGCGCACCGTGGCGAAACAGGCGGAGGCCCTCACGCAGGAACTGCAGGCGCGCTTGGCGGTGGCCGAGATCAAATTGTCCGAAGTGACCCTGCAGCGCAGCCAGCTCGAAGAGCTCATGCTGGCGCTTTCGCGTTCGCGCGATGACAACCTGGTGCAGGACATTGAATCGGCCCTGCGACTCGGATTTCAGCAGACCCAGCTCACGGGCAGCGTGCAGCCCTTGGTGTCGGCCTTGCAGGCCGCCGATCAGCGCATCGCCAGGGCCGCGCAGCCGCGCCTGAATCCGGTGCAGCGCGCCATCCAGCGCGATATCGAACGCATTCGGGGTGCCGCGCTGACCGATGTGCCCACGCTGGTGTTGCGGGTGGATGAGCTGGCCCGCCAGGTGGACGATTGGCCGGTGCAGAACGACGTCGGTGTGAAGACGGCCAGCAGCAAGGCCCGACCGGCGCAGGTTGCAGCGCCCGGCAAGGCGGCCGTGCAGCCGCCCGCTGCGAAAGCCGGCGCACCGGATCTGGCGGAACCCTCCCAGCCCGTGCAGGACAGCGGCTGGTCGCGTGCTTCCGAGGCCTGGTCATCGTTCTGGCAGCGCGTCTGGACCGATGTGACCCGAAGCGGTCGGGAATTGGTGCGCGTGAGCCGCATCGACAGACCGGAGGCCGCGCTGCTCGCCCCCGAGCAGGCCTTCTTCCTGCGGGAAAACATCAAGCTGCGGCTGCTCAATGCGCGGCTTGGTTTGCTGAGCCGTCAGCTCAACGCCGTCGAGGCCGACCTGAAATCCACCGAAGTGGCGCTGGGTCGGTACTTCGACACCACGGCGCCGCAGGTGATGGCGGCGCAGAAGACGCTGGGTCAACTGCGGACCGAGCTGTCGACGGTTGAGCTGCCGCGACCCGACGAAAGCCTCGCGGCCCTGGCCGCGGCCGCGGGAGGCCGGTGATGAACGATCACAAGCAGGGGGGCGCCATGCGCAGCGTGTTCTGGCTGCTGGGACTCGGCGCGCTGGCGGTGGCGCTGGCGCTGCTGGTAGGCCACAACCAGGCCATGGTCACGCTTTTCTGGCCGCCGTACCGTTTTGATGTTTCGTTCAATTTTGTGGTGTTCTGCATGATCGCCGGCTTTGTGCTGGTGTACCTCGCGCTCAGAGCCATCAATGTGCTGCGTGAGTTGCCGGCGCAGGCCCAGCGCTGGCGGGCACAGCAGGTGGAGCGTGCGGCTGTCGGGTCGGTTCTCGACGCTTTGTCGTATCAGCTGTCGGGTCGTTTTGTGCGTTCGCAGGCCGCGGGACTGGCAGCGCTCGAACAGCTCAATGCCTTGCCGTCGGCCCAGTGGCCCCGGCGGCACCAGTTGCTGTTGCTGGCCCATTTGCTGGTGGCCGAGAGTGCGCAGTCGCTGCAAAACCGCAAGGCCAGAGACGAACACCTGCAATCGGCACTGCATCCCAGGCTCGCCAGGAGTGCACCCGAGGCACACGAAGGCGCGTTGCTGCGCGCGGTTCGCTGGGCGGTCGAAGACCGTGACGCCGACGCCGCACGAAGCCGCCTGGCCGAACTGCCGCAAGGTGCGGCGCGTCGCATTCAGGCAATGCGTCTGAAGTTGCGCATCGCCCGCCTTGGTGGGGCCACCAGTGAAGCGCTGGAAACAGCCCGGGTGCTGGCCAAGCACCGCGCGTTTTCCCCGGATGCTTCGCGCAGCATCGTGCGCGGGTTGGCACTTGATGCCTTGGGCGAATCGCACGATCTCTCGCAGCTACAGGCGCTCTGGAGCCGTCTGGATGCCAACGAGCGCGCCATGCCCGAGCTGGCTCTGGCCGCTGCCCAGCGAGCCAATGTCTTGGGCATGCAACCCGGCGAGACCGCGGATGAGAACCAGGCGTCGACCTCGGCGCTGGTGCTCGGCTGGCTGGAGCCGGTGTGGAACAAGTTCGCCGAGCTGGATGCCGGGCAGCAACGCCAGCTGGTGCGCACGATAGAACCCGGCCTGGCCCAGCTTGATGCCACCTGGCTCGCGCGGCTGGAGCAGGCACAGCGCCAGCAACCCAACAACGCTTATCTCCAGTACCTGACAGGCCAGGCTTTCATGCAGCGCCAGCTCTGGGGCAAGGCCGCCCAGTTGCTCGGGCAGGCCAGCCACAGCCTGGCCGAGCCGTCCCTGCTGAGGCGAACCTGGCGCTCGCTCGCGGCCCTGGCCGAAGAGCGTGGCGACGTCGCTGCCGCCCAGTCGGCCTGGAAAAAGGCAGCCTTGCTGGACTGAGGGGCCCGGGTGGCGGTGCCACCCAGGTTGACGTGGTGGGCGGTCCGCTACGGCCACCACCAGAGACAGGCAGCCACTCAGTCAGAAACAGGAACGCCGGCTTGTAGCCGGCGTTTTTTGTTGGATTCAGACCGTGGTTAGCCGCGGCCATTCACCCAGTTCACTGGGTCTCAAACGGCAGGGGCATGCTGCGCAGGTCCTTGCGCGTTTCCACCAGCACCAGCGGACCTTCGTCAAGGACTACCGGGGGTTTGATCTCGCGCGGCACGTGGATGGGTTTGGGTTCTGCGGCGATCGCTGCCTGCACCTGGGCCACCTTGTCGGAATCGGAATTGACCCACTCCAAACCACTGGCTGCAGCCACCAGGTTCAACTCGTCGATCGACACCGTGTAGGGCTCTACCTTGGGCAGACCGCGGGTTGCGGGTGCCGCTGCGGGCACGCTCTTCCGCACTTCGGGCACTGCCACGGGCCGGGGAGCTGGCGTGGCCAGCACCGGCACGGGTTCGATCACGGCGGGTGCGACTTCGGCCACCACTTCTTCGATCGCGACCGGGCTGCTCTCCACCGGCAGGCTGAAGTAGCTGCTGCGAACGGGTGCTTCGATAGCCACCTCATCCACCGGAGCCACAGTCATCGCTGGCGCGGCTTCGGTCTCGGAACCCTGCTCGGCCGCATCGCGCGGAGCGCGCTCGCGGCGGTCACGGCCATAACGGTCGCGGCTACGGCGTTCGCGGGGTGCGCGTTGGCCACCGTTGTCGGCATCACCTTCGGCCGCGGGCATTTCAGCGCCACTGGCCCGGGCGTCCGGCTCCAGGCGCGGCGCTGCGTTGTCCGTGCTCCCCTGCTGCGCGACCTCAACGCCTTCCGCACCCTGGGGGCGGCGGCGGTTGTCGTTGCGCGGACGGCGCTCGCGACGCTGGCCTTCGGCCATGTCGGGCGTCTCACCGGTCGCCGGTGCGGCATTCAGCAACACTTCTGTGCCCTGGGTCTGGTCCAGCGGGGCCGCATCACGGCGGTTGTCACGACGACCGCCATTGCGCGATTCACCACGCGGTTCGCCACGTGCCTCGCCGCGACCGTCCACCCGACCTTCGTTGCGACGGGCGCCTTCACGGCCCTCACGGCTTTCGCGGCCTTCTGGGCGGCCTTCCACGTTGCGGCCTTCGCCACCCCGCGTGTTGCGGCCGGCTTCGCGACCTTCACGCGGCGCGCGGCCTTCGTTGCCATTGCGACCACCACGGCCACGGCTGTCGCGACCGCCTTCGCGGCGCTGTTCGCTGCGCTCAGCGGTCTTGGCATCGGGTGCAGCCACAGGCGGTGCCGTGACCACGGGCGCTTCACCACCGCCAAACAGGCTCTTGAGCCAGCCGAAGAAACCCTTTTCAGCCGGTGCAGCCACCTTGGCCACGGGCGCTGCGGCAACTGGTGCGACCACCGGAGCCGGAACAGGCGCTTCCGGCTTGGGTGCGGCCACAGGCGCCGGACCGTCGGGCAACACGCCCTTGATCACCGGTTCCTGCTTGTTGGTGCGCTCCTGGCTGCGGCGCGTGAAGCCGGTGGCTTCGTCGGGTTCGTCGGCGAGCTTGTAGCTGGCGTCGAGGTTGTCCAGGCGCGGGTCGTCGTGCTTCAGGCGTTCGAGCTTGTAGTTCGGCGTGTCGAGCGACTTGTTGGGCACCAGCAGCACGTTAATGCGTTGCTTGAGTTCGATCTTGGTGATCTCGGTGCGCTTCTCGTTCAGCAGGAAACTGGCCACTTCGACCGGCACCTGCACCAGCACGGCGGCCGTGCTGTCCTTGAGCGACTCTTCCTGGATGATGCGCAGGATCTGCAGCGCCGAGCTCTCCGTGTCGCGGATGTGGCCGGAACCACCGCAGCGCGGGCAGGGGATGGACGAGCCTTCGCTCAGCATGGGCTTGAGGCGCTGGCGGCTCATTTCGAGCAGGCCGAACTTGCTGATGGAGCCGAACTGCACGCGGGCACGGTCCTGGCGCAGCGCGTCGCGCAGGCGGTTTTCCACTTCGCGTCGGTTCTTCGACTCGTCCATGTCGATGAAGTCGATCACGATCAGGCCACCCAGATCGCGCAGGCGGGCCTGGCGCGCCACTTCGTCGGCGGCTTCCAGGTTGGTGCGGGTCGCGGTTTCTTCGATGTCGCCGCCCTTGATGGCACGCGCCGAGTTCACGTCCACCGCCACCAGCGCTTCGGTCTGGTCGATCACGATGGCGCCCCCCGAGGGCAGGTTCACCGTGCGGCTGTAAGCGGTCTCGATCTGGTGTTCAATCTGGAAGCGGCTGAACAGCGGCGCGTCGTCGCGGTAGCGCTTCACACGGTGCCCGTGCTCGGGCATTACGTGGCTCATGAACTGGTGCGCCTGTTCAAAGATGTCATCGGTGTCGATCAGGATCTCGCCGATGTCGCTGTTGAAGTAGTCGCGGATGGCGCGGATCACCAGGCTGGATTCCTGGTAGATCAGGTAGGCGCCCTTGCCGCCTTGGGCTGCGCCGTCGATGGCGGTCCACAATTTCAGCAGGTAGTTCAGGTCCCATTGCAGCTCGGGCGCATCGCGGCCGATGCCGGCGGTGCGCGCGATGATGCTCATGCCATTCGGGTATTCGAGCTGGTCGAGCGCCTGCTTGAGCTCCTGGCGGTCTTCGCCTTCGATACGGCGGCTCACGCCACCGCCGCGCGGGTTGTTGGGCATCAGCACCACGTAGCGGCCAGCCAGGCTGACGAAGGTCGTGAGGGCCGCACCTTTGTTGCCGCGCTCTTCCTTTTCGACCTGGACCAGCAGCTCCTGGCCTTCCCGGATCACGTCGTTGATACGGGCCTGGTTGACTGGCACACCCGCGGCGAAATACTGGCGCGAAATTTCCTTGAACGGCAGGAAGCCGTGACGGTCTTCGCCGTAGTCGACGAAGCAGGCTTCGAGCGAGGGCTCGACGCGCGTGACGACGGCTTTGTAGATGTTGCCCTTGCGCTGTTCGCGCCCTTCGATTTCGATTTCGTAGTCGAGCAGTTTCTGCCCGTCCACGATCGCCAGGCGGCGCTCTTCGGCCTGCGTGGCGTTGATCAGCATGCGTTTCATGATGCGTTTCCTTCGGTCTGACACTGAGATGGCGCCGGGTTGAATCCAGACGCCGACCTGCCGTGAACCAGCGGAAAAGCGCGAACGGGGGGAGGAATTGCCGGAGAGCCACCGACCCGGTACCCACCCGGTGTTGGCCAGGTGATCGGGAGCGTTCGGAACGGGGCACGCTGTGTGTGCCGCGTTGAACCGCCGGGTCAGGGCGTAGGCGCGTGGACTTGGGTGAGCAGGGAAGGCTTGATGGCTGTCGACGACATGGATCTTGCCGGTGATGTCTCTGGCTTCACTTCATCCTCAACCAGCCAATCCACCGAGTGCCGGTGGCTTCTCGGGAACGTGGCTGGCCGATTGGGGTATTCCGTTTTCGGGTTCGCAGTTTTTCTCACGGATTCGCCCGCTGCTTCAACCTGACCGGTGCGGCTCCAGCCTCTTCAGAGAGGGCTTCGGGAGCGGGCGCCGGTACAGGGTGCAACGGGAGGCAACTTGTGGCCAATCGGGTCCCCGGCCTCTAGGGCAGGAGCAGCCTGCCTGCGGTGACTGCCTTAAACTCAAGGAAATCAATCACTTACAGCACACGACTGGCACAGCACATTATAGTGTGCTCCCACTGTCCATGGGGCCGGTATTTCCAGCGGGTTTTCCTTGAACGCCAAGCCATCTGTCCAGACCGCAGCGGCGGTCCAATTCCTCACCGTTGACGAAGAATCGGCCGGCCAGCGGCTGGACAATTTTCTCATTCGATTGCTCAAGGGCGTGCCGAAAACGCACATCTACCGCATCATCCGTTCGGGCGAGGTGCGGCGAAACAAGGGGCGCGTCGGGGCCGATGACCGGGTAGTAGCGGGCGACGTGTTGCGTATTCCGCCGATCCGGTTGTCTGAACGTGTGGAAGAAAAAGCGGCCAATCCGGCGCCCGCCCGCGAATTCCCCGTGATCTATGAAGATGACGCGTTCATGGCCATTGACAAGCCTGCCGGGGTGGCGGTACACGGTGGCAGTGGGGTGAGCTTTGGCGTGATCGAACAAATGCGGCAGGCGCGCCCTGACGCGCGTTTGCTCGAATTGGTGCACCGGCTGGACCGCGAAACCAGCGGCCTGCTGCTGATTGCCAAGAAGAAATCGGCCCTCAAAGGCCTGCAGGATCAATTCCGGGAACGGGAAACCGGGAAAACCTATCTGGCCCTGGTCAAAGGGGTCTGGCCGGCGCGCCTCAAGGTGCTGGACCAGCCGCTGCACAAATACCTGTTGCCCGACGGCGAGCGGCGGGTGAAAGTGGTGAGCCCCGATGATCCTGACGGCATGCGTTCGGTCTCGCTGATCAAGGTCGCCGGGCGCATGCCTGCGCCTGCGGCCCTGGCGACCACATGCCCCGACGGGTTCAGTCTCCTGGAGGTGACCATCAAGACCGGACGCACCCACCAGATTCGCGTTCACCTGGCGCATGCCGGTCATCCGATTGCCGGGGATGACAAATACGGTGACTTCGAAATCAATCGGCAATTGAGCCGCGTGGGCCTCAAGCGCATGTTTCTGCACGCCTGGCGGTTGCGGCTGACACACCCGATTAGCGGTGAAAGTGTCGAGTTGTATTCGGAATTGCCGTTGGAATTGCAAAACTGGTTGCCCGATACGCTGCATCCGGCGTCATAACCCTATACAATGGAATCTGCATCGTTGGGATGCAGAATCCATACCAAGACAATCCGCAAACTCAAAAGGACGATCAATGGCAAATTACGCAGAACTCATGGCGCAGGCACAGGCTTTGATGGCACAGGCAGAGGAAGCCCGCAAAAGCGAACTCGCTTCGACGATCGCCGACATCAAAGCCAAAATGAAACAATTTGGCATCACGGTGGCCGATCTGGGCGGTGCATCGGGCGGCAAGAAGCCTGCCAAGTCCAAATCCACCGCCGTGGCAAAGTTCCGTGGCCCTCAGGGGGAGCTCTGGGCGGGTGGTCCGGGCCGCAAGCCCGAGTGGGTGCGCGCCGTGCTGGCATCGGGCAAAAGCATCGAAGACTTCCGCATCTGAGCATCTGTATGCGACTTTGGCAAAGGCACCTTCGGGTGCCTTTGTTCTTTGTATCGCCTTGGCGCGGGCAAAGCGGCGACCCGACGCCATCGTGTCGTCATGCGGGGCATCGATAATGCAAACCCGTCTCAAACTTTTTTCAGCCGCATGCGCCCGCGCCAATTTGACCTGATTGCCTTCGACTGGGATGGCACCCTTTTTGACTCCACCGCCCTCATCGTGCGGTGCATCCAGGCGGCGGTGACCGACGTGGGTGGTCGCCTGCCCACCGATCAGGCAGCCAGCTATGTGATTGGCATGGGTCTGATGCAGGCGCTGGCTCACGCAGCACCCGATGTGTCGCCTTCTCAATATCCCTTGCTGGGCGAGCGCTACCGGTACCACTACCAGCAACACCAAAACGACATCAGCCTCTTTGAAGGCGTCTTGCCACTTTTGGCCGAGCTCAAGCAAAGGCACCACTGGTTGACGGTGGCAACGGGCAAGAGTCGCCAGGGTCTGGACACCGCCCTGCGAACGGTGGAATTGCACGGTGTCTTTGACGGCTCGCGCACAGCGGACGAAACCGCAGGCAAGCCCAGCCCGCTCATGCTGCACGAGCTGATGCGCGAGTTCGGGGTCGATCCCGGGCGCACGCTGATGATTGGCGACACCACGCACGACCTCCAGATGGCGCTCAACGCCGGCTGCGCGAGTGTGGGGGTCAGCTACGGGGCCCACGAACCGGGCACCTTTGCCGAGTTTTCACCCCTGCATGTGGCGCATTCGGTGAAAGAACTGCGCGACTGGCTCGCAGCCAACGCCTGAAACCGTTGCCGCGCATGGAATCGTCGGAACAGGATCCGCTCTATCCGTTGTGCAACAGCCGCGACCTCGTGGACTCGGGTTTGGCGGTGTCGTTCGATGTGATCTACGCCGGGCAGACCTGTCGGGCTTTTGCCATCCGGTACCAGGGCGAAGCACACGCCTACCTCAACCGCTGTGCCCATGTGGCGATGGAAATGGACTGGCAGCCGGACCGCTTCTTTGACGACAGTGGCCGCTGGCTGATCTGCGCCAGCCACGGCGCCATCTACGAACCCACCACCGGTGCCTGTCGCGGCGGTCCCTGCCGCGGCGGGCTGATCAAGATCGGACTGGTCGAGCGCAATGACGTCGTGCACTGGCGGTCACAATACCTGTTGAAACCGCCCTTATTTTGAGAGCTTCGAAACATGAATGACGATCTGGTGGGAACACCTTCTCCCGGCGCTACCGGACGCAGCTCCGACGTGGGCTGGGAGCGCGCAACGCTGGAAAAGCTGGCGTTTGCCGCCCTGGCGGAGCAGCGCGCCGCGCGCCGCTGGACCGTTTTCTGGCGGCTGATGTGGCTGCTGCTGGCCGGCGCGGTGGCGTGGATGGTGTTCCGCTCAGACGCTGGCGTTGCGTCCGTGAGTACGCCCCACACAGCACTGATCGAGATTCGGGGCGAAATTGCGGCCGGTGCCGAGGCCAGTGCCGACAACGTGGTCACTTCGCTGAATGCGGCTTTTGAAGACGCTGGCGCTCAAGCCGTCGTTTTGCTCATCGATTCGCCCGGTGGCAGTCCGGTGCAGGCCGGCATCATCAACGACGAGATCACCCGGCTCAAGGCGCTGCACAACAAGAAGGTCTATGCGGTGGTGGAAGAAACCTGTGCCTCGGCCGCCTACTACATTGCCGCCGCCGCTGACAACATCTATGTGGACAAGGCCAGTCTGGTGGGCAGCATCGGCGTGCTGATGGATGGTTTCGGCTTCACTGGCTTGATGGACAAGCTGGGCGTCGAGCGCCGCCTGATGACGGCGGGCGCCAACAAGGCCATGCTCGATCCTTTCAGTCCACAGGATGCGGAACAGACCGCCTATATCCAGTCCATGCTCGGCGAGATTCACAGCCAGTTCATCACCGTCGTGCGGGCCGGGCGTGGCGACCGGCTCAAGGAGACGCCGGACACCTTCAGCGGGCTGGTCTGGAGCGGCCAGAAGGCGATCGCGCTGGGGCTCGTCGATGGGCTGGGCAGTCTCGATTACGTTGCGCGCGAGGTGGTCAAGGCCGAAGAAGTGGTCGACTACACGCAGCGCGAAAACCTGGGCATGCGCCTGGCCCGGCAGTTGGGTGCCAGCGTGGGCGAGGGCATGTACCTGGCGGCCCGCTCCAGCGGAATGCAATTCAAGTAAGTTATTGACTCAACTCCAATCAGTGAACAGGGTGATTATGAAAATTGAGAAAGCTGTTTTTCCCGTCGGTGGCCTGGGTACCCGATTCCTGCCGGCCACCAAAGCCATCCCCAAGGAAATGCTGCCGGTGGTGGACAAGCCGCTGATCCAGTACGCGGTGGACGAGGCCTACGCGGCGGGCATCCGCGAAATGATCTTCATCACCGGGCGCCACAAGCGGGCCATCGGCGACCACTACGATGCGGCTTTTGAGCTGGAACACGAACTGGAGCGGGGCAACAAGGCCGACCTGCTCAAGCTGGTGCACGACATCAAGCCCGATGACATGGACTGCGTGTTCATCCGCCAGCCACGCCCGCTGGGTCTGGGTCATGCTGTGCTGTGCGCCGAGCGCGTGGTGGGCAATGACCCGTTTGCCGTCCTGCTCGCCGACGACCTGATGGTGGGGCCGGCGGGTGGCTCTTCGGTGTTGCAGCAGATGGTGGCAGCCTACGAACAAAGTCCCGGGACCGTGCTGGCGGTGCAGGACGTTCCGCGCGAGCACACCCGCCGCTATGGCATGGTGGACGTGCATGGTGTCAACGAGACGCTGGCCGAGGTGTTCGGCATGGTCGAAAAACCAATGCCCGATGTGTCACCTTCCACCCTGGCGGTGGCCGGGCGTTACATCCTCACGCCTGCGGTGTTCGAGAGCATCCGCCAGCAACCCCGTGGCGCGGGAGGTGAGATCCAGCTCACCGATGGGATTGCGGCGCTGATCGGCACCGAGAAGGTGTATGCCTACCGCTACGAGGGTCAGCGTTACGACTGCGGCAGCAAGGTGGGCTTTCTTGAGGCCACCATCGACCTGGCGCTGGCCGATCCGTCGCTGCGCGAAGCGGTCCGTGCCCACATGGTCAAGGCGCTGGGCTGACTCTGGGAGGGAGGCGTCGAGTGCCTCTCAACGGCCGATGAGGAAGACCGCCGGTGCGTCCAGGGGCATGCCTTGCTGAAGCGACCGGCCCTTCCACTCGTTCGCCAGGGCGCTGCGGGTGACTTGTTGCGGCAGCGTGAGGCCGCAGCTGATGGCCAGCCGCGTGTGCGGGTGTAGGGTCTGCAGCAAGGCCTGCAGCAAGGCAGCATTGCGGTAAGGCGTTTCGATCAGGATCTGGGTCTGCCCGGTTTTCAGGGCCAGTGCTTCCAGTTCGCGCAGGCGTTTGGTGCGCTCGGTGGCTTCCTGAGGCACGTAGCCCACAAAAGCAAATCCCTGTCCATTCAATCCGCTGGCCGCCAGGGCCAGCATCAGCGATACCGGACCGACGAGGGGCACCACCTGCATGCCCAGGGTGTGTGCAGCACGCACGACAGAACTGCCGGGATCGGCAATGGCGGGCATGCCGGCTTCACTGACCAGGCCAATGTCGTGGCCCAGCAAAGCTGGTGCGAGCAGGGCCTTGGCCTGGCTGTCGCCCTCTGCGGCCGGGGTGTGGTCGCCTTTTTTGTGCGCCTGCCGGGGGAGTTCGACGATGGATTGGGCTTGCAGCGGTGCGGCGAGCCCGTTCACCGCCTCCACGCGCTTGAGAAAGGCGCGGGTGCTCTTGGCATTTTCGCTGATCCAGTGGGTCAAGCGTGCCGCGATCGTCACGGTTTCAAGCGGCAGGCACTGGGCGATGGGGGTGGGACGGGCACCTTCCGGCAGACAGCCAAAGTCCAGCGGCGTGGGCACCAGATACAGCGTACCGGGCGTGGACTGTGTCGGCTTCACAGAACGGGTACTCCCGCAGCGCGGATCATGCGACAGGTGCGGATCAGCGGCAGACCGACCAGTGCGGTCGGGTCGTCGTTTTCAATGCGTTCGAGCAAAGCGATGCCCAGGCCCTCACTTTTGGCACTGCCCGCGCAGTCGTAGGGCTGCTCGGTCCGCAGGTAGTGCTCGATTTCCGCCTCGGTCAGTGTGCGAAATGCCACCTGGACGGCGGCCAGATCGCTCTGCTCAAAACCGCTGGACAGGCACACCACGGCCACTGCAGTCTGGAACACCACCGTCTGGCCGCTCATTCGGCGAAGCTGCTCGACCGCGCGCTCGTGATTGCCGGGTTTGCCCAGGGGTTCGCCGTCCAGGTCGGCGACCTGGTCGCTACCGATCACCACCGCTTCGGGGTGGTGCCGGGCCACCTCGCGCGCCTTGGCCAGGGCCAGACGCATGGCCAGTGCGGCGGGCTTTTCGCCTGGTTGCGGGGTTTCATCGACCTCAGGGCGTTCGACATCAAAGGCGATGCCCAGTCGCGCCAGCAATTCGCGCCGGTAGGGCGACGTGGAGCCCAGAATCAGGCGTTTCTTTGAGTGGTTTTCAGGGGTGGGCATGTGCAAGGGCATGCCGGTATTGTCCCCGCATTCTTTTACACTGCCCTCCATGAAACCGAATCCGAACACTGCGTGGAACCCGGCCCGTCTGGACGTGCGAGCTTTTGCCCAGGCCGGTGCCAGTGTGAATGCGGACGACCCGATGGGTCCGTTTGAGCGCCTGAAAGACGAGTTGCACCCCGAGAGCGGCGCGGCCGATCTGCCGGGTGTCCATTGGCGGGCGCATGGCGCTTTGCGTGAGGCATCCGGGGGCGGCGAGCCTGCGGTGTGGCTTCATTTGCTGGCGGAAACGGTGGTGCCCTTGACCTGCCAGCGTTGTCTGGGCGCTGTGGAAACCCCGCTCCAGGTGGACCGCTGGTTTCGGTTCGTGGCCGACGAAGCCACGGCCGTGGCAGAAGACAATGACTGCGAGGAAGACCTGTTGCCGCTGGAGCCGCGTCCCAGCCTGTATGAATTGCTGGAAGATGAGCTCTTGATGGCGCTGCCGCTGGTGCCGATGCACGACGCCTGTCCGGTGCCGGTGTCCATGCGGTCCGGCGATGTGGCCGACGCAGACGGCCCTGCAGAAGAACAGCGCCCGCACCCGTTTGCGGCGTTGTCCCGCCTGAAAAAGTGACGCAGGGTGATCTTCGAGCTATAATGCTTGGCTTTGCGCTGGTATCGATTTCACTGTGAGGTGTACGGTGTACACGAATATGGTGGTAGGCGAACCCTAGGCGCACCCCGATTGACCCTATTGAATTCAGGAGCCCACCATGGCCGTCCAGCAAAACAAAAAGTCCCCTTCCAAGCGCGGCATGCACCGCTCGCACAACGCGCTGAACGTGCCCGGCATTGCCGTTGAGCCGACCACCGGTGAAGTGCACCTGCGTCACCACATCAGCCCCAACGGTTTCTACCGTGGCCGCCAAGTACTGAAGAACAAGTCCGAAGCCTAAAGTGGCGGCGGGTCTCCGGCCCCGTCGCGATACCGCGTCCGGGGTGGTGACCGCTGTTCTTGAACAGGCCCGCATGTGCCATGCGGGCTTTTTTCATTCTTGTGGCGTCTGGGGCGCCACCACTGAGAAGTTTGCATGATCACCGTTGCTGTGGATTGCATGGGTGGAGACGTTGGTGTGGGGGTGACCTTGCCGGCCTGTGAGGCCTTTTTGGCCAGCCATCCGCAGGCCCATCTGTTGCTCGTGGGTCAGCCCGAGGTGTTGAAAAAGTCCCGGCCTCAGCTGCTCAACAACGTGCGCTGTCGCGTGGTGCCCGCCAGCGAAGTGGTCGCCATGGACGATCCGATTGAAGTTGCGCTGCGCAAGAAGAAAGATTCTTCCATGCGGGTCGCGATCCAGCAGGTCAAGGATGGTGCTGCGCAGGCGGCTGTGTCGGCGGGCAACACGGGTGCGCTCATGGCCATTTCTCGTTACCTGCTCAAAACCCTCGAAGGCATTGACCGGCCGGCGATTGCCAGCCAGTTGCCCAATGCACGTGGAGGCGCGACCACGGTCCTGGATCTGGGCGCCAACGTGGATTGCACGGCCGAGCATTTGTTGCAGTTTGCTGTCATGGGGTCGGCTCTGGTGGTCGCGATCACCGGCAAGCCCGAACCCACCGTGGGTTTGCTCAACGTCGGCGAAGAAGTGATCAAAGGCAGCGATGTCATCAAAAAAGCGGGTGTGCTGTTGCGAAATGCGGCGAACACCGGTGATCTGAATTTCTTCGGCAACGTAGAGGGTGACGACATCTTCAAGGGCAGCGCCGACATCGTGGTGTGCGATGGTTTTGTGGGCAATGTGGCGCTCAAGGCCAGCGAAGGTCTGGCCACGATGATCAGTGGCCTCATCCGTGAAGCGTTCTCAAAGAACATCCTGACCAAAATGGCGGCAATCATTGCCTATCCGGTCTTATCATCGTTTAAAAAGCGGGTGGATCACCGCCGATACAATGGGGCTGCGCTGTTGGGCCTGCGCGGGCTTGTTTTCAAGAGCCATGGATCGGCCGATGCCTTCGCTTTCGAGCAAGCGCTGGGGCGGGCTTATGATGCGGCCCACAATGGTTTGCTGAGCAGTGTGCAGGAACGCATTGCCCACGCTGCCCCCTTGCTGTCGCCAGCCGGGGTTCCCAGCGAGATCAAAAGCATTCCCACCCTTTAATTCGCTCACCCTTTATCAGCATGACACGCTACGCCCGCATTTCCGGCACTGGCAGCTACCTGCCGCCCCTGCGTCTGACCAATGCCGACATGGTCGAACGACTGGCCGCCGGCGGGGTCGAGACCAGTGACGAGTGGATTGTCGAGCGCACCGGTATCCGGGCGCGCCATTTCGTCGCCGACGGCGTTTTTGCCAGCGACATGGCCGCGGAGGCCTGTCGAAAGGCCATGGATGCCGCGGGGGTGGATGGCAGCGAAATCGATCTGATCATCGTGGCCACGTCGACACCGGACATGGTGTTCCCGTCCACGGCGGCCATCCTGCAACACAAACTGGGCATCTCAGGGTGTCCTGTTTTTGACGTGCAAGCCGTTTGCAGTGGTTTCATTTATGGTCTCACGGTGGCCGATGCGATGATTCGCACGGGCACGGCGAAAAAGGCGCTCGTGGTCGGGGCGGAAGTGTTTTCCCGTTTGCTCGACTTCAGCGATAGGACCACCTGTGTGCTGTTCGGAGACGGCGCGGGCGCGGTCGTGCTGGAGGCCAGCGATGTGCCCGGCATCCTGGCTACTGACATTCATGCAGACGGCAAACACGCCGGCATCCTGTGTGTGCCGGGGCATGTGTCTGGCGGCAAGGTTCTCGGGGACCCACTGCTCAAGATGGATGGACAGGCGGTGTTCAAACTGGCGGTGGGCGTGCTGGAGGACACGGCGCGGGCTGTGCTTACCAAGGCGGGGCGCAGCGAGGCCGATATCGACTGGCTGATTCCTCACCAGGCCAACATCCGGATCATGCAGAGTACGGCCCGGAAACTGAAGCTGCCCATGGACAAGGTGGTGGTGACGGTGGACGAGCAGGGCAACACCTCGGCGGCATCGATCCCGCTGGCTCTCGACCATGCGGTGCGTGCCGATCAGGTGAAAAAGGGCGATACCCTTTTGCTCGAAGGCGTCGGCGGCGGCTTCACATGGGGCGCAGTGTTGCTCGATCTTTGAATTTTTGGGTCCGTCTGCCTCCAAGCCGGTCCGGCGCCCCATTTACCGTTCAGCATTGTCATGACTTCTTTTGCATTTCTCTTTCCGGGCCAGGGTTCCCAATCCGTTGGCATGCTGGACGCCTGGGGTGACCACCCTGCCGTGCGCGAAACCTTGCAGGAGGCATCGGATGCCTTGGGTCAGGACCTGGCGCATCTGATCCATGAAGGCCCCAAGGAAGCGCTGGGCTTGACCACCAACACCCAGCCGGTGATGCTGGTGGCGGGCGTGGCCGCCTGGCGCGTCTGGTGCGCCGAAGGTGGCGCGGCCCCTGCGGTGGTTGCCGGACATTCACTGGGCGAGTATTCGGCGCTCGTGGCCTCGGGTGTCTTGAGTCTGGCGCAGGCGACCCCGCTGGTTCGCTTCCGGGCGGCGGCGATGCAGGAAGCGGTGCCTGTGGGAGCCGGTGCGATGGCCGCCATCCTGGGCATGGATGCGGCGAAAGTGATTGCTGGCTGTGCCGAGGCACAGGCAACGTTCGGTGGCGCCAGCCTGGAGGTTGTGGAGGCGGTGAACTTCAACGATCCAGCCCAGACCGTGATTGCCGGCAGCAAGGCGGCGGTCGAAAAGGCCTGCGAGGTCCTCAAGGCACACGGTGCCAAGCGTGCGCTGTCGCTGCCGGTTTCTGCGCCGTTCCACTCCAGCCTCATGAAGCCTGCGGCGGACAAGCTGAAAGAACAGCTGGCTGCAACAGCTTTTGCTGCGCCCCTGATTCCCTTGGTCAACAACATCGACGTCGCCGTGGAAACCGATGCGGATCGCATCCGCGATGCGCTGTACCGCCAGGCTTTCGGACCGGTCCGTTGGGTTGAATGTGTGAGCGCCATCCGGGAGCGCGGCATCACCACACTGGTTGAATGCGGCCCCGGCAAAGTGCTGGCCGGCATGGTCAAGCGCATTGATGCGGGCTTGACAGGTGCCGCGCTCTACGATCCGGCTTCACTGGCCGAAGTGAAGAACCTGCTGGCCTGACGTTCGGAGAACCAAGACATGTCTGAAATCAAATTTGCGGGCCAGGTGGCCCTGGTCACGGGTGCAACGCGCGGTATCGGTGCGGCCATTGCCCACGAGCTGGTGGCGCGCGGGCTGATCGTGATCGGAACCGCCACCAGCGACGAAGGCGCCGCCAAGATCTCGCAGGCGCTCGCGGGTGTGCCCGGAGCCGCTGCAGGCTGCCGTGGCGCAACGCTGGATGTGAACAACGGCGCTGCCGCAGAGGCGCTGATCGATGACATCACCAAGACCCATGGTGGACTGCAGGTGCTGGTGAACAACGCCGGCATCACGCGCGACATGCTGGCCATGCGTCTCAAGGACGATGACTGGGATGCCGTGCTCGACACCAACCTGAAGGCCGTGTTCCGCATGAGCCGCGCCGTGATCCGTCCCATGATGAAGCAGCGCTACGGCCGCATCATCAGCATCACCAGCGTGGTGGGCGCATCGGGCAACCCGGGACAAGCCAACTACGCGGCGGCCAAGGCGGGTGTGGCGGGCATGACGCGGGCGCTGGCCCGTGAACTGGGCAGCCGCAACATCACGGTCAACTGCGTGGCGCCGGGGTTCATCGAAACCGACATGACGGCAACGTTGCCGGAAGAGCAGCAAAAAGCGCTGCTGGGCCAGATCCCACTGGGTCATCTGGGCAAACCGGCCGACATTGCGCACGCTGTGGCTTACCTTGCGAGCCCTCAGGCCGCTTACGTCACAGGTCAGGAGCTGCATGTCAACGGTGGCATGTTCATGTCCTGACGGGCAGGGCATCCCAATCCATTCCTTTTCGACGCCGACAAAGCCGTCCGGCGGGCCGCCTAGGGGCCTCTCCCTAGCCCGGCTAAAATGACGGTCTGTCATCCAACCACCCTCAGAGGGACTTATGAGCGATATCGAAGCACGTGTTAAGAAAATCATTGCCGAACAACTCGGTGTTGAAGAAGGCCAGGTCACCCATGAAAAATCGTTCGTGGCTGACTTGGGCGCTGACTCGCTCGACACGGTGGAACTCGTGATGGCCCTGGAAGACGAATTCGGTATCGAGATCCCGGACGAAGACGCCGAGAAGATCACCACGGTGCAAAACGCCATCGATTACGCCATGGCGCACCAGAAGGCCTGATCCTTCATGGTCCAACGCAGGGTCTTCCCTTGGGGCATGGCTCCCCGGGGAGGGCATTGCATTTCACGCACTCTGATGCGTGGGGGAATTCAATGAGTCGTCGTCGCGTTGTCGTGACCGGCCTGGGTTGCGTCAGCCCCGTGGGTAACACGGTGTCTGAGTCCTGGGCCAACATTCTTGCCGGCAAGTCCGGCATCGACCGCATCACCAAGTTTGACGCGTCCAGCTTTTCCTGCCAGGTCGCAGGTGAGGTCAAGGGCTTCAGTGTCGAGTCGTACATGTCTTCGAAAGAAGCGCGCACGATGGATGCGTTCATCCATTTCGGTATTGCTGCTGCTTCACAGGCGGTTGCTGATGCCGGTCTGCCCACGGGCGATGCGCTGGGTGAGGAAGAAGCCACCCGGATCGGATGCATCATTGGCTCCGGGATCGGCGGCCTGCCGATGATTGAAGAGACGCACACCGAGTTCACGAACCGTGGCGCCCGCCGCATTTCGCCGTTCTTTGTGCCGGCCTCCATCATCAACATGATCTCGGGTCATGTGTCGATACGCTTCGGCTTCAAAGGGCCCAACCTCGCGGTCGTCACCGCCTGTACCACCGGGTTGCATTGCATTGGTGAAGGCGCGCGCAAGATTGAGTACGGCGACGCCGACGTGATCGTGGCCGGCGGCTCCGAAGCCACCGTTTCGCCGCTGGGCGTGGGGGGGTTCGCCTCCATGCGTGCGCTGTCTACTCGCAACGACGATCCTGCCACGGCGTCCCGCCCCTGGGACAAGGACCGTGACGGTTTTGTGCTGGGCGAAGGTGCGGGTGTGGTGGTGCTTGAAGAGTACGAGCACGCCAAAGCACGTGGTGCCAAGATTTATGCCGAACTGGTTGGCTACGGCATGAGCGCTGATGCAGGTCACATGACAGCGCCCAACATGGACGGCCCACGCCGCGCCATGATCAACGCTTTGCGTAACGCGGGTGTGAATGCCGATCAGGTGGACTATCTCAATGCCCATGGCACATCCACGCCGCTCGGTGATGTGAACGAAACCAGCGCCATCAAGGCCGCTTTGGGTGATCACGCCAAGAAGACGGTGGTGAACTCCACCAAGTCCATGACCGGGCACCTTCTGGGCGGTGCTGGTGGTATCGAGAGCGTGTTCACCATCCTGGCGCTGAAAGAGCAGAAGAGTCCGCCAACCATCAACATCTTCAATCAGGATCCCGAGTGCGATCTCGATTACTGCGCCAACGTCGCGCGTGACATGAGGATCGACTTCGCGATGAAGAACAACTTTGGTTTTGGTGGCACCAACGGAACGCTGGTCTTCAAACGCGTCTGAGCCTGCTGACAGCCATAGGGCTCTGACGGTCTGATCATGCGCAACGCCCCATCGGTTCGGTATCCGGTGGGGCGTTGTGCTTTGTACGGTTGGTGGATGCAGGGCCTGGGAGCAATGGGTTTGGCGGCACTGACCGGCGGATGGTGGGTGAGCGGAACCACCGTCGAGGCGGGTGGTCTCATGACGGGCGTTGTCTTGTGGCTGCTCTGGATGGGCTTCGCCATGTGGAGCTGGCAGCGAACATCGGAAGGCTTGTTGTGGTGGGACGCGCTGGCCGATTCAGCGGCCGGACCGTCCCTTGCAGGGGCCTGGGTCTGGCACAGCGAGGCGTACAAAGACGGTGTGACTTTGCTTCGGGTCGACGCTGTGCTGGATCTGCAAGACCGTGTGCTGCTGCGTTTGCACAACCCGGACGCCGCCAGCAGCTGGGCATGGGTCGAACGGGCTCGCGATCCTTTGCGCTGGAACGATTTTCGTCGCGCGTTGATGGCGCACCAGCGGCAGGGCTGTGCGATCCAATGACCGATTGCAGCGCCTTCAGACCTTGCAGGCACCATGACTTCCCTGTCCCGCGTGACCGTGCGCTCAGGCATCGCCAGGCTTGGGGTATATTTCTGCGGCCCGCTCCTGCCGCATGACACAACCCGAAGATCACACCGCCCCCCCGCCGCCCGACAGCGATGTCATGCTGGTGCAACGCACGCTTGCCGGGGAGCAGCGCGCGTTCGAGCTGCTGGTCATCAAATACCAAAGAAGGGTCGAGCGCCTGATCGGGCGCATGGTGCGCGATGTTGATCTGGTGCAGGATATCGCCCAGGAGACCTTCATCCGTGCCTACCGGGCGCTGGCGCAGTTTCGGGGTGACGCACAGTTCTACACCTGGCTTTACCGGATCGCCGTCAACACGGCGAAAAAGCAGCTGCTGGAACTCAAGCGCGACCCGCTGATCTTCCAGTCCCAGATGAAATCAGCGGAGGATGATGAAACTTCCTCCTCCGAACACGAACTAAATTCCAACGCGGTTGATCACGAGACGCCCGAAGCGGTGTTGGCCAGCAAGGAAATTGCCGAGGCGGTGAACGCTGCCATGGACGCTTTGCCGGAAGAGTTGCGCATGGCGATCAGCTTGCGGGAAATGGACGGTTTGAGCTACGAAGAGATTGCGCTGGCACTGGATTGCCCCATCGGTACGGTGCGTTCTCGCATCTTCCGGGCGCGCGAAGCGATATCGGGCCGCATCAAACCGATGCTGGAGCGCCAGTCCGGCAAACGCTGGTGATGCCGAAAACGGTGCGGTGTGAACGGGGCTTGAACCCTTGAGTTTTTTGGATGTCAACCATGAATGCCGAACAAGACAACGTGAATGTGCGCCAGCCTGCGAGGTCTGGTGTGTCATTTCATTCCGATCCGGATAGCGATCTGGCGGGTGCACTGTCTGCGTTGACCGATGGTGAGATCGGTGCTGACGAGCTGGACGCCCTTCTGGCCGATGCCGACCACCGTTCTGAGCTGCACGCCGATTGGCATGCCTACCAGGTGATTGGCGATGTGCTGCGTGGCACGGCGCCTGCCGTGTCGAACGTCGCGCCGCAGGCCTTTGTGGCCGGTATCAGTGCGCGACTCCAGCTTGCCGAGCGGTCCCAGAGCCGGCCAGCGAGCCCTGTCGTGATGGCGCAGGTGCGCGGAGCGGCGGCGAACGACCCGGTGATGCGCTGGAAGATGGCGGCGGGTCTGGCCTCGCTGGCGGCCGTTGTCGCAGTGAGCTGGAGCGTGATTCAGGGGGCCTCGGCTCCGGGTGACTCAGCAGTTTCAGCGCCCCAGCTGGCGCAGGTCGCACCGCCCACAGATCCGGCGATACCGGTGGTTGCCGCGCCAGATGCCGGGTCAACCAATGTGGCGGTGAGCACCGGGCAGGGCATCTTGATTCGCGATGCTCGGCTTGAGCAGATGCTGGCGGAGCATCGGCAGTATGGCGGCATGTCTGCGCTGCAGATGCCGGCGGGCTTCCTGCGCAACGCCACCTACGACACCGCTCCGCAGCGCTGATGCACATGGTTTCTCCCCTGTCGTTCGGTCGGCTTCTGTCGCGTGGCGTGTCCCCATCCCGGACCTGTTCAGGTCGGGGTGCACGGTTGCAACCTTGGTCCGGGCTGGTCCTGGTGGCGCTGGTCCTGGGACTCTGGCAGCCCTTGGTGCAGGCACAGTCGCAGGGCGGGGCCGCGGTGCCCACGCGCAGCGTCAATGAGTGGCTCACACGAATGCAGGAAGCGTCGCGGCAAAGGGCTTACACCGGCACCTTGGTGGTGTCGGCAGGTTCGGTGATGTCGGCCTCGCGCATCTGGCATGTCTGTGATGGCGTGCAGCAGATGGAACGCATCGAGACGCTCACCGGTGCACCACGGACCACCATTCGCCGCAACAACGAAGTGATCACCTTTGTTCCCGACGCCAAAACCGCGTGGATCGAGGAGCGCGAGTCGCTGGGTTTGTTTCCCGATTTGTTGCGCACGCCCGCCAACGCCATTCCCAAATACTACGAGGTGCGTGAAACCGGGGTGCAGCGTGTGGCCGGACATCTGGCCGATGTGGTCGAGATTCTCCCCAGAGACCCTTTGCGGTTTGGCTTTCGTATCTGGTCTGAACAGAAAACCGGCCTGGTCGTGAAGCTGCAGACGCTGGGTGAAAAGGGTGCCGTGCTGGAGCAACTGGCCTATTCCGAACTCCAGCTGGATGCACCTGTGCGCATGGACAAGCTGCGCAAGATGATGAAAGACACCCGCGGCTATGAGGTGTATCGACCGATGGTGAAAAAGACCACGCCCGAGGCCGAAGGATGGCAATTCAAGGATGTGGTTCCAGGCTTCCTGCGAATGAGCTGCCACACCCGGGACACCGGTGAGGCCAACGAAATTTCCTCCGTGCCGATGCAGTGCATTTTTTCGGATGGGCTGGCTTCGGTCTCCCTGTTTGTCGAGCCACTCGACGCCCGCCGGCATGGCGCTGAAACCAGTGCCGTGATGGGTGCCACCCATTCTCTGGGCATGCGACTGGGCAACCATTGGTTGACCGTCCTGGGGGAAGTGCCACCGGTCACCCTTCAGCGGTTTGCACAGGCACTTCAGCGAACGCGTTGAAGTATCGGCCCGTTGGAGCGGGCACCCGGATGTTCCCTTTGCCCTTGTGTTTTCAGCTGTTTTGCCCGTCTGAACAGGATCAACATGACATTCAGTAAATCGAATCGCACTCCCTTCGTCAGTATGGCCACCGCAGGGATGGTGGCGCTGGCCGGCGTCATGGCGCTGTTGTCGCCTGGGCCGTTGTCCGCACAAGGCGTCTTCTCCGCGCCCAGTGTGCGTGGCTTGCCTGATTTCACCGATCTGGTCGATCTGGTCGGGCCCTCGGTGGTGAACATCCGCACGCTGGAGCGCGCCAGTGTTCCTGAAGAAGGGGCATCCGGAACAGATGAGCAGATGCTGGAGTTCTTCCGCCGGTTTGGGATTCCCATCCCACCCGGTGTGACGCCTCGCGGCCCGCGGGCGGAGCGGGGTCCGTCCGAAGAGGCACAGCCTCGCGGTGTGGGCTCGGGCTTCATTCTCAGCAGCGACGGCCTGATCATGACCAACGCGCATGTGGTGGAAGGCGCCGATGAACTGATCGTCACCCTGCCGGACAAACGTGAGTTCAAGGCCAAGGTGGTGGGTACTGACAAGCGCACCGATGTGGCGGTGGTCAAGATTGAGGCAAGTGGTCTGAGTGCCGTGAAGATCGGTGACGTGAACCGTCTTCGTGTGGGCGAATGGGTGATGGCCATCGGGTCGCCCTTTGGACTTGAGAACTCGGTGACTGCCGGCATTGTGAGCGCCAAGAAGCGTGACACGGGGGACTTTCTGCCCTTCATCCAGACCGACGTGGCGATCAATCCCGGCAACTCGGGTGGTCCGCTCATCAACATGCGTGGTGAGGTGGTGGGCATCAACAGCCAGATCTATTCACGCTCGGGGGGGTTCCAGGGGATTTCGTTTGCCATCCCGATCGACGAGGCGGTGCGTGTGTCCGACCAGCTCCGTGCGACCGGGCGCGTCACGAGGGGGCGCATTGGTGTACAGATCGATCAGGTCAGCAAGGAAGTGGCCGAGTCCATTGGTCTGGGGCGGCCTCGGGGCGCCTTGGTGCGCGGTGTCGAAAACGACTCGCCAGCGGCCAAAGCGGGGCTGGAGCCAGGTGACATCATCCTGCGTTTTGATGGCACCGAGATCGACAAGTCTGTGGACCTGCCACGGCTGGTGGGCAATACGCGACCCGGCAGCAAGAGCCGCATGACGGTGTTCCGTCGAGGTTCGCAACGCGAGCTGAGCATCACGGTTGCCGAACTGGAGCCCGAGCGCACAGCATCGCGCCCGTCAGCGCCCGAGCCCGCCAAGCCACAGCCAGCGGGGACGGCCAAGGCTCTGGGTTTGACGCTCTCCGATCTCACCCCGGCGCTCAAGAAAGAGCTGAACCTCAAGAGTGGTGTGCGTGTGGAGAGCGCTGAAGGGCCGGCTGCGCGCGCTGGCTTGCGCGAAGGCGATGTGATCGTTGCCATCGCGAACACAGACACCGGCAACGTCGCTGAACTCGAGGCGGCGCTGGTGAAGCTCGACAAGTCGCGCCCGGTCAATGTGCTGTTCCGTCGTGGCGATTGGGCACAGTACACGGTGATTCGTCCGAGTCGATGAAGCCGGAAGAAGCTCGAATCCACCCCAACTGAGGCCAATAACCCACTGATCTTTATGGGATTTAGGGCTTGTGGTTTGGGGTGGCTGGCACGCCACACACCGCTTGTCTGCCGCGATACCCGGTCTACCCACCCTCGTTGTGAGTGATTGCTCACAATTCTCCGGTTTCTCCTGACCGAATTCGATAAAATCGGACCAGTTCTGGATCGATTCCGTCGTCGAGGCACTGCGTCGGTCCACGATGTGAGAATCACGTCCGAATGGCTTCGGTCATCCACAGATGCTTCACAAGAGTGCTGAATTTCCTGTGAATGAATTGTGGATAAGTTTCATGTTGCTGCGCTGCAACAAGTCTCGGTGAGCGTTTGTCGGGTTTGAATTCCGGGCTTTTTGCCTACAATGAAGTCCCAACTATCGCAGTTGCCATTGATTGTTGGTTATGGGCGCGTCAACAGCTGACGCGCCCTTTTTTATGGTTCCCCGCAGCCTTGTGCGTGGGCACTTTGTTCCCCTGGTAGAGCTGTTTTTCTTGATGAACCACATCCGCAATTTTTCGATCATCGCGCACATCGATCACGGCAAGTCCACGCTGGCCGACCGCATCATTTCCCTCTGTGGCGGCCTGTCCGATCGCGAGATGAGCGAGCAGGTGCTGGACTCGATGGACATCGAGAAGGAGCGTGGCATCACCATCAAGGCGCAGACCGCTGCGCTCCACTACAAGGCGCGCGACGGGCAGGTCTACAACCTGAATCTGATCGACACACCGGGCCATGTGGACTTTTCCTATGAAGTGAGCCGCTCCCTTTCGGCTTGCGAAGGCGCGCTGCTGGTGGTGGATGCCAGCCAGGGCGTTGAGGCGCAGACCGTGGCCAACTGCTACACCGCGCTCGACCTGGGCGTGGAGGTGGTGCCGGTGCTCAACAAGATGGACCTGCCCAACGCCGATCCCGAAAACGCCAAGAGCGAGATCGAAGACGTGATTGGCATCGACGCGACCGACGCCATTCCCTGTTCGGCCAAAAGCGGCATGGGTGTGGAAGACATCCTGGAGGCCGTCGTTGCGCGCATTCCGGCGCCCAAGGGCAATCCCAACGCACCGCTGCGCGCCATGATTGTGGACAGCTGGTACGACGCTTATGTGGGTGTGGTGATGCTCGTGCGCGTGGTCGACGGTCAGTTGCTGAAGGGTGAGCGCTTCAAGATGATGGCCACCAACAGCGTCTACAACGCCGACAACCTGGGTGTTTTCACGCCTGGCAACGAACCGAGAGATGCGCTCAAGGCCGGTGAAGTGGGCTACATCATCGCCGGCATCAAAGAGCTGCAGGCCGCCAAGGTGGGCGACACCATCACGCTGGAGAAGAAGCTGCCCAACAACCTGGGGCCCGCCACCGATGCGCTGCCCGGCTTCAAGGAAGTGCAGCCGCAGGTGTTTGCAGGTCTGTACCCGACCGAGGCGAACCAGTACGACGGCCTGCGCGACGCGCTGGAAAAACTCAAGCTCAACGATGCGGCTCTGATGTACGAACCCGAGGTGTCGCAGGCGCTGGGCTTTGGTTTCCGTTGCGGTTTTCTGGGCCTGCTGCACATGGAGATCGTGCAGGAGCGGCTGGAGCGCGAGTTCGATCAGGACCTGATCACCACCGCGCCTAGCGTGGTCTACCAGGTGGTCAAGCCCGATGGCGAGGTCATCATGGTCGAGAACCCCTCCAAGATGCCCGACCAGGGCCGGCTGGAAGAGATCCGCGAGCCCATCGTGACCGTGCATCTCTACATGCCGCAGGAATATGTCGGCGCGGTCATGACGCTGGCCAACCAGAAGCGTGGCATGCAGCTCAACATGGCTTACCACGGCAAGCAGGTCATGCTGACCTACGACATGCCGCTGGGCGAAATCGTGCTGGACTTCTTCGACAAGCTCAAATCGGTGAGCCGTGGCTACGCGTCGATGGACTACGAGTTCAAGGAGTACCGCGCGGCCGATGTGGTCAAGGTCGACATCCTGCTCAATGGCGAAAAGGTGGACGCGCTGTCCATCATCGTGCACCGCAGCCAGTCGCAATACCGCGGCCGGGCCGTGGTGGCGAAGATGCGCGAGATCATCAGCCGCCAGATGTTCGACGTGGCAATCCAGGCGGCCATCGGTGGCAATGTGATCGCGCGCGAAACCATCAAGGCGTTGCGCAAGAACGTGCTGGCAAAATGTTACGGTGGCGACATCAGCCGCAAACGCAAACTCCTTGAGAAACAAAAAGCAGGCAAGAAGCGCATGAAACAGATTGGCTCGGTTGAAGTGCCCCAAGAGGCTTTCCTCGCGATTTTGCAGGTGCAAGACTGATGCAATCCACGATGAGTGCGATCACCGCGGTGGTCCTGGCCGCTTTTGCTGCATACGCAGGGGCTTTTTTCTTCGGCTATGTGGAAGGCAATTTCGCCCTGTTGCTGATGCTGGCCACGGTCATCACCGGGTTGTACTGGGTGGCCGAGAAGCTGGTTTTCCTGCCGCAGCGCCAGCGCGATGCGCAGCGCTTGCAGCAAGCTCAAGGTGACCGCGCCGCGGCCCTGCAGCAACAAGGCTTTGGCGGGACCGATGTCGACGTGGAGCCTGCTCGCCAGCGGTTGCTGATGCAGCCGTGGTGGCTGGACTGGACGGCAGGCTTGTTCCCCGTGATCCTGGCTGTGTTTGTGCTGCGCTCGTTCCTGTTCGAGCCGTTCAAGATTCCGTCCGGCTCCATGATCCCCACATTGCGCGTAGGTGACCTCATCTTGGTGAACAAATTCCACTACGGCATCCGCCTGCCCGTGTTCAACACCAAGGTGATCGCGAACAACGAGCCGCAGCGTGGCGATGTGATGGTCTTCCGCTATCCCCCGCAACCCAGTCTGGACTACATCAAGCGTGTGGTGGGAGTCCCTGGCGATGAAGTGGCCTATCTCAACAAACAACTGAGCATCAACGGACAGCCGGTGCCGCGCAGCCAGGAGCCCGAGTTCTTTGACAGCGATGTCATGCGGTACGCCAAACAGTTCGGGGAAAGCCTGGGGGGCCGAAACTACAAGACACTGAATGACGAAGACCGGCCGGCCTTCGTCTCAGGTACCACGGAGTTCGCCTACAAGGACAATTGCCGCTATTCGGTGGAGGGTGTGGTCTGCAAAGTGCCTGACGGGCACTATTTCATGATGGGCGACAATCGGGACAACTCCCTGGATTCGCGCTACTGGGGCTTTGTGCCCGAGGCCAACATTGTGGGCAAAGCCTTCTTTGTCTGGATGAATTTCGGGGATCTCGGGCGCATCGGATCGTTTGAGTGAGTTTGACCATCTTTGGAGAATAGAACCATGAAACTGAAGCAAGGGCAACAAGGCTTGACATTTTTTGGCTTGCTGATCGTCGGCATTCTGCTGGCCTTCGCGGGCGTGATCTTTGCGCAACTTGTTCCCACCTATATCGAGTTCATGGCGGTGGAAAAAGCCGTTCAAAAGGCATCAGCGGGCACCACCGTGGCCGAGGTGCGCAGCATTTTTGACAAGGCGGCCCAGATTGACGACATCACCACCATCACTGGCAAAGACCTGGAAGTGAGCAAGCAGGGTGACCGGGTGGTGGTTTCGTTCGACTACCAGCGCGAAATCCCACTGATGGGCCCGGCCTACCTGGTGATGAAGTACACGGGCAGCTCCAAATGAGCAGGGCACTGTGCAAAGGGTGCTGCCTGATTTGAACCCGGAACTCATCGCGCTGCAAAAGCGCCTCCAGCACCCGTTTGCCAATCCGCGTCTGCTGGAGCGTGCGCTGACCCACCGCAGCTTCACGTCCGACCACAACGAGCGGCTGGAATTTTTGGGCGACTCGGTGCTCAACCTGGCCATTTCCGGTCTGCTGTTTGAAAAACTCAGTCAGTTGCCCGAGGGCGATCTCTCGCGGGTGCGGGCGAACCTGGTCAAGCAGGACACGCTGTTCCAGATCGCTTCCGTGCTCGGACTCTCTGCTTGCCTGCGCCTGGGCGATGGTGAAAAGCGCTCAGGGGGCCACAAGCGGCCGTCGATCCTGGCCGATGCGCTCGAAGCCATCATCGGTGCGGTGTACCTGGATGCGGGGTTTGAGGTGGCCGCCGCGATGGTGCGCAGGCTTTACGGTGATGTCGAACTGAACGCCCAGATGAGCGCCATGGGCAAGGACCCGAAGACCGAATTGCAGGAGTGGCTGCAGGCGCGCAAAATGAAACTCCCGGTCTACCGCGTGGTGGCCACCTTGGGTGAAGCCCACAAACAGACGTTTGATGTGGAATGCACCGTGACGGAAACCGGCCGCAGCGAACGTGGTATCGGTGCTTCGCGTCGCGCGGGTGAGCAGGCCGCAGCGGCGGCCATGTTGCAGCACCTCATGGCGGAGTGACCCGCCCCACCGTTTCTGAAACACGCCGCTTGCGCTGTTTCCCACTTTGCTCCTGGCGTTGACTCGCCAGCACGAATCCATGTCCCGAAAATCTCCTCCCAAGTCCGCACCGTCACAGCCTGTCGAGGCCGTTGCCAATCCCGAGCTCGACGCCATGCTGGCACGGGCCCTGGGGAAGCCCGGCGAGGCTGGATCAGACGAGCCCGAGGCGGCGGTGCCAGAGCTGGCGCCCGTTGAACCGGCGGATCAGCATTGCGGCTTCGTGGCTATCGTGGGCAAGCCCAACGTGGGCAAATCGACCCTGCTCAATGCCTTGGTGGGCCAGAAAGTCAGCATCACTTCGCGCAAGGCGCAGACCACGCGGCACCGCATCACCGGTTACCGCACCGTTGGGCCGACGCAGTTCGTGTTCGTGGACACACCGGGTTTCCAGACCCGGCATGGCAATGCGCTGAACCGGGCACTCAACAAGACCGTGCTGGGCGCGGTGAACGATGTGGACCTGATTCTGTTTGTGGTGGAGGCCGGGCATTTCAACCTGGCCGATGCGAAGGTGCTGGACCTCCTGCCGGCGAACGTGCCTGTGGTGCTGTTGGCCAACAAGTTCGATCTGGTGCACCGGCGTGGCGACCTCGCGCCCTGGTTGCGCTCCATGCAGGAGCGCCACGCGTTTGCCGAATTCGTGCCGATGTCGGCCAAGAACACCAAGGACATCCAGCGCCTGTTTGCCATTTGCGAGAAATACCTGCCGCAGCAACCCTGGATGCACGATCCCGAAGAGCTCACCGACCGCAGCGAGCGCTTCATGGCCAGCGAGATGGTGCGTGAAAAGCTCTTCCGTCTGACCGGCGACGAGCTGCCCTACACCTCCACCGTCATCATCGACAAGTTCGAGCAGGAGGGCCGGCTCAGGCGCATCGCAGCGACCATCGTGGTGGAGCGCGATGGCCACAAGGGCATGGTGATCGGCGACAAGGGCGAGAAGCTCAAGCGAATCGGCACCGAGGCGCGTCAGGAACTGGAGAAACTCTGGGATTGCAAGGTGTTTCTGGAGTTGTGGGTCAAAGTGCGTTCGGGTTGGGCCGATGACGATGCGCGCGTGCGCTCATTTGGCTACGAGTGAAGTCTCCGCAAGCGAACCATGGCCACGCGCCGGTTTTCTGAAGAACCTGCTTTCGTCCTGCACCGCTACGACTGGAGCGAGTCCAGTCTGGTGCTGGAAGTGTTCACGCGCCACCATGGCCGCATTGCGCTGGTGGCCAAGGGGGTCAAGCGGCCCACCTCCCAGTTCCGCCCGGTGCTGCTGCCGTTGCAACCGCTGCACCTGAGCTGGGGCGGCGACGCCGAGGTGCGCACGCTCAAGTCCGCCCAGTGGCAGGGCGGGCATGTCATGCCCACTGGCGAGGCGCTGCTCTCTGGCTGTTATCTCAACGAGTTGCTCATGCGCCTGCTGGCCCGGGACGATCCGCACGCAGCCTTGTACGACCACTACACCCTGGCGGTGCAGTTGCTCGCGGAGCGGGCCGACGCGCAGCAACTCATCCTGCGCGCATTTGAGTTGCTGCTGTTGCGCGACATCGGCCTGCTGTCCGATCTGGCGCACGAGGGCAATACGCTGGCGGCCCTACAGGATGGTGTGTTTTACGTGCTCGGTCCGGAAAGTGGTCTTCGTGCGGCGCATGAGGACGATGCACATGCCTTGTCGGGGGCGCAGTGGCGCTCGCTCCAGATCGCGCTGGACGAGGCCGATCCCCTCATCGCCACCCTGCGCGCCTGTGTCGGTTGTCAGCAGGCGCTGCAGCCGCAGTTGCGCAACCTGCTGCACTACCATAGCGGCGTGCGGGTGTTCAAGACCCGCCAGCTGATGCTGGATGTGCAGGCCATGGGTCGGCCTCGGGCATCGCCCGACGCGGCTTCAACCAACCTTCAAACCATGCCATGACCACGGCTTCACTTCCCCGCACCGCGTTGTCGGTCAACCTCAACAAGGTCGCCCTGGTGCGCAACACCCGGCACCTGGGTATCCCGTCGGTCACTCGGGCGGCCAGCTTGTGCCTGCAGGCCGGGGCACACGGCATCACCGTGCACCCCCGTCCCGATGAGCGCCACATCCGGCCCCACGATGTGTTCGATCTGGCGGAACTGCTCAAGGCCTGGCCCGATCGCGAATACAACATCGAAGGCAACCCGTTTCACAACCTCATGGATGTCGCGCGCGAGGTGAAGGCGAAGGGTCTGCCGCTGCACCAGCTGACCTTCGTGCCCGACAGCGAAGGCCAGTTCACCAGCGATCACGGCTGGACCTTCCCGCAGGATGCCGAGCGCCTTCAGGCCGTGGTGGCTGAAGCCCGAGCCCTGGGCGCGCGCGTGAGCCTGTTCATGGACGCCGAACCCGCGCAGATGGCCGCGGCCAAAGCCGTGGGTGCGGACCGGGTGGAGCTCTACACCGAACCCTACGCCGCCGCATGGCACACGCCTGAACGCGCTGCGCAGCTCGAACGCTTTCGCGCCGCCGCGCAGGCCGCTCTGGATGCGGGCCTCGGTGTCAACGCCGGGCACGACCTCAACCGTGACAACCTCACCGCTTTCCTGCGCGCTGTACCGGGCGTGAGCGAGGTGTCGATCGGCCACGCGTTGATCGCCGATGCGCTGGAGCTGGGCTACGCCGCCACCATCGCTGACTACAACCGTTGCATTCACGAGGCGTTCGCCTGACCCGCCCATGATCTTCGGCATTGGTACCGACATCTGCGACATCCGACGCATCTCGGCGACCTTCGAACGCCAGGGTGAGCGGTTCGCACGCAAGGTGCTCAGCGACGCCGAATTCCTCGTCTGGCAGCGGCGCAGCGCGCGATGGCCGCACCGCGGCCTGAGCTACCTCGCGACGCGTTTTTCTGCCAAGGAAGCGTTTTCCAAGGCCATTGGTCTGGGCATGCGTTTGCCCATGACCTGGCGGCGCTGTGAAATCGCCAATCTGCCCAGCGGCCAGCCCGTGATCGTGTTGCACGACGATCTCAAGACCTGGTTTGAAGCGCAGGGATTGCGTGCCCATGTGACGGTGACCGACGAGACCGACTACGCCGCCAGCTTCGTGGTGGTTGAGAAGGACGATGCCCACACCCCTCCCGCCGGGCTCGCGAGCTCCGTCTCAGTGTGACCTGGCCGCGAAACCTGACCACCTGCCCACAAAAAAATGCATCAACACGCCCCACTCATCATCGATGTTGCCGGCCACAGCCTCACCACCGCCGAACGCCAGCGCCTGGCCCATCCCCTGGTGGGCGGTGTCATCCTGTTTGCCCGCAACTGGCAGGACCGCGCGCAGCTGACCCGGTTGTGCCGCCAGATCAAGGCCGTGCGGCCCGACCTGCTGATTGCGGTGGATCACGAAGGCGGGCGCGTGCAGCGCTTTCGCACCGACGGGTTCACCCACCTGCCGCCCATGGCAGCCTTCGGCGCATTGTGGCTGTCGGCGCCCGAAAAAGGCGAAGGTGAGGGTGGCCCCGCGATGCGCGCGACCAACGCCGCCACCGCTGCCGGTTACGTGCTGGGAGCCGAGTTGCGTGCCTGTGGCGTCGACCTGAGCTTCACCCCGGTGCTGGATCTGGATTACGGTGAAAGCTCGGTCATCGGCGACCGAGCCTTCGCGCGCGATCCCCGCGTGGTCACTGTGCTGGCGCAGGCCCTGATGTTGGGCCTGCAGCAGAGCGGCATGGGCAACTGCGGCAAACACTTTCCTGGACACGGCTTTGTGAAGGCCGACTCACACCTGGCCATCCCAGTGGATAAACGCAGCCTCAAGGCCCTCCTGGCAGAAGACGCCGCGCCCTATGGCTGGCTCTCCAGCGGCCTGCAAGCGGTGATGCCGGCTCACGTGATCTATCCCAAGGTGGACGGTCGGCCCGCCGGGTTTTCGCAGCGCTGGTTGCAGGACGTTCTTCGCCACCAGCTGGGTTTTACCGGCGCCATCTTCAGCGATGACCTCAGCATGGAAGCGGCGCGTCACATCGACGGGCGCGACGTGAGCTTCGCCGAAGCCGCGCTGGCCGCACTCACCGCGGGTGGTGACATGGTGGTGTTGTGCAACCAGTCGGTGATGGAAGGCGGTGCGCCGATCGATGCCGCCATTGAAGACCTGTCCAAAGCGGTGATCGAGGGCCACTGGCAGCCCAACCCCGCCAGCGAAGAACGCCGTTTGGCGCTGTTACCGCGCGCTGCGGGCATGGACTGGGACACGCTGATGGTCAGCGAGCGCTACATGCACGCTCTGAGCACTTTGCCATAACCCCCTGCGCCGCTGTGCGGCAGGTTCAGCGCTCGACGCCGAGTTTGTCGAGCAGATCCGAAATCAATTCGAGCCGCAGCATCGGGTTGTCCAGCGCCATCAACCGGTGCTTGAGTTCTGCCGGCGCGGGCAGAAGCTCGGCCCAGCGGTTGGCCACCCAACCGCTGTCGTCCCATTGGTAGGGCGGTTGCAACGGCAGCTCGTTCATGTCATCGGGCTCGCGTTCCTGCAGGTTGTGCAGCAGGCGCTGCAGCGCATCGCGTGTGGGCACGAGATGTTCGGGCACGGGGATCACGGGCTCCGCGTCGTCAAGTTGCACGTCGCCCACCCAAAGGCCGTGCGGCAGTTGGTGGCTGGCGGTCACATGAAAGCGCTGCAGGCCGCGGCAGTGAATCACCAGCAGTCCGGGCTGCGGCCGCTCCAGCTGTTCGATACGCGCCAGCGTGCCCACCGGGTAAAACACCTCACGCGCAAACGCATCGCCGTGGGCCGGGGCCTTGGGATCGATGCGCCGCACCTCGCTGCCCTCGGACAGGCAGACCACACCGAAAGGCGCGCCGGCCTTGTGGCAACGGCTGATCATGTCGAGGTAGCGCACTTCAAAAATGCGCAAGGGCATCCAGCCGCCGGGAAACAGGACGGTCTGCAGCGGAAACAGGGGCAGTTGCGACAGCGCCAGCGGAGCTGCCTCCGGTGTTTCCGTCAATCGGCAACCACCGCGTCGGCACTCTGGCGCTGCAGCATGGCGAGCGCGCTGGCCACCGTGGCACGCAGTTCGCGCCGGTCGCAGATGAAGTCGACCGCGCCCTTGGTGATCAGGAACTCGGCGCGCTGGAAGCCTTCAGGCAATTTCACGCGCACGGTGTTCTCGATCACGCGCGGGCCGGCAAAACCGATCAGCGCCTTGGGCTCGGCGATCACCACGTCGCCCACGAAGGCGAAGCCGGCCGACACGCCGCCCATGGTCGGGTCGGTCAGCACGCTGATGTAGGGCAGGCCCTTCTTGGCCAGACGGGTTAGCGCGGCGTTGGTCTTGGCCATCTGCATCAGCGAGAGCAGACCTTCCTGCATGCGCGCGCCGCCGGTTGCGGTGAAGCAGACGAAGGGCACCTTCTGGGCAATGGCTTCCTCGACGCCGCGCACGAAACGCTCACCCACCACCGAGCCCATGGAGCCGCCCATGAAGTCGAACTCGAAGCAGGCCGCCACCAGGCTGACGCCTTGCACCGCACCACCGATGACGACCAGCGCGTCGGTTTCACCCGTGGTCTCCAGCGCTTCTTTCAGCCGCTCAGGGTATTTGCGGCTGTCCTTGAACTTCAGGGCGTCGACCGGCAGCACCTCCTGACCGATTTCATAGCGGCCTTCGGCGTCCATGAAGGCGTTGAGGCGTGCGCGCGCGCCGATGCGGTGGTGGTGGCTGCAGTGCGGGCAGACATTCTGGTTTTTCTCCAGATCGGTCTTGTAGAGCACCGCTTCGCAGCTGGGGCACTTGATCCACAGGCCCTCGGGCACGCTGCGGCGCTCGGTCGGGTCGGTGTGGGTGATTTTGGGAGGGAGCAGTTTTTCGAGCCAGGACATAGGGTCTCCTTCGCTGGTTGCCGGGCACGGGTGGCCCGGCGAAGTGGTCGAATTATGCGTCCAGCGCTTTTCGTATGGTGCGCAGGAAATGCATGGCGACCGTCACCACTTTTTCATGTGGCTCGTTCTCGATCAGCTGGATGATCTTGCTGCCGATCACCACCGCGTCGGCGGTCTTGCCGATGGCCTTGGCAGTCTCGGCATCGCGGATGCCAAAGCCCACGCCCACCGGCACGCTCACATGCGCGCGGATGCGCGGCAGCATGGCTTCAACCTGGCCCACGTCCAGCGTACCCGCGCCCGTCACGCCCTTGAGCGACACGTAGTACACGTAGCCGCTGGCCACGCGTGCCACCTGCGCCATGCGCTCGTCCGTGCTGGTGGGTGCCAGCAGGAAGATCAGGTCCATGTTGGCGGCACGCAGGGCGGCGGCGAAGTCCTCGCATTCTTCCGGCGGGTAGTCCACCACCAGCACGCCGTCCACGCCCGCAGCCGAGGCGTCGCGCACGAAGCTGCCGGCGCCGTGTTTCTGGTCGTAGCGTTCGATCGGGTTGGCGTAACCCATCAACACCACGGGCGTGGCGGTGTTGCGTTCGCGGAAGGTCTTCACCATGGCGATGACCTGGGTCAGTCCGATGCCCAGCGCCAGCGCGCGGTCGCCCGCCTTCTGGATCACCGGGCCGTCGGCCGACGGATCGGAGAACGGCACGCCCAGTTCGATCACGTCGGCGCCAGCTTCCACCATGCCGTGCATGAGGTCGGGCGTGATGTCGGCGTAGGGGAAACCGGCGGTGACGAAGGGAATCAAGGCCTTGCGGTTTTGCGCCTTCAGATCAGCGAATGTCTTTTCAATACGGCTCATTTGGACACCTTCACAACGGCGGTTTCCATGCCGCCTTTGACGGACTGCCCACGGCAGCTCGGTCGGCAATAAAAATCGGCATTCGACAGGTCGGCCACGGTGCCAATGTCCTTGTCGCCCCGACCGGAGAGGTTGACCAGGATCGATTGCGTGGGCTTCATGGTCCTGGCCAGCTTCATGGCGTAGGCCACGGCATGGCTCGATTCGAGCGCCGGGATGATGCCTTCGGTGCGGCACAGGTAGTGGAAGGCCTCCAGCGCCTCCCTGTCGGTGATGCCGACGTATTCGGCACGGCCAATGTCCTTCAAGAAGGCGTGCTCGGGGCCGACGCCGGGGTAGTCCAGGCCCGCGCTCACGCTGTGCGTTTCGGTGACCTGGCCGTTGTCGTCCTGCAGCACATAGGTGCGGTTGCCGTGCAGCACGCCGGGGCTGCCTTTCTGCAGCGATGCAGAGTGTTTGCCACTCTCCAGGCCTTCGCCGGCGGCCTCGACGCCGATCAGGCGCGTGCCGGTGTGGTTGATGTAGGGGTAGAAAATACCCATGGCGTTGCTGCCACCGCCCACGCAGGCGACCACCACATCGGGCTGCTCGCCGTGGCAGCCAGCGGCCTTGAGCATCTCCGGCATCTGCACCAGACATTCTTCGCCGATCACGCTCTGGAAATCGCGCACCATCATCGGGTAGGGGTGCGGGCCGGCCACGGTGCCGATGATGTAGAAGGTGTTGTCCACGTTGGCGACCCAGTCGCGCATGGCTTCGTTGAGCGCGTCCTTCAGTGTCTTGCTGCCCGATTCGACGGGCACCACGGTGGCGCCCAGCAGCTTCATGCGGTAGACGTTGGGGCTCTGGCGCTTGACGTCTTCGCTGCCCATGTAGACCACGCATTCCAGGCCGTAGCGGGCACAGATGGTGGCGGTGGCCACGCCGTGTTGGCCGGCGCCGGTCTCGGCGATCACACGCGGCTTGCCCATGCGCTTGGCGAGCATGGCCTGGCCGATGGTGTTGTTGACCTTGTGGGCGCCAGTGTGGTTCAGGTCTTCGCGCTTCAGAAAAATCTGCGCGCCGCCTTGCTCGCGGCTCATGCGCGCGGCGTGGTAGACCGGAGAAGGGCGACCCACGAAGTGCGCGAGTTCGCTCTTGAATTCGGCGAGGAACTCGGGGTCGTGCTGGTATTTCGCGTAGGCGGCTTTGAGCTCGTTGATGGCGTGCGTGAGCGTCTCGCTCACGAAACTACCACCGTAGATGCCGAAGTGGCCGCGGGCGTCGGGTTGCTGGTAGGTGTCCATGGGTTTCTCGGTGCTATGGCCCGAGCGACCCGGAAACGGGTTCAGCTCGGACGGGATAAGAGGGTGTCGGCCGCGCGCACGGCGGCGACGAAGGCGTGGATCTTGCCGGCATCCTTGATGCCTTTCGACACCTCGACGCCGGAACTCACGTCAACGGCCCAGGGCCGTACGCGGCAGATGCCATCGGTCACGTTTGCAGGCGTGAGTCCACCAGACAAAACGAGGCGAGAGCTGGCGTTTAGAAGCGGATGTGACCAAGGGAAAGCGTTCCAGTCGAATGATTGACCTCCGCCGCCAAATCCCTCGACATGTGCGTCGAGCAAGATGGCCTGGGCGGCAGAAAAGTCTTGCGCGTATTTTAGGAGATCAAAGCCCGCCCCGGCGGCGCCGGTGGGTATGCGCGCCGCGCGCAGGAACGGGCGGCCAGCGGCCAGACAGTCATCGGGTGTTTCGTCGCCGTGGAATTGCAGCAGGGCATTGGGCACGGCAGCAGTACCCTGGGCGATGAATTCAGGGCTGGCGTTCACGAACAGCAGCACCGGTGTGACAAATGCGGGCAGACGGCGTGCCAGTTCTCCTGCGCGCTCGGGCGTGACGAAGCGTGGACTCTGCGGGTAGAGCACAAAGCCGATGGCGTCCGCGCCAGCCTGCACCGCCGCATCCACATCGGCCTCGCGCGTGAGACCACAGATCTTGATGCGCGTTCTAGAAGGTTTCATCGGCGAAAGTGACTTTGTTCGGGGACACCGCGGAACCGGCTTCGCCGGGCCGCCAGTGTCGCCCCCCGGGGGGTGACGCCGCAGGCGGCGCGGGGGGAACCCATTATGGCAACCAGTCGAACGCCGGTGTGCGCGTGGGCAGGCCCAGCGATTGATCGTACACGGGACCCAGAAAATACAGCCCGTCCGGGGAGAAGGTGGGCGCCGCCGCGTCGCGGCTTTTCGCCGCCAGCACCTCGGCCATCCAGCCCACCGGGCGGTTGCCGCTGCCAATGGCGATCAGGCAGCCCATGATGTTGCGGATCATGTGGTGCAGGAAGGCGGATGCTTCGAACTCGAAGCGCCAGTAGGCGCCGCGCCGCGTGATGTCGATGCGTTGCATCAGCTTGACGGGGCTGTGAGCCTGGCATGCCGAGGCCCGAAACGAGGTGAAGTCGTGTTCACCCACCAGCGCCTGCGCCGCCTGCTGCATGGATTCAAGCTGAAGCGGCCGGAACACCCAGCCCACTTGGCCATGGTCGATGCTGGGTCTGACCGGGGATTCAAGCAGCACATAGGCGTAGCGGCGCGAGCGGGCGCTGGCACGGGCATGAAAGCTGGCTGGCACGCGTTGCGCCCATTGCACGGCAATGTCGGGTGGCAGAAAGCGGTTGGTGCCGCGCACCCAGGCGTTGTCTGGTCGGACGACCGGAGTGTCGAAATGCACCACCTGCATGAGTCCGTGCACGCCGGCATCGGTGCGTCCGGCACACAGCGTGCTGACTTTGTCGAGCGCTGTGAATTCGGTCAGAGCCCGTTCCAGCCGGTCCTGCACCGTGCGGCCGCTGGGTTGACTCTGCCAGCCGTCGTAGGCATGACCGTAGTAGCTGACCCCCAGCGCGATACGCACAGACGGCGCTTCATGGGGTGAAGCGCCGACAGATGTGGCCGTGATCAAAGGTGAATGCAGATCGCGGGCTTGTGTCAGGCGAGGTCGGCCAGGAAGGTGCCTGCCTTGGTTCGCAGAGTGCCGGAGGCTTCGGCCAACACTTCTTCGGCCAGTGATCGCGCGCCTTCGAGGTCACCGATGGCCCGGAATTCTTCGGCCAGGGACAGCTTGGTTTCCAGCGGATTCTCTGCGCTCAGTCTGTTGGATTCTTCACCCGTGGCTGGTTCAGGCTCACTCAACTCCAGTTCAATGTCGCTCAGGTCAAAGGACAGCAGTTCGGCCGTGGGCGGATTGGCTGTGGGTGTGCCGTGGTCCTGCCCGTTGCTGCTCTGCACGGATGGCGATGAGGGTTCATCAAAATCGAACGCCGGCAGCACTTCGCTGTCGTCAAATGTGGGTTGTTCCGCCGAAGCGACCACGGGTTTCGCCGTTGGCGCTGGCGACGACAAAGGCACGGGTTCCGAGGGGAAATCCAGGTCAAAGTCCATCGGACGGGAGGCCAGATCGCTGACCTCGCTGGGAGCGCTGGTGAGCGCCTCCGTTTGTGCCAGATCGTCCAGGCTGGACATCTGGGCTTCCACCCGGGCGGGCATTTGCAGCGCGGCTGGCGCTGAAGGTTCATCGAGCCCAATGTCAAGGTCAAGGTCAAGACCGAGGTCGGCGTCAGCGTCGGCGCCAAGGGGTGCACCGGGGGTGGAGTGTTGTGAGAGCGTGCTGTTGCCAAAGGGAATCGTGTTGTTGGCGCTACTTGCAACAACAGCGCCCGGTTTGGCCGCCGGACTGCCGCCAGGCTGGTACAGCGGATTGTTCGGATCCAGTTCTTTGCCCAGCCCGCAGGCATGTTCCCACTCAGCCCCTTGCCCCTGGGTGAGACCGTAGGCTTCGGTGGCCACTACTTCAAAAGCCTTGGTGTCCCGGCGCTTGGCGTAGATCTCCAGCAACTTGTTGTGGATGGCCACGCGTGTGGGGGTGCTGCGCATGGCCTCCTTGAGGATCTCTTCGGCCTGAAGGTCGCGACCGTAGGCCAGGTAGACGTCGGCCTCGGCAACCGGGTCCACGTCACCCGCGGCGTCCAGTTGGCTCGGCGAATACACCATGGATGAGCCCGAGGCCGACGCTTCGGCTGTGTCGATGCGCTGACCACCGCTGGAGCCAAAGAACGAGTCGGGTTGCAGCCGGCTTTCGAGGAAGGAGCTGTCCGCGGCGGACGTCTTCTTGCGCTGGCGCATGCGGTACAGGCCCAGACCGGCGAGCAGTGCGAGCAATCCACCGGCCGCAGGCAGCACGAATGGGTTGCCGAGCAACTGTCCCATGAAGGACGGTTCATCGGCTGCCGGAACAGGCATCGGTGCAGCGGGTTTGGGCGTGGGTGCGGGGGCAGGTGTTTGTGCAACGGGCGGCGCCGGTGGTTCAACGGGTGCGGTGGGGGTCGCGGGCGCAGGTGTCACTGCAGGCGTCGCAACCACTTCCGGGGTAACCGCCGCCGGCTTAGGCGCGTCCGGCGCAGCCGGAGTGCTGCCAGCGGCAGCTGCCGGCGCTGCCGCTGGAGCGATCTTGTTCAGCTCTTCAATGTTGCGGGAGAGTTCAGCGACCCGGGTTGATGCTTCGCCTGCGCGACGTTCCTCAGCGATCTTGGCTTCCGGTGCGGACTGACCTGGCGCTGCACCCTTGGACAGCGTCAGCTTGTCCTGGGTTGCAGGCGCTGGCTTCTGGTCCTGAACTTCGGCCTGCACACGACCCGCGGCTTGCCGGTCTGCGGCGGCGACCTCGGCTGCGGGGACGCGGCTCGCCAGTCGACGGCGGAATTCGTTGAAATCGCTGCTCTGCGCAGCGATGATCTGGCGCGCCTCTCCGTTTGGCGTGGCCGCTGCAGCCGTCTCATCGGGCAGTTCCACCAGGGAACCCGCCTTGATTCGGTTGATGTTGCCGCCAATGAAGGCATTGGGGTTGGCCCGCAGCATGGCCACGAGCATCTGATCGAGCGACACATTGGCGGGCAGGTTGCTGGCCGCAATGCGTCCGGCGGTGTCACCTGCCTTGACCCGCAGACGCGAGGCGGTGCCAGCGTCGGCATCGGGCGCGGCTGATGCCGGTGCGGTCGGACGCGGGGTAGGGGCGGGAGCTGGTGCGGCGGGTGCGCGGGCGACTGGGGCAGAGACAGCCTCTGGTGGCCGGACGGCCGCCGTCGATGGCGCCGCAGGCGGAGTGACCGGTGCAGGCGCCGCCTGTGCTGTCACTGCGGGCGCCAAAGGTGTTGGCACGGGCGGACGCAGGTTGGGGGGGTCAAACAACAGCGTGTAGTCGCGCACAATGCGGCCCGATGCCCAGTTGGCCTCCAGGATCATGTCCATGAAAGGCTCATTGACTGGGCGGCTGCCTGTCAGGCGCAGGAAAGCGCGGCCATCGGGGCGGCGCTGCAGAACGACCTGGAGGTCGGCCAGCGCAGCATTGAAGTCCATGCCGGCTGCGCGGAACGCGCCTGCCGCCGCAAGGCCCACACGCAGACTGGCCGATTCCTCCGCCGTGATTTCAAGGACGTCGACCTCGGCCCGCAGGGGCTCCCCCAAAGCCGATTGCACCACCATGCGCCCCAATGCCAACGCTTGAGCATCGCTGGCCTGCAGCAGGCCGGTGCACAAAACCACCGCGGCAGCTATTGCGTGTAACCGCGCAAGTCCTTTTGAACCGGTATCGCCGGCGGTGGCGCAGGTTCGGATGGATGGTGTGTGGCGGGTGTGAATTGGCACGTTGACCTCGACGTAAAAAACCGAGAATTGACCATAACATCAACGCATTACGGTGACAAGCTGAGAATTCGCTTGAGTTTCCCGGCTTGCGTGTGGCGCGCGTTCAACCCCTGCGGGCGTTGTTGTTGCACAACGGGAAGTGGACCTTGGCGAAAGCCCACAACCGTTCCTTCCATCGCGAACTCAGGCGTCCAGCAGGATACGCAGCATGCGGCGCAGCGGTTCGGCAGCGCCCCACAACAACTGGTCGCCGATGGTGAAGGCGCCCACGTATTCCGGGCCCATCGCCAGCTTGCGGATGCGACCCACAGGAATCGTCATGGTGCCTGTGACCGCCACGGGCGTCAGGTCCTTGATGGTGGCTTCGCGGGTGTTGGGCACCACTTTGACCCACTGATTGTCCGCCGCGATCATGGCTTCGATATCGGCTGTCGGCACGTCTTTCTTGAGCTTGAAGGTCAGTGCCTGGCTGTGGCAGCGCATCGCACCCACGCGCACGCAGAAACCGTCAACCGGGATGGCGGCCGAACCGAAGCCCTCGCCCAGACCCAAGATCTTGTTGGTTTCGGCCATGCCCTTCCACTCTTCCTTGGACATGCCGTTGCCCAGGTCCTTGTCGATCCAGGGGATCAGCGAACCACCCAGCGGCACGCCGAAGTTGGCCGTCTCGGCGCCGGTCAGGCTGCGCTGCTTGGCGATCACCTTGCGGTCGATCTCCAGGATGGCGCTTTTGGGATCGTCCAGCAAGGCCTTCACTTCGGTGTTCAGCGTGCCGTATTGCGTCAGCAGTTCGCGCATGTGCTGGGCGCCACCGCCGGAGGCGGCCTGGTAAGTCTGGGTGCTCATCCACTCGACCAGACCGGCTTTGTACAGTGCGCCCACGCCCATGAGCATGCAGCTCACGGTGCAGTTGCCGCCGACCCAGTTCTTGCCGCCGTTGGCCAGCGCGTCCTTGATCACCGGCATGTTCACCGGGTCCAGGATGATCACGGCATCCTTTTCCATGCGCAGCGTGGAGGCGGCGTCGATCCAGTGGCCGTTCCAGCCTGCGGCGCGCAGCTTGGGAAACACCTCACTGGTGTAGTCGCCACCCTGGGCGGTGATGATGATGTCGCAGCGCTTGAGTGCCGCGATGTCGTGCGCGTCCTGCAGCGTGGCCTCATTCTTCGCCATCGCCGGAGCCTTGCCACCGGCGTTCGAGGTGGAGAAAAACAGCGGCTCGATCAGGTCGAAGTCGCTTTCCGCGACCATGCGATCCATCAACACCGAGCCAACCATGCCGCGCCAGCCGACCAAACCAACCAACTTGCTCATTTCAAACGCCCTTTCAAGTAGATAAAACAGGTCCAGACCAGACCGACTTGCCCGGCTCGTCTGGCCGGGGAGGGCGCACGACGAACCAGGCTGGATCAGCCCTTAATGGTCGTGGTTTTGAGGGTGATTGCGCGCAATGCCACACCGGCCAAGGCGGCGGGTGCTTTGTTCAGGTTGAACGGGCGGGCGGCAAACATGGGTGGAGATTGTACCGGATGGTGGCTTGGGCGAAACTGACATGCGGGCGCAAGAAAGGCAGCCCGCGGGCTGCCTTTGTAAGTGCAATTAGGTGAAGCGATCAGCCCAGCGCTTTGACCACCGCGTCACCCATCTGGGCGGTGCCGACCTTGGTGGTGCCTTCGCTGTAGATGTCGGGCGTGCGCAGGCCTTGCACCAGCACCTTTTGCACGGCGGCTTCGATGCGTTGCGCAGCGGCTTCCTGGTTCAGGCTGAAGCGCAGCATCATGGCCGCGCTCAGGATGGTGGCCAGCGGGTTGGCCACGCCCTTGCCGGCGATATCGGGCGCGCTGCCGTGGCTGGGCTCGTACAGGCCCTGGTTTTTCGAATTCAGCGAGGCCGAGGGCAGCATGCCGATGGAGCCGGTGAGCATGGACGCTTCGTCGGACAGGATGTCGCCGAACATGTTGCCCGTGACGACCACGTCAAAGGCCTTGGGCGCCTTGACGAGTTGCATCGCGGCGTTGTCCACGTACATGTGCTGCAGTTCCACGTCGGGGTACTGGGCGTGCACTTCGGTGACCACGTCTTTCCAGAACTGGAAGGTCTCCAGCACGTTGGCTTTGTCCACGCTGGTGACCTTCTTGTTGCGCTTGCGCGCGGCCTGAAAGGCCACGTGGGCGATGCGCTCGATCTCCGGCTTGCTGTAGCGCATGGTGTCGAAGGCTTCTTCGGCACCGGGGAAATGGCCGTCGGTGGCCACGCGGCGGCCGCGTGGCTGGCCGAAGTAGATGTCGCCGGTGAGCTCGCGGATGATGAGGATGTCCAGGCCCGCGATCAGCTCGGGCTTGAGGCTGGACGCACCCACCAGCTGCTCGTAGCAGATGGCTGGACGGAAGTTGGCGAACAGGCCCAGGTGTTTGCGAAGGCCCAGGATGGCCTGCTCGGGGCGCAAGGGGCGGTCGAGCTTGTCGTACTTCCAGTCGCCGACGGCGCCGAACAGGATGGCGTCGGCAGCCTTGGCCAGGTTGAGTGTGGACTCGGGCAGTGGATGGCCGTGTGCCTCGTAGGCGGCGCCGCCCACCAGGGCCGATTCCATTTCGAAGGGGAGGTCGAGTGCCTTGAGTACCTTGACCGCTTCGGCCACGATTTCGGTGCCGATGCCGTCACCCGGGAGAACTGCGATTTTCATGAGATGAATGTCTGGAGTTGATGGGGTGTCCGATCAGGACACCATCGTGTGGGCGAGCCACGGTTTCGTGGCAAGACGCTGGGCCTCGAAGGCCTGTATCTTGTCCTTGTGGCGCAAGGTCAGGCCGATGTCGTCCAGCCCGTTGAGCAGGCAGTACTTGCGGAAGGCCTGCACCTCGAACGGGATTTCTTCGCCTTGCGGTTTCATGATCACCTGGCGCTCCAGGTCGATGGTCAACTGGTAGCCTGGGAAGGCATACACCTCGTCGAACAGCTGGGCGACCGTGGCCTCGGGCAGCACGATGGGCAGCAGACCGTTCTTGAAGCAGTTGTTGAAGAAGATGTCGGCGTAGCTCGGTGCGATGACGGCGCGAAAACCGTACTGGTCGATGGCCCAGGGCGCGTGTTCGCGGCTGGAGCCGCAGCCGAAGTTCTTTCGTGTCAGCAGTACCGACGCGCCAGCGTAGCGCGGCTGGTTGAGCACGAAGTCCGGGTTCGGCTTGCGCGTGGCGGGGTCCTGGCCGGGCTCGCCCTTGTCCAGATAGCGCCACTCGTCGAACAGGTTGGGGCCAAAGCCGGTCTTGCGGATCGACTTGAGGAACTGCTTGGGAATGATGGCGTCGGTGTCGACGTTCTCGCGGTCCATGGGGGCCACGAGGCCTTGGTGAATGGTGAATTTCTGCATGATGGTGTGAGGGGTGTTGCGGGGCGGGACTCAGTTGGTCGCGTCCTTGACGGCGTCGCCAGCCTTCTCCAGCCCGGAGCCGACGGCCTGACCCGCGGCCTTGCCGCCTTCGACGGTCTTGTCCTTGACCTCAATGGCCTTGTCTACGACCGCGTCCTTGACTTCCACGGCCTTGTCTTTGACCACGTGCGCGTCCTGTTTGACGCCTTGCACGGTGTTGCAGGCGGCCAGGGACACCAGGGCTGCGGTGGCCAGCAGGGTGAACAGGGGTTTGGTAGAGGACATTTGATGACTCCTTGATGAGGACTCGGGACGGAGGATCAGGCGATGGTGCGCACGTCAATGAAATGGCCATGGATCGCGGCGGCGGCGGCCATCGCTGGGGAAACCAGGTGGGTGCGGCCACCAGCGCCCTGGCGGCCTTCGAAGTTGCGGTTGCTGGTGGAGGCGCAGCGTTCACCGGGCTCCAGGCGGTCGGCGTTCATCGCCAGGCACATCGAGCAGCCCGGTTCGCGCCATTCGAACCCCGCGGCCTTGAAGATCTCGTGCAGGCCTTCGCGCTCGGCCTGTTCCTTGACCAGTCCCGAGCCGGGAACGACCATCGCCAGCTTGATGTTTTTGGCCACCTTCTGGCCCAGCTTCTTGACCACCGCTGCGGCTTCACGCATGTCTTCGATGCGGCTGTTGGTGCAGGAGCCGATGAACACCTTGTCCACGAAGATGTCGTTCAGGGCCTTGCCCGGCTCCAGCGCCATGTAGGTGAGCGCACGCTCAATGGCGCCGCGCTTGTTCGGGTCTTTTTCCTTCTCGGGGTCGGGCACGCGGGCGTCCACGCCGAGCACCATCTCGGGCGAGGTGCCCCAGGTGACCTGCGGCATGATCGTGCCGGCGTCCAGCGTCACCACCGTGTCGAACACCGCGTCGGCGTCCGAGTGCAATGTCTTCCAATAGGCCACGGCCTGCTCCCATTCCACACCGGTGGGGGAGAGCGGGCGACCCTTGACGTATTCGATGGTCTTTTCATCCACCGCCACCAGACCCGCGCGGGCACCGCCTTCGATGGCCATGTTGCACACCGTCATGCGGCCTTCCATGGACAGCGCGCGGATCGCGCTGCCACCGAACTCGATGGTGTAGCCGGTGCCGCCCGCGGTGCCTATCTTGCCGATGATGGCCAGCACGATGTCCTTGGCGGTCACGCCCTTGGCGAGCTGCCCGTCCACGCGCACCAGCATGTTCTTGGCCTTCTTGGCCAGCAGGGTCTGTGTCGCCATGACGTGCTCGACCTCGCTGGTGCCGATGCCGTGCGCCAGCGCGCCAAACGCCCCGTGGGTGCTGGTGTGGCTGTCGCCGCAGACCACCGTCATGCCGGGCAGAGTGGCGCCGTTTTCCGGACCGATCACGTGCACGATGCCTTGGCGTTGAGACATGAAGGGGAAGAAGGCCGCCGCGCCGAATTCGGCGATGTTGTCGTTCAGGGTGGTGATCTGTTCTTTGCTGATCGGGTCGGTGATGCCGTCGTAGCCCTGTTCCCAGCCGGTGGTGGGCGTGTTGTGGTCGGCGGTGGCCACGATCGAGCTCACACGCCAGACCTTGCGGCCCGCCTCGCGCAGGCCTTCAAATGCCTGCGGGCTGGTCACTTCGTGCACGAGGTGGCGGTCGATATAGAGGACGGACGTGCCATCCTCCTCGGTGTGGACGACGTGTTCGTCCCAGATCTTGTCGTAGAGCGTGCGTGCCATGGGTGGGGTCCTTTGCTGGTGGAATTTTATGCGTAGGGGTCTGTAACGGTGTGTTGCCCGGACTGCTCGCCCAGATGGGCAACGAGCAGCCTGGCGGTGACGGGCAAGGTCGAAAAATCGCGGGCCACCAGGTCGATCTGCCGGGTGGCCCAGTCATCGGTGAGTTCCACGCAGGTGAGCTCGCCCACGCCGTGCATCAGCTCGAAAGCGCGCCGGGGCATCAGGCCGATGCCCAGACCGTTGTGGATCATGCGGCACATAGCGTCCAGGCCGGTCACGCGGATGCGCAGCCGGATGCCGCGGCCGGCGCTGGTGGCGGCCTGGTGCATGGCGAGATAGATGGAGCTGTTGGCGTGCAGGCCCACGTGGTCCCAGTCGAGGCTGTCGGCAAAAGCCAACTGTTCGCGGTCCGTCAAGGGGTGGGCACGCGGCACGATCAGCACCAACTGGTCTTGCCGGTAGGGGCGGGTCTGCAGGTCGGGCGGGGGGCCGCCCACCCCCGTGTGGCAGATGCCCAGATCGGCCGCGCCTTCCTGCACGGCCCGAACCACCTCGCTGGACAGGTGTTCTTCCAAGTCGATCTTGACCTGGTCGTGCAGGCGGGTGAAGCTGCCCAGGTCCTCGGGCAGGAACTGGACGATGGCCGAGATGTTGGCATGCATGCGCACGTGGCCGCGCACACCGTCGGCGTATTCGGACAACTCGCCCTGCATCTTGTCCAGGCTGAACAACACCGAGCGCGCGTGGTGGAGCAGGCTCTGGCCGGCGGGCGTGGGTCTGGCGCCTCGGGCATGGCGGTAAAGCAGCGGGGTGCCCACGGCGCTTTCAAGATCGGAAAGGCGCTTGCTCACGGCCGAGGTGGCCATGAATTCCTGCTCGGCCGCCTTGCCGATGCTGCCGCGCTCGCACACCGCCACAAAGAGCTGGAGCGAGGTGAGGTCGAGGCGGCGGGTAAAGCTGCGGTCCGGGGTGTTCATGACTGACTCGTCGTGAATGACGATGAGTTGCCGATTTTCTCACCTTGTGAGGAAGCTGATCATCGCATTTAACGATGGGTGACGCCGCCAAAACAAAACCCGCCGATGGCGGGTTTTGTGATGGGGACGAGGCCGGCGCGGAACCGGCTCTGCCGGACCCTGCTGGCGCTCCCTGGGCGGGAGGCGCCACAGGCGGCGCGGGGTTATCGCTTGAAACCGGCGGGGACGTCGCGGCGCTCGGCGCCCGTGAACAGCTGCCGCGGACGGCCGATCTTGTACTCGGGATCGCTGATCATTTCGTTCAGCTGGGCGATCCAGCCGACCGTGCGGGCCAGGGCGAAGATGCCGGTGAACAGGTTCACCGGGATGCCGATGGCGCGCTGCACGATGCCGGAGTAGAAGTCCACGTTCGGGTACAGCTTGCGCGAGACGAAATACTCGTCTTCCAGGGCAATGCGCTCCAGTTCCTTGGCCAGCTTGAACAGCGGGTCGTTTTCCAGACCCAGTTCCTTCAGGACTTCGTCGCAGGTTTCCTGCATCAGCTTGGCGCGGGGATCGTAGTTCTTGTAAACGCGGTGACCAAAGCCCATCAGCTTGACGCCGCTGTTCTTGTCTTTGACCTTTTCCATGAACTCGCCCACCTTGGCCACGCCGCCCTGGCGCTGGATGTCTTCCAGCATGTTCAGGCAGGCTTCGTTGGCGCCGCCGTGAGCGGGGCCCCACAGGCAGGCCACGCCGGCAGCGATGGCGGCAAACGGGTTGGTGCCCGACGAACCGCACAGACGCACGGTGGAGGTGGAGGCGTTCTGCTCGTGGTCAGCGTGCAGGATAAAGATGCGGTCGAGTGCGCGTTCGAGCACGGGGTTGACCTTGTACTCTTCGCACGGGGTGCCGAACATCATGCGCAGGAAGTTGCCCGAGTAGCTCAGGTCGTTCTTCGGGTACATGTAGGGCTGGCCCACGCCGTATTTGTAGGCCATGGCCACCAGGGTGGGCATCTTGGCGATCAGGCGGATGGCCGCGACGTGGCGGTGCTCCGGGTTGTTGATGTCGGTGCTGTCGTGGTAGAAGGCCGACAGACCACCCACCAGGCCGGTCAGCACGGCCATGGGGTGGGCATCGCGGCGGAAGCCACGCAGGAAGAACTGCATCTGCTCGTTGACCATGGTGTGGTTGATCACGAGCTTGTGGAAGTCACCGCGTTGCTTTTCGTCGGGCAGCTCGCCGTTGAGCAGCAGGTAGCAGGTGTCGAGGTAGTCGCAGTTGGTGGCGAGCTGTTCGATCGGGTAGCCGCGGTACAGCAATTCGCCCTTGTCGCCATCGATGTAAGTGATGGCTGACTGGCAGGACGCTGTCGACAGGAAGCCGGGATCGTAGGTGAACATGCCGGTCTGTGCGTACAACTTGCGGATGTCGATCACGTCCGGGCCGATGCTGCCGGCATACACCGGCATATCGACGCTGGGGCTGCCGTTGGAGAACGACAAGGTGGCTTTGTTGTCTACGAGTTTCATTCGGTTTCCTTTTGAGGGGCTTAAACGGGTAGCCGGGCTGCGCGAAGCATGCCCAATACGTGCGTGACGTCGTCACGGGCCAGCTCGCCCTGGGGTGGTTTTCTTCCCAGCAACAGATCGAGCAGATCGTTGTCGGACAAATCCATTAAAACCCCCAGAGCTTCAGCCTGCCTGACAGTCAAGCCAGATTCGTGCCTGGCAAAGAAGCTGTCAATGAACAGGTCGTTTTCGAGCAGTCCACGGCGGCAGCGCCAGCGCAGCTTGCTCAGAGCGCGTTGATCGAGCAGGGCGTCACAGGTGCTGGCATCCATAGTGGTTTGGGCAGTGCGCTCAGATCGAGCGCATCACCATCATTTCCTTGATCTTGCCGATGGCCTTCGTGGGATTCAGTCCCTTGGGGCAGACGTCCACACAGTTCATGATGGTGTGGCAGCGGAACAGGCGGTACGGATCTTCCAGGTTGTCCAGGCGTTCGCTGGTGGCTTCGTCGCGGCTGTCGGCGATGAAGCGGTAGGCCTGCAGCAGGCCGGCCGGGCCGACGAACTTGTCCGGGTTCCACCAGAAGCTCGGGCAGCTGGTCGAGCAGCTCGCGCACAGGATGCACTCGTACAGGCCGTTGAGCTCTTCGCGCTCTTCGGGGCTTTGCAGGCGCTCGGTCTGGGGCGGCGGGGTTTCGTTGATCAGGTAGGGTTTGATGCTGTTGTACTGCTTGAAAAACAGCGTCATGTCCACGATCAGGTCGCGCACCACCGGCAGACCGGGCAGCGGCTTCAAGGTGATCACGCCAGGCAGCGTGTTCATGTTGGTCAGGCAGGCCAGACCGTTCTTGCCGTTGATGTTCATCGCGTCCGAACCGCAGACGCCTTCGCGGCAGGAGCGGCGGAACGAAATCGAAGGATCGACCTTCTTGAGCTTCATCAGCGCGTCCAGCAGCATGCGCTCGTGGCCGTCCAGCTCGACCTCGATGGTCTGCATGTAGGGCTTGACGTCTTTTTCCGGGTCGTAGCGGTAGATCTTGAATGTGCGAAGGGCCATGGTGTTTTTTCTCCGGGCTGGTTCGGTTCTGGGTGGGTGCTTAGAAGGTGCGAACCTTCGGTGGCACCGACTCCACGGTCAGCGGCTTCAAGTTGACGGGCTTGTACGACAGGCTGTTGGTGGCACTGTCCCACAGCGTGTGCTTCATCCACTCCACGTCGTTGCGTCCCAGCGGGAACTGGGCGTCGTCGGCTGGTCGCTCGTAGTCGTTCACGGTGTGCGCACCACGGCATTCCTTGCGGGCGGCGGCCGAGGTCATGGTGGCTTGCGCCACTTCCATCAGGTTGTCGACTTCCAGCGCTTCGATGCGCGCTTGCATGATGGCGCGCATGTCGTTGGCCACGTCCTGGGCGTATTCGCCGTCGGTCGAGGCGTCGAGGCGCGCCAGGCGGGCCAGCGTCTTGTCAGCTGCGTCGGCGGGCAGGGGCTTGTGCACCTGAAGCTTGTTGTTGTTCTCGACGATGTGGTTGCCGGCGGCGCGGCCAAACACCAGCAGGTCGAGCAGGGAGTTGGTGCCCAGGCGGTTGGCGCCGTGTACGCTGACGCAGGCGCATTCACCCACGGCATACAGGCCGTTGACGATCTTCTGTGCGCCGTTGCCGTCGGGCGTGACGACCTGACCGTTGATGTTGGTCGGGATGCCGCCCATCTGGTAGTGGATGGTGGGCACCACGGGGATCGGTTCGCGCGTGATGTCGACGTTGGCGAAGTTGTGACCGATCTCTTCCACCGAAGGCAGGCGCTTGCGGATGGTTTCGGCACCGAGGTGGTCGAGCTTCATCAGCACGTAGTCCTTGTTGGGACCACAGCCGCGGCCTTCCTTGATTTCCTGGTCCATGCAGCGCGACACGAAGTCGCGCGGAGCCAGGTCTTTCAGGGTGGGGGCGTAGCGCTCCATGAAGCGCTCGCCGTTGCTGTTCAACAGGATCGCGCCTTCGCCGCGGCAGCCTTCGGTCAGCAGCACGCCCGCGCCGGCCACGCCGGTGGGGTGGAACTGCCAGAACTCCATGTCCTGCAGCGGCACACCAGCACGCGCCGCCATGCCCAAGCCGTCGCCGGTGTTGATGAAGGCGTTGGTGGAAGCGGCAAAGATGCGGCCTGCGCCACCCGTGGCCAGCAGGGTCTGCTTGGCCTCGAGGATATAGGTCTCGCCGGTTTCCATTTCCAGTGCGGTCACACCCACCACGTCGCCGTCGGCGTCGCGGATCAGGTCCAGTGCCATCCACTCCACGAAGAAGGTGGTGCGGGCCTGCACGTTCTGCTGGTACAGGGTGTGCAGCATGGCGTGGCCGGTGCGGTCGGCCGCAGCGCAGGCGCGCTGCACCGGCTTTTCACCGTAGTTGGCGGTGTGGCCGCCGAAGGGGCGCTGGTAGATGGTGCCGTCGGGGTTGCGGTCGAACGGCATGCCGAAGTGTTCGAGCTCGTAGACCACCTTGGGAGCTTCGCGACACATGAATTCGATGGCGTCCTGGTCGCCCAGCCAGTCCGAACCCTTGATGGTGTCGTAGAAGTGGTAGTGCCAGTTGTCTTCACTCATGTTGCCGAGCGAGGCGGACACGCCGCCTTGTGCGGCTACGGTGTGCGAGCGGGTCGGGAACACCTTGGAGAGCACGGCCACTTTGAGGCCGGCGCGGGCGAGTTGCAGCGAGGCGCGCATGCCGGAGCCACCGGCGCCAACGATCACGACATCAAATTGGCGCTTGGGGAGATTTGCAGTAACGGTCATGGCTTCAGAGCCTCCAGAGAACTTGAACAGCCCAGCCCAGGCAGGCCACGAGCCAGACGATGGTGAAGATGTGCAGCACAAGGCGGATGCCAGCGGGCTTGACGTAGTCCATCCAGATGTCGCGCATGCCGAACCAGACGTGCCAGGCCAGGGCCACGAACACGACGAAGGTCAGCGCCTTCATCCACTGGGCCGCGAAGATGCCGGCCCAGGTGTCGTAGCCCATGGGGCCGCTGGAAAAAATCACCTGCGCGAGCACGATGAAGGTGAAGAGGGCGACAAGGGCGCCGGTGACGCGCTGGGCGAGCCAGTCGCGCAGGCCGTAGTGGGCGCCGGTGACGACGCGCTTGGAACCGAAGTTGACAGACATGGGGTTGTTCCTCTTGTTGACTGTGCTCAGTACAGACCGAACAGCTTGGCGCCCAGGACCAGCGTGAGGCCGATGCTCAGGGCCAGCGTGACGATGGCCGACGATTTGCCGAACTCTTTGGTGACGGCGTGGGCCACATCCATGTAGAGGTGGCGCAGGCCGGCGATCAGGTGGTGCAGGTAGGCCCAGATGATGGCGAGCACGACCAGTTTGAAGAACCAGCCCGGCACGAAGCCGATGCCAGCGGCGAAGGCCGCACTGAAGCGATCAAAGGACAGCTCGGACGACACCGAGGTGTCGAACAGCCAGACGATCAGCGGCAAGAGGATGAACATCAGGCCACCGCTGGCGCGGTGCAGGATCGACACCCATCCCGCCAGGGGCAGGCGGTAGGTGGTCAGGTCTGTGAAGGCGTTGATGTTGCGGAATTCGGGCCGCTTCTTGGTCAACTCGGTCATGGTGGGCTTTCTTCCGGTGAGGATGCAGGGAGGTTGGAAGGTTTCTTGTAACTCGTTGGTAACTCAGACCACGGGCCCGCAAATTCTATTGCAACGCAGCATGCCGTTGCCTGACACTGGGCGAGTGTGGTGGGTGTTGATGGCGATGCGGACCATGGCGCTCAGCTCAATTCGTTGTGGTAGTGCCGGATTTCCGTGCGGTAGAGGCCGCGGCGCAGCTCCATGGGCACATCGTTGTAGGTGTAGGCCAGCCGTTCGACGCTGAGCAGGGCATGCCCGGCTTCGATGCCGAGCCAGCCCGCGGTATCGGCATCAGCGTTGACCGCCTTGAGCTTTTCGACGGCCCTCACCATGCGCACGCCGAACTGGGTTTCGAACAGTGCATACATCGGGCCCTTGTCTTCGGCCAGCGTTTCCTGCGTGAGTCCCTTGAAGGCGGTTCCGGGCAACCACAGGTCTTCCAGAATGGCCGGCGTGCCGCCGAAGGCCAGCACCCTACGGACCTGCAGCACCGGATCGCCGGTGCGCAAGGCGAGCTGGCGCGCCACCTCCGCCGGTGCGCGCAGGCGGCGGCACTCGATGATGCGCCGCTCGGCGGGGCCCTGGGCCTTCAGCGTGCCGGTGTCGGGCAACAGGCGCAGAAAGCGGAACTGGATGTGCTGTTCGGCGTGGGTCGCCACGAACGTGCCCTTGCCCTGGCGGCGCACGAGCAGGTTGTCGGTGGCGAGTTCGTCGACGGCCTTGCGCACCGTGCCCTGGCTCACCCGGTAGCGCGCGGCCAGGTCGAACTCGCTGGGAATCATGTCGCCCGGTTTCCACTCACCGGCTTGCAGGCTGCGCAGGATCAGGGTCTTGATCTGCTGGTACAGCGGGCTGAACGCCGGGGCGCCCTGACCGGGTGAACCGATGGCGTCGCCGCTGTTCTGTGCACCCGGATCCCCTGTGGATCGGGTGTCCATTGATGACGGATCGGGCAGAAAGGCGGGTGGGGTTGCCATGGTTTTGTGAACTCGATGGTGCCACCGTGAGTGTCCGGCGACGAGGTCAATGATATCTTATATAAGACATAAGACAAATTGACCAATCAGGGTTTGCGAGGGTACACTCCAAGGCTGAGCCTGATTCACGGTTTGCGGGTTAACCCGCGTTTCGTGAGGTCCCGGACTCGGGGTTCGTCCCGTCCGCTTTTCATTTATCCAACGTCCTTTTCTGGAGTTTTCACCATGAGCAAAAAGCCCGTTCGTGTTGCCGTCACCGGTGCCGCAGGTCAAATTGGTTACGCCCTGTTGTTCCGCATCGCCTCGGGCGAAATGCTGGGCAAAGACCAGCCCGTGATCCTGCAGCTGCTGGAAATCCCCGACGAGAAGGCCCAGAAGGCGCTCAAGGGCGTGATGATGGAAATTGAAGACTGCGCTTTCCCGCTGCTGGCTGGCATGGAAGCCCACAGCGACCCGATGACCGCCTTCAAGGACACCGACTACGCGCTGCTGGTCGGTTCGCGTCCTCGCGGCCCCGGCATGGAGCGCGCCGAGCTGCTCGCCATCAACGGCGCCATCTTCACCACCCAGGGCAAGGCACTCAACGCCGTCGCTTCGCGCGACGTCAAGGTGCTGGTGGTCGGCAACCCCGCCAACACCAACGCCTACATCGCCATGAAGGCCGCACCCGATCTGAAGCCGGGCAACTTCACCGCCATGCTGCGCCTGGACCACAACCGCGCTGCCAGTCAGCTGGCCGCCAAGACCGGCAAGGCCGTTTCCAGCATCAAGAAGCTGGCCGTGTGGGGCAACCACTCGCCCACGATGTACGCCGACTACCGCTTCGCCACCATCGACGGCGCGTCGGTCAAGGACATGATCAACGACCAGGACTGGAACGCCAACGTGTTCCTGCCCACCGTGGGCAAGCGCGGCGCCGCCATCATTGAAGCGCGTGGCCTGTCCAGCGCTGCTTCGGCCGCCAACGCCGCCATCGACCACATGCGCGACTGGGCCCTGGGCACCAACGGCGAATGGGTCACGATGGGCATCCCGTCGCAAGGCTGGTACGGCATTCCGAAGGACGTGATGTTCGGCTTCCCCGTCACCTGCGCCAACGGCGAATACACCGTGGTCGAAGGCCTGGCCATTGACGCTTTCTCGCAAGAGTGCATCAACAAGACCCTGGCCGAGCTGCAGGGCGAGCAAGACGGTGTGAAACACCTGCTCTGAGTTGGTAACCTCTTGGTAACCCGTCAGTGAAACCCCATCCGCGCGACATCCTTGTTGGGGCCCAGGCCGGTGCGTTCGCGCTGCCAGTCTGTGACCACTACAGCGGGGTGGAGGCGCGGATGAAGAAGAGCCTGCAGCTGCAGGCCGATCTCACTGCCGAGTTCGGCACCTGCGTGTTTGACGTCACGCTCGATTGCGAAGACGGTGCCCCCGTGGGCGGCGAAGCGGATCACGCGGCGCTGGTCACTGGGCTCGCGCTCGGTGCGGCGCCCGAAGCGCGTGTGGCTGTGCGGGTGCACCCGGTGGACCACCCCGCCTTTGAGGCCGACGTGACGACCATTGCCGGGCAGGCCGGCGCCCGCTTGACGCACCTGATGGTGCCCAAGGTCGAGTCGGTGGCCGATGTGCAGCGCGCCGTCGCCGCGATGGATGCGGCCGGTGCGACCGCGTTGCCGCTGCACGTGCTGATCGAGTCGCCCGCCGCGGTGCACCGCGCTTTTGACATCGCTGCACACCCGCGCGTGCAGTCGCTCAGCTTTGGTCTGATGGATTTTGTGTCGGCCCACGGCGGCGCGATTCCGGCCGACGGCATGGGTGTGGCCGGGCAGTTCAGCCATCCGCTGGTGTTGCGCGCCAAGGCCGAGATCGCTTCGGCCTGTCACGCACACGGCAAGGTGCCTTCGCACAACGTGGTCACCGAGTTCAAGGACCCGGCCGCACTGCAGACCGCCGCGCACAAGGCCGCCCGCGAGCTCGGCTACACCCGCATGTGGAGCATCCACCCCGACCAGATCCGGCCGATCCTGGCCGCGTTTGCGCCGGAAGACCGCGAGATCCACACCGCTGCCGGCATCATCGAACGCGCCGCCGCCGCCGACTGGGCGCCGGTGCAATTCGAAGGCCGTCTTCACGACCGCGCCAGCTACCGCTTCTACTGGCAAGTGCTCGAACGCGCGCACCAAACCGGGCATAGCTTGCCCGAAGCCGTGCGCCACTGGTTCGCTCCGATCGCATCGATCCCTCTGGCGGCGGGCCCGACCGCGCGGCACTGAGCTTGCTTGGTTCCCAGCACCGCCGCCATTCCTCAACAACAATTCCTTCCCCACCCCTCTGGAGAACACCATGTCGACCTTCCTGACCGACTACCGCGCCCACGCCGCCGAACGCGCCGCCCTGGGCATTCCGCCGCTGCCGCTTGAAGCCAAGCAGGTCGCCGACCTGATCGAACTGATCAAGACCCCGCCGGCCGGTGAAGACGCGTTCCTGATGGACCTGCTCACGCACCGCGTGCCCCCGGGTGTGGACGATGCGGCCAAGGTCAAAGCATCGTTCCTGGCCGCTGTCGCCCACGGCGATGAAAAGGTCGGCCTGATCTCCAAGGCCAAGGCCACCGAGCTGCTCGGCACCATGGTGGGCGGCTACAACGTGCACCCGCTGATCGAGTTGCTGGACGATGCCGAAGTCGCCGCCGTTGCCGCTGCCGCGCTGAAGAAGACGCTGCTGATGTTCGACTTCTTCAACGACGTCGCTGAAAAGGCCAAGGCCGGCAACGCCTTTGCCAAGGACGTGATGCAGAGCTGGGCCGATGCCGAGTGGTTCACCAGCCGTCCCGAAGTTGAAAAGAAGATCACCGTCACCGTGTTCAAGGTGCCGGGCGAAACCAACACCGACGACCTGTCGCCCGCCCCTGACGCCTGGAGCCGCCCGGACATCCCGTTGCACTACCTGGCGATGTTGAAGAACACGCGCGAAGGTGCGGCTTTCAAGCCCGAAGAAGACGGCAAGCGCGGCCCGATGCAGTTCATCGAAGACCTGAAGAAAAAGGGCAACCTCGTGGCCTACGTGGGCGACGTGGTGGGCACCGGTTCCTCGCGCAAGTCCGCCACCAACAGCGTGATCTGGGCCACCGGCCAGGACATCCCGTTCGTGCCGAACAAGCGCTTCGGCGGTGTCACCCTGGGCGGCAAGATCGCTCCCATCTTCTTCAATACGCAGGAAGACTCGGGCTCGCTGCCGATCGAAGTGGACGTAACCAAGCTGGAAATGGGCGACGTCGTTGATGTGATGCCCTACGACGGCAAGATCGTGCGCAACGGCGAAACCGTGGTCGAGTTCAAGCTCAAGAGCGATGTGCTGTTCGACGAAGTGCGCGCCGGCGGCCGCATCAACCTGATCATCGGCCGTTCGCTGACCGCCAAGGCGCGTGAGTTCCTGGGCCTGCCTGCGTCCACGCTGTTCCGCCTGCCCACCACGCCTGTGGCCACCAAGGCCGGCTTCACGCTGGCACAGAAGATGGTCGGCCGCGCGGTCGGTCTGCCGGAAGGTCAGGGCGTGCGCCCCGGTACCTACTGCGAGCCAAAGATGACCACCGTGGGTTCGCAAGACACCACCGGCCCGATGACCCGCGACGAGCTGAAAGACCTGGCCTGCCTGGGCTTCAGCGCCGACCTGGTGATGCAGTCCTTCTGCCACACCGCCGCCTACCCGAAGCCGGTCGACGTGAAGACGCACCGCGAACTGCCCAAGTTCATCAGCAGCCGTGGCGGCGTCGCCCTGCGCCCAGGTGACGGTGTGATCCACAGCTGGCTTAACCGCCTGCTGCTGCCCGATACCGTGGGCACCGGCGGTGACTCGCACACCCGCTTCCCGATCGGCATTTCGTTCCCCGCTGGCTCCGGCCTCGTGGCCTTCGGTGCCGCCACCGGCGTGATGCCGCTGGACATGCCCGAATCGGTGCTGGTGCGCTTCAAGGGCACCATGCAGCCCGGCATCACGCTGCGCGATCTGGTGCACGCGATTCCGCTGTACGCCATCAAGGCCGGTCTGCTGACCGTGGCCAAGGCCGGCAAGAAGAACGTGTTCTCCGGCCGCATCCTGGAAATCGAAGGCCTGCCCGACCTCAAGGTCGAACAGGCGTTCGAGCTGTCCGACGCTTCCGCTGAGCGTTCGGCCGCTGGTTGCACCGTGAAGCTGAACCCCGCCCCGATCAAGGAATACCTCACCAGCAACATCGTGCTGATGAAGAACATGATCGCCGACGGTTACGCCGATGCGCGCACGCTGCAGCGCCGCATCGAGAAGGTCGAAGCCTGGCTGGCCAACCCGAACCTGCTCGAAGCCGACAAGGACGCCGAATACGCGGCCGTGATCGAGATCGACCTGAACGAGCTGACCGAGCCGGTGCTGTGCTGCCCGAACGATCCTGACGATGCGAAGCTGCTGAGCGAAGTCGCCGGCGCCAAGATCGACGAAGTGTTCATCGGTTCCTGCATGACCAACATCGGCCACTTCCGTGCCGCGTCCAAGCTGCTCGAAGGCAAGCGCGACATCCCGGTCAAGCTGTGGATCGCCCCGCCAACCAAGATGGACGCCAGCGAGCTGACCAAGGAAGGCCATTACGGCGTGTTCGGCGCCGCCGGTGCCCGCACCGAAATGCCGGGCTGCTCGCTGTGCATGGGCAACCAGGCGCAGGTGCGTGAAGGCGCGACCGTGGTGTCGACCTCGACCCGCAACTTCCCCAACCGCCTGGGCAAGAACACGTTTGTGTACCTGGCCTCGGCCGAACTGGCTGCCATCGCCTCCAAGATCGGTCGCATCCCCACCGTGGCCGAATACCAGGCCGACATGGGCGTGATCAACAAGGACGGCAGCAAGATCTACCAGTACCTGAACTTCGACCAGATCGAAGAGTACGCAGAGACAGCCAAGGGCGTGACGGCTTAACTGGCTTCTCGCTGAGCGATGAAAGCGGCCCTTCGGGGCCGTTTCCAATTCTTCACCAACCTATACTGCCAACCATCAGTCGCTGCGGCCACTTCAAGTGGCCATGCCTCCTGCAACGGACCCGGCCTGAGCCAACCTTCAACATGACCTTTGTTCGCTTCTTGCGCACGACAACCCTCGCGGCTTCTTGTGTCGCCCTCGGCTGGCCTGCTGTCACTGCAGCCCAGGTCCACAAGGTGATCGGTCCGGACGGCAAGGTCACCTACAGCGACAAGCCGCCGGAGTCGAACCAAGCCACGAAGGTCAGTACGCTGCCCGGCGTGGTGGCTGGTGCTGCGGCCTCAAGCACCGTGCCGAAGTTGCGGCGCGGGTTGTGGGAGTTCCGCCGCAACCTTTTGATCAACGGCACGCGCAAGAACGCCACAACGCAGAACTGCACCGATCCGGTTTCGACCATGTCCTTCTGGCAGAAATCCATGACAAAAGTCGGCTGCACCTACGAGGACACCCGCCGTATCGGCAACCGCTACACGCAGTCTTCGACTTGCAAGATCGATGCACTGGCGATGGATCGGCGTTACTCAAAGAGCCTTGATGTGACCGGAGAGGAGGCTTATGTCCTGGAGGAATCGGCCACGGGCGGCAACCAGCCTCCGATGTCGAGCGTCACGCGGGCGCGGCGACTCGGCGGTTGCTAGCTGCTGCACGTGCCGTTGAGTGGTGGCTGCGTGTGGTTTGAGCGCAATCGGCGGCGCTTGCCGAGGTGAAGCACTACACGGGGCTCAATGCCCTGCTGCCCAAACGCCCCGGGTATGCTGACCACATGACGACATCTCAGACACCATGGAGCATCGCAGCGCGGTTGGGCACCCTGCTGTTCAGCGCGGTGTTTGCCCTGGCGTTTGGCGGTGGCGGGCTGTATTTCGGCGTGCTGCCGCTGGCCCGCACGGTGAGCGCCGCCTGGGAAGTCCGGTCCTGGCAGGCGCTGCCCGCCGAGGTGCTGTCGAGCCAGCTCACATCGAACCAGGGTAGCGACAGCACCACCTATGCGGTGCAGGCCCGTTACCGCTACACCGCCGGTGGTCGCACCCACGAATCCACCCGCGTCGGGCTGGACCCGGCAGCCGGTTCGGACAACATCGGGGACTGGCACCAGCAGTGGCATTCGCGCCTGAGTTCGGCCCGGGACCGGGGTCAACCGGTCACGGTCTGGGTGGACCCCGCAGACCCGACGAGGGCGGTGCTGGATCCTCGCATCCGCTGGGCCAAGACCATCTTTCACCTGCCGTTTGCGCTGGTCTTCACGGGCGTTGGCCTGGGGGCCTTGTGGGTGTTCTGGCGCGCGCTGTCGGGGCGCGGTCCTGGAGCGTTCGATTCCGGGGGGCGGGTTCGGACCACGACCGGGGATGCGGCGGCGCAGCCGACCGGAAGCGCTGTCACCCGGAGCTCGGCCAGCCGCGGCCAGGCCTTGCTCTGGTTTTTTGCGCTGTTCTGGTGTGGCATCTCGTTTCCCATGGCCGCGCTGTTCTGGATGACCGGTTCCCCCTGGTGGGTCAAGGTCTTTGTGTCGGTCTTCGTGGTGATCGGTATCGGCGTGCTCACGCTGGCCTGGCGGCAGTCGGTGCTGGCGTGGCGCTTTGCCGGGACCTCGGTCCGCTTCGTACCGGCCGGTCCTCAGGCCGGGGAGTTCTTCGAGGTGGAACTGGCGCTGTCGTCCCGCGCGCTGCAGAACACACCGCCCGCAGGCCGGCGGCTGCGGCTTGCGCAGTACCGGGTGGACGATTCCGGCTCAGGCACCCAGGAGCGGCAGGTGGAAGCCTTTGAGCGGGCGGCGACCGCGATGCCCGACATGGCCGGCGGCGAGCGGTGGCATGCACGCTTCGAGCTGCCTGCCGATGCGCCCACGCACGGTGGCCGACGCTCCAGAGAGCGGGTCGACTGGCGGCTGGAAATCCTGACCGCGGAGGGGGCTGTCGAGGTGTCGTACGACGTGCCGGTTCAGGAGGCGCCAGCGCGGTCAGCGGGCCAACCGATGGCCGCGCCCGACCGGTTTGACCGCCGGGCGGACTGGGGGCACGAGGAGGCGATTCCGCCGCGCCACGAAGGGTGGTCGGCCGGCGACGCTCCATCGCCACGGGCATTGCCGGACCCGGTCCAGGTCCAGGTGGTCGAGCATTCCGATGCCTGGGAGATGCGGTTCCGGCAGAGCGGGTGGCGCTGGGCGGCCGCGTTGGCGATGGTGCCGGTGGTGATTCTCTCGGGGCTGTGGTGGACGTCGGGGCCGCGCGCTTCCTGGTCCGATGCGCTGGGCTCCGGCCTCTGGTGGGGGGTGGCGTTCCTGCTGCTGTTTGTCTTGCACGCGGGCACGCGGCAATGGCGCCTGCGGGTGCGCGATGACGGTGTGGAGCGGGAGCTGGCCTCCTGGATGTGGCGCCGGACGCGGGTGTTCCCGCTGGCGTCGCTCGATCACCTGTTCCACAAGCTGCTCTACACACAAAGCAGCGGACGGGCCACGACGGCGTTTCACGCGCTGCATGCCCGCGAGGCGGCCTCCGGGCCCTCGGTCCGGCTGACGCCGGGCCTGCCCGGGGCGGCATCGGCGGTGGCGGTGGCGCAGGCGCTTCAGGTGGCCCGGGAGCACCGGACCGGGCGCTTCACCCCCGGCGTCCTGCGCCCGCCATCCGTGGCGTCGTGGCGGCCTGCCGCGGGCTGGCTGGTCTGGACCCTGTGGCTGCTGTTGCTCGCCGCTGGGCCCGGCTGGCTGTAGATGCCGTGTCGGTGCGGGCCGGCAGGGGTTGGTCAGGCCAGGCCGGTCAGCGTGCACCAGCCCGGCCAGCCGTCGCGCGCGATGGCGAACTTGCGCGTGGCTTGGCTCCATGATTCGCCGGCCGCCATCGCATCGGCAAAGGCCTGCGGGTCGGTCACCCGCGTGCCGCCCAGCAGCGTGACACCGCGCTCGAACAGGGCGTCCGGCCACAGCCCGGCCGAAGGGCCGATCACCGCGAAGCGCTTCGCGTTCGGCGCCGCGGCGAGCATGGCGTCCAGCGTGTCGTTGAGCAGCATGGTCGAGGTGCCCACCACCACGTTGCAGGGGGCGAGGTCGGCGCGGTCCAGCGTGATGTGAACGTTCGGAAAACGCTCGCGCTGGCGCGTGACCATCTCGGCGTTCATTTCCACCACACTCAGGCGTCCCCCGGCCTCGGCGACGCGTTTCACCAGCGGCGGAAAGAAGCCGATCATGCCCAGGTGGTCCTGCGCACCCAGTTGCACGTCGCCGAGCGAATTGCCCGCGGGCGGCGGTTCGTAGCCCACCCGGCGCCAGACCGAGTCGGTCAGGGCGTTGACGGCGGCCAGCGCAATGGCGCGTTCGACCGCGCTGCCACCGGCCAGGCGTTGCGCGAGGGCCAGCGGGTCGGCGCCCTGCAAGGGCAGGTCGCCGCCGCCGTGCGCACGCAGCAGCCCGGCCAGCGTGTCGCCGAGCAACACATAGGACAGGCCAAATCCGCCGTCTTCCAGCTCGATGGCGCAGAACTCGGCATCGTGTTCACCCGCGGCGCCTGCGGCATCGGGTCGGCGGGGAACGTGCAGACGGCGCACCCGGGGCGCGGGGTACCGCTGCGCGATGGTCGCGAGCTGCGAGAGGATGGCCGAGGCGATGGAGGGTGTCGGGCTCATGGGGCTTGGGGTGGGCATGGTGCTGGCTGCGCAGGGGCTGCGGTGGCCAGATTCTGGCACCGGGCGGGCGTTGCGGGGGGCTATTCCGTCAGTGGCCGTACCAGCCGCACCAGCAGTTTGCTGCGTTTGAGCACGTCGCCCTGGGCCTGCGCTGTGGCGGTGTTCACGGCCCAGCCGTGCAGGAACTTCATCTGGTTCGTGTTCTGTCCGTTCAGGCCGCGCTGGATGTTGTTGTAGCTGTAGGTGTTGAACGACGGGGTGTTGATGGTGGTCGAGGCGGTCCAGCTCCAGCCTTGACCAACCGTTGGCAACAGCGTCTGCCCCGCCGGGGCAGGGCGGGTGTTCTGGTGGGCCAGTTGCTGCAGCTCTTTCACGTGGGGCAGGCGCCAGGCCATGCCTTCTGCCTTCGCACGGGCCTTGACCAGCGCCAGCGCTTCGGCGTGGTCGAGCTGCAAGGCTTTGCCGGTGCAACGCTGGCCGCTCCATTGCATGCCCTCCACGCAGCGGGGCCAGGCCACGCGGGCGCTGCGGTGGAGGATCAGGCTGCCGTCCTTCGAAAGGGCCCAGTCGGTTGGCGTCACTTCGTTGCTGATGCCGGCAAAGGCGACGGGCAGCACGGAGCACAGAACGCCCAGAAGAAGGCGACGGACGGGGCGGAAGGTGGGTTTGTTCATGCGATCACCGCAGGTGGGTTTTTTGGTCCTTGAGGCCCGGCAGCTGGGACCCCGGCAGGTTCAGGAACACGACCCCGTTCGCATCGACGATGAACGCCGACCAGAACGGGGCCATTCATTCCCGCGAAAGCACGATCCAGCCTTTCCCGCCGTCCGTTGGCCACCGCCGCACCGTGCCGGGTGGCCTTGAATCACTGTATCGACCGGGGCCGAGAAAAGCTGAGCGCCGTTCAAGGGGACCGGTTGGGAGGCGCTGCCGGACCTGTTTCCACACGATCTGCCGCAAGCCCTCAGCTGCCGAGCCCAGCGGCCATCGCGCGCAAGGCGTCGGCCGTGGCTTCGTCGCCGGGGAAGAAGGTTTCCAGCGCCAGTTCCTGCAGGGTGATGTCCACCGGCGAGCCGAACACGGTGGTGGTGCTGATCAGGTGCAGCGTGCCGCCTGGCGTCTGAAACAGGAAGGGCATGAGCACGCCGGGGTGTTCACCGTCCAGGCGCTGTGCGGTGTTGGCGGGCTGGGCCGGGTAGGCCATCAGCTCGGTCAGCAGGTCCGCCAGGCCCTCGTCGCCCGTCTGGTGGATCTGCTGGCGCAGGCGCGCAAACAGGTGCTCGCGCCACTGGTTGAGGTTGGCGATGCGCGGCGCCAGGCCACCCGGGTGCAGGCTGATGCGCAGCAGGTTGACGGGCCCCTGCAGCAGCTCGGGCGCCACGCCGTCCAGCAGCGGCGCGACCATGCGGTTGGCCATCACCAGGTTCCAGTGCCGGTCAAAGGCCACGGCGGGCCAGGGTTGGTGGCTGTCCAGGATGTGCTGCACGGCGCGCTGCGCAGCCTGCATGCTGGGGTCGTCCATGGCGTGCTCCCGGTACATGGGCGCGTAACCGGCCGCCACCAGCCAGGCGTTGCGCTCGCGCAGCGGCACCGCCAGCCGCTCGCACAGCCGCAGCACCAGCTCTCGGCTGGGGCTGGCCTTGCCGGTTTCCACGCAGCTCAGGTGGCGCGTGGACAGCTCGGCCTCGGCCGCGAGGTCGAGCTGGCTCAGGCGCCGCAGCTGGCGCCAGTGGCGCAGGTGGTCGCCGACGCTGGTGCGGCGCGTGGGTGTGTGGGCGAGGGTGGTGTGCATGGGCACATGGTAGAGCGGGTGCGCCGACGGTCCATGACCTGCGGGGTCATGGACCCGGTGCGGGCGCGGGCCGAGCATGGCGGCTCTCGTTCCTTCTTTTCAATCCCTTCAAGGAGTTCACCATGTTGAATCTGTCGGTTTCTGCGTTGCGTCGCGTGCTCTGGCTCGATGCCGCCAGTGGCCTGGGCATGGCCGTGGCCCACTTCGGGTTTTCAGACCTGCTCACCGAGTGGCTGGGCCTGCCCCTGGCCTGGCTGCAGGTGTCGGGCGTGATCGTGTGCGGCGCGGCGCTGCTGTCGGGCGCGCTGGCGTCGCGGTCCCATCCTCCGGTCGCGGGCGTGCGCCTGCTTGCGGCGGGCAATTTCCTGTGGGTGGCCGCCAGCGTGTGGGCGGTCTGGGGCGCCGGCCTGGCGCTCACCACGCTGGGCGCGGTGTGGGTGCTGCTGCAGGCGGCGTTCGTGTTCGGCCTGGCTGAGCTGGAGTGGGCGGGCAGCCGTCAGACGCGAGGCCTGGCGGTGGCTTGACCCCTCGAACTCAGATCAGCCGCGCGATCAGTGCGCCCTCGGTCGGCGCACCCAGCGGCACCCAGACGCGGATCGGGCTGCCCTGGGCCACGGTGATCGTCTCACCGTCCTGGTTTTGCATCGCATCGAGTTGCACGATGCGGTTGCCGCCGGGGTGGATGACCTCCAGCCGGTCGCCCACGGCGAAGCGGTTCTTGGCCTCCACCTCGGTCCAGCCGTCTTCGCGCACCTGCAGCACCTCGCCCACGAACTGGCTGCGCTGGCTGGCCGAGTGGCCGGTGATGTAGTTCTGGTAGTCCTGCGCCGGGCGGCGCTCCATCAGGCCGCCGGTGTAGCCGCGGTTGGACAGGCCTTCCAGCTCCAGCAGCAGTTCGGGGTTGAAGGGCTTGCCGGCCACGGCGTCGTCGATGGCGCGGCGGTAGACCTGCGCGGTGCGCGCCACGTAGTAGTGGCTCTTGGTGCGGCCCTCGATCTTGAGCGAATCGATGCCCATGGCCGCCAGCTTGCCCACGTGCTCCACGGCACGCAGGTCCTTGCTGTTCATGATGTAGGTGCCGTGCTCGTCTTCCATGATGGGCATCAGCTCACCCGGTCGGCCTGCCTCTTCGATCAGCCAGACCTTGTTGGCCTCGGGGTGGCGCTGGCCGTTGCCCACGGTGGAGAAGGCGCTGGCGGCTTCTTCGTCTTCCTGCGCGAAGTTGAAACCGTCGAGCCGTTGCAATGGCACCGCTTCGCCGGTGTCGGTGTCGGTGGTCGCGGCCTGGGTCTTGTATTCCCAGCGGCACGCGTTGGTGCAGGTGCCCTGGTTGGGGTCGCGGCGGTTGAAGTAGCCGCTCAGCAAACAGCGACCCGAATACGCGATGCACAGCGCGCCGTGTACGAACACTTCCAGCTCGATGTCCGGACAGTCGTTGCGGATCGCGGCCACCTCGTCGAGGCTGAGTTCGCGCGACAGGATGATGCGGCTCACGCCCTGTTTCTGCCAGAACTTGACCGCCGCGCTGTTGGTGGTGTTGGCCTGCACCGAGAGGTGGATCGGCACCTCGGGCCAGAGGCCTTTTTCCATCTGCTCGCGCACCAGCATGATCAGGCCGGCGTCGGCCATGATGAGCGCATCGGGCCGCAGCTCCACCACCGGCTGCAGGTCGCGCAGGTAGGTGCGAAGCTTGTCGTTGTGCGCGATCAGGTTGCTGGTGACGAAGAACTTTTTGCCGCGCGCGTGGGCTTCTTCAATGCCCAGCGCGATCTGTTCCATGCGGAACTCGTTGTTGCGCGCGCGCAGGCTGTAGCGCGGCTGGCCGGCGTAGACGGCGTCGGCGCCGAAATCGTAGGCGGCGCGCATGCGTTGCAGCGTGCCGGCGGGGAGCAGGAGTTCAGGGGCTTTGAGGTTCACCCCCGAATTGTCCCGCAAACCGGCGGTTGCGGTCCTGAATTCGGGCCCGTGTTCGTCAGCGCACAGACTCGGTGCGAAGCGGTCGCTACGCTGGGTTCATGCCGGTTGGACAGTTTGGTCCAACCGGTGATCCGTGTGACCGGTGCTACCGCACGAACCACACCCGTTGACCCTCAAGGATTCCCCATGAAAAACTCCCTCTTGCTGCTGGCGCTTCTGTCCACACTCGGTCTGGCCGCCTGTGACCGCGAACCTGTGGTGGTCAACACGCCGCCCGCCGTCGTCACGGTGCCAGGCCCCGCCGGCCCTGCTGGGGAATCCGGTGCAACGGGTGCGACCGGCGCCACCGGCGTACAGGGTGATCAAGGCTACACAGGTAACACCGGGAATACCGGCAGCACCGGCGACACAGGTGCTCAGGGCAACACAGGCAATACCGGTGACACCGGCGCGCAAGGCAACACGGGCAATACCGGCAAGACCGGCGACACCGTCATCGTTGTGCCGGTGCCGGCGCCGACGAACTGAGTTTTTCCAAGCCATACAAGGAGAACGTCATGGGCCTCGGAACCATCCTTCTCATCGTGTTGATCCTGATGTTGGTCGGCGCCATCCCGACCTGGCCACACAGCAAAGGCTGGGGCTACGGTCCCAGCGGCGGGTTGGGCCTGGTGCTGATCATTTTGGTGGTGCTTCTGCTGATGGGCCGCATCTGACGGCCTTCAACGGGCCTGTTCACACCTGAAAACGGGGGGTGAACAGGCCCTGGTCACCCAGGATGTGATTGCGCCGGGTTGTCTTGAGTCCAAAGGATTTTGTATGAACACCTCACTTCGCACCCTGGGCATCGCGCTGGCGCTGTCCATTCTTCCGGCCACGGCGCTGCACGCGCAGGTCAGTGTGGGCATCCAGATCGGCTTGCCGGGTGTCCAGATCGGGGTGAACATGCCTTCGTACCCGACGCTGGTCGCGGTGCCCGGATACCCGGTCTATTACGACCCCCAGGCGAGCGCCAACTACTTTTTCTACGACGGCCTGTACTGGGTCTACACCGACGACAACTGGTACGCCAGCAGCTGGTACAACGGCCCCTGGGAGCTGACCAGCCGGGACTACGTGCCCCTGTTCGTGCTGCGCATCCCCGCGCGTTATTACCGCCACCCGCCCAGCTACTTCAGCGGCTGGCGCGCGGACGCGCCGCCGCGGTGGGACGAACACTGGGGGCGTGGCTGGGCGCAGCGCCGACCCGGATGGGACCGCTGGGACCGCCGCAAGACACCCGCCGCGGCCCCGTTGCCGCGCTACCAGCAGAAATACCCCGGCGACCGCTACCCCCACGCGGTTGAACAGCAGCGCACGATCCGCTCGGAACACGACCGGTACGTGCCCCGCGAGGCGGTGTCGCGCCAGCACCTGAAAGCCCCGGGGCCGGTGTTGCAGCGGCGTGTCGAGCCCGACGCGCGCCCCGATTCGCGCCGTGAGTCGTCGCGCGAGCCGGCCCGCATCGGGCCGCGCTCCGACAACGATCGGCGCTCCAACAACGGGCCGTCCCAGCGGCAGCCGTCGAAGAACGATCGGTCCGTCCAGGCCTGCGAACCCGGTTCACCGGGTTGCCGCGCCGCGCCGCCGTCCCGCAAGGAGCCGGGACGCAAGCCCAAGGACGAAGAGCACAACCGCGGCCGGAACTGATTCGGCTTTGTCCTGCCCAGGCGCACGCCCAACCCGGGCGGTCGCCGACCTGGGCGCGCTGCCGACCGGGTCAGGCCGGCGGACGCACGACCGCGCGACATGCCATTACTGGCAGCACGGTGAAACAGGCTGCTGACAGAATGACCCGAGTTTCCACCGACGATTCCCTCAGGAGCCAGGCATGTCCCCCAGCGCCGTCTACGCCCATCCGTTCGCATCCACGGTCAAGACCTTCAAGACCGCCTCGGGCAAAAGCGGCCGTTTCTATTCGCTGCCGGCGCTGGCGAAACAGTACCCGGGGGTGACACGCCTGCCGGTGTCGCTGCGCATCGTGCTGGAGAGCGTGCTGCGGCACTGCGACGGTGAGCGCGTGACGCCGGAACATGTGGCGCAGCTCGCGCAGTGGCAGCCGAGCGCGGCGCGCACGCAGGAGATCCCGTTTACTGTGGCGCGCGTGGTGCTGCAGGACTTTACCGGCGTGCCGCTGCTGGCCGATCTCGCGGCGATGCGCAGCGTGGCCCAGCGCCTGGGCAAGGACCCCAAACGCATCGAGCCGCTGGTGCCGGTGGACCTGGTGGTGGACCACTCGGTGATGGTCGACTACTACGGCACGAAGAACGCGCTGGACCTCAACATGAAGCTCGAATTCCAGCGCAACCGCGAGCGCTACGAGTTCATGAAATGGGGCATGCAGGCCTTTGACACCTTTGGCGTCGTGCCGCCGGGCTTTGGCATCGTGCACCAGGTGAATCTGGAATACCTGGCGCGCGGCGTGCACCTGAAGGGCGGCCTGTATTACCCCGACACCCTGGTGGGCACCGACAGCCACACCACCATGATCAACGGCATCGGCGTGGTGGGCTGGGGCGTGGGCGGCATCGAGGCCGAGGCCGCCATGCTGGGCCAGCCGGTGTACTTCCTCACGCCAGACGTGGTGGGCTTCGAGCTCACCGGCCGCCTGCGCGAAGGCTGCACCGCCACCGACCTGGTGCTCACCGTGACCGAAATCCTGCGCAGCCACAAGGTGGTGGGCAAGTTCGTCGAGTTCTTCGGTGAAGGCACGGCCTCGCTGGCGCTGCCCGACCGCGCGACGATTGCCAACATGGCGCCCGAATACGGCGCCACCATGGGCTTCTTCCCGGTGGACGACAAGACGCTCGACTACTTCCGCGGCACCGGCCGCAGCAAGGCCGAGATCGAAGCCTTCGAGGCCTACTTTCGCGCCCAGGGCCTGTTCGGCGTGCCCGGCGCCGCGGGGGCTTCGCAGGCCGCGGGCGATATTCATTATTCGCAGGTGGTCCGGCTCGATCTGGGCCAGGTCACGCCCAGCCTGGCCGGCCCCAAGCGCCCGCAGGACCGCATCGAACTCGGCCAGGTGGCGCAGCAGTTCGCCGATCTCTTCAGCAAGCCCAACGCGCAGAACGGTTTCAACCGCCCGGCCGAATTGCTGCACACGCGCTACCAGCCCGAACTGGGCCAGCCCGCCGACCCCCCGGCGCCCGAGAAGGCGACGCCCACCCCGGCCGGTGCACCGCGTTTCGAGGCCGAGATGGAGGCCAACAAGCCGGCGCGCGCCACGGCCCATGCCGGTGCCGGGCCGCAGTCGCACGCCGTGCTGAAAAAGCTGTCCATCGGCAACGGCGACGTGCTGATCGCCGCCATCACCAGCTGCACCAACACCAGCAACCCCGGCGTGCTGCTGGCCGCCGGCCTGCTGGCGAAGAAGGCGGTGGAGGCGGGCCTGAAAGTGCAGCCGCACATCAAGACCTCGCTGGCCCCGGGCTCGCGCATCGTCACCGAATACCTCACGGCCACCGGCCTGCTGCCCTACCTGGAGAAACTGGGTTTTTCGCTCGCGGGCTATGGCTGCACCACCTGTATCGGCAACGCCGGCGACCTCACGCCCGAGCTCAACGCCGTGATCACCCAGAACGACCTGGTGTGCGCGGCCGTGCTCTCGGGCAACCGCAACTTCGAGGCGCGCATCCACCCCAACCTCAAGGCCAACTTCCTGGCCAGCCCCCCGCTGGTGGTGGCCTATGCCATCGCGGGCAACGTCATGAAAGACCTCATGACCGAACCGCTGGGACTGGGAAAGGGCGGCCAGCCGGTGTACCTGGGCGACGTCTGGCCGACCAGCGACGAGATTCACCAGCTCATGCGGTTCGCGATGAACGGCAAGGCCTACCGCGAGAACTACGCGCGGGTCGCCACCGAGCCTGGCAAGCTCTGGGAGCGCATCCACGGCGTGAGCGGCAACGCCTACACCTGGCCGGTCAGCTCCTACATCGCCGAGCCGCCGTTCTTCGAACATTTCGAACTGGCCCAACCGGCCGACCAGGCCCCGGCCGTGCGCGGCGCGCGCGTCATGGCCCTGTTCGGCGACTCCATCACCACCGACCACATTTCCCCCGCCGGATCGATCCAGGAGCGTTCGCCCGCGGGCCAGTGGCTGCTGGCGCGCGGCGTGCTGAAGGCCGACTTCAACAGCTACGGCGCGCGCCGCGGCCACCACGAGGTGATGATGCGCGGCACCTTCGCCAACGTGCGCATCAAGAACCTGATGTTGCCGCCGGGCCCCGACGGCTCGCGCGAGGAGGGCGGCTGGACGCTGTACCAGGGTGGCGGTGCGGCGGAGAAGATGAGCATCTTCGACGCCGCCATGCGCTACCAGGCCGCGGGCCTGCCCACGGTGGTGTTCGCGGGCGAGGAATACGGCACCGGCTCCAGCCGCGACTGGGCGGCCAAAGGCACGCAGCTGCTGGGTATCAAGGCGGTGGTGGCGCGCAGCTTCGAGCGCATCCACCGCAGCAACCTGGTGGGCATGGGCGTGCTCCCGCTGCAGTTCCAAGCCGGCGACAGCTGGGAGCGCCTGGGGCTCACCGGCGAGGAGCGGATCGACGTGTTGCCCCACCCGCAACTGCTGCCGCAGAGCGAGGCCACGATGGTGATCACGCGCCCCGACGGGCAGCGCAGCGAGGTCGCGCTCACACTGCGCATCGACACGCCGGTGGAAGTGAACTATTACCGCGCGGGCGGAATCCTCCCTTACGTGCTCAGGCAACTGCTGGGAGCTTGAGCCACGCGCCGCAACGCGGCATGATGTGCCACATCACCCCCAGCGTTTCAGGAGCTGCCGTGCGCAAGCCTGCCCTCTACAGCCGATCGGCCCGCGCCGGCCCTGCACCAGCGGGCGGGCGCCCGGCGGATGCGGTTGACTCCGGGAACGCTGAAGCTCCTGTGACTGGGCCTGTGCCCATCCGGGTTTCCCGGCGCGGCTGGCGCGCCGGCCTGGCCCGCGCAGCGATCAACCCGCGCGTGATGTGGGCCGCGCTGGCCTTGCTTGGTGCGCTGCTGCTGGCCAGCATCTGGACGCAAGGCCCGGTGGGCGCCAGGGCGCTGACCCAGAAAGACATCGACGCCGCGGTGCTGCGCACGCTCACGACCCAGAACCTGCCCTCGGCGGCGGCGCGCGCGGCCGAGAAGATCCGCCCCGCCGTGGTCCGCGTGATGTCCTTCGTGAAGGACAAGAAGGGCGAAGAGGTGGAACACGGCGTGGGCACCGGCGTGGTGATCCTCGACAAGGGCGTCATCCTGACCAACCTGCACGTGGTGCAGTCCGCGCAGACCGTCAAACTGGTGTTTGCCGACGGCTCCGAATCGGCGGCCACCGTGACCGGTGTGCAGGCGGAAAACGACCTCGCCGTGCTGCAGGCCCATACCATTCCCGACGACCTGCACGCCGCCACCCTGCGCGGCACCGGGGATCTGGTGGCGGGTGACCACGTGGTGGCCGTGGGCTTTCCGTTCGGCATCGGCCCGTCCACCTCGGCGGGTGTCATATCGGGTCTGGGTCGTGCCTTCAAGTCGCCCGAGGGTGAACAGGAGATCGACAACCTGATCCAGTTCGACGCGGCGGCGAATCCGGGCAACTCCGGCGGGCCGCTGGTCACCATGGACGGCGAGGTGGTCGGTATCGTCACCGGCATCCTCAACCCCACCAACCACCGCACCTTTGTCGGTATCGGTTTTGCCGTGCCGATTGAAAGCGCCGCCGGCGCCGTCGGTCTCCCCCCGTTTTAGGATGAACACCCCCTGCGCCGCTTCGCGTCTTCCCCCTCTCTCGCCTTTGGCGGGAGGGGGACCACACCTGCGGCCTGGCAGAGCCAGTTCCGCGGTGCGACTGGGCGAATGCCCTTCATGCTTTCGTTTGTGCCTTGATTGACTTTTTTGGAGTGCCCATGAACGCCACCGAGACCCCCGACACCGCCCAGCTCATGGAGCAGATCCTCTACGAGGTGAAACGTGTGGTGGTCGGGCAGGACCGGTTCCTGGAACGTGTCATGGTGGCCATGCTGGCGCAGGGCCACCTGCTGGTGGAGGGCGTGCCCGGGCTGGCCAAGACGCTGACCGTGAAGACACTGGCCAGCGTGGTGCAGGGGCAGTTCAAGCGCATCCAGTTCACACCCGACCTGGTGCCAGCCGATCTGGTGGGCACGCGCATCTACAACCAGAAGACCGGCGAGTTCAGCACCTCGCTCGGGCCCGTGTTCGCCAACCTGCTGCTGGCCGACGAGATCAACCGTGCACCGGCCAAGGTGCAGAGCGCGCTGCTGGAGGTGATGCAGGAGCGGCAGGTCACGATCGCCGGTGAGTCGCACAGGGTACCCAGTCCGTTCCTGGTGATGGCGACGCAGAACCCGATCGAGACCGAAGGCACCTACCCGCTGCCCGAGGCCCAGGTGGACCGCTTCATGATGAAGGTGCTGGTGGACTACCCGACCGATGAAGAGGAATACGTCATTGTCGAGCGTGTCACCGGCCCCGCCGTGCAGGTGCAGGCCGTGGCGACCACCGATCAGCTCGCCGCGCTGCAGGCGCTGTGCCGCCAGGTCTTTGTGGACCCGGCGCTGGTGCAGTACGCGGTGCGTCTGGTGTCCGCGACGCGCACGCCCGAGAAACACGGCCTGAAAGACACCGCACGCTTCATCACCTACGGCGCCAGCCCGCGCGCCACCATCGGTCTGGTGGAGGGCGCGCGCGCGCTGGCCATGCTGCGTGGGCGCAATTACGCGCTGCCCGAAGACATGAGCGATCTGGTGCACGATGTGCTGCGCCACCGCATCGTGCTGTCCTACGAAGGCCTGTCCGAGGGGCTGGACAGCGACGCGCTCATCGCCCGCATCATGGACGCCGTCACACCGCCAGCCAAGCCGCTGGAGCACGAGAAAAAGGCCGCATGAAACAGAGGCATCACCATGTTGTTCGGCCTGTTCAAACCCCGTCCCCAAGCCCCTGAGCCGCCGGTGGTTGCGCAGGCGGCGCGGGCCGATGCGCTGCTGCGCGAGCTGGAGTGGACCGTGATCCGCCGGCTCGATGGCCTGCTGCAGGGCGACTACCGCACGCTCATGCGCGGCAGTGGCCTGGACCTGGCCGATCTGCGGGAATACCAGCACCACGACGACGTGCGTCACATCGACTGGAACGTCACCGCGCGGCTGCAGACGCCGCATGTGCGCGTGTTCACCGAAGACCGCGAGATGGCGGCCTGGTTCCTGCTCGACTTGAGCCCTTCGGTGGATTTCGGCTCGGGTGAGCAGCGCAAGAGCCAGGTGCTGCTGGGCTTCGTGGCGGTGCTCGCGCGACTGATCAGCCGCCACGGCAACCGCGTGGGTGCGGTGCTGTACGGCTCGCGCGGCCAACCGTTGGTGGACGCGGTGCTGCCTGCGCGTGGTGGGCGCACGCAGGTCTTGCAACTCATGCAGATGATCCGGCGGCCCCCGGCCCTGTCGGGCAGCAAGACACCCGGCAAGGATGGCTCGACCCGCCTGGCCGACCTGCTGCGCGCCGCCACCCACACCGTGCGCCAGCGCTGCACGCTGTTCGTGGTGTCCGACTTCATCAGCGAACCCGGCTGGGAGCAGCCGCTGGGTGAACTCGCGCGGCGCCACGATGTGGTGGCCGTGCGCCTGCTGGACCCGCTGGAGCTGAACCTGCCCGACCTGGGGCTGGTCACCGTGCGCGACGCCGAAACCGGCGAACAACTGCTGGTCGACACGCACGACAGCGGTTTTCGCCAGCGCTTCGCGCGCATCGCCGCACAGCGCGAAGCCCAGTTGCGCGAGAGCCTGACCCGCGCCGGTGTGGACACCCTGGAGCTCGCCACCGACGACGACCTGGCCGACGCCGTGCTGCGGTTTGTGGACATGCGCAAGCGCCGCACCCAACCGCGCCGCCCGCTGCCGGCGCACCTCGGAGCACGGAGGGAATTCCAGTGAGCAGCATCAACAGTCTGCTGGCCCAGTCGCCCGTGTCATTCCTCTGGCCCGAGTTGCTCTGGCTGCTGCTGATCCTGCCGCTGCTGGTGCTGTTGTACTGGTGGCTGCTGCGGCGGCGTCGCCAGACAGCCCTGCGTTTTGCCAGCCTTTCAATAGTGCGCGAGGCCATGGGCAAAGGCCCGGGCTGGCGCCGGCACGTGCCGCCGGTGCTGCTGCTGTTCGCCTTTGCCGCCATGCTGCTGGCCTCGGCCCGACCGATGGCGACCATCCTGCTGCCGTCGACCCAGCAGACCATCATCCTCGCCATGGATGTGTCGGGCAGCATGCGCGCCACCGACGTGGAACCGAACCGGCTGGTCGCTTCGCAGAACGCCGCCAAGGCCTTTCTGGCCGAGTTGCCGCGCCATGTGCGCGTCGGCATCGTGGCCTTTGCCGGCACGGCGCAGGTCGTGCAGCCCATCACGCTCAGCCGCGAAGACCTGGTGACCGCGATCGACAAGTTCCAGCTGCAGCGCGCCACCGCCATCGGCAGCGCCATCGTGGTGGCGCTTTCGGAGCTGTTCCCGGACCAGGGCATCGACCTGGGCAACATGACCTTTGGACGCCACAATGACCCGTTTGCGCCCCAGGGTCGCGCCATCGACCAGCCCCAGACCGAGCAGAAAGCGTTCGAACCGGTGCCACCCGGCTCCTACACCTCGGCCGCCATCATCCTGCTCACCGACGGCCAGCGCACCACCGGCGTGGACACGGAGGAGGCCACCAAGATGGCCGCTGACCGGGGTGTGCGCGTGTACACCGTGGGCGTGGGCACCGTGAGCGGCGAGGTGATCGGTTTTGAAGGCTGGTCCATGCGGGTGCGGCTGGACGAAGACACCCTCAAGGAAGTCGCCCGAACGACCCAGGGCGAGTACTTCTACGCCGGAACGGCCGAAAACCTGAAGACGGTCTACGAGACCCTGAGCACCCGGCTCACGGTGGAGAAAAAGGAAACCGAGATCTCGGGTCTGCTGGCGCTGCTGGCCGCACTGCTGGTGTTGCTCGCCTCGGGCCTCTCGCTGTTCTGGTTCAACCGCGTGCTGTAGATCGGCCTTGCTGAGGGGCCGGGTTGCCCAAGCCCGGGCGGCGCGCCAGCGCAGCCGATTCCTGCGCTGTGTCAAAAGACCAGGACTGGGCGCACGGCAAAATGCGCCGATGAATACGCATGTCTTGGTGGCGGGGGGTGGCATCGGTGGTCTGGCCTGTGCATTGGCGCTGGCGAGGACGGGTGCCTCGGTCGATGTGATGGAGCAATCGGGTGCCCTGGGTGAAGTGGGCGCCGGCTTGCAGCTCGGTCCGAACGCGGTGCGCGTGCTGGACGACTGGGGCCTGATCGACGAATTGCACGCCCGCGCCGCTTTCCCCGACGAACTCCGGGTGCGTGACGCCCACCGGGGTGTGCACCTGGGTCGCCTGCGGCTGGGCGCCATGATCCGCGCCCGCTACGGCCAACCCTACGCCACCATCCACCGCGCCGACCTCCACGAATTGCTGTTGCAGGCCGTGCAACGCCAGGACGCCGTGCGCCTGCACCTGGGCGCGCGCCTGGCGGCGTACGAGATGACCAACGCTTCGGTGCGTGCCACCTGCGAAGACGACTCGGTGTTCCAGGGCGCGGCGCTCGTGGGTGCCGACGGTTTGTGGAGCCGCGTGCGCACCCAGATGCTGGGCGCCCACCCGGTGCGCGTGAGTGGCCACCTGGCCTACCGCGGCATGGTGCGCGCGGCAGACCTGCCTGCGGCCTTGCGCGCTTCGTGTGTGACCGCCTGGCTGGGGCCGCAACTGCATGTGGTGCATTACCCGGTCAAGCGCGGGGAGTGGTTCAACGTCGTGGCCGTGGTGCACGGCGTGCTGGGCCAAGGCCATGGCGGCCCGCCCGGCAGCGATCCGCAGAGCTGGAGCCACGAAGCGCGCAGCGCCGACCTGCAGCGCGCGCTGGGCCCGGTGTGCGGCGACCTCAAGGACATGCTGGGTGCGGTGACCGACTGGAAGCTCTGGGCCCTGAACGACCGCGCACCCGTGGCCAGCGCGCAGGAACATGCCCAAGGGCGTGTGGCCCTGCTCGGCGACGCCGCGCACCCCTTGCGACCCTACCTCGCGCAAGGGGCGGCCATGGCGATCGAAGACGCCTGGACGCTCGGCCGGCTGCTGCAGACGCAGCCCGTGGCCGAGCCCGTCGACTGGACGGCCCTGTTCGCACGCTATGCGCAGACCCGCTGGCAACGCAACGCGCGGGTGCAAAGCCGCTCGCAGCGCAACGGCACCATCTTTCATGCCAGCGGCGCGTTGCGCTGGGCGCGCAACGCGTCCATGGGCCTGCTGGGTGAGTCCTTGCTGGACAACACCTGGCTCTACGGCGGCCCCCCCGAGCCGGTCGCGGCGAACTGATATTGAACCGGCCGCCGCGGGCGGCGCCCTGGGGTTGTCGAAAGTGGATTCGGTCCTGCTAAGCTGGCTGACCGCACCATCCCGGCCCTGTGACCGGGGTGTTTCTTGGGACACGAGGAGACTCCATGAAGAACACCACTCGCCGCCGCGCCATCGCTGCCGCAGCTGCTGTCGCCCTGAGCCTGGCCGCATCCATGGCCAGTGCCCAGACCACCTGGCCGAGCCGGCCTCTGAAAATCGTTGTCGGGTTCCCGGCAGGCTCCACGCCCGACCTGATGGCCCGTGTGCTGGCCGAACCGCTGTCGCAGGCACTGGGCCAGGCGGTGGTGGTGGAGAACAAGGTCGGTGCGGGTGGCAACATCGCGGCCGGGCTGGTGGCCCGCGCCACCGATGACCACACCATCGGACTCATGATCAATGGCAACCTGACGATCGCCAAGATCCTCAATCCGGCCACCCCCTACGACCCGCTGAAAGACCTGACGCCGGTGTCGCTGATTGCGACATCGCCGCTGGTGCTGACCGTGCCCGCGGGTACGACAGCCACCGGCGCCGCGTTCTTCGACGCCGCGCGCCAGTCGGGCGACCGCTGGAACTACGGCACGCCGGGGGTGGGCACCGTGGCCCACCTTGGCATGGAGCTGCTGAAGGCGCGCGCGGGCATCGCGCCGGTGCACGTGCCCTACCCGGGCAACCCGCAGGTCATCACCGCGCTGCTCGGCGCGCAGATCCAGATGTCGCTGCTGCCGCCGGGCCTGGCCATGGTCCAGGTGCGCGCGGGCAAGCTCAAGGCCATCGGCGTGACCTCGGCCGGGCGCAGCAGCGTGGTGCCCGAGGTGCCCAGTCTGGCCGAGGCCGGTGTGAAGGACTTGCAGCTGGAAATCTGGAACGCCGTGGCCGCGCCCAACAGCCTGCCCAAGACGCACGTGAACCGGCTCGCGGTGTTGCTGGCCGACATCGTTCGCCGGCCCGAGATCCGCCAGAAGATACTGGCCCAGGGCTGGCAGGTGGCGGGCACCTCACCCGAAGGCCTGGCCAACCGCATCAAGGTGGACACCGCCGCGATGGCTGAGGTGATCCGGAAGAACAACATCAAAGCGAATTGACCTATCCCCGCGCTGCGCTGAGCGCGTGCCTTGCAGGCCGCGTCAGCGTCAGAGCCGCTGACTCTTCGGGCCGGGTAAGGATCACCCCCACTCGACGCCCAGGCAGGCGGCCAAGGCCGACAGTTCGGCGTCCAGCGCCGGGCGGTAGCTCGCATCGCTCGGCGCTTGGCCATTGACGTAGCCGATGTCCGCTTGCAGCCGCTCTCCGGTCACCGACAGGTTGCCCCAGCCGATGACCTGGTCGCGCCACAGCAGCGGCATGGCGTAGTAGCCGCGCACGCGCTTGGCCGGCGGTGTGTAGGCCTCGAAGCGGTAAGCCCAACCCCACAGGCGCTCGAAGCGGTCGCGGTCCCAGACCACCGGGTCGAACGGCGCCAGCAGGCGCACACCCTCGGGCGCTCTCCAGCGGCGCGAACGCGGTTCTTCTTCCTCGGGCCAGTACCAGGTCGTGCCGCCCACATCGGCGTGCGGCAGCCGTGTGCAGGCCCGTTGCAGCGCCGGGCGCAACTGGTCCTTCCACTGCGGCACGGCGTGCTGCAACAGGCCCACCAGCTGGCGCAGGCCGGGCGAGGGCAGCGGGGCGTATTTCGCCACCAGGGTGTCCACCAGCGCGTCCAGCGTGGCGGGCACGTCGGCAGGCGCTTCCTGCAGGCTGTGCACCGCGTACAGCCGGGTGCCGTTCGCGCGCCGGGCCACACGCAGCCAGCCGCGGTAGTGCATGCCGTCGAGCAGCTGGGTGCTGGCCTTGGACTGGCCGCCAAAGCCGTTGGTGGTGTGGCCGTGTGCGAAATGCGCGTCCACCTCGCGCGGGTGGACTTCGCCGCGCTCCTGAACGAAGGCCCACACCGCCTGGGCCTGCGCCATGCGCTCGGGCGGCCACTCGGCGCGCGCGGTGCGCGGGTGCATGTGGGCGTGCAGCGCGGGCGTGACGAAGCCGTAGTTGACGAAAAAATCTTCTTCCACCGCCAGCCGCGGGTAGTGCCGCTCCAGATCGCCCACCCGGTAACCCTTGACCCGGTGGCGCAGCGTCAGGTCTTGCGCTCGGGCGGGTGAGCGGATCGGGTCGGCCTGCACGAAGCCCAGCCGCTCAATGGCTTTGGGCAGAGTGGTGGGCGGGAACAGGCTGCGGGCCACGGCGTAGCGGCGCAGGTCGGAAAGTGTTGGTGCGGCCATTCGACCATGATGCCGCACGGTGGGGTGGAGCGAGGGTGTTCCATCCAGGGCACAGCGGAACCGGCTTTGCCGGGCCGCCAGTGCCGCCCCCTTGAGGGGGTGACGCGCCCTTTGGCGCGGCGCGGGGGTGGGTCACAAATCCGTTCGGAGCTTCCAGATTTCCGGGAAGAGAACCACGTCGAGCATCTTGCGCAGGTAGCTCACGCCGCCCGTGCCGCCGGTGCCGCGCTTGAAGCCGATCACACGTTCGACCGTGGTCACGTGGCGGAAGCGCCAGAGGCGGAAGGCGTCTTCGAGGTCGGTGAGTTCTTCGCCGAGCTGGTACAGATCCCAGTGTTCCTTGGGGTTGCGGTAGACCTGCAGCCAGGCCTGTTCGACCGCGTCGCTGGACTCATAAGGCTTCGTCCAGTCGCGCTGGGTGTGGCTCACCGGCACGGCAATGCCGCGGCGCGCCAGCAGGCGCAGGGCTTCGTCGTACAGCGACGGGGCCTCATAGGCCGCCTGCACCAGGGCCAGCCGCTCGGGGCTGTGCGCGTGGGGCTTGAGCATGGCGGCGTTTTTGTTGCCGAGCGCGAATTCGATGCAGCGGTACTGGAAGCTCTGGAAGCCGCTGGAGTTGGCGAGGTAGGGTCGGATGGCGCTGTATTCGGGCGGCGTCATGGTGGCCAGCACGTCCCAGGCGTGCACCAGCTGCTCCATGATCTTGCTCACGCGCGCGAGCTGTTTGAAGGCGGCGTTGAGTTCGTCCTCGGCGATGTTCTTCACCGCGGCGGTGAGCTCGTGCAGCATCAGCTTCATCCAGAGTTCGCTGGTCTGGTGCTGCACGATGAACAGCAGTTCGTCGTGTGCGGGCGACAGCGGTTTCTGCGCGCTGAGGATGGCATCGAGCTGCAGGTAGTCGCCGTAGCTCATGTCGCGGCTGAAGTCGAGCTGGGCTTTTTCTTCGGCGACGATGGCTTCGGTGGCCGATGTCGGGGCGCTGGTGTCGTGGTGGGGGCAGGTCATGAAAGATCCTTGTCGATAGTGGGGAGCGCGGTCCAGCACACGCTGCGGAACCGGCTTTGCCGGGCCGCTGGCGTGGTCCCCCTGGAGGGGGAAGAAGCGAAGCGGCGCAGGGGGTGCATCACGTCACGGCGTGTTTGCGGTTGAACTCGGGGCGCTGCCATTCCGCTGTTTCGAGCACCTGCTTCAGGTGCTCGACCGCGTTCCAGACATCCACAAAACCGATGTACAGCGGCGTGAAGCCGAAGCGCAGGATGTCCTTGTGGCGACCACCATCACCGGCGCGGTAGTCGCCCACCACGCCACGCGCGATCAGCGCCTGCACGATGGCGTAGGTGCCTTCGTCCCTTGTCAGACAGACCTGCGAGCCGCGTTGCGCATGTTCACGCGGCGTCGCCAGACCCAGGCCATGACCCCCGCAGCGTTCTTCGACGAGCTGGATGAACAGGTCGGTGAGTGCCAGCGATTTGCTGCGCAGCGCGGCCATGCCGCCATGGGCCTCGGTGGCCAGCAGCGTGTCCACGCCGCATTCCAGCGCGGCCAGGCTGATCATCGGTTGCGTGCCGCACTGGTAGCGCGTGATGCCGGGGGCGGGCCGGTAGTCGGGGGTGAATTCAAACGGCGTGGCGTGGCCCCACCAGCCGGCCAGTGGTTGCCAGAAGCGGTCGGCGTGTTTCGGGTTGACCCAGACGAAAGCGGGGGCGCCAGGGCCGCCGTTGAGGTACTTGTAGCCGCAGCCGACCGCGTAGTCGGCGCCAGCGCCCGTCAGGTCCACCGGCACCGCGCCTGCGCTGTGCGCCAGGTCCCAGACCATGAGCGTGCCGGCGGCGTGGGCGGCTGCGGTCACGGCGGGCATGTCGTGCAGGGCGCCGGTGCGGTAGTTCACGTGGGTCAGCATCAGGACCGCGACCTGATCGTTCAGCGCGCCCGCGATCTCTTCGGGCTCCACCAGCACCAGCTCGTAACCGCGTTCCTGGCACAGCGCTTCGGCGATGTAGAGATCGGTGGGGAAGTTGCTGCGTTCGCTCACGATGCGCTTGCGCGTGGGGTGGTCGGCAGCAGCCAGGTGCAGCGCGGCCGACAAAACCTTGAACAGGTTGACCGAGGTGCTGTCGGTGGCCACCACGGTGCCCGGTTCGGCGCCGATCAGGCGCGCGATCTTGTCGCCCACCTTTTGCGGCATGGCGAACCAGCCGTTCTTGTTCCAGCTCTGGATCAGGTCGCTGCCCCACTCGCGCGTCACGACGTCGGCCACGCGGGCCGGGGCGGCGGCGGGCATCACGCCGAGCGAGTTGCCGTCGAGGTAGATGGTGGCCTCGGGGAGGGTGAAGAGCTGGCGCAGGTCGCGCAGCGGGTCCTGGGCGTCGAGGGCGATGCAGTCTTGTTGGGTGGTCATGGGTTTTTGTCTCCTTGGAACAGATATTGGATTGAGTGCAGAGGTGTCCCTTTCAGGAACACCGCGGAACCGGCTTTGCCGGGCCCCTGGTGTTGCCCCCCGGGGGGTGACGCCGCAGGCGGCGCGGGGGTTATTCCATGCTGCGAAGCACGGCACGCACCGGGCTGGCGTCAGCGGTGGTCAGTTTCAGAGGCAAGGCGATGAGCTCGTAGTCGCCCTCGGGCACGTCGTCGAGCAACAGGTTTTCCAGAACACGCAGGCCGCGCCGGCGGATCACCTGGTGGCTCTCCAGCGTCTTGCTGTCGGCGGGGTCGATGCTGGCGCTGTCGATGCCGATGAGCTTCACGCCGCGGTCGGCCAGCAGTGCAACCGTTTCGGGTGCGAAGGCGGGCAGGGCGTTGTCAAAACGGTCTTGGGGCTGGTGCTGGTACACGCGCACCAGCACGCGAGGCGGAAGCTGGTCCAGTGCGTGCGCGATGTGTTCTGGCTGCACCAGCGCGCCGCAACCGATGGCGTGGATCACGCGACAGGGGCCCAGAAAGGCGTCGAGCTCGACCGCCCCGATGGCGGCGCCCGCGGGGTCGTAGTGCAGCGGTGCGTCGGCGTGCGCACCCACGTGCGGCGAGAGCGTGATGGCGCTCACGTTGACCGGGCAGCCCGGTTCGATGCTCGCCACCCACTGTTGGGCATAGGCCGTATCGCCCGGGAAAACCGGCGTGCTGGCGTTGACGGGAGGGGAAATGTCCCAGAGCTTTTTCATGGTCCGGCGAAGGTAGCACCGGTGAAAAAACCATGGTGTCGGTTATTTCCAACGGAGGGGAATTATTTTAGGTCTAAACAAATTATTGCATTCACACCGCCGGACGGATGCCCGGTGCCGGTCCAGGTTTTTGTGAAAGTTTGATTTAAAGCAAATGAGAACCAATCTCGTTTGTGTACGCTCTGCTCACTTCTGTTCATTCATGGATGTGACCGTGTCCCTCTCCACACCCCAAGCGGTTTCCTGGCCTTTGCCCATCGACGACGATCAGGCGCCTGCCGATCCGGTGAGCGCTTTGCACCAGGGGCCGCTGCACACGCCGGGCGTGTTGCAGGCCTTCGCGCCGGCGCGCGACGACGACAGCCGCAAGACCTTGCGCCGGATGGCCGAGATCGGGTTCCTGCCCGGCGAATCGGTGCGGGTGGTGTCGCGGGGCTGGCTGCGCGGCGGGCCGATCGCGGTGCGCGTGGGGCAGTCCACCTTTGCCTTGCGCGCCCACGAGGCGGCGTTGTTGCAGGTGCGCTGGGCGGTGCGGGCATGAGCGCCGCGGCTCCCCGGCTGGCCCTGCTCGGCAACCCGAACTGTGGCAAGACCGCGCTGTTCAACCTGCTCACCGGCCACCGGCAGAAGGTGGCCAACTACGCGGGCGTGACCGTTGAACGCAAGCAGGGCTGGCTGACCACGCCGTTGGGACGGCGCGCGCAACTGCTGGACCTGCCCGGCACCTACAGCCTGGACCCGCTGAGCCAGGACGAGCAGGTCACGCGCGATGTGGTGCAGGGGCGGCTGGCCGGTGAGGCCCGACCCGACCTGCTGGTCTGCGTCGTCGATGCCACCCACCTGCAGCTCAACCTGCGGCTGGTGCTGGAAGCCCGGGCGCTGGGTCTGCCCATGGTGCTGGTGCTCAACATGGCCGACGTGGCGCAGGCGCAGGGCATGCGGATCGACACTGTGGCGCTGGCCGCGGAACTGGGCATGCCGGTGGTGTCCGCTGTGAGTGTGCAGAAGGAGGGTGCGCGCGCCTTGCTGGAGCAACTGGACGCCTTGTTCACCCAGGGGCTTCCCGCGCCATTGCCCGCCGCCGCCGACGCCGGCGGGGTAGACCCGGTGGCGCTCAACCAGCGGGTGCGCGACCTGCTGGCGCTGGCCCTGCAGGCGCCTGCGAAGCGCTGGGGCCTGAGCGACCGCATCGACCGCTTTGCGCTGCACCCGCTGTGGGGCATGGCCTTGCTGGCGCTGTTGCTGCTGTTCATGTTCCAGGCGGTGTTCGCCTGGGCGGCCTGGCCGATGGACGCGATCGAAGCGGGCATCGGCTTCATTGGCGAGCAGGTGGCCACGCGCATGAGCGACGGCCCGCTGCGCAGCCTGCTGGTCGATGGCGTGATCGCGGGGGTGGGCGGTGTGCTGGTGTTCCTGCCGCAGATCCTGATCCTGTTCTTTTTCATCTTCGTGCTGGAGGACTCGGGCTACCTGCCGCGCGCGGCCTTCCTCATGGACCGCTGGATGGGGCTGGTGGGCCTCTCGGGCCGCTCTTTCATACCGCTGCTGTCCAGCTTCGCCTGCGCCGTGCCCGGCATCATGGCCACGCGCACCATCACCCATTGGCGCGACCGCTGGCTGACCATCCTGGTGGCGCCGCTGATGACCTGCTCCGCGCGGCTGCCGGTGTACGCCTTGTTGATCGGCGCTTTCATCCCGCAGCGCACGGTGGGTGGGCTGTTCAACCTGCAGGGGCTCGTGCTGTTCGCGCTGTACGTCATGGGCATCGTCAGCGCGATGCTGGTGGCCTATGTGGTTTCGCGCCGCAGTGGCAAGGGCCAGCCCACACCGCTGCTGATGGAGCTGCCGGCCTACCGCTGGCCGAGCGCGCGCAACATCGCGCGCGGCCTCTGGGAGCGCGGGCTGATTTTTGTGCGCCGGGTCGGCGGCATCATCCTGGCGCTCATGGTGCTGCTGTGGTTTCTCTCCAGCTACCCGGCGGCCCCCGAAGGCTTCACCGGGTCTGCCGTGGCGCACAGCTTTGCCGGTCGTCTCGGTGGTGTGCTGGAGCCCTTGTTCGCCCCGCTGGGTTTTGACTGGCGCATCGTGGTGGCGCTGATTCCGGCGATGGCGGCGCGCGAAGTCGTGGTGGCGGCCTTGGGCACGGTCTACGCCTTGTCCGCGCAGGGTGAGCAGGTGCACGATGCGCTGGGCGCCCTGATCGCCGAACAATGGACCTTGCCCACGGCGCTGGCCTTGCTGGTGTGGTTTGTCTATGCGCCGCAGTGCGTGGCCACGCTGGCCGCCGTGCGGCGTGAAACCGGTCACTGGCGCCATGCCCTGGGGGTGGCGGCCTACCTGTTTGCGCTGGCTTACCTGATGGCCTGGATCACCTACCGGGTCGCCGAGGCATGGGGTGCCACATGAGCCACCGCTCGGCCGTTCCGAAGGGGGCTCGCGACGCAGCACGGAGCGCGGAGGTTACACCGTGAGCGTTCAAGGCTTCATCGTCGGCTTGTGTGTGCTGGTGGCGCTGGGGTATGTGCTGCGGCCCAGCCTGCGGCGCTGGCTGCAACGGGACCCAGCGGGGGAGGCCCGCGGGGACAACACTCAGCCGACGGGCGCTTGTGGTGCCTGCTCGGCCTGTTCGGGTTGTCCGTCCGGCAAACCCCGGGTCTGAGCACGGGGCGCATCCAGCCCGGGCGCCCGGTAGCGCAGCACCTTGAGGGCGCGCTCGGGCGACGCATCGGCGAAGCTGGCCGGGTTGGGCAGGCGTTCAACGAACACCAGTTCGGGTGCCACTTCGCGCATCTGGTCTTGCAGGAATGCGGTGTCCAGCTCGGGTGCGTTGAGACACAGCAGCACCTCGCCATCGGGGCGCAGCAGGTCCGGCAGGCGGCGCATGAGGCGGGCGTAGTCTTTGGTGGCGATGAAGCTGCCCTTCTGGTAGCTCGGCGGGTCCACGACGATGAGGTGGTAGGGCCCGGATCGCGTGAGCTTGCCCCAGGTCTTGAAGATGTCGTGGGCCAGGAAGCTGGCGCCAGCCTGCAGCCCGTTGAGCGCGTGGTTCTGTTGCCCGAGAGCGATGGCTCCGGCGCTCATGTCCACGTTCACCACCTGCTTCGCGCCGCCCTGCAGCGCCGCCACCGAGAAGGCGCAGGTGTAGGCAAACAGGTTGAGCACCTTGGCGCCCGCGGCGTGTTCGCGCACCCACTGGCGCCCTTCGGCCATGTCGAGGAACAGGCCGTGGTTCTGCCCTTTGAGCACGTGCACCCGGTAGCGCGCACCGCGTTCGCTCACCACGTGCGGCTCGGGCACGCTGCCGGCCATCAGCCGGGTTTCGCTGCGACCTTCGTGCCGGCTCTGGAACACCCAGTTCAGCGGCTCACCGGGTGCGATCTGTTCGTGGCGCACGGCGAGCGCGGCCGACACCGTGGCCAGTTCTTCGTCGCTGGCCTCTCCAAATTTGGTCAGCACCCACACCGGCGGGTACGCATCCAGCGTCCAGGCTTCGCTGCCGGGGTGCAGGCCACCACGACCGTGGAAGAGGCGCTGGGCATCGGTGGGCATGGCTATCGTGGCGATGGTGTCGAGCAGGGCTTGCATGGGGTTCGTCAATGGGAGGTCAGGGCGGGGCCGTCTGGTCGGTGTGCCCGGTGCTTTTCAGCCAGTCGGTGAAAGCGGTCACACGCGCGGCTTCGCGCCCGGTCCGCACGGCATAGGCGTAGCTGCCGGTCGGCACCAGCGGGGCGGCCAACTGCCTGAGGGTCTTGGCCGCCAGCATGTCGGCCACGAAGGGCAGGGGCAGCACGCCCACGCCCAGGCCTTGCACCACCGCCTGTATGACCAGGATGGTGTTGTCGAAGGTCTGGGCGGGGAGCAAAGTGGCTTCGTCCAGGCCTTGATCTGCGCACCAGGCGGGCCACAGGTCCGCGCGTGAGCGCGCGGCAATGCGGGGCGTGCGCCGCAGGGCAGTGCCATCCCAGGGGCGGTCCATGGGCCATGCCTTCGGGCTGACCACCAGCGCCGCGTACTCCGTCAGGAAGGGCTCGGCCCGCAGGCCAGCCAGCTCCGCGCGATCACGCCGCAGGAACACGTCGACCGGCAGCGATCCATCGGCCGGGCCGTCGTCGGTTTGCACTTCAACCCGCAAACCCGGGTGGCGCTGCTGCAGCCGGGGCAGTTGCGGAATCAGCCAGTGCATGGCCAGCGTGACGCTGGTGTTGACCACCACGGCCCGCGCACGCCGGCCTGTGGCGGGGGTCGACAGGATCTGCTGCAGCCCGTCCATGTGGCCGCGACTGCGGTGGAGCAGCTGTTCGCCATCGCGTGTGAGTCGGGCCATGCTGCCGGGCTGGCGTTCGAGCAGGCTTCGCCCCAGGTGTTCTTCAAGGGCTTTGATCTGGCGGCTGACGGCGCCGGGCGTGACGCTGAGCGATTCGGCGGCGGGCCGTATGCCGCCCCGCCGCGCGACTTCGACGAACACCTGCAGCGCGTGCAGCGGTGTGGAGGCCATGGGGATCTGGTGTTGATGAAAACTCAACACATGATCGCACAAAAGTGGTTTGCCACTGGGGCAGAGGCTGGCCACACTCGCTGCATCTGCGGAAGGCACAGGACATGCGGGACATCGATGGGTTGTATCTGGTGATGGTGGTGCTGACCGTGATCAGCCCGGGCCCCGGCCTGCTGATGACGCTGGACAACGCGTTGGCACGGGGCTGGCGCGTGGCCATGCACGGTGTCTGTGGCCTGGCCCTGGGTGCGGCGCTGATGGCCTCGTTGTCGGTCCTGGGCCTGGGCGTGCTGGTGAGCGCGCACGCGCTGCTGTTTGCAGCGCTCAAGGTGGCGGGCGCCGCCTACCTGTTGTACCTGGCCCATGGGGCCTGGAGCCGCCACCGTTCGGTGGGTGGGCCGGCGCCGCGGGCCGACGGAGATAGCACCTGGCTGGCCACCCCCCTGCTGGGGAAGGGTTTCTGGCTGCAGACCAGCAACCCCAAGCCCATCCTCTTTTTCCTGACGGTCCTGCCCCAGGTGGCGGTGGACGGGCCGTCACAGACCCTGTCTGTCTGGCGCACGGCGGGCGCCATAGCGGCCTATGCCTTGGTGCTGCTGCTCGTTCACGGTTCGCTGGCGGCGGTCGCCACCCGGGCCCGGCCCTGGCTCACCTCCGATACCGCCACCCGGCTGCTCGGTCGCGCCAGCGCGGTTCTGTTCGTGTGTTTCGCTGCGTTGCTGCTGGCCTCGCTGGCGTGAACCGGGCCAACGCGGGTGATTCAGCCCGCCAGCACTGGCAGACCGTGACGGCGGCGCGCCTGGCCGCAGGCGTCGCTGCCTTCTTCGAATTCGCGGCAGGGGTTCGGCCGCCACTCGTAGATGCCGCAGGTGGCTCGTTCGCCGATGCGACCCGAGAACGCGGCGCAACGGGGTTGCCCGTGGTCGGTGCCGCGCATGCGGCTGATGGCATCGTTGACGGGGACCCACAGACCGTCGGGCACGCTGCCCCCTTCGGACTGCGTTTCATGGACCGAGAAGTCCACGCGAAAGCTCGCGCAGCAGGCGCCGCAGCTGGTGCAGGCGCTCACGGGACCACCCTCCGTGCCGTGCACGACGGGGCTGAGCGCCTTCGGAGCGGCCGGGTGGCGCTCATGGCCGCGCCGCGCTGACCCGGCGCATCAGGCCAGGCGCCCCAGCAACAGGTATTCCATCAGCGCTTTTTGCACATGCATGCGGTTCTCGGCTTCGTCCCAGACGACCGATTGCGGGCCGTCGATCACTTCGGCGCTCACCTCTTCGCCGCGGTGCGCGGGCAGGCAGTGCATGAAGAGCGCGTCGGGTTGGGCCACGGCCATCATGGCTTCGTCCACGCACCATTGCTTGAACGCTGTGCGGCGCACTTCGTTCTCGGCTTCATAGCCCATGCTGGTCCAGACGTCGGTGGTCACCAGATCGGCGCCTTTGCAAGCTTCCTTCGGGTCCTTGAACACCTTGTAGCAAGCGGGGTTGGAGACACCGGCGAGCTTCGGGTCGACTTCGTAGCCGCTGGGCGTGCTCACATGCACGGTGAAGCCCAGCAGCTCGGCCGCCTGCAGCCAGGTGTTGGCCATGTTGTTGCCGTCACCCACCCAAGCCACGACCTTGCCCTTGATGGCGTCCAGCGGGTTGCCGCTGGCGGCCGCCCGGTGCTCGACCATCGTGAACAGGTCGGCCAGGATCTGGCAGGGGTGGAACTCGTTGGTCAGGCCGTTGATCACCGGCACGCGCGAGTACTGAGCGAACTTCTCCAGCTTGTCCTGGCCGAAGGTGCGGATCATCACCAGGTCGACCATGCGGCTGATCACGCGCGCGCTGTCCTCGATAGGCTCTGCGCGGCCGAGCTGGCTGTCGCCCGTGGTCAGGTGCACCACCGAGCCGCCCATCTGGTACATGCCGGCTTCAAAGCTCACGCGGGTGCGCGTGCTGGCCTTCTCGAAAATCATGGCCAGGGTGCGGTCTGGGTCGGCAAAGGGCTGGTACTTCTCGACGGCCTTGAACTTGGCCTTGATGAAGGCCGCGCGGGCCAGCAGGTAGCCGTACTCGTCGGCGCTCAGGTCCTTGAACTGGAGGTAGTGGCGGAGGTTCATGCGTTTTCTGCCAGGAAAGAAACAATGATCGGCAACAGGATGGCCGCGACTTCGTCGGCCTCGGCGGCGGTCATGATCAGCGGCGGCACCAGACGGATCACGCTGTCGGCCGTGACCGAGAGCAGCAGGCCGGCGTCGGCCGCGCGCTGGGTGATCACGCCGCAGGGTTTGTCCAGCTCAATGCCGATCATCAGGCCCTGGCCGCGGATGTCTTTCACGCCGGGCTTGCCGAGCAGGGCGGCTTCGAGCCGGCCGCGCAGGTGCGCGCCCACGGTGGCCGCGTTTTCCAGCAGGCCCTCTTCTTCCATGATGCGGATGGTTTCCACCCCGGCGCGCATGGCCAGCGGGTTGCCGCCGAAGGTGGTGCCGTGGTTGCCCGGCTGAAAGATGTTCGCCGCCTTGGGGCCGGCCACCACCGCGCCGATCGGCACGCCCGAGCCCAGGCCCTTGGCCAGCGGCATCACGTCCGGCTGGATACCGGCCCACTGGTGCGCAAACCACTTGCCGGTGCGGCCCATGCCGCACTGCACCTCGTCGATCATCAGCAGCCAGTCCTGCGCGTCGCACAGCGCGCGCACTTCTTGCAGGTACTGCGCGCGCATCGGGTTGATGCCGCCTTCGCCCTGGATGGTTTCAAAGAACACCGCCACCACGTTGGGGTTGCCCACGGTGGCTTTCTTCAGGGCTTCGATGTCGTTGAGCGGCACGCGGATGAAGCCTTCGACCAGCGGGCCGAAGCCGGCCTGCACCTTGGGGTTGCCGGTGGCCGAGAGCGTGGCGATGCTGCGGCCGTGAAAGGCCTTTTCGTAGACCACGATTTCCGGGCGCTGAATGCCCTTGTCGTGGCCGTACTTGCGCGCCAGCTTCAGTGCGGCTTCGTTGGCTTCCAGGCCGGTGCTGCAGAAGAACACGTTGCTCATGCCCGAACGTTCCACCAGCATCCGGGCCAGCACTTCCTGGTTGGGCACATGGTAGTAGTTGCTGGAGTGGATCAGCTTGGCCACCTGGTCCTGCAGCGCGGGCACCAGTTTGGGGTGGGCGTGGCCCAGCGTGTTGACGGCGATGCCCGCCAGCGCGTCCAGGTATTCCTTGCCATTCACGTCCCAGACGCGGCAGCCTCGGCCATGCGACATCGCGATCGGCAGGCGGCCGTAGGTGTTCATCACGTGGGGCGACGAGGGGACGGCGGTGGCGGCGGCATTCATGCGGGACTCCGGTGGGAAGGGCCAAAAGAAAGCGGCTCAACGAAGGTTGAGCCGTTGAAAAGCGATTTTAGAGGCAGGAGCGGGCATCATCATTGCTTGTTCCGCATCGCTGTCATGAAGCCGTGGCAGCCTGTGCTCAACCGACCAGAGCCCCGGGTTATCCCTGATTTCAGGTCTTATATAAGATAGAATACCTGTCATCCACCCCGACCAGCGATCCTCGGTTTGGCGGTGGCCATGCGTCCCTTCCAGGGCCCTCCATCCGAAGGCTTCCCCGATGGTTTCACCGACTGCCAAACAAGTGTTCATCCAGGGCGTCACACGCAGTGGCCGCACCTTTCGCCCCAGCGACTGGGCCGAACGTCTGGCCGGCGTGATGAGCCAGTTCCGCCCCGGCGGCGGCGTGGTCCGGCAGGGCAGCCACATCGCGTATTCGCCCTGGTGTGTGCCCACGGTGATGAACGGCGTGAAAGTCGTCATCGTGCACACCGATCTGCGCGAAGCCGAACCCATGGCCTGGGACTTCGTCATGCACTTTGCGCGCGACAACGACCTGCAGGTGGCCGAAGGCTGCGTGTTGCCAGAGCCTCCCGCGAAGCCCTGAATCACCTGGCCAAGGTCTCTAGAAAAAGGACAGGCAACAAAAAACCGCCCGAAGGCGGTTCTTGCTTTTCTTTGCTGGCAGCGCACCCGTTTCAAACGGCAGACCCCGAGGGGTCCGGGCTGGTGGCCTGACGGATCAGGCCGGTGGGTGGTCAGGCAGCGGCGAGTGCCAGTGCCTTGACCTTGGCGGACAGGCGGCTCTTGTCGCGAGCGGCCTTGTTTTTGTGGAAGATGCCCTTGTCGGCAATGATGTCCACAACGCCTTGCATCTTGGAGAAGAGTTCGGTGGCCTTGGTCTTGTCGCCGGCCAGAACGGCTTTTTCAACGTTCTTGACGGCGGTGCGGTATTTGGAACGCAGCGAGGTGTTGGCGGCGTTCAGTTTGACGTCCTGGCGGGCGCGTTTGCGGCCAGATGCCAGGCGGGGGTTCTTTTTCTTCGGCTTGGTTGCCATGGTGAATTTCCTTCAGATGTTTGGGGATGATGCCCAGCAAAGCCTGCAATTTTAGCATGGCGCCGCCAGCCTGGGTAGTGTCTCCGCGGGGCGTCGGGTGCGCGTGGTTACACTGGCGCCCGTGTCCCTGTTCAAATCCGCCTCCCTGGTCTCCCTGCTGACGCTGGCCTCACGCATCACCGGGCTGGTGCGCGAACTGCTGATGGCGTCCACTTTTGGTGCCAGCGCCCTGACCGACGCGTTCAACGTCGCTTTCCGCATTCCCAACCTGCTGCGCCGGCTGTTCGCCGAGGGCGCGTTCAGCCAGGCTTTTGTGCCCGTGCTGGCCGGTGTGCGCGAAAAGGAGGGCGATGCCGCCACCCGCCAGATGGTGGACCAGATCGCCACCGTGCTGGCCTGGGCGCTGACCGCCACTTGCGTGCTGGGTGTGGCCGGGGCACCGGCGCTGGTCTGGGCCATGGCCAGCGGGCTGAAGCAGAGCCCGGAGGGCTTTGAGGCCGCCGTCTTCATGACACGCTGGATGTTTCCTTACATCGCCTTCATGTCGTTCGTGGCGCTGTCGGCCGGCATCCTGAACACCTGGAAGCGCTTTGCCGTGCCAGCGGCCACGCCGGTGCTGCTCAACGTGGCCATGATCTCGGCCGCGTACTGGGGCGCACCCTGGTTCAAAAGCATGGGCATCCCGCCGATCTACGCCATGGCCGGCGGGGTGTTGCTGGGCGGCGCGCTGCAGCTGGGGGTACAGATCCCGGTCTTGCTGCGGCTGGGCATGTTGCCGCGCATCCGTTTGCGCTGGTCGTCGCTGAAAACCGCCTGGGACCACCCCGGCACGCGCCGCGTGACCACGCTGATGCTGCCCGCGCTACTGGGCGTGAGCGTGGCGCAGATTTCGCTGCTGATCAACACCCAGATTGCTTCGCACCTGGCGACTGGCAGCGTGAGCTGGCTCACCTACGCCGACCGCCTGATGGAATTTCCCACCGCCATGCTGGGCGTGGCGCTGGGCGTGGTGCTGCTGCCCCAGCTCGCGGCCGCCAAAGCGGCGGACGATGCCCAGCGCTACAGCCACCTGCTCGACTGGGGCCTGCGCCTGGTGGTGCTGCTGGCCGTGCCCTGCGCGGTGGCGCTGCTGACCTTTGCCAAGCCGCTGGTGGCCGTGCTCTACCACTACGGTGCCTTCACCGCGGCCGACGTGCAGCAGACCACCGGTGCCCTGATGGGCTACGGTGCCGGCCTGATCGGGTTGATCGCCATCAAGGTGCTGGCGCCCGGTTTTTACGCCCGCCAGGACATCCGCACGCCGGTGAAGATCGCGGTGGTGGTGCTGGTGCTGACCCAGCTGATGAACCTGCTGTTCGTGCCCTACCTCGCCCACGCTGGGCTGGCGCTGGCCATCGGCATCGGCGCCATGGTGAATGCGCTGTGGTTGCTGATCGGCCTGCTGCGCCGCGGGGCCTACACGCCCACACCTGGCTGGGCGCGTTTTGCCCTGCAGGTGGTCGCCGCCAGCGCGCTGATGTCCGTGTTCCTGATGTGGTCTGCCGCGCGCTTCAACTGGCTGGGTTTTGAGGGCCAGGCGCTGCAGCGTGTGGGCCTGCTGGCCCTGTGCGTGGTGGGCGCGGCCCTGATCTATTTCTTGAGTCTGACCGTGGCCGGTTTGAAACTTCGCCAATTCGTCCGAAAATGAAGTCCGCTGCACCGGTACCCCGCCGTTCAGCGGTCTGTCCGTCGCCCTGACCATGCCTTCAGCCTTTGAATTCCCCACGCCCACGCCCCTGGGCTATTTCGCCGCGCTGGTGGCCGACGATGACGGCTTGCCGTTGCTGGAAGCCGCCACCGCCATCGCGCAAGACGAATACCCCGAGATGGATGTGCAGGCCGTGCTGGGCGACGTGGACCAGCTGCTGGCCCGGGTGCGCCGGCGCTGCGACGACGCCACCGACCCGCTGCAGCGGCTGCGGGCGCTCAACCAGTTCTTCTTTCGCGACATGGGTTTTGGCGGCAACGTCAACAACTACTACGACCCCGACAACAGCTACCTCAACGCGGTGCTCCGGACCCGGCGCGGCATTCCCATCACCCTGGGGGTGCTCTGGCTGGAGCTGGCGCAAGGGCTGGGCCTGAAGGCGCGGGGCGTCAACTTCCCCGGGCATTTCATGGTCAAGGTCAACCTGCCCAACGGCCAGGTGGTGATCGACCCGTTCACCGGCCAGTCGCTCAGCCGCGAAGACCTGTCCGAGCGGCTGGAGCCCTACAAGCGGCGCAACGGGCTGGTGGACGATTTCGACGTGCCGGTCGGTCTCTACCTGCAGGCGGCGCCATCGCGCGAAATCCTCTCGCGCATGTTGCGCAACCTGAAAGAGATCCACCGCACGCAGGAAGACTGGCTGCGCCTGATCGCGGTGCAGGACCGCCTGCTCGTGCTGCTGCCCGATGCCTGGACGGAGTACCGCGACCGGGGTCTGGCCTGGGCCGAAATGGGCGACGCCCGCCTGGCGGTGAGCGATCTGGAAATCTACATCGCCCACACCGACGACGCGCTCGACCGCGACGCCATGGACCGCCGGTTGCAGGAATTGCGCCGCGCGTTGAACTGAGCTGCCGCGGATGACACGCCTGATGCTGGTCGGTGCCACCGGCCTGGTGGGGCAGGCCGTGTTGCAGCAGGCCCTGACCGACCCTGCCGTGGCCCAGGTGGTCGCCCCAACCCGCAAGGCACTGGTGCCGCACCCCAAGCTGCTCAATCCGCTGGTGGACTTCGAGCGCCTGCCCGAAGACGCCGCGTGGTGGGCGGTCGACGCTGTGGTCTGCACCCTGGGCACCACCATCGCCAAGGCCGGTTCGCAGGCCGCCTTCTACAAGGTGGACCATGACCACCCGCTGGAGGTGGCCTACCTCGCGCGGCGCCACGGCGCGCGGGCCTTTGCCTTCAACTCGGCCCTGGGCGCGGACGCGGCCTCGCGCGTTTTTTATGCTCGCACCAAGGGCGAGACCGAGCGCGATCTGCAGGCCGTGGGCTACCCCTCGCTCACGCTGGTGCGCCCGGGCCTGATCGGGGGCGTGCGGTTGGAGAGCCGGCCGGCCGAACAGCTCGCGGTGCGCCTCTCGCAGTGGGTGCAGCCCTTGCTGCCGCGGCGCTACCGTGTGGTTCCCGCGCAGCGCATCGCCCACCACCTGCTGCAGGCCGCGCTGGCCGCCACGCCGGGGGTGCATGTGCTGCCTTCGGAGGTGCTGCTGTAGTCAGCCTGGACAACGGCCGTTTCCAGGCTCAGTGGCCGCGGTGCGCGGGTGAGCCCGCCTTGCCGAGCTGGTGCCAGGTGCGGCGCAACTGGGTATCGGAACTGAAGCCGGTCAGCTCGGCGGCCAGCGTGACGCTGTGGCCCGATCGCAGCGCGGCGTCGGCCAGGTCCAGCCGGATGCTGCGCAGGTAGGCCAGCGGGGCGATGCCCGCGTGGGCGATGAACAGGCGCGCGAGGTGGCGCGGCGAGGTGCAGGCCACGTCGGCCATGCGCTGCAGCGACCAGTCGGCCTGCGGTTGCTGGCCGATGGCATCCTGCACCCGGTGGATGGCCGGATGCAGGTGGGCGCGAAAGCGCAGAAAGGGCGAGAGTTCGGGGTCGTTCGGTCCGCGCCGCAGCGCCACCACCATGGTTTGTGCCACCTGGGCCGCCAGGGCCGGTCCGCACAGGTCGGCGATGCGGTGCAGGAACAGGTCGATGCCGGTGGTCACGCCCGCGCTGCTGCACACCGGGCCATCGGCCACGAACACCCGGTTCGACACCGTTTCACAGCGCGGCGCCACGGCGCGCAATTCTTCCAGGTGCTGGTGGTGGGTGGTGGCCCGGTGGCCATCCAGCAGCCCCGCGTGTGCGGCCAGCACGGCGCCCGCGCACACGGTGAGCAGTTCCAGCCGGCCCGGCGCCAGTTCGAGTGTGCGCAGCCAGCGGATGAGCTGGCGCGCGCTGTCGCTGTCCACGTCGACGGTCTGCCCCGGTTGTCCCACCAGCACCACCCAGGCCGGCTCGGGCAGGCTGGGCGGCAGGGGTTCGATCTGGCTGATGATGGCGCCCACCGAGCTGCTCGTCTGGCGCTCGGGTCCGATGAAACGCAGCGCGAACGCCTCGGGCTGGCCGGCCGCGCGCAGGCACTGGTTGGCGATGCGCAGGGCCTCGGCCGGGCCGGCCCAGTCGAGGATCAGGCTGTCCGGCATGAGCACGAACGCCACCTGGATGGGCGCAGCCATGGGCGTCATGTCGCCAGCAGCGCCGGTTCCAGCGCCTGCGCGGGCGTGCACAGGCGCGCGAAGCGGTCTTTCAGCACCGTGGCCGTGCGGGCCTTGATGTCGGCCGCGGGCAGCGGTGTGCCGTCGGGCTGCACCATGTCAAAGGTCAGCGTGGCCTCGGTCACGAAGTCCACCGTGTAGCCCAGATCGGCCGCGTGCCGAGTGGTGGTTTCGCAGCACTGTTCGGTGCGGATGCCACTGACGATCAGGCGCTGGATGGCATTTCGGTTCAGCCACACCTCCAGCCCGGTGCCCACGAGCGCGCTGTGGCGCGACTTGTGGAAGGTCGCGGCGGCTTCGAAGGGCGCCAGTCCTTCCAGTGACCGAACGGCGCCGGACTCCAGCGAGAAAGGGTTTTGCGGAACCTGCTGCCCGTCCACGTGGAAGATGCGCACGATGGGCATGCCAGCGGCCTGGGCTCCTGTGATGAGCGCGTTCTGCGCGGCCAGGTAGGCGGGCAGATCCCGTTCGGTGAAGGAGGGGCGGTGGCGGAAGGACTCTTGCACGTCGATGACCAGCAGGGCGGTTTTCATGGGGGCTCCGTCGGGGTTGTTGAAGCCTTGATCATGCCGATGGCCGGTGCGGATGTCTGCTCGTCACCAGACAGGAATCGATCATTTCAGGACATGGCCATTGTCCATCAAGCGCCCATGATGATCGCCATGGACAGGGAACTTTCGGACACTTCGATCCCTGGTTGTGTCCCGGAAACGGCGAAGGCCCGTTGCCGGGCCTTCCTGGGCACGAAGCGGGGTGGCTTCAGTTCACCGTAACGGCCGCACCCTCGCCCTGGGGTGCGATCACGCCGATCTGATACACCGTTTCACCCAGCTCGCGCAGCGTGGCGGCGCAGGCGGTGGCTTCCTCGGCGGCGATCACCACCACCATGCCGATGCCGTTGTTGAAGGTGCGGTTCATTTCGATGTCGTCGATGCCGGCGGTTTTCTGCAGCCAGGCGAACAGCTCGGTCTGCGGCCAGCTGCCTTTCTTCAGGTGGGCAGCCGTGCCCTCGGGCAGCACGCGCGGGATGTTCTCCAGCAGGCCGCCGCCGGTGATGTGGGCCAGGGCCTTCACCGGGTGTTTCGAGAGCGTGGCCAGCACGTTCTTCACGTAGAGGCGGGTGGGCGCCATGATGGCCTGCTTGAACGGCTGGCCGTCCAGCGTGGCCGGCAGGTCGCTGCCGGCGCGTTCGATGCACTTGCGCACCAGCGAGAAACCGTTGGAATGCACGCCGTGCGAAGCCAGGCCCAGCACCACGTCGCCGGGCTTCACGCTCTGGCCGGTGAGGATCTTGGACTTCTCGACCGCGCCGACGCAGAAGCCGGCCAGGTCGTATTCACCGGCCGGGTACATGCCGGGCATTTCGGCGGTTTCGCCGCCGATCAGGGCGCAGCCGGACAGCTCACAGCCCTTGGCGATGCCGCCAACCACGGCCGCGGCGGTGTCCACGTCCAACTTGCCGCAGGCGAAGTAGTCGAGAAAGAACAGCGGCTCGGCGCCCTGTACCAGCACGTCGTTCACGCTCATGCCGACCAGGTCGATGCCCACGGTGTCGTGCATGTTCCATTCAAACGCCAGCTTGAGCTTGGTGCCCACGCCGTCGGTGCCGGAGACCAGCACCGGTTCCTGGTAGCGCTTGGGCACCTCAAACAGCGCGCCAAAACCGCCGATGCCGGCCAGCACGCCCTCGCGCATGGTCTTTTTCGCCAGCGGCTTGATGCGTTCGACGAGCGCGTCGCCCGCGACGATGTCAACGCCGGCGTCTTTGTAGGAAAGGGGAGTGTTGCTGGAGGTCATGGGGTGCGTGTGCCGGCGGCAGGGCCGGGCGTTGGGACGGGGAAAACGTCGATGGAGCAGCCTCCACCAAGGTGGGGCAGCGGGGTTTGGCGGTCGGTTGCGGGTCCACCCGGGGTGGCGGACTAGAATTTGCCCCAGATTTTAAGGGTTTGCCCCTGCAACCCGATCGTTCACCCCCGACACACCTGTTCATGACTTTCACGCCCAACCAGATCCGTGTCGCTTCGTGGGCCGCCATCGCGCTGGTGAGCTGGCTGCTGCTGTCGCTGCTGGCACCGGTGCTCATGCCTTTTCTGCTCGCCGCCGTGCTGGCCTATGCGCTGCACCCGCTGGTCGAGCGGCTGCACGCGCGGCGCATCCCGCGCTGGCTCGGCGCCGGCCTGGCCATCACCATGCTGTCGCTGGTGGTGCTGGCGGTGGTGTTGCTGATCGTGCCGGTGATCACCAAGCAGGTGCCGCTGCTCAAGGAACAGGTGCCGGCGCTGCTGGACAGTGTCAACACCCGGCTGGTGCCGCTGCTGGCACGTTTCGGGGTCGATCTGCAGGTGGACGTGTCGCTGGTGCGCGGCTGGATGCAGGAACTCATCACCGGCCACGAAAGTGAACTCATCCAGGGTCTGCTGTCGTCGCTGCGCATCGGCGGCAGCGCACTCGCTGCGGTGTTTGGCAACCTGATCCTGGCGCCCATCGTGGCCTACTACCTGTTGCTCGACTGGGCCAACCTGGTGGAGCGAAGCAAGGGGCTGATCCCGCCGCGCTGGCGCCCTGGCGTGCAGAGCTTTCTGGACGAGACCGACGAGGTGCTGGGCCAGTACCTGCGTGGGCAGTTGCTGGTGATGGGCGTGCTCGCAGTGTTCTACACCGTGGGGCTGGCCCTGGTGGGCCTGAAGCTCGCCTTGCCCATCGGCGTCTTCACCGGGCTGGCCGTGTTCATTCCCTACCTGGGCTTTGGTCTGGGGCTGGTCATGGGCCTGCTGGCGGCCGTGCTGCAGTTTCAGGCGCTGCTGGGCGTGGCACTGGTGGCGGCGGTGTACACCGTCGGTCAGGTGGTCGAGAGCATGTATGTCACGCCGCGGCTGCTGGGCGAACGCATCGGCCTGCACCCCATCGCCGTCATTTTTGCCCTGATGGCCTTTGGGCACCTGTTTGGCTTCGTGGGCGTGCTGATTGCCTTGCCGGCCAGCGCGGTGTTGCTGGTGGCGATCCGCCGGGCCAAGAGCCGCTACCTTTCCAGTGAGCTCTATCTGGAGGGCGCGGGGCAGCCGCCAGCGGCCAACCCCATGCCCGGGCAGGACGGAACGGCATGAGCAGCGGTCAGCCTCCCATGAAGCAGATGGCGCTGGACATCGGTCTGGCGCCCGTGCCCACGCTGGCCAACTTTGTGGCCGCGGGCAACGAAGCCGCGCTGGCCCACTTGCGCTTGTGGGCCGGCAACCCGCTGCGCTCGCCCGTGCCCACCTTCCTGTGGGGCGAGGGTGGCAGCGGCAAGACGCACCTGCTGCGCGCGGTGCGCGAAGCCCTGCGCGACCACGGCAGCCGGGTCGGCTGGATCGACGCCGCCACGCTGCACCCCGTCGAGTACGACGAACACTGGGAGGTGGTGTTGCTCGACGACTGCCAGCTCTACACCGCCGAGCAGCAGGCCGCCGCTTTCAACTGGTTTGTCAACGCCCAGAGCCCGGCTCACGGGCCTGCGCGCTGGGTGCTGGCCGCCGCCGACCGGCCGCCGGCCGACCTGCAGCTGCGCGAAGACCTGCGCACCCGCCTGGGCTGGGGCCATGTGTTCCAGTTGCACGCGCTGGGCGAAACCGAGCGCCGCTCGGTGCTGCGCCGTGCCGCCGACGAGCGCGGCGTGTTCCTCAGCGACGAGGTCATGGACTTCATGCTCACCCGCTTCTCACGCGACCTCTCCAGTCTGATGATGCTGCTCGACCAGCTCGACGCCTACGCCCTGCGCACCCAGCGCGCGATCACCATCCCGCTGATCAAATCCATGCTGGAAAACGAATGAACCTGGCTCTTTTCGATCTCGATCACACGCTCATTCCCATCGACTCCGACTATTCCTGGGGGCAGTTCACCGTGACCCTGGGTTGGCGCGATGCCGAAACCCACACCCGGGCGAACGACGCCTTTTATGAGCAGTACAAAGCCGGCACGCTGGACATCCACGAATACATCCGTTTCTCCGTGGCGCCCCTGGCCGAGCACGGCGCCCAGAAATCCGACGCCGCGCACCGCCGCTTCATGGACGAGGTGATCCGCCCGGCCATGAAGCCCGTTGCTTTCGATCTCGTGCGCCAGCACCAGGACGCCGGTGACACGGTGATCATCGTCACCGCCACCAACGAATTCGTCACCCGTCCGATCGCCGAAGCCTTCGGGGTGGACGAGCTGATCGCCATCGATCTTGAACGCGACGCGCAAGGTGAACCCACCGGCGCGATCCGGGGCACACCGTCGTTTCGCGAGGGCAAGGTCGCGCGTGTGGAACAATGGCTGGCTGCGCGCGGCCATTCCTGGGCCAGCGTGGCGCACAGCACCTTCTACAGCGACTCCATCAACGACCTGCCGCTGCTGGAAAAAGTGCACGAGCCCGTCGCGACCAATCCGGACGCCCGGCTCCGGCCCATCGCCAGCGAGCGGGGCTGGCGCATCCTGAACCTATTCGAATGATCAAAAAATTCATCGACAAGCTGCTCGGCAAAGCCAGCGGCGCCAAGAGCAGCAAGACCTCCAAGTTCGGCAAACGCGAAGACGTGCCGGTGTCGGTGCACGGCATCGACCGCAGCCTGGTGGACCAGCGCGCGCTGGACGTGGTGCACACGCTCAAGCAGGCCGGCTACGAGGCCTACATCGTGGGCGGCGCGGTGCGCGACCTGTTGCTCGGCCTGCGTCCGAAAGACTTCGATGTCGCCACCAGCGCCACGCCCGAGCAGGTGAAGAGCCTGTTCCGCCGCGCCTTCATCATCGGGCGGCGCTTCCGCATCGTGCACGTGGTCTATGGCCGCGGGCGCGAGCACGAGATGATCGAAGTCTCGACCTTCCGCGCCTACCTCGACAGTGCCGACGCCGAGCAAGTGAGCGGCAACGAGCGCACCAGCAAGGGTGAGCTCGCCAGCATGAAACACGCGGTGGACGCCAGCGGGCGTGTGCTGCGCGACAACGTCTGGGGTCCGATCGAGCAGGACGCGGCGCGCCGCGACTTCTCCATCAACGCCATGTATTACGACCCGGAATCCCAGGTCGTGGTCGATTTCCACAACGGCATCCGCGACGCCAAGAAGCTCACCCTGCGCATGATCGGCGACGCCGCCACGCGCTACCGCGAAGACCCGGTGCGCATCATCCGCGCCGTGCGTTTTGCCGCCAAGCTGAGCGGCCTGGGCTTCAAGTTCGACGCCAAGACCCTGGCGCCGCTGGCTTCCTCGCACAAGCTGCTGGCCGACGTGCCACAGAGCCGCCTGTTCGACGAAATGCTCAAGCTGCTGCAGACCGGGCATTCGCTCGCCAGCGTCGAGCAGCTCCGGGCCGTGGGCCTGAACACCGGCATCTACCCGCTGCTCGACGTGGTGGTGGAGCGCGCCGACGATCCGTTTGTGAAACTTGCGCTGCAGGACACCGACCGCCGCGTCGGCGAAAGCAAGCCCGTCGCGCCGAGCTTCCTGCTGGCCTGTGTGTTGTGGGCTGATGTGCGCAAGGGCTGGAACCAGCGCCTGCAGCCGCGCGGCAACCAGCGCCCACCGCCGGCGTTTGGCGCCCTGCAGGACGCCGTGGACGAGGTGTTCGAGTCCCGCATTGGCGACGTCTCCGGCCGCGGCAAGCTGGGCGCCGACATGCGCGAGATCTGGATGATGCAGCCGCGCTTTGACAAGCGCGTGGGTACGTCGCCGTTCAGCCTGGTGGACCAGGCGCGCTTCCGCGCCGGTTTCGACTTCCTGCGCCTGCGCGCCCAGGTGGGCGAGGTCGAGGAAGAGCTCGCCCACTGGTGGGAGACGTTCCAGAACGCCAGCGACGAAATCCGTGAAGACATGGTGGATGCGCAGCGCAAGGTCAACCAGCCCAAAGGCGGAGCTGGCGGCGCGCGCCGTGTGAAGCGCAGCGATGCCGATCACCCGGCCAGCGCGACCGAGCCGGATCCACGCTTCCGGGCGGCGGTTGAGGCTGACAACGACGAAGACGGCGACGACAACGCGCCAGCCGAAGCGGGCACCCCCGCCGATGGCACGGCACCCGCCAAGAAGCGCCGTCGCCGCCGTCGCAAACCCGGTGGCGCAGGTGGTGCGGCCGGGCAAGGCGGCGCCACCGAAGGTTCTGGCGACTGATCTCGATCCGTGCAGGCTTTGGGCATGCAACAACGCGCTGAAGTCACGGCCTTTGTGGCGCTGGGCGCCAACCTCGGCGATCTGGCTCAGGCCTTGCGAGAAGCCTTGCAGCGCTTGTCTGAAACCCCGGGCGTCCGGCTGGTGAGGGCCTCCAGCCTGTACCGCACCGCACCCATCGACTCCAGCGGCCCGGACTACCTCAACGCGGTGGCCGAGCTCGCCACCACGCTCACCGCACCCGATCTGCTCACCACCCTGCAAGCGATCGAGCAGGGCGCAGGACGAGCGCGTCCCTACCGCAACGCGCCGCGCACGCTGGATCTGGACCTGCTGCTGTACGGCAGCGCGCGCATCGATTCAGCAACGCTGACCGTGCCGCACCCGCGCATGGGGGAGCGCGCATTTGTGCTGGTGCCGTTGAGTGAAATTGCGCCTGGGCTGGTAAGCCACGACGCTATGAAGAACGTGTCAGGGCAAGCCATCCGACCCGAGTGAAGAGTTCGCTCCGAAGCGCGTGCTCCAGCCCAGGATGCCGTGGAACGGGCTTCGCCCGGCGACAGGCATCGCCTCCTGGGGGGTGACGCCGCAGGCGGCGCGGGGGGTCAAGGAGCGAGCCGCTCCCGCAGCCAGTCGCCATCGCCTTGCAGCGTGTAGCGCAACCGGTCGTGCAGCCGGCTCTTGCGGCCTTGCCAGAACTGCCAGTTGTCGGGTTTGAGGCGGTAACCGCCCCAGTGCGGCGGGCGCGGGGGCTGCAGCAGGAACTGCGCGCCGTATTTCGCGGCGTTGGTCACCAGCACGGTGCGGCTCTCGATCACCTCGCTCTGCGGACTGGCCCAGGCGCCGATGCGGCTGTCGAGCGGGCGGCTCTTGAAGTATTCATCGCTCTCGGCGTCGCTCACCTTTTCGACGATGCCTTCGATGCGCACCACGCGTTCGAGCTCAACCCAGTGAAACTGCAGCGCAGCGTAGGGGTTGCCAGCCAGTTCGCGGCCTTTCTGGCTCTGGTAGTTGGTGTACCAGACGATGCCCTGTTCGTCGTAGCCCTTGATCAGCACCACGCGCGTGCTTGGGCGCAGGTCGGCGCCCACGGTGGCGAGCGTCATGGCGTTGGGTTCGGGCACTTCGCTGTGGATGGCTTCGGTGAGCCATTGGTCAAACTGTTTGAGCGGATCGGCCTGGGAAGCGGATTCGCTGAGTTCGGCTTTTTCGTAGCTTTTGCGCAGGTCGGCGATGTTCATGCGGCCAGTATAGGCAGCCAGGGAAGCGCAGTGCTTGCGCGCGGTCAATCGGCCGTTCCGGGCGGGGCCAGTCGCAGCAGGCGCTCCAGCGCGTGGTCTTCGATGCCGTGGGCGCGCAGGCCGTGCAGCGTCTGGCGGGCATAGTCCAGCGTGCTGCCGTAGCGCCCGCGGCAGTGGGTGAAGATGTCGCGGTAGCGCTCGTCGTCGAGCGTGCCGGTGTAGTTGGGGCTGCGGCGCGACAGTGTGAAGGCCAGCGCCTGCACCGGGCCTTGTGCGGTCTGGCAGTGCAGCCACTTCGGGTCGTACACGGGGTTGGGCATTTCGCGCGCCCAGAGCGTGGGAAACAGCGCCTCAACCTGGGTGTGGGGCACCCGCAGCGCCAGTCCCGTGCAGCTGCCGCCGCTCATCAGCGCGAACACCAGGCCGGGCCGTTCGGGTGTGCCGCGGTTGACCCGGCTCCACATCTGCAGGCAGCGGTGGTAGCCGTGCACCCGGGCCAGGCGCTGTTCGACGGCGTCGAACTCGGGCCGCCAGACCAGCGAGGCGTAGCCGAACACCCACAGGTCGGGCACGGGCCCCTGGCTGCGCCATTCGGCCAGGGTATCGGCCATCATCCGGGCGCCGTCGCGGCGGGCCGGGTCCCAGGTGTCGGGTCGGCGGGCTCGGGGGATGCTTTGGGCAGGATGCATGTCAGGTGGGGCCATTTAGAATGCGGGGTTGGTCGCACAGGCCTTGGAGGTCATTCCCCTGGCCGGCTGCGAACCGTGTCGATTTTCTCTTGCCCATTGTTTTTCAGGGAGTGTTTGACCATGTCTTCTCAAGATGATGATCAGGAAGGCCGCGTCGTCGCGGCGGTGTTGATAGCGGCCGTGTTGCTGGCCGTGGGCCTGTCGGTGGGCTTCGGCATCCAGAAAGCCCGTGGCACCGGCAGCGCCGCGGCAACCGCTGTGGTGGCCGCGCCCGTTGCCGACGCGCCAGCCGCCGCCGATGCACCCGTCAGCGCCGCACCCGCCGCCGTTGCCCCGGTGGTGGCCGACGACGCCAGCGTGGTGATCGAAAACGGCGTGGTCACGTTCTACTTCGCCTCCGGAAAAGCCGACCTGGCTTCGGGCGCGCTGGACGCGCTGGGCGACGCAATCGCCGCCGCCAAGGGGGGCAAACGCCTGGTGCTGTCCGGCTTCCACGACGCCACCGGCAACCCGGCCCAGAACGCCGAGCTGGCCAAGAAGCGCGCCCTCTCGGTGCGCGATGCCCTGGTGGGCGCGGGCGTGGCCGCCACTTCGCTGGAACTCAAGAAGCCCGAAGAAGCCACCGGCACCGGCAACGACGCCGAAGCCCGCCGCGTGGAAGTGATGATCGTCGACTGATCCTCGTGTCTCGCGCCCGCAAAAAAAGCCCGGCAGTCCGGGCTTTTTTGTGGGCGCCTGTAGCGCAGGCTGCGCATCAGCGCAATCCGGCACCGCCTTCGGTTTCCGCGCGCTGGATCAGCTCGATCTTGTAGCCGTCGGGGTCGGTCACGAAGGCGATCACGGTGCTGCCGCCTTTGACCGGGCCGGCCTCGCGCGTCACGTTGCCACCCGCGGCCTTGATCTTTTCGCAGGCGGCGTAGGCGTCGGGCACGCCCAGGGCGATGTGGCCATAGGCCGTGCCCATGTCGTAGCTGTCGGTGCCCCAGTTCCAGGTGAGTTCGATCTCGGCCTGGCCGGGGTTGCCACCCTCAAAGCCCAGAAAGGCCAGCGAATATTTGTACTCCGGGTTCTCCGAGGTGCGCAGCAGCTGCATGCCCATCACCTGGGTGTAGAAGTCAATCGAGCGTTGCAGGTTGCCCACGCGCAGCATGGTGTGAAGGAATCGCATGTCGGTTGCTTTTGGATCGGTTCGGGGACTGTGATTATGTCGTCGCGCCGCCCGCGGGCTTGTGCTGCAGGTCGAATACCAGGCAGGCCGTGGTGGCATGGGCGTAGAGCGTGCCGTCCGGGCCGACCAGTTGTGCCTCGGCGGTGGCGAGCTGGCGGCCGCAGTGGATCACACGGCCGATGGCGCGCACGCGCTGCACCTTGGGGGTGAGCGCGCGCACGATGTTCACACTGAGTTCGGCGGTGGTGTAGGCGCGGCCGGGTGGCATCTTGGTGTGCACGGCGCAGCCCAGCGCGGAGTCGAGCAGGGTGGCGAACCAGCCGCCGTGCACCGTGCCCATGGGGTTGAGATGCTGCGGACCCGGCGTGCCCTGGAAGACGGCGCTGCCGTCGCCCACTTCGACGATCAGGAAGTCCAGCGTTTTGGCGATGGCGGCGTAGGGCAGCTCACCTTGCAGCATGGCCTGCATCACGGCCAGTCCGGTCTTTCCGGCGATCTGGTCGGGCCGGGCCACGCCCGGCCCGGGGCCGGCGGCCAGGCGTTGCAGGATGTCTTGCTCCTGGGCCAGCCAGGTTTCCAGGTTGTCGTTGGCGCTCATGGGCTTCTCCATAACAGTTGCATATGCATTGATTGTAGATACAATCAAGTGCATGAACCCTGTCACCACCGCGTCAAACCCCACCGGCGCTGCGGTCAAGCCGCAGGGCTGCACCAATCTCAAGCTGCGCCAGCTGATGCGCCGCGTGGCGCAGCACTACGACAACGAGGTGGGCAAGTCGGGCCTGAAGGGCACGCAGTATTCGCTGCTGTCCTACGTGGTCAAGCTGGGGCCGATCCGGGCGGTGGACCTGGCTGCCGAAATGAAGGTCAGCACTTCAACGCTGTCGCGCAACCTGCAGCCGCTGGTGGCCGCGGGCTGGCTGGCGGTGGGGCCGGGGGCCGACGCGCGCAGCCACCTGATCAGCGCCACCGAGGCCGGTCAGGCCAAGCGGGCAGAAGCCCAGCGGCGCTGGCGTGTGGCGCAAGAGGGCATCAACCGGGCGCTCGGCGTGGAGCGCGTGGTGGCCCTGCACAGCTTGCTGGACGAAGCCATGGCCTGCCTGTCACCGGTGGCCGGTGACGACGGGCTCAGCCTTTAGCCTTTGAATCCCACCAGCTCGCTGTAGGCCTGGCGGGTCTCCGGCGACACCGAGGCCACCAGTTGGGCATACGGCGTCTGATGGCGGGCGAGCACCCGCGCGGAGGCGGTCGCGCGGGTTCGGCAATACCAGTGGCAGGTGTGCTGCATCAGGTACAGCTCGGCCAGCAGGGTGTAGGCCCGGTCGCGTTCGCTGCGTTGCGCGGTGTTGTCCACCGTTTGCTGGATGCCGCGGGCGTGGATGCGCATGGCTTCACGCAGGTCGAAACTGGCACCCGGCAACCAGCGGTCGGCGTAGGGCAGGGCGATGCGGTTGACGCGGAACGGTGCGGCCGTGTCCTTGGCCAGGCCGGCGGCGAAGCGCTGGAACTGGCTGGCGAGCGAGGCTTCGGTGGACGCCTGCAGTTGCCAGATCTGCTGGCGGCGCTCGGGGTCTTTTTCGCTCAGTGCCCGCATGTAGCCCTCGCTCAGGCGTTCCATCAGTTTTTCGATCTGGAACTGGCCGAGATGGCGCCCCAGCAGCAGGATGCGCTGGCGCTGGTCCGTGGTCTTGAGGATGAAGGCACCGGCAAAGGCCAGCAAGCTGAGTGTGAAGATATCCATGGCGAAACCGGAGCGCAGAAGGCATGCAGTGTAGTCACTGCCCATGGCGCTGGTGGCGCAGGCTTCAAGTCGCTGATGCGCGCGGCCGATACCCTCTCGGAAGACCATGCGTCCGCGGTGGCCGTTCAGCAGCGAAAATGGCGCTGCTTTCGGTACCGCCGGAACCCCGGTCCCCACCATGCCTTCAACCCATCCACTGCCCATGAGCGCCTCCTCATTCGCCCCTTTTGGCCGCGTGGTCGCCGGCTACGGCGTGGTGGCTGTGCTCTGGATCCTGTGGTCCGACGCACTGGTGGAGCTGCTGTTCGAGAACATCGAGTTGGTCGCCGCGGCCCAGGCCTGGAAAGGCCTGCTGTTCGTGCTGGTGACCACCGGACTGCTGTTCCTGTTCCTGCGGCGCGTGCACGCGCGCATGCAGCGGCTGGCCGAAGTGGAGCTGAAGGCCCTGCGGCGGGAGGCGCAGACCGCAGCCCTGCTGCAGGCCTGGATGGACAGTTCACCCGATGCGATCTGTGCCAAGGACCGGCAGGGGCGCTATCTGCTGGTCAACCAGGAAACCGAGCGCATGCTCGGCAAGGGCGTGGCGCCGATGCTGGGTTTGCGGGTCCAGGATCTGCTGCCCGCCGAACAGGCCGACAAGATCTGGGAGGACGAGCGCCGCATCATGCGCGAGGGCCGTATCGAGACCCTGGAGTACGAGGTCGATACCAATGACGGTCGGCGCACCTTCTATTCGATCAAGGGCCCCTTGCGCGATGAGACGGGCACCATCGGTGTGTTCGGCATGGCCCGCGACATCACGGACATGGTGACGGTGCGGCGTCAGTTGCAGGAGAGCGAAAGGCGTTACCGGCTGCTGTTCGAGAACAACCCGCAGCCGATGTGGGTGATCGATCTGGAGACGCTGGAGTTCCTCGCCGTCAACGACGCCGCCGTGGCGCACTACGGCTACAGCCGCGATGAGTTCCTGTCGATGCGCCTGCCGGTGGTGGCGCCGCCCGATCTGGTGAACGGGCTGGAGCGCGTCATGCAGGCGAAGCTGAAGGCGCCTTCCGTGGCACACCAGGTCACCGGCCCGTGGCCCCACCGGCTGAAGGACGGTCGCGTGGTTGACGTGGAGATCACCGGACGCAACATCGAGTTCGAAGGGCGGCCGGCCCGGATCGGCCTGATCAACGATGTGACCGCCAAGCGGCGGGTGGAGCTGGAGCGCGACGCCGCCCACAGGCTGCTGGAGGATGTGCTCAGCCGCGTGACCGACGCCTTCGTGTCGGCCGGGCCCGATCAGCGCCTGGTGTATGCCAACGACCGGGCCGCCCGCCTGGTGGGCCTGGCGTCTCCTCAGGACATGCTGGGACATATCGTCTGGGACGTGTTTCCCGATTCCCGGGGAACACGTTTCGAGGCCGCGTACTGGCGCGCGCGCGAAAGTGGACGATCCGAGGTGGTGGAAGACTGGTACCAGCCCTGGGGTCTGTGGCTGGAGGTGCGCTTGTACCCCGCCGGAGACCATGTCGCCGGCTACATCACCGACATCACGGCGCGCAAGCAGGCCGAACACGAACTGCAGCAGTCGAAGGCGACCTTGTCCGACCTGTCCCAGCGGCTGATGGCGCAGGAGCGCTTCACGACGCGGCGCATCGCTCAGTCGCTGCACGACCAGCTCGGCCAGCAGCTCAGCAGCGCCCGGCTGTACCTTGACGTGGCCATGGCGCGCCCGGGCACGGCGCAGAACGCGGCGTCCGGTCCTCTGGCGAAGGCCTCCGGCATGCTCGACAGCGCCATCGCCCATGTGCGCGATGTCTTGCGCGAGATGCGCCCCCCCCTGCTGGAAGATCAGGGTTTGGCCGCGGCGCTGGACAACGAACTGCGCGCTTCGCCCGCCAGCGACCTGGGGTTGGCGGTCGAGCTGGAGCTGGGCACCTCGGTGGGCGGCATCCGCTGGACCGATGCGGTGGAATACGCCGCTTTCATGATCGCGCGCGAAGCCATCGGCAACGCCGTGCGGCACGCCCAGGCCACGCGGGTGAGGGTGTCGCTCGATGGCGATGCCGGGCATCTGCGCATGCGGATCGAGGACAACGGCAAGGGGATTGAAGACGATGACCTGCAGGGGCGTCCCGGGCATCTGGGCATCGTCGGCATGCGCGAACGGGCGGCGGCCATTGGCGCGGACCTGCTGGTGGAGCGCGGGGCGGCGGGTGGCACGGTGGTGGAACTCACGCGGGAAGTGGCTGTGCCATGAGCGCCGCTCAGCCCCGCAGTGCGCAGCACGGAGGGTCGTCCAGTGAGCGCCGCGCGGCCGTTCCGAAGGCGCTCAGCCCCGCAGTGCGCAGCACGGAGGGTCGCCCAGTGAGCGACATCTACCTCGTCGACGACCACGCGCTCATGCGCGACGGCCTGCGGGTGGTGCTGGAGCACGGGGGGCATCGCGTGGTGGGGGAATCCGACGACCCCACCATCGCGCTGGCCGACATCCAGCGCCTGACGCCCGGGGTGCTGCTGCTCGACCTGAACCTGGGCAAACGTTCGGGGCTGGAACTGCTGGAACAACTGCCGCGGCGCAAGCTCGCCACGCGCACCATCGTGCTCACCATGTCGGCCCAGCCGCACCACGTGGCGGAGGCCTTGCGCATGGGGGCGGCCGGCTATGTGCTCAAGGGCTCGCCCGCATCGACGGTGCTGGCCGCCGTGGGCACCGTGGTGCGCGAGGGCCGTTACCTCGGCCCCGGCGTGGACGAACTGGCCGCCAAGGCGCTGACACAGACGCTGCGGCCGGGTGCGCTGGGCCAGCTGTCGGCCCGCGAGCGGCAGATCATCCTGCTGGTGGTGCGTGGGCATTCCAGCAACGCCATCGCCGAGCTGCTGCATCTCTCGCCCAAGACCGTGGACTCTTACCGCAGCCGCCTGATGGGCAAGCTGGAGGTGTCGGATGTGCCGGCCCTGGTGCGCCTGGCGATCCGCGAAGGCCTGATCAGCGCCGACGAGATGTGAGGGTTCCGGCCGAGCGGCACCGCGGTTTGCAGGGAAAAAGTCACGCATCCGGCCGCGTGTAACGACTTGTATGCAGAACTCCCTACATCCGGGCCGGGAATTTCATCGCATATTCATGGCACGCCATCACGCTCCGTGATGGTCCCCGGCGGTGATGCCGTCCGTCGTGGGGATGCCCACCGTTCTCTTTCCGTACCGTGACCACCTTGTTGCCCGTCGCCGAGTTGTCCCAGCTGTCGTTCATGCGCACGCGGGGGGTGCTGCGCACGACACAGGACCAGTCGCTGAACGACATCGTTCGCGTGGCTGCGCACGCGCTGCGCAGCCCGATGGCACTGGTCAGTCTGGTGGATGAGGATCGCCAGTGGTTCAAGGCCGGCCATGGGATCGAACACGGCGGGTCCGACGTCGGGTTGCCGACATACACCCACGCCGTGCCCGACCACGACGTGCTGGTTTTGCCCGATGCCCGGCTCGATCCGCGCTTTGCATCCGACGCCAGCGTCACCGGTGCCCTGGGTCTGGTGTTTTTTGCGGGTGCGCCGATCCGGCACGGCGGTCGCAAGGTCGGGGTCCTGTGCGTCATGGACCGGCAACCGCGCACGCTGGACGCCGAAGAACAGGTGCTGATGCTCGACATGGCACAGGCCATCGAACACTGGCTCGCCAGCCAGAGCCAGCAGGAGCAGCTGCTGCAGCGCGAGGCGGCGTTCCGGCAACTGGCGGAACATCTGCCCGGCATCGTCTACCGCGATGTGCTCGACGGTGCCCCTTCGACACCCTATGTGAGCCCACGCATCCGCGACCTGGGCTACACCCCCGAGCAGTGGCTGGAGCAGCCCGATGCCTGGTTGCGTGCCCTGCACCCCGACGACCGCGAACGCGTGCTCGAAGAACAGGCGGAAGGCCTGGAGACTGGTGAGCCTTTTGCGCTGCGTTACCGGCTGCGCCATGCGGCCGGAGTGTGGCGGCACATTGAGGATGTGGTCCACGTGGAGATGCCGGTGGACGGCCCTGGACTGATCGTCAACGGCGTGATGTTGGACGTCACCGAGCGGCAGGTGGTCAAGCAGGCGCGCGACCAGGTTTTCAAACAATTGCCTTTCGGCGTCCTGATCGTCGATGCGGAGGCGCGCATTCTCGATGCCAATCCGCAGGCTGAGCGGCTGCTCGGGCGCAGCGTGGCCGAGTTGAGCAACCGGTCCATCAAGCGCCTGTTTGTCGGTGCGCCCGGTGGATACTCCCCCGACGGCGATTCGTTTCAACGGGTCAACGGCGCGCAGGGCACCGAGCGGGACTACTGGCACCCCGATGGCGAGATGCGCTGTTTTGAAGAGGTGATCACCCCCCTGGACGACGGGAACCAGATGCGGGTCTTGCGCGACATCAGCCGCCGCCGTGAGGACGAAGGCTGGCTGCGCAAGCTGTCGATGGCTGCGGAGCAGGCTTCGGAGTCCATCGTTATCACCGATCTGGCCGCCAACATCGAATACGTCAACGAGGCCGCGACACGGTCCTCGGGCTACTCGCGCGAAGAGCTGCTGGGCCGCAACTCGCGGCTGCTGCAGTCGGGTATGACACCGCGCACCCGCTACCGCAAACTCTGGGCTCGCCTGCAGGCCGGCCAGCCCTGGCGGGGTTTCCTCAGCAACCGGCGCAAGGACGGCAGCCACTACATCGAATACGCGGTGATCTCGCCGGTGCGCGATCCGGACGGGCGCATCACCAACTACCTCGCGGTGAAAGAAGACATCACCGAGAAGCGGCGCATGTCCGAGGATCTGGAGCGCTACCGCAACCACCTCGAAGAACTGGTGGAACAGCGCACCGGCGAGCTCGAACGCGCGCGCCGCGCCGCCGAGATGGCGAGCGCGGCCAAGAGTGCCTTCCTGGCCACCATGAGCCACGAGATCCGCACGCCCATGAACGGCGTGATCGGGCTGGCCGACGTGTTGCGCGAAACCGGCCTGACGCCGCACCAGAAGGACCTCACCGACACGCTGCGCGAGTCCGCCTTCGTGTTGCTGACCCTGATCGACGACATCCTGGATTTCTCCAAGATCGAAGCCGGTCGCCTGGAGCTGGAGTGTGTGCCGGTGGTGCTGCGCAGCCTGGTGGAGAAAGCCTGCGATGTGCTCAGCCCGGTGGCTTCAGCGCGCGATGTGCGGCTGCACGCTTTCGTCGACCCGGCATTGCCTCCGCAGGTGCTGGGCGACGCTGCCCGCATCCGCCAGATCGTTCTCAATCTGGTGGGCAATGCGATCAAGTTTTCGGCCGACCTCGGGCGCCCCGGCCGTGTCTCCCTGCGCGCGCTGCCGGCCCCCGACGGGGGTGTTCGTCTGGTGGTGTCGGACAACGGCATCGGCATGTCCGATGAGGTGCAGCGGCGCATCTTCCAACCGTTTGTGCAGGGCGAAGCCGCCACCACACGCACCTACGGCGGCACCGGTCTGGGGCTCGTCATCTGCCAGCGGCTGGTGGATGCCATGGGCGGCTCGATCGGTGTGCAAAGCAAGCCCGGGGCGGGTGCGGTCTTCTGTGTCGACCTGCCCTTGACCGGCGTGCCCGGCCCGAACCGGCGCACCGAACTGAGCGGCCTGCACTGTGATCTCTGGCTCGATGACCCCGAGCGGGCCAGCGACTGGGCCACCTACGTGGTGGCCGCAGGCGGCACGGCCACGGTCCACGACGCGCTGCCCGGGCCGGCGGCGGACGCCAGCGAGAACGTGGTGTGGATCCTGGACCGCGGACTGATGGCGCCGGGCGCCGAAACGGACGGTGCCCTGGTTGCCCACCTGCCCCGCGTGGAGGTGTGCCGTGGCATGCAGACCGAGTTGCGCAAACTCGGGCCCGGGCGCGTGGAGCTCGATGGCGAAGGGCTGCGTTGCATGCAACTGTTGCGCGCGGTGCTGCTGGCCACGGGGCGCGAGTTGCCCGACCTGCTGTCCGAGCCAGAGCAAGCCGCCTTCGTGCCCAGCCACGATGCCGTCGACCGTGTTCTTGCGGTGGCGCAGGGCCGCGTCATCCTGGTCGCGGAAGACAACCTGATCAACCGCAAGGTGATCGGTCATCAGCTCGACCTGATGGGCCTGGTCTCGGAGCAGGTGGGCGATGGCGAAGAGGCGCTGGCGCGCTGGCGCGCCGACCCGGCGCGCTACGGCCTGCTGCTCACCGACCTGCACATGCCCCTGCTCAACGGGTTTGATCTCACCGCCGCGATCCGCCGCGAGGAAGCCCCGGGGCGGCGCCTGCCCGTGATCGCCCTCACCGCCAACCAGATGGGCAGCGAGGACGGGCGGTATCTGGCCGCGGGCATGGACGGCTACCTGAGCAAGCCCGTGCCCCTGATCCTGTTGCAGGACACGCTGCGCTACTGGCTCGGACAGGCAACACAGCCCACGGCCGCGCCGCCGCCACCCGCTTCGAAGCCCAACCTGTTTGCCGTGCCGCAGCCGGGCACCGATGTGCCCGCGTTTGATGACCAGGCGCTGGAGCGCCTGGTCGGACCGGAAGCCGATGTGCAGCTGGAACTGCGCCAGCGCTACCTTGGCAGCCTGGACGCCGCCATGGCCGAAGTCGCCCACGCCGTCGCCGCGGAAGACTGGCGCGCCGTGGGCATGACCGCCCACCGCCTGAAGTCGTCATCGCGTGCGGTGGGGGCGCTGGGTGTGGGCCAGCAGTTTGAGAGCATGGAGACCGCCGGGCGCGACAACGACGGTGATGCCATTCACCGCCTGATGCCCGGGCTGGGCGAAGCGGTGGATGCGGTGCACCGGCATTTCCGGCACCTGCAAACCGGCGGTGGCGATCCGGTTGGGCGGGTGATCTGTGTGGACGACGATCCCGTGCAGCTCGGCGCCTTGCAACAGCAGCTGCAGGCGCTGGGACTGCGCGGGAGCGAGGGCTTCACCGAAGGCGGCAGCTTGCTGGAGCGCCTGGACCTTGTCGACACCGCGCCGGTGTTGCTGCTGATCGACCTCAACATGCCCCACATGGACGGCGTTGAACTGATCGGCCACCTGGCGCGCATCCACTTTGCTGGCGCCCTGGCGCTGGTGGTGGGTCCCGATCAGCGTGTGATCGACACGGCCGAGCGGCTGGCCCGCGCGCATGGCCTGAACACGCTGGGCCATCTGAGAAAACCGGTCCATCCCGAGGCCCTGAGCGCCTTGTTGCAGCGCTGGCCCCGGTTCAAGGCGGGCGACTAGAACTCCACGCCGGATGGCTCACGCGACGGGATCCCGTCAGGCTTCGACCTTCACGCCTTTCCAGAACGCCACGCGGCCGCGGATGTGTTCCGCTTCGGGTTTCGGGTCCGGGTAGTACCAGGCTGCGTCGGCGTTGAGTTCGCCGTTGACCAGCAGCGAGTAATAGCTCGCCTGGCCCTTCCAGGGACAACTGCTGCGGTGGTTGCTGAAGGTGACGTAAGCGCGGTTGAGGGCGCTTTCGGGGAAGTAGTGGTTGCCTTCCTCCAGCACCGTGTCGTCGCTCTCGGCCACGACGACGCCGTTCCAGGTGGCTTTCATGCGAAACCCCGGGTCACTTGTTCTTCTCTTTGCCGCGCGGCAGCACGGCGGTGACGGGGGGCGTCGGGCGGTCCGAAGTGACCGGGCCCTTGGGGGCCGATGTGTCCTTCTTCGGTTTCTTCGACATCTTCTCGTTGCGCTGTTCTTTGCCCATGGGAATCTCCGTTGGTGACCGCTGTGTGCGGCGGGTGGATACCGATGTTAAGCCACGGCTGCCCCGGTTGACAGGACGGGTGGAGCGTCAGGGGGCCGACACGCCGAGCAGTTCCGCCAGCGCGGGTGTGGCCATCGCGCCGGCCTTGGTCACCACCTGACCGTTGCGCGCGTTCTTGGCCACGATGAAGGGCACCGCGTCGGCGCCCAGGCTGTCGAGCAACTGCGTGTTGGACTTGATCGCTGCTTCCACGTCGGCGGGCACATTCGCCGAAGCCGACATGCCGCCCTGTCCGGCGAGCAGCGATGCTTCGTGGGCACTCATGGCCTGCACGGGGTCGCTGGACTGCATGAGTGCGGCGCCTTGCGGCAGGCTCTTGGGGCCGATGATGGCCACCGGCACCCAGACGAACTTCACCTTGGTGTTGAGCGGCTGGCTGGCTTTCCACAGCTGACTGCAATGTGGGCACTGCGGGTCGAAGAGCACATAGACCGGGTTGGCGCCCATCAGCGCGCCCACGGTGAAGCCCTTGGCGCTGGCGGCGACCGCGTCGTAGGCCTGGGCCGGCGCCACGGTGGCTGCGGCCGGCGCAGCGGCCTCTTCTTTGGAGCACGCCGCGAGCAGCAGCGTGGACGAGGCCAGAACGGCGAGTGAGAGGTGTCTGAGGTTCATGGGATGTTGGCGAGGTGTGGCCTGGCGAGGCCGACATCATCGCAGACGTCGGGCACCGGGGGCGTGGCCACCCGATGCCCAGGCACCCGGGAGGTGTCAGTGGTTCAGGATGATGTTGGCGATCAGGCCGGTCGTGATCGCGATCAGCACGTAGTCGGAGCCCACCTGCACCCACTGGTGACCCCGCGGGGGCGGTGCCAGGCGGTGCCCACGGTAGTCCACCACGACGTACTGGCGATGGCGGTACTCATAGGGGATGTAGTGACCGCGGCGGAATTCGGGGCTGCGCGCGTTGTAGTAGCGGTGGTTGTTATGGAAGCGCCGGTCGTTGCGTGCATCGCGGCGGTCATCCCGGCGGTCGAAACGGTCATCGCGACGGTCGTTGCGGCGATCGAAGCGGTCATCACGGCGGTCATCCCGGCGTTCAATGCGGTCATCTCGGCGGTCGTCGCGCCGTTCGATGTGCTGGACCGGTTGCACGACGACGCGAACGTCGGTGTGCCTGTCGGTGCGCCGGTCGTTCGACTGGGCAAAGGCCGACAGCGAGCCGAGGCCGAGCGTGGCGGCCACAAGGGCACTGATGAGGACTCTGGATTTCATGGAAGACTCCGGTGGGTTGGGGTGAGCGAATCCTGACAGCCGCTTGTTTCGCCCGGGTAAAGGCGCGACGCTCAACGTGCAAAGCCGCGTAGTTCGCCTTCAAACGTATAACTGCGTTGGTTCGCCTTGCCGTGCTACAGCACTGTCTGCGGCTCCCGCCTTGTTCTACGCTTGAATGCAAAACCGTATCAGGGCGCCGGCTGGGCCGCTTCCCGGGCGCGCATCTTGGCCGCGATGTATTCGCCGTGTGTCACGTGCAGCAGACCGGCCACCTTGCTGATGACGTGGTTCTCGTGCGCGTCCAGGTGGTCGTCGGCGTACGCCACCTGCCACATCGCCTCGACCACCCGCACCTTCTGCGCCTGCGTGAAGCGATCGTTGAGCAGGCTGGTGAAGCGCTGGTAGTCGTAGGCGGTGTGGGCGGTTTCGTGGGCCAGCTCCAGCAGGCGCTCCAGCTCGTCATCGCTGAGTGAAAACTTGCCCCGCAGCGCGAGCAGCACCGCGTCTCGTTCCGCGTCGGTGATGGCCGGATCGGCCCGCATCACCTCGACCAGCAGCACCGCCGTGGCCAGCTGCAGGGCGTGCGCCTCATCGGCGGGCGACTGGCCGGCCGGTGGGGCGGTGAAGGCATCGAACAGGTCTTTCAGGGTTCTGAGCATGGTGGCTGAATGCGATGGGTTGGGAACAGGTGGAGCTGCCCGGCCACGCTTTGGTTCCGCGCCGCGGGGAGAGCCGGTCAGGCTTTCGCCCGCAGGCCCTGCACCAGCGCGCCGAGCGCGATGCCGGCCAGCGCCCACAGCAGGCTCCAGTTGCCGGTGCCCAGGCCGGCGATGGCCGGGCCGGGGCACACGCCACACAGGCCCCAGCCCACACCGAACAGCGCCGAGCCCACGAGCGTGTCGCGGTTCCAGTGAGCCACATGCTGGTGGAAATAGCCGCCCAGCAGGGGCTGCCCCAGCAGGCGGGGCAACAGCAGGTAGGCCAGCAGCGTCACCGCCACCGCGCCGCCCATGACCAGCATCAACCCGAAGTCCTGGAAGCGCAGAAAGCTCAGCACCACCTCGGGCCGCACCATGGTGGACAGCGCCAGGCCAAAGCCGAACAGCGCGCCACCCGCGAGCACGGCGAGGAACTGGCCCAGCGTCATTTTTGGCGCTGAAATCACAGGAACACCTCCGCCCTCCGGGCTACGGTGTGAGCTGGCTTGCGAACGTCCCTGCGTGGCGCTCATACCATCCACCCCGCGACGAGGTTGGCCGTGATGAAGGCCGTGGCCATGAAGGTGAGCACCGCCAGCAGCGAAGGCCATTGCAGCGAGCCCAGGCCGCAGATGCCGTGACCCGAGGTGCAGCCATTGCCCAGCCGCGCGCCGTAGCCCACCAGAAAGCCGCCCACCAGCAGGGCCCACACCGGGACTTCGGTGGTGAGCGGCGTGCCGTCGGAAAACCCCAGCCACCACACCAGCGCACCGAGCACCAGCCCGGCCGCGTAGACCAGACGCCAGCCGCGCGAGCCGGTGTAGCGCGCCTGCTGGAAGTAGGGCTGGCGCAGCAGGTAAGACCAGGTGGAGGAAAACACCGAACTCATGCCGCCCACCAGGCCGGTGAACACGAACAGCAGCGCCACGCCGGCGCCAATGAACAGACCGCCCAGCAGGTAGTGCTGCCAGCCCAGGGGGAAGAGGGAAAGTGTGGAATCCATGGGCGCCGATTATCCGTGGCGCCCGGTGGCGCGTCGGGTGCTGGCGGCAAGACCCTGGCGGCGTTGCACATGGCCCGCGGTTCGGGCCATCGCTGTGCGCGTCGTGGGGCGCTGGTGAGGTCAGCGCTTCTGCGCAGCCTGGCGCAATTGCTCGGGCGTGCCGGACCAGACCTCGAAAAAGCCCTCGCTCCGGCGGACCTGCAGCCAGGTGTCCCAGCGGGTGCGCGACAGCGCGGGGTCGGAGACCGCCAGCGAGTCCTGCTCCACCCCCACGCCCAGGCTGCCGCCACGTTGCTTGTCGGGTGCGGCCTGCGCCTGCCGCACGAAGGCCTGCACGCGCCGCAGCTCGGCCTGCGTGGCCGGGGGCATGCTGTAGAGCAGCCAGCGCCGCCCGGCCGGCGGTGCCTTCAGGCCCAGTGTGGCGCTTGACGCCACGGCCAGTTGCAGCGGGAGCTTTTTGTCGATGGGTTCGAACGCGCCGGGCTCGCGCGGCGTGAGCTTCACGACCAACAGGGGCACAGCGCCCGGCGGCGGCACCAGCCGCGAGTCCACCTGCAGCGCCACCATGAACTCGGCCGGGTTGGCTTCCAGCAAGGACTCGGACAACTGCACCAGGCGGGGCAGGGAGCGCAGGGGAATGCCGCCGCAGCCGGCCAGCGCCACCGACAAGGCCAGACAGGTGAAAAATCGCTTCATGGGGCTTGACAGAGTTTGTTGAACGAGAATAAATTGTCGTAAAACAATAATTAATTGTCAATCGCACTTTCCGTTGCACTGTCAGTCGTTCGCCCAATCGACCGTGTTCCGAGCACCCATTGATCCACCCTGCATCCCGCGAGGACCCACCATGCAAAGCACCGCTACCACCCACCGACGGGCCGACCCGCTGCGGCACGTCCGCCGCACCAGCCGCCTCATGGTCTGGGCCTGCTGGGCCCTGATCCTTCTGTTGCCCGTGGCGCTGGCGGGGTACTGGGCCGTGGCCGGCGGGGAGCAACTGGCCAGCCACGCCAACCTGCCCGCTGCGGCCATCGGTGCGCCCCTGCAGCCTTGGCAGCGGCTGGCAGGCGCGCTGGTCATGGGGCTGCCGCTGGCCTTGCTGCTCGTGGGCCTGTGGCAGGCCAAGTGCTGCTTTGAGCAGTTTGCGCAGGGCCGGGTGTTCACCGAACAGGCCACCGACCTGCTGCGCCGCTTCGCGGGCTGGGTGGCCGCGGCCGCGCTGGCCGCCATCGTGGCGTCCGCCGCCACCTCGGTGCTGCTCACGCTGCACAACCCGCCGGGCATGCGCCACCTGGCGCTGGGCATCGGCTCCAACCACCTGTTCACCTTCTTCTTCGCCGGCCTGGTGTGGCTCATGGCGGCGGTCATCGGCCAGGGGCAGGCGCTGGCCGAAGAAAACGAGCGCTTCGTCTGATGGCCATCGTTGTTCAACTCGACGTCATGCTCGCGCGGCGCAAGGTCAAGTCCAAAGACCTGGCCGAATTCGTCGGCATCACCGAAGCCAACATGTCCCTGCTCAAGCAGGGCAAGGTCAAGGGCGTGCGCTTCGAGACGCTGGAGAAGATCTGCGAGTACCTGCAGTGCCAGCCCGGCGAGCTGCTGGTCTACCAGCCCGACGCCGATCCGCCCTGAGAACGCCAACGCGCGCTGAGACCGCCCGGCTTCGATAATCAGGCGTTTCGCCCGGTCTACCCGGGCGGTCCTACACCCACCACCTGCATGCACACCCTGGAACAACTGCGCAGCGGCGCGCTCGTCGGCACGCGCCGGCTCGACCTGAGCTGCGGCCTGACCGAACTGCCGCCCGAGGTGTTCGATCTGGCCGACACGCTGGAGGTGCTCAACCTCACCGGCAACCGCCTGCGCGAACTGCCGCCCGACCTGGGCCGGCTGCACCGGCTGAAGATCGTCTTCTGTTCGAGCAACCAGTTCACCCACCTGCCCGCATCGCTGGGCGACTGCCCGGCGCTGGAGATGGTGGGCTTCAAGGCCAACCGCATCCAGCAGGTGCCCGCCGCGGCGCTGCCGCCCAAGCTGCGCTGGCTCATCCTGACCGACAACGCCATCGAACAGCTGCCGGCCGAACTGGGCCAGCGCCCGGCGCTGCAAAAGCTCATGCTCGCGGGCAACCGGCTGGATGCGCTGCCGCCCGGTCTGGCCAACGCGCAGCGGCTGGAGTTGCTGCGCCTGTCGGCCAACCGCTTCAGCGAGCTGCCCGGCTGGCTCACCGAACTGCCGCGGCTGGCCTGGCTCGCGCTGGCGGGCAATCCGCTGGGTTGGCACCGCGCGGCGCCCGCGCCGCTGCCCCGCATCGCCTGGGGCCGGCTGCGTGTGGCCGAGCGGCTGGGCGAAGGCGCTTCCGGCCACATCCACCGCGTGCACCTGGACGGCGGTGACAGCGAAGCGTTGGCGCTCAAGCTGTTCAAAGGTGCGGTCACCAGCGACGGCCTGCCCGAACACGAACTCGCCGCCTGCCAGGCCGCCGGGCAACACCCGGCGCTCTGCACGCCCAGCGCCGAACTGGGCGAGCACCCCGAAGGCGCACGCGGCATGTTGCTGCCGCTGCTGCCGCCCGCGCTGGTGAACCTCGCCGGCCCGCCCAGCTTCGAGAGTTGCACACGCGACGTCTACGCGCCCGGCTTCGCCCTGCCCGCCAGCGCCGCGCTGCGCCTGGCCCGCACCATGGCCGGCGCGCTGGCGCACCTGCACCAGCGCGGCGTGATGCACGGCGATTTCTACGCCCACAACATCCTCTGGGACCCGACCAGCGGCGACGCCATGCTCAGCGACCTGGGCGGTGCCACGCTGTTGCCCGACGACCTGCCGGCGCTGCGCCGCGCCCTGCTGGCGCTGGACGTGCGCGCCTTCGGCTGCCTGCTGGAGGAACTGGTGGCCCACGCGCAGGGCGCTGGCGCCACGGCATCGCCGGCGCTGGACCGTCTGGCCGGTCTCGCCACCGCCTGCCTGCACACCGACCCGGCCGCGCGCCCCGAGATGGGCGAGATCGCCAGCCAGCTCGACACCCTGGCCCGCTGAACAAGCCCGCCGTGTTGGCGTGCAGCCGGTTCAGGCGTCGCCGGCCATCGCGTGTTGTTTCCGCCAGCGGGCGGGCGTCATCCGGTGTTCGCGCTTGAAGGCGCGGTGGAACGCCGGCTCGGACTCGTAGCCCGCTTCCCCGGCGATGCGCGCGATGGGTTCGGTGGTTTCCAGCAGGCGCCGCGCCGCGTGCTGCAGGCGCCACTTGCCCAGGTAACGCATGGGCGGATCGCCCACCAGGCCGGTGAAGCGTTCGGCAAAGGCCGAGCGCGAGAGACCGACCTCGCGCGCCAGGTCTTCGGTGGTCCAGGCGCGTTCCCGCTGGCCGTGCAGCAGGGCCAGCGCGCGGCCCACGCGGGGGTCGCGCAGCCCGGCGATCCAGCCGCTGCCGGTGGTGGCGGGGTCGTTCTGCAAGTACTGGCGCACCGCCTCGATGAACAGCAGCTCGGCCAGCTTGCCGAGCACGGCCGGCGACAGCTTTTCGTCCGGTGTCGGGCGGCGCGAAGCGAAGCGCAACGAACTCTCGACCCAGTCGCTCGCGGCCGCGTCCTCCATGCGCGACTTGAGCACGCGGGGCAGGGCGCTGAGCAGCGGGTCGTCCGGCTGGTTGTGCGACAGGAAGCCGCAGAAGAAGCGCGTGTCCGCGGTGGCGGTCGTGCCATGGACCAGGCGCCCGGGCCGGCTGGCGTCGCCGGGTTCGAACAGGTCGTTCACGTCGATCGGCGCCATGCCCAGCTCGCTGCCGAGCAGGTGGTGGTCGTTGCGCGGCAGGATCACGATCTCGCCGCGGCGCGCGGTGACCGGCGCTGCCCCGTCCACACCCACCGAGAGTTCGCCCTCGCACACGAAATGGTAGGCAATGATGTGGCGCGGCAGTGGCAGGTAGCCCGCGCAGTCCTCGGGCGACACCCGGGACACCACGCACCACGGCGAGGTGAAAGCCGCTTCCAGAAACACGCCACCGGTCAGGCGCATGGCGCGCAGGATGTCGGTCAGGGGATCGGCGGGGCGCGGTTCCAGCATGGCGGCGTTTCGGCGACAAATGCCGGCGCCCTGGACATTGTCCGCGCGCCAGCGGACTTCTAGAGTACCTCCACCGGCCCCGCAGGCGCAACACCGGCCAGCAGCCCGTTGCCATGAGGGCCGGCAACGAGTGAGACACACCAGGAGCCTCTTCATGATCACCGACACCCAGGGCCACGCGTTGAGCGGCGCCACCACCGAAGCCTTGCCCTTCTACGAACAGGCCGTCACGGCCTTCCAGCTCTACCGCGGCGACCCCATGGCCCGCCTGGCGCAGGCAACAGCCGCCGCGCCGCGGTTTGCCATGGCGCACATCCTCCAGGCCCATATGCTGGCGCTGGCCACCGAGCCCGGTGCCGCCGCCATGGCGCAGGAGGTGATGCAGGCCATCCGGCTACTGCCCATGAACGAACGCGAGGCCTCGCACGTCGCGGTGATCCAGCGCGTGCTGCAGGGCGAATGGACCGAGGCCGCCCTGGCCATGGACCGGCACAACGTGCAGCACCCTTATGACATCGTGGCGCTGCAGGCCGGGCACCTGATCGACTTCTACCGCGCCAGCGCGCGCAACCTGCGCGACCGCATCGCGCGCGTGATGCCGCACTGGTCCGCCGACATGCCGGGGCATTCCATCGTGCTGGGCATGTACGCGTTCGGCCTCGAAGAAAGTGGCGACTACGCGCGCGCCGAAGCGGTGGGACGCGAGGCGCTCGATGCGCAGCCGCTGGACTGCTGGGCGCACCACGCCGTGGCGCACGTGATGGAAATGCAGGGCCGCGCGCAGGACGGCATCGGCTGGATGACCGCGCGCCAGCCTTACTGGTCGGGCGATGACAACTTCTTCAAGGTGCACAACGCCTGGCACGGCGCGCTCTGCCACTTGGAACTGGGCCAGACCGACGCCGTGCTCGCGCTCTACGACGGCAGCGTGCGCCAGACGCCCAGCGCCGTGGTGCTGGACCTGGTGGACGCCTCGGCCCTGCTGTGGCGCCTGCAGCTCGCGGGGGTGGACGTGGGCGGGCGCTGGACCGAGTTGGCGCAGACCTGGGACGCACACGCCGATGGCCGCCTCTACCCGTTCAACGACTGGCACGCGGTGATGGCCTACCTGGGCGCCGACCGGGCGCAGGACGTGCAACGCCTGCGCGACGCCATGCGCAGCGCCGACGGCGCCAGCGAGGTTTCGCGCTGGGCGGCCGACACCGGGCACGACCTGATCGAAGGGTTTGTCGCCCACTGGCGCGGCGAGCACGAGCGCGCGGTGCAACACCTCTACCGCGCGCGGCACATCGCCAACCGCTTCGGCGGCAGCCACGCGCAACGCGACATCATCGACTGGACGCTGACCGAGTCCGCCCTGCGCGCGGGCCAGACCGGCATGGCCGAAGCCCTGGCCCACGAACGCCTGGCGCTGCGGCCGCACAGCCCCGTCAACCGCGGGTTCCTGCGGCGTGCTCAGGCGACCGAAGCGACCCCGCGGGCAACCAGGCGGGTCGCGGAGGCGCAATGACCGGAGTCAGGCGTCCAGACGGATCTGGCCTTCCGCCACGTAGCGCCTGAAATCGGCCAGGGGCATCGCCGCCACGCCATGGGTCTCTTCATCGACCCAGCTCAGCGTGACGTCGTTCAGCCCCTGAGCCACCTCCACCGGTCCGGGGCGGATGGCGATGTTCGGGCCGTCGCCTTCGCGGTACTCGACCTTTCCAACAATGCGTGCGGTTTGTGCCATCTGCGATGCCCTCTGGATGTGATGCGGCCATTCTTACCCCGTCCGGTTGTCCAGCGGTGGGTGCCTGGAACAAGACCGGACCTTCATCCAGAGTATTGATGACGAGGGACGGTTCGCCCCGCCCTGGCTGTGTACTTTTATGTAAGTCCCGTTGTTCAAAACGAACCACGCGTAACGACCTTTGTTCGGCGCGAACCACGACCCGATGACCGGTTCCAAGCGGAACCCAGCCGGTTTTTTTCCGGCGGGTTTCACCATTCCCTGCCACGCGCAGCAACGCTGAAGGAAACTGTCATGACCGCATCCAGACTTCTCACCTCATCGGTGACCGCCCTGGCTATTGTGGGCGCCGTGGGCTGGGCCTACGCCCAGACCGCACCCGCGCCGGCCGCCGAGGCGCAAACACCCATGACCACGCCAGCGGACACCACCGCCGTCACACCCGCACCGGACGCTGCGGCCCCCGCCGCCGAGATGAGCGAACCGGTGATCCGCGCCGACCGCAACTGACCCGAGGGATGGGCGCGCCAGGTCGATCCGTTTCGATCTGGCGTGACCCGCCGTTCCACCATGGGCAGCTTTGTGCAGACCCCATCGCCCGGACCGCCGGACGCGGTCCGCCCGAGCCTGATCGAGGACATCCAGCGCGGTGTGCTGGCCGGCGTCGCCATCCTGGCGTTGGTGATGCCGCCGGCGCACTGGGTCCCGCTGCAGGCCGCTCCGGTCAGCGCGAGCCTGCTGCCCGACTTTGGCACCACCGAGGCCTCGACCGAGACCCGCCAGGTGGTCCACTGGGTGGCAGGCACCCGCGACCACCGTGGCCGTCCGTTTGTCGTCATCGACAAGAAGGCGGCCCGGCTCTATGTGTTTGATGCGGCTGCGCGCCTGCGCGATGCCACGCCGGTCTTGCTGGGCTCGGCGCCGGGCGACGACTCCGTGCCGGGCATCGGCTCGCGGCCCATCGCCGAGGTCCGGCCCGAGGAGCGCACCACGCCCGCTGGCCGCTTCGTGGGCATGGAAGGCCGCAACCACACCGGCGAAGACGTGGTGTGGGTCGATCACGCTGCCGCCGTGTCGATGCACCGGGTTCGCACCACCCAACCCACCGAGCGCCGGCTGGAGCGGCTCGCGTCGCCCGCCGTCGCCGACAAGCGCATCTCGTATGGCTGCATCAACGTGCCGGCCGATTTTTACGACGCGCACATCCGCCCGGTGTTTTCGGGGCGGCATGCCGTGATTTACGTGCTGCCGGAACACAAATCGCTGCAGCAGGTGTTCGGGTTCCGGGCGCCGCCCATCACGCATGCCATGCCTTCCTGAACCGCTGCTGCGGGCGGCTCGGCGTTTGCCGTGCACTGTGCGCTGGTGCACAGACGGAACGCCGCGCGGGCGTTACCTTGTTCCGGTGATGCGGTGGCTCGCCACCGCACGCTTTCTTCCCTGTTCCAAAGGAGACCGTATGTCCCTCTTGTCCCATTCCATGACCCGCGGTCTGCTGGCCACCGCTGCCCTGCTCATGTTGTCGCCTGGCGCTTTCGCGCAGTCGCGCTCGGCGATCGATGCGGCCTACCAGCAAGACCGCGCCGCCTGTCTCGACAGTGCATCGATGCACGAACGCACGGCCTGCCTGCGCGAGGCCGGTGCGGTGCGCGCCGAAGCCCTGAAGGGCCGTCGGTCGACCGGGACCTCACCCGAAGAGCTGGCCCGCAACGCCCTCCAGCGTTGCAAGGATCTGCCGCCCGACGACAAGATGCTCTGCGAACGCAGGGCGCGGGGCGAAGGCAATGAAACGGGTTCCGTGGCCGGCGGCGGCGTGTTGCGGGAACTGGTGACCGTGGTTCCGGCGCCAGCGCCCATGCAGGCCCCGATGCAAGCCCCCATGCCAGCGCCGATGCCCGCACCCATGCCAGCGCCCATGCCCGCACCCAGATAACCGGATCGGGGTGCAACAGCGCCCCTCATCGGCGGCTGGCGATGCCCGTTGGCCGCCGGTCCAACGGGTGGGGCCAGTGCCAGCGCACCGTCAGCGCGATCACGGCAGCGATCAAGGGCACCCAGCCTTGTTGTGACCCCATGGTCCACAAAGTGGCCGCGCTGACGACGCACCAGGCGACCGCCACCCCCTGCAGCGCCCCCAGGAGCCCGCGCGCGAAGCGTCCGCTCGCGTCCGCGCACAGCAGCAGACCCAGGCTGCCGATTGCCGTCGGGTCGGGCGCAAAACCCAACACCTCGGCCTGGACCAGCGACCGGCCCGCGACCAGTGCGTGCAGCGGGTACAGCAGCAGCGCCCAGGCCAGCAAGCCGAGGCCGATCTCGCAGCGCAGGGGATGGGCCGTGGTGCGCAGACCGCCGCTGCCCGCCAGCGCTAGCAGACCGAGCGCCTGCGCGGCGAATACGCCGGCCGACACCGTGGCCACCGGGTTGATGGGCGCGTAGCGCTGCAGGTGAAAACTCCAGGCCACCAGCGCCCAGCACAGCGCCAGCGCCGCGGTGCCCGCCCGCAGCGCGGTGCCGTTGTGCCGCAGCAGGCCGAGGCCCACCGCCAGAAAGACCAGCGTGGTCAACACCGGCAAAGGCCAGAGCGCCTGGTTCTGCAGCTCGAACAGGCGCCAGTAGGTGCGCGGCGCGAACATCAGCAGATCCGCTGGGCGGTAGGTCCACCATTCGCTCATGGCGGGCTCGGGGTGGCTGTGCCGTGCAGCGCGTGCGTGTTCACAGCGCCGCCACCTCCCGCGCCATGCGCGCGCGCAGGGTGGCATCGGGCAGGCGTCCACGCGCCGCGCCCATGTTCTGCCGCAGGTGCGCCATCTGGCTGGTGGCGGGAATGGCGCAGGTGACGGCCGGGTGCGACACCACGAATTTCAGCGCCACCTGCGCCCAGCTGTCGCAACCGATCTCGCGCGCCCAGCCCGGCAGCGGGTGGCGGCGCAGCTGGTCGAGCAGATCCCCCTGGCGGAACGGCCGGTTCACGAGCACGGCGATGCGCCGTTCCTGCGCCAGCGGCAACAGGCGCCGCTCGGCCTCGCGGTCCAGCAGGTTGTAGGTGAGCTGCACGAAATCGATCGCTTGCGTGCGCAGGATGCGCTCCAGCTCGGCGTGGCGGCGGCCTTCGGAGGTGCTGATGCCCACGTAGCGAAGCTGCCCCGCGGCCTTCATCGCCTGCAGCCGCGGCAGGTGTTCCTCCCAGGCCAGCAGGTTGTGCACCTGCATCAGGTCGAAGCGCGGCACGCCCCAGTGCGCCCGCGAAGCCGCGATCTGCTCGGCCCCGCGTGCCGCGTCACCCACCCACACCTTCTCGGCCGAAAACAGCGTGGCCGGGTGACCCAGTTTCGCCAGCGTATGGCCGATCACCGGTTGCGAGGAGCCGTACATGGGCGAGCTGTCGATCAGGCGACCGCCCTCGGCAAAAAACGCGCGGACCACCTCGGCGCAGGCATCGCGGGCCACCGGGTCGTTGCCCACGTTGAAGGTGATCCAGCTGCCCAGTCCCACCACCGGCAGCGCCTCACCGCTGGCGGGAATGGGGCGGGTCAGGAGGCTTTGCGCGGGCTGTGCCGCCGCGCGTGTGGCCCAGGCGGGCAGGCCCGCGGCGAGCGCCGAAGCGGCCAGCCACCGGCGGCGGTCCAGTGCGAGCGGGGCTGGCGAAAGCGGGTGCGGTGGGTGCATGCGGAGCCCGTTCTGGTGATGGCCTGCGTGGGAGCGGCCCGCGTGGCCGGAAGTTCCGGCAGGGATTCGCACGCCAGGATCAGCGAAACCCGAACACCAGCAGCAGGTTGTTCGCCGGCATGGCGAGACGCTGGCGCAGGCGCAGGCCACAGCGTGTGGCTTCTTCTTCCACCGCTTCGCGCTGGCGCAGGCCCCAGACCGGGTTCTGCGTGCGCAGGCTGGCGTCGAAGTCCCGATTGCCCGGCGAGGTGGGCACACCGTGTTCCAGGAACGGGCCGTAGATCAGCAGCAGGCCACTGTCGGCGGCGAGATGGCGGCGAGCGCCCTGCATGAGCGCCTTGCAGGCGGTCCAGGGCGAGATGTGCAGCATGTTGGCGCAGAAGATGGCGTCAAAGGGCCGCGCGAAAGCGCTGGCCAGGGTCTCTTCGTCGCTCGGCCACTGCGGCTCCATGACGTCGAGCAGGCAGGGCGGACGCACGTTGCCGGCGCCGGCCTGCCGCACCCAGGCCGAGATGGTGGGCAGGGCGGTGCTGTTCGCCTCGGTGGGTTGCCACTCCCAGCCGGGCAGGCCGGCGCCCAGCCAGGCGGCGTGTTGCCCGGTTCCGGAGGCGATTTCCAGTGCCCGGCCCCGGGCCGGCAGCACCTCGCGCAAGGCATCCAGAATCGGTTGCTTGTTGCGGTCGGCGGCGGGACTGAACGGCAGGGTGGCCATGGGTGTGGTTTGGGGGCTGGGCAATCTGTCAATTTATCACCAGGCACTGACATTCATCCAGTACCGCAGGGCGGTGTTCGGGAACCTCTGATTGGCGGTCAGCGCGGCTCGCTGGCGGTTCGGGGCGCGGTCAGGGTCAGCAGGATGTCGGCGTACCAGGCGCAGTTCAGGCCCAGCGACTCGTCGAGCACGCGGTCGCGGTCGCCCATGTCCATGCGCGACGAATGCACGCCCAGCAGCTTCCAGGGCAGCGCGGCCGTCTCGGCGGTGGGCGCGGTGTCGCGCATCACCACCGCCGCGCCGCTGGTGCCGCGGTGGGTGCGCGCGTCGGTCAGGAAGAAGCCCTGCCCCTGGAAGCGGATGCCATAGGGCGACGCGATTGCCGCCTGGCGCACCACCGGCAGGTGGTGCACGGCGTCGTGAAAGCCGAGCGGAAAACCGACCACCAGCAGCGAGGCGTCCACCGGCACGCTGGCAAAGGCGGTCTGCAGGTGGGCCGGGGTGAAGGCGCGGATGATCGCGCCGGCCGGCAGCTGGCTGCGGTCCAGCTCCAGCACGGCGACGTCGATCTCGCTGCCGCCGTCGCGGCCCTGGCGCCACACCGCCGCGCCCTGGTGGTAGAGCAGCATCGAAAACCCGGTCGAGCGGGTGAGGTTGCTGGCGTCGAGGTGCAGCTCGATCTCCAGCCGGTCGGGCAGGTGGCTCGTGGCTTCGTCGATCACCACATGGCGGCTGGTGACGAGGTAGAGGCGCTCGTCGCGCTGGAAGAAGAAGCCGCTGGCCTTGGTGAGCGCGTGGCTGCCCAGGAAGGTGGACACCTGCGGTGCGGCCAGGAACAGCGGGTCCACCGGGGCGGAGGCGTTGCGGGGTGGGGGTGGTGAGGTGGGATTCATCCGTGGTTCGGTATTCATGAAGAGGCCGTTCAGACCACAGCGCCAAACAGGGCGCCCACACCGGCCGTGATGGCCATGGCCAGCGCCCCCCAGAAGCCCACACGCCAGGCGCCCAGGCCCATGCGGGCACCGCCGGCGCGTGCGGCCAGGGCGCCGAGCAGGGCAAGAAACAGCAACGACGTGCCTGCCACCCAGCCGATCAGGCCCGGCCCGGGCACCAGCGCCACCACCGCCAGTGGCAATGCAGCACCCGCAGCGAAGCTGGCGGCCGAGGCCAGCGCGGCCTGCACCGGCCGCGCGCTCAGGGTGTCGGAAATGCCCAGTTCGTCGCGCGCGTGGGCGCCCAGTGCATCGTGTGCCATGAGCTGGGTGGCCACTTGCCGGGACAGTTCGGCGTCCAGCCCGCGCCCGGCGTAGATGGCGCTGAGTTCGCGGTGTTCGGCGGCCGGGTCGGCATCGAGCTCGGCCTGCTCGCGGGCCAGGTCGGCCCCCTCGGTGTCGGCCTGCGAATGCACCGACACATACTCGCCCGCGGCCATCGACATGGCGCCCGCGACCAGCCCGGCCACCCCGGTCAGCAGGACGCTGCTGTGGTCGGCGCTCGCCGCCGCCACCCCCAGCACCAGGCTGGCGGTGGAGACAATACCGTCGTTGGCGCCGAGCACGGCGGCGCGAAGCCAGCCGATGCGGTCGGTTCGGTGGCGTTCGGTGTGTCGCCAGCGGGAGGGCATGGGCAGTCCTTTGCGGTTCTTCGTCGGGCCCAGTGTCGGGGGCCAAGCGCGTTCGGTCTGTCCGCTGTCGAACAGATCAGCCGCGTGGTGCAGGGTACATGAGCCCGGGTGTCTGTGGTCGCTGCGGGTCTTGTGGCCGGTGGCCGGGTTGCCGGCCGACGCCTCAGCGCCAGGTGCCGGGGGCCAGTCCGTCGAGGTTGTGCGGCCCGATGGCGGCGCGGATCAGGCGCAGCGTGGGAAAGCCCACCGCCGCCGTCATGCGGCGCACCTGGCGGTTGCGGCCTTCGCGGATCACCAGTTCGATCCAGGCCGTGGGCACCGCCTTGCGCACCCGAATCGGCGGGTCGCGCTCCCACAGCCCGGGCGGCTCCGGCATGGCGCGGGCGCGCGCCGGCCGGGTGGGGCCGTCGTTGAGCGTCACGCCGTGGCGCAGCGCGGCCAGCGCGGCTTCGTCCGGCACACCCTCCACCTGCACCCAGTAGGTCTTTTCCATCTTGTGGCGCGGGTCGGCGATGCGCGCCTGCTCCTGGCCGTCGTCCGTGAGCAGCAGCAGGCCTTCGCTGTCGGCGTCCAGCCGGCCCGCCACGTACACGCCGGGCTGGTCGATGAAGTCTTTCAGCCCGCGCCAGCGCCCCTCGGGCGTGAACTGGCTGAGCACCCCGTAGGGCTTGTTGAAGCGGATCAGCATGGTCGGGCGCGGTCCATCATTCGGCGAGCAACAGCGCCGGGTCCACCATGGTGCGGTTGAGCATCACGCCCCAGTGCAGGTGCGGCCCGGTGACGCGGCCGGTGGCACCCACGGCGCCCAGGCGCTGGCCCGCGTCCAGCACATCGCCGGTTGTCACGTCGATCGCGCTCAGGTGGCACACCATGCTCAACAGGCCACCGCCGTGGTCGAGCCAGACGGTCTGGCCGTTGAAGAAGTAGTCGCCGGTGTCGATCACCCGGCCCGCCAGCGGTGCCACCACCGGGGTGCCGGTGGGTGCTGCGATGTCCATGCCGCTGTGCGGATTGCGCGACTGGCCGTTGAACACACGCCGCAGCCCGAAGGAACTGGAGCGCCGCCCCGGCGTGGGCACCCGCATGCGCAGGCTCGGCGGCAGCGGTTCGCTGAACGCGGCAATCACCTGCGCCTGGTGGTCGCGCTCGCGCTCGAAACGCGCCAGGTCTTCGGGCGAGAGGTCCACCGTCTTCGGGGCCACTTTCAGGCGCTGTTCGGCGTAGCTTTTGGGGTTCACCGTGTACGCCAGTTCGCGCGGTGCCTGGCCTTCGATCTGCACCACGATGCGCGCCTCGCCCGGCGTGGCCGACAACGGAATGCCCACCAGTGCGGACCATTCGATCGGATCGCCCAGCACCAGCAGCGGGACCTCGCCCGCCCAGGCCCGGGGGCGCTCCTGCGATGGCCCCAGCGAAAGGCGGGCGATGCCGCCCGGCACCGGCGCCACCTGGGGCAGGTTCGCCTCGGTCGCCGCTTCCCCGGCCCCTGAGGCCAGGCGCCAGTTCCCCAGCAGCAGAAGCCCCGCGGCGCCCACGGCCCGCACCACGGCGCGGCGGGAGCTGGTCGACAGAGCAGGTGGCACAAGGCGTTTCTGAAGCATGGGAGGCTGGGGGGGCGCTGGTGGGAAGGTCGGGCAGGGCGTGGCGGGCACACCGAGCATGCCACCGATCGGGCCGGTGGTGCACCGCGGGTGGTCCGCCGCGTGGGCGGGTCCGGGGTCGGCTAGCATGGCCATATGACCGTTCACACCGAGAGCCTGCGGCTCGCCTCCCTTTTTCCCGATGTTTTTCATGTCGAGGCCCCCGATGCCCCTGTGGGGCTCGACCTCTGGCCGCGCAAGCCGGGGGTGTTCATCCGCAAGGCCGCCGCTGCTGTGGTCGAACCCGTGGAACCCGCGGAACCACAGGAACCACAGGAACCACAGGAACCACAGGAACCCCAGCCAGCGCCCCCGCTGGTGCGCGAGCTCGTGGTCGGCCAGTTCGGCCTGGTGCCGCGCTGGGTGAAGTCGGCGTCCGACGCCAAGCTGCGTTCGCCCAAGCTGGTCAACGCGCGCTCGGAAACCGTGACCACCTCCAACAACCTGCGCGAAGCCTGGCTTGCCGGACAGCGTTGCATCGTGCCGATGATGGCGTTTTTTGAAGACGACTTTCGCAGCGGCAAGGCCGTGCCCACGCGCATCAGCCGCGTGGACGGCCAGCCCATGGGCGTGGCGGGCCTGTGGGAAAGCTGGACCGGCGCGGGCGGCGAAACCATCGTCAGCTACACCCTGCTCACCGTCAACGCCAACAGCCACGCGCTGATGCACCGCTACCAGCAGCCCGGCAGCGAAAAGCGCATGCCGGCGGTGCTGAACGAAGGCGGCTACGATGCCTGGCTCAACGCCGCCCACCCCGAGAAGGCGCGCGAGTTCCTGCGCGCCTACCCGGCGAATTGGCTCACCGCCAACCCGGTGCAGAAGTAGCCTGTTCAGGCCGACTTGGTCAGCTTGCCCGCGAGCTGCTCAGACGCCCAGCCGAACCCGGCGCCCACGGCGATGGACAGGATGGTGGGCAAGATGGCCGCGGTCGGCGTCATGTCCTTGCCCAGCAGGATCAGCCCGGCCACGCTGGCGAAGCCGTACACGCTGGACGGGATCGTGGAGAGGAAAGGCACGTGCGCCGCGAGCACGATCAACGCCGCGCCCAGGCCCACCGCCACCGGCGCGGCCAGGCCGCCCAGCATGCCCAGCTGACCAATCAGCAGCACCGACCCCATGCCCACCAGCGCGCCAAACGACATGCACACCACCGTCTTGACCAGGCCATCGGTCTTGCCGCCGTTGTGGAAGAAACTGGCCCAGGCCACGAAGGCCTGCCACACCTGCATCTGGAAAGCGGCCAGCGGCCCCAAAAACAACCAGGTCGCGACGACAGCAAGCAGGCCGATGGCAACGGCCAGTGCGAATAACAAAGTCATGTATGTCTCCTCTTGGGTGGAATGAACAAAAAAACACCCAGCCCGCAGGGGCTGGGTGTCAGCTTCGTGTCAATTTCCATGCCATCCCGAGGCTGACGTGTCTCAATGTGAGAACGCAGCTGATTCCACTGGGTATTTGTGCGCGGTCCGACCGGGGGCAGACCGCCTCAGACGGTGTGCCACGGCGCCTTCGGTGTCCATGAACGGAACACAACCCAGTGCCACTTTGGCACCCGGCCCAAGCCGGCCCGGTGCGGGCAGCGAAGTCAAGTCGCGTGCCGCCGACCTCAGTGCAGCGGCTGCGGCGCGGTCACGATCTCGTGCTCGGTGGTCGCATCGAGGCCATGAGGGCGGGACCAGTTGGCGATTTGCGCCAGCGCCAGGCGCTCGGCCTCGTTGAGGATGTCCATCGGCTTGGCGTGTGCGGGCGCGTGCGTGACCACCCCGATGCCCAGGCGCGGCTGGAACGTGTGGTGCACCTGTTTTTCGTCCACCACCGACAGCGGCTCACCGACCATGAAGCGCAGATGGGCCAGCGTCTCGTTCAGGGGCGCGGCGTGTTTGTCGGTGAACATCACCACCACAAAACAGCGCGGGTGGTACTGGCCCACCACACAGCGGAAACCGGCGGCGCGGCGCACGCGCGCCGCCAGCGTCACCAGGATCTGGTGTTCCACCCCCGGCCCGGCCGAATCGGTCAGTTCGTAGAGGTTGCTCACGTTCACACAGATCACCGAGCACTCGCCCTGCTGACGGGCGGTGCGCCAGAACACGTGTTCCACCTCGGCGATCAGGGCCGAACCGGTGTGGAGCCCGGTGACCGGGTCGGCGCCCTGTTGCACCCGTGAGAGGCGGGCCAGTTTGCGGTTGTGCCGGTTGCGCAAGATGCCCAGCACCGTGGCTGCGAGGAAATACACCATGGTGATCAAGGCCGTGAACAACCAGAAGCCCGAGCCCAGGCCCGGTGCGTCCAGGCCGCGCAGGTACAGGCCGCTCACCATGGCCGCCAGGCACACGATCGCCAGCAACATCCAGCGCGCCAGCGGGTCGCCCCGCCGGTTGGCACGGATGACCGCAACCAGCGCCAGCAACACCGGCACCATGTTGACCACCGCCGCAGCCAGCAGCACAGGGTGGTACTGGTCGCTGGACACCTGGCTGGCCAGCAGCGCCAGCACCACCGCGGCCAGGAACACGGCGGCGCCGCCCCAGGCGGTCAGGCGGTGCACCAGCGCATCTTCGCGCGCCCCGCCCAGCCAGCCACCCAGGTAATACAGGGCCACACCACCGGCCAGCGGCCCCAGGCTGGCTTTGAGCACCCTCAGCGGGTGCCCGGGCAGGAACGGAAACAAGGCCTCGGGCAAACCCGTCATGACCACGCAGCTCGCGCCGGTGAGCACCACAAACAGCAGGTTGCGCATCGAGCCGCGGCTGCGGCTGCCCAGTGCGTCGCCCAGCGCCAGCGCTGCCAGCGTCAACAGACCCCCGAGCATGGCCGACCAGATGGCGATTTCAGAAACAGGCATGCGCGCCATTATGGTTGCCCTGCGACAACGTTTATCGAAGACATGTCACGAACCGGTTTCTGAAGTGCGGCATGCGAACCACGCGGTGGCCACGGCGTAACGGCACGGATGGCGCTACAAGGTCTGCCGGTAGCGTTCCAGCATCTGCGCCTGTGTCTCCACCGGCGCGTCCGTGCTCAGGCGGTCGCCGATCTGGTCGCGCAGCATCTCGCCCATGCTGGGCATCACCGAGCGCTCCACCTGGCGGCTGGCGTCCCAGAGGGAAGACCGCATCAGTGCCTTGGCGCAGTGCAGGTAAGACGCCTGCACCGTCACGCGGACCACGAGTTTGGGCACACGGCGCGCGTCGGTGCAGCGCTCCCGGTCGGCCTCGTCGGTGGTGAGCAGCGCGCGGCCGTTCACGCGCAGCGTTTCGTCCATGCCCGGCACCAGGAACAGCAGGCCGATCTGGCCGGTCTGCACGATGTTTTCCAGCGTGTCGAGCCGGTTGTTGCCCGGCGCGTCGGGGATCAGCAGCGTCTGCGGATCCAGCACTTTCACGAACCCCGGTTCACCGCCGCGCGGTGAAGCGTCCAGCGCGCCGTTCGCGCCGACGCTCGACAACACCACCAGTGGCGAGAGGCCGATGAAGCGCGTGGCGTGCGCGTCAAGCTGCGGCAGTTCTTTCAGGGCCGCGCGTTCGCGCACCGGGTCGTACAGCGCGCGCAGCGCTTCCAGCGTGGTGATGTTCATAGGCTTCAGGGTTTACAGGTCGTAGCTCACCGATCGCTCGGGCAACACGCTCAGGTCCAGCGGGCGCACCGCGCCCATCCACAGCGCGCGGTCGCGGTGGTCCACCAGGTCGTTGCCGGTGATCGGGTGGATGAACACCACCAGACCGCCGCGGTGCAGCGTCAGCCAGGGGACCACGTCGGCAAACAGCGCGGCCTTGAAAGCCAGCTGGCAGCTCCAGTCCGGGTGCGGGCCCACCGGCTTCTCGTGCACGCGGCCCATCTTCAGCGGGAACCGGGCGGCCGCCGCTTCGCACAGCGTGCGCGCCTGCGCCAGCGTGTCGGCGTTGAAGTACACGTGGGCGTGCCAGCCGTGGATGACGGTGTCGGGTAGCGGGGTGGTGGCGTCGTTCATGCGCGGCATGATGGCAGATCCGGCCTGTTTTCGCACGCTGCTGGCTGGAGCCCCCGATCGCTGTGCATGCTGGCGCCGGTGGGTCTCTGCGCCGCTCAGGCCGATTTGCTCAGGGTCTGCAGCACCAGCTCGTGGAGCGCATTCACCGCCGGATTCGTGCGCGAGGCCTTGCTGCGGTAGACCGCCACGGCCATGGGCTCCAGCGGCGGCAGACCCTGGCGCTCCCCCAGGATCATCAGGTGCGGTGGCGCGCTGCAGCGCGTGAGCACCGCGATCGCCAACCCGCTTTCCACCGCCGCCAGCTGTCCGGGCAGGCTGGAGCTGTTGTAGACCACGCGGTAGGCGCGCCCCTGGGCCTCCAGCGCCGCGATGGTCGAGCGCCGCGCCAGGCTGCTCGGCTCGTACACCGCGATCGGCAGCGGCGTGTTGCGCCAGACCTCGAACTGGGGCGCCCCGATCCACACCAGCGGCTCGTGAAAGAGCAGGGTGCCGCGACGCTGGTGGTCGCGCGAGACCAGCGCCAGATCCAGTTCGCCGCGTTGCACCTTGGGGATGAGCGACGTGGACTGTTCACAGTCGAGCACGATCTCCACCGCCGCGTGGCGCGCCGCGTAGCTGCGCAGCACCGGCGTGAGGTAGCTGGCGGCGTAGTCGTCGGGCACGCCCAGGCGCACCTGGCCCGAGAGCGTGGGGCCGGTGAGCGCCGTCAGCGCTTCGCCGTGCAGCGCCAGGATGCGCCGCGCATAGCCCAGCAGCTCGGTGCCCAGCGGTGTCAGGCTCAGGTGCCGCGGTCCGCGGCGCAGCACCGCGCCGCCCACGGCCTCTTCCAGCTTCAGCAACTGCATGCTCACCGCCGATTGCGAACGGTGCACCTGCGGCGCCGCCGCCGAAAGCGAACCGTTGTCCACCACCGCCACAAAGGCGCGGAGCCAGTCCATCTGCAGGTCGGTGCGGGCCATGGGCGTTTTTGGTTGAATTCGATTATCGAATGATTGTGATGCAAATTATCCGCTTTACCGGTTCATGTGATCCCGGGAACATCGGCCCATGAATTCGCAACACGCCCCGGCCTTCACCGGCCCCCATGCTTTCACAGCCACCCGCCGCGAGTGTGAAACGCAGGGCCAGTGGCTCATGGTCAGCGGTGGCCTGCTGCTGGGAACGCTCGGCATCTTCATCGAAGAAGCGGGCCAGCCCGCGCTCACCGCCGTGTGGTTCCGCTGCGCCTTCGGGCTGCTCGCGCTCACCCTGTGGTTCGCGCTCTCGCGTCGCTGGGGTGAACTGCGGCTGAGCCGACGCGATGCCGCCCTGGCCATCTCGGGCGGATTGTTCATGGTGCTCAGCTGGACCCTGTTCTTCGAGGCCGTGCCGCGCACGTCCATGTCGGTGGCCACGCTGGTGGTGCATGTGCAGCCCTTCCTCATCATGGTGGCGGGCACGCTCTGGCTGGGCGAGCGCGTGAGCCACCGCCAGTGGGGCGCCGCGCTGGTGGCACTGCTCGGTCTGGGCCTGGCCACCGGCGGTCTGGACCACGCGTTCGGGCAGCAGGGCGCCGACCCGCACTACCTGCAGGGCATTGCGCTGGCGCTCGGCGCTGCGCTGGCCTACGCCGTCGCCCCGCTGCTGCTGCGCCGCGCCACCGGCGCCAGCGCGCTGGTCATGGCCTGGTGGCAATGTGTGGCCGGGACCGTGGCCCTGCTGTGGTGGCCACTCGCGCAGGGCTGGCCGGCGCCCGGCCCCGCCTGGGGCTGGCTGGCGGGCATGGGGGTGGTGCACACCGGCCTGGCCTATGTGCTGGTGTATGGCGGCGTGGCGCGCCTGTCGGCCGGGCGCATGGCCGTGCTGCAGTTCGTGTACCCGGCCAGCGCCGTCGCCTTCGACGCGCTCGTCTATGGCCGCACACTCAGCGCCAGCCAGTTGGCCGGCAGCGCCTTGCTGCTCGTGGGCTTGCTGGTGGCCACGCGCGAAAAGGCCCGGGCCTGATCCGCGCGCCGTCTGGCATACAGTCCTCGCATGACCGTTTCCATCCACCGTTCAGCAATGCCGGCATGAGCCACGCCGTCTCGCGCTTGCGCACCGCCCGCCTAGCCGTCAGCTCCAAGCCCTATGTGGCCCGAGGCTCCGGTCTGGGGCGCTGCCCCTGCTGCCGCCTCGTTGCCAGCCACTGCATCTGCGCGCTGCGCCCGCAGGTGCCCACCCGAGCGGGCGTGTGCCTGATCATGGGCGACATCGAAGCGCTCAAGCCCAGCAACACCGGCTGGCTCATCGCCGACGTGGTGGCGGACACCTGGGCCTTCGGCTGGGCCCGCACCGCGGTGGACCCGGCGCTGCTGGCGCTGCTGGCCGACCCGCAGTGGCAACCCTATGTGGTGTTTCCCGGCGACTACGTGGAACCCGAGCGCGTGCTGACCGCGCTGCCGCCGGCCGAGGACCAGGAAGCCGGGCAGGGCGGCAAGCGCCCGCTGTTCATCCTGCTCGATGGCACCTGGTCCGAGGCGCGCAAGATGTTTCGCAAGAGCCCGTATCTGGACTGCCTGCCCGTGCTCAGCCTGCATCCCGAACAGGTGTCCAACTACCGGCTGCGCCGCTCCACGCACGAGCACCACTTCTGCACCTCTGAAGTGGCCGCGCTGTGTTTCGAACTGGCCGGAGAACAGCGCGCCGCCGACACGCTCGCCGCCTGGCTCGACGTGTTCACCGACCACTACCTCAGCATCCGGCAGCAGCTGCCGCTGGACTGGACCAGCGAGCCGCACCAGCGCTTGCAGGCGCTGGCGATGCCCGCGCGCTGAAACGCGGGCGGGGCCGCGCTCAGCCCGGAATCTCCGGCTCCACCAGCAGCGCCAGCAACTGCAGCGACTGCTGCCAGCCCAGGTAGCAGGCTTCGGTGGGGATCATGGCCGGGATGCCTTCCTGCACCGCGGTCAGCTCCGTGCCCACCGACACCGCTTTCAGCGTGATCGTGGTGATCATCTGGCCGGGCAGGTTCGGGTCGTCGAACACGTCGGTGTTCACGATGCGCTCGTTGGGCACCAGCTCCAGGTACTTGCCGCCAAAGGCGTGCACGTGGCCGCTGCTCAGGTTGGTGAACTGCATGCGGTAGATGCCGCCGACCTTCGCGTCCATCTCCAGCACGCGGCCCGTGAAGCCGTGCGGCGGCAACCATTTGGCCATCGCGTCGGGGTCGAGGAAGGCGCGGTAGACGCGTTCGGGCGGTGCGGTCAACACACGGTGCAGGGTGACGGTGCCAGTGGTCATGGGAAATCTCCTGGGTGGTGGTTTGGTTGATGGCGTGCGGCGGACAACTTGCGCGTCCACAAATCTACGACGAACCAGGCTGGCCGGTTTCGACAAACCCCGTGTTACCCAGCTTGGCGCAACGGCCACCTGTGCCTATCATGGTCCGCACGGCATGGACGCTCCGTGGGCGACTCGGCCGGCATCCCGGGTGTTCACTTTCATGGGGGCAGGCGACATGAACGACGTTGACCAACTTTCACCCGTCAAACAGGGGCTGTGGTTCTACGGCGGCGTGACCACCTGCCATGTGCGCATCGTGCGCCACCACACCCTGTACGGCACCGGCAATGCGGACGACCCGCCCGAACTCGCCACCGATCACGCCGTGGAGTGTTTCTACATCCGCTTCGACAAACCCCACACGCCCGTGCCCTGGTTGGACGGCGGCGCGGCCCTCTCGCTGCGCGAGGCCGTGTTCCTGGCCGAACGCAGGCTCGGCCCTGTTGTCAGCTGGGCCGACTGACGACGCTCAAGCGCCCGCCGCTGGCACCGGCCGCACCGCATAGCTCGCCGTGCCTTGTGCCCAGGCCAGCAGACGGTCGATGTTCGGATGCTTGCCCGGGTGCGCGCGTGCATCGGCGGTGTGCTCGGCGTACCAGTCCAGCCCCAGCGCCGCGGCTTCGGGCGTGATGCGGCCGCCGTGCATCGCGGCCAGGGCGGCGTACACCGCCAGCGAACCGGTCTGGCCCGGCCTGTTTTCAATCGTGGCCAACACCGCACCTTGGGCGTCCAGCAGTTGCAGCGCGGCGAGGTGGTGGGTGGCGGGCAGGGTCTTGAGTCGCTCGGTGAAGTTCATGCTGGTTCGAGTTTTTCGCAGGGGTTCCGATTCTTCCCGATTCATGTAAACCATGCGAAATTTTGTTGTGCCGTTCATAGACGGCCGCTGGGTGCAACCTTGCGGGCCCGCGTGGGTTCATGAAAACCGCGGTGTAGGATGGGCAGCCTCCCAACCACCCACCAGGTGACGAGGCATGAACCCATCCACTTCCCGGCTACCCGTACTCATCGCTGCCCTGGTCGCGCTCGCCGTGGCGGGCTACTTCGGCTGGCAACACTTCAAACCCGTGCAGGCGCCGTTGGTCCCGGCCGCTGCGCCCCCGGCCGCTGCCCCGGAAGCGCCGCCCGCAGCGGTGGCGCCCGAACCCACACCCCCCGCCGTTGAGCACCCCGTCGAGGCGCCGGTGGCCGATGCCGCCAGCGAGCCCGCCGCGCTGCCCGCGCTGGACGGCTCCGACGCACACGTCAGCGGCTTGCTCTCGGGCTTGCTCAGCCGCAAGAACCTGCTCACTTTCCTGCAGCTCGACGGCTTCGTGCGGCGGACCGTGGCCACGGTGGACAACCTGGCTCGCCCGCAGGCGCCGGTGATGGTCTGGCCCGTCATCCCCACGCCCCAGCGTTTCACCACGCAACGCGGCGAGAACGGCGTTGAAACCATCCACCCCGGCAACAGCCAGCGCTATGTGCCGCTGGTGCTGATGATCGAATCGGTGGACAGCGGCAAAGCCGTGGACCTGTACCGAAGCCTCTACCCGCTGTTTCAGCAGGCCTACGAAGAGCTGGGCTTTCCGGGCCGCTATTTCAACGACCGCCTGGTCCAGGTGCTCGACCACCTGATCGCCACGCCGGTGCCCACCGAACCGCTGGCCGTCACCCTCGTGGACGTGAAAGGCACCGTGCCGTCCACGCGCCCCTGGGTGCGTTACGAACTCGCCGACCCGGACCTGGAGTCCCTGTCGGCCGGACGAAAGATGCTGCTGCGCACCGGCCCGGACAATCAGCGGCGCCTGCAGGCCAAGCTGAAAGACATCCGCCAGCGTGTGGCCAAGCCCTGAACGCCCTGGCCAGAGACGGAAACACCGCCCATGACCCAACCTGCCTTCTATCCCATCGGCACCCCTGGTCAGGCCTGGGGACCCGCTGAAGTGGCCGCCTGGCGCGCGCAGCTGGTGCGCCAGCGCAGCTACGCCGAGGATGTGCTGACCGTGTTCGAGCGGCTGCGTGCGCGCTTCGAGGTCTTGCCCTATGGGGAGGTGTTGTACGGGAGCGATGTGTACCCGCTCTTCGCCCTGCAGAGCCTTGAATGGCAACCCGGCCTGCCGGGCGTGCTCGTGACGGGAGGCGTGCACGGCTACGAGACCAGCGGCGTGCACGGTGCGCTGGATTTTCTGGACCAGCACGCCGAGGTCTACGCCGGCCGGGTGAACCTGCTGGTGGCGCCCTGCGTGAGCCCGTGGGGCTACGAACGCATCCACCGCTGGAACTTCGACGCCATCGACCCGAACCGCTCGTTCAAGGAACCCAGCGCAGCGCAGGAATCCGCCGCGCTGATGCGGCTGGTGGCGCCCTTGGCGGGCCAGTTTGCTGTGCACATCGACCTGCACGAAACCACCGACACCGACGCGTCGGAGTTCAGTCCGGCGAAGGCGGCGCGCGACGGTGTGCCCTACACGCCCGTGCGCATCCCGGACGGCTTCTACCTCGTGGACGACACCGAGAACCCGCAGCCCGAATTCCAGCAAGCCATCATCGCCGCGGTGGAGCGCGTCACACACATCGCGCCGTCCGATGCCGAGGGCGGCCTCATCGGCTCGCCACAGTTCGGCCGCGGCGTGATCCGCTACCCGCTGAAGTCGCTCGGCCTGTGCGCCAGCATCACGGGCGCGCGCTACACCACGACGACAGAGGTCTACCCCGACAGCCCGCGCTCAACGCCCGAGCAGTGCAACGCCGCGCAGGCCGCGGCGGTGTGCGCGGCCATCGACTTCGTGCTCTCGCGCTGAGCGGGCGCCAGCGGCCCGCTCAGCCGCAGACGAACACGCTCAGGTACAGCGGTGTGTGGGTGCGCACCTGGCGCAGCGGAACGGGCTTGGCCGGTTCGGCCGACAGCAGCAGCTGCAACTGCTGGGCCACGGCCGCTTCGCTCGCGTCTTCATAGCGGATTTCTGTCTGGATCACGCCATAGCCCGGGCTCGCGTTGATCGAGGGCGCGAGTTCGCGCACCTTCACCGCCTTCACCTGACCCTCCATCTGGCGCGCGAAGCCCTCGGCCTTGGCCTTGAAGGGACTCGCCGCGCCGCTGCTGCAATAGAACATGTCCATCCGGTAGGCCGACAGGTTGTCGAGGTTGCCCTCGGCTTCCTTGCTCCACAGCACCGCCTTCTCGCGCAGTTCCTCGTGGTACAGGCGGAACGCCTCTTCCTGACTCAGCGCCTGGTTCATCGCGTCGCGCTGCTGCTCGGGCGCACGCAAGGCCAGCGAGCGCAGCAGCCCGATGCGCAGCTCCACCTCGGCGGGGTCCATGGTGGACAGCAGGCTCTCCACCAGGGTGCGGGTGGCGGCGACGTGTTCGGCGTTGCCCTCCCGGAGCGAGAGTGTCACCTTGTCGAACAGCTGAAAACGCAACTGCTCGCGGGATGCGCGCTCTTCGCGCTCGTCTTTGCTGGCCGCCACCTCGGCCTGGATGCTTTCGAGTGACTGGCGCTGCTGCTGAGAGCTGTAGTTCAACCAGAGTCCCATGACAGCGAGCACCATCGTCAACAGCAGGTTGAGCTTCGGCAACCACTGCATGTCGGTGGCACTTCCTCTGGCTGAATGAACTTCTTTCTCGCTCATGGGACCTCCTGAGGTGGGTTGAAGGCGCCACGTTACCGCCAAAGCGGTTTCTGTGCACCAGCTACCTGCCGCGGTCCGGTCCGGTCGGAGCGTTGGCGGACAGATGCCTACCCATCCACCTCCACCTCAATCACGCCCTCGAACAGGTCGATCGCCGTGGCCGCCACCTGCGCCGTGTCGACATACGCATAAGCACCCACACCCACCGCGCCCACGATCGGCACCCAGCGCGCCACGCCTTTGCCCAGCAGCCGCTGCGCCAGCTTCGTGCCGATGCGCCGCGTGATCGCGCGGATCAGCATCGGCGAAGCGCGCCGCACCAGCGTGCGCTGGCCCACGCGCACCACCAGATCGCGCACGCCCTGCGCCGCCGTGTGCTGAAACAGGCAATACACCACCTGCTCGGACGTCAGCGTGGATCGCTTGCCATACAGGGACGCCAGGTCGGCCACCAGCTGCTTCTGGATCTTCCAGACCCCCACCATCTCGGGCAGCAAGGTCAGCCAGCCCAGCGGGCCTGGTGGCAGCGCCAGCGCGCCGGCCGCCAGCGCCGCTTTGGCCGCTGCGGCATTCGCCTTCTTGCGCGCATCGTCCGCGGGCGTTTTGCTCTTGCGCTCCTTCGAACTGGGCACCTGGCCCACCAGCGACAGGATCGCCTGGCTGATCAGGTGCGAGCCCGAATCCTCGGGCGGTTCGACCTTGGTGGCCGGCTTCTTGCGGGTTGCCATGAAAACTCCTTCGGGTGACGCACCCCTGGCGCTCACTGGACTACCCTCCGTGCTGCGCACTGCGGGGCTGAGCGCCTTCGGAACGGCCGGGCGGCGCTCATACCTGATCAGCATATCCTTGTCAGCCTGACACACCCTGCCGCGCATGTCCACCCAAACCCGTTCCCCCAGGCCCCGCGTGCTGCTCACGGGCTTCGACGCCTTCGGTGGCGATGCCATCAACCCCAGCTGGCTCGCTGTGCGTGCGCTGCATGGCCGGCAGGTGGCAGGGCATACGGTGGTGGCGGCCCAGTTGCCCACCGTGTTTGGTGAAGCCCTGCGCGAGCTGCACGTGCTGCTGGTCAAGCACCAGCCCGCGCTGGTGATCTGCGTGGGGCAGGCCGGTGGCCGCAGCGCCCTCTCGCTGGAGCGCATCGCCATCAACGTGGACGATGCACCCATCCCCGACAACGCCGGCGCCCAACCCATCGACGCGCCCGTGGCGCCCGGTGCGCCCGCCGCCTACTTCAGCACCCTGCCCATCAAGGCCATGCTCGCCGCGCTGCAGCGCGAAGGCCTGCCCGCCGAGGTGTCACAGACCGCGGGCACCTTCGTCTGCAACCACGTGTTCTACGGCCTCATGCACGCCCTGGCCACCGAGCCCGTGCTGCGCGACACGCGCGGCGGCTTCGTGCACGTGCCCTGGCTGCCCGAGCAGGGCACGCCGAGCATGGCGCTGAACGACGTGGTGCGTGGTTTGCGCGTGGCTCTGCGTTGCGCCCTGGCAAACCCACAGACCTCCGAGCTGGGCGCGGGCGCGACGCATTGACGGCAGCCGCTGGCCGGCACCTCACCGTTCAGTGCATGTGTGATGCGCCGGTGGCGCGGGCGCTCAAACATAGGGGACGCACCGCCGCCATGGCTTTGGCCCAGGCACTGGCAGGAAGGCGGGGCGCAAGCCCATGCCCTAGCGCGTCATCGCAGGCACTTCCATCGACCGCTCCGCCGCTTCCTGCGGAGGAGCCGTTGTGCGGGAGAGTGCGTCCGAAACCTTCAATTCGGAGATCGCGCCGTCGTGCTTCAGTGCGATGGTTTGTCCGTCCTTGCTCAGCAGATAGCGCTCTACCGGTCCGCGCTGCACATTGGCCGCTTCGAGGCCCAGCGTGGATTCGCTGATGGTCCTGATCTGCTCGTCGGAAAAACCTCGGGCCTTCAGTCCTGGGCTGATCTGATCGGCTACCCGGTGCCAGGCTTCGTTGCCCACGTTTGACGCGGTCTTGTCGCTCCCGGTTTTCTCGACCCGTGGTTCGAAGGGCGTTTCGTAGTCACCGAACTTCTTCACATAGGAAGAGATCGGCGTGCCATTGCCGTCCTTGCCGTCGATCTTGCCGTTGGACGTGACATAGTCTTTCAGTCCCCCCACGCCCAGAAGGTGGGCCCCCGCGAGCAGGCCGCTTTCCGTGATCTTCACGCCATCCGACAGGGTTTGCCCGACATGCTTGTCGAGACCGTAGTGCCGGATGTAGCCCCACTGGACTTTCATGTAGTCACTCACGGCATGCTCCTGGGCGGTGGGCGATCCCAGGAAATCGTCCTTGCTGCGAACGCCATCCTTGCCCGTCCAGGTGCCGGCCCAGTCGTTCTTGCGGGTGCCGTCCTTCTGGTAGTAGCCGCTGTCGATCAGCGCGGGCTCTCCCATCTGGTACTTGCCCAGATAGCCAAGGGAATTGGCGATGTCATATCGGCCGCCCGATTCCTTGGCCGCCACCTTTTCCAGAAACTCGTTGTATGTCGGCATGGTGTTGTTCCTCCCTGTGGCGTTTCCAGATCAGGGGCAGCGCGAGGTCGTGTCGTACCGGCTGCCTTGCCAGCGCCAGACGGACGAACAGGACCCTCTGCTCACCGATACGTCCGCTCGCCCGAGGGTCCGGGAAGGCAGGGCCCGAATCTCCCCCTCGCTCGCCGAGAACTGACGGACCCAACGCCCCTCCGACTTGACCCACAGCTCGGACAACGCGCCGGTCCGGCCCAGGCAGCTGGATCCGCTCCGGGTGATCACCAGCGCCGGCGTTTGCCCGGCAGCATCCAGAGCCAGCGGCTTGACCTCGTAGTCCACTTTCTGGTTCGCGCAACCGGGATCGGTCACAGACCCCTTGTCAGCGGTCAGCAGTCCGCCCGTGGCTTCCTTCGCCCATGTCGCCACGGATGTGGCGGAGGCGGATGTGTTGGAGGGGGGCGGTGCGGCGCAGGCCGTCAATAGCGCGACCAGACAGAGGGCCGCAACAGAGCGAATCTGAATCATGAAATCTCCCTGAAAACATTGGTACTAATTATTTTAGAGGACGGTTCTGGAAGTGGCGGCTCTGGTTGACCTCAAACTCTTCCCGGCTGAGGCCGCCGTCGCTGTTGGCGTCGATCTCCTTGAAATCCAGCGCCTGGCTCAAACCGCGCATGGCGCGGCCCTCGGTGGCTCGCTCAGCGATGCGCTTGCTGCGGGCGTCGATGAACTCCTGCTCGGTGATGCGGCCGTCGCCGTTGCCATCGAAGTCGGCGAAGACGGGCATGGGTCCCGGCCCCATGGGACGCGCGGATGGCTGGGCCGCTGCGGGCAAGGCGATGAACAAGGCGGCCAGGCTGGCCATGCAAGGCAGTTTCATGGTGCGCTCCTGAAGGGATGGGACCCATCAGGATGGCAGCCGGGCGATCGGAGCACCTTGTGAAACGTCAAGCGAGCGAACTGGGCCTACCCAGCCCTCAGCGCAGCGTCGCTGGCCACCGTCCGCATCGCCGAGGGCCGGGCCATGCAGCGCGCCACCCAGTCGCGGATCAGTTCGTCGTCTGGCGTCGCTTCCTTGAACCAGGCGTAGGGCGAGTGGACCAGCAGGTCGGCGGCGCTGTAGCTGTCGCCCAGCAACCAGGGGCCCTTCTCCAGCGCCGAGCGCAGGCGGGCCTTCACCTCGGCGGTGCCACGGAACGTGGTGTGCAGCCAGTCGTGTTTGATCTGTGCGGCTTCGAAGATGATCACCGGCTCCATCACGTTGCCGTACCAGTACAGCCAGGTGAGGTACTCGCCATAACGGGGATCGCCCGGCCGGGGCGCCATGCCCGTATCGGGAAACAGCTGCGTCAGGTAGTGGATCACCGCGGCGCTCTCGGTGACCAGCGTCTGGTCGTGCAGCAGCGCCGGGACCTTGCCCTCCGGGTGCGGGTTGGCCGGGTCGGCGCCGCCGCTGCCGTCCATGCGCGGAATGTCGGTCGGGACGATGCGCACCCGGTCCTGGATGCCCATTTCGTCGATCAGCGTGACGAGGCGGCTTGAGCGGGACATCGGGGCGTGAAAAAGGGTCAGCATGAAGGGCTCCAGAAGCAAAAGAGGGGGTTGAGAGAGACCTTGAGTGTGTCCATCGCTCCTGTCAGAATCTGTCAGTATCCATGGCCCGCCCTGACCGTCTCTTCCGATTGCTCCACGCGCTGCGCACGCTGCCCAAGCCGGTCACGGCGGCGCAGCTGGCCGATGCCACCGGCGTCTCTGAGCGCACGCTGTACCGCGACATCGCCGGGCTGCGCGCGGCCGGCGCCCTGATCGACGGCGCCGCGGGCGTGGGCTATTCCCTCACCGAAGACCCGGCCCTGCCGCCGCAGATGTTTGACCGCCTGGAGGTGGAGGCGCTGGTGCTCGGGCTGGCCGAAGTGCGGATGGTGGGCGACCCGGCGCTGGCGCGGGCGGCCGAGTCGGCGCAGGCCAAGATCATTGCCACGCTGCCCGAGCGCGTGCAAAGGCACGCGGTCCACGCGGTGCAGCAGACCTACCGCTTCGAGCCGCGCCACCCGGCGCCCGCGCACCTGGGGTTGGTGCGCGAAGCCTGCTGGGAAGAACGTGGTCGGTGGTGTTCCTTGACCGGGCGCTGATGCTGCTGGCGTGGTGCTGTCTGCGGCAGGGCTTCCGGCGCTTTCACCTGGATGCCATGAGCGAGGTCACGGCGACCCCTGAACTCTTTCGGCCCCGGCGCGTGCCGCTGCTCCGGCTGTTTCTGAAGCAGCTGCGCGGTTAGTCGCTTGCCGGAGACACACCGAACCCGGCCGGGCGCGGGGCGAGACCCTCAGCGCAACAGCTTGGTCCACTTGCCGATGTTGAAGACCTGGCCATAGCCGTTCTTCTTCAGCACCATCTTCGCCATCCCGCTGCGCGTTCCGCTGGCACAGCAGAGCACCACGGGCGCCGAGCTGGGGATTTCCTGGAGCCGGCTGCCCAGCGCCGGCAGCGGGATGTTGACCGACCCCGGGGCGTTCCCGCCAGCGAACTCCGCCTCGGACCGGACGTCAACCAGCATGGCGCCATTTCGCTTGAGCTCCGGCAACATCGCCACCACCCTTCGTGCGCTCCACCACTTGTAGCCAAACCACAGTGCCACCAGCATGAGCGGCCAGTACTGCTGAAAAAATCCTGAAAAATCCATACATCTCCTTGGGTTGGAAAGCCGGCGCGGTGGCATGGAGTCCACACGCAGCTACACCCGGGAGTATCTATCAGGCAGAAAACCTGGGTCAGCCGTCAGGCCTGCCACACCCCAAACCCGGCCGAGCGCAGGTCGATGCCGATCTCCACCTCGCGCTCTTGCGCGTCCTCGTAGCGCATCGGGTTGAAGCCCTCGTACAGGTCGGGCAGCAGGCGCAGGCCGTACTTCTGAACGTAGGCGTTGGCCTGGATGCCGGCCTTGTGTTTGTCAAAGCGCAGGTCCGGGTCCAGCCCGGTCATGCCCACGTAGACGCAGGGCTTGCCCGCCACATAGCCGGGGTTGCACTTGCGGAATTTGCGTTCCTGCAGCACGTCTTTGGAGAGTTCGACCACGTAAACGTGGTGGTGGGGGCGGGGCATGCGGGCTCCAGCTTGAGGTGTCACGCGGTTGGTGAACACATTGTCGCCCTGCCAGCTAAAACCCGAACTGCCGAGCATTTGCGGCGCTCATGTGCGGATTGAAAACGGGCTTCGGCACCTATCCTGTGGGAACCTAAAACTGGAGCATCCCCCACATGACCACCGCGTTGCACGACATCGAAGAGCGCACCAACCTCACAGGCAGCAACAAGTTTGAACTGATGCTGTTCCGCCTGGGGGACGCACCGGGCTCGGACCGCCGCGAACTGTTTGGCATCAACGTCTTCAAGGTGCGCGAAATTCTGGTCATGCCCACCATCACCGCCATCGCGAACGCACCGGCCCATGTGCTCGGCGTGGCCAACATCCGTGGGCAGATCATCCCTGTGATTGACCTGCCCGCCGTGGTGGGTTGCAAACCCCAGCGCGGGCTCACCATCCTGATGGTGACCGAATTCGCCCGGACCACCCAGGCCTTTGCTGTTGAAGAAGTGGCCGAGATCGTGCGGCTGGAATGGGGCAACGTGCTGGCCGCAGAAGGCAATGGCGGCGGCCTGGTGACCAGCATCGCCAAGCTCGACGGCGATGCTGAAAAGGGCCGCCTGGTCCAGGTGCTGGACGTGGAGCAGATCCTGCGCAACGTCATGCCCTCCGCGCAGGAAGCCATCACCCCGCAGTCGGTTGGCGCCGCGGTGAACCTGCCCGAGGGCTCGATCATCCTCGCGGCCGACGACTCGCCGGTGGCGCGCATGATGATTGAACAAGGGCTGAAGGCCATGGGCACGCCCTACGTCATGACCAAGACCGGCCAGGAAGCCTGGGACCGCCTGCAGGCCATTGAGGCGGAGGCCCATGCCGAAGGCAAAACCGCGCACGACAAAGTGGCGCTGGTGCTGACCGATCTGGAAATGCCGGTGATGGACGGGTTCACGCTGACGCGCAACATCAAGCAGGACCCGCGCTTCAAGGCGATCCCGGTGGTGATCCATTCGTCCCTGACGGGCACAGCCAACGAAGCGCACGTGAGTTCCGTGGGGGCCGACGCCTACGTGGCCAAATTCGTGGCCAGCGAACTGGCCGCCACCATCCGACAGGTGCTGAAACACTGACCTGACCTGACCTGAACGGAACCGGGCGGTTGCGTCACACTTGACGCCATGAAGCAGTTCCTGACCTTTCTTGTGCTGGCCGGCATGGCCTTGGGTGTTTCGGCCCAGACCCTGTGGCGCGACGCACCGATGCTCGCCAGTCCGGCCGAGATCCTCGCCCTGATGCCAGACGCCCGCGAAACCTCACCCAGCCAGCGCGCGGCGGATCGCAGCGCCTTGCTGGAAATCCCGAGCACGCCGATTGCGGACGAGGAATTCGCAGCCACCTTCCATTTCGAGTCCGAACGCCTGCAGCGCATTCACCTGAGTTCTCGACCGGGCACCCGCGAGCGCACCCAGGCGCTGCTGCGAGCCTTGCAGACCTCGCTGCGCGCGCGCTACGGTCTGCCCATCAGCACCAAGGCGCGGGAGAATGCGGCGCCCGGTACGGTCGACCTCAAGTGGGCGTTTCGGCGCATGACGGTGCAACTCCAGATGATCGACGGCACCACGGTGGAGTTGATCTACAGCGCCAACATACCGGGCCGGCCAGCGGGCCTTTGAAAAACCACTTCATCGATCCGGTTTGAAAAAATCGCCCTGATGGTCTAAGGTGAAACCGTCTGGCGACCCCTCCGCCCTCTCTGTGCCCTCCCGCTCCGCGCCCGCGGTCAGTTGTCAGGCTCTCTTTTTTCTTCCTGAAAGGAGAACAACATGGGACTACTGGACAAGTTTTTTGGCAGCAAGGTTGAGTATCCGCCGCTGCCGGCTGGCAACGAGGCGCTGGCCCAACTCGATGAAATGAAAGCGCCTCTGGAGGAGCTGGCGCACAAGGTGCATGACCACCTCGAAGTGGTGCCGGCAGAGCACGAAGCCTTTGTCTTCCTCGGCAAGCCGCCCAAGAACTTCGGCATCGCCTGGCTTCACGATGGCAAGGTCACCGGTCTCAAGGAATTCGCCGAAGAACACCACCTGTCGCAAGTCGAGATGGGCAAGCTGATCGTCAAGCTTGGCGAGGCCTACCAACACGCCAGCGAAGCGCCGCGCTACTTGGCCGAATTCGGCGGCAAACAGATGGTGGTCATTCCGTCGCAGGGTCTGGAGCAGGAGATGCACCAGATCATGTCGAACACGCTGCACTGAGTGCGGCAGCGGGTGCGTCGCACCCTTTGTCGAGATGGGCGGGGAAGGGCGGTTTGGGCAGCGGTTGACCGCTTGATCTGGCGCGGCCTTTACGCCGCCGCCAGCGCATCAGCCACGCGCTGCGCCGCCAGGATCAGGTCCCCAACCAGCCGCTCGTCCACCTCCAGCAAACCCTCGTATTCGCCCAGGTTGCGTTTGTTGTGGCACAGGTCCAGCACCCGCCACACCTCGGGCCCCAGCCCCAGCGTGTGCGGCAATACCTGGAAGACGATGTAGCGGTTGCCGGCGCGGTAGCCCTTGGCGCGCAACGCGGCGAGACACAAGGCATGGGCCGCGTTGTAGGCCAGGTCGAAGCGGCTTTCCAGCGCCAGCGAGCTGTTGCCCGCATCTGCCAGGCGAGCGCGACCCGTGCGCAGCAAGCCGGCGATCTCCGCCGCGTCGGGTGGCTCCGGTTTGAGCGAGCCGCCGGGGCGACTCAGGTTTTCAAGTGGGTTGGCTGGGTTCATGTTGCGCGGGTTCCGCCTGGCCGATCAGCCATATCTTTGGCTGTTGCATCACGCGGTTGATGAACGCATTGTCGCCCTGCAGGCGGGCTTGGAAATCGGCGGCGGTGTAGAGCGCAGGGTTGATCGTCCGGCCCAGGGTCTGACCCGCGCCCTCCAGCGCACCGAACAACTCGCCATAGCCCAGCGTGTCGCTCACCACCAGCAGGTCCACATCGCTCGCGGCCGTGTCCTGCTGTTTGGCGATGGAGCCGAACACAAAGGCCCGCTCAATCTGCGGCGCCAGCGGTGCCAGCGCAGCGCGCAACACATCGGCCAGCCCCATCGTCTTGAGCACCAGCCCTCGCAATTCGGCAAACACCGGCGACGCCGCGTTGGCCTGAAAGTGCTTCTGGTTTCCCTGCTTGCGCACCGTGAGCAAACCCGCGCCCGCCAGATCGGCCAGCTCGCGCTGCACCGCGCCCGCGCCCGACTGCGCCAGGCCGATCACCTCGTTCGTGTAGAAGCTGCGGTACGGCGCGCCGAACAGCACGGCCAGCACGCGCTGACGCACCTTTGGGAAGAGAGCGTCGGCTGTGGACGAGGGAGAAGGCGTGGATTTAGTACCCATATTGGGTTCAATCATACCTAATATGGGTTTGTGTGGCGATTCTTGCTACGCCACTGCGCGCTGATCAGGCTGCGTGTACCGATGAGGCAACTTAGCAGTGAGCTTTGTGGAGGTGGCTGCAGATTGCGGCATCATGCGCCCAGGGAAGCAAATACTTACAACTCCATGGCCATACTGATACCCGCCCTCGGCAGCTGCGTATCTCGCATGACGCCTGGCGAACGCCGCACCGCCGAACGGCTGGAAGACAAGCTCGATGCCGACTACCTGCTCTGGTACGACGTGGCCGTCGGCCCCAAGCACCAGCACCCGGACTTTGTCGTCATGCACCCGCGCCGGGGCATCCTGATCCTGGAGGTGAAGGACTTCCGGCTCTCCACCCTGATCCAGGCCAACAAACAGACCTGGGACATCCACGGCGAGCTTGGCCCCAAGACCATTCCCAACCCGCTGGAGCAGGCCCGGCAGTACGCGCACCAGGTGGTCAACGCGCTGGAGCGCGACCCGCAGCTGGTGCAGCCCGAAGGCCGCCACAAAGGCAAGCTGGCCTTTCCGTGGAGCTACGGCGTGGTGCTGCCCAACATCACCCGCGCGCAGTTCGACAAAGCCGAACTCGCCCACGCCATCGAACCGCACCGCGTCATCTGCCAGGACGAAATGATTGAGGCGGTGGAGCCCGAGGCGCTGCAAAGCCGGCTGTGGGACATGTTCCCCTTCATGATGGGCGGCGTCATGTCGCTGCCGCAGATGGACCGGGTGCGCTGGATCATGTTCCCCGAGGTGCGCGTGCAGGTGCAAGACCAACTGTTCGATGACGCTGACGAAGCCGCCGAACTGCCCAGCATCATGCGCGTGATGGACCTGCAGCAAGAGCAGCTGGCCCGCAGCCTGGGCGATGGGCACCGCGTCATCCACGGCGTGGCCGGGTCGGGCAAGACCATGCTGCTGGGCTACCGCGCCGAACACCTGGCCAAGGCCCACACCGCCGCCAGCAAACCCATCCTCATCCTCTGCTACAACGAACCGCTGGCCCGGCAGCTCGCCCGCGTGATGGGCGCCAAAGGCATTGCCGACCGCGTGCTCGCCGTGCACTTCCACAAATGGTGCCGCGACCAGCTGGTGGCCTACGGGCAAAGCCTGCCCGCCGCCAACCAGTCCGTCACCGACAAGATGGCCGACATGGTCCAGCGCGTCATCACCGGCGTGGACCGCCGCCAGATCCCCAGCGGGCAATACCAGGCCGTGCTGATCGACGAAGGCCACGACTTCGCGCCCGAATGGCTGCGCCTGGTGGTGCAGATGGTGGACCCCACCACCAACAGCCTGCTCGTGCTGTACGACGACGCGCAGAGCATCTACGAACGCACGCTAAAGAAAAACTTCAGCTTCAAGAGCGTGGGCATCCAGGCGCAGGGGCGCACCACCATCCTCAAGATCAACTACCGCAACACGCGGCAGATCCTTCAAACGGCCAGCCTGGTGGCGGCTGATCTACTGACCGCCGAAGACCAGGACGACGACGGCGTGCCCTTGCTCAAGCCCGTGAGCTGCGGGCGCGACGGCGAAGCGCCGCTCATCATCCGCCTGCCCACCCTGCGCGAAGAGGTGGCCCAGGTGGCCGAGCTGCTGGCCACCGCCCACCGCGAAGGCCACGCCTGGGCCGACATGGCCATCCTCTGCCGCCACCACAGCGAAATGGACATGTGCGCCGAATTCCTGCGTAAACGCAAGCTGCCGCACCAGCTGCGCCGCAACTCGTCCAGCGTGTTCGACCCCGCGCACAACAGCATCAAGGTGATGACGCTGCACGTCAGCAAAGGGCTGGAGTTCCCGGTGGTGGCGCTGGTGGGCGCCGGGCGTATGCCCGCCGAGGGCGAAGACGAGCGCGAGGAAGCGCGGCTGTTCTACGTGGGGGCTACGCGGGCAACGCAGCGGTTGGTGATTGGGGCGAGTGGGGGCGGGCGGTTTACTCAGCGTTTCGTCGTCTGAGACATTGAACATTCAAACCGAAAAGGGAGCGGACTATGGCAACGAAGCAAGGCAATGATCGATTGGCTGTTTTGATCGACGCTGATCAAGGCCAACAAGGCGTGCTGCAAGAGCTCATGTCGGAGATCTCCCGATACGGCACAGGAACCATCAAGCGTGCATACGGTGATTGGACCGAGCAGAATATGTCCAAGTGGAAGGGCTTGCTGCAAGCCAATGCCATCCAGCCGGTACAGCAGTTCCGCTACACCAAGGGGAAGAACGCCACCGATTCCGCACTCATCATCGACGCCATGGACGTGCTGCACTCAGGCGTTGTGGACGGCTTCTGTCTCGTTTCGTCGGACAGCGACTTCACCCGCCTTGCCACGCGCATCCGTGAAGCGGGTTTGGCGGTCTACGGTTTTGGGGAACGGAAGACACCTGCACCCTTTGTGGCCGCTTGCGACAAGTTCATCTACCTGGAGATCCTGAAGCCGGAAGTTGAAGTTCAACAGGTCGTCGTTCAAACTGAAAACAAGGTACCCGCAGCGGTTGCCGAGGCAGATGAGCCGGCGATTGCTCAAATCCCAGAACTTGAGCCATTGATCTTGAGAGCCTTGGAGAAAACTGCACGGGACGATGGGTGGTCTTCACTTGCCGCGTTGGGCGGGCAGATCAGTCGCGATCACTCTTCCTTCGACGCGCGAAACTACAACTTCACTAGGCTTAGCGATTTGGTTCGAGGGCAAGCCTACCTGCAGATCAAGGAAGTCGCGTCTGGCGAGAACGGGCAGCATGTGCATCTGCATGTCCGGCGGAAGCCCACCGCCTGAGTGTTTGATCGGATGTTCGATCACAAATCTCGAAGAACACAGGGACAGAAATGTATGTGATCGTTGAAACGTTTCGTGCAGGTAGCGAGTCGTCGTCAGCCAAGATTCGCGTTCGCCCAGTAGCCGGTCAGGGATTTCCCACGACGATGCGTGTCGAGTGCTCCCGCGCCATGCGCGAGTCGGCTCCGATCGGTTCGCGATTTCGACTTTTGGTCAAACAGACCAGTCGTGAGGGTGGCGTGCCATTTCTGTACAGCAATCCGCATGACGAATGGGAGATGGTTGGTTGAGCACATCACGATGTCCAGCAGTGGGCGACATGGCCATCCTCTGCCGGCACTGGAGCGAAATGGACCTCTGCGCCGCCGCGCTGCGCCAGCGCGGCGGCCGCACCAGGTACGCAAAGGCGCGGGCAGCTTCGACCCGGCGTGCTGACCCCGCACGCCAGCAAAGGGCTGGAGTTCCCGGTGGTGGCGCTGGTGGGCGCGGGCCACATCCCCCCCGGGCGAAGACGAGCGCGAAGAAGCCAAACTGTTTTACGTGGGCGCTACACGGGCTACGCAGAGGTTAGTCATCGGGATGGGTGGGGCGGGACGGTTTGGTGAAAATAGTTTGTTCTCTCAAAAGTAATTCATTTGAGAGAATTTGAGTCAATTTAATATAAATCGAAATAGGTGGATTGTTGATGCTAAAGTGCAATCATTCAGGGGTGAATTATCCTTGGTCTGTTAAGGTTGGATTGGATGCGACGCTAAATGCGAGTGCGGACGTGGAATGGTCTACTGAACGATTAAGGGTAATCCGAGAAATTGTCGTGCAAAACCCTGGTATTGAAAATGATCATCAGGCGTTAGTTCAACTTTTTCCTTTGTTTCGACTAGAGGATTGGCATTGGCGTTGGGATAACAAAGCACTTTATTGCAGTAGCTCTGAGTACGAGCGGTTCTATTTGATTGCTGATAATTCAGTTCAAGCAATTGCTACCATATATCACCCGAAGTCTAGCTGGATCAAAGGAGATAATATATTCTATATTGATTATTTGGCGGTAGCGAACTGGAATAGGGACCGTCCTGGTTATGGAAAGAAGTTCTCAGGGGTTGGTACAAAGCTTTTGGGCTATTGTATAAATCATGCAATTACTGTGTTGAAATATCGGCCGGGTTTTTGCTTGCATTCATTGCCGGGAGCTGAGACATATTACCAGCATATCGGCATGCAAGATCTTGGGCTTGATAGTGCCAAGGAAAGCTTACGCCGATACGAGGCTGATGAGAAAGTAACACTCTCGCTGAGTAGTTGAGGATGCAATGAACAATCCTGAAACGAATGATTTTGAAGTAACCTCGACTCCGAGTTCAAGGACGGAAAATGCTAACCGTGCTTTAGAATTAATGCTTGCTCAAGCCCGCACGCTGCCTTTAAAGGCCCGTGTTGCTTCGGGTTTGCCAAAGGACGAAGATCTGGAGTTGATCGTTCAGCTTGCATCAGAGTATGCATTCACCAACCCTTCGGCGCTATTCCGAAAGAGGGATGATGCAAATGAAGCATTGATTGCCTTTTGGCTGGCCACCGTTCTGAAAAAGGCTAGACGCCTCTCTGTTTCGATTGCGAAGCAGTCTTTTAAGGGCCTTGACCAAGAGGTGTTGCGGAGTTTTGCAAAGCTAAGTTTGAATCCTGATAATTTAGGAAAAATTCAAGAGATATTGATGGCTGATCATTCGGTTATTCTTATCTTGGAGCGCGCTTATCCATCTCTAAAGCTTGATGGGGCTGTTGCCGTGCTAGAGAATGGATTTCCTGTAATTGGAGTCAGTCTTCGCTACCCTAGATATGATCACTTTTGGTTTACGCTGATGCATGAGCTTGCGCATGTGTCTTTGCACTATGCTGAGCTAAACAAACCAATTATTGACGATTTTGATGATGAATCGTCCGTGCTAGGGATAGAGGCTGAAGCTAATCGGTATGCCGCAGATATGTTAATCCCACGTAGATTGTGGGACAAATCTCTGGTTCATCGAACCCATCGAGAGCACGATTTGCTATTGCTTGCGAAGCAGGCTGAAGTGCATCCAGCTATTGTTGCTGGTATGTTGCGAAGGAGGCTCGGGAACTACCGGTTGTTCTCAAAGATAGTCGGTGAAATTGACGTTCGGCAACTGCTCAGGGAGTGAGATGACAACATATACGCCATTTTTAAAGTTTAAACAAAATGAAATTCTTGCTTTGGCAGAACTGCCAAAGCAAGTTTCTGAATCACTATGTCCGCTTTTTGATGTTCCACGTCCTCAAAACGAGACGGAACAAAGTATCGCTGCGCGCTTGAACTTGGCGGTGTCTCGTCTTGCTCCCAGGTTGCCTGGAATGCAGTTCTATTTGGATAATTATGATTTAGATGATTCTATTTCAGTCGGCGGGTTGCCTCAATATCAGTACATATTGCAGGCAGTGGCTGGATTTGATGTGATACCAGTTATTGCTCTAAATCGAAGTGCGGATCACAACGTCGCTGCGCTTGGATTCATGTCGGCCCGAACCAAAAAGGTGGCCCTAAGGTTGACAAGGGGGGATATGGATAGTTATGGACTTACCAAGTCCTTGCTCGCACCTTTGTGGGGTAAATTGATCGCTGCTAATCCGGAGAGGGTAGACTTAATCTTGGATTTGAGGATTATTTCGGAAGACCTCGATACTTTGGTCGGTTTGCTGAATTCTTTTCTGACCTCATTTTTAAGCGATTTTCCAGTTTCCAAGATTATTCTATCTGGATCGTCGATGTCCCCGTTAATTGGTGATATTGTCGCAACTCATTCCGAAAGTGAAATAGATCGACTTGAGTGGATTTTGTGGCAAAAACTCCGACTGGTGATCTCCAAATCTGTTTCGGATATTGTTGGCTATGGCGACTATGGCCATGTGAGTCCGGAGTATTCTGATGCAGATCTCGATCCGCGCATCCTTCAAAGCGTATCAACTCCAAAAGTCTTTTATACCTATAAAGATAAACTATACGCCATACGAGGTGGCTCGTTTAAGACGACTCCTTCTGGATATGGTCAGTACTATCAAATAGCTGATGTGCTCGTACAGAAAAAGTTTTATAGGGGGCCGAACTTCTCGTTTGGTGACGCCTACATTTTCAACCGCAGCTTTCATGCGAAGCCGCGCGCACCCAAAGGGGGGAGCCAAGGCTCTTGGATAAAAGCAACCTTAACCTCGCACATTTTGCATGTGCTCAAAACAATTTAGCGACATTCCTGTTAGCAAGTTTTGTCGCTATTATTTCTAGTGTTGCATTTTTTGTTAGATTGTCTGAAATAATTTGAGTCAAATCTTTTCGCGTCTTACTTGAGATATTTATTTTACCAAAATTGCTTGCAATTTCGATTAACTCTGATTTCCATAAAGTTAAGAGAGCTATTTCTTTGGATAGTCTTTTGTTGGTTTTTGCCGCTCTAACATATTTAAAGTGGATGTTGCGGCTTTCATCGGGTTTTGCAAGAATTATTCCCCAGTGTGGTTCTAGGTTTTGTACTGCCCACTCGATGTGGTTGATTGTTGTGACGAGGGTTAATCTTGGGATTGTTAGTTCATAAAACTGCGCCTGCTTGAAGGTGCGAGAAACTTTGTCAGATTCTCCTTTTATTTCGAATCCATGAATGGTTTTATAGATTGCTGCAATATCAACAATTGCATTGCTGTTGTGCACGTGAAGCTCATCAATGACGCGGCGTGGCTTGCTCCCTTGAGTCGCAAGCATTCCTTTTATTGCAGCTCTTATTGTTTTGTCATTTAACGTTGTCATTGATGAGCGAAAATATGCAGGAGTTCTTATTGGGCAGAGGGGGCATTCGAGGCTGGACTCACTTGCCCCAGCTATCCTTCAACCCCGTAACCCGGTTGAACACCGGCTTCCCCCCAACCAAGTGATCCACCCGATCCGCCACAAAGTACCCAAACCGCTCAAACTGAAACTTCTGGTCCGGCTTCGCAGCGGCCAGTGAAGGCTCCACAACCGCCGTCACCACCTTCAGGCTGTTCGGGTTCAGCGCTTCAATGAAGTCTTTGCCGCCCGCGTCGGGGTTGGGGTCGCTGAACAGGCGGTCGTACAGGCGCACTTCGGCTTGCACGCCGCTGGCCACGCTCACCCAGGTGATGGCGGCTTTGGCTTTCACGCTGTCGGCGCCGGGGGTGCCGCTCTTGGTGCCGGCGATCACTTTGGCTTGCACTTCGCTCACGTTCCCCGCCGCGTCGCGGGTGCAGCCGGTGCATTCGATGACGTAGCCACCTTTGAGGCGCACCACGTTGCCGGGGAACAGGCGCTTGTAGCCCTTGGGCGGCACTTCTTCAAAGTCTTCGCGTTCGATCCACACCTCTTTGCCGATCTTGAACACACGGTCGGGCGGCGGGGTCTGGCCCTCGGGCACGGCGTGGTGGGGCAGGGCGGGCTGGGTGCAGTCTTCGGTGTAGTCGTCAGTGCCAAAGACCTCTGCCCAGTTGGTGAGCACCAACTTGACGGGGTCGAGCACGGCCATGCCGCGGTGGGCTTTGTTTTCCAGGTCTTCGCGCAGGCAGCCTTCGAGCGTGCTGTAGTCGATCCAGGAATCGCTCTTGGTCACGCCGATGCGATCGGCAAAGAGCTGGATGCTTTCGGGCGTGTAGCCGCGGCGGCGCAGGCCGACGATGGTGGGCATGCGCGGGTCGTCCCAGCCGCTGACTTTGTGGTCGTACACGAGCTGGGCGAGCTTGCGTTTGCTGGTGATGACGTAGGTGAGGTTGAGGCGGGCAAATTCGTACTGCCGCGGGGGCGGGCTTTTCAGCAGGCCGCCTTCACACAGGCGCTCCATCAGCCAGTCGTAAAACGGGCGCTGGTCTTCAAATTCCAGCGTGCAGATGCTGTGGGTGATCTGCTCCAGCGCGTCTTCGATCGGGTGCGCAAAGGTGTACATCGGGTAGATGCACCACTTGTCGCCGGTGTTGTGGTGCGTGGCGCGGCGGATGCGGTAGATGGCCGGGTCGCGCAGGTTGATGTTGGGTGAGGCCATGTCGATCTTGGCTCGCAAGACCATGCTGCCGTCTTCGTGCTGGCCGTCGCGCATTTCGCGAAAGCGGGCCAGGTTTTCCTCGGGCGTGCGGCTGCGGAACGGGCTGTCCACGCCGGGTTTGCCGAAGTCGCCGCGGGCGGCGCGCATCTGTTCGGCGGTCTGTTCGTCCACGTAGGCCAGGCCGGCGGTGATCAGGTATTCCGCCGCGCGGTACATGAAGTCGAAGTAGTCGCTGGCCTGGAAGAGGTGGCTCTGGCCGTTGGCCTCCCAGTTGAAGCCGAGCCACTGCACCGCGTCGAGGATGGAGTTGACGTATTCGGTGTCTTCCTTCTCGGGGTTGGTGTCGTCAAAGCGCATGTGGCAGACGCCGCCGTAGTCGCGCGCCAGGCCAAAGTTGAGGCAGATGCTCTTGGCGTGGCCGATGTGCAGGTAGCCGTTGGGCTCGGGCGGGAAGCGGGTGCGGATCTTGGCCGGGTCGGGCTGGCCGGCGGCGTGGTGGGCGGCGTCGCCCGGGGTGCCGGCCCAGCGGCGCTGCGCGTAGGTGCCTTTTTCCAGATCGTTTTCGATGATCTGGCGCAGGAAGTTGCTGACCTTTTGCTCGCCGGCCTCTGGGGCAGCGGGAGCGTTGTTTTTAGAAGGGGAAGAGGGGGTGTTGGAGCTCATTCGCCCATTCTAGGGCGGCGTCACAGGGTCATCGCTACCGATTCCGCAGCGCGGGTGGGTGTGTGGCTGAATTCCCTCGCGTGCGCCGGGCCTTGGTCGGCCCGCGCCATCAGGGCGATGGACTCGCGGGTCTCGGTGTTGGCGGCGGCGCGGGCGTCGAGCTGGCCCTCCAGGAGGGAGTAGCCGTCGTGCTGGGCGAAGCGGATCTGGCCGTCCTGGACCTTCAGGTGCGTGATGCCGGTCATGCCCTGCTCGCGGGCCTGTTGGGCCACGGCATGCACGGTGTTGTCCATGCCGGTGTCCCAGGGGAGCTGGTGGCGGTCGGCGATGGCGCGGACTTGTTGCTCGCTCTGCTGGATCAGTTGCAGGCTTTGGGGGGAGAGCTGGTGGGTGGGTTTGAGTTGCAGGGGGTGGGTGTCGACGGCGCTGGGGTTGGTGGGCTGCTGCTGCAGCGGGTGTCGGGTCAGGGCTTCCTGCAGGTAGCCGTTGTTGAGCGCCTTTTCCCAGGCGGCGGCGTTGGCTTGGCGGTCGGCGAGGCCGTTGGGGTTTTTGTTGCCAGCCACCCCAGTGTTGATGATGGAGCCGGCTATGGTCACGTCGGTGCGGGCCTTTGAGTTGCCTTGCACGGCGGTTTTCCAGTACTGGACAGCCAGCTTCTCGGCGTTGCTTCGGTCTGCGGCCAGCTCGGGGTGGTTGACCAGGTCAAGCCCGGTGGCTTTGCCGAAGACGGTGTAGTTGCCACGCCCGGTGAGTTGCATGTAGCCGCGTCCGCGGAAGGTGTACCCGTCGCCGGCTTCGGTATTGCCTAGCTTGGCATTTCCCACTGGCCCTCCGTAGGCCACTTCGGCCACCGCCCGCTGGCGTTCGGTGCGGTCAGGCATCTTGCCGATTTCCTCTGCCTGGGCAGCAGTCAGCCCGTTGCGACCCTTGAACACTTCGTAGAGACGGCTTCCGCTGTAGTTCAGGTTCTCCTCGAGGCGTGAGAAGTTCTGACTTTCGTGCTGGACCTGTCCCATGAAGTTGGCGAGTTCCTTCGGGGCTGTGATGCCACTTCGGTACGCAGCAACCAGAAGCGACTCGGCACTCTGACGTTGCGTGTCGTTGTTCAGGTGTGGGATGTGTGGGTTCGCCATCGCTCCACCTCACCTTGTGAAATGCTGCTTTTTCATCGGTTCCACCCTCGGTTCTTGACCCATTCAGGGTCGTCGATCATTCGGGACATGAAGGAATCGATGTTGTCGCGGTTGACTTTGCGCGAACACAGCGGATGGTCCCCGATGCCTTTCACAGGCCAGTCCTGAGGTGCGTTCTCCAGGTCGACGTCCACCGGCTCCTTGATATCGAGGCTGAAGTGCAGAAAGCGGCCTTTGTCGGTGTTTACAAACATGTGCGGCCAGGCGCCAGCTAGGGACATCGAAAAGGTCATGTACTTCTTGTAGTCCTGCGGGTTCGGCGGGTACTGAAACTGCACTTTTCCCTGCCGGGAGCCGACGGCCACATACGCATACCCGGGGTTGTCCTTGGCCTCCCCCTTGAATTCATTGAACCCCGGTGATCCGCACAGCGACAGCACCCGCCGGTCCTGCAGTTCACAGGAGAAGCCCACGGCTTCCTGGGGTTTGCAGTGGTGGGTGACGGGGATGGCGGTTGGGGTTGCCTTGGGGCCGGCGGCGCAGGCGCTCACGGTCGCGGTCAAGGCCAGCAGCGCGGCGGCAGGCAGCGCGGACAGGCGGGCAAGGGTCGGGTGGCTTGGGCTGTGCATGGCGAAGGGGTTTGAAATTTTGTAATTCATTTTGCTACATAAAGCAGGGAATGAAGTCCAGACCCCCCCGTGTCGCACCGGGCCAGGCACTGCCCGGGTCAGAGCGTGGTGTGGCCCCAGCCGGTCAGCTGCACCAGCCGCTCCAGCGCGAAGGCGCCGAGCACCGAGTTGCCCTTGGCGTCGAGTTCGGGCGACCACACGGCCACGGTGCCCACGCCGGGCGCCACGGCCACGATGCCGCCGCCCACACCGGTTTTCACCGGCAGGCCGATGCGGTAGGCGAAGTCGCCAGCCGCGTCGTAGGCGCCGCAGGTGAGCAGCAGGGCGTTGACGCGGCGGGTGTCGTCGGCGCTCAGGAACAGTTCGTCGGGCTGTCCGTCGAGGGCGAGGTCGCGCCCGCCGTTGGCGAGAAAGAGCGTGGCCTGGGCGAGCTGGCGGCAGTTCATCTCGGTGGCGCACTGGCGGCAGTAGTTGTCGAGCACGAGTTCTGGCTCGTTCAGGAAGTTGCCGTGGCTTTTCATGAAGTAGGCCATGGCCATGTTGCGGTGGGCGGTGTCGCGCTCGCTCTTGGCGACGCGCGGGTTCCAGTGCAGGTTGGGCTCGTCGGCCAGGCGGCGCAGGGCGCCGAGCAGGGCGTAGTCGAGGTGGGCGTAGCGGCTGGTGAGGATGTCGGTGATGACCAGCGCACCGGCGTTGATGAAGGGGTTGCGCGGGATGCCGTTTTCGGTTTCGAGCTGCACGATGGAGTTGAACGCCGCGCCCGAGGGCTCGCGGCCCACGCGCTGCCAGAGGCCTTCGCCCATGAGTTTGAGGGCGATGACGAAGGTGAAGAGTTTGGTGATGCTCTGCAGCGAGAACGGCACTTGCGCATCGCCCACGGTGTGGCTTTCGCCGTTGACCAGCGCCACGGCCATGCCGAACTGGCGCGGCGGCACTTCGCCCAGCGCGGGGATGTAGTCGGCCACGTGACCCTTGCCGTAGAGGGCCTGGGCTTCGGTGTGGATCTGGTCGAGCAGGGCGGGCAGGGGCAGGGTCATGGCGCATTCTAGAAAGGGCGCGCCGCAGGTTATGCCGCTCGCGGCGGGTGCCATGCAGGCGTCACATAAAGCCGGCTTTTGCGGCCCACAATCGGTTGCGGTGTGCAATATGCCGCGGGTGCGCCCCGGGGCAGCCGACGAGGGGCGTTCATCCGGGCGCCAGTGGCGGGCGTTTTCAGCTATCGTCGGGACTGGCCTGAGGACGAATGAAAAAGGTTGCAAAAAGAATGAACACGGACAACCCGGACACGGTGATGATGGACGAGCAGTCGCATTGGGAAGCGACCCAGATGGAGGACGTGTTCCTGCCGTCGGTGCGTGTGCAGCTGGGTTGGGCCGATGTGGAAAACGCGGTCAACCAGGGTGCCATCGTGCCGGCGCAGGCCCATGCGCTGTGGGCGAGCTGGGCCTTGCCCGGCAGTGCCACGCGAGTCGTCGCGGGTGAACCGCGATCAGAGGGCACGGATGTGGAGGGCATTCCCTGGAGCAGCACGGTGGCCGCGGAGCTCGCTCCAGTGCCGGTCGAGAACTCGGTGCTGATGAAGGTGCTGGCGCTGGTGGCCGCCGCCTTGGTGGGCGCGGCGTTGACGCTGCTGGTGCTCGGCAACTCTTAGGAAAAACGGGGCGAACAGGCCCTAGTCACTTGGGATCCAGCCGGTCCCGGCGCGTTGGCCGGCCTGGCGTTGCAGGTCCTGCTGCATCTGTTCTTCAAACTGTTCCCGCGACTCGCGCACCCGCTGCACGTAGTCGTCTTCGTCGTGCCGGCTGGCGCGTGCGGCTTTCAGAAAGTGGTTCGAATAGCGGCGGAAGTCGTCGGCCAGTTCGCGCGCCTGGAAGCGGTCAAAGCCCAGCAGCTCCAGCGTGGCACGCGCACTGCGCAGCGAGCTTTCGAACACCTCGCGCTGCACGTGGTGCACCTCGGCGTCTTCCAGTTCCATGGCGTGCACGGCGTCGTAGGCGCGCGCCAGGATGGGCAGGTCCGGGTGTGACTGGCGCAGTTCGTGCACCAGCCGGTTGGATTGCACCGGGTCGTCGATGGCGATCACCACCGCCTGCGCGTGGGCGATGCCGGCGGCGTGCAGCAGGTCGGGCTGGGTGGCGTCGCCGAAATACACCTTGAAGCCGAAGCGGCGCGCGGAGTCGACGGTGTCGGCGTCGTGGTCGATGACGGTGGGCTTGATGCCCGCGCTCAGCAGCACGCGCGCCACGATCTGGCCGTAGCGGCCAAAGCCGGCCAGCAACACCGGCGGGTGTTCGTCTTCGATGGCGTCGGCCGGGCGGGTCTCGCTCTCGGGACAGCCCCAGCGGTCGTAGGCAATCAGCAGCAGCGGCGTGCTCACCATGGACAGCGCGGCGATGAGCGTGAGCAGGTCGGCGTCGGCCGCGGGCATGACCGCCGAGGCCTTGGCCGCGGCCAGCACCACGAACGCAAACTCGCCCACCTGCGAGAGCAGCACCGCGAGCAGCGTGCGCTGGCTGCCGCGCAGGCCGACCGCGCGGCCGAGCAGCCACAGGCCCAGCGCTTTCAACGCCACCACCAGCACCAGTCCCAGGCCCACCTGCAGCGGCGCCGTGAGCACCAGGCCGAGCTGCATGCTCATGCCGACCGCGATGAAAAACAGGCCGAGCAGCAGGCCCTTGAACGGCAGGATGTCGCTCTCCAGCGCGTGGCGGTATTCGGAGCTGGCCAGCAGCACTCCGGCCAGGAACGCGCCCAGGCCCATGGACAGGCCCACGGTCTGCATCAGCAGGGCCACGCCCAGCACCAGCAGCAGCGCAAAGCCGGTGAACAGCTCGCGCACCTGCATGCGCGCGATGAAGCGCATGGCGGGGTAGGCGACGTAGCGGCCCGCCAGCACGACCCCCACCACCGCGGCGATCTGCAGCAGCGGCCCGCCGCTGCCATGGCCCGCGTTCACTTCGGGGGCGGATTGGGTACCCAGCGCGGCGGCCAGGCCCAGCAGCGGGATGGCCGCGATGTCCTGGAACAGCAGCATCGAAAAGCCGTTGCGCCCGACGGGCACGGCCATGAGGTGGCGCTCCTGCAGCAGGCCGACGACGATGGCGGTGCTGGAGAGCGCCATCGCCAGGCCGCCCACCAGCGCGGCCTGCCAGGTCCAGCCCATCAGCAGGCCGAGCGGGAACAGCAGCGCGGCGCAGAGCAGCATCTGCAGCGTGCCGCCGCCGAACACGGCCGCCCGCATGGCCCACAGGCGCTTGGGCTCCAGTTCCAGCCCGATGACGAAGAGCATCAGAACGACGCCGAGTTCGGACACATGCAGGATGGCGGCCGGGTCGCTCACCAGCGCAAAGCCCACCGGCCCGATCACGATGCCGGCCACCAGGTAGCCGAGCACCGAGCCCAGGCCGAGCTTCACGGCGATCGGCACGAACACCAGCGCGGCGAGCAGAAACAGGATGCCCTGGGTCATGCGGCGGCCCCTTCGGCGATCGCGGTCGCGAGCGCGCTGCGGTGGGCTTGCAGGTGCTGCGCAAGCGGGGCGCAGCTGGCCTCGCGCTCGGCGTCGCTGACCATGTGGCCGGCGTGCACCACGTAAGGCGGCAGCCAGTGCATGCCGCAGTAGCGCGCGGTCTGTTCGATGGGCGCGATGAAGTCGGCGAAGGGGCGGCCGTGTTCACCGCCGGGTGCGTAGGCCGACGCGCTGGCGCCGGCGCTGGCGACCCACCAGACGGTCTTGCCGCGCAGGGCGTTGCCGCCGTCGCCGTAGGCCCAGCCGTGCACCAGCACCTGGTCAAACCAGTGCTTCATCAGCGCCGGCACGCTGTACCAGTAGATCGGCGTGAGCCAGACCACGAGTTGTGCGCCCGCCAGCGCCTCGCGCTCGGCGGCGGTATCGATGTCGAAGTCGGGGTAGAGCTCGTAGAGAGGGCGCACGGTGGTGTCGGGCGCGTTGTCAAAGACGCGCCGGAGCCGCTGCGTGACGAGCGAGCGGCGCGGGTGCGGGTGGGCGTGGATGACCAGGGTGTTCGGCATGGCGTCGGTTGCGTGGGCCAGGGGGCTCGCCACGATAGCACCGCGCGCCTTCACTGGCCGAAGCGCGGACCGTCTTTCAGGAAGGCTTCTTCTTCGGGCGTGCTGACGCGGCCCAGGGCGGCGTTGCGGTGCGGGAAGCGGCCGAACTTCTTGATGATGTCGTGGTGCTGGTAGGCGAAGCGCAGGTTGCCGGCCAGCGTGTCGCGCAGTTCGGGCGTGGTGCTCTCGAACAGGCGTGTGAAACGGGCAACGCATTCATGTTGCAGCTCCAGCCGCTCGGCGTGCATGAGCGGCATGTAGAGGAACACGCGGCCCACGCGCGGAAGTTCGGCGTCTTGCCCCAGAGCGACGGACTGCAGCACGAGCTGCTGCGCACGGCGGTCGCCGGCAAAGGCGCGCGCCTGGCCGCGGAAGACGTTGCGGGTGAGCTGGTCGAGCAGCACGATGAGCGCCAGGCGAGACTCCAGCCGCGCCTCCCAGTCGCAGAGCCCTGCGCTGAGGGCGATCTCGACCAGCGGGCCGAAGCGCTGGGTGATCAGGGCGTCCTGCTCGGCGCCACCACCGAACCACAGCGCGCTGCGGTCGCTGGTGGGCCAGTCGTGGAGCAGGCCGTCGCCGAACCAGAAGTCGAGCACTTCTTGCGGCCTTGTGGTGATGTCGTTCATTTTTCCTCCCTTTCAGATGTTCGTGCGTTACTTTTGGCAACGTCTTTGACTGTGCATGCGGTACAGAACACGGATGATTCTCCTGTAATAGCCACACGGTGACCAGACAGGCACCGTCAACAGGAGCAACCACGATGAACACGATGACTTTCAAAACGCCTTGGGTCCGCAGCTCGGGGCTGGCCAAGGGTCTGGCGCTGTTGGCGCTGGCTGCCGCCGGCTGGGCAGCAACCACCGGCACCGCGCAAGCGCGCGACAACGTCCACTTCTCGATCGGGCTGCACGCCCCCGGTGTGGCCGTGGGTGTGTCGAACGCACCGCCGGTGTATTACCAGCCTTATGTGATCCAGCACCAGCCGTATCCGTACCCTTACGTGCGGCCGGTGGTGGTGGCGCCAGCGCCGGTGTACTACTACCCGGGCCACCCGGGCCGGGGCTACGGTCCGCGCTGGGACGACCGCCGCGACTGGCGCCATGACCGCCGCGACTGGCGCCACGACCGCCACCACCGCCACGACGACGACCGCCGCGGTCACGGCCGCCGTTGAGGACTGACCGGCGCGCTGCGCTCAGCCTCTCAGAGCTGGCGCAGCGTGTCGTGGTTGGCCTGGGCGGTGGCGCGAAAGCCCTCTGAAATGCGGGCGTCGCCCGCCGCCGCAGCCCAGAACACCAAAGCCAGTTCACGGGCCTGTGGCCATTCGGCCAGGGTGTTGGCCGTGGGGTGCAGGGGCCGTTCGCTGAAGCGGCGCTCGACCAGTTCGCCGTTCACCGGCGCGTACAGCATGGGCAGCATGTCGTAGGTGGGCGAGAGGCGCCAGTCGTCGTTGTCCAGCAGCAAAGAAATGTTGCCGTAGTGACGGTCTGTGTTCGCGATCAGCGTGCCATAGGCTTCGAGCAGGCGCAGGTGGCTGGCGTCTTCTTCGGTGAGCAGACCCCGCTGCACCATGCGCAGCGAGGTGGCGGCCCAGTCGTCGATCTGGCCCACGTATTCCGAGTCGTAGACCAGCAGCGAAACCATGCCGATGCGGCCGCGCGCCGTGCGGTCGAAACGTTGCGCTTCCAGAAACACCCGCCCGCCCGCCGCCACGGTGCGCGTCTGCGCCGCCGGCAGGCCGGCCTGCGCCAGCGTGTGCAGCGCCAGGTGTTCGCAGACCAGCAGGTCGCGCACGCGCTGGTCGGCCGGGGCATCGCCCGCGGGCGAAAACTTCACGATCACCGCCTGCCCGTTGAACACGGTGCAGAACTTGGGCTGTTCGCCGCCGGCCGACGAGCCGGGCAGCGTGCCCTGCATGGCCTGCTCGGCCAGCGCCGGGTATTCGCGCTCCGGGTCGCTCACGCGCGAGGCGCGCTGCGCCAAGGTGTGAAAGCGCTCGAACGCGGGCTGGCCAACGATCAGGTTGCCGGGCAGGTCGTCGCCGGCCTGCACCAGCGCCTTCAACACGTCGTCGTCGCTCCAGTAGCGCAGGTCATCGGGCAGGCGCAGCTCGGGGTGGGCGAGCGCGAAAGTGCGGCCCATGAAGCCCTGCGGGCGCATGTCGTTCAGGAACCAGGGCAGGCCGTCGTGCAGCTGGCTCAGGCCGTCGGCTTCGTCGACCCAGAAGCGCCCGCCGGGCAGCGGCACCATGCGGCCGAAAGGGCTGGCCTGGCCTTGCGCATCTACCCGCATCATGGGCACCACGCTGCCGACGCCTTCGATGGCGCGCGGCAGCAGGTAACGCTGCGAGCGCGCGGCCCCCACTTTCAGGAGCTGGCCACTGCGCAGCAGCGGCGCGAGCAGCCGCGACACGGTGGCCTGGCTCACGCCCAGCCGGGCCTGCAGCTCGGCGCTGCTGGCCACGCCGCCGAGTTCGCGCAGGCGGGTGAGTGCGGCGTTTTCAGGCGGGTCGGTGGCGGTCATTGAATGAAAAAGTGAATAGATATATGAATATCATATTTCAATCTTCATATTTCCGCTCAGATCGGTGTGTTGAATAGATACCGGCTGCTTCGATCGATCAGGCGCCGCGGCTGCGGGCGATGCGCGCCGCCAGCCGCGCCGCGACCCGGGCGGTGAGGCCATCGCGGTCGAGTGCCGGGTTGAGTTCGGCGATGTCGGCCGCCACCACGCGGCCCGAGGCCAGCACCTGTTCGATCAGCCGCTCCACGTGCGCTAGCGGCACGCCCAGCGGCGCGGGTGCGGACACCCCCGGTGCCTGCGCGCCGGGCAGCACATCCAGACACACCGTGAGATACACCGCTTCGCTGCGCGCGAGGTCGATGGCGAGCGCCTGCTGCGCGTCGCGCAGGCCGGCGGCGTCCTGCAGGCTATCGTCGAGCCAGTAGCGCACGCCCATGGCGTGGGCGCGGTCGAACAGGGCCTGGGTGTTGGCGAATCGGCTGATGCCGAAGACGCGGTAGTTGAAGGTCTGGCCGCGCCCGGCGCACCAGTCGTGCATCTGGCGGAACGGTGTGCCCGAGTTGGCCTGGGCGGCCACGCGCAGGTCGAAGTGCGCGTCGAGGTTGACCACCAGCAGGCGGCTGGCGTCGGGCCGGGCCTGCACGATGCCCTGGAAGGTGCCCCAGGCCATTTCGTGGCCACCGCCGAGCACCAGCGGCAGGCTGCCGCGGGCCATGGCTGCGGCCACGTGCTCGCCCAGTTGCGCCTGCGCGGTTTCGAGCTCGTTGCCTTCACACGTCACATCGCCCGCGTCCCACAACGCGGGCTCGCCCAACACCGGCAGGTTGGCCAGCGCACCGCGCAGCGCCAGCGGCCCTGCGGCGGCGCCGGTGCGCCCGGCGTTGCGGCGCACGCCTTCGTCCACGCCGAAGCCGATCAGCGTGACGCCGCCGGTGTTGTGTGCAGTGGCGGGCCGCACCTGATGGTGCCAGCGGGTGCTGACGCCGGTTTCTTCGGCGTCGTCACGGCCACGCCATTCAAAGGTTTCTGTCGGATTCATGTTCGCTCCAGACCCGCCGCGATCACGCGGCGGCAGGGGTTGCGGCCAAACCAGTAGGCCAGTTCGTTCGGATGCTCCAGGTCCCAGGCCACGAAGTCGGCGCGCTGGCCGGCTTTCAGTTGCCCGCGGTCGGCGAGACCGAGCGCGCGCGCGGCGTGCAGCGTGATGCCCTGCACCGCTTCGAGCGGTGTGAGGCGGAACAGGGTGCAGGCCATGCTGGCCATGAGCAGCAGCGACAGTCCCGGCGAGGTGCCGGGGTTGTGGTCGGTGGACACGGCCACGGGCACGCCGGCCGCGCGCAGCGCCGCGATGGGCGGCAGCTGGGTTTCACGCAGAAAGTAGTAGGCGCCGGGCAGCAGCACGGCCACCGTGCCGGCTGTCTTCATGGCGGCGATGCCTTCGGTGCTCAGGTGTTCGAGGTGGTCGCAGGAGAGCGCGCCGAACGCCGCCGCGAGCGCGGCGCCACCCTGGTCGGAGAGCTGCTCGGCGTGCAGTTTGACGGGCAGGCCGAGGGCCTTGGCGGCTTCAAAGACACGGCGCGTCTGGGCCGGTGAGAAGCCGATGTTTTCGCAGAAGGCGTCCACGGCATCGACCAGGCCCTGTGCGTGCAGCTCGGGCAGCCAGGCGCAGACGGCTTCGATGTAATCGTCGGCGCGGCCATCGAATTCGGGCGGCAGGGCGTGGGCGCCGAGGAAGGTGGTTTGGACGGTCAGGCGCTGCTCTGCGCCGAGCCGGCGCGCCACGCGCAGGCAGCGCGCTTCGGCCTCCAGCGAGAGCCCATAGCCCGACTTGATTTCCAGCGTGGTCACGCCTTCGGCCATGAGGCTGCGGGCACGCTGCGTGGCGCTGGCGAGCAATGCGTCTTCGCTGGCGGCGCGCGTGGCGGCGACGCTGGAGCGGATGCCGCCGCCAGCGCGCGCGATGGCTTCGTAGCTCGCGCCATTCAGGCGCTGCTCGAACTCGGCCGCGCGTTGGCCGCCGTAGACCAGGTGGGTGTGGCAGTCCACCAGGCCGGGCGTGATCAACGCGCCGCCGAGGTCGACGGCGTGCCCGGGCCGTGCGTGGGCGGGCAGAGCGCGGTTGCGGCCGACCCAGGCGATCTGGTCGCCCGCGGTGAGCAGGGCACCGTCTTCGATCAGGCCCCAGCCGTCGGCACCTTGGGCGGGGTCGAGTGTGGCGAGGCGGGCGTTGTGCCAGAGGGTGGTGGTGGTCATGGACTCAGGCCTCCGGGAATGTGGTGCAGCCACCAGCCGGTGGCGGAAGTAAAACACCCCCGCCGCGCTTCGCGCGACCCCCTCAAAGGGGGCGGCACTGGCCGTCCGGCAAAGCCGGCCCGGCGGTGCCCTGGGTGGGGCTGTTTCATGCGTTGGGGTGGCGCTCCGGCGCCATGAGCAACCGATACCGGGATATCGGGTTCGAAGCGCCAGTCACCCGATGGCGGGGCGTCGAACCAGAGCAGGCTCAGGGCGGGGAGGACGCGCTGCTGGTCGCCACTGTGCCACCGGCCGGGCACACGCGCAAACAGGCCGGCCCGGGCACCGGCAGGGGCTTTCCATGCGTTGCCGGGCAACACGGCGGCCATGCCGCCCGTGCCGCCGCGGATCATGAGGTTGAGATCGCGCACCGGGCCGCCGATCAGACGGCAGCCGGGCGCGGCGGCACCGTCGAAGGAGAGTGGCGCATCACCGGGCCGCAGGGTCAGCGATTCGTCGGCGAGGTCCAGCACCACGCCCGCGCCCGAGAGCAGCGTGAACCAGCGCTGCACGCCGGGGAAGACTGAGAACGGCCCGTCGGCTGCGATGTCGGCCACGCTGATGCGCAGCCGCCAGTCTGCCGGACTGGGCCAGGCCAGCAGCTCGCGCGTGACGCCACCGCCGTTGCGCCACGGCGTGGCCGGGGCGCTGTGCACCGTGATGGCGTGCGCGGTGCTCATGTGCCTTCGTGCGACCAGACCGTGGCGAACAGGTCTTGCTGGCCGTTGCCGGCCTCGCCCCGCAGCACCAGCTGCAGCGCGGCTTCGATGTCGGGCGCGAACAGGCGGTCTTTGTCGTAGAACGGCACCTTCGCGCGCAGCGTGGCGTAGGGCCGGGCCAGGCGCGGCGAGGTGGTCAGCGGGCGGTGGAAGTCCACGCCCTGCGCGGCGGCCAGCCACTCGATGCCGAGGATGGTGGCGGTGTTGTGTGCCATCTCGGCCAGGCGGCGCCCGGCATAGGTGGCCATGCTCACGTGGTCTTCCTGGTTGGCGCTGGTGGGCAGGCTGTCGACGCTGGCCGGGTGGGCGTGCGACTTGTTTTCCGAGGCCAGCGCGGCGGCGGTGACGTGGGCGATCATGAAGCCGCTGTTGAGGCCCGGGTTGTCCACCAGGAAGGGCGGCAGGCCCGAGAGCGTGCTGTCGATCAGCAGCGCGATGCGGCGCTCGGAGATGGCGCCGATTTCGGCGATGGCCAGCGCCAGCGTGTCGGCGGCGAAGGCCACCGGCTCGGCGTGGAAGTTGCCGCCCGAGAGCACCTCGTTGGTGTCGGTGAACACCAGCGGGTTGTCGGTCACGGCGTTGGCCTCAAGCAGCAGGGTGCGCGCGGCGTTGCCGATGAGGTCGCGGCAGGCGCCCATGACCTGCGGCTGGCAGCGCAGGCTGTACGGGTCCTGCACGCGTTCGTCGTTGTCGAGGTGCGAGCGGCGGATCTGGCTGCCCGCGAGCAGGGCGCGCGTGGCGGCGGCCACGGCGATCTGGCCGGGCTGGCCGCGCACGGCGTGGATGCGCGGGTCGAAAGGCGCGTCGCTGCCCTTGGCCGCGTCCACACACAGCGCGCCGATCACGGTGCCGGCTTCGAGCAGGCGCTCGGCCATGAAGAGGCCGTGCAGCGCGAGCGCGGTGGAGACCTGCGTGCCGTTGATCAGCGCCAGGCCTTCCTTGGCGGCGAGCGTGAGCGGCGCTATGCCGGCGGCCTGCAGCGCCGCGGCAGCGGGCACGCGCTCGCCGCCCGCCAGCACCTCGCCTTCGCCCATCAGCGCCAGCGTCATGTGCGACAGCGGCGCGAGATCGCCCGAAGCGCCGACCGAGCCCTTGACCGGGATCAGCGGCGTGATGCCGGCGTTGAGCAGCGCGAGCAGGGTGTCAATGACGACCGGGCGCACGCCCGAGTAGCCGCGCGCGAGGCTGGCGGCCTTCATCAGCACCACCAGGCGCACGGTGGCCTCGCTCATGGGTTCGCCGGTGCCGACCGAGTGCGACAGGATCAGGTTGCGCTGCAGTTGCTCCAGCTGCTCGTCGGGGATGCGCGTCTTGGCCAGCTTGCCGAAGCCGGTGTTGATGCCGTAGGCCGCGTCGCCTTTGTGCACGATGGCGTGGATGGCGGCGGCCGAGGCGGCGATGCCGGCGTGGGCGCTGGCGTCCAGTTGCACGGCGACCGGCTGCTGCCAGACGGCGCGCAGGTCGGCCAGGGTCATCTGGCCGGGGTGGAGCGTGAGGGTGTGGGTCATGGTGGGAAGTGTCATCCGATCATGGGCAGTTTGAGACCCTGTTTTTTCGCCGTCGCGATCGCCAGCTCGTAGCCCGCATCCGCGTGGCGCATCACGCCCGAGCCGCAGTCGTTCACCAGCACACGGGCCAGGCGTTCGGCGGCCGCATCCGTCCCGTCGGCCACGATCACCATGCCCGAGTGTTGCGAGTAACCCATGCCCACACCGCCACCGTGGTGCAGGCTGACCCAGCTGGCCCCGCCGGCCGTGTTGAGCAGGGCGTTGAGCAGCGGCCAGTCGGACACGGCGTCGGTGCCGTCCTTCATGGCCTCGGTCTCGCGGTTGGGGCTGGCGACCGAGCCGGTGTCCAGGTGGTCGCGGCCGATCACGATCGGGGCCTTGAGTTCACCGTTCTTCACCATTTCATTGAACGCCAGGCCGGCGATGTGGCGCTCGCCCAGGCCCAGCCAGCAGATGCGCGCCGGCAGGCCCTGGAAGGCGATGCGTTCGCGCGCCATGTCCAGCCAGCGGTGGGTGTGCTTGTTGTTCGGGAACAGTTCCTTGATCTTGGCGTCGGTCTTGTAGATGTCTTCCGGATCGCCCGAGAGCGCGACCCAGCGGAACGGGCCCTTGCCCTCGCAGAACATGGGGCGGATGTAGGCCGGCACGAAGCCGGGGAAGTCGAACGCGTTCTTCACGCCCTGGTCGAACGCGACCTGGCGGATGTTGTTGCCGTAGTCCACGGTGGGAATGCCCATGGCCTGGAAGTCGAGCATGGCCTGCACGTGCACCGCGCAGCCTTGCGCGGCTTCGGCCGTGAGGCGGGCGTGTTGCGCCGGGTCGCGCTGTGCGGTCTTCCATTGTTCGACCGTCCAGCCCACCGGCAGGTAGCCGTTGATCAGGTCGTGCGCCGAGGTCTGGTCGGTCACCAGGTCGGGCCGGATGCCGCCGGCCTTCGCGCGCTTGACCAGCTCGGGCAGCACCTCGGCGGCGTTGCCCAGCAGGGCGATGGAGACGGCTTCTTTCTTCGCGGTGTGTTCTTTGATCAGTTCCAGCGCGTGATCGATGTCGCGCGCCTGTTTGTCCACGTAGCGCGTGCGCAGGCGGAAGTCGATGCTGCTCTGCTGGCATTCGATGTTGAGCGAGCAGGCACCGGCCAACGTGGCGGCCAGCGGCTGCGCGCCGCCCATGCCACCCAGACCCGCGGTGAGGATCCACTTGCCGGACAAATCGTTGTGATAGTGCTGCTTGCCGGCCTCGACGAAGGTCTCGAAGGTGCCCTGCACGATGCCCTGGCTGCCGATGTAGATCCAGCTGCCGGCGGTCATCTGGCCGTACATGAACAGGCCCTTGCGGTCCAGTTCGTTGAAGTGTTCCCAGGTGGCCCACTTGGGCACCAGGTTGCTGTTGGCCAGCAGCACACGCGGAGCGTTGCTGTGGGTCTTGAACACGCCGACCGGCTTGCCCGACTGCACCAGCAGGGTCTCGTCGTCGTTGAGATCTTTGAGCGAAGCGAGGATCTGGTCGTAACAGGCCCAGTCGCGCGCGGCGCGGCCGATGCCTCCGTAGACCACCAGGTGCTGCGGGTTCTCGGCCACCTCGGGGTCGAGGTTGTTCTGGATCATGCGGTAGGCCGCTTCGGCGATCCAGTTCTTGCAGGTCAGCGTGGCGCCGCGCGGGGCACGGATGACGCGGGTGGGGTCGAGGCGGGGGTCGGTGTTGGTGTTCATGGGGAACTCCTTGAAGAAATCGGTGGGAAGAAGGAAGGAGGTCAGGCTATCCAGCCTTGGGCAAACGCGATGTGACCGGCGCCGGCCGCGAGCAGGATGCTCAGTGCGGTGCGCACGAACCAGACGCTGACCATCTGGCGCAGCGAGAGCGGGATGCGGGTGGCCAGCACGCAGGGGATGGAGCCGGAGAAAAACAGCACCGAGCTGACCGAGACCACGGCCGCGACGTAGCGCACCACCGGGTCGGCGCCTTTCAGCTGCAGGGCGGGCAGGAACATCTCGGCCAGGCCCGAGGCCAGGGCCTTGCTGGTGGCGACCGGTTCGGCCAGGCCGCCGATCCACACGAAGGGCAGCAGCAAGAGGCCGAGCACGTCGAACACCGGGGTGTAGCGCGCCAGCAGCAGGCCGATCAGGCCGACGGCGAGGATGGTGGGCACCACCGCGCTGGCCATGGCGAGGCCGTCGCGCAGGTTGTCGCGCAGCACGCGCCACAGCGGCGGCGCGTTGTGGGCCTGGGCCAGGCCGGCGTCGCAGGCGGCCTGCCAGCGGTTGCGGCCGGCGGGCAGGGCGTTGTTCACGCTGCCGCTGTTGTCCATGCGCGAGATCGGCGGCAGCCAGGTGGTGATGGCGGTGACGGCGAAGGCGATCACAAAGGTGGACCAGAAGTAGAAGTTCCAGGCCGGCATCAGGCCCAGCGTCTTGGCCACGATGACCATGAAGGCGGCCGAGACGGTGGAGAAACCGGTGGCGATGATGGCTGCTTCACGCGCCGTGTACTTGCCTTCGACGTAGACGCGGTTGGTGATCAGCAGGCCCACCGAATAGCTGCCGACGAAGGAGGCGACGGCGTCGATCGCGGAGTGACCGGGCGTGCGCCAGATCGGCCGCATGACGGGCTGCATCAGCACGCCCACCAGCTCCAGCAGACCGAAGCCCACCAGAAAGGCCAGCGCCACCGCACCCAGCGGCACGATCAGGCCGACGGTGAGCGCGAGCTTGTCGAACAGGAAGGGCAGCATGTCCTTTTCGAACAGCGGCGCGGGCCCGAGTTTCAACAGATACATCAGCGCCAGCACCAGGCCCAGGACCTTGAGCACGCTGAACACAGCGGCGGTGGTGCTGGTGCGCCAGCTGCCTTTGACGAAGGGCGCGGCCGCGCCCCAGGCCATGAGCGCCAGCACCAGCGCAATCGACAGGCTGCGCTGTTGCTGGGCGAGATAGGTGGCGGCGTGGTCGAACAGGATGGTGGTCTTGCCGGCGATCTCCAGCGGCAGGAAGAACATCACCAGCCCGATGCTGCTGTAGGCCAGCAGGCGCAGGAAGGCGGCGGCGGGGACGGGCGGGCTGGACGCTGTGGCGGTGCGGGTGTTCATGGGTTGTGTCCTCGGGGCGGTTTCACTGGTATGGCTATACATATCAAAAAACATGTTTGCGATATGTATATACAACTTTATCTGGCCATAATCCCTGCTGTCAATACCACTTCATCGTTTGATACCCCCGTACAAACCCTATGAACACCGGTTCCAGCCCCTTGCCCGCCGCGGCCGCCGACGACCGCACCCCGGCCTATTTGCGGGTCAAGCAACACGTGCTGGCGCAGATCCAGAGTGGCACCTGGCAGGAGGGCGAGGCGATCCCGGGCGAAGAGGCGCTGGCGCGCACGTTCGGCGTGTCGCGCATGACGGTGAACCGTGCGATCCGTGAGCTGAGCGACGAGCAGATCGTGGAGCGGGTGCAGGGTTCGGGCACCTACGTGGCGCAGCAGAAGTACCAGGCCACGCTGGTCGAGATCCGCAACATCGCCGAAGAGATCGCCGCGCGCGGCCACGTGCACCGCAGCGAGCTGCACAAGCTGGAACGCACCAAGGCCGGCGAGGCGCTGGGGCGGCAGTTCGGGCTGAGGGCCGAGCAACCGCTGTTCCATTCGGTGGTGGTGCACTTCGAGGACGGCGAGCCGATCCAGGTCGAAGACCGCTACGTCAACCCGTCGGTGGCACCCGACTACCTCGCGCAAGATTTCGCCAGCCAGACGCCCAACGCCTACCTGATGCGGGTGGCGCCGCTGCAGGGCGTGCGTTTCGAGATCGAGGCCTGCCTGCCGCCGCGCGAGGTGGCGGAGATGCTGCACATGGCGCCGGAGGAACCTTGCCTGGTGCTGCGCCGGCAGACCCATTCGCAGGGGCAGGTGGCGTCGGTGGCGGCGATGTGGCACCCGGCGGCGCGGTACCGGTTCACGGGGAGTTTTTAGCTTTCTTTGCTGGTGGCTACCTCGCGGCTGCGGCAGGCGCTGTCCGGCGGGGACTCATCCGGGGTGGTCGGCTGCACCGACTTCGCTGTGCCCACCCGCCTGGGTCCGGCGCGGCCAAACTCGCTGCGTTCGCTGCGCTCTCTCCGCTCAGACAGTGGCCGCGAGTCAGTCAACGAAGCGCGCACTGGCGCGCCCGGCCCCAGGCGCGCGGACACAGCCACCCCGGAACATCGCCCCCACCGGACAGCGCCTGCCGCAGCAAGAAGCGAATGGGTAGTCCTACGGTGGAGCGCCAACAACCTTTCAGCCAAGGCGTGTGTGGGCAGGCCGCAGTGCGCCTGTGAGGCGCCGAGAAGCGCAGGGGCCGTGGCCGCGCGCGCAGCGCGCTTCGTCAACTGATTCGTCGCACTTGTCTGAGCGGAGAGAGCGCAGCGAACGCAGCGAGTTGTGCGACGGGCCAC
>PHCC01000014.1 GCA_002842215.1 Betaproteobacteria bacterium HGW-Betaproteobacteria-9 | reverse complement strand
GCCTGCCAGTCGCCGTCGGCGGGCGCCCCGCCGCGCAGCGCGTCGGACACCGCCTGCTCGGCCGCCGCGGCGCGCCCGCGCAAGCCCGCCACACCCGGCCGCTGCGCCAGATGCAGATCGCACAGGCGCTGGTAGCGGGGCTGAAAACCGGGGAAGGCCGACAGCGCACGCCGGGTGGCGCGCACGTTGTCGGTCAGCCACCGGCCGCTGGGCGCCCAGTGGGCCGTGAGCAGGGCCAGCCAGAGGTAGAGGTCGCGGTTGAGCGCGGGGTCGGCGAACACCGCCACGCTCGGCGGCAGGGCCAGCACCTCGGGCTCCAGCACCGCCAGTGCGGCCCGGTCGCCGCTGCCCGCGAGCCGGTGCAGCCAGTGGTTGGGTGTCGCGGTGCGCTGCAGGCCCGCCTCGGCCAGCCGCACGTGCGACGGCCCGCCGCTGGCGCGAAACAGCATGCCCACCGAGGTCTTCATCTGCGACAGCTGCACCGCGGCGCTGGCGTGTTCGGGCCGGGTCAGGCGTGTCAGGGCCACGTGCCACCAGCGTCCCACCATTTCTTCCATCAGCGTTGCTCCGGTGGGTGCTCGCGGCGCTGCCGCAGGGTCTCGCGCAGGGCGTCTTCGCCGATGCGCCATTGCAGGGTGGGGCTGCGCCCCTGCGCGGTCTGGGTGCTGTCGCAGGCGTCCAGGCATTGGCCGCACTGCACGCAGGAAAACATGCGCCGCTTGATGTTGCGCGGCTGCAGCCGCATGGGGCACACGCTGTCGCAGGCGTTGCCCAGCGGCGCATCAGGCGCGGCCAGGGCGGCGTGGGCAGCGTGCGTTGGGCCGCTGCGCTGCTCGCTCTGGCAGCTGCGGCAGTCGCGCGCGCGTTCGCGCTCGAACGAGACCACCAACCCGCGCGGGTTGGCCATCCAGGCCAGGCTCTGAAACAGGCCCACCGCGCAGCCGAAGCGGCAGAACAGGTGGCGCGCGAACGCGAACTCGGCGGCGAAGACGGCCGTGCCCACCAGCAGGAAACGCAGCTGGTTGGCGGTGAGCGTGCCGTTGAACAGGCCGCTCCAGATCAGCTGTGGCGGCAGCAGGTAGGTCAGCAGGGTGATGGCCCAGGTGAAAGCCGCGAGCAGGCAGCTCAGCGCGAACAGCGGCCACCAGCGCCGCTGCGGCGTGACGCCGGCGCGGTGCACCGGCGCGCGGTCCCACAGGCTGAGCTTGCCGCAGGCGCGGTGCAGCAGGGTGTTGAGCGACTCCACCAGCGAGAAATGCGGGCACAGCCAGCCGCAGTAGATGCGGCCATAGCGGTAGGCCAGCGCCAGGAAGCCCCCCACCAGCAGCACGGCGGGCAGCAGCGCGCGCCACAGCAGGTTCAGGGCGGCCTGGGTGGCACTGATCTCACCGCTGATCAGGCCGTCGATGCCGAGCGACCAGCGCATGCCCAGCACCCAGAGCTGGGTTTCATAGAGGTCGAAGCGCAGCAGGTTGAGGCTGGGCGCGAGCAGGAACAGGACAAAGAAACCGATCTGGGTGCGTCGACGCCAGATCTGAAGGGTGCGCGCGCGGCGCTGCGCTTCGCTGGCCACCGCTCCGGTGAGGGACAGCTGTTCCATGGGGTCTTGCGCAGCACGGGCTGCGCGTTATCCCTCGTCGCCCAGGATCGCACGCACCACTTCCATCAGGGCCTCGGCGGTGCCGGGGTCGTCGGTCAGGGCGTTCACGATGGCGCCCCGGCAAGCGCGCAGTGGCGCCAGGCCACCGGCCATCAGCCTGGCGGCGGAGACCAGCAGCCGGGTGCTGGCGGTCTCTTCCAGGTCGTGTTCGGTCAGGCGGCGCAGGGCCTGCGCCAGAGCCACCAGCTGCGCGGCCTGCGCGGCGCCGATGCAGCCCTCGTTCATCACGATCTGGCGTTCGGTGTCGGCCGGCGGGTACGCGAGGTCCAGCGCCACGAAGCGCTGGCGGGTGCTGGGCTTGAGACCCTTGAGCAGGTTCTGGTAGCCGGGGTTGTAGGACATGACCAGCATGAAGCCGGGCGGCGCGATCAGTTGCTCGCCGGTGCGTTCGATCGGCAGGCTGCGCCGGTCGTCGGCCAGCGGGTGCAGAACCACGGTGGTGTCCTTGCGGGCCTCGACCACCTCGTCCAGGTAACAGATGGCGCCGGTGCGCACGGCGCGCGCCAGCGGTCCGTCGGACCACACGGTCTCGCCCTGGCCGATCAGGAAACGGCCCACCAGATCGGCCGCGCCCAGGTCGTCGTGGCACGACACCGTGATCAGCGGGCGACCCAGGCGGGCCGCCATGTGTTCGACGAAGCGGGTCTTGCCGCAACCGGTCGGGCCCTTGATCAAGAGCGGCAGCTGGGCGCTCCAGGCCTGGCTGAACACCTCGCACTCGCCGGCCTGCTCGGCGTAGTACGGCAGCGGGTTCGCCCGGGCGTGCAGTTCGGTGACGGTCATGGCGCTCACCCTGGGCTCAGGCGTTGCGCACGCGCAAGGCCGCAGCACCCGTTGGCACCTCGCGGGGTGCGCCGCCGACGAAGAAGCTGGACAGGTAGGTCATGAGGCCGAGCAGGAAGCCCACGCCGCCACCCACGCGGATCCAGTAGAAGAAGCGCAGCTGGTCCTGGGTGTCCATGAAGGACATCGCGCCCGAGCTCGGCATGCGCTGCAGCCAGATCTGCAGGATGCCCGCGCCGGTGAGCGCCAGCACCATCACGACCATGCCCACGGTCATCATCCAGAAGCTCCACATTTCCACGTTCTGCGCCTTCTGGCTGTTGGCCACGCGGCCGCGCAGGATGGGCATGGCGTAGCTGATGATCGCCAGCACCACCATCACGTAGGCGCCGTAGAAGGCCAGGTGGCCGTGCGCGGCCGTGACCTGGCTGCCGTGCGTGTAGTAGTTGACCGGGCTCAGCGTGTGGATGAAGCCCCAGACACCGGCGCCCAGGAAGGCCACCACCGAGCAGCCCACGGCCCACAGCAGGGCGGCCTGGTTGGGGTGTTCGCGGCGGCGGCGCTGCACCATGTTGAAGGCGAACACCGTCATCATGAAGAAGGGGATCGGCTCCATGGCGGAGAAGATCGAGCCCACCCACAGCCAGTAGCCGGGCATGCCGATGAAGAAGAAGTGGTGACCCGTGCCCAGGATGCCGGTGATCAGCGCCATGGCGATGATCACGTAGAGCCATTTGTCGATCACTTCGCGGTCCACGCCGGTGGTCTTGATCAGCACGAAGGCCAGCAGCGCGCCCATGATCAGTTCCCAGGTGCCTTCCACCCACAGGTGCACCACGAACCACCAGTACATCTTGTCGCGCACCAGGTTGTGCGGGTTCACGAAGCTGAACAGGAACAGCAGGGCCAGGCCCCACAGGCCAATCATCAACACCAGGCTGATGCTGGTCTTGCGGCCCTTGAGCACGGTCATGCTGATGTTGAACAGGAAGCCCAGCATCACCGCCACGATGCCCAGCTTGGTGGGCAGGGGCTGCTCCAGGAACTCGCGGCCCATGGTCTGCAGGATGTCGTTGCCCGTGAGTTCGGCCAGCTTGGCGTAGGGCACCGCGAGGTAGCCCACGATGGTCAGCGCGCCGGCCACGAGGAAGATCCAGAACAGGGCGATCGCCAGTTTCGGACTGTAGAGCTCGGTCTCGGACTCTTCGGGCACCATGTAGTAGGCCGCGCCCTGGAAACCGAACAGCAGCCACACGATCAGCAGGTTGGTGTGGACCATGCGGGCCTGGTTGAACGGGATGTAGGGGAACAGGAAGTCCCCCAGCAGGTATTGCAGCCCGAGCGCCAGACCAAAGACGATCTGGGCTGTGAACAGGGCGAGGGCGGCGATGAAGTAGTACTTGGATACCGACTGCGAGGCGTACGGAAGTCTGGTCGAGGACATGGTGTTGTTCCTTGGGATGTCAGGTGTGCGCATGGCTCTCAGCCTTCGATGTTCGGTGGCCATTTTTCGGTGTTGATGCCACCGGTCCAGCGCAGGAACTCGACCAGGTCGTCGAGCTGCTGTTCGGAGAAGTTGAACTGCGGCATCTGGCGCCGGCCCTCCACATGGGTGGGTTGGATCTTCATCCACGTCTTGATGAAGTCGGGCCCGCGGCGCGCGTACACATTGCCCAGCTCGGGGGCGAAGTAGGCGCCCTCGCCGAGCAGGGTGTGGCAGCCGATGCAGTTGCGCGTCTCCCAGAGTTTCTTGCCGTTGATCACGGCCGGGGTGATGGCCTCTGCGTTCGAGCGCGCGGGAATGCGGCGTTCACTGTCCCAGATCAGGCCGGCGAACACGAGGATGAAGAACACCGATCCTCCATAGAACATGTTGCGGGCCATCTGCTTGGTGAATCCGCTGGAATGGGGCTGGCTCATTGGGGTACGCTCCTGTGGCTGTAATGCTGGAGCCGAGTTTGGGAGCGGGCGGGTTTTCTTTCCTTGAACCGGTTCAAGTTTCACGTCGAAAATGTCGGAAATCGGCCGGGGATATCCGGGCCGATTCCACAGCCCCCCACCTACAATCCGGCACCCCCGCGGCTCCCGCACGGGAAAAGGAACCGATGGACAACAGCGACTTCAACATCCCGCGCTTCCTGGCGACCCAGGCGCTCTTCACCGACCTGTCCACCGAAGAGCTGGAGCGCGTGGCGCAGGGCTGCCAGGTGCGCCGCCTGGCGCGCGGTGACACCGTGTTCCGCTACGGCGAGCCTTGCCGCGAGTTCCATGTGCTGGTGCTGGGCCAGGTGAAGCTGTTTGCGCTCTCGCCCGCCGGGCAGGAAAAGGTGATCGAGCTGGTGCAGCCCGGTCACAGTTTTGCCGAGGCGCTGATGTTCACCGACAAGCCCTACATCCTGAATGCGCAGGCGCTCACCAGCAGCCTGCTGCTGAGCGTGGGCAAGCAGGTCATCGTCAACGAAATCCAGCGCGACCCCCGCTTCTCGCTGCGCATGCTGGCCGGCATCTCCCGGCGCCTGCATGGTCTGGTGCACGACATTGAAACCGGCGCGCTGCACACCGGCATGCAGCGGGTGATCGGCTACCTGCTGCGCGAACACCAGGTGGAAGACTGCTCCACGGGCGAGGTCTACATCGTCTCGCTGCCGGTGAGCAAGGCCACCGTGGCCTCCCGGCTGTCGCTCACGCCGGAGTATTTCTCCAAGGTGCTGCACGAACTGGAGTCGGTGAACCTGATCCGTATCGACAAGCGCGACATCCACATCGTCGACGTGCCGGGACTCGCGCGGTACGGCGTACAGGCTTGACTGGGCGGCGTGAGGCGCCGCCTCATGCCATCAGCGCCTGGAACAGCGGCTCCATGCGGGCTGTCACCGCCGGGTCCATGCTCATCACCCGGCCCCATTCGCGCTGCGTTTCACCCGGCCATTTGTTGGTCGCGTCCAGGCCCATCTTGCTGCCCAGACCGCTCACGGGCGAGGCGAAGTCGAGGTAGTCGATGGGCGTGTGCTCGATGGTGAAGCTGTCGCGCGCCGGGTCCATGCGTGTGCTCATGGCCCAGATGACTTCGCCCCAGTTGCGCACGTCGATGTCCTCGTCCACGACCACGACGAACTTGGTGTACATGAACTGCCGCAGGTGGCTCCACACGCCCATCATCACGCGCCGCGCGTGGCCGGCGTAGGCCTTGCGGATCTGCACCACCGCTAGCCGATAGCTGCAGGCCTCGGACGGCAGGTGGAAGTCGGTGATCTCGGGGAACTGGCGCTGCAGCAGCGGGATGAACAGTTCGTTCATCGCCAGCGCCAGCACGGCGGGTTCGTCCGGCGGCTTGCCGGTGTAGGTGGAGTGGTAGATGGCGTCGCGCCGCAGCGTGATGCGTTCGACCGTGAACACCGGGAACTCGGCGCGTTCGTTGTAGTAGCCGGTGTGGTCGCCGTAGGGGCCTTCGAGCGCGTGCTGGAAGCCGCTCGGGTGCAAGGGGTCGGGGAGGATGTGGCCTTCGAGCACGATCTCGGCCGAGGCCGGCACGCGCAGCGGCACGCCCAGGGCGCGCACGACCCCGGTGCGCGCGCCACGCAGCAAGCCGGCGAACTGGTATTCACTCAGGCTGTCGGGCACCGGCGTGACCGCACCCAGGATGGTGGCCGGGTCGGCGCCGAGTGCCACCGCCACCGGGTAGGGCTGACCAGGGTGCAGGCGACCATGATCGCGGAAGTCGAGCGCGCCGCCGCGGTGTGGCAGCCAGCGCATGATGAGCTGGTTGCGCGAGAGCACCTGCTGGCGGTAGATGCCCAGGTTCTGGCGCGGCTTGTGCGGGCCTTGCGTGATCACCAGACCCCAGGTGATGAGGGGGGCCACGTCGTCGGGCCAGCAGTGCTGGATGGGCAGGCGCGCGAGGTCGACATCGGCGCCCTCCCACACGACGTCCTGGCAGGGTGCCGACGCGTGCGTCTGCGGCGTCATGTGCCACAGCTTCTTGAGCAGGCCGGCCATGCCCACCATGTCTTTCAGGCCGCCCGGTGCGGGGGGTTCCTTGAGCGCGGCGAGCACTTCGCCGAACTGCCGCAGCTCGCCCAGGCTGCCCACGCCCATGGCGCGCGCCACGCGGGCGGTGGTGCCGAACAGGTTGCCCAGCACCGGCATGCGGTGGCCGGTGGGCCGCTCGAACAGCAAGGCCGGGCCGCCGGCGCGCAGCACGCGGTCGCACAGCGCGGTCATCTCCAGGTGCGGCGAGACCGGTTCGCTCACGCGCCGCAGCTCGCCGGCGGATTCCAGTTGTGCGATGAAGTCACGCAGATCGCGGTAAGTCATGCGGGCACCTTGTCCATGCCCTGCCAACGTTCGCTCAGCGTGTGCGGCACGTCGAGCAGGTCGAGCACGCGCGCCACGCTGGCATCGACGATGTCGTCCAGGGTCTTCGGGCGCAGGTAGAAAGCGGGCATGGGTGGGCAGACGATCGCGCCCATCTCGGTGACCGCGGTCATGTTGCGCAGGTGGCCCAGGTGCAGCGGGGTTTCGCGCGCCATCAGCACGAGACGGCGGCGTTCCTTGAGCATCACGTCGGCGGCGCGGATGACCAGGTTGTCCGACAGGCTGTTGGCGATCGCCGCCAGCGTGCGCATGGAGCACGGCGCGACCACCATGCCGCCGCAGCGGAACGAGCCGCTGGCCGGGCCGGCGCCGAGGTGGGCCGCGTCGTGCAGGGTGTGCACCAGTGGGCGCAGCGCCTCGGGCGCGAGGTCCAGTTCGTGGCGCAGCGTCAGCCAGCCGGCGTCGGACACGACCGCGTGCACCTGCACGCCGGCCGTCGCGCCCAGCACCTGCAGCAGGCGCAGGCCGTAGACCGCGCCGCTGGCGCCGGTGATGGCCACCAGCAGGCGGCGAGGCGCCGGGGCCTCAGTCATGCAGCGTCTCCGGTGCCGGTGCCGGTGCCGGTTCCGGTTCCGGTGCTGCCGTCGGGGCGGTCGCGGCGAGCTGGTGCAGGCCGGCGCTCACCTGTGCCAGCACCTGCTGGGCCTGCTCCGGGTCGAAATCTTCGTGCTGGCGCTTGCGCACGCCATAGTTCTGTAACTGGTGGTGTTGGTCCGGGACGATGCCGTGGCGCGCCAGGCTGCTTTTCACGCACACCAGCGGGCAGCCATCGAGCGCCACGATGGGCCGGCCCGAGCGCGCGGTTTTCAGCAGCGAGGGCACGTCGCCGCCGACGCCGGCAATGCACGACATCTCGGCCAGTCCGGCGCGGTCCAGCCGCACGGCCACGTGGTTGGCCAGCTGCGCGGCACTGGAGCAGCCCGAGCAGGCGTAGACCAGCGGACGGGCTGCGGCGGCGCGGCTCGCTGGCCTGCTCATCGTTGCCAGGGGCGCGAGCCCGCGCTTGGGTGGGCGAGACGTGCGCGCAGGCGCTCCCACACCCGCGGCGGCGCCCAGTGCTGTGCATCGAACACCGGCAATTCCAGCGCGTCGAGCGCGTTCTTGACCACCAGACCGAGCTCGGTGTCGCCCTCCATCGAAAGACGGCGGTTGAAGAACAGCGTGTCGGGGTCGTCCTGGCGCCGGGCCAGGCGCACGAAGTCGTGCGCGTTGGCGCTCAGTGTCAGCTCGGTTTCGGCTTGCGGCGGGCAGGCCCGGAAGAGCCTGCCGCGCCAGACGAAGTCGAAGCGCAGGCCGGCGTCGCGCACCAGGATGCGGATGCGCTGGCCCTCCAGGCGTTGTCCCACATCGGCCGGCAGCTGGCGCGCGAGCACGAGGTTGAGCGCGGTGACCAGCAGCATCGAGCCGGGGTAGGCCGGCAGGCGCCCGAGCAGGGCGCCCACCGGAGCGGGCAGCACGTGGTGGGTGTCGGGGCGGGCGGTGGTGGTCGTGTGCATGGGGGCTTTCAGGCGAGGGCGGGTTCGATCCGGTCCTGTCCGGGCTGGCCGTGCCAGTAGCCGTTGCAGTCGCGGTCGCGGTCGGGCAGCAGAGGCAGCAGGGCAGCGCGTGCCGCAGGGCCATCGAGAGCTTCGCGGCGCACCGCGTCGTACAGCGCGATCACGTCGGCCGTGTGCAACGACTGCGGGCTGATGCGCGCCACGTCCACGCCGAGCGCCGCCAGATCGTCCCAGGCGTCGATCAGGCTGTGCACCCGCGCCGACTGGGTCTGGATGCCGTTGAGCACCAGGAACTCGGCGCTCTCGCGCGTCTTGAGCATCAGGCCGTCGGGGTGGTCGATGCAGCTGAAGCGGCAGTCGTCCTTGGGCAGGTTGCGGTGGCGCGCGGTGAAGCAGCGGGCCGAGAAGGCCAAGGGCAGGCGGCCGTGCACGAACACCTCGGTCTGCAGGCCGGCCGGGCGCTGCTGCTGCAGCAGGGCCAGGTCTTTGCGCGGCATCTCCAGTGGCGCCACCCAGCGCGACGCGCCCAGCGAAGCCATCCATTGCAGCGTGGGGCCGTTGTAGACGTTGAGGTGCGGGCCGGCGACGAAGCCGCGCTGGCCGGTCAGCGCACTCACCGCGCCCATGTCGTTGGCCTCGATGCCGAAGTCGGTGTTCGCCGCGATCTTCTGCATCGCGCTCACGTCCGAGCCGGACTCCAGCAGCACCATGGTGGAGAGCACGGCGGTCTTGCCCGCGTCGCGCAGCAACTGCGCCACGTCCAGCCAGTCGGACAGGCGCAGCTCGTGGCGGCGCGAGCAGGTCACTTCGCCGAGGTAGACAATGTCCACCGCGGTCGCGGCCATCGCCTCGTAGAAGTCGAACACGGTCTGGCGTGGCCAGTAGTACTGCAGGGGTCCGAGAGAGAGTTTCATACAGATGCCTGATTCATGACCGGAGCGCGTGCGCCACCCAGGGCACCCGTGGAACTGGCTTTGCCAGGCCACAGGGTGCGTCCCCCCTCCGGGGGGAAGCCGCGCAGCGGCGCAGGGGGGCGTTCATTTCCATGGACGGTGGTAGGCGCCCAGCGTGTGTTGCTGACCTTCCGCGACCTGGTCGAGCGAGGCCATCCAGGCGCTTTTGGGCGTGTAGTGCTGGGGCTGGGCCTGGCAGCTGTCGATGGCTTCGCGCCAGACCTTCGTGACCTGGGCCACGTAGGACGGGCTGCGCTGGCGGCCCTCGATCTTGATCGCGCGCACGCCCATCTGCGCCAGCTGCGGCAACAGCGAGAGCGTGTTGAGGCTGGTTGGCTCCTCAATCGCGTAGTAGCTGGTGTCGTCTTCCACGTCGAAGCGGCCCTTGCACAGCGTGGGGTAGCCCGCGCTTTCGCCGCTGGCATAGCGGTCGATCAGCACGCCGTTGAGCCGCGACTCCAGCCCCTTTGGCGTTTCCTGCCAGCGCACCGCCTTGGCGGGCGAACACACGCCGTGCGTGTTGGGCGACTCGCCGGTCACATAGGACGAGAGCGCGCAGCGCCCTTCGACCATCACGCACAGGCTGCCGAAGCCGAACACCTCGATCTCCACCGGCGTCTTCTGCACCACCTGGCGCACCTGGTCGAGCGAGAGCACGCGCGGCAGCACGGCGCGCGAAATGCCGAACTCGCGGTGGTAGAGGTTGATCGCCTCGGGGTTGGTGGCCGAGCCCTGCACCGAGAGGTGCAGCCGCAGGCGGGGGTGGCGCTGCGTGGCGTAGCGCATGAGGCCGGGGTCGGCCAGGATCACCGCGTCCACGCCCAGGTTCACCGCCTTGTCCATCGCCTCGCGCCAGCGCTCCGGCTGCGCGGCCTGGGGGTAGGTGTTGAGCGCCATGAACACCTGGCAGTCACGCGCATGCGCATAGGCCACGCCGCTGGCGATCGCCGCGTCGTCGAAGTTCAGGCCAGCGAAGTTGCGCGCGTTGGTGGCGTCGCGCAGGCCCAGGTAGACGCAGTTCGCGCCGTAGTCCACCGCGGCCTTGAGCGCGGGCAGGCTGCCGGCCGGGCAGACCAGGTCCAGGGTGTGGGGGTTGTCTAACGTGCGGTCGGTGGCCATGGAAGCTTGCGTGGAAGGTGCGGCACGGCGGACTGCCGTTGCCAGGCGGGCGCGAAGGTATCAGCGGCGCGGGGCCCGGGCGTTGACCTGCGTCAACGCGCTCATGGCTTGATCTGGCGCAAGCGGGTCAACTCGGCGCGAACTGCCCCAGCCGAAGGATGCGGTGGAACCGGCTTTGCCGGGCCACATCGAATCGCCCCCTGGGGGGTGGCGCGAAGCGCCGCAGGGGGGGTCAAGAACATCCACACCCGGTTTGCACCTGGACCTCAAACTGCGGGAACAGCACGTTGTTCTCCAGGTGGATGTGGTTGATCAGGTCGTCGGACAGCTGCGCGATGCCGGCGTACAGCGCGCGCCAGGTGTTGCAGGCGCCGCGCGGCGGGGTGGCGTCGTCGGTGAGGGCCATCAGGCGTTCGAGCTGCGCGCCGTGGCCAGTGTGTTCGTCGCGCATCACGTGGATCGGCCCCAGGGCCTGCGAGCCAGCGCCTTTCTTGAACAGAGGGAACAGGATCTGTTCTTCCTTGTCCATGTGGTCCAGCAGCTCGGCTTCCATGGTCTCCAGGTGTTCGGCCAGTCCGACCGGCACATCCGGGTTTTCGCGGTGCACCGCCTCCACGCGGCGGGCCATGCGGATCAGCTCGGGCAGCTGCTCGCGGTGCACGGCGTGGTAACGCGCGAGGATGTGATCGACCAGTGCTTCGGGCGACTCGGTCGCTGGCAACTCGCTCGGGCGCTCCAGTTCCCCGAGTTCGGCGAGCACCGCGTCCAGTGGCAAGCCCTTGCTGGCACAGGCCTGCTGCAGCGGCACCTGACCACCGCAGCAGAAGTCGAGCTTGAGGCGGCGGAAGACCGCGGTGGAGCCTGGCAGATCGACGGCGATCTGGCCGATGGCCTGCTGGGCGCGGTCGGCGGTGGGGATGGCAACGGTGGCGGTGTGGTTCATGGGGTGTCCTTAAATATTCACACTGAATGCATATATTAAAAGATAAAATTCATACGAGGTGAATATTTCCTCAGAACGACACGGGGTATCCGGAAGAACGATGCCCCGCCGCCAGGAGATCCCGGCATGCGACTGACCCACTGGAGCGACTACAGCTTGCGGGTGCTGATGTACTGCGCCGCCTGTGCGCAGCGCGAAAAGCCCGCCACCATCAGCGAGATCGCCGAGGCTCACGGCATCTCGCGCAGCCACCTGACCAAGATCGTGATGGCGCTCTCGGGCCTGGGGCTGCTGGAGACCACGCGCGGTCGCGGCGGAGGCCTGCGCCTGCTTAAACCGGCGCACGAGACCGTGCTGGGCGCCGTGATCCGCCAGACAGAGACCGACTTCACGCTGGTCGAGTGTTTCGACAAGGACCACAACACCTGCAGGCTCGACGGCTATTGCCGCCTCAAGGGCGCGCTGCAACAGGCGATGGACAGCTACCTCGCGGTGCTCGACGGCCTGACGCTGGCCGATCTGCTGGAACCCATGCCAACACCGGTGGCCGGCGCGCGCAAGGTCGTGCACCTGAAGTACATACCGGGTCTGCCCGATCTGTAGGAGTGCCTTGGCGGCTTCCCCCATGGGCCTCCGTCTGCCAGCCACAGCGCCTATCGACCTCGGAGTCCGGTGGGAAAAAATGAGTGGGTGACGCTGTCGATCTGGCGCGTTACCGTTCGTCGTGGTCATGGTGGCACCCACTCCAAGGAGACATCACGATGCGATTCATCATCACAGCACAGGCAGGCACGGACGACACGAAAACAGACCCGCCAGCGGGTTTCGACGAAAAGCTCTTCACGGCCTACATGCAGTTCAACGAAGCGATGCACCAGGCCGGCATCCTGGTGGCGTCCGAGGGATTGAACCCTGCCGCACGGGGCGCACGTGTCGCGGTTTCCCAGGGACGGCGACACCTCGTCGACGGCCCTTTCGCCGAATCGAAGGAACTCGTCGGCGGCTTCTACATCATCGATGTGAAGTCGCTCGAAGAAGCCATCGGGTGGGCGCTGCGCGCGCCCTCCGGATGGGGCTCCGACGACGTGCTGGAGATTCGCCAGCTGACCGGGCCAGGTGACATTCCGCCCGAGATCCTCGAGCTCATCAGATCCGCCGCGCCGACCTGGAGCGCATCGGTCTGGCAGGCAAGAGAGTAGGTCGCCGGGTGGGTCTGCGTCAGGCGCACCGCGTCAATAACGTGGCACAACGAAGGTGCTTTTCACCTGAACCGGTTCGTGCGCGCCGGCCGTGTCGGGTTCGATCTGGAACACCACCGGCAGCGTCTCACCACCGTGGCGCTGGGCCCATGCCAGCGGCAGCACCAGCCGCACCGGCATGCTGGCGGTGCTGGTCGCGCCCACCGACAGCCCGGCGGCCGTGTCCAGCCGCAGGCCCTCCTGGCCGGAGACCCGCACGGTGTAGCCCTGAGGCTGCTCCAGGCTGTTGGTGACCTGCAGCTGGTAGGTGTTTTCGACATCGCCATTGCCGGTCTGGCGCGCCAGTGCGCCGCGGTCCCGGCTGACAGCCACGTCATAGTCGCTGCGGTGGCCCACGCTCCAGATGAAGGCACTGCCCAGCGCCAGCAACAGCGTCGCGTAGATCAGCACCCGCGGTCGCCAGATCCGCCGCAGCATGTGCGCGGGCGTCCAGCCCTGCTCAATGCCGTTGCCCGAGGAGTAGCGGATCAGGCCGGGTGCGTAGCCCATCTTGTCCATCACCTCGTCGCAGACGTCGATGCAGGCCGCGCAGGCGATGCATTCGTTCTGCAGGCCGTTGCGGATGTCGATGCCGGTCGGGCAGACCTGCACACACAGCGTGCAGTCGATGCAGTCACCCAGGCCCAGCGCCTTGGGGTCGGCCTTGCGCGAGCGCGCACCGCGGTTCTCGCCCCGCTTCGTGTCGTAGGCGATGACCATCGAATCCATGTCGATCAGCGCGCTCTGGAAGCGCGCGTAGGGACACATGTATTTGCAGACCTGCTCGCGCATGAAGCCGGCGTTGCCGTAGGTGGCGAAGCCGTAGAAGAAGACCCAGAACGTGGCCCAAGGTGTGAGCGTCAGCGCCAGGGTCTGTTCGGCCAGGCTGTGAATGGGTATGAAGTAGCCGACGAAGCTGAAGCCGGTGAACAGCGCGATGGCGATCCAGGCCGCCTGCTTGCCCGTCTTGCGCAGCAACTTCTCCAGCCCCCAGGGCCGCGCGTCCAGCCGCAGGCGCGCGCTGCGGTCGCCTTCGATGCGCCGCTCGACCCAGAGGAAGATCTCGGTGTAGACCGTCTGCGGGCAGGCGTAGCCACACCACACACGGCCGGCGATGGCGGTGACGAAGAACAAGCCCAGCGCCGACAGCACCAGCAGCGCGGCGAGGTAGATAAAGTCTTGTGGTTGCAGCACCAGGCCGAACACGTAGAAGTGCCGCTCTTCCAGATCGAACAGCACCGCCTGCCGATCGTTCCAACGCAGCCAGGGCAGGCCGTAGAACACGATCTGGGTCAGCCAGACCATCACCCAGCGCCAGCGCGCAAAGCGCCCACTCACCGAGCGCGGGTAGATCTTCTGCTGCTGGTCCAGCAAGGGAAAGAACACCGGCTGGGCCGCCGGTTCGGGTGGATTTGACATGGCATCGACGGGATTTAAAGAGGCATTTTAAGTGCATATTAAGTTGCCGATCGGGCGCAGTCCAAACCCTTGCCCGTGCCGGGGTCTCCGGCCCCGGGCGTGCAACTTGCTGGTATCGGGGTCGGTACAAAGCCGCTAACCTATGGCCATGGCATCCACCGTTTCGCTCTCGATCAAGCTGATCCGCATCGGCGCCGGCCTGCTGGTCATCGCGCTGGCCTCGATCGGCCTCACGCTGTGGGTGACCTGGCAGCTCGAAGGTGGCGCGGCGGCGGTGAACGAGGCCGGGCGCATGCGCATGCAGACCTGGCGCCTCAACAGCTCGGTGGCGGCCCAGCTGCCGGCCAGCGACATCAATGCCCTGGTGGCCCAGTTCGATCACAGCCTGGGCCTGCTGCGCAGCGGCGACCCGAGTCGCCCGCTGTTTGTGCCCTGGAACGACGAGGTGAGCCGGCAGTTCGTCATCGTGGAGGCGCTCTGGCAGAACCAGCGACCGCTGTGGCTGGGTGAGGTGCCGCCCGATGCCGCGCGCTCGCTGCAGGCCGCGGGCGAGTTCGTCGACGCCATCGACGGCTTCGTGATGGTGATCGAGAAACAGCTCTCGGGCTACACTGCCATCCTCAACCTGTTCCAGTTCGTGATGATGGCGCTGGCCATCGGCAGCGCGGTGATCATGCTCTACACCGGCTATCTCTACGTGATCAACCCGCTGGCGCAGTTGCGCAAGGTGCTGGCGCAGGTGGAGGCGGGTGAGTTCGGTACCCGCATCGACGTCGACACGCAGGACGAATTTGGCCAGGTGGCTGCCGGTTTCAACCGCATGGCCAGCACCCTGCAATCGCTTTACGAAGGGCTGGAGGCCAAGGTGCAGGCCAAGACGCAGCGCATCGAGGCGCAGCGCGCCCGGCTGGAGGCGCTGTACGAGGTGAGCGCTTTCCTGGCCCAGGCCAACACCATCGAAGAACTCTCGCGTGGCTTTTCGCAGCGCGTGCGCCAGGTCATGAAGGCCGACGCGGTGGCGGTGCGCTGGTCCGACGAGGCCAACCAGCGTTACCTGATGCTGGCCTCTGACTGCTTTCCGCAGGAGATGCAGGAGGAAGAGCGCAGCCTGCTGGCCGGCGCCTGCGCCTGCGGCAACCTGCAGCCCGACGCCCGCACGCGCGTCATCCCCATCCACAGCCACGACGACGCGCCCATGCGGCATTGCGCGCGCGCGGGCTATGAAAGCCTGGTGAGCGTGCCGGTGCGGCTGCAACAGCGGTTGATCGGCGAGATCGACCTGTTTTTCCGCAGCGATGTGCAGCTCAACGCCGACGAGACCGAGCTGCTCGACGCGCTCGCCAGCCACCTGGCCAGCGCGCTCGAAGGCCTGCGCGCGGCGGCGCTGGAGCGCGAGGCGGCGGTGGGCGAGGAGCGTGCCCTGATCGCGCGCGAGCTGCACGACTCGATCGCGCAGTCGCTCGCGTTCCTGAAGATCCAGGCCGGCCTGCTGCGCAGCGCGGTGCAGAAACAGCAGTCTGAAAAGGTGAGCGCCACGCTGGACGAGCTCGATGCCGGCCTGAAGGAGAGCATCAACGACGTGCGTGAGCTGCTGGTGCATTTCCGCACCCGCACCAACACCGACGACATCGAGGCCGCACTGCAGGAAACGCTGCAGAAGTTCCAGCACCAGACCGGTCTGCCCACGCGCCTGCAGCTCGAAGGGCAGGGCCTGCCACTGCCGCCCGACGTGCAGGTGCAGGTGTTGCATGTGCTGCAGGAAGCGCTGTCCAACGTGCGCAAGCACGCGGGTGCCAGCCACGTCAGCCTGGACGTGCACAAGGCCGCACGCTGGCGCTTTGCCGTGCGCGACAATGGCGCCGGCTTCGACACCCGCCAGCAGCGCAGCGAGAACCACGTCGGCATGAAGATCATGCGGGAGCGCGCCGAACGCATCGGTGCCAGCGTGGAACTGGTGTCCAGCCCTGGCCAGGGCACCACGGTGACCCTGACCCTGCCCCCGTACCCGGTGAGTGGCCGTGGCATCGGCACGCTGGGCCTGAACCTGCAAGAACTGTCCGAGACCCTGCCCGCCCCATGACCCATGCACCCGCGCCCCGCATCCAGCTGCTGCTGGTCGATGACCACAACCTGTTCCGCCGCGGACTCAAGGCGCTGCTGGCGCAGGACGAACGCTTCGATGTCGGCTGCGAGGCAGGCGACCTCGGCGAGGCCTTGCGCTGCCTGGCGCAGCACCAGCCCGACGTGATCCTGCTCGACAACCACCTGCCCGGCGTGCGCGGCGTCGAAGGCATCCCGGCGCTGAAGGACGCGGCGCCCCGGGCGCGCATCCTGATGCTTACGGTGAGCGAAAACGCCGACGACCTCGCCGCCGCCCTGCAGGCCGGGGCCGACGGCTACCTGCTCAAGACGGTGGAATCGGACCAGCTGGCCGAGACTATCGTCAAGGTGATGGACGGCGAATCGGTGGTCAGTCCCGAGATGCTGACCAAGCTGGTGTCGGCGTTCCGCACCCGGCCCCAGGCCCCCCCGACCGGGAGCGAAACCACGCCGGCGCCGCTGGAGCCCCCCCGGCCCGGCGGTCCCTCGCCGGACCTGCTCTCACCGCGCGAGCGCGAGATCCTGCTGCTGATCGCGCGTGGCGACAGCAACAAGCTGATCGCGCGCGGGCTGGACATCGCCGAGACCACGGTGAAGATCCACGTGCAGCACATCCTGCGCAAGCTGGGCCTGAGCTCGCGGGTGCAAGCCGCGGTCTACGCCACCAGCCACGGGCTGGTTTAGAAATCCCCCCGCAGCGCTTCGCGCCACCCCCCAAGGGGGCACCAGCAGCGGCCCGGCAAAGCCGGTTCCGCGCTGGCCTGGGCTGTGCGTCACTTCATGCGCAACGGATCGCTCTCCGGGTTGGGGCGGTCGAAATCCGCTTGATCCACATCAAGCGCGGGTGATTCCGGCCCCGGGGTAGTTCTTCCGGACGATGCCGGTCGTCGGTCCATCGTTCTTCTGTCTTGTGTGCGCGCCACCATCGGTGGATATTCGGCGGGGCGCGAAACGCGGACAGTCCTGACATGTCTCTGGAGAAAGAACATGGCCTCTGAACTTCGCAATCAACGGAAAGCCTGGTCGGTGCTGATCGTCAGCACCCTGGCTTTCACCGTCTGCTTCATGGTGTGGATGATGTTTGGCGTCATCGGCATCCCGATCAAGAAAGCGCTCGACCTCAATGCCACCCAGTTCGGCCTGCTGATGGCCACGCCGGTGCTCACCGGCTCGCTGGTGCGCGTGCCGTTGGGCATCTGGACCGACCGCTACGGCGGCCGCATCGTGATGACCATCCTGATGGCGCTCACCGTGCCCGCGATCTGGATGATGAGCTACGCCACCGCCTACTGGCACTTCCTCACCATCGGCCTCTTCGTCGGCTTGGCCGGTGGCTCGTTCTCGGTCGGCACGCCTTACGTGGCGCGCTGGTTCCCGAAGCACCGCCAGGGCATGGCCATGGGTGTGTACGGCGCGGGCAACTCGGGTGCGGCGGTCAACAAGTTCGTCGCGCCGGTGCTGCTGGTGGCCTTCGGCTGGACCATGGTGCCGCAGGTCTACGCGGCCATCATGCTCGGCACCGTGATCCTGTTCTGGCTCTTCAGCCACAGCGACCCCTCGCACCTGGTGCCGAGCAACGTGACCTTCAAGGACCAACTCCAGGCACTGAAGGACCCCAAGGTCATCAAGTACTGCCAGTACTACAGCATCGTGTTTGGCGGCTATGTGGCGCTCTCGCTCTGGATGGTGCAGTACTACGTCGGTGAGTTCGGCCTCGACATCCGCGTTGCCGCCCTGCTGGCCGCGGCGTTCTCGCTGCCCGGCGGCGTGCTGCGCGCCATCGGCGGCATCCTGTCGGACAAGTTCGGTGCCCACAAGGTCACCTGGTGGGTGATGTGGGTGAGCTGGATCTGCCTGTTCCTGCTGAGCTATCCGCAGACCGACTTCACCGTCACGACCGTGGACGGACCCAAGACCTTCCACATCGGCCTCAATGTCTACATGTTCACCGGCCTGATGTTCATCCTGGGCATCTCCTGGGCCTTCGGCAAGGCCAGCGTCTTCAAGTACATCAGCGACGACTACCCGAAGAACATCGGCGCCATCAGCGGCATCGTCGGCCTGGCCGGCGGCCTGGGTGGCTTTGTGCTGCCGATCATGTTCGGTGCGCTGATGGACCTGACCGGCATCCGCTCCAGCGCCTTCATGCTGATGTACGGCGTGGTCTGGGTCTCGCTGATCTGGATGTACTGGACCGAAGTGCGCAAGACCCCCGTCATGGGCACGGAAGCCAAATCCTTTTCCCTTCAGAACTGACCCCCGCGGTCGGCACACACCACCATGAACACCAAAGCAAACCTCTCTGCTTCGGGCGCCGTTGTCGGCGACCACGGAGCCGATATTGCCGACTGGCGGCCCGAGGACGAGCGCTTCTGGGAAACCAGAGGCAAAAAAGTCGCCTACCGCAACCTCTGGATCTCGGTGCCTGCGCTGCTCTGCGGCTTCGCGGTCTGGGGCATGTGGGGCATCATCACCGTGCAGATGCTCAACCTGGGTTTCCCCTTCACCCAGGCCGAGCTCTTCACGCTCACCGCCATCTCCGGTATCGCCGGCGCCACCATGCGCATCCCGGCGTCCTTCCTGGTGCGCCTGGCCGGTGGCCGCAACACCATCTTCCTCACCACGGCCATGCTGCTGGCCCCGGCGATTGGCACCGGCGTGGCGCTGCAGCACCCCGAGTGGCCGCTGTGGGTGTTCCAGCTGCTGGCGCTGTGGTCGGGCGTGGGCGGCGGCAACTTTGCCAGCTCCATGTCCAACATCAGTACCTTTTTCCCGAAGCGGCTGCAGGGCACGGCGCTGGGCCTGAACGCGGGCCTGGGCAACTTCGGTGTGACGACGATGCAGATCGTCATCCCGCTGGTGATGACGCTGCCGCTGCTGGGCGCCTTTGGTGGTGAGCCCATGACGCTGGTGAAAGACAGCGGCTGGATCTTCGGCAAGATCGCCGCCGGCACCCCCACCTGGATCCAGAACGCTGGCTTTGCCTGGGTGCTCTCGCTGGTGCCGCTGTCGATCCTGGCCTGGTTCGGCATGAACAACCTGAAGACCGTGTCGCCCGAGGCCGGCGGCCCCATCGGCGCGTTCGCCAAGGTCACCTACCTCTACACGCTCGCCTTCATCCCGGCCATCTTCATGCTCTGGCTGTACCTGCCGGCGCCCACCGGCCTGGGCATCCTGAACATGTGGGTCGCGATCCCGCTGGACATCGTGCTGGCGCTTCTGGTGATGAAGCTGGCGGCCTTCGGCCCCATGAAAGAGGGCGTGAGCAAACAGTTCGCCATCTTCCGCAACAAGCACACCTGGTCGCTCACCGCGCTCTACATCGTCACCTTCGGTTCCTTCATCGGCTTCTCGATGGTGCTGCCGCTGGCCATCACGGTCATCTTCGGCTTCCAGCACGTCGCCGATGCGGCCGGTGTGATGACGCATACGCTGAAGAATCCCAATGCGCCCTCGGCTCTGACCTACGCCTGGATCGGTCCCTTCGTCGGTGCCGCGGTACGTCCCCTCGGCGGCTGGATATCCGACAAGGTCGGTGGCTCCATCGTCACCCAGGTCATCTCGGCCGTGATGGTGTTCGCTTCCGGCGCGGTGGGCTACGTGATGATGATGGCCTACGGCTCGGCCACGCCCGAGCAGTATTTCCCCGCCTTCATCGGCCTGTTCATCGTGCTGTTCTTTGCCAGCGGCATCGGCAACGGCTCGACCTTCCGCACCATCGGCGTCATCTTCGACCGCCAGCAGGCCGGCCCCGTGCTGGGCTGGACCTCGGCCGTCGCGGCCTACGGCGCCTTCATCGCCCCGGTGGTCATCGGCGCGCAGATCAAGGCCGGCACGCCGCAGCTCGCCATGTACGGCTTCGCCATCTTCTACGCCGTCTGCCTGGTACTCAACTGGTGGTTCTACCTGCGCTCGGGTGCGGAGATCAAGAACCCATGAAGTCCCTTTCTTGGTCACGGATGTCGGAGTTCAAGTTCATGGGAGCGCAGTCACTTCGGGGCACTGCTTGTTCGGGACTCAGGCCGGCGCGGCACTCCGCTTCGTCCGTGTCCCCCGCCCTTCGGGCTCCTCCTTTACCTACCGAAGCGGAGTGCCACACCGTCCTGAGTCAGCCAACGATGTTGGCGCACAAGGGTCTTCGGTCATTGCGCACCACCACCCACCACGCAGGCAGCCGAGGGCAGTGGGGTGCACGGTTCCGGGAGGTAAAGGAGGAGCCCACGCAGTGGGCGGGGGACACGGACGGAACCGTGTGCCCCGCTGCCCTCAGCCCCCACAAAAGCAGGCATGCAAAAGCAGCCCAAAGATCCCAGGCCAACGAACCCAACAGCAAACGGTCAATGACCCCAACAACACACCCCAACCGGAGCGCCCCATGAGCCACTTTCTGGACCGATTGACCCACTTCACCCTGCCCAAAGAAGCCTTCTCGGGCAACCACGGCCTGACCACCAACGAAGACCGCACCTGGGAAGACGGCTACCGCAACCGCTGGGCCCACGACAAGATCGTGCGCAGCACCCACGGCGTGAACTGCACCGGCAGCTGCTCGTGGAAGATCTACGTCAAGGGCGGCATCGTGACCTGGGAAACCCAGCAGACCGACTACCCGCGCACCCGCTGGGACATGCCCAACCACGAGCCGCGCGGCTGCGCCCGTGGGGCCTCGTACAGCTGGTACCTGTATTCCGCCAACCGCGTGAAATACCCCATGGTGCGCGGCCGCCTGCTGGAGCGCTGGCGCGCGGCGCTCAAGGTGAGCAAGAGCCCGGTGGACGCCTGGTCGCTGATCCAGCAAGACCCCGAAGCCCGGCGCGACTACCAGCAGGTGCGCGGCATGGGCGGCTTTGTGCGCAGCACCTGGGACGAGGTCAACCAGCTCATCGCCGCAGCCAACGTCTACACCATCAAACAGCACGGCGCCGACCGCGTCATCGGCTTCTCGCCGATCCCCGCCATGTCCATGGTGAGTTACGCCGCCGGCTCGCGTTACCTGTCGCTGATCGGCGGCGTGTGCATGAGCTTCTACGACTGGTACTGCGACCTGCCACCCGCCAGCCCACAGGTCTGGGGTGAACAGACCGACGTGCCCGAGTCGGCCGACTGGTACAACAGCTCGTTCATCATCGCCTGGGGCTCCAACGTGCCCCAGACCCGCACGCCCGACGCCCACTTCTTCACCGAGGTGCGCTACAAGGGCACCAAGACGGTGGCCGTGACGCCCGACTACTCCGAGGTTGCCAAGCTCTCCGACCTGTGGCTGCACCCCAAGCAGGGCACCGACGCCGCACTCGCCATGGCCATGGGCCACGTCGCGCTGAAAGAGTTCTATTTCCCCGACGGCGGCAAGCAACGCAGCAGCTATTTCGACGACTACGCCCGCCGCTACACCGACCTGCCGCTGCTGGTGATGCTGAAGGAACACACCCTGCCCGACGGCACGGTGACCATGGTGCCCGACCGCTATCTGCGCGCCAGCGACTTCAACGGCAAGATGGGCCAGAAGAGCAACCCCGAGTGGAAAACCGTGGCGTTTGACACCGACGGCAAGGCGGTGTTGCCCAACGGCTCCATCGGTTTCCGCTGGGGTGAGCCCGGCCGCGAAGACGAAGGCAAGTGGAACCTGGAGTCCAAAGAGGCGCGCGGCAACAGCGACGTGAAGCTCAAGCTCTCGGTGATCGAAGACGGCGAGCAGGACCACCAGGTGGTCGACGTGGGCTTCCCGTATTTCGGCGGCAACGTGACACCCCACTTCACCGCCAATGCACAAACCGGCGAGGTCACTCACGCCAAGGTGCCCGCGGTGCGCCTGCGCCTGGGCAAGGCCGGTGAAGAACGTTACGCAATGGTCGCCACCGTGTTCGACCTGCAGGTCGCGCAGTACGGCATCGACCGTGGCCTGGGCAGTGGTGCCAAAGACTTCAACGACAACGCCGCCTACACCCCGGCCTGGCAGGAAAGCATCACCGGTGTGCCACGCGACCAGGTCATCACCGTGGCGCGCCAGTTCGCCGACAACGCCGACAAGACGCACGGCAAGTCCATGGTGATCATCGGCGCGGCCATGAACCACTGGTACCACGCCGACATGAACTACCGCGGCGTCATCAACCTCTTGATGATGTGCGGCTGCATCGGCCAGAGCGGCGGCGGCTGGGCCCACTATGTGGGACAGGAAAAGTTGCGCCCGCAAACCGGCTGGGTGCCGCTGGCCTTTGCCACCGACTGGGTGCGCCCACCGCGCCAGATGAACAGCACCAGCTTCTTCTACGCCCACACCGACCAGTGGCGCTACGAGAAGCTCGGCATGGAAGAGATCGTCTCGCCCACGCTGAGCGCCGCCGACAAGGCCGCGTACAGCGGCAGCATGATCGACTTCAACGTGCGCGCCGAGCGCATGGGCTGGTTGCCCAGCGCGCCGCAGCTCAAGACCAACCCGATGCAGGTGGTCAAGGACGCGCAGGCCGCCGGCATGGATGCCAAGGACTATGTGGTCAAGGCGCTCAAGGATGGCACGCTGGAGATGAGCTGCGAAGACCCGGACGCACCGCAGAACTGGCCGCGCAACATGTTTGTGTGGCGCTCCAACCTGCTGGGCTCCAGCGGCAAGGGCCACGAGTATTTCTGCAAGCATCTGCTGGGCACCGAGAACGGTGTGCAGGGCAAGGACCTCGGCAAGGACGACGCCAAACCCGCCGAAGTGACCTGGCACCAGAACGCGCCACAAGGCAAGCTGGACCTGCTGGTCACGCTCGACTTCCGCATGAGCACGACCTGCCTGTACTCCGACATCGTGTTGCCCACGGCGAGCTGGTACGAGAAGAACGACCTCAACACCAGCGACATGCACCCCTTCATCCACCCGCTCTCGGCGGCGGTGGACCCGGTGTGGCAGGCGCGTTCGGACTGGGAGATCTACAAGGGCTTTGCCAAGACCTTCAGCGAGGTCTGCGTGGGCCACCTGGGCGTGGAAAAAGAGGTGGTGCTCTCGCCCATCATGCACGACACCCCCGGCGAAATGGCGCAGGCTTTTGACGTCAAGGAGTGGAAGAAGGGCCAGTGCGAGCTTCTGCCCGGCAAGACCGCGCCGCAGATCGCCGTGGTCGAGCGCGACTACCCCAACACCTTCAAACGCTTCACCGCCCTGGGCCCGCTGCTCGACAAGCTGGGCAACGGCGGCAAGGGCATCGGCTGGAAAACCGGCACCGAGGTCGAGCAGCTCGGCCAGCTCAACGGCAAGACGCTGGAAGAAGGCGTTTCGCAGGGTATGCCGCGCATCGTCACCGACATCGACGCGTGTGAAACCATCCTGCAACTGGCGCCCGAGACCAACGGCCATGTGGCGGTGAAGGCATGGGAAGCGCTGGGCAAACAGACCGGGCGCGACCACACCCACCTGGCGGTCTACCGCGAGGACGAGAAGATCCGTTACCGCGACATCCAGGCCCAGCCGCGCAAGATCATCAGCTCGCCGACCTGGAGCGGCATCGAGAGCGAGACGGTGAGCTACAACGCCGGCTACACCAACGTGCACGAATACATCCCATGGCGCACCCTCACCGGTCGCCAGCAGTTCTACCAGGACCACCCCTGGATGATCGCCTTCGGTGAAGGCTTCGGCAGCTACCGCCCGCCGGTGGACCTGAAGACCACCAACGAGATCCACAACATCAAGCCCAACGGCAACAAAGAGATTCAGCTCAACTTCATCACGCCGCACCAGAAGTGGGGGATCCACTCCACCTACAGCGACAACCTGATGATGCTCACGCTGAACCGCGGCGGCACCGTGATCTGGCTCAGCGAAGACGACGCCAAGAGCGCCGGCATCGTGGACAACGACTGGGTCGAGCTGTTCAACATCAACGGCGCCGTGGCGGCCCGCGCGGTGGTGAGCCAGCGGGTGAACAACGGCATGGTGCTGATGTACCACTCCCAGGAAAAGATCATCAACACCCCCGGGTCGGAAATCACCGGCGTGCGCGGCGGCATCCACAACTCGGTGACCCGCATCGTGCTCAAGCCTACCCACATGATCGGCGGCTACGCGCAGCTGAGCTACGGCTTCAACTACTACGGAACCATCGGCACCAACCGCGACGAATTCGTGGTGGTGCGCAAGATGGCCAAGGTGGACTGGCTCGACACACCGGCCGATGACCACCTGGTCCGCGCCTACCAGTCGCAGGGCGAAAACCCCTGAGCCCACTGCCCTTCATTTGGAGTCAAACATGAAAATACGCGCACAAATCGGCATGGTGCTCAACCTGGACAAGTGCATCGGCTGCCACACCTGTTCGGTCACCTGCAAGAACGTCTGGACCAGCCGACCCGGCGTGGAATACGCCTGGTTCAACAACGTCGAAACCAAGCCCGGCATCGGCTACCCCAAGGAATGGGAGAACCAGGACAAGTGGAACGGGGGCTGGGTCCGCAAGGCCGACGGTTCCATCGTGCCCAAGCAGGGCGGCAAGTGGTCGCTGCTGATGAAGATCTTCAGCAACCCCAACCTGCCGCAGATCGACGACTACTACGAGCCCTTCACCTTCGACTACGACCACCTGCAGTCGGCGCCGGAGATGAAGCACGCACCCACCGCCCGCCCACGTTCGCTGATCACCGGCAAGCGCATGGAGAAGATCGAGTGGGGTCCGAACTGGGAAGAGATCCTCGGCGGCGAGTTCAGCAAGCGCAGCAAAGACGCCAACATGGACGGTTTCGAGCAGGCCCAGAAGGACATGATGGGTCAGTTCGAGAACACCTTCATGATGTACCTGCCTCGCCTGTGCGAGCACTGCCTGAACCCGGCCTGCGTGGCGTCGTGCCCGTCGGGCTCGATCTACAAGCGCGAGGAAGACGGCATCGTGCTGATCGACCAGGACAAGTGCCGCGGCTGGCGCATGTGCGTGAGCGGTTGCCCCTACAAGAAGATCTACTACAACTGGAAAAGCGGCAAGGCCGAGAAGTGCATCTTCTGCTACCCGCGCATTGAAGCCGGTCAGCCCACGGTGTGCAGTGAAACCTGCGTCGGTCGCATCCGTTACCTCGGCGTGCTGCTGTACGACGCCGACCGCATCGCCGAGGCCGCGAGCACGCCCAACGAGATCGACCTCTACCAGGCCCAGCTCGACCTGTTCCTCGACCCGAACGACCCCAAGGTGATCGAGCAGGCGCGCATCGACGGCATCCCCGACGCCTGGATGGCCGCGGCCCGCCAGAGCCCGGTCTACAAGATGGCGGTGGAGTGGAAGGTCGCCCTGCCGCTGCACCCCGAATACCGCACCCTGCCCATGGTCTGGTACGTGCCACCGCTCTCGCCCATCACCGGTGCCGCGCAGTCGGGCGCCATGGGCATGAACGGCGAGATCCCGGACGTGTCGCAGCTGCGCATTCCGGTGAAGTACCTGGCCAACCTGCTGACCGCGGGCGACACCGGCCCGGTGGTGCGCGCGCTTGAACGCATGCTGGCCATGCGCTCCTACCAGCGCACCAAGCACGTGGACGGCCTGGTGAATCAGGACGTGCTCGACCAGGTGGGCCTGACCGCCCGCGAGGTCGAAGAGATGTACCGCTATATGGCCATCGCCAACTACGAAGACCGTTTCGTGATCCCGACCACGCACCGCGAGTACGCAGAGAACACCTTCAACGTGAAGGGCGGTTGCGGCTTCAGTTTCGGCAACGGCTGCTCTGAAGGCCAGACCGAAACGAGTCTCTTCGGTAGCGAGAAGAAACGCACCATCCCGATCAAGCTGGAGGCATGAAGTCATGAGTTTGTTTTCTTCCTCCCCTCCGCAGGCCCGCCTCACGCTGCGCGTGCTGGCGCACCTGCTGCGCTACCCCGACGCGGCGTTCCGCGCCCACACCGCCGAGCTGCAGCAGGCGCTGCGCACCGAAGCGGCTTTGCCGGCGGCTCGCTTGGCCGAGCTCGACGCGCTGCTCAAGCACCTGGCCACCCAGCCGGCGCTGGAGATCGAGTCCGAGTACGTCGAGCTGTTCGACCGCGGGCGCCGCACCGCGCTGCACCTGTTCGAACACGTGCACGGCGATTCGCGCGACCGCGGCCCGGCCATGGTCGACCTGATCCAGACCTACGAAAAAGCGGGCCTGTACCTCGGCCCCGACGAGCTGCCCGACTACCTGCCGGTGCTGCTGGAATTTGCCTCGACCCAGCCGCCGCAGCAGGCGCGTGAATTCATGGGCGAGATCGCGCACATCGTGCGCGTGATCTTCAGCGCGCTGGCCGGTCGCCAGAGCCCCTACGCCAGCGTGCTGGCGGCGGTGCTGGAGCTGGCGGGCGAGAAGGCCGAAGCCGTGGCCGTCGCGCCCGAGCCGGAAATGGACGAGAGCTGGGCCGAGCCCGAGGTGTTTGGCGGTTGTTCGACCGAAGGCCAGGCCAAACCAAACCAGCCGCAACCGATCCATATCGTCAGAAAGTCATCCCAACCTTCTCAAGGAGCGCAGGCATGAACCCGCTGCACAACTTCCTCTTCAACGTCTATCCCTACATCTGCCTGGCGGTGTTCTTCATGGGCAGCCTGGCGCGCTTCGACCGCGACCAGTACACCTGGAAAAGCGATTCGTCGCAGCTGCTGCGCAAGGGCCAGCTGCGCTGGGGCAGCAACCTGTTCCACATCGGGATCCTGTTCCTGTTCGGTGGCCACACGGTGGGCCTGCTCACGCCGCACTTCATGTACGAGCCCTTCATCACCGCCGAGCAGAAGCAACTGGTGGCCGTGACCGCGGGCGGCATCGCCGGCGTCATCTGCTTCATTGGCCTGACGCTGCTGCTGCACCGCCGCATCTTCGACGACCGCATCCGCCTCACCAGCCACCGCACCGACCTCGGCATCCTGATCATCCTGTGGGTGCAGCTGGTGCTGGGCCTGATCACCCTGCCTTATTCCTTCGGCCACGAGGACGCGAGTGTGATGCTGGCGCTGGCGGACTGGGCGCAGCGCATCGTGACCTTCCGACCCGACGCCGCCGGTCTGGTGGCGCTGGACTGGCCCTACAAGGTGCACCTGGTGCTGGGCATGACGATCTTTCTGCTCTTTCCCTTCTCGCGTCTGGTGCACGTGTGGAGCGGCTTCGGTACGCTGGCCTATGTGGTTCGCCCCTACCAGGTGGTGCGCAGCCGCAAGCTGGGCCTGACGCCGAACGACCCCCGCCGCCAGCCGTGAGCGCTTCCCCCATGAACCAGGAACTTGCCATGAGCCCCTCTTCCACTGTTGGTTGCGGCAGCAGCAGCTGCGCCTGCGCCGATCTGGCCCAACCCGCCGTGGCCAGCATCAACGGCATCGCCCTGCACGAACCCGATGAAGTGCTCGATGCCCAGACCCTGCGCGAGCGCGCCTACACCGAGCTGCTGATCCAGGAGGCGGTGAAACAAGGCCTGCTGCCGCTGTACCGGGGCCTGGTGGCGCAGCAGCCGGACGACGCGCAGCGCCAGGTCATCGAGGCCATGCTCGACCAGGCCGTGAGCTCGCCCGACCCCACCGAAGACGAATGCCGCCGTCACTACGAAGCGCAGAAAAACCGGCTGATCGTCGGGCAGGCGCTGCATGTGCGGCACATCCTGTTTGCGGTGACACCGGGTGTCAATGTGCACGCGCTCTCGCAGCGCGCCGAAACGGCCTTGCTGGAGCTGTCGCGCAAGGACGTGCCGGCGGGGCGCTTCGCGCAACTGGCGGGCGAGTTGTCGAACTGCCCCTCGGGCGCCCAGGGCGGCGACCTGGGCTGGGTGACGCCGGAAGCCTGCGCCCCCGAGCTGGCGAACGAGCTGTTCTTCCAGAGCGATTCGCGCTGGGGCATGGGTGTGCACCCGCGCCTGGTGCACACGCGCTTCGGGCTGCACATCATCGAGGTGCTGGGCCGCAAGAAGGGCCAGTTGCCCGAGTTCGAGCAAGTCCGGGACCAGATCGCCAGCCGGCTTGCGCTGCAGTCGCGCAGCACCGCGTTGCGTCAGTACATGCAGTTGCTGGTGGGGCAGGCCCAGGTGGAAGGCGTCGAACTCGAAGGTGCTGACTCTCCGTTGGTGCAGTGACGGCTTGCCATGCCTGACGACCTGTTGCTGCGTCTGCGGGATTTCCATTCGGATTATTTCCCGCTGCACCAGCAGCGCTTCCAGGACCTGGTGGCGCAGGGGCAGCATCCGAAGACACTTTTCATCGGCTGCTCCGATTCGCGCCTGGTGCCCTACCTGTTGACGGGCGCGGCGCCGGGCGAGTTGTTCCTGGTGCGCAACGTCGGCGCCTTTGTGCCGCCCTACGACCAGTCGCACGGGTTGCACGGCACCATGGCGGCGATCGAATTCGCGGTGCTGAGCCTGAAGGTGGAACGCATCATCGTCTGTGGCCACAGCCATTGCGGCGCGATCCGGACCGCCTACGAAGGTGCGCCCGACGAAGCGGTGGCGCTCAAGGCCTGGCTCAAGCTGGCCGACGAGGCCCTGCTGCCGGTCCAGCCCAGCCGCGAAGCGCTGCGCCGCACCGAGCAGCGCGCGGTGGTGCTGCAGCTGGAACGGCTGATGGATTACCCCATGGTGCGCCGCGCCGCGGAAGCGGGCCAGCTGTCGCTGCACGGCTGGCATTACGTGATCGAGGAGGGCGAAGTCCACGTGTTTGACGCAGAACAAGGGGCGTTTGTGCCGGCCTCGTTAGCCTCCCACAGCGGCACGGGCCCCTACCAGCCTTATGTCGAACACGATGGGCAAATTCTTTCTGATGGATGAAGTGAGGCATATAGAAAGCGAATTGCCTGTTCAGGAGGCAATTGCCGGGCGCGGGCGGGCGGGGGCACCCGGGTGCCACCGCCGATTTCGCTTGGAAAAGGGACGGGCATCGGATGCGTGGTCGTCGAACCGGCGCCGGGCAGGGCAAAATGGCGGGTGGTTTTTACCCGTCCGGTCGTTCGCCGTCCACACGACGGCATGCCCGACCCGAGCCTCCCTGCCACCACCCCGCAGCCTGGCCGCCCCCTCTCACTCTTTCCAACAAACTCCGAGATGAAACGCGACAACACCATGCGTCCCCAGGACCTGACCGCCACCCAACCCATCAGCCAGGACGTGCTGGCCGAGAAATACCTGAAACCCGGCGAAACCGGCCTGGAAGATCTGTACCGCCGCGTGGCGCGGGCGCTGGCCTCGGTGGAAAAAGAAGCTAACCGGGCCGAATGGGAGCAGCGTTTCCTGGACAACCTGCACGCGGGTGCCATTGGCGCGGGCCGCATCATGAGCGCGGCCGGCACCGACATCCAGGCCACCCTGATCAACTGTTTCGTGCAGCCGGTGGGCGACGCCATCCAGGGCGTGGACGCCGAGGGGTACCCCGGGATTTATGAAGCGCTGCGCGAAGCGGCCGAAACCATGCGCCGCGGCGGCGGCGTGGGCTACGACTTCTCGCGCATCCGCCCCAAGGGCGCCGAGGTCAAGGGCACGCACTCCATGGCGTCCGGCCCCTGCAGCTACATCAACGTGTTCGACCAATCTTGCTCCACCGTCGAGAGCGCGGGCGCGCGCCGTGGTGCTCAGATGGGCGTGCTGCGCATCGACCACCCGGACGTGATGGAATTCATCACCGCCAAGCGCACACCGGGTCGCTGGAACAATTTCAACGTCTCGGTCGGCGTGAGCGACGCCTTCATGGAAGCCGTGGGCAGCGACCAGCCCTGGGAACTGGTGCACAAGGCCCGCCCCGGCAAGAAGCTTCTGGACAAGGGCGCCTACCAGCGCGCCGACGGCCTGTGGGTCTACCAGACCCTGTCGGCCACCGAGCTGTGGGACACCATCATGAAGTCGGCCTACGACTTCGCCGAACCCGGCATCCTGTTCCTCGACAAGATCGGCACCGACAACAACCTGCACTACTGCGAAACCATCGCGGCGACCAACCCCTGTGGCGAACAGCCGCTGCCGCCCTACGGCTGCTGCGACCTCGGCCCCATCATCCTCACCCGCTTCGTCAAGAACCCGTTCGGCTTTGGCGGTGTGCCGGCTTTTGATTTCGAGGCCTTCGAGCAGGCGGTGGCGACCCAGGTGCGTGCGCTCGACAACGTGCTCGACGTGACCTTCTGGCCGCTCGAACAGCAGCGCGCCGAATCGGCCGCCAAGCGCCGCATCGGCGTCGGCTTCACCGGCATGGGCAATGCCCTGGCCATGCTCTGCGTGCGCTACGACCGCGAAGAGGGCCGCGCCATGGCGGGCCAGATCGCCGAGCGCATGCGCAACGCCGCCTACCTCGCCTCGGTCGAGCTGGGCAAGGAAAAGGGCGTGTTCCCCAAATTCGACGCCGAGGGTTACCTGGCCCCTGGCACCTTCGCCAGCCGCCTGCCCGATGCGATCAAGAAGACCATCCGCAAGCACGGCATCCGCAACAGCCACCTGCTGTCCATCGCGCCCACCGGCACGGTGAGCCTGGCCTTTGCCGACAACGCCTCCAACGGCATTGAGCCGCCGTTTTCCTGGATGTACCGCCGCAAAAAGCGCGAGGCCGACGGCTCCACCAGCGAGTACGCGGTGGAAGACCACGCCTGGCGCCTGTACCGCGAACTCGGCGGCGACGTCGACCAGCTGCCCGACTATTTCGTCAACGCGCTGGCCATGAGCGCGGGCGAACACATCGCCATGATGGAAGCGGTGCAGCCCTTCGTGGACACCGCCATTTCCAAAACGGTCAACGTCGCCGCAGACTACCCGTTTGAAGACTTCAAGAGCCTGTACCAGAAGGCCTGGCGCGCCAACCTCAAGGGCATGGCCACCTACCGGCCCAACAACATCCTCGGCTCGGTGCTCGACACCGGCAGCGCCGCGACCGACGCCAAGGCCGTCGCTGCGTCCGCCCCCGCGCCGGTGGACCCGATGCGCACCGTGATCGAAAGCCGCCCCAAGGGCGCGCTGTCGGCCGTGGCCGACAAGATCGAGTACTGGACGCAGGAAGGCCACAAGACCCTGTACATCGTGGTCTCCTTCCTGCCGGTGCCTGCGGCCGAAGGCAATGGCACGGTCGAGCGCGCGATCGAGTTCTTCATGCCCGTGGGCCAGAACGGCGAGTCGCAGCAGTGGATCACCTCCACCATGCGCATGCTGTCGCTGGCCGCGCGCGGCGGTTTCCTGGAACGGGCGCTCTCCGACATGCGCAAGGTCGCCTGGGACCGCGGTCCGGTGCGCCTGGGCACGTACCAGAAGGCCGACGGCACGCATGTGCCGATGTGGCACGACTCCGAAGTCGCCGCCATCGCCTTTGCGCTGCAGAACATCATCGCGCGCCGGGCCCAGTTGAGCGTGGTGTCGGCCGCACCAGCGCCGGCCATGCCCGAACTGACCGGCATGCCCTCGGGCGTGATGGCCGGTAAAAAATGCCCCGAGTGTGGCGCGCACGCCATGATCCGCAAGGACGGTTGCGACTACTGCACCTCCTGCGGGCACCTCGGCACCTGCGGATGAGCACCTCCGCGCCCCCCGCCGTACCTTTGCGCCCCGTGGGGCCAGGTCGCGCGGGGCGCGCACAGCCGCCGGGTCCCAATCCCTGGCGGCCTAGGCACCTGCTGCTGGCGCCGCACCGGCTGGCGTTTTTTCTGGCCATGGTGTTGCTGCTGGCCTCGGGCCTGTGGTGGGCGCTGGTGCAGGTGGACCGCACCACCGGGGCGATCGGCCTGGGCTACGCGGTGCCACCGACGATCACCCACGCAGCGGTCATGAGCTTCGGTTTCATGCCGCTCTTTTTCGCCGGTTTCCTGTTCACCGCCGGCCCCAAATGGCTGGGCGTGGAAGGCCCCAACGTCCGGGTGTTGGTGCCCACCTTGCTGCTTCAGGCCGGCGGCTGGTTGCTCTGGCTGGCCGGGGCGCACACCCACATGGGGGTTGCCGTGGTGGGTGCGGCACTGGCGGCCGCGGGGCTGGGTGCGCAATACCTGCGTTTCTGGGGCCTGGTGCGGCGCAGCACGCTGGCCGACCGTCTGCATGCCCAGGTGGTGGCGGTGGCGGGCACCGTGGGCACGCTGTGCGTCGCGGGCCTGGCGCTGGCCTTGCTGGCCGGTGCGTTCGATGTGGCCCGCAGCCTGGTGCTGACCGGCCTCTGGGGCTTCGTGGTGATGACCTACCTGGTGGTCGCGCACCGCATGATTCCTTTCTTCACCTCCAGCGCCGTGCCCATGGTCGAGGCCTGGCGGCCGTTCTGGGTGCTGTGGGCCCTGCTGGGTGCCGCGGCCTTCGAGGCCTTGGCGGTCTGGGTTGCAGCGAGCGGCTGGGCCGGTGCGCCGGGCTGGATGCTGTTGCAGGGTCTGGTGGAGCTGCTGGCCGGCGGGGTGATCCTCTGGCTGGGCGTCGCCTGGGGCCTGGTGCAGAGTCTCAAGGTCCGCTTGCTCGCGATGCTGCACCTGGGGTTCATGTGGCTCGGCCTGGCCTTTGTTCTGGCGGGGCTGTCGCAGCTGCTGGGCCTGCGCGCCGGTGTGCCGGCCCTGGGCCTGGGCGCGCTGCACGCGCTCACCATGGGCTGCCTGGGGTCGCTGCTGGTGGCCATGGTCACGCGCGTGTCGTGTGGCCACAGCGGGCGCACCCTGGTGGCCGATGCGCTGGTCTGGGGCGTGTTTTGCCTGCTCCAGCTGGCGGTGCTGCTGCGCGTGGCGGGCGCGCTGGACGGGGCGCCGCTGTGGGTGCTCACCACCGCCGCGCTGCTCTGGGCCGGCGTGATGGGCGTCTGGGGCCTGCGCCTGATCGGCTGGTACGGCCGCTTGCGCGCCGATGGCCGGCCCGGCTGAACTTTGTCGCTCCCATGCCTTCGCAACCTGCCATGATCTCTGCAGATACATCCCCCGACTGGGCCTTTGTCGTCAGCGAGCTGATCCAGGCGCGCCAGACCGTGCTGCCCAAGCGCCTGATGGATCCCGGCCCGGACGCCGCGCAGACCCAGGCCATCCTGGCCGCGGCCGCGGCGGCACCCGATCACATGCAGTTGCTGCCCTGGCGCTTCATCCTCGTGCCCGCCGGGCAGCGCGCCACACTGGCCGAGGTGTTTGCCAGCGCCCTGAGCGAACGCGATCCGCAGGCCACGCCCGAGCAGCTGGCGCAGGCGCGCGAGAAAGCGTTCCGTGCGCCGCTGCTGATGCTGGCGGTGGTGGACGCCGCGCGCGGCGATCCCGAGGTGGACCTGAACGAACGCATCCTCTCGGCCGGCTGTGCGGTGCAGAACATGCTGCTCATGGCCACCGCGCTCGGTTTCGGCTCGGCGCTCACCAGCGGCAAGGCGCTGAAGTCGGGCACGCTGCGGGCCTGCTTCGGCCTGGGCGCCAGCGAACAGGCGCTGTGCTTCGTGAGCGTCGGCACCGTGCACTCGAGCAAGCCGGCGCGCGTGCGGCCGACCGTGGCCGACTATGTGAATACCCTGGGTTCGGACCCCGTGTCCTGAATCCCCATTTCCCAACAGGACTTTTCATGGACATCAGCACCTTTGACGATCTGCTGGCCGCCGCGCGCGCCCAACCCCAACCTCAGCGCCTGCTGTTTGTGTTCGCCGGCGTCGAGCTGCCGGACGACGCGACCCCTGCCCAGCGCGCCGCTTTCGAGCAGGGCCAGGGCGGTGCGCTGGTGCCGCAGATGTGTGTCGACAAAAGCCCCGACGAGCTGGCTTCGTTCGATCAGCTGAAGGAAGAAGCCACCAACTTCGGCCAGGCCTGGGGCATGGTGTTCGCCGCCGCGATGTCGGGCGCACCGGGCAAGGCGCCCACCAGCGCCGACGCCGACGAACCGCTGAAGAAAATGGTGGAGGCGATCCGCCAGGGCCAGATCCAGGCCTACATCCCGTTCGACCCGCAGGGTCGCGCGGTGCGCCTCGGCTGAACGCCATGGCCGGCATCCGCCTGCACCAGATCGGCCAGCCGGGCGCACAGCCGTCCGCGGCCACTTTCGAGCAGCCCTTCGAGATGCTGACCGCCTGCCACGAGCGGGTGGATCGCATGTTGCGCCTGCTTCACCGGCTGTGCCTGCACCTCGACGAAAAAGGCCATGATGAACAGGCCGCCCAGGCGGCAAGCGACGTCATGCGCTATTTCGACCTCGCCGCGCCGGACCACCACGAAGACGAGGAGCGCCACGTCTTTCCCCGCCTGCTGGCGGGAAACGACGAGAACGTGAAGACGGTGGTGCGCCGGTTGCAGCAGGACCATCGGGACATGACCGTGAACTGGGTCGAAGCCCGTGAGGTGCTCCGGCGGGTGTCCGAGGGGTCGGCACCGACGTGGTCCGGGTTGAGCGAGGCCGACCGCGCCACGCTGGCGCGTTTTGCGGGTCTGTACGCCGATCACATCCGCGCCGAGGAAGACACGGTCTACCCGGCCGCGTCGGCCCTGATCGACGCCCCCGAACTGCAGCGCATGGGGACCGAAATGGCCGCCCGCCGCACGACCCGTCCCTGAGCGACAGGACCCTTCCCATGCCACCCCTGGAATTGCCCGAATTCGAATGGAGCGAAGGGTTCGCCTGCGGGGTGGACCTGGTCGACCGGCAGCACCGCAACCTGGTCGATCTCATCAACCTGCTGCGCTCGGCCATCTTGCGTGGCGACACGGTCAGCAGCGCGAACTGCGTGGAATCGCTCCAGGCCTATGCGCGTTACCACTTCGCCTACGAAACAGGACGACCGGGAAGATGGCCAGGGGCACGCGCTGCACCGCTTTCTCGCCAACTGGCTGCTGGAACACATCGTCAAGGATGACCAGGAGATGGTTCGCCAACTGCAGAACCCGGGTGGCACCAAGGCCTGACCGGCCGCCGCGTGCGGCCGCGCTCAGGCGGCATCGGGTTGTTGCGCAGGCGCCGCGCGGCGGTTCATTCGGCCGGGCCGACGGTCAGTGCGACCTCGGCCACACCCTCTACACGGCCCGTGATCCGGTCGCCCGCCACCACGGCGCCCACGCCTTCGGGCGTGCCGGTGTAGATGATGTCGCCGGGTTGCAGGTGGTAGAACTGGGACAGGTCCGCGATGATTGCGCGGACGTTCCAGATCAGCTTGTCCACACCGGACGACTGCTTGGTGACGCCGTTGACTTCCAGCGCGATGGCGCCCTGGTCCACGACCACGCCTTCCATCGGCACGATCTCGCTGCAGACCGAGCCTTCTTCGATGTCCTTGCCCAGGTCCCAGGGGCGGCCTTTGTCGCGCGCGACCAGCTGCAGGTCGCGGCGCGTCATGTCCAGACCGGCGGCGTAGCCGTAGATCACCGTGTGGGCGTCTTCGGCTTTCACGCGGAAGCCGGCTTTGCCGATCGCGAGCACCAGCTCCATTTCAAAGTGGTAGTTGTTCGTGCCGGGCGGGTAGGCCACGGTGGCGCCGCTCTGCACGAGCGTCTGCGGCGACTTGGTGAAGTAGAACGGCCGCTCGGCGCTCTTGTCGACCGGCTTGCCCATCTCGACGGCGTGCGCGTGGTAGTTGCGGCCGACGCAGAAGATGCGGTTGATGGGGAAGCGCTCGGTCTTGCTGCGGATGGGCAGGGACTGGACGGCGGGTGGGGTGAAGAGGTATTGGGTCATGTCGATCGGAATAGAAGGTCGAGTGCGAAGGGCTCAAGCCGGGAACACCGCGGAACCGGCTTTGCCGGGCCGCTGGTGTTGCCCCCTGCAAGGGGGTGACGGGCGAAGCCCGGCGCGGGGGTTAGCGTGTTTCATACACACCGAGCTTGCGGTGCAGTGGGGATTCGTCGGCGATGAAGACGAAGGAAGGTTGGTTGGCCGAGCGGTTCTTCAGCGTCACCGGCTCGTAGCCGGGCGCGCAGCAGGTGTCGGCTTCCACGAGGCCAAAGGCCTTGCCGCAGGTGGACACGTCCACCCCGCCTTCGATCAGGTGGAACACCTGCGAGGGCGAGCGGGCGGGCAGCGTGAGCGTCTGGCCGGGCTTGAGCATCAGCGCGTAGAAACCCAGGATGTTCTGTGCGTCGCCTCCGGTTTCGGGGTTCACGTAGGTCACCTGCACCCAGTCGAGCTGCGGCTCATTGGCCGCCATGGCCAGCAACGCGGCGCGCGTGTCGACCCAGGCGTAGCGCAGCATGGGGTAGCGCTTGTCGCTGCGGCTGAAAACGCTGGTGGGCACCACGCCGGCGCGGGTCCAGGCGCGGTCGCCGCTGCCTTGTTGGACGGTCTGGCGCTCGCCGTTGATGTGGTAGCTGGTCTCCATGTAATAGACCATCGGCAGGTCCAGCACGTCAAGCCAGACCACGGGCTCGGTGCCGTCGTGGCCGTGTTCGTGCCACAGGCCGGTGGGCGTCAGGATCAGGTCGCCACGGCTCATCGGGCACTTCTCGCCGTCCACGGTGGTCCAGGCACCAACGCCCTCGACCACCATGCGCACCGCGTTGGGCGTGTGGCGGTGGCTGGGCGCCCACTCGCCGGGCAGCAACAGCTGCATGCCCAGGTACATCGCCGGGCTGGCCTTCATGTTCTCCAGGCCGTGGCCAGGGTTGGCCAGCACCAGCACGCGGCGCTCGGCTTTCTCGATGGGCGTGAGCTCGCCGGCTTTGAGCAGCAGCGGCTTGAGCGTGGCGTAGGGCCAGTGGATGGCCTGGGTCGCGCGCGTCGGCACCTGGGGCGGCAGCACGGCGCGCAGGCTGGGCCACAACGGCACCAGGTTCAGCGCCTTGAGGTCATCGCGGTAGTCCTGCGGCAGGTCTTCGAGTCGTCCGAGTTGATGGCTCATGGGATGTCTCCTTAAAAGGCCGCATGCACATAATCAGTATGCTTATGATAAGTGTCCTGCTAACATGGTCCAAGCCGCATGGGGGAAACCCTTGATTCGACGCACCATGACAACCCCCAACCCGTCCACCGTGAACATCGACCTCCAGCCGGGTCATGCGATCCGCCGTCTGCACCAGATTTCGGTCGGCATCTTTCTGCAGGAAGCCGGGGACCTGGGCATCACGCCCGTACAGTACGCCGCCCTGCAGGTGGTGAGCAACCAGCCGGGCATTGACCAGCGCACGCTGGCGCGCACCATCGCGCTGGACGCGTCCACCACCGGTGGCGTGGTGGACCGGCTCGAAGCCCGTGGCTGGATGGAACGCCGCACCGCACCCGAGGACCGGCGCGCGCGCCAACTGGTGTTGACCGCAGAAGGCGCGCAGGCTTTGGCTGAGTGCATCCCCGCCATGCTGCGCGCCCAGGAGCAGATCCTGGCACCGCTCACCGAGCGCCAGCGCAGCGACTTCAGGCGCCTGCTGAACCTGCTGGTGACGCAGAACAATGAGATGAGCCGCGCGCCGAGCGAAGCCCCGCGGTAGAACCTTGCGGGGCTTCGACCGCCCCTCCAGCGCGGAGGATGCGGGACGCGTTGCGAGCGAGCGTCTGTTCGACGACGCACAGACAGCCACGCCGCTCCCGCAAAATCATCGGGTCCCGTGGCGCCTGCACCGAGACCTCGGCGAGGTGCCCGCTCCCCAACCCCACAAGGAAGACCCCCATGAATCTGCACCTGAGCATCGGACCACTGGTGTCCCTCATCGCCGGCATCCTCATCCTGGTGATGCCCCGCCTGCTGAACACCATCGTCGCCGTCTACCTGATCATCATCGGTTTGCTGGGACTCTTTGGCCGCTGAGCCCGTTTTTGCCGGCCTGAGCTTCCGTTCCCGCACACGGACCGGGTGTGCGCAAAAAAGCCGTGAGTCTTGAGACAAGCGCGCGGCGCGCCCGAACTCGGACGCATCCATTTCACCAAGGCAAACCTTCCGGGCAAAGCCGTAACCTGTTGGTAACCTGTTTCACGGATAATTGAAACCAAATTACAGAGCCAGCCGTTTCAGCCACCCATCAGGAGACTCCTTTCATGCCGCAACGCGCCACCAAGATCGTCGCCACCCTCGGGCCCGCTTCCAGCGATCCCGCCCTGCTGGAGGCGATGATCCGCGCCGGCGTCAACGTGGTGCGACTGAACTTCTCGCACGGCACCGCGCAGGACCACATCGACCGCGCCACCCTGGTGCGTGAGGCGGCGCAGCGTGCGGGCCGCGAGGTCGGCATCATGGCCGATCTGCAGGGCCCGAAGATCCGCGTCGGCAAGTTCGCCGAGGGCAAGGTGATGCTGGAACCGGGCCAGCCTTTCGTGCTCGATGCCTCGCGCACCGAACCGGGTGACCTCGGTGGCGTGGGCCTGGACTACAAGGAACTGCCGCGCGACGTCAAGGCGGGCGACACGCTGCTACTGAACGACGGCCTGATCGTCATGACGGTGGACAAGGTGGTCGGCCCGGCGGTGCACACCACCGTCAAGCTCGGCGGCGAGCTGTCCAACAACAAGGGCATCAACAAGCAGGGTGGCGGCCTGACCGCGCCCGCGCTGACCGCCAAGGACATGGACGACATCAAGACCGCCATGGGCCTCAAGGCCGATTACGTGGCGGTGAGTTTCCCCAAGAACGCGACCGATATGGAGCTGGCGCGCCAGCTCTGCAATGTGGCGGGTGCGTCCATCGGGCACAAGCCGGCGTTGATCGCCAAGATCGAACGCGCCGAGGCCATCCCCGAGCTGGCCAACATCCTCAAGGTGTCCGACGGCATCATGGTGGCGCGCGGCGACCTGGCGGTGGAGGTGGGCAACGCGGCCGTGCCCGGGCTGCAGAAACACATGATCCGGCTCGCGCGCGAGATGGACAAGGTGGTGATCACCGCGACGCAGATGATGGAGTCAATGATCGTCAACCCGGTGCCCACGCGCGCCGAGGTGAGCGACGTGGCCAACGCCGTGCTGGACGGCACCGACGCCGTGATGCTCAGCGCCGAAACCGCCGCCGGCAAGTACCCGCTGGAGACCGTCAAAGAGATGGCCAACATCTGCCAGGAAGCCGAAAAGGCCGAGTACAGCGAGCTGGGCAACGACTTCCAGGGCAAAAAATTCACGCGCATTGACCAATCCATCGCCATGGGCGCGCTGTTCACGGCCCACCACCTGGGGGCCAAGGCCATCGTGGCACTGACCGACTCGGGCTCCACCGCGTTGTGGATGAGCCGGCACAACGTGCGCATGCCGATCTACGCCGTGACGTCCAACCTGACCTCGCAGCGAAAGATGACGCTCTACCGCAACGTGCGTCCGCTGCTGATGGACACCAGCGCCGACCGCGACACGGCGCTGGCCGACGCCGAGGCGCACCTGAAGGCGCGCGGCATCGTGCAGAGCGGCGACGTTTACGCCATCACCGTGGGGGAGCCCATGGGGCAGCCTGGCGGCACCAACACCTTGAAGATCTGCAGGGCAAGTTGATCCCCCTGCGCCGCTGGCGGCCCGGCAAAGCCAGTTCCGCGGCGGCCTTGGTTGGTGCACGGTCTCCGGAGCGTGTTTTGAATTGCGCTGTGCGCCGCTGCGCGGCTTACCCCCGTGGACACTGCTGGCGGTCTGGAGTTGATGCCCATATCTCCGGGTGGGAGTTTGTCAACTGTGAGCAAGGCCTGCGGCGCTAAAATTCCCCGAGTTACCAACCGGTTACCAACTTGACTTAGGGGATTTTCATGGCTCTCGTTTCCATGCGCGAACTGCTCGACCACGCCGCGGCGAACGGTTACGGCATTCCGGCTTTCAACGTCAACAACCTCGAACAGGTGCAGGCCGTCATGGCCGCGGCCGACGAGGTCGGCGCTCCGGTCATCCTGCAGGCCTCGGCCGGTGCCCGCAAGTACGCGGGTGAAGCCTTCATCAAGCACCTGATCCAGGCCGCTGCCGAGATGTACCCACACATCCCGATGGTGATGCACCAGGACCACGGCACCAGCGTCAAGGTCTGCGAAGGCGCCATCGGCCTGGGCTTCGGCTCGGTCATGATGGACGGCTCGCTCAACGAAGACGGCAAGACGCCTTCCAGCTTCGACTACAACGTCGACGTGACCCGCAAGGTCGTCGAGATGGCGCACAAGAGCGGCGTCACGGTGGAAGGTGAACTCGGCTGCCTGGGCAACCTGGAAACCGGTGACGCGGGCGAAGAAGACGGTATCGGCGCCGAAGGCAAGCTGGACCATTCCCAGATGCTGACCGACCCCGAAGAAGCCGCCACCTTCGTCAAGGCCACGCAGCTCGACGCGCTGGCCATCGCCATCGGCACCAGCCACGGCGCCTACAAGTTCAGCCGCCCGCCCACCGGCGACATCCTGGCGATCAGCCGCGTGAAGGAAATCCACGCCCGCATCCCCAACACCCACCTCGTGATGCACGGCTCGTCCAGCGTGCCGCAGGACCTGCTGGCCATCATCAACCAGTACGGCGGCCAGATGAAGCAGACCTGGGGCGTGCCGGTGAAAGAGATCCAGGAAGCCATCAAGCACGGCGTGCGCAAGATCAACATCGACACCGACATCCGCATGGCCATGACCGGCGCGGTGCGCAAGTTCATGGCCGAGAACCCCGAGAAGTTCGACGCCCGCGAATGGCTCAAGCCCGCCCGCGAGGCCGCCAAGGCGATCTGCAAGCAGCGCTACATCGAGTTCGGCTGCGAAGGCCAGGGCGCCAAGATCAAGGGCGACACGCTCAGCGTGATGGCCGCGAAGTACGCCCAGGGCGAGCTGGCGCAGAAGGTGGTCTGACGCCAGGTCGCCTCCGCTTCCCTGAAAGGCCACCCTTGCGGTGGCCTTTTTGCTTATGGCGGAATGACGTTTTGTGGAAAACGGTGACGCCTCCCCTGTGACTGAACCGTCGCTGAGTGTCTGTCGTGCCGGACGGTTACGACTTGAAACGATTGCCCCTGAGCAAGCTTTCAAGAAACCGCCGGGCCAGCCGATGAACAACTTGTGACAAGGAGTTCCTGCTGCCTGTGGTGGCAGGGAAGGTCAATCAACCAGGGAAATCCCATGAAACACCTCCAGCATTCCAAATCGGTTCTGATCGCACTGGCTTTGACGGGTCTTGCAGCTTGTTCGACACCTGCACCTCAAGTGTCCCAACAGGTGCTCGATGCCCCGCGGGCGGTGCACATCACGCCGTTCAACCAGCCCGACGTGGACGCGGCCGCGAGCGCCTATGTGGGTGCGTACGCCAGGACCGTGACCAGCAGCCTGCAGGCGGGCAAGTACATCGAATCGCTGGCGTTTCGCCACCTGAACGCGGAATCCTGCCTGAGCAGCCGCGCCAGCCGTTTGCTGGGCAAGGAGCTCACGCCAGAAGACAAGGGCGGCCTGCTATTGTCCGCGGTCTCCCGGGAGCAGATGCAGGCCTACCAGCGGCTGTCCAACGGCCACCAGACACGTGGCAACAGTCTGGAAATGTTCTCCTGCGACCACGCCGGCTTGACGGTGGCGTCAAGCGCGAAGTACTGAGGCCGGACACTCTGGACGCTGGCCAGGCGTCCTTGCCAACACGTCGAATGTCCGGCGCTGGAGCGCTCAGACGCGCCCGACGCGGCGACCGACCAGCCCATGGTGCCTGAGGTGGAGCCCTCGCCGGGCCGGTCACCCGACCTGCGATAATTCCCCGGAATGGTTCGGAGCCCGCTGACTGTTCGGTCACCGGGCTTTTTTCTTGGCTGTCACTTGTCCCTGCGCCCGATCATGACTTCCGCCCTCCACACCTCCGCCCTGAATTCCCTGCCCCTGCTCGCGCGCGGCAAGGTGCGTGACAACTACGCCGTGGGTGACGACCGCATCCTGATGGTCGCGTCAGACCGCATCAGCGCCTTCGACGTGATCATGGGCGAGCCGATTCCCGGCAAGGGCGCGCTGCTGACCCAGCTTTCGCTGTTCTGGTTTGACCAGCTCGGCCCCAAGGGCCTGAACATCTGCCCGATCCACCTGACCGGCGAAGCCCCCGAGAGCGTGGTGAGCGAGGCTGAACGCGCCCAGGTCACGGGCCGCTCCATGCTGGTCCAGCGCCTGAAGCCGATTCCGGTGGAGGCGGTGGTGCGCGGCTACCTGGCCGGCAGCGGCTGGAAGGAGTACCTGGAGAGCCGCTCGGTCTGCGGCGTGCCGCTGCCCGAGGGGCTGATGAACGCGAGCAAGCTGCCCGAGCCCATCTACACGCCCGCCGCCAAGGCCGAGATGGGCGAGCACGACGAGAACATCACCTACGAGCAGACCGTGGCCATGATCGGTCCCGAACTCGCCGCGCAGATCCGCGACATCTCCATCGCGCTCTACAAGGCTGCGGCCGAGATCGCGCTGAAGAAGGGCATCATCATCGCGGACACCAAGTTCGAGTTCGGCCTTGACAAGGCCGGTACGCTGGTGCTGATGGACGAGGTGCTGACACCCGACTCCTCGCGCTACTGGCCGCTGGAGAGCTACGTGGTGGGCCAGAACCCGCCGAGCTACGACAAGCAGTTCCTGCGCGACTGGCTGGAGACCGCGCAGGTGAGCGGCAAGGCCTGGGACAAGACGGCGCCCGCGCCGCGCCTGCCCAAGGAAGTGATCGAAAAAACGGCGGCCAAATACCAGGAAGCGCTCACGCGGCTGATGGGCTGAGCCTCATTCCGTCCACCATGAAAAAACCCGGGCTTGCCCGGGTTTTTTCATGTGCCTGTGCAGTGATCGCCTGAATGGCGAACCCGTGTCACCACTCTGCAAAACTCCCGTCCTTGTGGCGCCAGACCGGGTTGCGCCAGCGGTGGCCTTCGGTCGCGCGTTCCTGTACGTAGGCCTCGTTCACCTCGATGCCCAGCCCCGGCCCGGTCGGGATGGTGACCATGCCGTCTTCGTAGGCGAAGACTTCGGGGTTGCTCACGTAGTCCAGCAGGTCGTTGGCGGCGTTGTAGTGGATGCCCAGGCTCTGCTCCTGGATGAAGGCGTTGTAGCAGCCGGCGTCGATCTGCAGGTTGGCCGCCAGCGCGATGGGGCCGAGCGGGCAGTGCAGCGCCAGCGCCACGTCGTAGGCCTCGGCCATGGCCGCGATCTTGCGGGTCTCGGTGATGCCACCGGCGTGCGAGGGGTCGGGCTGGATGATGTCCACATAGCCCTCGGACAGGATGCGTTTGAAGTCCCAGCGCGTGTACAGCCGCTCGCCCAGCGCGATCGGCATGGTCGCCACATGGGCCAGCTCCTTGAGGGCTTCATGGTGTTCGCTCAGCACCGGCTCTTCGACGAACATGAGCTTGTAGGGCTCCAGCTCGCGCACCAGCACCTTGGCCATGGGCTTGTGCACCCGACCGTGGAAGTCCACCCCAATGCCCACGTTCGGCCCCACGGCTTCGCGCACGGCGGCCACGTTGGCCAGGCAGCGTTCGACCTTGTCGTGGCTGTCGATGAACTGCAGCTCTTCGGTGCCGTTCATCTTGACGGCGGCGAAGCCGCGCGCCACGGCCGCCTGGGCTGCGGCGGCGGTGTCGCTGGGGCGGTCGCCGCCGATCCAGCTGTAGACGCGAATGCGGTCGCGCACGCTGCCGCCCAGCAGCTCGGACACCGGCACGCCCAGCGCCTTGCCCTTGATGTCCCACAGCGCCTGGTCGATGCCGGCGAGCGCGCTCATGTGGATGCCGCCACCCCGATAAAAGCCCGCGCGGTACATCACGGTCCAGTGGTCTTCGATGTGGCGCGGGTCTTTGCCGACCAGGTAGTCGGCGAGTTCCTCGACCATGGCGGCCACCGTGTGGGCGCGGCCTTCGAGTACCGGCTCGCCCCAGCCGACGATGCCTTCGTCGGTCTCGATCTTCAGGAAACACCAGCGCGGTGGAACGAGGTAGGTGGTGAGGCGGGTGATCTTCATGGCGGGGCCAGTGGGGGGTGGAGGTTCAGGCGCCGCTGCGCGCGGCGCGCCAGGCCTTAACGAAAGCAGCGGCCTGGGTGGCGACCTGTTCGGGGGTGTCGCCGGGGCGGTAGAGGGCAGAACCCAGGCCGAAGCCGGAGGCGCCCGCCGCCAGGTAGGGTGCGATGGAATCGGGCACGATGCCGCCCACCGGCACGATGGCGATGGGCGGTGTGAGCACCGCGCGCCAGGCCTTGAGGCCGACCGGGCCCAGGGCCTCGGCGGGGAACATCTTGAGCACGTCGGCGCCCGCGGCCAGCGCGGCAAAAGCCTCGGTGGGCGTGGCCACGCCGGGGGCGCAGGCCAGGCCGGCGGCCTTGGCCGCGCGGATCACCGCCGGGTCGCTGTGCGGCATCACCACCAGTTGCCCACCGGCGTCAGCGATCTCGGCGCAGGACTCGGGCCGCAGCACGGTGCCGGCGCCGATCAGGCAGTCGGCCGGCAGGGCGTCGCGCATCGCGCGGATGCTGCGCAGCGGGTCGGGCGAATTCAGCGGCACCTCGATGAGGCGAAAGCCTGTGTCGTACAAAGCGCGACCGATGGCAATGGCCTCTTCGGGCCTCAGGCCGCGCAGGATGGCGATCAGGCCGCACCCGGACAGGGTCTGGTGAAAGGAGAGAGGGATGTTCATGTCGGTGTTCCAGGGCGGCGGCGCGGGGGGCGCTTCATGCCAGTTCAGCCGCCTGGGCGATGCGCCACAGCCCCAAAGGTGTCACGCCGGAACGGATCTCGGGCGTCGGCAGGCCCTGCGCCTCCAGCGCGGTCGCGTAGCGCAGGCACAGCTCCGGCTCGCCGCACAGCACCACCGCCGAACCGTCCAGCAGGGCGGGTGCCAGCGCCGCCACCTCGTGTCCGATCAGCAGCCCCGACAGGTAGTCGGGCTGGGCGCTGCCGGGGAGCTGGCGGGTGAGCCCCAGGGTGCGCACGCTGAAGACGGTGGAGAGCACGCCCAGAGCGCCCAGCTTGGAGCCCGCCACGCGCAGGCCACGCGCGAAGGCCGGTTCGTCTTGCGGCCCGCCCAGCTCCATGGTGCGGCCCAGGATGGTGTGCTGGGAGAGTGCGGCGTAGACCTCGCCGGTCATGAAGGTCTCGAAGCGGGTGACGGCGCCGTCTTCGACCCAGGCCCATTTGGTGTGCGTGCCCGGCAGGCCGATCAGCAGCTGCGACGGCGTGTGGCGCCCGTTCGCCCGGCTCTGCAGCACGCCCATGATCTGGGTCTCTTCGCCGCGCATCACATTGGGCAGTTCATCGGCCTGCAGCAAGCCGGGCACCACGTGCAGCGGCTGGCCGCCGGGGCGTTCGATCCGGGTCACGGCGTCCGCCAGATCGGCCTCGCGGCTGGGCAGCGACCGGTAGGGCGCCTCACGCCAGCCCTGTGCGCTGCCGACCATGCCGCAGGCGATCAGCGGGGCGGACGGGTGGTCGGCCAGCCAGTCGCCGCACAACAGCTGCAACGCCTGCTCGAAGGCGGCGGCCGGCGTGTCGACGTTGGGGCCGGTGGGCAGGTGCATCACGCCGTGTTCGCTGCGCCGCGCGGCCAGCACCGCGCCGTGCGCCCCCATGGCATAGGCGCGCAGCGAGCTGGTGCCCCAGTCGAGAGCGATCAGGGCAGGCGTTTCGGGCAGTTCGGTTGGGTTCATATCAAACGATCCATTGCGTTTCCGGAGCAGGGGTGCACCGCCCAGGGCACCCGTGGAACCGGCTCCGCCGGGCCACCAGGTGCGTCTCCCCCTGAGGGGCTGAGGGACGCGGCTCCGAGCCTGCCTGCGCAGGCTCGGACAGCCCGAAGAAGCATGGGCTCTGTCCCATGCTGCGGCCTGCAAGGCGAGCGAAGCGGCGCAGGGGGCTCATACCTCTCAGCGTCCCCAACGAAGGACGAGGGGGCCCAGCCGGCGTGCGATGTCGATCAGCCCGCGCCGCACCTCGAGGTGCATGGCCGGGAAGGGGTGGCGGCCGGCTTCGCAGGCGATCACGCCCCCGGCTTTCATCAGGGCCTTGGCCGTGAGGATGCCGCCCTGGCGGTTCTCGTGGTTGATCAGCGGCAGCCAGCGCTGGTAGAGCGCGAAGGCCAGGTCGAGGTTGCCCTGGCGGTGGGCTTCGATGATGGGGCGGATGCCGTCGGGAAAGGCGCCGCCGGTCATCGCGCCGGTGGCACCGGCGTCCAGGTCGGCCAGCAGGGTGATGGCTTCTTCGCCGTCCCATGGGCCTTCGATCGCGTCGCCGCCCAGGCGGATCAGCTCGCGCAGCTTGCTCGCGGCGCCGGGCGTCTCGATCTTGAAGTAGGCGAGCTGCTCAATCTCCTGCGCCATGCGCGCGAGGAAGGGCGCCGAGAGCACGGTGCCGCTGGCCGGTGCGTCCTGCACCATGATCGGAATGCTGATCGCGTCGGACACCCGGGCATAGAACTCGTAGATCTGCGCTTCAGGCACGCGGAAGGTGGCGCCGTGGTAGGGCGGCATCACCATGACCATGGCCGCGCCCATGTCCTGTGCGCGCTTGCTGCGCGCCGCGCAGACCGCCGTGCCGTAGTGCGTGGTGGTCACGATGACCGGCACGCGCCCGGCCACGTGCTCCAGCGACAGACGGGTCAGGGTTTCGCGCTCGTCGTCGGAGAGCGAAAACTGCTCGGAGAAATTGGCCAGGATGCACAGGCCGTCCACGCCTGCGTCGATCATGAAATCGAGGCAGCGCTTCTGGCTTTCCAGGTCAAGCGTGCCGTCCTCGTGGAAGGTGGTGGGCACGACGGGGAAGATGCCGCGGTAGCGCGGCGAACTGGCGGAAGAAGTCATGGTCAGATCAATGTGAGTGGCGTGGGACTGCGGAACCCCGGCAGCCAACGAGGAAGTCGAAGTCGCAGCCTTCGTCGGCCTGTAGCACGTGGTCCACGTACAGGCGCTGGTAGCCACCGCGTCCGCCCATATCGGTGTGGTCCAGCGCGGCCAGGCGTTCGGCCAGTTCGGCGTCGCTGATGTCCAGGTGCAGGCGGCCGTTGTCGCAGTCGAGCTCGATGAAATCGCCGTCACGCACCACGGCCAGCGGGCCACCGGCGGCGGCCTCAGGTGCCACGTGCAGCACCACGGTGCCGTAGGCGGTGCCGCTCATGCGCGCATCGGAGATGCGCACCATGTCCTTGATGCCCTGGCGCAGCAGCTTCGGGGGCAGGCCCATGTTGCCCACCTCGGCCATGCCGGGGTAGCCCTTGGGGCCGCAGTTCTTCATCACCATCACGCAGCTGGCGTCGATGTCCAGGCTCTCGTCGACGATGCGTTCCTTGTAGTGCTCGAGGTTTTCGAACACCACGGCACGGCCCCGGTGCTTGAGCAGCTCGGGCGAGGCCGCCGAGGGCTTGAGCACGGCGCCGCGCGGCGCCAGGTTGCCGCGCAGGATGCAGATGCCGCCGTCGGCGATGAGCGGGTTGTCCAGCGTGCGGATCACCTCGTCGTTGTACTGCGGGGCTTCACGCACGTTGTCCCACATGCTCTTGCCGTTGACGGTGAGTGCGTCGGGGTGCGGCAGCAGCTTGTTTTCACCCAGGCGGCGCAGCACGGCGGGCAGGCCGCCGGCGTAATAGAACTCTTCCATCAGGAAGCGGCCCGAAGGCTGCAGGTCCACCAAGGTGGGCGTGCCCTGGCCGATGCGCGTCCAGTCCTCCAGGTCGAGCTGCACGCCGATGCGGCCCGCGATGGCCTTCAGGTGGATCACCGCGTTGGTCGAGCCGCCGATGGCGGCGTTGGTGCGGATGGCGTTCTCGAACGCTTCGCGGGTGAGGATCTTGGAGAGCGTGAGCCCTTCGTGCGCCATCTCCACGATGCGTTTACCCGACATGTGGGCCAGCACGTAACGGCGTGAATCCACGGCCGGAATGGCCGCGTTGTGTGGCAGCGAGGTGCCCAGCGCCTCGGCCATGCAGGCCATGGTGCTGGCCGTGCCCATGGTGTTGCAGGTGCCGGCCGAGCGTGACATGCCGGCCTCGGCCGCGAAGAACTGGTGTTCGTTGATCTCGCCGGCTTTCAGCGATTCGTGCAGGCGCCACACGGCCGTGCCCGAGCCGATGTCCTTGCCGTCGAGCTTGCCGTTGAGCATGGGCCCGCCGGTGACCACGATGGCGGGCACGTCGCAGCTGGCCGCACCCATCAGCAGGGCGGGCGTCGTCTTGTCGCAGCCCACCAGCAGCACCACCGCGTCGATGGGGTTGCCGCGGATGGCCTCTTCCACGTCCATGCTGGCGAGGTTGCGGGTGAGCATGGCGGTGGGGCGCAGGTTGGACTCGCCGTTGGAGAACACCGGGAACTCCACCGGGAAACCGCCCGCCTCGTAGATGCCGCGCTTGACGTGTTCGGCGATCTTGCGGAAGTGCGCGTTGCAGGGCGTGAGCTCGCTCCAGGTGTTGCAGATGCCGATGATGGGGCGGCCGTCGAACTCGTGGTCGGGGATGCCCTGGTTCTTCATCCAGCTGCGGTACATGAAGCCGTTCTTGTCGGCGGTGCCGAACCATTCGGCGGAGCGGAGTTTGCGCTTGGGGGTGGTCATGGTGGGGGATGAGTTCGGGAAGAGGGGGGGGAGTCAGGACCGTTTGGACGCGCGGTGCGTCAGCAGGCGTTGCAACAGGCAGAACACGAACAGCAGGACGCCGACGACGATGCGCGTCCACCAGGAACTCAGCGTGCCGTCGAAGGCGATCAGGGTCTGGATGATGCCGAGCATCAGCACGCCGAACAGCGTGCCGGCGACATAGCCCACGCCGCCGGTGAGCAGGGTGCCGCCGATCACCACGGCGGCGATGGCGTCGAGCTCCATGCCGGTGGCGTGCAGGCCGTAGCCCGAGAGCATGTAGAAGGTGAAGACCACGCCGGCCAGCGCCGAGCAGAAGCCCGAGAGCGTGTACACGCTCACCAGCGTGCGGCGCACCGGCAGGCCCATCAGCTCGGCCGAGTGTTCGTTGCCGCCCACGGCGTAGACCGCGCGGCCAAAGGGCGTGTGGTGCGCGATGAAGATCGCGGCCAGCAGCACGGCGATGGCGATCACCGCGCCGAGCGAGAGCGAGGCGTCTTCCCACAGCGGCAGGCGCCACTGTGACAGCTCGGAGAACGATTCGTTGGTGATGCTGATCGAGTCGATGCTGATGAGGTAACACAGGCCGCGCGCGAGGAACATGCCCGCCAGCGTGACGATGAAGGGCTGCAGCCGGTAGCGCTGGATCAGGAAGCCCATGAAGGCGCCGAAGGCGGTGCCCATGAGCAGCACCAGCGGGATCGCCACCGCCGGGCTCCATCCCCGGTGCTCCACCAGCGCGGCCAGCACCATGGTGCTCAGCGCCACGACCGAGCCCACCGAGAGGTCGATGCCGCCCGAGAGGATCACGAAGGTCATGCCCACCGCGACGATGATCAGGAAGGCGTTGTCGATCAGCAGGTTGAGGAACACCTGGGCCGAGAAGAAGCCGGTGTAGAGCACCGAGCCCAGGCTGGCCATGGCCACGAACAGCGAGATGGTGGCGATCAGCGGCAGGAACTTGGGGTTCAGACGCGAACGTGTGGCCACGGTCGGCGGCAAGGGCGCAGCGGCGGTGTTGAGCGAAGCCGTGTTCATGACGACGCTCCCCGCACACCGGGCCGGCGCACCAGAACGCCCACCTCGGCGCGGAACTCGGGTGACTGCAGCAGCATCACGAGGAACACCACCACGGCCTTGACCACGAGGTTGATCTCCGGCGGTACACCCAGCGAGTAGATGGCGTAGGTCAGGGTCTGGATGATGAGCGCACCGATCACGCTGCCCACCAGGCTGAAGCGACCGCCGGTCAGCGCCGTGCCGCCCAGGGTCACGGCCAGGATGGCGTCGAGCTCCAGCAGCTGGCCGGCGTTGTTGCCGTCGGCGCTTTTCACGTTGGAGCTGATCAGCAGGCCGGCGATGCCCGCGCACACGCCGCAGAAGGCGTAGGCGGCCACGATCAGGCGGCGCGCCTGCACGCCGGCCACGCGCGCGGCGGTGGGGTTGATGCCCACGGCCTGCACGAACAGGCCCAGCGCCGTGCGCGTGACCGCCAGGTACAGCGCGGCGAACACGGCCGCCACGATGAACAGCGAGAACGGCAGGCCGAGCAGGTAGCCCCCGCCCAGGAAGAAGAAGGGCTTGTAGTAGATGGTGATGATCTGGCCGTCGGTGATGAGCTGGGCGATGCCCCGGCCGGCCACCATCAGGATCAGCGTGGCGATGATGGGCTGCATGCCCACCTTGGCCACCAGCACGCCGTTCCACAGGCCGCACAGCGCGGCCACGCCGAGGGCGCCCACGATGGCCAGCGGCATGGGGAAGCGGCTTTCCGTGCCCGCCACCGAGCCACCGATCATCCAGGCCGCCACCGCCGCCGCGATGGCCACCACCGCGCCCACCGAGATGTCGATGCCGCGCGTGGCGATCACCATCGTCATGCCCAGCGACACCAGCACCAGCGGTGCGGCGCGGTTGAGGATGTCGATCAGGCTGCCGTAGAGGTGGCCGTCGCGCCACTCGATGTGCAGGAAGCTGCTGTTGAACACCGTGTTCACGATCAGCAGCAGCGCCAGCGTGATCAGTGGCCAGGCCAGGCGGTGGCGCAGCGCGGCGCCCCAAACGGAAGACGTCATGTCAGTGCTCCCGTTCGCGAGACGGTCAAAGCCAGGGCACCGCCGGGCCGGCTTTGCCGGACGGCCAGTGCCGCCCCCTTGAGGGGGTGGCGCGAAGCGCCGCGGGGGTGGTTCTTATTGGTCATGTTCGGCGGCAATCAGTTCGTAGACGGCGTCTTCGCTGCTGCCCGCGGGCAGTTCACCGACCTTGCGGCGGTCGCGCAGCACCACGATGCGGTGCGCCACGCGCACCACTTCGCTCATTTCGGAGGAGATGAACAGCACGGCCATGCCGGCCTGCGCCAGGCGCAGGATCTGTTCCATGATTTCCTGCTTGGCGGCCACGTCGATGCCGCGCGTGGGTTCGTCCAGGATCAGGAGGCGCGGCTCGATGGCGAGCCAGCGCGCCAGGATGGCTTTCTGCTGGTTGCCGCCCGAGAGCAGGCCGATGGGCTTGTCCACGCTCTCGGTCTTGATGCCCAGCAGCTTCACGTAGCGCTCGGCCAGCGCGGTCTGTTCGGCGCGCGAGAGGAATTTGCCCACGCCCATGCGCGCCTGCAGCGCCAGCGCGATGTTCTCGCGCACCGAGAGCTCGGCCACGATGCCGTCGGTCTTGCGCTCTTCGGGGCACAGCGCCAGGCCTTGGCGGATCGCGTCCATGGGGTTGGAAAACGCCACCGTCTGGCCGTCGATGCGCAGCACGCCACGGTCGGGCGACTCCAGGCCGAACAGCAGGCGCGCCAGCTCGGTGCGGCCCGCGCCCAGCAGGCCGGCCAGGCCCACCACCTCGCCCGGGCGCACCCGCAGGTCCACCGCCTGCAGCTGGCCGCTCTGGCCCAGGCCCTCGGCCTGCAGCAAGGCCGGGGTGACCTCGTCGAACACGGGCGAGACCGGCGCCTCGGTGGACTGCGCGGCCAGTTCGCGGCCCAGCATGGCCGCGATCAGCGCCTGCGCGGGCAGCTCACCCACTGGCCATTCGCCCACCCAGCTGCCGTTGCGCAGCACGGTGATGCGGTCGGAGATGGCGTAGACCTGGTTCAGGAAGTGCGTGACGAAGACGATGGCCAGGCCCTCGTCGCGCAGGCGGCGCAATACCTCGAACAGCTTCTGAACCTCGTCGTCGTCCAGGCTGGAGGTCGGCTCGTCCAGGATCAGCACGCGCGACTCGATGCTGAGCGCGCGCGCGATCGCCACCAGTTGCTGCACCGCCACGGGGTAGTCCGACAGCAGCCGCGTCACGTCGATGTCCAGCCCGATGCGCGCCACCAGTTCGCGGGCGCGCCGGTTCAACGTGGCCCAGTCGATGCGGAAACCCTGCGCGAGGCCCAGGCGCGGATAACGGCCCGCGAAGATGTTCTCGGCCACCGAGAGGTTGGGGCAGAGGTTGACCTCCTGGTAGACGGTGCTGATGCCCAGGCGCTGCGCGGCCCGTGGCGAATCGGGCCAAACCGTGGTTGGCCCCTGCGCTCCGCCGCCCAGCCGCATCTGCCCGCCGCTGGCTTCGAGCACGCCGGTGAGCACCTTGATCAGCGTGGACTTGCCGGCGCCGTTCTGGCCCATCAGCGCGTGGATCTCGCCCGGGTACAGGCGCAGCTGCACATCGCGCAACACAGGGATGCCCGAGAACTGCTTGTGGATGCCCGTGAGTTCCAGCACGGGGGTGGGTGTTGTCGCGTTCATGGGCAGTGGGGGCTTGGTTGTCAGGCGCACGGCCTCAAGCTTTGTTCTTGTTGTAGACGTCCACAAGAACGGCGGCCAGCAGCACCACGCCCTTGATGACCTGCTGGTAGTCGATGCCGATGCCCAGGATGGACATGCCGTTGTTCATCACGCCCATGATGAAAGCGCCGATCACCGCGCCCATCACCTTGCCCACGCCACCCGAGGCCGAGGCCCCGCCGATGAAGCAGGCGGCGATCACGTCGAGCTCGAAGCCCAGGCCGGCCTTGGGTGTGGCGGTGTTCAGCCGCGCGGCGAACACCAGCCCGGCCAGCGCGGCGAGCACGCCCATGTTGACGAAGGCGTAGAACGACAGCCGCTCGGTCTTGATGCCCGAGAGCTTGGCGGCCTTCTCGTTGCCGCCCATGGCGTAGATGCGCCGGCCGATGGTGGTGCGGCTGGTGACGAAGTCGAACAGCACGATCAGCAGCGCCATCACGATCAGCACGTTGGGCAGGCCCTTGTACGAGGCCAGCAGGTAGGCGAAATAGATCAGCAGTGCAGCGAACACGGCGGTCTTGATCAGGAAGAAAGCGGTGGGTTCGGCGTGCACACCGTGCTTGAGCCGGTTGGCGCGGGCGCGCACGCCGGCCACGGTCAGCGCCGCAGCCACCGCCACGCCCAGCAGCAGCGAGGTCAGGCGCAGGCCTTCGGCGTCGAACAGGTCGGGGATGAAGCCCGAGCTGAGCAACTGGAAGGCGTCGGGGAAGGGGCCCACCGACTGGCCTTCCAGCAGGGCCAGCGCCAGACCTTTGAACACCAGCATGCCCGCGAGCGTGACGATGAAAGAGGGGATGCGCGAGAAGGCGACGAACCAGCCCTGCGCCGCGCCGATCAGGCCGCCGCACAGCAGGCACACGATGGAGGCCGGCACGAAGTGCCATTCGTACTCGACCATCAGCACCGCGGCCAGCGCGCCGATGAAGCCGCAGACCGAACCCACCGAGAGGTCGATGTGGCCGGCCACGATCACCAGCAGCATGCCCAGCGCCATGATGACGATGTAGCTGTTCTGCAGCACCAGGTTGGTCAGGTTGAGCGGCTGCATCAGCGTGCCGTCGGTCATGTACTGGAAGAAGCCCATGATGGCCACCAGCGTGATCAACATGCCGTATTCGCGGAAGTTGTGCTTGAGGTGGTCCAGCGGCGACTTGCCGTGGGCGGCGGCCGGAGCGGTGGTGGTGTCGGGGGACACAGCGGTGGGGGTGGGGGTCATCTGGCTCATGTCAGTCATTCGTTGTTTGGCGTGCACCAGCAGCCGATGAGGCCGGCGTGGCCCCGGTCAGGGCCACCGTGGAACTGGCTTTGCCAGGCCACGGGTGGCGTCCCCCTCCCGCAGGAGAGGGGGAAGGCGCGAAGCGACGCAGGGGGTGTTTCATGGCTCAGCTGGCTTTCACGATCGCTCGCATGATCTTTTCCTGGGAGGCTTCCGCCGTGGGCATCTCGGCGATGAAGCGGCCTTCGTTCATCACGTAGATGCGGTCCGATATGCCGAGCAGCTCGGGCATCTCCGAAGAAATCACGATCACGCACTTGCCCTCGGCCGCCATCTGGGCGATCAAGGTGTAGATCTCGTACTTGGCACCCACGTCGATGCCGCGTGTGGGCTCGTCGAGGATCAGCACTTCGGGGTTGGTGAAGAGCCACTTGCTCAGCACCACCTTCTGCTGGTTGCCGCCCGAGAGGTTCAGTGTTTTCTGGTCCACGCCCGAGCAGCGGATGCGCAGCTTCGACCGGTAGTCCTCTGCCACCCGGTGCTCGCGGCCGTTGTCGATGACGGTGGCGGAGGACACGCCGTCGAGGTTGGCCAGCGACACGTTGAACTGGATGTCTTCGCTCAGCACCAAGCCGTTGCCCTTGCGGTCTTCGGTGACGTAGGCCAGGCCGTGGCGCACGGCCTTTTCCACCGTGCTCACGTCGATGGGCTGGCCATGCAGCAGCACCTGGCCGCTGATGCGGTGGCCCCAGGAGCGGCCAAAGATGCTCATCGCCAGTTCGGTGCGGCCCGCGCCCATGAGCCCGGCGATGCCCACGATCTCGCCACGGCGCACCTGCAGGTCGATGCCCTTGATGAACTCGCGGTCGCTGTGGTGCGGGTGGTAGGCGCGCCAGTTGCGCACCTCGAACACGGTCTCGCCGATGTGGGGTTGGCGCCGGGGGTAGCGGTCGGCCATCTCGCGGCCCACCATGGCCTGGATCACGCGGTCTTCGCTGACGGCGCCGGCGCGGCAGTTGAGCGTTTCCACCGTGCTGCCGTCGCGCAGGATGGTGATGGCGTCGGCCACGCGGGAAATTTCGTTGAGCTTGTGCGAGATCAGGATGCAGGTGATGCCCTGGCCCTTGAGTTCGAGCAAGAGGTCGAGCAGCGCCTGGCTGTCGTTTTCGTTCAGGCTGGCGGTGGGTTCGTCCAGGATCAGCAGCTTGACCTGGCGCGACAGCGCCTTGGCGATCTCCACCAGTTGCTGCTTGCCCACGCCCAGGTGCGTGATCAGGGTCTCGGGCGATTCCTTCAGGCCCACCTTGGCGAGCAGCGCCTGCGTCTTGCTGTGCGCGGCCATCCAGTCGATCACGCCGTGGCGCGCCGTTTCGTTGCCCAGGAAGATGTTCTCCGCGATCGACAACAGCGGCACCAGCGCGAGCTCCTGGTGGATGATGATCACCCCCAGGTGTTCGCTGTCGCGGATGTCGTCGAAGCGGCGTTCCTGCCCTTCGAAGACGATCTCGCCGTTGTAGCTGCCGTGGGGGTAGACCCCGGAGAGCACCTTCATCAGGGTCGATTTGCCGGCACCGTTTTCACCGACGATGGCGTGAATCTCGCCGGAGCGCACGCGCAGGTTCACCTGGTTGAGCGCCACCACCCCGGGGAAGGTTTTGCGGATGTCCCGCATTTCGAGCAACATGGTCTGGACGTGTCCTTGAGGGCCAGGAACGTCCCGCGTGGAAGATCCGCCGCCCGCGAAGCCGGGTGGGTTCGCGGGCGGCGGGGGGCAACCGGCGGGGCGGCTTACTTGATCTGCGATTCCTTGTAGTAACCGCTGCCGATCAGGATGCTGTTCCAGTTGGACGCGTCCACGGCCACCGGCTTGAGCAGGTAGGAAGGCACGACCTTCACGCCGTTGTTGTAGGTCTTGGTGTCGTTGATCTCGGGCTGCTTGCCCGAGAGCGTGGCGTCCACCATGTTGGCCGCGACCTTGGCCAGTTCGCGTGTGTCCTTGAACACGGTGGAGTACTGCTCACCCTTGAGGATCGATTTCACCGAAGGGACTTCCGCGTCCTGGCCGCTCACCACCGGGCAGGGCTGTTGTGCCGTGCAGTAGCCCACGCCCTTGAGCGAGGACAGGATGCCGATCGACAGGCCGTCGTAGGGCGAAAGCACCGCGTGCACCTTGTCTTTGCCATAGAAGGCCGAGAGCAGGTTGTCCATGCGGGACTGCGCCACCGCGCCGTCCCAGCGCAGCGTGCCCACCTTGTTCATGCCCAGCTGCTTGCTGCGCACCACCAGCTTGCCGCTGTCGATGTAGGGCTTGAGCACGCTCATGGCGCCGTCGTAGAAGAAGAAGGCGTTGTTGTCGTCGGGCGAGCCGCCGAAGAGTTCGATGTTGAACGGGCCCTTGCCCTGCTTCAGGCCGAGCTTGTCGACGATGGAGCCGGCCTGCAGCACGCCGACCTGGAAGTTGTCGAAGGTGGCGTAGTAGTCCACGTTCTTCGAGCCCTTGATCAGGCGGTCGTAGGCGATGACCTTGACGCCTTTGTCGGCCGCGCTCTGCAGCACGCGCGAGAGCGTGGTGCCGTCGATGGAAGCGATCACCAGCACCTTGGCGCCCTTGGTGATCATGTTCTCGATCTGCGCCAGCTGGTTCGGGATGTCGTCGTCGGCGTACTGCAGATCGGTCTTGTAGCCGCGGTCCTTGAGCACCTTGACCATGTTGTCGCCATCGGCGATCCAGCGCGCCGAGGACTTGGTGGGCATCGAAATGCCGATGCTGCCTTTGTCCTGCGCCAGCGCCGAAGCGCCGACGGCGCCCAGCGCCAAGGCGGCCAGCAGGGTCTTGAGGGTTGCACGTTTCATGTATTTGTCTCCGTCTTCTTGTGAGAAACGCGCGCCGCTCCGGGCGCGCGGGGTTGGGGGTGATCCGTGGGCCGGATCAGTACTTGCGCTTGGGGAACTCTTTGGCGGCGACTTCCATGGGGAAGATGCCTTCTTCGGTCACGATGCGTTTCTGCACCGCTTTGCCGGCCTTGATGTCTTTCACGGCGGCCATCAGCTGCGGCCCCAACAGCGGGCTGCACTCGACCGACACGTTGAGCTTGCCGGCGATCATGGCTTCGAACGCGCCCTTGACGGCGTCGATGGAGATGATGGTGATGTCTTTCGCGGGCTTCATGCCGGCTTCTTCGATGGCCTGGATCGCGCCGATGGCCATGTCGTCGTTGTGTGCGTAGAGCACGTTGATCTTCTTGCCCTCGGCCTTCAGGAAGGCTTCCATCACTTCCTTGCCCTTGGCGCGGGTGAAGTCACCGGTCTGCGAACGGATGATCTTGAACTTGGCATCGGCCTTGATGATTTCCTCGAAGCCCTTCTTGCGGTCGATGGCCGGGGCCGAGCCCACGGTGCCCTGCAGCTCGACGATGTTGACCTCGCCCTTCTGGTCCTTCATCTTCTCGACCAGCCAGCGGCCGGCCTTGCGGCCTTCTTCGACGAAGTCCGAGCCCATGAACGAGACGTAGAGCGTGTCGTCCTTGGTGTTCACCGCGCGGTCGGTCAGCACCACCGGGATCTTGGCGGCCTTGGCCTCGCGCAGCACCGGCTCCCAGCCCGACTCGACCACGGGCGAGAACGCGATCACGTCCACCTTCTGGGCGATGAAGGCGCGGATCGCCTTGATCTGGTTTTCCTGCTTCTGCTGCGCGTCGGAGAACTTGAGCTCGATGCCGGCCTCCTTGGCGGCCGACTTGATCGACTCGGTGTTGGCGGTGCGCCATTCGCTTTCGGCGCCAACCTGGCTGAAGCCCAGCACGATGGGTTTTTGCGCCCAGGCGCCGGTTGGCAGCAGACCGGTGAGCGGGGCACAGGCGATGGCGGCGGCGAGGGTTCTGCGGTTCAATTTCACGGTGTTGTCTCCTGGTTGAATGGGAATAGCAGTGACTGACGGTGCGTTCAAGCCAGCATGTAGCCGGTCTTGACGGTGGTGTAGAACTCCGCCGCGTAACGGCCTTGTTCGCGCGAGCCGTGGCTCGAGTCCTTGCGCCCACCAAACGGCACATGGAAATCGACGCCCGCCGTGGGCAGGTTGACCATGGTCATCCCGACCTCGGCGTGGCGTTTGAAGTGCATGGCGTGCTTGAGCGATGTGGTGCAGATGCCCGCGCACAGGCCAAAGGGGGTGTCGTTGGCGAGCGCCAGTGCGTGGTCGTAGTCGTCGGCGCGCAGCACGCAGGCCACCGGGCCAAACACCTCCTCGCGGGCGAGGCGGTGCTCGGGTTTGGCCAGGAACAGCGCCGGGCTCATGTAGTGGCCGGGCGTGGGGCGCTCCAGCCGCTCGCCGCCCCAGACGTGTTCGGCACCTTCGTTGCGCGCGATCTCCACGTAGGCCAGGTTCTGGTCGAGCTGGCTGGCGTCCACCACCGGTCCCATCTCGATGCCGCGCTCCAGCGCGTGGCCCACCTTGAGCGCGGCCAGGCGCTGGCGCAGCCGGGCCACGAAGGCGTCGTGCACCTTGGCTTCCACGATCAGGCGGCTCGACGCCGTGCAGCGCTGGCCGGTCGAGAAATAGGAGCCCTGCAGCGCGCACTCGATGGCCTGCTCGAAGTCGGCATCGGCCAGCACCACCAGCGGGTTCTTGCCGCCCATCTCCAGTTGCACCTTGGCGCGCCGCGCCGTGGCCGCCTGCAGGATGCGCTCGCCCGTGGCGACCGAGCCGGTGAAGCTCAGCGCGTTGACCAGCGGGTGGTCCACCAGCGTCTGACCGACTTCGCGGCCGCTGCCCATGACGAGGTTGAACACGCCGGCCGGCAGGCCGCTGCGGCTGATGATCTCGGCCAGCGCCCAGGCACAGGCCGGCACCAGCTCGGCCGGCTTGAAGACCACGGTGTTGCCGTAGGCCAGGGCCGGTGCGATCTTCCAGGCGGGGATGGCGAAGGGAAAGTTCCAGGGCGCGATGATGCCCACCACGCCCACGGGTTCACGGGTCACGTCCACCTGCACGCCCGCGCGCACCGAGGCCATGAGCTCGCCTTGCACCCGCAGCGCCTCGCCAGCGAAGAACTTGAAGATCTGGCCGGCGCGCGCCACCTCGCCCACGCCCTCGGGCAGCGTCTTGCCCTCTTCGCGCGACAGCAGCGCGCCCAGCTCGTCCTTGCGCGCCAGCAGCTCGCTGCCGATCTGGTCCAGGGCGTCGGCGCGGCGCTGGGGGGTGCTGTGGCTCCAGTGGGGCAGCGCGTCGGCGGCCGCGCGGATGGCCAGCTCGGTCTGGTTGCGGTCGGCCCGGGCGTATTCGGCCACCACCTCGCGGGTGTCCGACGGGTTGGTGCTCACCCCGGTGGTGGTGCCGATTTCCCAGCGCCCATTGATCAGGTGCCGGGGGTTTTGCTGCATGTCGCCGAGCTTCATGGGGGTCCTTGCTGATGTGTCGGGCTGCAGTCTAGGTTCGATTTAAATATCAATCCAATCGTTTTTTGGACAAAATACATATCTTTCCGTGCATTCTGGAAAACCCCCGCATCACCCCTGCCCCCATGAGCACCTACAACCACTGGTTCATCCGCGCCCGCCTCAAGACCCGCCAGCTGCTGCTGCTGGTGGCGCTGGCCGAGGAAGGCAACATCCACCGCGCGGCCCAGGTGCTCAGCATGACGCAGCCCGCCGCATCCAAGCTGCTGAAAGACCTGGAGGACGTGCTGGAGGTGTCATTGTTTGATCGCCTGCCCCGGGGCATGCGGCCCACCTGGTACGGCGAGACCATGATCCGGCACGCGCGCATGGCGCTGGCCAGCCTGAACCAGGCGCACGACGAACTCAACGCGCTCAAGACCGGCCACTTCGGCCAGGTGGGCATAGGCGCCATCACCTCGCCGGGCCTGACCCTGCTGCCGGCGGCGGTGGCCCAGGTCAAGCAGGAGCACCCCAGCCTGCGCATCTCACTCGACATCGAGACCAGCCCGGTGCTGCTGGACCGGCTCGACCAGGGCAAGCTTGACATCGTGGTGGGGCGCCTGTTTGCCGAGCACGACAAGTCCCACCTGCGCTACGAGTCGCTGACCGAAGAGATGGTGTGCGCCATCACCCGCCCCGGGCACCCGCTGGCGGGCATGAGCGGGCTCACGCTGCGCGATGTGCTGGCCGCGGGCTGGATCGTGCCGTCGGCGGGCAGCGTGCTGCGCCACCGCTTCGACCTGATGTTCCAGCAGGACGGTCTGGCACCACCGATCAACATCGTCGAAACCTCGTCCCTGCTGTTCACCACCCGCATGCTGCAGCAGAGCGACATGGTGGCGGTGCTGGCGACCGACGTGGCGCACTACTACGCGGCGCACGGCATGGTCACCGTGCTGCCGCTGGCCATGCCCTGTCACATGGACGCCTTCGGCCTCATCACCCGCACCGACCGCCTGCTCTCGCCCGCGGCCAAGGTGATGATGAAGGCGCTCAAGCAGGTGAGCATGGTCCAGTATGGGCGGCAATTGGACTGACACCCCTGCCGCGCTACGCGCGACCCCCTCAAGGGGGCTGAGGGCCACGGCTCCGAGCCTGCCTGCGCAGGCTTGGACGGCCCGAAGAAGCCTCGCCTCTGGCGTGGCTGCGGCCTGCAAGGCGCACTGGCCGTCCGGCAAAGCCGGCCCGGCGGTGCCCTGGGTTCCCGCCCATGGCGGGCTTGGAGCCTATGCCCAGCCCGCGTCCACCTTGAATTCCTGTGCTGTGCACATCGCCGCGTCGTCCGACGCGAGGAACAGCACCATGCGTGCGATGTCGTGGGGCCGCAGCTTGTCGGGCAGGCACTGGTTGCGCTGGATCTCCTGCTCGCCCTCGGCGTCGAGCCAGAGCTGGATCTGGCGCTCGGTCATGACCCAGCCGGGCGACACCGTGTTGACGCGGATGCGGTCGTGCCCCAGGGTCTTGGCCAGCCCGCGCGTGAGGCCGTTCACCGACGACTTGGCGATCGCGTAGCAGGGGTAGCCCGCGCCCTTGGTCTGCCAGCCGGTGGAGCCCAGGTTGATCACCGAACCCGCGCCGAGCCGGCGCATGCCCGGCACCACCGCCTGGATCGCAAAAAAGGCCGGGCGCTCGTTGATCGCCATGCGCTGGTCGTAATAGTCCGGCGTCACCGACTCCAGGGTGTGGCGGTCGTCGCTGGCGACGTTGTTGACCAGCGTCGAGAAGTCGCCCAGCGCGCCCGCCGCTTCGCCGATGGCCGCCTGCAGCGCGGCGATGTCGCGCACGTCGCACACGCGCCACCACGGGCGCTGGTGCCCCGCGTCCACCAGGCGCTGCGCCAGGGCCTCGCTGGCTTCCCGGGCCACGTCCACGAAGGCGACGCGTGCACCCTGTTCGGCAAACGCCGCCACGATGGCGGCCCCGATGCCGCTGCCGCCACCGGTGACGAAGACCGCGCGGTCGCGCAAACTGGGAAAACGGGAGAACCCGGCCGCTTCCGGGGCGCTGGCGGTCGTCGGGTGGTTAGAGGAAGAACTTGTCATTGCAATATAGGTATCAATTGATTGAAAAAATATCGGTTCCAAGCATCACTGTGCGACGATAAGATGCGCAGCGTCAAGTGGCTTTCATCGGACAGCGACAGAAACAACAAACGGAGACCAGTTTGAGCACCGTGGAAAACCCCTCCGCTGGCGCGTCCGCGCCCGGCTCTTCGCCTCCCGTGTGCGGGCCGGTGCGTTGCGTGTGGGCCGGCGCCGCCGAACTGGGCGAGGGCTTGCTCTGGTCGGCGCGCGAGCAGGCGCTGTACTGGGTGGACATCCTGGCCTGCCGCCTGCACCGGCTGGACCTGGCCAGCGGCGCGCAGCGCCAGTGGATGTTTGCCGAGACCATCTCGGCGCTGGCCGAGCGCGCCGGGGCGCCGGGCCTGATCGTGACCCTGCGCCGGGGTTTTGCCGTGTTCGACCCCGCCACCGACCGCGAGCCCCTCTACCTGCACCAGCCCGAGGGCGAGCCGCCGGGCAACCGCTTCAACGACGGCAAATGCGACGCGCAGGGCCGCTTCTGGGCTGGCTCCATGGACTTCGCCTGCGAGGCGCCAACGGGCGCGCTCTACCGCTACGACCCCGACGGCCGCTGCACGCGCCACGACGAGGGCTTCGCCGTGACCAACGGCCCCACCTGGGCGCTGGACGAGGGTCGCCTGTGTCTGTATTTCAACGACACGCTCAACGGCAGCACCTACCGCTACGACTGCGATCCCACCACCGGCACCCTGACCAACAAGCAGCTCTGGAACCGTTTCAAACCCGACGACGGTGTGCCCGACGGCATGACCACCGACGCGCTCGGCCGGGTCTGGATCGCGCACTGGGGCGGAGCCTGCGTGAGCTGCCACGACCCAGTGACCGCCGAGGAGCTGGGCCGCGTGGTGCTGCCCACCAGCCACGTCACCAACTGCAGCTTCGGCGGCCCCGACCTGCACACCCTGTTCATCTCCACCGCGCGCCAGGGCCTCACGCCGGAGCAGCTCGCGGCCGAGCCGCTCGCGGGCGGCCTGTTTGCCGTTTCCGTTGACAGCCCGGGCCTGCCGGCCAACCTTTTTGGAGGCTGAGATTGGACACCCCCGCCGCGCTGCGCGCGACCCCCTCCAGGGGGCGGCACTGGCCGTCCGGCAAAGCCGGCCCGGCGGTGCCCTGGGTTGGGCTTCTTCATGCGTCTGCTTGTGACGCTCCGGCACTGAGCAACACCGATACCTGTTTTTTGAAAGCACGCCCATGACCGAGACCACCCACCCCACCGTCTGGCTGCACCACGCCGGGCAGCACCTGGGGCTGGTCCCCTCGCTCGGCGGCAGCGTGGCCGCCTGGCAGACCGATCAACCGGAAGGTCCGGTGGATCTCTGGCGCCCCTGGGATGGCGCCACGCCCGACCTCTACCGGCTGGCCTCGTTCCCCATGGTGCCCTGGTCCAACCGCATCAGCGGCGGCGGCTTCACGCACGCCGGCCAGTTCCACCCCATGCAGAACAACCGCGCGGGCGAGCCCTACCCGATCCACGGCGACGGATGGCTGCAGCCCTGGGCGCTCACGCAGCCGGCCGACGACACCCTGGTCATGACGCTGCGCTCGCAGCACTTCCAGGGCAACCCCCACGACTACGAGGCGGTGCAGACCTTTCGGTTGGTCAAAGGCGGGCTGGACCAGCGGGTCGAGGTGCGCCACCTGGGTGCGCAGCCGCTGCCCTACGGCATCGGCGTGCACCCCTGGTTTCCGCGCACGCCGGCCACCCGCATCAGCGCACCGGTGCAAGGCGTCTGGCTGCGTGGCGACGACCCGATGCCGGTGGCCCACACCACCCAGTTCCCGCCCGGCTGGAACCTGAACGATGGTGTGTCGGCACACGGCGACCTGATCGACAACGGCTACACCGGCTGGGGCGGCAGCGCCCGCATCGAATGGCCCGAACGCGGCCTGCAGCTCACCGCCACCATGCCCGACTTCGAGCGCGACGGCGGTGCCGCGCAGCACTTCTGCCTGATCTACCGACCACCGGAGGGCCCGGCGTTCTGCTTCGAACCCATCACCCAGCCCATCGACGCCTTCCACTTGGCCGGCCAGCCGGGCCTGCGCGTGCTGGCGCAGGGCGAGGCGTTTGCGCTCAACATGCGCTGGCGTTTCAGTCCGTTGTTGCAGGGCGCGTCGGCAACGCCGCCTCGCGATTGATCCGGCCCTGACTTATCACTGCACGGGGGTCAGATCCCCTCGGCAAAACCCGGCGCCAGCGCGGACCGCAGGTGGGCCACAAAGGCCGTGACGGCGCGCGGCACGTGGGCCGAATACGGCCGGATGGCGTAAATCTGCTCGGCGAACGCGCCCACCGGCTTCCACTGCGGCAACACCGTCACCAGCTTGCCCGCAAGCAGGCTCGCCTGCGCGCTGAAGTCGGGCAGCAGCGCGATGCCCAGGCCGCCGAGCGCCGCGTCGCGCAGGGCTTCGCTGTTGTTGGCGGCCAGCGAGCCCGACACCTGCACCGTCACCCGCTCGGCGCCGGCCTTCGGGTGCAGCGGCTCCAATGTCCAGGCTGGGGTGTCTTGCGAGCGTGGGTAATGCAGGCAGTTGTGTTGCGCGAGATCGCCCGGCGCCGCAGGCACGCCCTGGCGGCGCAGGTAGGCGCGGCTGGCGACCAGCACCGAGCGCGTGGCGCACAGCGTCCAGGCCACGTGCGTGTCGGGCGGGTTGGCGGTGTGGCGGATGGCGAGGTCGAAGCCCTCGGTCGCCAGCGACGAGAGCCGGTCGGCCATGTCCAGCTCCAGCCGCACCTCGGGGTATTGCCGCAGGAACTCCGGCAGGCGCGGCACCAGCTGCTGGCGCGCAAAAGCCACCGGCGCGGTCACCCGCAGCAGGCCGCGCGGCGCGCCGGCGGCGTCGCGCACCTGGGCGAAGCACTGCGCGATGTGCTCGAACGAGGCCCGCGTGTCGTCCACCAGGCGCTGGCCGGCTTCCGTCAGCCGCACGCTGCGCGTGGTGCGCTGCACCAGCGCCACGCCCGCCACACGCTCCAGCTCGGCCAGACGCTGGCTCACGGCTGCCTTGCTCACGCCCAGGCGCGCGGCCGCGGCCGTGTAGCTGCCTTGCTGGGCCAGCACGTTGAGCCAGTGGAAGTGGCCCCAGAGTTCGTGAATCTTCTGTTCGTTCATGGATCCTATTGTTCACCATCTTGAACAATCATTTCAGGTTTTTGGCCTTGTATCGGGCGGCCGTGCTTCCTACACTGCACCCACCATCGATCCCAAGAGACACACCATGACCACCGCCATCACCCACTTCATCGCTGGCGCCCGCGCTGCCGGCTCTTCCCCCCGCGCGCAGGACGTGTTCAACCCCGCCACCGGCGCTGTCACCGGTCGCGTGGCGCTGGCCAACGCCGCCGATGTGGACACGGCCGTGGCCGCAGCCCAGGCCGCCTTCCCGGCCTGGTCCGACACGCCGCCGATCCGCCGCGCGCGCGTGATGTTCAAGTTCCTGGAGCTGGTGAACCAGCACAAGGACACGCTGGCGCAGATGATTACCGCCGAACACGGCAAGGTGTTCACCGACGCGCAGGGCGAGGTGGCGCGCGGCATCGACATCATCGAATTCGCCTGCGGCATTCCGCAACTGCTCAAGGGCGATTTCACTGACCAGGTCTCCACCGGCATGGACAACTGGACGATTCGCCAGGCGCTGGGCGTGGTGGCCGGCATCACGCCGTTCAACTTCCCCGTGATGGTGCCCATGTGGATGTTCCCGGTGGCGATTGCCGCGGGCAACACCTTCGTCTTGAAGCCCAGCCCCATCGACCCCAGCGCCAGCCTGTTCATGGCCGATCTGCTCAAGCAGGCCGGCCTGCCCGACGGCGTGTTCAACGTGGTGCAGGGTGACAAGGAAGCCGTGGACGCGCTGCTGGTGCACCCGGACGTGAAAGCCATCAGCTTCGTGGGCTCCACGCCGATCGCCAACTACATTTATGAAACCGGCGCCCACCACGGCAAGCGCGTGCAGGCCCTGGGCGGTGCCAAGAACCACATGGTGGTGATGCCCGACGCCGACCTCGACCAGGCGGTGGACGCGCTGATCGGCGCGGCCTACGGCTCGGCCGGCGAGCGTTGCATGGCCATCTCGGTGGCGGTGCTGGTGGGCGATGTGGCCGACAAGATCATGCCCAAGCTGATCGAGCGCACCAAGGCGCTGAAGGTGCTCAACGGCAGCAACCTGGCCGCCGAGATGGGCCCCATCGTGACCGCCGCCGCGCACCAGCGCATCACGGGTTACATCGAAGCGGGTGCGGCCGAAGGCGCCGAGCTGCTGGTGGACGGTCGCCAGTTCGAGGCCAAGCAGACCGGCGAAGGCTGCGAAGCCGGTTTCTGGATGGGCGGCACGCTGTTCGACCACGTGAGCCCCGACATGAAAATCTACAAGGAAGAGATCTTTGGCCCGGTGCTGAGCTGTGTGCGCGTTCACGACTTCGCCGAAGCGGTGAACCTGATCAACGCCCACGAGTTCGGCAACGGCACCAGCTGTTTCACGCGCGACGGCAACGTGGCGCGCGAGTTCGCCCGCCGCATCCAGGTGGGCATGGTCGGCATCAACGTGCCGATCCCCGTGCCCATGGCCTGGCAGGGTTTTGGTGGCTGGAAGAAGAGCCTGTTCGGCGACATGCACGCGTACGGCGAAGAGGGTGTGCGCTTCTACACGAAGCAGAAGTCCATCATGCAGCGCTGGCCGGAATCGATCGGCAAGGGCGCCGAGTTCGTGATGCCGACCGCGAAATAGAGTCCCCCCTGCGCCGCGATGGCGAGGGTGCGTCGCCTGAGGCGCCGCACTTCGGGCACGTCCAAGCCTGCGCAGGCACGCTCGGAGCCGCGGCCCAAAGCCCCCCAGGGGCGTCACTGGCGGCCCGGCGGAGCCGGTTCCGCGGTGGCCTTGGCTGGCGCACTTCCATCTTGCGGGTCTGTCGCCTCGTCGCTCTTTTGGGCGGCGGGGCTTTTTTGTTTTCTGCGCCTCGCGGGTCGATGGCGTCTCGCCTTCCCCAAAGCGATGAACAGAACCACCCTGCGGCGGCTGATTGCGGCTTCCCGCTTCAGTTGGGTCGGCAAACTGCCGATACGGGCCTGTGCCTGCGCAAAGCGGCTGGGTTACGCCACCCTGTGTGCACCAGCCACCCATCTGTGAACACCACTCAATTCTGGGGAGCCTTTCAACAATGAACTTCTTTTCTCAACGCCGTCTTGGGCAAAGGTTGGCCTGGGGCTTCGGGACCGTCCTGGCACTGCTGCTGGGTATTGCCGCCTTGTCCCTGATCGGCATGCAGAACCTGAACCGCACGCTGCAGGAGGTCGTGATCCAGGGGGGGCATCGCACGGCGGCAGTCGTTGGCATGGAACGAAGCGCCTATCGATTCATGTCTTCGTTGCGCGACATTCGTGGCTCCGAACTGTCCGACAGCGAGGCGATGATGAAGCGCCTCAGACAGGACTGGGACACCTATCTGAGCAAGGAGAAAGCCGCCAAGGAGAGCCTTCCTGCGAACGATGCGAGCGTGGCAGCCCTGTTTGACCAGGTGGGTCAGCGGGCCCGGGCGGTTCATGAGGTGATCCCTTTGGGCGAGAAGGAGAGTGGCGGGCGTGGGGAGCCGGCCGTCTTCTTTGCCATCTCCCTCGCCCTGGGGCAGGACGCGGCGGCATGGAACACCAAGTACCACCAGTGGTCAGAGGGGCTGGTGGCGCTGTCCGCCTGGGATGATCGCGCCAAGGAAGCTTCGGTGGCAGACGCCTCTGCCACGGCTGACGGGGCGCAAAAGGTGGTGGTCGCCGGGAGTTTCATCGCCCTGCTGTTCGGTGCCCTGACCGGATGGCGCATCACGCGCGATGTGACACGGGGGTTTTCCGCGACGGTGCAAGCCACCGAGCGCATGGCCCGGCACGATCTCTCGGTGCCGGTCGAGACGGGCTTCAACGGTGAGTTGGGCCTCCTGGCGCGTTCGCTCGAACTGATGCGCGTGGCACAGCACGAACTGGCGCAGGGCGTGCGCCAGGCCTGTGGCGGCATTGCCACGGCCAGCGCCGAGATCGCCCAGGGCAGTCAGGACCTGAGCGGGCGTGCCGAGATGGCCGCCACCAACATGCAAGGGGCCATCGGTGCCCTGACCCAGCTCAACGCTTCGGTCGATCAGTCGGCGCTGTCGGCGCAGTCGGCCAACGCGCTCGCCGCCGAGGCGCAAACGGCGGCCACGCGTGGGGACCATGTGGTGGGTCAGGCCGTGGCGACCATGAACGAGATCGACGCGGCCTCGCGCCAGATCGCGGACATCACAGCCATCATCGACGGCATCGCGTTCCAGACCAACATCCTCGCGCTCAACGCCGCCGTGGAAGCCGCCCGTGCCGGCGAACAGGGGCGGGGTTTTGCGGTGGTGGCGGCCGAAGTGCGCAGCCTGGCGCAGCGCAGCGCAACGGCCGCGCGCGAGATCAGGGGCCTGATCGAGGCCACGCTGGAAAAGGTGGCCTCGGGCAGCGAGCACGTCAAACGGGCCGGTGGCGCCACCCATGAAATCATGACCTCGGTGCAACGGGTTTCCTCCACGATTGCCGCGATCACGGGAGAAACGGCGCAACAGCGCCAAGGCATTGGTCAGGCCAGCGCGTCCGTCGGCGAGCTGGATCAGGGCGCACAGCAAAACGCGGCACTGGCCGAGCAGTCGGCCGCTGCGGCCCTGTCCTTGCAGGACCAGGCACAGCGCCTGAAGACCCTGGTTGAACGTTTCAGGCTGGAGGGTTCTCCGGTCTGAGGACAACATGCCCTGTGCCCCTTGTGGCGCGGGGCATGCTGGAGAAGGTGTTGCCAGCACGCCCTGTGCTGCGCCGCGAAGGCGGAGAGGGCGCAACCGACGATTCTTGATACCAGCTCGTGGTTTTGTGGCCTGTTTGGACATCACCGCGAATGGGGTGTAAAACCCATTCAAAAATCTGCTTGATTTGAGAGCTTGCATTGACTGCCACACCGCTGAGCGGAAGGAGGCCCCCATGCGCAAGCGTATCTACTGGCTGCTGCCCGATGTGGCCAGCGCCCGCAGGACGAGGGATGACATGCTGCTGGCTCGTATCGACGAGCGGCACATGCATTTTGTCGGTCGCGAAGACATCAAACTTTCCGGACTGCACGCGGCCAACATCCTGCAGACATCCGACGTGGTGCGAGCCGCCCAGGTGGGTGCTCTCATCGGGGCGGTCCTGGGTTCCGCGGCGGGCTTCGGGGTGGCGTGGTATCTCCCGACCGCCGGTGAGCCGCCGCAATGGGGTTTGGTCGTCGTGCTCGCGATGGTGGGTGCGGTCTTCGGCATCTGGGCATCGAGCATGATCGGTGTGTCCACCCCCAGTCAGCGGCTCAGGCGTTTCGACCGGGCGATCCAGCAGGGACAGATCCTGTTGATGGTGGACGTGCCGCAAGGGCGTGTCGAGGAAATCGAGTCGCAGCTGCAGGCTTTGCATCCCGAGGCCCACCTGGAAGGCGTCGAACCCAACATTCCTGCCTTCCCCTGAGCCTGATCCGCGGCAACAAGGCGCTGGCGCGCCACCACAGGAGGGCACCATGGTCATCGCGATCGCATTGCTGCTGATCGTCGTCGCAACGGTGATCTTCCATCTTGTGACGCCCTGGTGGCTCACGCCGCTGGCCTCGAACTGGGCATCGATGGACGACACGCTGACCATCACCGTCGTCGTCACCGGGGTGTTCTTTGTCGTCATCAACCTGTTCGTGGTCTACACCTTGTGGCGCTTCCGTCACCGCACGGGCGTTCGCGCTGCCTACGAACCCGAAAACAAAAAACTCGAGCGCTGGCTGGTCGGCATCACCACCGTGGGCATCGTGGCACTGCTGGCCCCAGGGCTGGTGGTGTACGCGCGCTATGTCGACCCACCGGCGGACGCGATGCAGCTCGAAATACTCGGACAGCAATGGCAGTGGCGTTTTCGCATGCCGGGTGCGGACGGCCAGCTGGGCGGCACCGACCTGCGTTTCGTGTCGGGCGAGAACCCATTCGGCCTGGACCCCGCCGACCCCGCCGCGCTCGATGATGTGCTGATCGATGCCAACGAGGTTCACCTGCCGGCGGACCGGTCGGTGAAAGTCTTGACGCGCTCGCACGACGTGCTGCACGACTTTTTCGTGCCGCAGTTCCGCGCGCGCATGAACATCGTGCCGGGCCAGGTGAGCTGGTTCTGGTTCACGCCCACCCGGGCAGGTCGCTTTGAGTCCCTGTGTGCGCAGCTGTGCGGTGTCGGGCACCCGGCCATGCGAGGCGTGGTCGTGGTGGAGGATGAAACCGCCTGGCAGGCCTGGCTGCAGCAGCAGCCCACCTTCGCTGCGTCGCAGGCCAAGGCCGACAGCGCGGCGGGAGGTGGTCTGCCGGATATGGCGGCGCTGGGCCGCGCGCTCGCGCAGTCCAAGGGCTGCGTGGCCTGCCACACGGTGGACGGCCGGCCCGGGGTGGGCCCGACCTGGCAAGGCCTGTTCGGCAAGACCGAGACCTTCACCGATGGTTCCACCGCGCGGGTCGACGAAGACTACCTGCGTGGCTTCATCCGCAACCCGAAAGCGCGCAACGTGAAAGGCTTTGCGCCGGTGATGCCGCAGATCGAACTGGCCGACGACGAACTCGACGCGTTGGTAGCCTACATCAAGACGCAGGGCGCCGCGCCCGCCCGGCCGTGACCGCCACAGGATGCCCGCCATGGCCCTCATCGACACCAGCCACCACGATGATGACGCTCCCCGCAGCTTCATCACGCGCTACGTCTGGAGCCAGGACCACAAGGTGATTGCGGTGCAGTACGCCTGCACGGCCATCGCGGTGGGCCTGGTGGGGCTGCTGCTGTCCAACCTGATGCGGCTGCAGATCGGTTTCCCCGGCGTGTTCGAGTTCATCAACGCCGAACGCTACTACCAGTACGTGACCATGCACGGGATGATCATGGTGATCTACCTGCTCACAGCGCTGTTCCTCGGCGGCTTCGGCAACTACCTGATCCCGCTGATGATCGGTGCGCGCGACATGGTGTTCCCGTACCTGAACATGCTGAGCTTCTGGACCTACCTGCTCAGCGTGGTCGTGCTGATGGCCAGCTTCTTCGTGCCCGGTGGTCCCACCGGCGCGGGCTGGACGCTGTACCCGCCGGCGGCCATCCTGCCCGGCACACCGGGGCACGACTGGGGCATCATCCTCATGCTGGTGTCGCTGCTGATCTTCATCGTCGCCACCACGATGGGCGGGCTGAACTATGTCACCACGGTGCTGCAGGCGCGCTGCGAAGGCATGACGCTGCTGCGCATGCCGCTGTCGGTGTGGGGCATCTTCGTGGCCACCATCCTCGCGCTGCTGGCGTTTCCGGCGCTCTTCGTGAGTGGCGTGATGATGCTGCTGGACAAGACCCTGGGCACCAGCTTCTTCATGCCCGCGCTGATGTCGATGGGGCAGGCCACCGGCACCAAAGGCGGCAGCCCCCTGCTGTTCCAGCACCTGTTCTGGTTCTTCGGCCATCCCGAGGTCTACATCGTCGCGTTGCCGGCCTTCGGCATCGTGTCAGACCTGATCAGCGTGCACGCGCGCAAGGCGATCTTCGGCTACCGCACCATGGTCTGGGCCATCGTGGTCATCGGCGGCCTGTCGTTCGTCGTCTGGGCCCACCACATGTTCGTCAGCGGCATGAACCCGTGGTTCGGCTTCTTCTTCGCCACCAGCACGCTGATCATCGCCGTGCCCACCGCGATCAAGGTCTACAACTGGGTGCTCACGCTTTGGCGCGGCGACATACACCTCACGCTGCCGATGCTGTTCACGCTGGCCTTCATCCTCACCTTCCTGGCCGGCGGGCTGACGGGCCTGTTCCTGGGCAACGTCAGTGTCGACATTCCGCTGTCGGGTACCTATTTCGTCGTCGCCCACTTCCACATGGTGATGGGCGTGGCGCCGCTGCTGGTGGTGTTTGGCGCCATCACGCACTGGTACCCCTTGGTCACCGGCCGCATGCTGGATGAACGCCTGGGGCACATCCACTTCTGGGTCACCTTCCTCGGCACCTACGCGATCTACTTCCCGATGCATTACCTGGGCGTGATGGGCATGCCGCGGCGCTACTACGAGTACGCGAACTACGCCTTCATTCCCGCCTCGGCGCACACGCTCAATGCCTTCATCACCGTGGTGGCCCTGATCGTGGGCGCGGCGCAACTGCTGTTCGTGTTCAACCTGCTGTGGAGCGCCTGGCGCGGGCGCCGCGCCGAGCCCAACCCCTGGCGCGCGGCATCGCTGGAATGGGCCACGCCGCACGCGCCGCCGCGCCATGGCAACTGGGGCCCGCAGCTGCCGGTGGTGCACCGCTGGGCCTACGCCTACAGCGTGCCGGGCGCGGCGCAGGATTTCATTGCACAGGATGCGCCGGCACTGGCCGGCGGCCAGGAATCCGAGGCGCCGGCGTCGCCGGCCACGCCCCAGGACGGAGCCCGCCCATGAACACCACCACGCTGCAGATCGGGGACCCGGCCGCCACCCGGGCGCGCGCCGCCGCGACCGGCCTGTGGCTGTTCATGGGCGTGGTCAGCACGCTGTTCGCCTTGTTCCTCGTGGCCTACGCGATGCGCATGGATGCGGCCGACTGGTCGCCCATCGCGATGCCGCCCCAGCTCTGGCTGAGCAGCGCGCTGCTGCTGGCCGGCGGCCTGCTGCTGCAGCGCTCGGCCAGGGCGGCGCACGCGTTTCAACACACCCGGGCGCGGCGCCTGCTGCTGGCCGGCGGCGTGGCCGCGATGGCCTTTCTGGGCTCGCAGCTGTGGGCCTGGCAAAGCCTGCTGGATGCCCGCGTGGCGCTCGCGGGCAACCCGGCGGCGAGCTTCTTCTACGTGCTCACCGCGCTGCATGGGCTGCACGTGATCGGCGGCCTGGTCGCCTGGAGCGCCACCGTGCAGTCGGCCGTGGCACCGCCGGCCGAGCCGCGGCGCCTGGCGCTGCACATCACGCTGTGCGCCCGCTACTGGCACTTCCTGTTCGCCGTGTGGGTGGTGCTGTTCGCCGCGCTCGGCTGGCTGACGCCGGACGTGGTGCGTTTCATCTGCGGCGACGCCTGAACGCCTGAACGAAAGACCGCCATGAGCAGCATCACCACCCGAGCTGCCCCACCGAGCACCGGGATCGCTGCGCCGCCGATGGGGCTGCGCGGGCTGGTGGCCGACTGGTCGTCCGACCGCCAGGCCTTCAACGTCGCCTGGGGCAAGGCGATGATGTGGTTCTTCCTGCTCAGCGACACCTTCGTCTTCGGCAGCTTCCTCACCGGCTACATGGCGGTGCGCATGTCCACCGCAGTGCCGTGGCCGAACCCGAGTGAGGTCTTCGCGCTGCACGTCGGCGGCGCCGACGTGCCGCTGCTGCTGATCGCTGTGATGACCTTCGTGCTCATCAGCAGCAGCGGCACCATGGCGATGGCCGTCAACTGCGCCTACCGCCGCGACCGCGTCAACGCGGCGCGGCTGATGTTCGTGACCGCGGCCTTCGGCGCCCTGTTCGTCGGCATGCAGGCCTACGAGTGGAGCAAGCTGATCGCCGAGGGCGTGCGCCCCTGGGGCAACCCGATGGGGGCGGCGCAGTTCGGCTCCACCTTCTTCATGATCACCGGCTTTCACGGCCTGCACGTCACGGCCGGGGTGATCTACCTGGTGGTCGTCGCCGTGCGCCTGCTGCGCGGCAAGTATGAGCATTCGGGCAACTACCAGATCGTCGAGATCGCCGGCCTTTACTGGCACTTCGTCGACCTGGTGTGGGTCTTCATCTTTGCCTTGTTCTACCTGTGGTGAACGCCATGCACACGAGCAGCGACGCCCTCGCCGGGCAGCAACAGCACCCGATCGGCCTGTACCTGAAGGTCTGGGCCCTGCTCTTCGTGCTGAGCATGATGTCTTACGCCGTGGACTACTACCACCTGCAGGGCCTGTGGCGCTGGACCCTGATCCTGGTCTTCATGCTGCTCAAGGCCGGCCTGATCGTGGCCGTGTTCATGCACCTGGCCTGGGAACGGCTGGCCTTGATCTACGCCATCCTGCTGCCGCCGCTGGCCCTGATCGCGCTGGTGGGGCTGATGGCCTCGGAGGCCGGCCACGTGTACCTGACACGGCTGCTCTTCTTCCGCTAGCGTTCTACCTGGAAACCCCTTGAGGGCCCGCGCCATGTCGAAGCCACCCTCCGCATTGGCTGTACCCCTGCCGCGTGGCCGGGTGATGCCCTGGCGCAGTTATGTCGAACTGGTCAAGCCCCGTGTCATCGCGCTGATGATGTTCACGGTGCTCGTCGGCATGCTGCTGTCACAAGCCGGATGGCCCCCGTGGACGGTGCTGGCCCTCGGCACCCTGGGCATCGGCCTGGTGGCCGCCAGCGCGGCCGCCGCCAACCACGTGATCGACCAGCGCATCGATGCGCTGATGGCGCGCACGCGGGGCCGGCCGCTGCCGCGTGGTGTGCTGGGCACGGCGCAGGCCGCCGTTTTTGCCATCGCCCTGGGCCTGGCCGGCCTGGCGCTGCTGCTGTGGGTGAGCAACCCGCTGTGTGCCGTGCTCACACTGGCGTCGCTGCTCGGTTATGCCGTGCTCTACAGCCTGGTGCTCAAGAAGCGCACGCCGCAGAACATCGTCATCGGCGGCGCCGCTGGTGCAGCGCCGCCGCTGCTGGGGTGGGTGGCGGTGACGGGGCAGGTGGATCCGGGCGCGCTGGTGCTGTTCCTCATCATCCTGATCTGGACGCCGCCGCATTTCTGGGCCCTGGCGATCCACCGCCGCGACGACTACGCCCGCGCCGGCATCCCGATGCTGCCGGTGGTGCGTGGCGTGCCGTACACCGCTGCGCGCATCCTGTACTACAGCATCGCCCTGGGCGCGGTGTCGCTGCTGCCGGTGGCCATCGGCATGAGCGGCCCGCTCTATTTGATCGGCGCACTGGTGCTCGGCGCGCGCTTCATCGCCTGGGCCTGGCGCCTGCGCCGGGACATCACGCTGGCGATGCCCACCTTCCGATATTCCATCGTCTATCTGTTCGCGCTGTTTGCGCTGCTGCTCGCCGACCACTGGCTGGTGGCCGCAGGCTGGATGACAGGCCCTTTCATGCGCTGATGCACCAGGCACGGCACGGGCCGTTCGGCGGACTGCGCCTCCACTGAGCCGCCGCAACCAAGCCGTGGCGGGGTGGCCGACCTTCACCCGGTTCAATCCAGAAGGTCGCGGTAGGCGTGCCAGCTGGCATGCGCGATCCAGGGGAAGATGACGATCATGCCCAGCATGAGGGTGGCGAAGCCGATCAGCACCAGGCCCGCGATCAGCGCGGCCCACAAGGCCATGGCACCGGGGTTCGCCAGGCAGCAGCGCATGCTCGTGATGGCGGCGGTCACCGCGTCGACCGGCCGGTCGAGCAGCAGCGGCGCACTGACCACCGACAGCGTGAACACCATGACCGCGAACGCGGCGCCCACACCAAAGAATGCCAGCAACAGCGGCCAGTACTCGCCCGAAAACACCACGTCCTGGACGACCGCCGACAGGTCGGGTACGGTGTCACCGTAGGAAAGCGCGAAGAGGATCGCAGCGACCCGTTCCCACAGCAACAAGGACAGCGTCAGCATGAGGCCGAACAAGGCGATCGAGCCGGCGTTCGCCCGCCAGGCGAACATGGCCCGCGCCAAATCGACGCGTTCGTGGCGCTCGATTTGCGCCGAGATGGCGTACAGCCCGATGGCCACGAACGGCGCCACCAGCAAGAAGCCGCCGATGAAGGCCGGCACCAGGTAGGTGGCGCCCCAGCTCAGGGCCAACAGCATCACACCGAAGGCGGTGATGTACAGGCCGTAAGCCAGACTCGATCGGCCAGACTGGGCGAGATCGGCGTAGCCTCGGCTCAGCCACACGAGCGGCTGCAGGGTTTCGACTCGGCGCACATGGGGCGTGTCCACCGCCGCGTGTCTTTCAAGGGCATGGTCCATGACGGTCTCCTGCTGGAAGGGGCCAACGCAGATCGGCCCGCCCGCAGGCTGCGGTCATCGGCGATGCGGTCAGCCACCCGCCCCAAGTCGGCGGCACAGGTTGCCGACCACGCTGAGGGTCGACATGCACCAGCAATGCTAGACCTGTGCGGCGCGCTGCGGTCGATGTCTGCGACCCCGGCAGGGTTTCTTCGGGTGAAGGCCTGGATCACCAGCCTCATGCGGTGCCGGCGTCCGAACGGGTGGGCAGTTCGGCACGGATGCGCGTGCCTTGGGCAGGGCCGCTGGCCATGCTGAGCCGCCCTGCGTGGGCCTCCACGCGCACCCGCATGCCGGTGAGACCGTGGTGGCCGGCACCCACGTCATTCACCTCGAAGCCCACGCCGTCGTCACGCACCGTCACCACCGCCTGATTGTCGCGCTGCTCCAGCGTCACCCACACGTGGCGGGCGCGGGCGTACTTGCTGATGTTGGTCAGCGACTCCTGCACCAGCCGGTACACCGTGAGCTCGGACTCCTTGTCCAGCGGCACCTCGGCCAGCGTATGGGTCACGGGGATGTTCAGCGAGGTCGCCGCGTCCTCGCACAGCACCTCCAGCGCCGCCACCAGGCCCAGCTGGTCCAGCGATGACGGTCGCAGATGCTCGACGATGCGGCGCTTCACCGCGATGCTTTCGTTCAGCCGTTGTTCAATGCCTGCGGCCCGTTGCAACGCCACGGGAGGTACCCCGGGCACCCGGTGCAGGCGCGCGAGCTCAAGCTTCATGGCGGTGAGCAGGCCACCCATCTCGTCGTGCAGCTCACGCGCCAACCGGCCCCGCTCGTCTTCGCGCGTGTTGACCAGGTAGCCCGCGAGTTCGCGCAGCTCGGCGGTGCGCAGCGCGATCTGGTGGGCCAGATATTCGCTTTCGCGGGCTTTCTGGGCGTCGATCTCTCGCAGCTGGCGCAGGAACAGGCCCAGCGCCACCAGAGACACCACCACAGCCAGATGCAGGGCCAACCGGTTGAGCATGATGGCGTCGAAGAGCGAGGCACGGGCGGTGTTCTGCACCACTTCCGCGCGCTCCAGTACCGCTTGAAATTCCTGTCTCAGCTCGGCGTGGTCGGCGCGCCCGCGGTCGCTGCTGGCCAGGGTGCGCGCGCGCACGCGCTGGCCTTGTCCCACGGCGGCCACCCACTCGTCCATTTCGGCCACCCGGTGGGCAATGCGGGTGCGCACCGCTTCCACCGAAACGATGCGTTGCGGGTCCACCCGGGCGATCAGCTGGAAGGCGCCGCGCTGAACCTCATCGAGCTCGGCCAATGAGTGGCGGTAGGCGTCCAGATCGGTCGCGTTGCCGTTGAGCAGGTAGGCCCGCGCGGCTGTCTCGGCGTCGGTCAGGGCTTGCAAGGTGTTGGCGACCTTCAGGTGGGCGTCGGTCAGGGAAATGCCCCGCTCCAGCGTGGCACGTGAGATCTGGTAGGTGCTTTCGTTCACCGCCACGGTGATCACCGCCAGCGCCAGCACCACGGGTATCACATAGCGCGTGCGCGCCATGCGTTCGATGGACGACTTGATCATGGGTGCCGGTTGCCAGCGGTGAACCTCGGCCCAGTGAGCCACCCGGTTCGCACCGTCAGGGAAGACCGGCGTCCTTTCACTTCTTCAGCCCGGTGCACCCGGTGCGGTGGCTGTGCCGTCGGCCACGCGGGCACAGTAGGTGATCAGCTCATCCAGTTCGCACGATTTGTCGAACACCCGGTCTGCTCCGAGTGCCGTGCACCGGCGCCGGATGTCGGTTGAAGCGTAGTTGGTCAGAACCACCCGGCGCAACGGCAGGTCGGCGTCCTTGATCACCTGCAACACCCCCAGCCCGGAGCCGTTGCGCAAAAAGATGTCAATGATGATCAGGTCCGCGCGGTTGCCTTCCGTACTCAGCCATTGCACCGCGCTCGCCTCGTCGACCGCACTGCCCACCACCTCGACACGGGTGAGTTCTTCCAGCGTGGACACGAGGTTCTCGCAGATGAGGGGGTTGTCCTCGACGATGAAGGTTTTCAGAGTGGACATGGTCGAGGGGTGAAGCCGTGGTTCGCCACTGTGGTGGCCGCCTTCTTCGACCTGGGCGGAGATGGCCAGCCGCCAGGGTGCAGGTCTGTCACCCGGCGCTCGGCAAGATTTTGTTTCATTCTCGGCAGCTTGTCTGTAGGAGGTGGCTTACAGACCGAGGTCGCCCTGGTTTGCAAGGGCGACCTCGGTCAGGCTCACGGGACGATGATGTTGTTGCGGACCGACTGCACGCCCGGCGTGGTCCGGGCCAGTGTTTCGGCGTGCGAACGTTCGACACCCGTCTTGGCAAAGCCCGAGAGCTGGACCGTGCCGTTGAGGGTTTCGACATTGATCGCCAGGGCACTGACCGTCGGGTCTTTGGCGAAACTTGCCTTCACACGGGTGGTGATGGTGGTGTCATCGATGAAAGAACCCACCGATTGCTGGTCGCGCGCCACGGCGCAACCGGTGAGTTGTACAAGAGAGAATGCGGCTGCAACAGCCAGTGCGACGTGTGCGATTTTCATGGTTTTCTCCGGTAGACGGGGGCGGATGACGGCCGCGCTGGCTGTCATCCGCCTTGTGGAACATCAAGCGAACAAGCGCTTAGCTGTTCTTTTCCACGATCAGGCGGTTCTCAACCGCCACCACGCCTTCAATGGCGGTGACCAGGCTGGTGGCCCGTTCGCGGGCGGTTTCATCGGGTGCGGTGCCGACCAGGGCCACGCGGCCCGCTTCGGTGTCCACCTTGATGTCCATGGCGCTGAGTGCGCCGTCGGCTGCCAGAGCGGCCTTGACTTTGGCGGTGATGGCCACGTCGTTCGCGCCTGCGGTGATCGCTTCACCGGCATGGGAGCCCGCAGCCTGCAGGTCTCGCGCGGCGTCCTGCATGTTGGTGCCGGCCTGGTTGGCCGCTGACTGCACGGACTCGGTCGAACGATCGAACTGTTGACCCATGGTTTCTTTGGCTGACTGGTCGCAGGCGGCCAACAGCGCGGTGGCAGCAGCTGCTGCTGCGATCGATGCGATGTAGCGTTTGCTGTGTGTCATGGTGATCTCCTATTGCCTCCGCCAGGACGTCCGGCGGATGGGTTCACGATAGGGGTTGGGAAGCGGCGTGTCGGTCGGCCCATGCCGCGTCTGCGTGTCAGACAAAGCCGACAACAACCGATACCTGGGTGTTCAGAACAGCGTCGATGCGCGAGGAGGCACCGAAGAACGGGAGTCGGGGGGAGGGGCTTTCCGGTCGTCGTGCATGCGGGGACAATGGGCTCACGCTGCGCCGCCGGGCCTGTCAAAGGTATTCAATGGCCGGCTGACCCATCGCAGGCCTGTTGGATTTTTGGCATCCAATTCACCATGATCAAAGTAGGCATCGTCGACGACCACGCCATCGTGCGCACGGGTTTGCGCCAGTTTCTCTCCGAACACGTGGACCTCCGGGTGGTCGGCGAGGCCAACGATGGCCGTGAGGCGATGGAGCTGGTTCGCGAAGGCGAGATCGACGTGCTGCTGATGGATATCGCGATGCCCGACCATGGGGGCGTGGATGCACTGCAAGCCATCAAGGCGCGCTACCCCGACCTGGCCGTGCTCATCCTCAGCGGTTTTCCGGAAACCCAGTACGCCACCATCCTGTTGCGCTTTGGCGCCAGTGGCTACCTGAACAAGGGATGTCCGCCGGAAGACATCGTTGAAGCCATTCGTGTGGTGGCGCGCGGGCGCCGCTACATCAGCCCGGCGGTGGCCGAACTGCTGGCCGACAGCGCGCTGGGGGGTGCCGAAGACCGCCCCTTGCACGAGCAGTTGTCGGAGCGCGAAATGCAGGTCTTTCTGCGCCTCGCCCAGGGGGAGACCATCGGTGCCATGGCGGAGACCCTGTGTCTCAGCGTCAAGACGGTGAGCACCTACCGCGCGCGGGTGTTGCAAAAACTCAAGCTGAGCAGCAACAGCGACCTGACCTACTACGCGGTCAAGAACGGCCTCATTCAGTAAGGCGAGTAAGGCGCTTCAGCCGCCTTGGGCGCTGAAGTCGGGCAGCAGGCCCCGCGCCCACACAGGCAAACGACCACCCGACCCTCAGCAGGGTTGTCGACACAAGGCACTGGGTTTCCACCGGGTTACTGGGTAGAGTGAGTGAATACCACCAACCAACCCTCAGGAGGCCCACCATGTACACAGCCGCCGCCGCGCGTTACGACCGCATGCCCTACCGCCTCTGTGGCCGCAGCGGCTTGCGCCTGCCCGCCATCTCGCTCGGCCTGTGGCACAACTTCGGTGACAGCTCGCACCTGGAAACCCAGCGCGCCATGCTGCGCGCCGCGTTTGACCTCGGCATCACCCACTTCGACCTCGCCAACAACTACGGCCCGCCCGCCGGCAGCGCCGAGACCAATTTCGGTGAACACCTGCGGCGCGACTTCCGGCCCTACCGCGACGAACTGCTGATCTCCACCAAGGCCGGCTGGGACATGTGGCGCGGGCCCTATGGGCAGGGCGGCGGTTCGCGCAAGTACCTGCTCGCCAGCCTGGACCAGAGCCTGAAACGCATGGGCCTGGACTACGTCGACATCTTCTATTCGCACCGCTACGACCCGGACACGCCGCTGGAAGAAACCATGGGCGCGCTGGCCTCCGCCGTGCAACAGGGCAAGGCGCTCTACGTGGGCATCTCCAGCTACTCGGCCGGCAAGACCCGCGAGGCCGCGGCCATCCTGCGGCAGATGGGCGTGCCCTTGCTGATCCACCAGCCGTCCTACAGCCTGCTCAACCGCTGGATCGAGGGTGAACTGCTCGACACCCTGCAGGACGAGGGCATCGGCTGCATCGCCTTCAGCCCGCTGGCCCAGGGCCTGCTGACCAACAAATACCTGGGCGGCATCCCCGAGGATGCGCGCATCAACCAGCCGGGCGGCGGCTCCTTCAAGATGGAGCACCTGAGCGAGCAGAACCTGAACCACGTGCGGGCACTCAATCAGATCGCCTTCAACCGCGGCCAGAGCCTGGCGCAGATGGCCGTGGCCTGGGTGCTGCGCCAGCCCGGCATGACCTCGGCCCTGATCGGCGCCAGCCGCCTGGAGCAGATCGTGGAGCTGGCGGGTGCGCTGGACAACCTGGCCTTCAGTGCCGAGGAACTGGCGGCGATCGACCAGCACGCGGTGGAGGGCGGTATCAACCTCTGGAAGAAGCCTTCGACCGATCAGCGGCCGTAGATCAGCTCAGCACCACGCTGGAGAGCCGCCGGCGGTAGGTGGCCACCGTGGGGTCTTCCGGCGGCACCTGGCCTTCGGCCACCTTGGGCTTGGGCGGCTCGATGATGTCGAGGATGGCGATGAAGGTCTTGCGCGCCAGCTCTTCGCTCCAGGCCTTGTCGCGCATCAGGATCTCCAGCAGTTCGTCCATGGCCGGCACGAACTGGTTGTGCGCCATCAGCAACTGGGCCAGGGCAAAGCGGCTGTCGAAGTCGCGCTTGTTGGTGGCGATCTTGGCCTGCAGCTCGGCGGCGCGCGCCTCGGGGTCGGCCACACCGTCCTGCGCATCGCGCGCCTTCATCCAGCGGTTGAGCGAGTCGAGCCGGCGCACGGCCAAGGACTTGGCGATCACCGGGGCGAAGGCCACCTTGGCTTCGTCGTCGCGTTCCAGCTCCAGCAGCAGCTTCACGAGGTCGAAGCGCGCGTCGTCGTTGTTGGGGTCGGTCTGCACCGCCTGCTGCAGTTTCTCCAGTGCGCCCTCCACATCGCCTTCTGCGAGCGCGTCCAGGGCGGCGGCTTCTTCCTCGGCGGCGGCCACTTCTTCGGCCGCAGGCAGGTGTTTGTCAAGGAATTCCTTGATCTGGCCTTCGGGCAAGGCGCCCATGAAACCGTCCACCGGCTGGCCGTTCATGAGCAGCACGCAGGTCGGGATGCTGCGGATGCCGAAGGCCTGGGCGAGCTGCTGCTCCTCGTCGGAATCGATCTTCACCAGCTTGAAGCGGCCCGCATAGTCGGTCTCGATCTTCTCCAGCAGCGGGCCGATGACCTTGCACGGGCCGCACCACGGCGCCCAGAAATCGACCAGCACGGGCGTTTGCATCGAAGCTTCGATGACTTCGGTTTCAAAGTTGGCGACGGTGACGTTGATCATGGGGAAAGGCTCTGGAAATGGGCGCACACCACCGACGGCGGGGCGCGAAACGTAAAATCGACACTTTACCGGAGCGGGGCCGATTCCCCGAGCCGCTTCCCCACGCCGGCCCTCCGGGCGCCCGGCAGAAAGCCCCTCCATGAGTTCCATCCAGGTGGGCGTGGTCATGGGTTCCAGCAGCGACTGGGACACCATGCAACACGCCGTGCAGATCCTCAAAGACTTCGGCATCACGCACGAGGCGCGTGTGGTCTCGGCGCACCGCATGCCCGACGACATGTTTGCCTACGCCGAGGCTGCTGTCGGCCGCGGCCTCAAGGCCATCATCGCGGGTGCCGGTGGCGCGGCGCACCTGCCGGGCATGATCGCGGCCAAGACCGTGGTGCCGGTGCTGGGTGTGCCGGTGATGTCGAAAGCGCTGTCGGGTGTCGATTCGCTGCATTCCATCGTTCAGATGCCCAAGGGCGTGCCGGTGGCGACGTTTGCCATCGGTGCCGCCGGTGCGGCGAATGCGGCGCTGTTTGCCGTGGCGCTGCTGGCGAACGTTGACCCGGCTTTGCGCGAGAAGCTTGAAGCCTTCCGCGCCGCGCAGACCGAAGCTGCCCGCAACATGACCTTGCCGACCTGACACCATGAGTCTCAAACCTTTGCTTCCCGGCGCCCTGTCGGACCGTGGCCAGCAGATGACGCTGGGTGTCATGGGCGGTGGCCAGCTCGGCCGCATGTTCGTGCAGGCCGCCCAGGCCATGGGCTATTTCACGGCGGTGCTCGATCCCGATCCGGCCAGCCCGGCCGGGCAAATCAGCCATTACCACATCGAAACGCCGTACGACGACGAGCAGGGCCTGGCGCAGCTGATGCAGCGCTGCGACGCCATCACCACCGAGTTCGAAAACGTGCCCGCGCCCGCGCTGCTCACGCTCGGCGCGCACCGGCCGGTCGCGCCGTCTTCGGCCTGCGTGGCCGTGGCACAGGACCGCATCCAGGAGAAGGCGCACTTCGTGGCCTGTGGCCCGATCAGCGGCGTCTACCCCGCGCCTTACGCGGCCATCGAATCGTCCGAACTGCTGGCGGCGGTGCCGGCCGATCTGCTGCCCGGCATCGTGAAAACCGCGCGCCTGGGCTACGACGGCAAGGGCCAGATCCGCGTCAAGACCCGCGAAGAACTGGCCGCCGCCTGGGACCAGCTGGGCCGCGTGCCCTGCGTGCTGGAAAAGCTGATGCCCCTGCAGAGCGAGTGTTCGGTGCTGGTGGCGCGCGGCGCCGACGGCAGCGTGGTGAGCTTCCCGGTGCAGGCCAACACGCACCACGACGGCATCCTCGCCATCACCGAGGTTTACGAGGGCGCCGTGCCGGCCGACCTGGCGGCGCGCGCGCAGGCCAGCACGGTCGCGATCGCGAACCACCTGAACTACGTCGGCGTGTTGTGCGTCGAGTACTTCGTGGTGGACAACGGCCAGGGTGGCGCGGACCTGATCGTCAACGAAATGGCGCCGCGCCCGCACAACAGCGGCCACTACACGCAGAACGCCTGCGACATCTCGCAGTTCGAGGCGCAGGTACGCGCACTCGCCGGCCTGCCGCTGCCCACCCCGCGCCAGCACAGCCCGGCCATCATGGTCAACCTGCTGGGCGACCTCTGGTTCAAGCCGAACGGCGTGCGCTCTCAGGCCAGCGAGCGGCCGGTGTCGCCGCCCTGGGCGCAGGTGCTGGCGCTGCCCGGCACGCACCTGCACCTGTACGGCAAGCTCAGCGCGCGCCCGGGCCGCAAGATGGGCCACCTGAACATCACCGGCAGCTCGGTGGCGCAGGTGCGCGAGACGGCCTCTGCGGTGCTGGCTTTGCTCGGCTTGCCCGCGCTGGCCTGATCCACCGATGCCGCTCTGCCTGAACGCCAGCGACCCGGCGGCCGTCGAAGCCGCCGCCCAGCGCCTGGCCGCGGGTTCGCTGGTCGGCATGCCGACCGAAACCGTCTATGGTCTGGCGGCCGATGCCGGCAACGCCAGCGCGGTACAGCGCATCTTCGAGGCCAAGGGCCGGCCGAGTGACCACCCGCTGATCGTGCACATTCCGCCCGCCGAACAGGGCGACTGGCGGGCCGCAGCGGCGCCGTTCGCGCGCGAAGTGCCGGCGTTTGCCGCCGCGCTGATGCAGGCTTTCTGGCCCGGTCCGCTGACGCTGATCCTGCCGCGCCGGCCCGAGGTGGCTGCGGTGGCCGCGGGCGGGCAGGATTCGGTGGGCCTGCGCTGTCCGTCGCACCCGGTGGCGCAGGCGCTGCTGCTCGCGGCGCGCGCGCACGGTGTGCACGGCGTGGCCGCGCCCAGTGCCAACCGTTTCGGCCGCGTCAGTCCCACCACCGCCGCGCATGTTGCCGAAGAGTTCACTGAGCTGCCGGACGACGCGCTGCTCATCCTGGACGGTGGTGCCTGCCCGGTGGGCATCGAGTCCACCATCGTGGACTGCTCGCGCGGCGCGCCGGTGCTGCTGCGCCCTGGCGTGATCACGCCGGCGCAGATCGAAGCCGCTTGCGGACAGCCGCTGCGCGCGCGCGACGAGGCCGCGCCGCGCGCCTCCGGCACGCTGGAATCGCACTACGCGCCGCGCGCCAAGGTGCGGCTGATGGCGGCGCAGCCGCTGCAGGCGGCGCTCGACGTGTTGGGTCCGGACGCGAAACACATCGCGGTCTATGCCCGTTCGCCCTTGAAGACCGCGCGTGGCGTGGTTCTGCGCCGCATGCCCGACGACGCAGCCCAGGCCGCGCAGGCACTGTTTGCCGTGTTGCGCGAGCTTGATGCCACGGGCGTCAAGCTCATCTGGGTGGAAACGCCGCCCGAAGGCGCCGACTGGGATGGTGTGCGCGACCGCCTGCAACGCGCATCAGCTTGAACGACCCCCCCCTGGGCCGCTTCGCGTCACCCCCTCAAGGGGGCGGCACCAGCCGTCCGGCAAAGCCGGTCCGGCGGTGCCCTGGGCTGGACCGTTTCATGCGTCGGGGTGGCGCTCCGGTGCCATTGAAAACTGATGCGGATTCGCAACCAAGGCGATAGCTTCGTTGCTTCGCTTTGTCGTGCCGTAGTCCTGCCTGCGCTTCAGGAACGCCCGAAGCGCAGCTTCATGCTCAGGATGGCCAGCGCCAGCAGCAGCGTGATGGCGTTGGCCACGACCACCGGCCAGGCGCCCAGCATCAGGCCGTAGGCCAGCCACATCGCGATGCCGAGCGTGAAGCTGCCGTACATGCCCAGAGAAATGCCGCTCACGTCCCGCGTCTGGAACGTGTGCCAGACCTGGGGCACAAAACTGAAAGTGGTCAAGAAAGCGGCGAAGTAGCCGATAAGGTCGTCAGGGCGCATAGCCACGCATGATAGGAGTGGCGATGGTTTGTTGCTCACCACCCGATCGATGCCCACGATTTTTCAACGCCAGCCGAGTACCGCCGTGAAATCTTCACTCTTGACCCAAAGAAGCACCACCGACGACAGCCTGGCCATCAACAGCGAGACCCTGCACCAGTACTACTGCACGGTGCAGTCGGAGGTGCATCCCGAGGCGCTGGTGGATGAGGCCATGAACCGCCGTCAGGCGAATGCCCTGATGGCGCGTCGCAAGCGCAGCCGCCTGTCGGGCTGGGCCGTTGTCGCGCTGCTGGCCCTGGCAGTGGGCGGTCTGGTCTGGCTGCTGGACTGAGAGGCGCAGCAAACGCCTCTCAGGCTTTCAATCCGGCTGGGCGGCCGCCCACTCCACCAGGGCTTCCAGCGCCGGGCGTGCGGCGCTGGCGTTCGGGTGGTTGATGAAGCCCACGACCGCGTAGCGCGTGCCGTTCGCCGCATTCACATAACCGGCGACGCCGGTCACGTCGCGCAACGTGCCGGTCTTGAGCCAGGCGTTGCCGCGCGCGGCGCTGCGCGGCGAGCGCGCCATGCGCGCGGCCGTGCCGCTGACACCCGCCACCGACAGCGACTGCACGAACTGCGCGCCCTTGGGATGGGCCGCCGCGTGGCGCAGCAGGCCGGCCAGCGCGTCGGCGGTGATGCGTTCGTCGCGCGAGAGCCCCGATCCGTTGTCCATGACCGGGGGTGCATGGCGGATGCCGAAGGTGGTTTTCCACCAGCGGGCCACCACGTCGCGCGAGCGCTCGAACCCACCCGTGCGCAGCGGGGTGATGTGTTCGCGCGGCACGGTGCGCGCCTCCTGCCGCACCGGGTTGAGCCGGCCCAGCGTGAGGAACACCTGCTGCGCCATCACGTTGTTGCTCCACTGGTTGACGTCGGTGATGATGTCCGAGAGCGGCAGCGAATGGGCTTCGTGCAACAGGGTGGCGCCGGGCGGGGTGAGCCCGTTGCGCACCTGCCCGGTGATCGCGCCGCCGCTGGCGCGCCACAGGCCTTCGAGGGCACGCGCGGCGTAGCTGGCCGGGTCCTGGTAAGCCACGGGCCAGACGCGTTCGCCGCATGCCTGCGGGTACTGGCCCTCGAAACGGATGGCATTGGCGTCGTCAAACCGCGCCTGCAAGGCGCCACGCCAGTCGCCGCAGCCTTTGCGCGAGAGCGGCACGGTGGGGTCGATGATCAGCCCCGCCATGGGCGGCTCGCTCAGCACGTGGGCGACGCCGAGGGCGTGGTCGGGCTGGAACTTCAGGACCACCGACTTGAAGTTCACCAGCAGGGCGTCGGGGCTGGCGTTGTAGGGCCGCAGCGCCTCACCGTCGAAAGCACCGGGGTCGCGCTCGGGCACTTCGAAGGCGCTGTGGTCGAGCACCACATCACCCAGCACCACCTGCACGCCCCGATCCTGCAGGGCAAAGAAGGCCGTCTGGATGCGCTCCAGCACCAGCTTGGGGTCGCCACCACCCTGGATGTAGAGGTTGCCGCGCAGGGCCCCTTTGTCCACGGCGCCGTCGGTGTAGAAGCGCGTGCGCCAGGTGAAGTCGGGGCCCAGCAGGTCGATGGCGGCGTAGGTGGTCACCAGCTTCATGACCGAGGCCGGGTTGATCGGCTGCCCGGCGCGGTGGCGCAGGCGCTCGCCGCGGTCGCCGGACACCGGCACGACCAGGGCCGACACGGCGCTGGCGGGCACCGCGGCGCGCCGGAGCGCGGCCTGCACTGTGGGGGGCAGGGCGTCATCGGCCAGCGCCGCGACCGGGAGCGCCAGGGCCGCGAGCAGGCCTGCACCCAGCGCGCGCCACCCGGCGGCCCCGGCGGTGGGGCGCTGGCGCCGGGGGCGTTCGGTAGGCGGGGTGGTCCACATGGGTGGGATTATGGAACCCGGGGGCGCGCATGAACGGCCCGCTCCGGTGGGTGCGTCGAGCAATAGCGCACGCCATGGCGGATGCCCCGACGAACGCGGCCGCGGATGCCGCTCGCCGATAATGGCTGGATGCCTTCTGCCGCTTCCCCTGTCTCTCCCCCGCTGCGCCTGCTGGCCATCGAAACCAGCACCGACACCCTCTCGGTGGCGGTGGGCGGTGGCGCGCCGGGTGATGCCCCGTGGCAGCACACGGGTCCGGGCGCCGCGCAGGCCTCGGCGACGCTGTTGCCGGTGGTGCAGTCGCTGCTGGCGCAGGCTGGGTGGGCGTTGCCGGAACTGCACGCGCTGGTGTTTGCGCGCGGGCCGGGATCGTTCACCGGCTTGCGCACCGCGTGCGCCGTCGCCCAGGGGCTGGCCTATGGCGCCCGGGGGGCGGGGCGCGATGGCGGTGTGCCGGTCCTGCCGGTCGATACCTTGCTGGCGCTGGCCGAAGAAGCGCGCCACCAGCGGGCGCTGGCGGGTCTGGAGCCGCCCCGCGTGATCGCGGCCTTGCTCGATGCGCGCATGGACGAGATGTACGTGGCGCTCTACGCCTGCGGCCCGTTGGGGCTGGACCCGGTGCCGTTGCAGCCGCCGCGCCTGTGTGCGCCGGCCGATCTGGGGGAATGGCTGCGGCAAGGCTTGCCGCAGGCGCTGACGCCGGGCGACTGCCTGCTGGCCGGCAATGTGTTTTCCAGCTACGGCGCGCAGTTCAGCGACCTGGCCGGCGAGCGCCAGACCGCCCTGCCCACGGCCGCGGCCCTGTTGCGGCTGGCGCCGGCCTTGCTGGCCGCCGGACTTGCCGTGGCGGCGCACGAGGCGCTGCCGCTCTACGTGCGCGACAAGGTGGCGCAGACCACGGCCGAGCGCGAACGCCTGCGACGGGAGCAGCTGGTGCGCCTGTCCGCGCCCGTGTCGGCGGTGACGCCGCTGGACGCCTGAGGAGCCGACCGATGGCGAACACGAACCGGTCTGTCGAGCCTTCTTCCGTCAGCGCACCGAAGGTGCCGGTGTGGTCTGCGGGCGACTGGCCGCCGGCCGACGCCAGCGCGCGCCCCGCACCGGCCGCGGAGCGGCGCATCGCCTTCGAGCCGGTGTCCGTGGCCGACCTGGACGCGGTGTGTGAGGTGGAAAAAGCAGCCTACACCCACCCCTGGACACACAAACACTTTGCCGATTCGCTGGCCTCGGGCTATCCGGCGGTGATGCTGCTCGGCGAAGCCCTGCCGGGCGAGGCGGTGCACCCCCGGCGGGCCGACGGCCGCGTGCTGCTCGGTTACCTGGTGGCGATGCCCGGCGTGGACGAGGTGCACCTGCTCAACATCACCGTGGCCCCGGCGCACCAGCGCCAGGGCTGGGCGCGCTTCATGCTCGACGCGCTGGCACTGTGGTCGCGCAGCCAGGGGGCGCAGTGGTTGTGGCTCGAAGTGCGCGCCAGCAACGCACCGGCGCGCGCCCTGTACGAAGGCTATGGTTTTCAGCAGGTGGGCATGCGCCGCGGCTATTACCCGGCCAGCCACTTCCAGCGCGAAGACGCGGTGGTCATGAGCCTGAACCTGGTGGCGCTGGCCGATGGCGGGGGTGCGGCATGATCAATGCCATGGAGCACGAAGGGTCCGAACTGCCCGACACCTCGTTCGTGCCGCAGCTGGATGCGCGCCAGCGCGCCATGCTGGCCGAGATGGGGGTGCGCGTCTGGGCACCCCGACCGCCCGTGGCCGCGCAGGTCACTGCGCCCGTGGCGGCCGAAGCGCCACCCACCGCGGTGGCGAGCGCTTCCGCACCTTCGTCTATGCCAGCACCTGCTGCACCCGCCGCCCGGCCCACACAGGTGCGGCCGCCGGTGAACGACGCGGTGGTGGCAGTGCCCCAGCCCGTTGCCGCACCGGCCCGACTGCGCCCGGCGGGTGTGGACGCCATGGACTGGCCGGCGCTGCAAGCCGCCGTCGCGGGCTGCGAGGCCTGCGGCCTGTGCCGCAGCCGCCAGAACACCGTGTTCGGCGTCGGCGACCACCAGGCCGACTGGATGGTGATCGGCGAAGCGCCCGGTGAAAACGAGGATCTGCAGGGCGAACCCTTCGTGGGCGTGGCCGGCCAGCTGCTCGACAACATGCTGCGCGCCATCGGCCGCAGCCGCGGCGGCAGCGGTGCGCAGGCCGCCTACATCGCCAACGTGCTCAAGTGCCGCCCGCCGGCCAACCGCAACCCGCTGCCCGAAGAGGTGGCGCAGTGCGAGCCCTACCTGGCGCGCCAGGTGGCGCTGGTGCAGCCGAAGATCATCCTCGCCATGGGGCGCTTCGCGGTGCAGTCGCTGCTGCAGACCAGCGAACCCATCGGCAAGCTGCGCGGGCAGGTGCACCGCTACCAGGGCGTGCCGGTGATCGTGACCTACCACCCGGCCTACCTGCTGCGCACACCCGGCGACAAGGCCAAGGCCTGGGCCGACCTGTGCCTGGCGCTGGAGACGGCCGCCGCATCACCCGATCGCTCCACGGCCCCCTGACGCTCCAAAGACCTTGGTATGGGGCTTGGAGCCCATGCCAGGTCCCTGTCAAATCTGACGCCGTTTGGCGCCGTTCACCCGGTGCCCGAGGCAACACTGACCCGCCCGCTTGAGGGTGTCATTCCGTGTTGCCACCATGAAAACCCCGTCCCTGTCCGTAACGGCCCCGTCGGACCCTGCGCTGCAACGCCCGCCCGCTGAGGCCGAACCGTCGACCCCGGTCTTGCCGGCGGCCGCCCCAGCCACCTGGGGTATCGCCGAGGCCTTCATGCAGCACCTGCAACCGCAGATCGCTCGCAGCGAACTCCAGCGCCGGGAGATCTACCGTCTGCGGCACCAGGTGTATTGCGAAGAGCTGCACTACGAGGCCCTGCATCCCCTGCGCGAAGAGCGCGATCCGTTTGATGCCCAGGCCGTTCACTGCGCGGTTCGCCACCGCCGCTCGGGCGTGCTGGCCGGCACGGTGCGGCTGGTGGGCAAACGCGGGCCCCACGACCGCTTGCCACTGGAGACCCACTGTGCCCCGGCATTGACTCACCCCAGCCTGCTGCCGCACCACTTTGCACCGCACGAAGTCTGCGAAATCTCGCGCCTCGCGGTGCCCGCGGTGTTCCGCAAACAGTCCACCGCCGCCGCCGAAGGGGCCATCGTGGCCGGCGGGTTCTCGGAGCAGGAACTGCGCAGCTTTCCAGCCATCGCCATCGGCCTGTACATGGCGGCGATCACCCTGTCGCACGAGACGCAACGCCACCATGTGTTCGTGATGATGGAACCCCGGCTGGCGCGCGGGCTGGCTTTTGTGGGCATCCGCTTCCAGGCCCTGGGCGAGGCCATCGAATACCACGGCAAGCGCGGCGCCTACTACATCGACACCCGGCAGCTGCCGTCGCAACTGGCGCCCGCCTACCTGGATCTGCTGCAGGTCATCGCCGGCGAGCTTTTCCCCCGATCGCTGACGGCCGCACATCCTGCGGCGGCGTGGCCCTGACCGGTGCAACCGCCGATCTCAGCCTAGGGTCGGGCTCGCTGGTCGGGCCGGCCACAACACCGTCGCAATTGCCAGCATCACCAGCACCACCGCGGTCCAGTCCTGCCAGTGCAGCACCTCGCCCAGCCACCAGGCACCGCTGAACACGCCCAGCACCGGGATGAACATCACCGAGAGCGTGGAGGCGATGGGTGGCAGGTCGCGCGCCAGCATCAGCCAGACCACCTGGGCAAACGCAAAGACGCCAATGGCGTTGTAGACGATGGCGGCCCAGATGGGGGTTGAAGGCAGGGTCCAGGCGTCGCGCTCGAAGATCACCGCCAGCAGCGTCATCCACAGCGTGGTGGCCACGGTCATCCAGAACGAGATCGCCAGCGTCGGGTGCGCGATGCGGGTGCGGCGCATCAGCTGCGTGCCCAGCGCCCAGGTGGCCGCCGCCACCAGCATCATGAACACCCCCAGCGGCCGGCCCGACAGGGTGCTGACTTCGTGCCAGAGCAGCAGCACCACGCCCAGCGCCGCAGCGGCCACGCCGAACCAGGCGCGACCCGCCAGCCGCTGGCCGAACCAGGCTGCGCCGATCAGCGCCGAAAACACCGGCATCGTGTAGCCGAGGATCGCTGCACGGCCGCTGGAGAGCGACTGGATCGCCAGGATCGCCAGCGTGTGCCAGAAGAACATGTTGGTGACCGTGAGCACGGCCAGCTCGCGCCAGTGCACACGGTCAATGCGAAACGGTACCTTGCGCCACACGAGGAACAGCCCCAGCACCGGCAGGCCCAGCCACATGCAGATGCTGCGAAAGGTGAGCGGCGGGAAGCCGGTCACGCCGAACTTCATGATCGGCCAGTTGAGGCCCCAGACCAGGGTTAGCAGGACGAGCAGGACGAGTTGCTGGCGGGACAGGGCGTGCATCGGTCTGATCTTAGGGGGCTTTCGGTGCATGCCTGTCGCCTGGGGCCACCTAAAATCGCGCCATGACCTTTCTCGACATGCTCGGCGCGGCAGAGCGCCAGAACCAGTCCCTGCTCTGCGTCGGTCTGGACCCGGATCCGGCGAAGTTTCCCGCTCACATGAAGGGCGACGCCAGCCGCATCTACGATTTCTGCGCCGCGATCGTCGAGGCCACGGCCGACACTGTGATCGCGTTCAAGCCGCAGATCGCCTACTTCGCCGCCCACCGCGCCGAAGACCAACTGGAAAAACTGATGAAGCACATGCGGGCCGTCGCGCCGCAGGTGCCGGTGATCCTGGACGCCAAGCGCGGCGACATCGGCAGTACGGCCGAGCAGTACGCCATTGAAGCTTTTGAACGCTACGGCGCCGATGCGGTGACGCTCTCGCCCTTCATGGGCTTCGATTCGGTGCAGCCCTACCTGAAGTACGAAGGCAAGGGCGCCTTCCTGCTCTGCCGCACCTCCAACCCCGGCGGCGACGACCTGCAGAACCAGCGCCTGGCGTCGGTGGATGGCCAGCCCCTGCTGTACGAACACGTGGCCCGGCTCGCGCAAGGGCCGTGGAATCTGAACGGCCAGCTCGGCCTGGTGGTGGGCGCCACCTATCCAGCCGAGATCGAGCGCGTGCGCGAACTCGCGCCCACGCTGCCGCTGCTCATCCCCGGTGTGGGCGCGCAGGGCGGTGACGCCGTGGCCACCATCCGCGCCGGTTACCGCCGGCAGGGCGACGCGACCACCGGTCCGGTCATCGTGAACAGTTCGCGCGCCATCCTCTACGCCTCCAGCGGTGACGACTTCGCCGCCGCCGCGCGCCGCGAGGCCCTGCGCACGCGCAACGTGCTGGAAGCCGCCCGGGGCTGAGCGCCATCGGAAGGGCTGCCCGCAGGCGACAGCCAGCGGCGGCCCGGCTGTCTAACATGCGGCTTTGTTTGCCTCCGGACACCGCCGCATGATCACCCTCTACACCGCCGCCACGCCCAACGGGCACAAAGTGTCCATCGCACTCGAAGAGCTGGGCCTGCGCTACACGCTGAAGGTGCTGGACCTGGCGGCCGGGGAGCAGAAAACGCCCGCTTTCCTGGCCATCAACCCCAACGGCCGCATCCCGGCCATCGTCGACCACGAGGCCGACGATTTTGCGGTGTTCGAATCGGGCGCCTGCCTGATCTACCTGGCCGAAAAGACCGGCCGCCTCATGCCCGCGGACGCCAAGGGCCGCTCGCGGGTGATCCAGTGGCTGATGTTCCAGATGGGCGGCATCGGCCCGATGATGGGCCAGGCCAATGTGTTCTTCCGCTACTTTCCCGAGAAGATCCCGGCCGTGATCGACCGTTATCAGGGCGAGAGCAAACGCCTGTTCCGCGTGCTCGACGGCCAGCTGAAAGACCACGAATACCTGGCGGGCGACTACTCCATCGCCGACATCGCCAACTGGGCCTGGGTGCGCACGCACCGCTGGTCGGGCGTGGAGATGGACGACCTGCCGCACCTCAAGCGCTGGCGCGATGCGATACGGGCGCGCCCCGCGGTGCAGCGCGGCATTGAACAGCCGCCGTCGAAGGTGGACCTCACGCGCGACGGCGACGCGGGCGCGCAAAAGTTCGCCGAGGAGGCCCGCCGCATGGTCGAGACCGGCCAGAGCCTGAAGCCGGGTGGAGGCGCCGCATGAACCTCTACGTGGCCTCCCGCGCGCCCAGCCCGCGGCGCGTGCTCATGTTCCTGGTGGAGAAAGGCATCAACGGCCTGGACCTCGTCGATGTGGACCTGAACGCGCTCGAACACAAAGGCGATGCCTACCGCGCCAAAAGCCCGCTGGCCCGCGTGCCCGCGCTGGAGCTCGACGACGGTCGCGTGCTCACCGAAACCCGCGCCATCTGCACCTACCTGGAGGGCCGCTATCCGGAGCCCAACCTGATGGGCGAGGACGCCACCGAGCGCGCCTTCATCGAAATGGCCGACCGGCGCGTGGAGTGGTATTTCCTGCTGCCCATCGCCAACTGCGTGCGCCACACCCACCCGGGCCTGGCACCGCTGGAGCAGCCGCAGTTTCCAGAGTTCGGCCGCTCGCAGGGCGAGAAACTGCGCGATACCGCGGCCTGGCTCGATAGCGAACTGCAGCGCCAGCCCTGGGTGGCCGGCGAGCGTTTCACCATCGCCGACATCACCGCCTTCTGTGCGCTGGAGTTTGCGAAGCTGATGCGTTTCAACGCGGGTCAACAGGGCTTTGCCGCGCTGCAGGCCTGGCGAGACCGGGTGGCCGAGCGGCCGAGCGCGAGGACTTGAACACCCCCGCAGCGCTGCGCGCTACCCCCTCCAGGGGGCGGCACTGGCCGTCCGGCAAAGCCGGCCCGGCGGCGCCCTGTGCGGGAGCGTTTCATGCATCCGGGTTGCGCTCCGGTGCCCGGAAAAAACGGATGCGGGTTCGCCTTGTTGCTTCAGTTCCAGGCGGCGATGGATCGCAGCAGTTGGCGTTGCACGGCGGGCAGATCGGCCAGGTGCACCGCCGTCAGTTCCTGCAGGCGACCGATCACCTTCTGCCCGGCCGGAGCTGGTGCGCCGGCGAGCAGGAGCTCGGCTGTGTGGAAATCGTTGAGGGTGCCGAGCAGTTCCTGGGCGCGTTTGAGTGACGCGCCTCCCCGCCGCTGACGCGGCAACAGGCTGGACAGGAAGGACTGGGCGTAGCGCAGTTTCTTGAGTTCGATGCGCAGCTCGTGCCGCTCGGTGGCCGCCTGTCGCTCAGCGAGGCGCACTGCGCGCTGCAGGCTGCGGTGCCGTTGCTGCAGGGTGGTGTGGGCCCAGTCGGTCAGCGCGGGCTGGCCGACTCTCGGTGCCTGGCCCTGCAGCGCCAGCAGCGTGCGCACGAAGGCCAGTTGACCAAGTGCAAAGGCGGGGTCGGTCAAGGCCTGACGGGCGCGCTGGTTGGCTTCACGCCGCATCTGCTCAACCCAGCGCGTCAGGGCTGCTGTCTGCGGGCCATCGCCCAGCAACTGGGGCAGCCAGGTCGTGGCCAGCACGTCCCAGTTGCGCGCATCGCCGAGCTGCCCGGTGGCGGCCTGCCAGTGGGCGCTCCAGTGCGCCGAGAAGCGGCGCGGCAGAAAGGGGCGAAACAGGCGCAGCCCGGTGCGCAGGCGGCGCAGCGCCACCCGCGCCTGGTGGATGTATTCCGGGTCGGGCAGGGGGCCGGTTTCGGGCGTCTGCAGCAGCGCCAGCACGTTGCCTTGCAGCTGGGCCAGGCAGGCCAGCGCCGTGGCGCAGAAGGCCTGAACCGGGTCGCCGTCGGCGGGCAGTTGCAGCGGTGCTTCACGCAAGGGCCCGGGCGGTTGGCCCTGAAACAGGGCCAGACCGCGTTCGGCCTTGCTGCGGTCCGAGGGATAGAGCCAGATGCCCTGCGCGCTCCAGCCCTGAGGCCCGAGGGCCAGCGTGTGGGCCAGGTCGAGCAGGGCATCCACCGGGCCGCTCTTGAGTTCCAGCTCCAGTTCCAGGATCGGTTCCCGGCGGGTGTCGCCGGGACGGGCGCTGGCCGGCCGGGTGGTGATGTGGCCCTCGTCCAGCGCCACCTCGATGTGCGCCCCGCCATGTTTGAGCTGCCAGCTGCGGCGCGTGAAGTCGGTGCGGAACAGGGGGACCAGCCGGTGTCTGAGCCCGGTCAGCGCGGTGGCCAGTGCGGCATCGTCCACCAGGGTGGCAAAGTCCAGTTCGCCGGGTTGCGTCGGACCCTCCCACTCGCCGCGCCGCGACAGACCGCCCGCCGACGCGCCCGCGGTCTTGACCGTGAGCAGCGTGCGGCGCCCCTCACGCCGCTCGCGCACCGCGATGCGCTGCCGCATCAGCACCAGATCGGGGGTGTCGAAATAGGTGTTGAGCAAGCGCTGCCGCTGCGGCCCCTGCGCCGCGAGCAGCGGATGCGCCAGCAGCCGCGGCAGGTCGGGGGTGAACAGCGCGAGTTTGAGTTCGGTTTCCTGTGCCATGTCCGGCAGTTTGCCGCAATGGGGAAAATCCGTTGACCCAGTTACATGGGACGGCATTTTTGTGACATCCGGGCTGGCTATGATGACCGGATGACAACCATATTTTGGCGCCAAGGTCTGGGGATGGTGGCCGCCTGTCTGGCGCTGCAGGCGCACGCCGAAGGACAGCTCGCGGTCGGGGGGCAGGGGGGGAGCGATGCCGGGTATCTGGTGGGCGCCTCGGTCGTGTCGGCCAACGGGCACATTGGCAGTGGCGTGACCCGTTACGACATCAAGCCCCTGTGGGCATTCCAGCTGGGGCCGTTCCGCGTGTCGCGATCGCGGGCCAACTCCCTCTTGCGCGCCGGGCGGGAGCGGCTGGAAACCGGTGTGAGCACGGAGTTCGATCTGTTCAGCGACTGGCGGCTGGGCGCATCGCTGCGCCTCGACAACGGCCGCTCGTTCGACGGTGACCCCGAATTCCAGGGCCTGCCCGATGTGCGGACCACCTTGCGCGGTCGTGTGTCCACCGGGCGCTCCTTCGGTGAACGCTGGAACTGGAGCGTCAGCCTGGACCACGACCTGCTGGACCGCGGAGGCGGCGCCCGGTTGAACACCGGGGTGAATTACCGTTATCCCGTTTCACGGCGGACGAACCTGGACTTCTCGGTGGGCGGGGGCTGGGGCGACGCACGCTACCTGCGCACGCTCTACGGCATTTCGCCCGAGGCCGCCCAGGCGACGGGTCGCGAGCCGTACCGGCTGGGCAGTGGTTGGGAAAACCTGCGCCTGGGCGCCCATTTTGAAACCGCGCTGAGCACCCACTGGGTGGTGTTTGGCGGGCTGGATGTGTCGCGCGTGCTCGGATCGGCCGCGCGCAGCCCGCTGGTGGGGCGGCTCGTCACCCATGGTCTGGGCGTGGGCGTGGCGTACCGCAGCAAGTGATCGGAGCACTCCCCGCGTCGCCTTCGGCGCCACCCCCCAAGGGGGGGGCGACACTGGCGGCCCGGCGAAGCCGGTTCCGCGGTGTCTCTGGGGTGGCGTTGCCTCACTCGGAGGGGATTGCTCTCCGATTTTTCCGTGTCTCTGGTCGGAGGCCTTGGCTTGATCGGGCTGCGCGTCTTTCGCCCGATTTTCAGCGCTTGAGCGGCCGCGCCAGATAGCGTCCGGTGTGGCTCTCGCCGTTGGCGGCGATGTCTTCGGGCGTGCCCACGCCCACCACGGTGCCGCCGCCCGAGCCGCCTTCGGGGCCCATGTCGATCAGCCAGTCGGCGGTCTTGATGACGTCGAGGTTGTGCTCGATCACTACGATGGTGTTGCCCGCGTCGCGCAGCTGGTGCAACACTTTGAGCAGCAGCTCGATGTCGGCGAAGTGCAGGCCGGTGGTGGGTTCGTCGAGGATGTAGAGCGTGCGGCCGGTGTCGCGTTTGCTCAGCTCCAGCGCGAGTTTGACGCGCTGCGCCTCGCCGCCCGAGAGCGTGGTCGCGCTCTGGCCGAGCTGGATGTAGGTCAGGCCCACGTCCATCAGCGTCTGCAGCTTGCGGTGCAGCGTGGGCACGGCGGCGAAGAAGGCGTGCGCTTTCTCCACCGTCATGTCCAGGATCTGCGCGATGTTCTTGCCCTTGTATTGAACGTCGAGCGTTTCGCGGTTGTAGCGCTGGCCGTGGCAGACCTCGCAGGGCACGTACACATCGGGCAGGAAATGCATCTCCACCTTGACCACGCCGTCGCCCTGGCAGGCCTCGCAGCGGCCACCGGCCACGTTGAAGCTGAAGCGACCGGGGCCGTAGCCGCGCTCTTTCGCGGTGGGCATTTCGGCCATGAGCTCGCGGATGCCGGTGAACAGGCCGGTGTAGGTGGCCGGGTTGCTGCGCGGTGTGCGGCCGATGGGGCTCTGGTCGACGTTGATGACCTTGTCGAAATGTTCGATGCCTTCGATGGCGTCGTGTTCGGCCGGCTCTTCGTGCGAGCGGTAGAGCGTGCGTGAGACGGCGGCGTAGAGCGTGTCGTTCACCAGGGTCGATTTGCCCGAGCCGGAGACGCCGGTTACGCAGGTGAGCAGGCCCACGGGGAAGGCCACGCTCACGCCCTTCAGGTTGTGGCCGGTGGCGTTGACGACGCGGATTTCCTGCAGCTCGCCCAGTGTGGCGATGTGCGCGGCTTCGCGTGCGCTGCGGCGCTCGGCGGCCGGGCTCATGGGAAAGCGCGACTTGATGGGCGCGGCCTTGGCCGCCGCAGCGGCTTTGTTCACCGGCAGCCAGGGCGTGCGCCGCGCGGGCACGGCGATCTCGCGCGCGCCGCTCAGGTACTGGCCGGTCAACGAGCCGGGCGTGGCCATGACCTCGGCGCAGCTGCCCTGCGCCATCACATGGCCACCGTGCACGCCCGCGCCCGGGCCCATGTCGATCACGTGGTCGGCGCAGCGGATCATGTCCTCGTCGTGCTCCACCACAAGCACCGTGTTGCCGAGGTCGCGCAGGTGCTGCAGCGTGGTGATGAGGCGGTCGTTGTCGCGCTGGTGCAGGCCGATGCTGGGCTCGTCGAGCACGTACATCACGCCGGTCAGGCCGCTGCCGATCTGGCTTGCCAGGCGGATGCGCTGGGCCTCGCCGCCGGAGAGCGTGTCGGCGCTGCGGTCCAGGCTCAGGTAGTTCAGGCCCACGTCGTTCAGGAACTTCAGGCGCTGGCGGATCTCGTTGATCACGCGTGCGGCGATATCGCCCTTGGCGCCGGGCAGGTGCAGCGCGCTGAAGTAAGCCAGCGACTCGCCGAGGGTGATGTGGCTGATCTTGTAGATGGGTTGTTTCTGCGCGCCTTCGCCCACGAACACGTGGCGCGCTTCCTTGCGCAGGCGCGAGCCGCCGCACTCCGGGCAGGGCTGGGTGGCGCGGTAGCGGGCGAGTTCTTCGCGCACGTTGGCGCTGTCGGTCTCGCGGTAGCGGCGCTCGAAGTTGCGGATGATGCCTTCGAAGGGGTGCTTCTTGTGGATCTTTTTGCCGGCGCGCTCCCCCGATTCGAGTGCGTAGCTGAACTTGATCTCTTCTTCGCCCGAGCCGTAGAGCAGCACCTGCTGCACCGCTTCGGGCAGCGATTCCCAGGCCGCATCGGCGCTGAATTTGTAGTGCGCCGCCAGGCTTTCGATCATGGCGAAGTAGTAGCCGTTGCGCCGGTCCCAGCCCTTGATGGCGCCGCTGGCCAGGCTCAGCGTGGGGAAGGCCACCACGCGCTCGGGGTCGAACACATCCGTGTGGCCCAGGCCGTCGCAGCTGGGGCAGGCGCCCATGGGCGAGTTGAAGGAGAAGAGGCGCGGCTCCAGCTCGCCCACGGTGTAGCTGCAGACCGGGCAGGCGAATTTGGCGGAGAAGCCGTGTTCGGTGCCGCCGTCCATTTCGACCGCGATGGCGCGGCCCTCGGCCAGGCGCAGCGCGGCCTCGAAGCTTTCGGCCAGGCGCTGGCGCAGCGGGTTCACGCCCTCATCGGCCGCTTCGGCACGCACCTTGATGCGGTCGATCACCACGTCGATGTTGTGTTTCTCGGTCTTCTTCAGCGCCGGCAGGGCGTCGGCCTCCAGCACCTCGCCGTTGATGCGGAAGCGCACATAGCCCTGGGCCTGCATGTCGGCGAACAGCTCCAGGAACTCGCCCTTCTTCTCGCGCGCCACGGGCGCCAGGATCATGAGGCGTGTGTCGGGCGGCAGGGCCAGCACCGTGTCCACCATCTGCGCCACGCTCTGCGAGGCCAGCGGCAGGTCGTGCTCGGGGCAGTGCGGCGTGCCGGCGCGGGCGTACAGGAGGCGCAGGTAGTCGTGGATCTCGGTCACCGTGCCCACGGTGGAGCGCGGGTTGTGGCTGGTGGCTTTCTGCTCGATGGCGATCGCCGGCGACAGGCCTTCGATCAGGTCCACGTCGGGCTTGTCCATCAGCTGCAAGAACTGCCGCGCGTAGGCCGAGAGGCTCTCCACATAGCGGCGCTGGCCCTCGGCGTACAGCGTGTCGAACGCCAGGCTCGACTTGCCCGAGCCCGAGAGCCCGGTGATCACCACCAGCGCGTGCTTGGGGATGTCGAGGTCGATGTTCTTCAGGTTGTGCGTGCGCGCGCCGCGCACCGAGAGCACGGCGGCCGTTCGCAGGGCGGCGGCGTGGGCGGGGCTGTGGGGCGCGGCCGAGGTGGCCGTGAAGTCGTGCAGGGTGGGGGTGTTCGGGTTCAAGGCGGGGGCGCCGGCGCGGAGTCCGGCGGCGAATGGGCAACCGGACATGATAAGCCGCCCACCGCGTTTCTGCAGTTTGCCTGCACCGGGCGTGCGCCCGTGCCTCCCCGAGGTGCGGCTCAGCCCAGCACGTGCGTGGCCATGCGGGTGTACATCGGGATGCCCAGGAGGATGTTGAACGGGAACGTGATCCCCAGCGACATGCCGAAGTACAGCGACGGCCGGGCTTCGGGAATCGCATAGCGCAGCACAGCGGGCACCGCGATGTAGGACGCACTGGCGGCCAGCACCATCAGCAGCGCGCCATTGCCGGCACTGGTACCGGTGACCAGCGCCAGGCCCAACGCCAGGCCGGCATGCACCAGTGGGGCCACCAGGGCGTACACCAGCAGCAAGGGAGAAAGGCCTTTGAGGCCGCCGAGGGTGCGGGCCGCCATCAGGCCCATGTCGAGCAGGAAGAAGGCCAGCATGCCTTTGAACAGGTCCACCGAGAACGGTGCCATGGCGGCCTCGCCGGCCGCGCCCGTCATGGCGCCGATCAGCATCGACCCCAGCAGCAGCAGTTGGGCACCGTCGGTGAACGACTCGTGCAGGATCTTGCCCAGCGGTGTGCCGCCCACAGGGGCACCGGCCAGCCCGGTTGATGGCGCGCGGCGCAGCGTGTTGGCCAGAACCACCGCCATGACGATGGCGGGCGATTCCATCAGGGCCATGGCCGCCGCCATGTGGCCGCCGTAGGCGATGCCGTGGTTTTCCAGGTACTGGATGGTGGTGATGAAGGTGACCGCGCTGACCGATCCGTAAGTGGCCGCAATGGCCGCGGCATCGAAGCCTCCCAGAACACGCTTGAGCACGGCGTAGCTCAGTGTGGGGATGGCAATGGCCAGCCCGATGGCCAGCCCCAGGGTGGTGAGCACCTCGGCTGTCAGGCCCGACTTCGCCAGGGCGAAACCGCCCTTGAGCCCCAGTGCCATCAACAGATAGAGCGACAAAAACCGCGAGATCGGGGGCGGGATTTCCAGGTTGGAGCGCACCAGACCGGCGAGCACGCCAAAGACAAAGAACAGGATGGCGGGATCGAGCAAGGCAAACATGTGGGCAAAGGGCAGACAGCGGTGGCAGGGTATCGGTGACGGGCAATCCTAGGTGGACTGGTGAATAATTGAAAATCAATTATTTTGATGCTTTTATTCGAGATATCTCTATGAATGCCACCTTCCGGCAACTCCAGCTCTTTCTGGCCCTGGCGGAGCACAAGAGCATCACCACCGCGGCGCGTGCCTGCCACGTCACGCAGCCCACGGTGTCCATGCAGCTGCGCGAGCTGGCCGATGCCGTGGGCATGCCGCTGTACGAGCAGATCGGCAAACGGCTTTTCCTGACCGATGCGGGCCGTGCCCTGGTGGACACCGCGCGCGCCATGGTGGACGAGTGGGCCGGCTTCGAGCAGCGCATCGACGCCATGAAGGGCCTGCGGCGCGGCCGGCTGCGGCTGGCCGTGGTCAGCACGGCCCAGTACTTCGTGCCCGGCCTGCTGGGCAGCTTTTGCGAGAGGTACCCCGAGATGGACATCGCGCTGGAGCTGCTGAACCGCGACGCGGTGGTGGCACGGCTGCGCGACAACCGGGACGACCTCTACATCATGTCCATGCCGCCGACCGACATGGCGCTGGAGCAGCACGCCTTCCTGCGCAATCCGCTGGTGGTGATCGCACCCCGGGCACACCCGCTGGCGGCGCGGCGCGGGCTGGCCCTGGAGGAACTGGCCGGCGAGCGCTTCATCCTGCGCGAACGGGGCTCGGGCACCCGGCTCGCCTGCGACGCCCACTTCCAGGCGCAGGGATTCGCGCCGCGCGTGCGGCTGGAGCTGGGCAGCAACGAGGCGATCAAGTACTCGGTGGCGGCCAGCATGGGCCTGGCCGTGGTTTCCCGCCATGCGTTGTCGGCGGCGCTGGCCGATGAGCCTGTGGCGGTGCTGGATGTGGCGGATTTCCCGGTGATGTCCCATTGGTGGACGCTCTACCCGCGAGGCAAGCGGTTGTCGCTGGTGGCGGCTGTCTTTCTGGAGCACATTGAAGCGGTGGCTCGCGCCGGGGAGCTCGGGCCGGTGGCCAGGCTTTGAGCGGCGGAGCGAACAGCCTTTCAGCCACAATATGCGTCTTTGCCCCCGACCTCCCGCGCTGCCCCGTGCCCTCCCCGCATTCCCTGAACGTGCCGACTTCCGACGCTATTCCCGATGCCAACCGCATGACGGGTGAGGAACGCCGCGCCAGTGGCGCGCTGGCGCTGGTGTTCGCGCTGCGCATGCTGGGGCTGTTCATCGTGCTGCCGGTGTTCGCGCTGGAAGCCGCGCGCCTGCCCGGCGGCGACGACCCGGCGCGGGTGGGTTTCGCCATGGGCCTGTACGGCCTGACGCAGGCGTTCCTGCAGATCCCCTTTGGCATCGCCTCCGACCGCTTCGGTCGCAAGCCCACCATCGTCGCTGGCCTGCTGGTGTTTGCGGCGGGCAGCGCCATCGCGGCCTGGGCGCCCGATCTCACCTGGCTGTCCATCGGCCGCGCGGTGCAGGGCGCCGGCGCCATTTCGGCCGCCGTCACCGCCTTCCTGGCCGATGTCACGCGCGACAGCGTGCGCACCAAGGCCATGGCCATGGTGGGCGCCAGCATCGCGCTGATGTTCGCGCTCTCGCTGGTGATTGCGCCGCTGCTGGCGGGCTGGGTTGGCCTGCCGGGCATCTTCGGCATGACTTGCACGCTGGCGCTGCTGGGCATCGCCGTGGTGCTGTGGGTGGCGCCGCCGGAACCGCGCGTGCACCGGCCGTCCGACATGCAGCAGGTGCGGGGCGGGCTGGGCGAGGTGCTGCGCCACGCCGGCCTGCTGCGCCTGAACCTGGGCGTGTTCGTGCTGCACGCGGTGCAGCTCGCGATGTGGATGGCCGTGCCCGCCATGCTGGTGCAGGCCGGGCTGGCCAAGGCGGACCACTGGCAGGTCTACCTTCCGGCGGTGGCGGCTTCGCTGCTGGTCATGGGTGGCGTGCTGTTTCCGATGGAGCGCAAGGGCCGGCTGCGCGCCGCGTTCCTGATCGCCATCGCGCTCATCGGCGTGGTGCAGATCGGCCTGTGGTGGCTGGCGCGCAGCGGCGCGGCGCCGGGCCTGTGGGCGCTGGGTGGCCTGATGTTCGTCTTCTTCATCGGCTTCAACACGCTGGAAGCCAGCCAGCCCAGCCTGGTGTCGAAGCTGGCGCCGGCGCATGCGCGCGGCGCGGCGCTCGGCGTCTACAACACGCTGCAGTCGGTGGGCTTCTTCGCGGGTGGCGCGGTGGGTGGCTGGCTGGCGCGTGCGCACGGTGCCGGCGGCCTGTTCGCCGTCTGCGCGGTGGCCACCCTGGTGTGGTTCGTCGCGGCCTGGCCGATGCAGGCCCCGGCCGCCAAGCACTGAAGACCGACGCGCCCTTTCGATCAGGGTGCCGCAGGGCTGGTCCAGGCCGCGGCGCTGAACCGGGACTCAACCGCTCAGTCTTTTCGAGGCGACGAGCCGTCGGTCGGTGGTGTGTCGTCTTTTTCTGCTTCTTCCAGCAGCGAGCGCTGCAGCGGTCTTCCGTCAGCTGGAGCGGGCGGTGGGTCGCTGGGCGCCGTTGAACCGTGCCCGGCGGCTGCTGAGGCTGGCGTATCGGTCTCGGCCGCAGCCTGGCGGGCGTGGTGTTCGCGGGTCGGACGCAGCATCAGGTTGGACAGCGTGCCGTACAGCGGCCGGCTGATCAGGCGCGAGATCAGGCTGGCCAGCATGGCCGCGGCCATCAGGCTGAGCACCATCGGCCGGCCGTCGATCATCTCCATGACGATGATGAACGAGGTCAGCGGGGCCTGCGTTGTCGCGGCGAGGAAGGCGGCCATGCCCATGGCGATCAGGGCGGGCGTCAGCGCGCTGGCGTTGCTGCCCGCGACGATCTGGGCCACGTCGTGACCCACCCCCGCACCAATGGACAACGATGGCGCAAAGATGCCGCCCGGAACGCCGCTCCAGCTGGTGATCCAGGTGGCCATGAACTTCAGCAGCACGTACATCCGCGAGATGTCGCTCTCGCCCGCGAGCATGTTGCGCACTTCTTCCGCGCCGGCGCCGAAGGTCGCGCCACCCGATGCCAGGCCGATGATCGCCACCACCAGGCCGCAGACGGCGGCAAAGCGCACCGGGAAACGTTTGCGAAAAGCGCTGAAACGGTCGGGCATGCCGGCCAGTGATGCCGCCAGCAGCCGCGAGAAGAGCCCGCCCAGCACGCCGCAGATCACCGTCACCAGCACGCCCGGCAGGATCGCGCCCCAGCCCAGCCGGGGCACGGCGATCGAACCGAAATAGGTCAGGTTGCCGAAGGCCGAGATACTGACCAGACCGGCCAGCACGATGGCGGCGATGATGAGGCCGTTGTTGCGCGCTTCGAGTTTTTTGGACAGTTCCTCGATGGCAAACACCACGCCCGCCAGCGGGGCATTGAACGCCGCCGCGATGCCGGCCGCGCCACCCGCCACCAGCAGCGCCCGTTCGCTCATGACCGAGCCCGGGCGCAGCCAGCGGCGCGCATCGTGCATGACGCCTGCGGCCACCTGCACCGAGGGGCCTTCGCGCCCGGCCGACAGGCCACCCAGCAGGCTCAGCGAGCCCAGAACAATTTTGGCGAACGTGATCCGCAGTGACACGAAGCGGTGCCGCGAATCCCTTGGCAGTAGAGGATCCAGCGCCGTCATGACCTGGGGAATGCCCGAGCCCGCAGCGCCCGGGAAATAGCTGCGTGTGCACCACACGATGAACGCCGTCAAGGCCGGTGTCCAGATCAGCACCACCCAAGGGGCCGCGGCGTACAGGTGCATGAACCACTCGAACGCGGTCTCGCTCATCAGCGTGAACAGGACCACACACAGGCCGGCCAGGATGGCGTAGCCCAGGACCACGGTGCGGTCCAGCCACGCGCGACCATCGGACAGTTCGTCCTGCAGGTTCTGGAAAAAGTCTGGTTCACCCCTCATGTGCCCACAGTGTAGGCCGTCAGAAAACCCGATTGGGTTCATCAGTGCAATTGCGGCACAATGGTTGACCGTTTTGCGGCCCGGGCTCCCGGCGCCGCCCGCTAATCCCCTCAGGGCACACCACTCATGGCATCCGTCAACAAAGTCATCCTCGTCGGCAACTGCGGCCGCGACCCCGAAATCCGTTACCTGCCTTCGGGTCAAGCCGTGGCCAACGTCAGCGTGGCCACCTCCAGCCGCCGCAAGGACAAAAACAGCGGCGAAACCATCGAAGACACCCAGTGGCACCGCGTCACCTTCTACGACCGCCTGGCCGAGATCGCTGGCGAGTACGTCAAGAAGGGCCGCCCGATCTATATCGAAGGCCGCCTGAAGTACGGTACCTACGTGGACAAGACCACCGGCGTGGAAAAGAACACCGTGGACATCATCGCCACCGAACTGCAGTTGCTCGGCGGCCGCGAAGGCATGGGCGGTGGTGACGAAGGCGGCGGCGGTGGTGGCGGCTATTCGCGTCCGGCACCGGCTCCACGCCAGGCACCGCCCGCGGCCCGTCCGGCACCGGCGCCCGCCGCCGCCCGACCGGCCAGCGGTTTCGACGACATGGACGACGACATTCCGTTCTGATCTTTCACGATCCCTGATGCCACGCCTGTCCTCCCGGGCGTGGCCTTTCAACCCGCCCGGCCTCACGGCCCGGCGGGTTTTTCTATGGGCTGTGCGGTAAGGTGACGACATGAACTTCTGGGATCAAAATTTCTCCGTCGCCGGCTTCAAGTACGGCACCGCCCCCAATGCGTTCCTTGTGGCGCAGGCGCACCGCCTGAAACCGGGCAGCGACGTGCTCGTGCCGGGTGACGGTGAAGGCCGCAACGGCGTCTGGCTGGCGCAGCAGGGCCACCGCGTGACCGCCATGGACGGTTCGATCGTGGGTCTGCAGAAAGCGCAGGCCCTGGCGGTTGAACGCGGTGTGCCCATCCAGACCGAGCTCGGCGACCTGGCCGACTGGGCGCCCGCACCCGCGTCGTTCGACGCCGTGGTGCTGACCTTCGTGCACCTGCCGCCCGCCATCCGCGAAGGCGCGCACCGGCGACTGGCCGCTGGACTCAGGCCCGGCGGCCTGCTCATCCTGGAGAGTTTTCACCCGCAGCAGCTGCAACACAGCAGCGGTGGCCCGAAAGACGCGGCCATGCTCTACACGCCGGAGGTGCTGCGCCAGGACTTTGCGTGCCTGCTCGACGAGGTGATGGCGTGGCACGGCGAGGCCACCCTGGACGAAGGCCCGGGCCACCAGGGCCTGGCGCACGTGACGCGCTGGATCGGCAAGCGCATTTGAGACCCCATGCTCCGGCTTGAGGCGGCCGGCGCCGGATCGTCTAACGGGCACGCCGTCCACTGCGCGGCACAATCACGCCATGGAACCCACGCCTTCCCTGTTGCCCGCCAGCGATCCGCAGCGCGAGCTGCTGCACAACGAGGTGCACGCCCGCCCGCCAGCCCGCATCCACCTGCCGGCGCTACTGACCTATGTGGCGGTGTTCAACGAGGGGGTGGACCGCGAGCAGGAATGCGACCTGCTGCGCCGGCTGCCGGGGCAGGGCGCGCTCACGGTGGACGACCTGCATGGCAACTTCCTGCGCCTGCGCCTGCCGGGCTACACGCTCAAGTGGGAACGCCACACCGAGTTCACCCGCTATTCCATCGTGCAGCCCTTGCCCGAAAACTGCGGGCTGGGTACCCGCGAGCCCGATCTGCCCACGCACATCGCCACGCCGCCGGGCTGGCTGGCGGCCATTCCCGGGCGCACCTTCGCCGCCATCCAGCTGGCCATGCTGGAGGACACGATCAGCCCGCCCGCGCCAGCGCTGGCCCAGGCGCGCACCTGGCTGGGCGAGCACACCGTGGTGGCTTCGCTCATGGGCAACAACGCGCATTCGCTGGCCGTGACCGACTTCTGGCTGCGTCCCTGTGGCTTCGAGCGCATGCTGGTGATCGGCCCGCCCGGCACCTCGGAAACCCGCGCCGGCCGCATCGCCGCGCGCCTGTTCGAGCTGGAGACCTACCGCCTGATGGCGCTGCGCGCGCTGCCCGTCGTCAAGGAACTGGCGCCGCTGCTGGTCCGTTCCGAACGCCAGCTGGCCGACATCACCGCCCAGCTGGAGAACAAGGGCGCCTCGGACCAGGCGCTGCTCGACACCCTGGTCTCGCTGGCCGGTGGTGTGGAGCGTGCGACGGCAGAGAACGTCTACCGTTTCGCGGCCACGCGCGCCTACGACACGCTGGTGAGTCAGCGCACCGCCGAACTGCGCGAGCAGCCCATCCCGGGCACGCAGACGCTGGGCGAGTTCATGCAGCGCCGGCTCTCGCCGGCCATGGCCACGGTGGCTGCCACGGCGCAGCGTCTGGCGTCCTTGTCCGAGCGCATCACCCGCACCAGCGCGCTGCTGCGCACGCGCGTGGACATCGCCACCGAAGAGCAGAACCAGCAGCTGCTGGCCAAACTCACCAAAGGGCAGGAAATGCAGCTCAGGCTGCAAAGCACGGTGGAAGGCCTGTCGATCGCGGCGATCTCGTACTACGTGATCAGCCTCCTGCTCTACCTGGGCAAGGCCGGCAAGGCCGCCGGCCTGCCCATCAACCCCGAAATGGCCGCCGGGGCGCTGATCCCGCTGGTGCTGTGGGCGGTGTGGCGCACCACCAAGCGGATTCACGAGAAGCTGCACGCTGAACATTGACCCCCCCCCGCGCCGCCTGACGGCGTCACCCCCCAGGGGCGGCACTGGCGGCCCGGCGAAGCCGGTTCCGCGGTGCCTTGGAGCTGACACCCCCTCCGGCGCGAGGTGACTTCATCCGAGGATGCGGTGGAACCGGCTTTGCCGGGCCACTCGCATCGCCCCTTGAGGGGCGGAGCGGTTACGCGAAGCGAACAAGCGACGTGGGTGGGCTCAACTACATCCGTTGTGCTGCTTCCAAGTTGCTTCATGGCCGATGGCCTTGGCGAAGGCTGGCACCTGACAGCGTTCGGCGTCGGCCGCGCTGGCTTCGCCGGACGTGGGCTTGAGGCCCATGTCCTCCAGCGTCGCCATGTCGTCAAAGCCACCCAGCGGACCGGTTTCATCCACCCAGGCCTTGGCCACGGTGAGGGTGCCCACGAACAGTGCCAGCACGGCCACTTGCGACAGCGAGATGCCCCAGCCTTTTGGCGCCGGCATTTCGCACACGCCGCCCGGGCAGAGCTGGGCCTTTTCGCGGTTGAAGACGTTGTAGAGCTTGCAGCCCAGGCAGATGCCGAAGGCGGTTTCGAAGAACATCAGCGTGAGACAGCTCGCGCACACCAGCATGTTCACCGGGCCCATGAAGCGGTTGAGCACCATCAGGTAGAGCATGGCGGCGCCCAGCAACAGGCCCAGACCCCAGGCAAAACGCTTTTGCGGCGCGCCCACCCAGTCGGGCGTCTGCTTGCGCACGATCCAGCCTCCCACGATCATGCTGGGTGCAAAGCGCGGGTTGAGCATGCGCAGCGTCATGTCGATCAGGAACACGATCACGAACAGGCGTGTGGGCTGGTAGTTGGCCGTCAGCAGCGCGTTCATGAACGACACCACGGCGGGGAAGAACAGCAGGCCGGCGGCGGCGCGCACGGTGCGCTCGTTGACCACACGCACCGGGTAGCCTTCGACGGTTTCGCCAAATTGAAACAGATTATTCATGGTTATTTCCGAATATTCGAATAGTGATGGTATCGGGGTCTGAGTTCTGTGTCGTGGGGAAATTCCCGCAAGGCGTTCGATCCTCCGCCCAGCGGTTGAGCGTTGCCCGGGCATGAGCGAAAGGCGCCCAGCCTCTCAGGTCAGCGTTTTGAGTTTTCTGTAAAGCGAGCGCTCACTGATGCCAAGGCGCTCGGCCAGATCGGATCGGCTGCCGGTGTGGCGCTCCACCATCTCGCGCAGGGCGGCACGTTCCAGCGTCTTGAGGTCGGCGGGTCGTCCGTCCGGGGCTCCGCCTGTGCCGTCGGTCAGGGTGGGCATGCCGGGTGGCGCGGCGGGGCGAAGCGCCGGACGGCGCCCGGTGGCGATCGCCTCGCGCACGTGTTCGGCTTCGATGCGCTCGCCGTCGCAGAGCAGGGCGGTGCGCTCCAGCAGGTTGCGCAGCTCGCGCACGTTGCCAGGGAAGTCCTGCGCCTCCAGCACAGCGAGCGCGGCCGGGCTGAGCTGCAGGCGGCGCGGCGCGGCCACGCGTTGCAGCAGGGCGGGTGCGAGCAGCGCCACGTCGCCCGTTCGCTCGCGCAGCGAGGGCAGCTGGATCGGGAAGGTGCACAGGCGGTAATACAGGTCTTCGCGGAAGCGGCCCTCGGCCACCAGACGCTCCAGGTCGCGGTGCGTGGCCGAGACCACGCGGATGTCGGCGTGGCGCAGTTCGGTGCTGCCGACGCGGCGGTAGGTGCCGGTTTCCAGCAGCCGCAACAGCTTCACCTGCATGGGCAGCGGGATGTCGCCCACCTCGTCGAGGAACAGCGTGCCGCCGCTGGCCGCCTCGACCAGGCCGCCCTTGGCCGTGCTCGCCCCGGTGAAGGCGCCGCGTTCGTGGCCGAAGAGCTCGGACTCGAACAGGGTTTCCGGCAGGCTGGAGCAGTCCACCGCCACCAGCGGCTTGCCCGCGCGCGGGCTGGCCTCGTGCACCGCGCGCGCCACCAGCTCCTTGCCGGTGCCCGATTCCCCCAGCAGCAGCACGGTGGCGCGCGAGGGCGCCACGCGCGCCACCAATGCGAGCATGCGCTGGAAGGCCTCGGAGCGACCGATCAGCCCCTGAGCCGAGGGCTGGCCCTGCGCCACCCGCAGCGGCTCCATCTTCTCCACATAAAACGCGAGCTGACCATCCGGCCCGGGCAGGGGCGAGAGCTCGATGTTCACGTATTCCTCGCCTTGCGGCGTGTGGTGCAGGTGCAGCACACGCTCGCGCTGGCCCGAGGCGCGCGACTGCGCCAGTGGGCAGGACTCGCCCGCCTGGTCGCAGGGCACGGCGAAATGGTGCGAGACCTCGTAGCAGCAACGCCCGACCACGCTGCGCTCCGGGCTGTACTGGCGCCGGTAGGCCGCGTTGGCCGCCAGGATGCGGTACTGCGCGTCGAACAGGATGTGCGGCTCGGGCAGGCCTTCGAGAAAGGCAGTGAGTTCTGGCAGGGGTTTCAAACGGTCTCCCGGGGTGACGGCGGATGCTGTCATTGTCTGCCAATTTTGGCAGTCTCACCAGCAAGCGCCGGTTTCAGATCGTGGCCAGAAACTCAGAAAGGCTTGATTCAAAAGCACTTTCTGGCGCCGACCCGGCGTGGCACGCTTCTTGGAATACCTGTTGCAAACCCTGTCATCCCATGGACTTCCGAGACCGTTTCCTGCTGCGCAAGCTGGCCGTCGTGCTGGTGATCAAGCTCGTGTTTCTCATGGGGTTGTGGTGGGGTTTTGTGCGCGAGCAGCGCGTGGTGGTGGACACCGACGCCGCTGCCAGCCAGATGCTGGGCAGCCGCCCGATGCCACATGTGACGACCCAGGAGTGAAGCCGTGATCTCTGAGCAGCTTGTTGATCTTTCCCGCCTGCAGTTCGCTGCGACGGCCATGTACCACTTCCTGTTCGTGCCGCTGACGCTGGGCATGGTCTGGCTGCTGGTGATCATGGAGAGCGTGTACGTGATGACGGGCAACGTCATCTGGAAGGACATGACGCGCTTCTGGGGCAAGCTCTTTGGCATCAACTTTGCGCTCGGCGTGACCACCGGCATCACGCTGGAATTCCAGTTCGGCACCAACTGGGCCTACTACTCGCACTACGTGGGCGACATCTTCGGCGCGCCGCTGGCCATCGAGGGCCTGATGGCCTTCTTTCTCGAATCGACCATGATCGGCCTGTTCTTCTTCGGCTGGGACCGGCTCTCCAAGACGCAGCACTTGATGGTCACCATCCTAATGGCGGTGGGCACCAACCTCTCGGCCCTGTGGATCCTGATCGCCAACGGCTGGATGCAGAACCCGGTGGGCGCCGAGTTCAGCTATGTGACGATGCGCATGGAGATGACGGACTTCTGGGCCGTGCTGTTCAACCCGGACGCGCAGGCCAAGTTCGTGCACACCGTCTCGGCCGGTTACGCCACCGGCGCGATGTTCGTGCTCTCGATCAGCAGTTGGTACCTGCTCAAGGGCCGGGACGTCGAGTTCGCCAAACGCAGCTTCCGCGTCGCCGCCGCCTTCGGCCTGGCCAGCGTGTGCAGCGTGATCGTGCTCGGCGACGAGTCGGGTTACACCGTGGGCGAAGCGCAGCAGACCAAGATGGCCGCGCTCGAAGCCATGTGGGAGACCGAACCCGCGCCCGCCGGCCTGAAGCTCATCGCCGGCATCAACGAAGCCGAACAGAAGAACGACTGGGAGATCGAGATCCCCTGGGTGATGGGCCTGATCGGCACGCGCTCCATCAGCCAAGAGATACCCGGCATCCACGAGATCAAGGCGAAGAACCGCGAACGCATTGGCAGCGGCATCCACGCCGTGACCGCGCTCGAAGCCCTGCGCAAGAATCCCGGCGACGCGGCTGCCAAGGCCCTGTTCGAACAGCACCAGGCCGACCTCGGCTTCGGTCTGCTGCTCAAGAAATACGTGGTGAATGTGCAGGAGGCCACGCCTCAGATGATCCAGCAGGCGGTGGACAGCACCGTGCCGCGCGTGACCCCGATGTTCTGGGCCTTCCGCCTGATGGTGGGTATGGGCTTCGCGATGCTGGCGCTGTTTGGCATGGCCTTCTGGTGCACGCTCAAGCTCGAATGCGGCAAGCGCCCCTGGCTGCTCAAGTGGGCGCTGTGGATGCTGCCCGCGCCTTGGATCGCCTGCGAGCTCGGCTGGTTCGTCGCCGAGTACGGCCGGCAGCCCTGGACCATCTACGGCGTGTTGCCGACCCACCTGAGCGTGTCCACCCTCAGCGTGGGCAGCCTCTACGGTTCGCTCGCCGGCTTCATCGGCTTCTACACCCTGCTGCTGATCGTCGAGATGTACCTCATGGTCAAGTTCGCGCGCATAGGTCCCGGCAGCTTGGGCACGGGGCGCTACGAACGTGAATCCGTTCACCACGCTGTCCAGCACGCCTGAAGGAGCACCCCATGTTCGACTATCAAACCCTCAAGATTGTCTGGTGGCTGCTCGTGGGCGTGCTGCTCATCGGCTTCGCCATCATGGACGGCCACGACATGGGCGTGGGCACGCTGTTGCCCTTCGTCGGCCGCAGCGACATCGAGCGCCGTGTCGTCATCAACACCGTCGGCCCGCACTGGGACGGCAATCAGGTCTGGTTCATCACCGGCGGCGGCGCCATCTTCGCGGCCTGGCCGCTGGTCTACGCCACCGCGTTCAGCGGCTTCTACTGGGCCATGCTCGCGGTGCTGTGGGCGCTGTTCTTCCGCCCGGTGGGTTTCGACTACCGCAGCAAGATCCACAACGCCACCTGGCGCAGCACCTGGGACTGGGGCCTCTTCATCGGAGGCTTCATCCCGCCGGTGATCTTCGGCGTGGCCTTTGGCAACCTGCTGCAGGGCGTGCCGTTCCAGTTCGACGCCTTCCTGATCTCCACCTACACAGGCACGTTCTGGCAGCTGCTCAACCCGTTCGCCCTGCTGGCGGGCGTGGTCAGCAGCGCCATGATCACGCTGCAGGGCGCCACCTACCTGGCGCACCGCACCGAGGGCGTGGTGCAGGCTCGCACCATCAAGGCCGGCACCGGCGCCGCGCTGCTCATGGTGGTCGGCTTCATTGGCGCCGGTGTCTGGCTGCAGGGCATCGACGGTTACCGCATCAGCTCGGTGGTCGATACCGCTGCGCTGCCCAACCCCCTGGGCAAGACCGTGGTGCGCGAAGCCGGTGCCTGGATGGCGAACTACGCCGCGCAGTCGCTGTTGTGGCTGCTGCCCGCCGTCGGCGTGTTGGGCGCGCTGGCCGCCGCCGCGCTCATGCGCATGGGCCACACGCTCAGCGCCTTCGTCGCCTCGTCGCTGGCCACCACCGGTGTGATCGGCACCGCCGGGGCCAGCATGTTCCCTTTCATCATGCCGTCGAGCAGCCAGCCCGCGGCCAGCCTCACGGTGTGGGACAGCGTCTCCAGCCACCTGACGCTGGCCATCATGTTCTGGGCCACGGTGCTCTTCATGCCGCTCATCGTGATCTACACGTCCTGGGCCTACCGCGTCATGCGCGGCAAGGTCACGGCCGCGTACATCAGGGAAAACGAGCACGGTGCTTATTGAGCTTTTTGCGCCCGCGCAAGGGAATTTGTATACCCATACTGGTATTGATAGAACGCAAAGACAGCTCGCAGACACGCCAGTGAGACTCGCCATCCGTTCGATTCCATTCCCCCAACGAGCTGGAGACAAAGCATGACCCACAACAGGCATCCCCATCCCCCACCGCGACAGCGCCCGAGCCGATGGCGCGCGCTGGTCGCCTGGCTGGCGCTGGTATTGGCCGCCCCCCTGGCGGGCGCCACGGCCGCGCCGACCGACGCCCCACCGGGCGTGGCTGCGGCCCTGGCCGCCGCACCGACCAAAAACAAATCCACCGCCGACCACAGCAAGTTCAAGGAACTGCAGGGCCCGTTCGCGAGCGGCTCCGAAGTTACCAAGGCCTGTCTGAGCTGCCACACCGAAGCCGGCAAACAGGTCATGGGCACGCGCCACTGGACCTGGGAGTACACCAACCCCGACACCGGGCAGAAGCTGGGCAAGAAGACCATGCTCAACAGCTTCTGCATCGGCGACCGCTCCAACGAAGCCTTCTGCCAGTCCTGTCATGTGGGCTACGGCTGGAAGGACGACAAGTTCGACTTCCACAACGAGAGCAAGGTGGACTGCCTGGTCTGCCACAACAGCGGCGGCTACAAGAAGCCCGCGGGCATGGCCGGCGAGGTGCCCACCGAGCGCACCGAGCTGCCGCCGGGGTCGGGCAAGTTCATCGACCCGGTGGACCTGGCCCTGGTGGCCAAACATGTGGGCAAGACCAGCACGGCCAACTGCGGCACCTGCCACTACAACGGCGGCGGCGGTGACGGCGTGAAACACGGCGACCTCGACTCCTCGCTCAACAAGGCCAGCAAGGAGCTCGACGTGCACCTGGCGAGCAAAGCCAGCGGTGGCGCCGGTTTCACCTGTGCCACCTGCCACCAGTCCGACGGCCACCAGATCGCCGGCAGCCGCATCAGCATGACCGCCTCCGACCCGCACGGCCCGATGCTGCGCGGCGACACGGTGCACGCCGGCCGCAACGCCGCCACCTGCCAGAGCTGCCACGGTGACAAGCCGCACAAGCAGCCCTCGCTGAGCGTGGAGCTGCTCAACAACCACACCAACAAGCTCGCCTGCCAGAGCTGCCACATCCCCGAGTTCGCGCGCGGCGGTGTGGCCACCAAGATGGCCTGGGACTGGTCCACCGCCGGCCAGCTCACGCCCGAAGGCAAGCCGATCCAGAAGAAGGACGAGCACGGCCACGTCATCTACGACAGCAAGAAGGGCGACTTCAAGCTCGCGGAAAAGGTGGTGCCCGAGTACCTGTGGTTCAACGGGCAGGTGAACTACACCACGCAGGACATGAAGATCGACCCGACCCAGGTGCTCAAGATCAACAGCTTCATGGGCAGCCCCGACGATCCGAAGGCGCGTATCTGGCCGGTCAAGCGTTTCGAGGGCAAGCAGCCCTACGACAAGGTGCATTTGCAACTGCTGGTGCCGCACACGGCAGTGCCCGACGACACGGCGTTCTGGTTCAACTTCGACTGGGACAAGGCACTCACCGCCGGGGCGACCGCCACCGGTCAGCCCTACAGCGGTCAACACGATTTCGTGAGGACCGAGATGCTCTGGCCCATCACCCACATGGTGGCGCCTTCCAAAAACGCCGTGGCTTGCGCCTCGTGCCACACCGGCCCGACGAAGAGCCGCCTGGGTGACCTGCCCGGCGTTTACCTGCCCGGGCGCGACAGCCAGCCCTGGATCGACCGCTTCGGCTGGCTCGCCGTGGTGGGCGCCGTCGCTGGCGTGCTGCTGCACACCGCAGCCCGCTTGCTGACCCGTCGTCGCAAAAACCAGGAGAACCGCCATGTCTGAGACCACCGCCTCTGTGGCCCGCGTCGCTGACGCGGCCGGCCACACCCCCGCCCGCATCTACATCTACAAGCGCTACGAGCGCTTCTGGCACTGGTCGCAGGCGCTGCTGATCGTCGCCATGCTGATCAGCGGCTTCGAGGTACACGGCAGCTACACGCTGCTGGGCTTCGAGCCCGCGGTGCGCCTGCACACCCTGGCCGCCTGGCTGCTGCTCACGCTCTGGGCCTTCACCATCTTCTGGCAGTTCACCACCGGTGAATGGCGCCAGTACCTGCCGACGCACAAGCGGGTGATGGCGATGGCGACCTACTACAGCTGGGGCATGTTCCGCGGCGAGCCGAACCCGTTCCACAAGACGGTGCAGAAGAAGCACAACCCGCTGCAGCGCCTGGCCTACCTCGGTCTGCTGGCCATGATCTCGCCGTTGATCTGGGGTTCGGGCCTGCTCTACCTGTTCCGAGCCTTCTGGCCCTCGCTCGGCATCGACCAGTGGCTCACGCTCGAATGGGTGGCCTGGGCGCACACGGCGGGTGCTTTCCTGATGCTCACCTTCTTCATCGTGCACGTCTACCTGACCACCACCGGCCACACCCCCACCGCGCACATCAAGTCCATGGTGACGGGCTGGGAAGAGCTGCACGACGACGCCCATTCCGCGGACACACCGTCCGCTCCGCCGCAAGGCCATTGAGGAGTTCTCCATGTCACACGCATTGCCCCTGCCACCCGAGTCCGGCATGGACCCGGAGCGCCGCACCTGGCTGCTGACCACCAGCGCCATGGGTGTGGCGGCCACCGCTGCTGTCGCGGTGCCCTTCGTGTCCAGCTTCGCTCCCAGCGAGCGCGCGAAGGCGCAGGGCGCGGCTGTGACCATGGACCCCTCGGTCGTCGAACCCGGTGAGCTGAAAACCGTCGAATGGCGTGGCCAGCCGGTGTGGGTGTTGCGCCGCACGCCGGCGATGCTCGCCAGCCTGGAGGGCAGCACCGACCTGGCCGACCCGGCCTCCGAGAAAGAGCAGCAGCCCGACTACGCCACCAACACCCACCGCTCCATCAAGCCCGAGGTGTTCGTGACGGTGGGCATCTGCACCCACCTGGGTTGTTCGCCCGTGACCCTGCCGCAAGGCACGGCCAACCCCAGCGTGCCGGCCGACTGGAAAGGCGGCTTCTTCTGCCCCTGCCACGGCTCCACCTTCGACTTCGCGGGCCGCGTTTTCAGGAACAAGCCCGCGCCCACCAACCTGGTTGTGCCGCCGCACAAATACCTCGCCGACGGCAGCCTGCTGATCGGCGAGGACGACAGCGGCGCCGCCTGATTTTTCAAAGGAGAACACGATGTGGTACTTCGCCTGGATGCTCGGTGTCGGTTTTGCGGTGTTGCTCGCCATCCTCAACGCCATGTGGGGTGAACACGAGCAGGCCCGCGCGCTGTCGAAAGGCGGCGACGCATGACGCCGGCCCCCGCTCCCGCCACGGGACCGCTGAGCGCGGCGCCCGAGCCGGTGACCAGCCGCGTGCACTTCCCCAGCCTGCTGGCCGCGCTGGCCATCATGCTCGTGGGCAGCATCTACCCGCTGCTGTTCGCCGATGCCAGCGGCCAGGCCGACCACGGCCTGGCCATGGCCCTGTTCTGGGCCATGAGCGCCGGGCTGGTGCGCGGCGTCGGTTTTGTGCCGCGCTGGTTCGGTTGGCGCTGGCTGTTCTCCGGCTGGGCCTGCGCCACCGGCCTGTTGCTGGCGACGTGGTTGCGCTGGGGGGTCTAGGATGAAACACCCCCCGCGCCGCTTCGCGTCACCCCCCTCAAGGGGGGCGACACTGGCCGTCCGGCAAAGGCGGCCCGGCGGTGCCTTTGGGTGGCGTTGTGACATGCGCCGCGGGCGGCGCTCCGGCGCCGAGGAAAACTGACATGTTGTTCCGTATCCTGCACGACGAACGCAGCGGCGAGCTGAGCTATGTGCTGGCCGACAACGACGCGCGCGAGGCGGTCGTGGTCGATCCGCGCGGCCGCGATCTGCCGGTGTTGCAGGCGCTGCTGGGTGAGCGCGACCTGCGCCTGCGCTGGGTGCTGCGCACCCACCAGCACGACCACCTGCTGACCCACGAGCTCGAACGCCTGCGCAGCCTGGGCGCACCCGTGGTGCAGGGCGAAGCCCGCGAGGGCACGCACGCGGTGGCCGATGGCGAGCGCCTGCCCGTGGGGCACGAGAGCCTGCGCGTGATCACCACGCCCGGTCACACCGCCGGCTGCCTGAGTTTTGCTTGGCGCGACCGTGTGTTCTGCGGCGGCCTGCTCGCCGTGGACGCCTGCCCGCACCAGCCGAACCCGGCAGACCCCGCCGCGCTGTGGGACAGCATCAACCTGCGCCTCTTCACCCTGCCCGACGAGACCCTGCTGTTCGCCGGTCATGAGCAGCGCGCGCGCGCCGTGAGCACGGTGCTGGAGCAGCGCCGCTGGCACCCCTTCTTTGCCCGGCAGACGCGCGACGCCTTCCTGGCCCGTGTCGCCGCGTTGCCGGCGCACGCAGCCGCGGCACCCGGCCACAACACCCCATCCGCCTGAACGGGCGGCAATCCCTCTGTCTTCCTTTTTTTATCCGGAGTTTTCATGAAGCAACTGCATTTCCAGGAGAAGTACCCCATCACCGTGGTGGACATCGCCAAGTCCGAGACGACCTACACCACCGTGGGCGCCATCGCCGACTACTTCAGGGCCTGTATCGCCGCGGCGCCGCGCGTGAGCTACATCGCCACCTTCGACCACCTGGCCCACACCCAGGCCATCGGCGGCGACATCGGGCCCGGCATCCAGGCGGCGGTCAACGTGGTGTTCTGCTTCGGCCACGCGCTGCCCAACCCGCAGGTGCTGGCCGTGCGCCCGCGCTCCATCGGCATCGCCGACCTGGGCGAGCATTTCGTCATCAGCTTCATGGACGCGCCCATGAAGCCCGCCAACGACGCCATGCAGGCCTGGGCCCTGGCTTTACGCAACGTTTGAGCGGTTGCGAAGGAAAACGATCATGTGGAAAGTCCTCAACTGGGCGCAGAAGAATCTGGTCTGGAGCATCCCGATCGCCATGCTCGCGGGCCTGCTGTTCGGGCAGGTGGCCGACCCGGCCTTCCTGCGCTGGGGCATCCTGCCGCTGACCTTCCTCATGGTCTATCCCATGATGGTCACGATGAACGTGCGCGACCTGCTCAAGCCCGGAGGCAACCGGCTGCAGGGCACGACGCTGGCCGTCAATTTCGTGCTCATGCCCGCCATCGGCTACGGCATGGGCCTGCTGTTTTTCGCCTACCAACCCATGGTGCGGCTGGCGCTGCTGCTGACCGCCCTGCTGCCCACCTCGGGCATGACGATCTCCTGGACCGGCTTCGCCAAGGGCAACGTGCCCGCCGCGGTGAAGATGACCGTGGTCGGCCTGATCGCCGGCTCGCTGCTGGCGCCGATCTACCTCAAGACCCTGCTCGGTGCGGTGGTCGAGATACCCGTGCTGCAGGTGTTCGGGCAGATCGCGTTGATCGTGTTCCTGCCGCTGGTGCTGGGCACGCTCACGCAGCGCTGGCTGACACGCAAACACGGCGAAGCGCACTTCAACCAGAAACTCAAGCCCAAATTCCCACCGATCTCCACCCTGGGCGTGCTGGGTATCGTCTTCGTGTCCATGGCGCTCAAGTCCCGGGACATCTTCGCCCACCCGGCCTTGCTGCCGAGCCTGCTGCTGCCGCTGGTGCTGATCTACGCGCTCAACTTCGCCATCAGCACGCTGATCGGCAAGGCTTTCTTCCAGCGCGGTGACGCCATTGCCCTGGTCTACGGCACCGTCATGCGCAACCTCTCGATCGCGCTGGCGATCGCCATGGGCGTGTTCGGCGAGCAGGGCGCAGACGCCGCTCTGCTGATCGCGCTGGCCTACATCGTCCAGGTGCAGGCCGCCGCCTGGTACGTGAAGCTCACCGACCGGCTCTTTGGCGCCGCCCCCGTGGCGCCACCCCCCGCGGCTTCCAAAGCCGCCTAGGATGAAACACCCCCGCCGCGCTTCGCGCGACCCCCTCAAGGGGGCGGCACTGGCCGTCCGGCAAAGCCGGCCCGGCGGTGCCCTGGGTGGCGCTGTTTCATGCGTCGGGGGTGGCACTTCGATGCCATGAAAAACTGAAAGGAAATCCCATGCCTACAAATGCTACTGCTGTCACCCCCTACGACGCCCTCGGTGGCGCCGACGGCATCCACCGCCTGGTCGACCGCTTCTACGAACTGATGGACGAGCTGCCCGAAGCCTATGCCGCGCGCCGCATCCACCCCGAGAGCCTGGCCGGCGCGAATGAAGCCCTGTTCGAGTTTCTCTCGGGCTGGTTCGGCGGTCCGCCGCTGTACACCGAAAAGAAAGGCCACCCCCGCCTGCGCATGCGCCACGTGCCTTACGCCATCGGGCCGACCGAACGCGACGAGTGGATGCTGTGCATGCGCACCACGCTGACCGAACAGGTGGCCGACGAGCACCTGCGCGCCGGCCTGCTCAACGCCTTCACCCAAATGGCCGATCACATGGTCAACACCGGCGACCGCGCCGGTTGCGGCCACGGTCAGGCGCAAGGCCAGCAGTGCGTGGCCGCATGAAAATGACCCTCATCGCTCTGGCGCTGGCCGTGGCGCTGCCCCTGGGCGCACTCGCCGGCCCCATCGAACCCGGGCGGCCCCTGCCGGCGTTGCGCCTCAAGAACCAGCACGACCAGGACTGGCAGGTGCCGGCCAGCACGCGCCTCGTGGTGTTCGCGGCCGGTCGCAAGGCCTCGAACCTGGTGATGGCGGTGCTCGGCCCGCAGCACCAGGGCTTTCTGGCCAGCCGCCACGCGGTCTACCTGGCCGACATGAGCCAGATGCCCGGCCTCATCACGCGCACCTTTGCTTTGCCCTCGTTGCGGGAACAGCCTTTCGATGTGGGCGTATCGCTCGATGAAACACTGCTCGCGGGCTGGCCGCGCCAGACCGATGCGGTGACCCTCATCGGCCTCGAAGCCGGGCGCGTGACCCACTTCCAGTACGCCAGCAGCGAGGCGCAGCTGCGCACCGCGCTTGACCTCGCGCCCTGATTCTTTTCACCCAACAACGAGCCCAAGAGGAGACCCCCATGGACGCCATCGACGCCTTCCAGGACCACTACCCCGACAACGTCGCACACTGCTACGGCTGCGGCAGCCAGAACCCGCACGGGCACCAGATCAAGACCGTGTGGGACGGCGACGAGACCGTCACCCGGTTCACCCCCGAGCCGTACCACACCTCGGTGCCCGGCTACGCCTACGGTGGGCTGATCGCCTCGCTGATCGACTGCCACAGCACCGGCACCGCTGCGGCAGCCATGTACCGGCAGGCCGGGCGCGACATGGACTCGCTGCCCGCGTTCCGCTTTGTCACGGGTTCGTTGCACGTGGATTTTCTGAAGCCCACCCCCCTGGCCGGCGAGCTGGTGATCCGCGGACGCGTGAAAGAGATCAAGGGTCGCAAGGTGGTTGTCGAGACCACGGTGTCTGCGGGCGACGTGACCACCGCGCGTGGTGAGGTGGTCGCTGTGCAGATGCCTGAAAATTTCGGGTGACCCCCCGCAGTGCTGAGCGCGACTGGAATGAAAACGGCGCCCCGAAGGGCGCCGTTCTTGTTGGGGCGAAGCCGATCAGAAAGCCAGGCTGTTCACGCCGGGCTTGAGCAGGTGGGCGGCCACGTCGGCCGGCTTGGCCGGGGTCACGCCGGGGATCAGGTCGGAGGGCTTGAGGCCGGTGTTGGGCAGGTACAGCGCACACAGCTCCACCTTGGCACCGGCCTTGATCACGCCTTGCAGCATCTGCTGCGTGCTCACGTCACGCGGCTTGAGCTTCGGACCTTCCTTGCCCACCACGGCCATGTCGCCCGCGGCGTCGCACAGCAGCACGCGCACCGTGGCTTTCTGTTCCAGCGCCTGGCCGGCGAGCACCAGGCCTGCGCCTTGTGCCATGGCGCTGCCGCTGTGGATGTTGACGAACAGCTCTTCGGCGTGGACAGTGCCGGTGGCCAGCAGGGCGGCGGTGCCCAGGGCGATCAGGTGCTTCATGCAGGAACTCCTTGAAAATTCGGTTGGTATTCCACCGCGATTGCGGTGGTTGCCGCCATTCTTCCTATACTCATTTAGGTATCCATGAGAAAACGCAAGCTCCTGTGAATGCTGCGGATTCAAGAGCAAAAAAATGAACGAACACCAAGCCGATCCCGATCTACTGCCTCTCGTGCGCGACGAACTCGATGTGCTGGGCGACCTGGTGCCGCTGGCCGGGCAGCGCATCATCGAACTGGGTTGTGGCAACGCGCGGCTGGCGCGCAGCCTGGTGCTGCGCCATGCGGGCAACCAGGTGGTGGGGCTGGAGGTGGACGCCGTGCAGCACACCAAGAACGTTTCGAGTCCGCAGGAGCGGCTGTTGTTCGTGGCCGGCAGCGCCGAAGCCGTGCCGTTCCCCGACGCGGTCTTTGACGGCGCGATGATGCTCAAGAGCCTGCACCACGTGCCGCTCGACGGCATGAACGCGGCGCTGGCCGAGGTCGCGCGCGTGGTCAAACCCGGTGGCTGGTTCTACGTGAGCGAGCCGATCTTCGGCGGCGCGCTCAATCAGATCGTGCGCCTCTACAACGACGAGAACACCGTACGGCGGGCCGCGCAGGACGCACTGGACCGCGCGCTGGCCGCCGGCACCCACTGGGAGGCCGCGGGCGAGCGGCGTTTCGCGCAGCCTGCGCACTTCAAGGACCGGGCGGATTTCGAGCAGCGCATGCTCTACCCCAGCTTCGCCGACCACCACATCACACCCGCGCTGGTTGCGCGTGTGCGCGCCGCGCTCGATCCGCACTGCGGTCCCGAAGGCGCGCACTTTGTGCGCCCCATGCACGTGCGGCTGCTGCGCCGCAAGGGCTGACGGGCCGAGGCTTCACCCACCGAGCTGGAAGCGCCCGCCTTGTTCGGACGGGCGCTTCAGCCGGTCACAGCGATTTGGTCGAGTAGTACCAGTCGGTCGTCTTGTAGCCTTCGGCCAGACGCGCCTTGATCGCGTCGGGGCTCTTGGGTGGCGGCACGATCACGTCGCAACCGGGCGTCCAGCCCTCGGGCGTGGCGACCTTGTTGGCGTCGCTGGTCTGCATGGCCTGCAGCAGGCGCACGAACTCGTGGATGCTGCGGCCGTTGCTCATCGGGTAATAGACCATGGCGCGCAGGATGCCGTTGGGGTCGATGAAGAAAGTCGCGCGCACGGCCTGCGTGTCGGCGGCACCGGGATGCACCATGCCGTAGGCCTTGGCCACGTCCATCTTGATGTCTTCGATGATCGGGAAGCTGATCTCGACGCCGAACTTCTCTTTGATGTTTTGTGTCCAGGCCAGGTGTGAGTACAGGCTGTCGATGGACAGGCCGAGCAGCTCGCAGTTCATGCTGCGGAAGGTGTCAGCGTGTTGCTGGAAACCGATGAACTCGGTGGTGCAGACGGGCGTGAAGTCGGCCGGGTGCGAGAACAGGATCAGCCACTTGCCTTTGTAGTCGGCGAGCGTGCGGTCGCCGTGGGTGGTCTTGGCGTTGAAGTCTGGGGCGGCTTCGTTGAGGCGGGGGAAGGTGGCGGCGTTTTCCATGAGGGACTCCATTCGGTGAGGTTTCGGAAGAACCGGGAAAGCAGAATTGCTTGTCCGATGAATGAAGTCTATGGATGCGAATTTTCAAATAGTTTGCTTTTTCTCAAGCGAGCCATTGGCATTGCCAAACGCCTCGATAGCTGGCTTTTTCCCTCCGCACAACAAAGGCTTGGGAAGGGAAAGCTTCAGGCTGGCGCGTTCGCCGCTTCGGTCGTGATCACGCCGCCGCCCAGGCAGACCTCGCCGTCGTAGAGCACGGCGCTCTGGCCCGGCGTCACCGCCCACTGCGGCTCGGCAAAACGCAGCGTGATGCCGGTGGCGTCGGTTTGGAGGGTGCAGGGCGCGTCGGCCTGGCGGTAGCGCGTCTTGGCCGCGATCTGCACCGCAGATGGCGCCTCGCCCGCGACCCAGCTCAGGTCTTCGGCGCGCAGGCTGGGCGAGAGCAGCCAGGGGTGGTCGTGGCCCTGCACCACCCAGAGGGTGTTCTTGTCCATGTCCTTGCGCGCGACGAACCAGGGCTCGTGCTCGTTGCCGCCCTTCTGCGCGCCCTTGGCCTTCACGCCGCCAATGCCCAGGCCCTGGCGCTGGCCCAGCGTGTAGAACGAGAGGCCCACGTGTTGGCCGATGGTGCGGCCGGTCGGGTCCTTGATCGGGCCCGGCTCTTTCGCGATGTAGCGGTTCAGGAAATCGCGGAACGGCCGCTCGCCGATGAAGCAGATGCCGGTGCTGTCTTTCTTCTTCGCGTTGGGCAGGCCGATTTCGGCTGCGATGCGGCGCACCTCGGTCTTGGGCAGCTCGCCCACCGGGAACAGCGTCTTGGAAAGCTGCGCCTGGTTGAGCCGGTGCAGGAAGTAGCTCTGGTCCTTCAACGGGTCCAGACCCTTGAGCAGTTCGAACGCACCGTTGCGTTCGCGAACGCGCGCGTAGTGGCCGGTCGCGATCTTCTCTGCGCCGAGGCGCATGGCGTGGTCCAGAAACGCCTTGAACTTGATCTCGGCGTTGCACAGGATGTCGGGGTTGGGCGTGCGCCCGGCCTGGTACTCGCGCAGGAACTCGGCGAACACGCGGTCCTTGTACTCGGCCGCGAAGTTGACGTGTTCGATTTCGATGCCGATCACGTCGGCCACCGCGGCGGCGTCCACGAAGTCGATGTTCGACGAGCAGTACTCGCCGTTGTCATCGTCTTCCCAGTTCTTCATGAAGATGCCGATGACCTCGTAGCCCTGCTCCTTGAGCAGGTGCGCGCTCACCGCGGAGTCCACGCCGCCGCTCAATCCCACCACCACACGCTGTTTGTTTGCCATGGCGGGATTATCCCGCCGCCGGCGTGTCCTGCCGTTGCGTGGGGTTCAGCCGAGCATGGCCTTCCACATGCCGTTGCCCCAGCTGGTGGCGGCGGCGCCCGAGCGGGCGTTGTGCTCCGGGTCCACCGTGAACTTGAGCTTGGGCGCCTCCCCGGGCGCCACGCTGGAGCTCACGTTGATGTTGATCGCTTCCTTGTGCGTCACGTTGGCCCAGCAGATGCCCAGCGGCAGATCGACCGCACCCGCGGCCGGCGCAGCGGTCTTGCCGGCCATGCGGTCCGTGATCGCCTCGGCCACCTGCTGGCCGCTGCCAAAAGCCACATGGCCGCTCTTGGGCAGCGGTGTGCCCTGCGAGTCGCCGATCACGTAGATGCGTTCGTCGGCCTGGCTCTGGAAGCTCGGCAGCTTCACCGCGGCCCAGCGTTCGCCCAGTCCGGCCTGGCGGATCAGCGCGGGCGCGCGCATCGGCAGGATCAGGTTGGCGTGCGCGAACGGCACATCGCCCGCCGAGGTGGCGAGCTGGCGTTTGCCCATGTCCACCGCGGTGATGGCGGTGTCGGGCATGTATTCGATCTGGCTGGCGTACAGGCTCTTCATGCCGTTCAGGATGGGTTTGGCGATCGGCAGCGGCATCGGGTTGGGGTTGGCGTCGATCAGGATGATCTTGCCCTTGGTGCCGCGCTGCTTCATCTGCTCGGCGATCAGGAAGGCTCGCTCGTAGGGCGCGGGCGGGCAGCGGTAGGGGGGCTTGGGTGCGCTGATGACAAAGTTGCCGCCCTTGGCGAGGAACTCATCCACCTGCTGGCGCACCGCGATCTGTTCGAAGGCGCGAAAGCCCACCGGCAGCTGCGCGCGCGCTTCGGCGTAGCCCTGGATGCCGTCCTCCATGTATTCCACGCCGGGCGACAGCACCAGGAAGTCGTAGGGTAGACGCTGCGTGGCGGTCACCACCTCGCGTTTGGCCCGGTCAATCGCGGTCACACGTTCCCGCACGCGCCGCGCGCCCAGCTGATCGATGCGGGCGTAACTGCGCTGGAAATCGCTGGCGGGCTGGTGGCCGGCGATGAAGTGCGCGCTCAGCGGGCAGGACATGAAGCCCTCGTTGGGCTCGACCAGGGTCACGTCGGCGCCACCCGCGGCCAGCAGGCCGCGCACCGCACCCAGCCCGCCCCAGCCGCCACCGACCACCACCACGCGCGGCTTGGCACCGGTGCCGATGGCTGCGCAGCCGGAGGCAAGGACGGCGACGCCGATGGCGGTGGCTTGAAGCACGTCGCGGCGGCGGGTGGTGAACGGCACAGGCATAGAAGAACTCCAGGTTGAAATACTGAACGGGGTATGGTTGATGCTAGAAGACCCCCCGATGAGAGAGACAGCGGACAAACCCGTAGGTCCCGGCGGCATCGGTCAACCCATTTCAACGCAGCGACCAATTCCATCGAACGATGCGCGCCCCGGGGTTCTCTACAGTGGGAACTGTTGCGGCGCTCATGCCTGCACGCTTCAGGAAACCCACCATGACCCGCTGGCCCACGCTCTTCATCTCCCACGGTGCACCCACCTTCGCCATCGACCCCGGCATCGCAGGGCCGGCACTCACCGCCTTGGGCAAGACGCTTCCGCGCCCGAAGGCCGTGCTGGTGGTCTCGCCGCACTGGATGACACGCGAGCCGCGCGTGGCCACCAGCGCCGCGCCGAAGACCGTGCACGATTTCGGCGGGTTCCCGGCCGCGCTCTACGAGTTGCAATACCCCGCGCCCGGTGCGCCCGAGATGGCGCAGCGCGCCATCGAGGTGCTGCGTGCCGCGGGCTGGGCGGCCGAGGCGGACGCCCAGTGGGGTCTGGACCACGGCGCCTGGGTGCCGCTGCGGCACCTGCTGCCGCAGGCCGATGTGCCGGTGTTCCAGGTCTCGCTGCCTGCGCGGCTCGACGGCGCGCGCGCCTACGCCTTCGGCCAGGCGCTGGCGCCGCTGGCCGACGAGGGCGTGCTCATCGTCGGTTCGGGCAGCCTCACGCACAACCTTTACGAGGTCCGTTTCGACGCGGCCGAGGCCGCTGGCGAGGACTACGCGATCGAGTTCTCGGCCTGGATCACGCAGGCCGTGTTGAACCGCGACCACGCCCGCCTGCAGCAGACCATGGCCATCGCGCCGCACGCGCAGCGCGCCCACCCCACGCCCGAACACCTGTGGCCGTTGATGGTGGCCGCGGGCGCAGCGGGCGCTGAAGTGCAGGCCACGCGCATCGAGGGTGGCATCACCCACGGCGTGCTGGCCATGGACTCGTACCTGTTCGGCACACTGCCGCTGCCAGCGTCGGTGGCGGCCGACGCGCTGGCGGCCTGAAGCCCCACACCCGGAAAGACACCATGCAAGACGACCTGATCGTTCACCAGCCCACCGTGCCCGCGCGCCAGCTGGTGATGCTGTTCCACGGCGTCGGCGCATCGCCCGAAGGCCTGCTGCCGCTGGGCCAGGCGCTGGCGCGTCCCGACCGCTGGGTGGTGGCCGTGCGCTCGCCGTTCGCGTCCGACATGGGCAGCGGCTGGCAGTGGTTTTCGGTGCGTGGCGTTGACGAGGCCAACCGCATCGAACGCATCGCCGCGGTGATGCCGCGTTTCGTGCAGACCGTTCAGGCCTGGCAGGCCCGCACCGGGCTGGACGCCACGGCCACGGCGCTGGCCGGTTTTTCGCAGGGCGCGATCATGGCGCTGGAGTCCACACAGCAGGCGCCGCCAATCGCTTCGCACGTGGTCGCCATGGCCGGGCGCTTCGCCCAGCCGCCGCGGCTGGCGCCCGCCGGCACGGCACTGCATTTCATCCACGGCGAGCAGGACCCGGTGATCGCGCCGGCCTTCAGCGTGGCCGCGGCCGAGCGCCTGCGCGCGCTGGGCGCCACGGCGCGGGTGGACCTGCTGCCCGGCCTGGGCCATGGCATCGATGGCCGCGTGCTGGCACTGCTGAGCGCGGCGCTCGACCCGGACGTGGAGGCTTGAACGCCATGCCAGCGAACACCACACCGGCCACGCTGCACCTGCACATCGCGACCCGGGAAACCGTGGCGGTGCTGCGGGTGCCTGGGGCAGAGGACCAACGCTTCGTGTTGCCGATCGGATGCGAGACGCTCTGGCCTGCGCCTGCGCCTGCGCCTGCGCCTGCGCCTGCGCCTGCGCCTGCGCCTGCGCCTGGGCCTGGGCACGGCAGCGGACCTTCGCCACTGGACCTGGAAAACGCCATCCAGGTCGTGGAAGACCAGATCGAAGGCCTGCACCGCCACGTGTCCGCGGGTTCGCGCCTGGTGATGGACGCACCGGCCTTGGCGCCGTTGCAACAGGGTGGGGCCATTCGCAGCCTGGCGAACGGAGCCATTGGCCTGGCGGACATCGAACACGAATACCAGCAACTGGCCGCGCGGGCCATGGGCGCACCGTCGGCGCGGGGCAGTGGTTTTGAGCACCCCGCCGGTGATGCGCTGGTGCTGATCCTGCGTGAGTGCCTGCACCACCTGGGCTTCGACGCCGTTCACCTGGCGGCTTGAGCAGGGTCGCCGCGGGGCGCCGTGTCACGTGTCTTTCACAGTCTTGACTTATTGTGGCCTTTGCCGGATTCTGCGATGGTTCGAATCCAGCCAAGCCCGAGGGATGGCCAGCGGGCGCCCCGATCTGTCACACCCACTCTGAAAGCGAGTTCCTCCATGAAGAGCAAGTTGTCCCCTATCGTTCTGGCCACGCTGATGCTGGCCGCTGGCGTCGCCCAGGCGCAAGACAAGACCCTGCGTCTGCTGACCTGGGGCGGTTATGCGCCCAAGGACGTGATCGAGCAATTCACCAAGGAGACCGGTTTCAAGGTTGAGGTGACCACCTCCAACAACGAAGAGATGATCTCCAAGCTGCGCGCCACCGCGGGCGCCGGCTTCGACCTCGCCCAGCCCAGCCAGGACCGCATCGCCGGTCCGCAGACCGAGTTCAAGATCTACAAGGCGATGGACCTGTCCAAGATCAAGGCCGATCTGTTCATCCCGTCCATGCTCGACGCGACCAAGAAAAACACCACGGTCGGCGGCAAGGTCTACGGCCTGCCGCACATCTGGGGCACCGACGGCCTGGTGGTCAACACGAAGACCTCCAAGGCCACCGACTACGCCGACCTGTGCGCGGCCGAAAACGCCGGTAAGGTCAGCATGCGCCTGAAGCGCCCGACGCTGATCGCCATGGCCTTCGCCTCCGGCAAGGACCCGTTTGCGCTCTACGGCGACGCCAAGGCCTACAGCGCCCTGATGGACGACATGGGCAAGAAGCTCACCGAGTGCAAGAAAAACGTGAAGTTCTACTGGGACGGCAAGGACCAGCTGCTCGCCGGCATCCGCTCGGGTGAACTCACCACGGCCATGATGTGGGACACCGGCGGCTGGGAGCTGAACAAGGCCAACCCCGACGTGAAGTTCATCGCGCCGAAATCGGGCGCGCTGGGCTGGGTGGACACCTTCGCCATCCCCGCCAAGGGCAAGAACGACGCCGCCGCCTACGCCTGGATCAACTTCAACATGCGCCCCGAGATCGCTGCCAAGGTGGCTTCCTCGGCCGGCAACTTCACCGCCAGCAAGGGCGCCGACCAGATGATGGACCCGGTGCTCAAGAAGCAGTTCGCCGACAGTTTCCCCGAAGCCGCGCTGAAGAACATCAAGTGGTACCCCGCCGTGCCGGCCGGCATCGAAGACATCGAAGGTCGCGTGCTCGACCGCGTCAAGGCTGCCCAGTAAGCCGTGGCGGTGCCGACGCCGGTCGCGGGCGGCCCCGCCACGCACGATCTCGACATCCAGGCCGTTCGCAAACGCTATGGCGCGTTTGCGGCGGTGGATGACCTGAGCTTTTCCGTGCGGCGGGGCTCGTTCTTCTCCATCCTCGGCCCCTCGGGCTGTGGCAAGACCACGCTGCTGCGCATGGTGGCGGGTTTCATCGCCCCCGATGCCGGCGACATCGTGATCAAGGGTGCGTCCATGCGCGGTGTGGCGCCCAACAAGCGCCCGGTGAACATGGTGTTCCAGCACCTGGCGCTGTTCCCCATGATGAGCGTGGGCGAGAACATCGCTTACGGGCTGGAGCGGCGCGGCATCAAGGGCGCCGCCGCCAAGGCCAAGGTGACCGACATGCTCAGGCGCGTGGGCCTGCCCGGCAGCGAGGGCAAGCGCATTGATCAGCTCTCGGGCGGACAGAAGCAGCGCGTGGCGATCGCGCGCTCCCTGGTGCTGGAGCCCGCGCTGCTGCTGCTCGACGAACCGCTGGGCGCGCTCGACCTCAAGCTGCGAGAACACATGAAGGTCGAGCTCAAACAGCTGCAGGCCGAAGTCGGCACCACCTTCGTCTACATCACGCACGACCAGTCGGAAGCGCTGGTCATGTCCGACCAGGTCGCCGTCATGAACCACGGCCGCTTCGAGCAGCTGGGCACGCCGCAGCAGCTGTACTACCAGCCGCAGACCGCGTTCGTGGCGGGCTTCGTGGGCAACAACAACCGCTTCGAGGGCACCATCGAATCGCGCAACGGCGAGCAGGTGCTGCTGCGCACGGCCAGCGGCATGGGCCTGTGGTCGCAGCACCAGGGGGGGCTGGACGTGGGCCAAGCGGCCACCTTGTTCATCCGGCCCGAAGCCATCGAGATCCGGCGCAGCCCGCGCGAGCTGCCCGCGGGCGAGCCGGCCTGGAGCGCGAGCGTGCAGAGCGTGCTGTTCGACGGAGGCAACTCCACCGTGCTGGTGCTCGAAGACAAGAGCCAGACGCCGTTGCACATCGCACTGCCGCTCACCGGCCGCCTCGCCGATCTGAAGTCTGGCGAGACCGTGCACTTCGGCTACCAGCCTGCGCAAGCCTGGTGTTTCAAAGCCTGAGGCCATGAACGCCGTTGCGAGCCACCGCCGCTGGATGCTTGGCCTGCTGCTGGCCCCGGCGCTGCTGTGGCTGGTGGGCTTGGTGATCCTGCCGCATGTGGATCTGTTGCTGCTGTCGCTGCAGGCTCGCGTGGGACCGGGGGAATACGCCGCCAGCCTCGACCAGTACCGCACCTTCGTCGACGAACCGCTGTACTGGAACACCTTCGTGCGCACGGCGGTCATCTCGGTGCTGGCCACCGGGCTCACGCTGCTGCTGGCCTTTCCGGCCGCCTGGTACATCGCCAAGGTGGCGCGCGGGCGCCTCAAGATGGTGCTGCTGGTGCTGTGTCTGCTGCCGTTCTGGGTCAGCGAGATGGTGCGCACCCTGGGCTGGCTGATCCTGCTGCGCGAGACCGGCGTGGTCTCGGGCCTGCTGCAGGCCACAGGACTGGCGAACCAGCCGGTGGAGCTGCTGTACCACGACGCCACCATCCTGGTCGGCCTGGTCTACGCCTCGCTGCTGTTCATGGTGATCCCGCTCGTCAACAGCCTGGAGAGCCTGGACGACAGCCTGATCGAAGCCGCCTACGACCTCGGCGGCAGCACCGCCAACATCGTGCGCCGCATCGTCATCCCACACGCCGCGCCGGGCATCGCGGCCGGCAGCATCGTGGTCTTCATGCTGTGTCTCGGCAACTACCTCACGCCCACGCTGCTGGGCGGCAAGAACTCGCTCTGGTTCACCGAGCAGATCTACACCCAGTTCATCACCCGCTTCAACTGGAACCAGGGCGCGGCGTTTGGGTTCCTGCTGCTGTTCCTCTCCAGCCTGCTGGTGTGGGCCGGGCTTCGTCTCACCGGCCAGCGCTTTGGCGCGGTGATGAAAGCGAGCTGACATGATCCCCAGCCTGCCCCGCCCCGCCTTGCAGCGCTTCGGCCTCGGCGCCTTCGTCACCGGCTTCTTCGTGTTCCTGTTCGTGCCGCTGCTGGTGGTGGCGGTGTTCGCGTTCAACAACGCCGACTACCCCACGCCGCCCTGGATGGGTTTCACGCTCGACTGGTTCACCGCGAACAGCGATGCGCGCACGGGTCTGCTGGCCGACGGCGAGCTGCTGCAGAGCATGGGCGTGAGTGCCTGGGTGGCGCTGTGGGTCACACTGCTGTCGGTGGGCGTGGGCACCTGCAACGCGTTCCTGCTGGAGCGCTTCGAGTTCCCGGGCAAGAGCGCGGTTGCGCTGCTCTCCATGTTGCCGCTGGTGATTCCGGGCGTGATCCTGGGCATCTCCATCCTCGCCTTCGCCAGCCGCATCGCCAACTTCGCCGACGCCACCTGGGGCCTGGAGCTGGACTTTCTGCGGCCCGGTCTGCCGCTGGTGATTCTGGGCCAGTTCTGCTACATCGTGACCATCGCCACGCTCACCATCTCGGCCAGCCTGCGCCGCTTCGACCGCACGCTCGAAGAGGCCGCCTACAACCTCGGCGCGAGCCGCCTCGCGGTGCTCTGGACCATCACCTTGCCCTACCTGCGCCCGAGCATGATCGGCGCCGCGGCCATGGCCTTCCTGATGTCGTTCGAGAACTTCAACACCACACTGATGCTGGTGGGCTCAGACTCGCCGCTCACTGTGCTGATGTACAGCCGCATGCGCGAGGGCGCCACGCCGGTGCTCAACGCGATCAGCCTGTTCCTCATGGTCGCCTCCGCCCTGCTGGCGCTGATGCTGCTCTGGCGCAAGCCACGGACCCCGGGCGAGGCATGAGCTTCGGCCACACCGTCGGACCACCGCTGATTTCAGGTCAGCCCCTGGCCTGTAATCCGGTGCCAGTCGATCAATGGGGCGGGGTCCACGCCCTGTTACCTCAGCCCACGCACCCTCACATTTGTTACCGGACCCCTTAAGCTCCACTTCATGTTGATCCCTTTCAATACACACACCAGTACTTGCTGGGTTGCTATTGAAAAAGGATCACTTTCATGAAATCGGTTGTTCTCTCTGCGGTTCTTCTGGCAGTTTCTGGTGTGGCGCTGGCTGGCCCTGCGTGCAATGCCCCCAAGGAAAAATGGATGCCCGAAGCCAGCTTCAAAAAGGGCCTGGAAGACCAGGGCTATCAGATCAAGACGTTCAAGGTCAGCAAGGGCCAGTGCTACGAGATCTATGGCTTTGACAAGACCGGCAAGAAGGTCGAGATCTATTTCGACCCGGTCACCGCCGCCGTTCTGGAAACCAAATAAGCCAGCGAGGCGGACCGTATGCATGCAACGATGAACCTCTCAGCGTCGCCGGTCACGGCGCGCCCCGTGTGGGACCGCTTCGTGCGGGTCTTCCACTGGACGCTGGTGTCCTGTGTGCTGCTCAACAGCTTTGTGGTGGACGATGGCGAAAACCTGCACCAGTGGCTGGGCTACCTCGCCAGCGCGCTGGTCGTGACCCGCATCGTCTGGGGCTTCATCGGTTCGAAGCACGCCCGGTTTGCCGACTTCTTTCCCACGCCGGCCCGACTGATGCGGCACCTGCGCGGGATGCTCTCGGGCCAGCCCGAGAAACACTGGGGTCACAACCCGCTGGGCGCCGTGATGATGCTGGTGCTGATGGCACTGGTGCTCACGCTGGGCGTCACGGGCTGGATGCAGTCGCTCGACGCCTTCTGGGGCGAAGAATGGCTGCAGGATCTGCACGAGCAGGCCGGTGATCTGCTGCTGCTGTCGGCCGGCTTGCACGGCGCCGCGGCGATCGTGATGGGACGGCTGGAGCGCACGCGTCTGGTAAAAGCCATGGTCACGGGGATCAAGGAAACGTACTGAAATGCCCCCTCGCGTCCCGCGCCTTTATCGGCGCGGACCGGGGCTCCGCCGCTTCGCGGGGCGCATGGCACACTGCCGCCATGCCCGCCACCGTCAACCCCGCCGAAGTGGATTTCACCGCCATCCGCGCGCAAGGCGCAGGCGGACAGAACGTCAACAAGGTGTCCAACGCGGTGCACCTGCGCTTCGCCATCCACGCCTCGTCGCTGCCCGAAGCCATCAAGGAACGCCTGCTGGCCCTGAGCGACCAGCGCATCACCACCGAGGGCGTGGTGGTGATCAAGGCGCAGACCAGCCGCAGCCTGGAACAGAACAAGGCCGAGGCGCTGGAGCGGTTGCAGGCGCTGGTGGACAGCGTGGCCACGCTGCCCAAGGCGCGCAAACCCACCAAGCCCACCTTCGGTTCCAAACAGCGCCGGCTCGAAGGCAAGGCCACGCGCTCGCAGGTGAAACAGCAGCGCGGACGGGTGCGCGGCGTCGATTGAACGTCCGGCGCGCTGTTTAAGCATTTTTTAGGATGTTCTTAAGCGCTATTTAGCAGCGCGCCCGCGACCGGATTTTTAGACTTTCTCCCATGGCAGGTGACGCATGGGGCGCCGCCGCCAGGCAGCAAACGCGGACCCGTTCCGCCCAAGGAAGTCTTCATGCAGTTCACCCAACAGGAAATGAACCAGCTGGCCGCGGCCAGCACCAGCAGCTCGCGCGAAAACCTCTACGCCGGCATCCACAAGGCCCTGCGCGCCTTCATGACCGACGCCCTGCTCGCGGTCGGTCGCGCCGATCCGTCGGACCCGCAGGACGTGGCCGACGCCAGCGGGCGCGTGATCGCGCTCATGGCGCTGTGCGAAGCGCACGTGCAGCACGAAAACAGCTTCGTGCACCCGGCGATCGAGGCACGCACCCCCGGCGTCTGCGGCGAGGTGGCACAGGACCACGTCGAGCACCTGCACCACATTCAGCGACTGCGGGCGGCAGCGCAGCAACTGCCGGTACTGGACACGCAGCTGCAGGCGGGCGCCTTGCACGCGCTGTACCTGGAGATCTCGCTCTTCGTCGCCGACAACCTGCAGCACATGCACGTGGAGGAGACGCGCCACAACGCCGCACTCTGGAGCGCCTACACCGACGCCGAGCTGCGCGGCATCCACGATGCACTGGTGGCCACCATCTCGCCGGCCGACATGATGCTGGTGATGCGCTGGATGCTGCCGCAGATGCACGCGCTGGAGCGCCTGCAGGTGCTCGGTGGCATGCGCCAGGGCGCGCCGGCGCCGGTGTTCCAGGCGGTGCTCGATGTCGTGCAGCCGCACCTGAGCCCGCGCGACTGGGCCAAGCTCACGCAGGGCCTGGGGCTGCCCGCGGTGCCGGGGCTGGCGGCGGCGGTGTAAGGCGCGGGCGGTCGGACTTCAGGCCACAGCCTGGAGTTCGACCGGACCGCCCACACACAGGCGGAAGCGCCCGCGGCCGGTCTTTTCAATGCAGAGCTTGGGGCACTGCTCCTGCAGGCGGCGCGAGAGCAGCAGCAGGCGCGCTTCGAGGTTGTCGGCCACGTCGGGCAGGCCCAGCGAGGTATCGAGCCGCAGCTCGCGGTTGCTGAACTCGCTGCGGCCGCTGCGCTGGTGGTCCCGCAGCAGCTTCCACAAGATGGCGCCGGCCACGCCCTTGATGAGGTAGGCGTTGTCGATGAAGACGCTGCCGTTGGCCGGGTAGTAGCGCACCTGCAGCGCCGGTCCCTGGGGCAGGGCGGTGAGCGTGGCTTCGCCATCCCCGGTAGCTGCGGCGGCCTCCGGCTCTTCCTGCATCAGGTCGATCGCCGCGGCCAGCTGGCCGCCCAGCGTGACCAGCAGGTCTTCGTCCTCGAAACTGAAGCGCAGGTCCTGCGGACTTTCCACGAACAGCACGCCCAGCACGCGGCCGGCCGAGCGCAGCGGCACGGCGAGCTGGCTGTGAGGCTCGGGCAGGCCGGGGTAGGGAATTTCGGTGCAGGCCGGCACGTCCAGCAGGCCCCGGTCCTCCAGGCCGCTGCGCACCGCCTGGCTGTAGAGGTAGGCGCTGGTCATGTGCATGATGCGCACCGGCGTACCCTCGCGCGCGGCCACGCCGATCACGCCGTCACCCAGCGCGATTTCAGAGCCCACGCCCGAGGTGGCGTAGCCGCGGCTGGCCACGGTGTAGAGCCGCTGCGTGGCGGGATCGAGGATCAGCACCATGGCGTGCGGAATCTCCATCTCCTGCTCCAGCGTCTGCAGCGTGGCCTCCAGCGCGGCGGCCAGCGTGGTGGCCTGGGCCAGCCGCGTGCTGCCGCGGCGCAGCGCGCCCAGCAGGCTGCAGCGCGGGGCGGCCGTCGGCAAAGGCTGGCCGTCCAGGCGCTCGATGGCGAGCACTTCGTAGACGTCGGCGCCGCGCAGCACGAACACGCTGGCCATGCCGCTGTGCGAGGCGATGCCCGCGAGCTGGGCCTTCATGCTCTCGAACACCGGGCCGCCGGTCTCGGTGCGCAGGTAGCGCAGGTGCAGGCGGTAGAACTGCGCCGTCACCGGGTGCAGCAGCAGCACGGTGGCGCGCGGGTGGGCCAGGATGTTCTGGCGTGTCTTGTTGAAGAACTGGAACGACAGCGCCACGTGCCGCTCGTCGACGTAGAACACCTGCGAGATGTAGGCCACGTTGGGCGTGCCGTCGGCCGCGCAGGTGGCCATGATGGCCGGGATGGCGCCCTCCCGCAGCGGCTGGCCGGCGTTCGGGCCGGGCGTCTGGTCGAAGGCCTGCGCTGGCGTGAACTCGATCGCGCTCAGGTCGTCGAAGCGGTGCGCCAGCATGGCGGCGGCAAAGTCGGGTGCGAGGCCGATGCGGCCCAGCTCGCCCTGCATCGCCCGCAGGTAGCGCTGCAGGGCGGGCACGTCGTCCGGTGTGACCTCGCGCAGGCGCGCCTGGCGCGACTTGAGCTGCACCGTGCGGTGGCTGTGCGGTTCGCTGAACACCACCGCGACGCGCCCGGTGCTGGCCACGTCTTGCAGCAGCTGGGTGGACTGCTGGCGGTTGAGAAACACCGTGATGCGGTCGCCCTGCGGGCTGATCTGGCTACCCACCGCGCGCATCAGGCTGGGCGTGAGGTCGTGGCCGCAGGAGCTGACGATCACCGACACCCCGCGCGCCATCATGGCGAGGTGTTCAGGTGTCAGCAGCGGTGGGGCGGCGGGTGTTTCCACGGTGTGTGGGGCTCCATGTCGGAGCCCCGCATGATAGCCAGCCCACCGCGCGCAGCCAAGCGAGGCGCGGTCCTCAGACCTGTGGCTGCATCACGGAAGGGTCGGTGAACACCAGGTCCAGGGGGTAGCGCTGACCGGCCAGGTGGTCTTCGATGCAGCGTTGGACGAGAGGGCTGCGGTGCCGTCCGGTGCTGGCGCGGATCTCGTCCGGCGTCATCCACAGCGTGCGCACGATGCCGGTGTCCAGCTCGCGTTGCGGGTCGAAGTCGCCCAGCTCACCGCAGTAGGCGAAACGCAGGTAGGTGATGTCCTCGCTGGTGGCGGGGCGCTGGAAGCGCGAGAGGTACACGCCGACCAGCGCCGTGGGCGTGAAAGCGTGGGCCGTTTCCTCCAGCGCCTCACGCGCGACCCCCTGCAGCGGGCTTTCGCCCGGGTCCAGATGGCCGGCCGGGTTGTTCAGCCGCAGACCCTCGGGGGTGTGTTCTTCGACCAGCAGGTAGCGCCCGTCGCGCTCGATGATCGCGGCCACGGTGACACTGGGTTTCCATCGGGTGTTCATACCGGCATTATCCCGTTCGACCGGTCGGGCGTTCCTTGAAACGGGAGGTCTTGTCACATCGTGGAAAAAAGGCGCTGTGAATGGCCGGGCGGCTGGCCGGTCATTCGGGAAAAGGTCAGTGCTGACAAGGGCTTACGCCTATCGGGTGGGCACGGTCGATCGGTTAAGCTGCCTCACCGTTGGAAACAAACGTTCGAGTGAGGAGACTTTCATGCTGATTGGCGTACCTGCCGGATCAACGGTGGGCGAGACCCGTGTGGCCGTCACACCCTTGGCGAGCAGACAATACCTCTCGACAGGCGACTCCGTGAAGACACAGGCCCGGCGCTGGCGTGGCCGCCCGCCAACGCTTGTCGGGGCCGGCTGCCTTGGGAAAACATCCCATCGTTCGTGCATCAGCGCTGCGTAGGCAGCGCACGGCCGAAGATTCCATTGCTCCATTCTGTATTCCCTGCATTGAGGACTTTCCCATGACTTCTGGCGCTCCGACCGAAACCGCCGCAGCCAGCGCGGCTGCTCCCACACCGCAGCGCATTGGTGTGCCGCGCGAGATCTTTCCTGGCGAGAAACGGGTGGCCACCGTGCCCGAGGCCGTGGTCAAGCTGATCAAGCTGGGCTTTGGTGTCGTGGTGGAAAGTGGTGCGGGCGCACTCGCCAACCTCAGCGACGATCACTACCGCGAAGCCGGCGCCAGCATCGCGCCCACAGCGGCCGATCTGTGGAGTGGTAGCGACATCGTCTTCAAGGTGCGCGCCCCGACGCCCGACGAGGTGGCGCTGATGCATGCAGGCCAGACGCTGATCGGCTTCATCTGGCCGGCCCAGAACCCGGAGCTGATGCAGCAACTGGCGGCGCAGAAGGTCACGGTACTGTCCATCGACGCGCTGCCGCGCACGCTCAGCCGGGCGCAGAAGATGGACGCGCTGACCTCGATGGCCGGCGTCAGCGGCTACCGCGCGGTGGTCGAGGCGGCCAACGCCTTCGGCCGCTTCTTCAACGGCCAGATCACGGCCGCTGGCAAGGTGCCGCCGGCCAAGGTGTTCATCGCCGGTGCCGGCGTGGCCGGCCTGGCCGCCATCGGTGCGGCCGCCAGCCTGGGCGCCATCGTGCGCGCCAACGACACGCGTGCCGAGGTGGCCGACCAGGTGGTCTCGCTGGGTGGCGAGTTCGTCAAGGTGGACTACGAAGAAGAGGGCTCGGGCGGCGGCGGCTACGCCAAGGTGATGAGCGAAGGCTTCCAGCAGGCGCAGCGCGAGATGTACGCGAAGCAGGCGCGTGAGGTCGACATCATCATCACCACCGCCCTGATTCCCGGCAAACCGGCGCCCAAGCTGATCACCGCCGAGATGGTGAAGAGCATGAAGCCCGGCAGCGTGATCGTCGACATGGCGGCCGAGCAGGGTGGCAACTGCGAGCTGACCGTGCCGGGTGAAGCGGTGGTGCGCCACGGCGTGACCATCGTCGGTTACACCGACCTGGCCTCGCGCATGGCCCAGCAGTCGTCCACGCTGTACGCGAACAACCTGTTTCGCCTGAGCGAAGAGTTGTGCAAAACCAAGGACGGCGTCATCAACGTCAACATGCAGGACGACGCCATCCGCGGCCTGACCGTGGTCAAGAACGGCGAGATCACCTGGCCGGCACCGCCGCTGGTCGCCGCGCCCAAACCGGCGCCCAAGCCCGCCGTCGCGCCGACGGCGAAGAAGGGTCACGGCGAGTCTTCGGGGCCGATGCCCGCGGGCAAACTGGCCACCGTCGCCGGCGTCACCGCCGTGCTGTTCGCGCTGGTGGGCGCCTACGCACCCGCCGAATTCCTGTCGCACTTCACGGTGTTCGTGCTGGCCTGCTTCGTTGGCTACATGGTGGTGTGGAACGTGAAGCCCGCGCTGCACACGCCGCTGATGAGCGTGACCAACGCCATCAGCTCCATCATCGCCATCGGCGCGCTGGTGCAGATTTCGCCCCTGGCCAACGCCACCGAGCGCCCCAACACGCTGATCATCGGCCTGGCCGCGCTGGCGCTGGTGCTGACCGCCATCAACATGTTCGGCGGCTTTGCCGTCACCCAGCGCATGCTGGCGATGTTCCGCAAATAAGAAGGAGACCCTGAATGTCTGCAAGTCTGGCCACGGTCTCCTACATCGGAGCGACCATTCTCTTCATCCTCAGCCTGGGCGGTCTATCCAACCAGGAAACCTCTCGCCGCGGCAACCTGTTCGGCATGATCGGCATGGCGCTGGCTGTGGCGGCCACGGTGTTCGGCCCGCAGGTCACCGCCGCCGGCATCCCCTGGATCATCGGCGCCATGGTGGTCGGCGGGAGCATCGGGCTGTACGCCGCGCGCACCGTGCAGATGACGCAGATGCCCGAGCTGGTGGCGCTGATGCACAGCATGGTCGGCATGGCCGCGGTGCTGGTCGGTTACGCCACCTACGTGGACCCGGAAGCCACCAAGGGTTTCGAGGGTGCGGCGCACACCATCCACGCGATGGAGATCTACATCGGCATCTTCATTGGCGCGGTCACTTTCTCGGGCTCGGTCATCGCCTTCGGCAAACTCTCGGGCCGCGTCGGCGGCAAGCCCATGCTGCTGCCCGGGCGCCACTGGATGAACCTGGCCGGTCTGATCGCGGTGATCTATTTCGGCCGCCTGTTCCTGCAGGCCGAGACGCTGCAGGACGGCATGCTCCCTCTGTTTGTGATGAGCGCCATCGCGCTGCTGTTTGGCGTGCACATGGTGATGGCCATTGGCGGCGCCGACATGCCGGTGGTGGTGTCGATGCTCAACAGCTATTCGGGCTGGGCGGCGGCGGCCACCGGCTTCATGCTGAGCAACGACCTGCTGATCGTGACCGGCGCGCTGGTCGGCTCCAGCGGCGCCATCCTGTCATACATCATGTGCAACGCGATGAACCGCAGCTTCATCAGCGTGATCGCGGGCGGCTTCGGCACGACCGCCGCCGCGCCCAAAGCGGCCGGTGGTGCAGCCGCCGAGCCCGCCGGCGAGGTGACGCCCATCCTCGCTCTGGAGACCGCCGAGATGCTGCGCGAAGCCAAGAACGTGATCATCGTGCCCGGCTACGGCATGGCGGTGGCACAGGCGCAGCACACGGTGTACGAGATCACCAAACACCTGCGCGAGAAGGGTGTCAACGTGCGCTTCGGCATCCACCCGGTGGCCGGACGCATGCCGGGCCACATGAACGTGCTGCTGGCCGAGGCCAAGGTGCCTTACGACATCGTGTTCGAGATGGACGAGCTGAATGAGGACTTCCCTGACACCGACGTGGCCATGGTGATCGGCGCCAACGACATCGTGAACCCGGCGGCGCAGGACGACCCGACAAGCCCCATCGCCGGCATGCCGGTGCTGGAGGTCTGGAAAGCGCGCACCTCCATCGTGATGAAGCGCAGCATGGCCTCGGGCTATGCCGGTGTGGACAACCCGCTGTTCTACAAGGACAACAACCGCATGCTGTTTGGTGATGCCAAGAAGATGCTGGACGAGGTGCTGGTCGCGCTGAAGAGCTGAGCGCGGGTTGATTGATGAGGTCGCCTTGGCGACAGAATGAGCAAAGAGCTGGTGTCCCACCGGCTCTTTGTTTTTGTAGCACCGAGGCGTGGACGCCACAGGTTTTAGAGTAGCCTGTCAGTCGTTCGTAAGGGAAAAACACGAGGCCGAAAGGCCTCGGCCCGAACGACAATGCGCAGTTGCCGATGACCCACAAGATATCTGGAGATACCGCATGACCGAACCGACGGCTGACCGTCCCTGGCTGGGCGCCTACCCCGCGGGTGTACCCGCCGACATCAATGTGGCGCAGTACCCGTCGCTGGTGCACTTGCTGGAGGAGAGCTTCCAGAAAAACGCGCCCCGCACGGCCTACAGCTTCATGGGCAAAGACGTCAGCTTTGCCCAGACCGACAGCCTCTCACAGGCCTTCGCGGCCTACCTGCAGGGCCTGGGCCTGGTCAAGGGCGACCGTGTGGCCATCATGATGCCCAACGTGCCGCAGTACCCGGTGGCGGTGGCCGGCATCCTGCGTGCCGGCTTCGTGGTGGTCAACGTGAACCCGCTGTACACGCCGCGCGAGCTGGAGCACCAGCTCAAGGATTCGGGCGCCAAGGCGATCGTCATCATCGAGAACTTCGCCAGCACGCTGGAGCAATGCATCGCGAACACGCCGGTCAAGCACGTGGTACTGGCTGCCATGGGCGACCTGCTGGGCTTGCTCAAGGGCGCCATCGTCAACTACGCGGTGCGCAACGTCAAGAAGATGGTGCCCACCTTCAGCCTGCCGCAGGCGGTGCGTTTCAACGAGGCCATTGCCAAGGGCACACGCGGCACGCTCAAGCGCCCCGAGATCGGGCCGGAAGACGTGGCCGTGCTGCAGTACACCGGCGGTACCACCGGCGTGAGCAAGGGCGCGGTGCTGCTGCACCGCAACGTGATCGCCAACGTGCTGCAGTCCGAGGCCTGGAACGACCCGGTGATGAAGCAGGTGCCGGCCAGCGAGCAGCCCACCAGCGTGTGCGCCCTGCCGCTGTACCACATCTTCGCTTTCACGGTGAACATGATGCTGGGCATGCGCACCGGCGGCAAAGTGATCCTCATCCCCAATCCGCGCGACCTGCCCGCTGTGCTCAAGGAGCTCGCCAAGCACACCTTCCACAGCTTCCCGGCGGTGAACACGCTGTTCAACGGCCTGGCGAACCACCCGGACTTCAACACCGTCAACTGGAAGAACCTCAAGGTGTCGGTGGGTGGAGGCATGGCGGTGCAGGGCGCGGTGGCCAAGCTCTGGCTGGAGAAAACCGGCTGCCCGATCTGCGAAGGTTATGGCTTGTCCGAAACCAGCCCCTCGGCGAGCTGCAACCCGGTGACCAACACCGAGTTCACCGCGACCATCGGCGTGCCCCTGCCCAACACCTTCATGAAATGCCTGGACGACGAGGGCAACGAAGTGCCGCAGGGCCAGGCTGGCGAGATCGCCATCAAGGGCCCGCAGGTGATGGCCGGTTACTGGCAGCGGCCGGATGAAACCGCCAAGGTCATGACGGCCGACGGTTACTTCAAGAGCGGCGACGTGGGTGTGATGGACGAGCGCGGCTATTTCAAGATCGTCGATCGCAAGAAAGACATGGTGCTGGTCAGCGGCTTCAACGTCTATCCGAACGAGGTGGAAGACGTGGTGGCGCAGCTGCCCGGCGTGATGGAGTGCGCCGTGGTCGGCGTGCCCGATGACAAGTCGGGCGAGGCGGTCAAGCTGGTGATCGTGAAGAAGGATGCCGCCCTCACCGAAGCCCAGGTGCGCGACTTCTGCAAGAGCAACCTCACCGGCTACAAGCAGCCCAAGGTGGTGGAGTTCCGCACCGAGCTGCCCAAGACGCCGGTGGGCAAAATCCTGAGAAGGGAACTGCGAGACAAGAAGTGACGCAGTGACTGCGACACAATGACGGGGCGGCTTTGGCCGCCTTTGTCATTTCTGGAGCCCATGCATGACCCTCACCGCCATTGTCTCGGCCTTGCACGACGAACTCGCCAGCGTGCTTGTACTGATGCCTGACGAACAAAAACAGGTGATCGGCGGGCGCGAGTTCTGGGTCGGGCATTTGCATGGACAGCACGTGGTCGCGGTGCTCTCGGGCATCGGCAAGGTGGCGGCGGCCACGACCGCCACGCTGCTCATCGAACGTTTCGGTGTGAACCGCATCGTGTTCACCGGCGTGGCCGGTGGTCTGGGTACGGGTGTGACGGTGGGCGACGTCGTGCTCGCACGCCAGTTTTTGCAGCACGACATGGACGCATCGCCACTGTTCCCGCGCCACGAGGTGCCCGGCTACGGCCGCGCGCGTTTCGATGCCGATGCGGGGCTGACCGACGCACTGGAACTGGCTTGCGAACGTATGCTGCACCATCTGCCGCAGCGACTGGCAGCCGAGACCGTTGCCTCTTTCGGCCTGCAGGCGCCACGCCTGCACCAAGGCCTGCTGATCAGCGGTGATCGCTTCGTCGCCACCACCGCCGAAAGCCAGACCCTGCAGCGCGAGCTGCCCGACGCCCTGGCGGTGGAAATGGAAGGCGCGGCCTTCGCGCAGGTCTGTCACGATTTCGGCGTGCCCCTGGCCGTGGTGCGCACCATTTCCGACCGCGCCGACGACGCCGCGCACGTGGACTTCCCGAAGTTCCTGCGCGAGGTCGCGTCGAGGTACAGCAGCGCCATCATCGAAGCGTTGTTCAACCACTGAGCCGGCCGGCGCGGAGGGTCAGTGCCCAGAACGCGGCGGAACTGGCTCCGCCAGGCCGCACGCGTTGCCCCTTGAGGGGCGGAGCCGGTTACACGCAGTGAACCGGTGATGGGGGTGGTCCTACTTCAACCAGCCGCGTTTGCGGAAATAGAGCATGGGCACAACGGCCGAGAGCACCATCAGACCGAGCGCAAACGGGTAGCCCCACCGCTGGCTCAGTTCCGGCATGTACTCGAAGTTCATGCCGTAGAGGCTGGCGATCATGGTCGGGGGCAGCAGCGCGACGCTGGCCACCGAGAAGAGCTTGATGATCTTGTTCTGGTTGATGTTGATGAAACCGACGGTGGCGTCCATCAGGAAGTTGATCTTGTCGAACAGGAAGGCGGTGTGGCTGTCGAGCGAATCGAGGTCGCGCAGGATCTGCCGCGCGTCTTCGAACTGCTCGGCGCTCAACATGCGCGTGCGCATCATGAAACTGACGGCGCGGCGCGTGTCCATCACGTTGCGGCGAATCCGCCCGCTCATGTCTTCGTGGCGCGCGATGGCCGAGAGCACCTGCCCGGCGGTGTCGTCCGTCACGGCGCCAGCCAGCACCTGGCGACTGACCTTTTCCAGGTCGTCGTAAATGTTCTCCAGTGTGTCGGCGCAATACTCGGCGTCGGCATCGAACAGCATCAGCAGCACATCTTTGGCGTTCTCGATCAGACCCGGCATGCGGCGGGCGCGCATGCGCAGCAGGCGGAACACCGGCACGTCTTCGTCGTGGATGGAGAACAGCACGCCCTGGCTCCTGAGCTCGGCGTTGTGCTCGTTGAGGATGAAGGCCACGCGGATGGCGCGCGGATCTTCGTCGTCATCGATCAGGAAGTCGCTGCGCACATGCAGCTCGCCGTTGTCTTCCTCGAAGAAGCGGGCCGACTCTTCGATGTCGTCGTCCATCGCGTCTTCGGGAATCGACAGGCCGAAATGCTGTTTGACCCAGCGGCGCTCTTCGGGCGTGGGGTCTTCGAGGTCGACCCAAATGGGCTTGAACTGGGCCAGCTCTTCGAGCGACTCGATTTCTTCCTGGAACAGGCGGCCATTGGCCAGGGTGAATACGTTGAGCATGGGTGCTCCCGGGCAGGGTGTCTGTGAGGCCGGTGCGTGCGAAAGCAGCAGCGGCGGGCGGGGCGGACGGCGCTTTCAGCCGTCCTGCCGCCTGGCCTTGACCACCGCGCAGGGCGCGGCGCTCAGACGGGAGCGGAGATGGCTGAAAGCACACAACTGGGGGGTGTGCTTTCCATAGGGAACTCCATGAGGGAACTGCCGCCGATTATGGCATCGCCAACGATGTACCGACCGTTTGTGATGCTCCAAAAAAGGCGGTCAATTCGTCTTTGCGGCGCCAGGCATCGTGTTCGCCCAGCTCGATCAGGGCCTGGACAAAATCGGGTTCAAACAACAGGTAGCTGGCGAGCGCGGCCGCGCTGCCGGCGGAGCCCCGACCCGTGTCGAGCGCTCCCAGACCGGTCAATGTGTTGCGTGTGGGGGCGGGCAGGGAGCCGATGTGTTTCCTGGCCAGTTCGTCGAGCGAAAAGCTGGGCTGCAGCGCCAGCACTTCCAGCGGCTTGTAGGGCAGGGCCGCTGCGAGCTCGGGCGGCAACCGGCTCAGCGTCTGGCTGACCCGCTGGGCCTGTTCCACGTCGGCCTGCAGCGTGTCGTGAAACACGCTGGCCATGGCGTGGCCGGCGATGGTGCCCGCGGTGGGTTCGCCGGCGCTGTTGCCGCCCAGGCCGGAGCGCTGGGGTTGTCCGACGCCAATCACCAGGATGCGCCGCGCACCGAACTGGATGGCGGGCGATAGCGGCGAGAGCTGGCGCATGGAGCCGTCGCCGAAATGTTCCTTGTGGCCTTCGACCCACAGAGGCACCGCCGGAAACAGGAACGGGATGGCGCTGGACGCCATCAGGTGTTCGATGGTGATGGGCTGGAAGGACGCGCGCCGTCCGGGGCGGCTCCAGGGCCGGGTGGCCGGATCGGGCCGGGTCTGGCAGAACGTCCAGTGTTCGCCGGTGGTGTAGCTGGAGGCCGTGACGCCCAGCACGTCGATGGCTTGCTGGTTCAGCGCGCGCTCAAGCCCGGGCAGGTCGATCGCATGGTGCAGCGTGTCCACCAGAGGCAGGGTGTCCAGCAGTGCGCGGTGTCGCTTGACCTGGCGCGCCAGCGTCCAGCCGGCAAACACCCGGTTGGCGCGCACCCAGCCCGGGGCCTCCAGCCGGTAGATGTGGTTCGATCTCAGCTGACCCCAGAAGGTCGCCAGATGGGGCAGCGCCTGCAGTCCGAGCGTGGCCCGGCTGGCCAGGTAGCTGGCGTTGAGTGCCCCCGCCGAGGTGCCAAACAGCCACTTGAAAGGGAACGCTGGCGCCGTGTTGTCCGCCGCGGGGCTGTTGGCTGCCAGCATGGCGGCGAGTGCCTTGAGCACGCCGACCTGGTAGGCGGTGCGCGCACCGCCGCCCAGGAGCACCAGGGCGCAGGCATCGCCTGGATGATCGGGCACATCGGCGCCCAGCAGGTTCTGGACGATCAGCGTATCGAGGGACACAGGATGAAAAAACCTTTCCGGGCGGGCGCGAGGGGTGTGCAGATACAGTGTGCCGTTCACCAAAATCATGACACATCCCCGCCTCACACCCCGTCGCGAACTCGGGCTGTTGCTGACCATCGCCGGCATCCAGTTCACCCACATCCTCGACTTCATGATCATGATGCCCCTGGGGCCGCAGTTCACGCAGCTCTTTGGCATCACGGACGCGCAGTTCGGTCTGCTCGTGTCGGCCTATACGCTCGCAGCAGGTGTGTCGGGTCTGGCGGCCGCCACCTACGTCGACCGCTTTGACCGCAAACGCCTGCTGCTGGTGCTGTATGGGCTGTTTGCGCTGGCCACACTCGGCTGCGGGCTGGCCCCGGGCTACGGGTTCCTGATGGTGGCGCGTGTGGCCGCCGGCATGTTTGGCGGTGTGCTGTCGGCGCTGTCGCAGACCATCGTGGCCGACGTGATCCCGTTTGAGCGGCGGGGGCGTGCCATGGGCATCGTGATGTCGTCTTTTTCGGTGTCCACGGTGGCGGGCGTGCCGCTGGGCCTGTTGCTCGCGAGCCACCTGAGCTGGCAGGCGCCCTTCATCGGCATCGCGCTGCTGAGCGGGGTTTTCGCCATTGGAGCGGCCTTGACCCTGCCGGCGCTGGATCATCATTTGCGCGCTGCGGACCGGCCGTCCGCCTGGCGTGGCATCGGCATGGTGCTGGCGGAACCCAACCACCAGCGGGCCTTCGCCTTCTCGGCCTTGTTGATGTTCACCGGCTTCACCGTTTTGCCTTACCTCACCATTTACCTGCAGGCGAATGTGGGCGTGTTGCCCGAAGAGGTGCCCTACCTTTACCTGTGTGGCGGTTTGGCCACCCTGTTCACGGCACGGCTGTTCGGCCGCCTGGCCGACCGGTGGGGCAAGCAGCGCACGTTCACGATCCTCGCACTGGCCGTGATCGTGCCGCTGCTTGCGACCACGCTCATGCCGCGGTGGCCGTTGTGGGCCGTGCTCGTCGTGTCCACCAGCCTGTTCATTTTCATGAGTGGCCGCATGATTCCCGGCATGGCGCTGGTCACCGGTGCGGCCAACCCGGCCTTGCGAGGCACCTTCATGGCGCTCAACGCGTCGGTGCAATCGGCCGCCATGGGGCTGGCGTCCTTTCTGGGCGGGCTCATCATCAGCCGTGATGCCGCAGGCCTGGTGCAGCACTACTGGATGTCGGGGCTGCTCGGTGCCTGCGTCAGCGTGGCGGCGATTCTGATGGCGCGCCGTCTGCGGGTGCACGGTTCGGCTGCCGTGGTGCATCCCTCCACTGGCGACCTGGTGCGGCCGAGTTGAATGACAAGGTTCGTGTTTTACCGCTTTGTTGCGGTGCAGGCTTGCGTCCCTGCGGATTCATGGGCATAGTGGGATCAAGACATCCCCGTGGCCGCCGGGAGGTCTGCCCTTCCGGCGGCTTGTGTCAACCCGGAGCATAAGGAGGCTCTTTTATGAACCTTACGATCAGCGGTCACCATCTCGAAGTCACGCCCGCCTTGCGCGGTTACGTCACGACCAAGCTCGAACGCATTTCCCGACATTTTGACCAGGTGGTCGATATCAAGGTGCTGCTGACAGTGGACAACCTGAAGGAGAAAGACCTGCGCCAGAAGGCCGAATGCAACATCCATGTGAAAGGTAGGGATTTGTTTGCCGAAAGTGCACACGCCGATTTGTATGCTGCCGTGGACGAGCTGGCAGACAAGCTCGACCGCCAGGTCCTGCGCTACAAGGACAAAAGCCAGGACCACCACCACGATTCGGCCAAGCGCCTGATGTGATGTGAACCGGGCTGCGCAACGCTGCCCGGCCACAATGTTGCAATGCAACAAGCCGCTTCAAAAGTCAAGCGGCTTTTTTGTGCCTGCAGTCTAGCCAACGCCGTCCAACTCGGCATAATTTGCGGTCCAAGAGGCCCCCATGAACCGACTATCTGCCATATTGCCCGCTGCGCAAGTGCTCGTGAGCGTGGACGCGACCAGCAAAAAACGTGCGTTTGAAGAAGCGGGTTTGCTTTTCGAAACCCTGCACGGTCTCAACCGGGCCCTGATCACCGACAGTCTGTTTGCCCGCGAACGCCTGGGCTCCACAGGCCTTGGCCACGGTGTGGCCATTCCACATGGTCGCATCAAAGGCCTGAAACAACCGCTGGCCGCGGTGTTCCAGCTGGCCAGCCCGATCGGTTTTGATGCGCCCGATGAGCAGCCTGTGCAGCTCATGATCTTTCTGCTGGTTCCTGAAGCCGCGACTCAAAAGCATCTGGAAATCCTCTCGGAAATCGCTGAACTGTTGAGCGACAGTGTTCTGCGCGAACAGATGAAGACCTCGGTGGAGTCGGGTGCACTGCATGGCCTGATCACCGGTTGGCAGTCGGCCCATGCGGCTGCATGAAACCCACCGTCGTCAGCGCCGACGTCCTCTTTGAAGACCACCGCGATGCCTTGAAGTGGCAGTGGGTGGCAGGGCTGGGGGCTTCGGAGCGCCGGTTTGACGAGGTGGCCATCCGGGAGGCCCGTTCCGGGGCCGATCTGGTCGGTTATCTCAACTACATTCACCCCTATCGCGTACAGGTGTTTGGCGAGCGCGAGGTCGCTTACCTGACGAGCCCGAGCGAAGAAGACAACCGCCGCCGGGTCGCCCGCATCGTGACGCTGGAGCCTCCCGTGCTGGTGGTGGCCGATGGGCAGACCGTGCCCGACGCGCTCATGGCCATGTGTGAACGGGCCCAGATCCCCATGTTTGCCACGCCCGAGCCGGCGGCGTTCGTGATCGATGTGCTGCGCGCCTACCTTTCGCGCCATTTTGCCGACCGCGCCTCGATGCACGGCGTGTTCATGGACATCCTGGGCATGGGCGTGATGATCACCGGCGAATCCGGCCTCGGCAAGAGCGAGCTGGGGCTGGAACTGATTTCACGGGGTCATGGCCTGGTGGCCGACGATGCGGTGGACCTCTACCGCATCAACCAGACCAGCATCGAAGGCCGTTGCCCCGAGCTGCTGCAGAACCTGCTCGAAGTGCGCGGCATCGGTCTGCTCGACATCAAAGCCATCTTTGGTGAAACCGCAGTGCGGCGCAAGATGCGCCTGACCCTGATCGTGCACCTGGTGCGCAAGGAAACCATGGAACGCGATTACGACCGCATGCCGCACGAGCCGCTGTACCAGGACGTGCTCGGTGTGCCGGTGCGCAAGGCGGTGATCCAGGTGGTGGCGGGTCGCAACATCGCCGTTCTGGTTGAGGCGGCGGTGCGCAACACGATCCTACAATTGCGCGGTATCGATACCTACCAGGAGTTCGTTGCACGCCACCGGGCGGCCATGCTGCACAGCGAGTGATCGCTGGGTGGTGATTGCCGTTTCAGCGTGGATCGGCCCGCTCAGCGGCCGTCCGGGTCAGCGGTGGCCCGGTTCGCTGCGGTGAGGACAGTTCACCTTGTTGCAGTTCGCGTACAGCGACAGGGCGTGTTCCTGCAGGATGAAACCGCGCGTTTTGGCGACCATCTGCTGGCGTTTCTCAATTTCCGGATCGAAAAATTCTTCCACCCGCCCGCAGTCCAGGCAGACCAGGTGGTCGTGGTGCTGGCCTTCGTTGAGCTCGAACACCGCTTTGCCCGACTCGAAGTTGCTGCGCGTGAGCAGGCTGGCCTGTTCGAACTGCATCAGCACGCGGTACACCGTGGCCAGACCAATATCGGAATGCTCTTCGAGCAGCACACGGTAGACATCTTCGGCCGTCATGTGGCGTTGCTTGGCGTTCTGGAACACCTCCAGAATCTTCAGGCGCGGCAGCGTGGCTTTGAGTCCCGTGCTTTTCAGTTCATCGATGTTGGTCATGGGCGAGGCTGTGTGCATGGAGTGGAACGGCGGGACCGTGGCCCTGGTCGCCGCTGCGCAGCGGTGCCCGGGCGGCACGGCAGGCCGGACCCCGGGGCTACAATGAAGCGATCATATCGCCAGCGTGTTGCCTGCTGCATGTCCCTGCGGCCCAAGGCGGTAACGCGTGCCTTACATGGGTTGCCTTCATGCGCCAGTCAATGTCTCGTTTTTCTTCCTGCTTGGCCGTGCGTCCGCGTCGTGTGGGGCGTGCCCTGGGTGCGCTGGCTGTCGCAGGCCTGCTCTCAGCCTGCTCCGGCTGGGGTGACAAACTGCCCGATGTGTCCACCCTCGGCGGGCTGGTGACACCTTACAAAATTGACATTGTCCAGGGCAATGTGGTCACACGCGAACAGGCCCAGGCCTTGCAGGTGGGCATGTCGCGCCAGCAGGTCCGCGAATTGTTGGGCTCGCCCTTGTTGGCCAGCGTGTTTCACGCCGATCGCTGGGACTACGTGTTCACGTTCCGCCGCCAAGGGCAGGCGACCCAGCAGCGCAAGCTGACCGTGTATTTCCAGTCCGAAGCTCTGGAACGGTTTGAAGCCGACGAACTGCCCAGTGAAGAGGAGTTTGTGTCATCGCTGGATGTGAAGCGCAAGTCCGGCAAGGCACCTGCGATGCAAGCCACTGACGAGCAACTCAAGACTTTCCAGGAACGCAACGCCGCGCCTGCCGGCACACAAGCACCGGTGCCAGCCGCGCCGCCGGCATCCACCAGCTACCCACCCCTGGAAACTCCGGGGGCAGTCCGATGAGCGCCGTGCCCCGCGATCTGCACCGCGTGTGTGTGGCCGGTGCCAGCGGCCGCATGGGGCAGATGCTGGTGGATGCGGTGCGCACCAGCGGCGACTGCGTTCTGACCGGTGCGCTCGACATCCCGGCCAGCCCCGCCCTCGGCCTGGATGCCGGCGCCTATGCCGGGCAGGCGACGGGTGTCGCCATCACCGACGACGTGGGCGCGGGACTTTCGGCCAGCCAAGTGTTGATCGATTTCACACGACCCGAGGGCACCCTGGGCCATATCCGCGAATGCGTGAGACACGGGGTGAATGTGGTGATCGGAACGACCGGGTTTACCGACGAACAAAAGGCAGAGATCGCCGAGGCGTCGAAGTCCATCGCCATCATGATGGCCCCCAACATGAGTGTGGGCGTGAACGTCACGTTCAAGCTGCTGGAAATGGCGGCCAAGGCGCTGTCCACCGGCTACGACATCGAGATCATCGAGGCGCACCACCGCCACAAGGTGGACGCACCCAGCGGCACGGCGCTCAAGATGGGTGAGGTGATTGCCGAGGCGCTGGGTCGGGATCTGAAGGACTGCGCGGTCTACGCCCGCGAAGGCGTGACCGGCGAGCGGGACCCGTCCAGCATCGGTTTCGCCGCCATCCGTGGCGGGGATATCGTGGGCGACCACACCGTGCTGTTCGCCGGGACCGGCGAGCGCATCGAGATCACGCACAAATCCAGCAGCCGCGTGACCTATGCACAGGGCAGCCTGCGCGCGGTGCGTTTCCTGGCGGACAAGTCGAGCGGGCTGTACGACATGTATGACGTGCTCGGACTGCACTGAGCGCGAGCCAACCAGAAGGAAGTTTTATGGGTGTGTGGCAAACGGTGCTGCAGGGGGATGCGATCAGCCGCAGTGTGGCCCTGTTGCTGTTCGCGATGTCGGTGGCCAGCTGGGTGGTGATCTTCTGGAAAAGCTGGATGCTGCGCAGGGCCGTGAAGGATGTGCAGCTGTCCACGGCGGCCTTCTGGCAGGCTGCACACCTTGACGATGCGCAGCAGCGCTTGCGGGCTTTTGACCCACGCCGCCTGGTGTTGCCCCTGTTGCAGGCCGCCCGCACCATCGAGCAGGCTGCGCCCCAGACGCTGGCTGCTGCTGGCGACCGCTCCCAGCAGCTCACCCGTGTGCTGCGCGACGCCTTGCACCTGGTGCTGCACCGTCTGCAGTTCGGGCAGGTTCTGTTGGCCACGGTGGGCTCGACCGCGCCGTTTGTGGGTCTGCTGGGCACGGTCTGGGGCATCTACCACGCTCTCACCGAAATCGGACAGGACGGCAAGTTCCGGATCGAACAGGTGTCCGGCCCGGTGGGTGAAGCACTGGTCATGACCGCGGCTGGGCTGGCGGTCGCCATTCCGGCGGTGCTGGCCTACAACGTGCTCGGTCGCCAAGTGGCCCGCATCGAGGCCGACCTGGAAGGTTTTGCGCGCGACCTGCGTGAACTGCTGGCCTACAAGGAGTCCGCGGTATGAGCCGACCGGCCCATGCCTGGTCCGAGGCCCTGCCATACAGAAGGGCTCGTCCGTCATGAGTTTTGGACGTCTGGAAAAGCCCGCCGGGCACCAGCCCATGAGTGACATCAACGTCACCCCGCTGGTGGACGTGATGCTGGTGCTGCTGGTGATCTTCATCATCACGGCGCCTCTCATGGCCAGCCGTCTTGAGCTCGAATTGCCACGCACTGCGGTTCCGGTCGGGAGCCAGGCCTCTGAGCCTGAGGTTTTTGTGTCACTCGGCGTGGATGCCGCAGGCCAGATGTTCTGGGGGGAGCAGCCAGTGGACATGGATGTGCTGGGTGAGCGTCTGCGAGAGACAGCCCGTCGCGATCCGGAAACCGAGGTGCAATTTCGGGTGGACATGTCCGTGTCCTACGGGCAGGTGGCTCGACTCATTGCCATGGCACAGGCAGCCGGATTGGCACGTATCGGGTTTGTGACAGACGCGGATACCGCGCGAGCCCTAGGCTTGCCAGCATCGGGCGCATCCAGATGATGTTCGATATCCAAGGCTGGGCGTGAACAAGGTGTTGCGCCCCGTCGTCATGCCGCGCTTCCGAATTGGTGTTGCATCTGGCTATGCGGTAAGCTTTGGTTACGAGTGTGGGTATCCGTGGCACGGCGCCTCCGGATGATCATGCGAATTTCACCAACTTGAGGAGTGCGTCAATGAAGCGGGGAGAACATCCATTGGGACGGCGGGCTTTTGCCAAGCTGGCGTTGACCGGTGCTGCGGGGCTGGTTCTGGTGGCCTGTGGTGGCAATGAAGATGGCGATGAACCCGATAAACAAGGGGCGAGCAACCTGGAAGGTGCGTTCAACGCGATCGGCGCGGGTATGAGCAAAGCCCAGGTGATTGGCATCGTGGGGGAAGCTCCGCATCAAGAGACCAATGGCTCTTTGCAGTGGTCCGACTATTCGTATGATTCTTCGCAGGGGCTGACTGTGACCTTCCAGGTCGTGGGGGGGCAGATTGTGACAGCCAGTGTCTATTGGTTTATTCAAGCGGTGGGTACGGTGAGTCGGTCGCTGCGCAAGGATTTCTGATTCGCGCTCCGAGGCCTCGGGCTGGTGCGGCTCATCCTCGGCTGCGGCAGGGTACTCTGGGGCGCATTCTTCCCACCTCTTTGGGTTGAGTGATCCTTTGTTTCGGCTAAGGATCAACGGTTGTTTGGCAAGCCCTAAAATCCTCAACTGATGGCGCACCTGCTCTGGTGCGTCGGCCGGGGCCACCGGATGGGGTTCCGCGCCAGCCATTCCAACCAGCCGTCAGGCCCCTGCTCCCAGTTTCATGCAAGAAAAATACGCCCACAAGGATGTCGAGCGCGCCGCGCACGCCCACTGGAACGCCAACGACGCCTACCGCGTGACCGAGCAGGCCGGCAAGAAGAAGTTCTACGCCTGCTCCATGCTGCCCTACCCCAGCGGCAAGCTGCACATGGGCCATGTGCGCAACTACACCATCAACGACATGCTCACGCGCTACCTGCGCATGAACGGTCACAACGTGTTGATGCCCATGGGCTGGGACGCCTTCGGTCTGCCGGCCGAAAACGCGGCGCTGAAAAACGGCGTGCCGCCGGCCAAGTGGACGTACGAAAACATCGCCTACATGAAGCAACAGATGCAGGCGATGGGCCTGGCCATCGACTGGAGCCGAGAGGTCGCGACCTGCGACCCGAGTTACTACAAATGGAACCAGTGGCTGTTCCTGAAGATGCTGGAAAGAGGCATCGCCTACCGCAAGACCCAGATCGTCAACTGGGACCCGGTGGACCAGACCGTGCTGGCCAACGAGCAGGTGATCGACGGCAAGGGCTGGCGCACCGGTGCCACGGTGGAAAAACGCGAGATCCCCGGCTACTACCTGAACATCACCTCGTACGCCGACGAACTGCTCGACCACGTGCAACTGGGCAACCCCAAGGCCACCCTCAACGGCTGGCCCGACAAGGTGCGCCTGATGCAGGAAAACTGGATCGGCAAGAGCGAGGGCGTGCGCTTCGCCTTCCCGCACGCCATCAAAGGGTCTGACGGCGCGTTGATCGGCGACGGCCGGATGTACGTGTTCACCACGCGCGCCGACACCATCATGGGTGTGACCTTCTGCGCCGTGGCCGCCGAGCACCCGCTGGCCCACCATGCGGCATTGACCAACCCGGCGCTGGCCGCCTTCATCGAAGAGTGCAAGACCGGTGGCACCACCGAAGCCGAGCTGGCCACGCAGGAAAAGAAGGGCATGGCCACCGGCCTGTTCGTCACGCACCCGCTCACCGGCGCCCAGGTCGAGGTCTGGGTCGGCAACTACGTGCTCATGAGCTACGGCGACGGTGCCGTGATGGGCGTGCCGGCGCACGACGAGCGCGACTTTGCGTTTGCCTTGAAGTACGACCTGAAGATTCAGCAGGTGGTGGCCGTTGAAGGCGAGACCTTCAACAACACCGTCTGGGCCGACAGCTACGCCGACAAGCAGCGCGGCGTGTGCGTCCATTCCGGCGCGCTCGACGGCCTGAACCAGAAAGCCGCCGTCGACAAGGTCGCCGAACTGCTCGCAGCCAAGGGCCTGGGCGAAAAGAAAACCACCTTCCGCCTGCGCGACTGGGGCATCAGCCGCCAGCGCTACTGGGGCACGCCTATTCCCATCATCCATTGCGCCGAACACGGCGCGGTGCCGGTGCCCGAACAAGACCTGCCGGTGGTGCTGCCGCAGGACTGCATCCCCGACGGCTCGGGCAACCCGCTGCACAAACATGAAGGCTTCCACGCGGGTGTTACTTGCCCCATCTGCGGAGCAGTGGCGAGGCGCGAGACCGACACCATGGACACCTTCGTGGATTCGTCCTGGTACTTCATGCGCTACTGCGACCCGACCAACAGCGAGAAGATGGTCGCCGAGGGCGCGGACTACTGGATGCCGATGGATCAGTACATCGGCGGCATCGAACACGCCATCCTGCACCTGCTGTACGCGCGCTTCTGGACCAAGGTCATGCGCGACCTCGGCCTGGTGAAGGTGGACGAGCCCTTCAGCAAGCTGCTGACCCAGGGCATGGTGCTCAACCACATCTACTCGCGCCGCACCGAGAAGGGCGGCAAGGACTACTTCTGGCCGCAGGACGTGGAGCACGTGTTTGACGACGCGGGCAAGGTGATTGGCGCCAAGCTGATCAAGGCGGTGGGCGATCTGCCGGTGGGCACTGCCATCGACTACGAGGGCGTGGGCACCATGTCCAAGTCCAAGAACAACGGTGTCGACCCGCAGGACCTGATCGAGAAGTACGGCGCCGACACCGCGCGCCTGTACACCATGTTCACCGCGCCGCCCGAAGCCACACTGGAGTGGAACGACGCGGCGGTGGAAGGCAGCTACCGCTTCCTGCGGCGCGTCTGGGGCTTTGGCAACAAGCTCTCGGCCACGGCGGGCCTGGGTGAGCTCGCGGCCGGCGTGGGCAAGCAGTCGCTCTCCAAGGCGGCCAAGGCGCTGCGCCTGGAGGTGCACACCGTGCTCAAGCAGGTGGACTACGACTACCAGCGCATGCAATACAACACAGTGGTCTCGGGCGCGATGAAGATGCTCAACGCCCTGGACGATTTCAAGGGTGACGGCTCCGCCGGTGACAACGCCGCGCTGGCCGAGGGCTTCGGCATGCTGCTGCGCTGCATCTACCCCGCCACGCCGCACATCGCGCACAGCCTCTGGGTTGAACTGGGCTACGCCGCCGCTTCGGGTGAATTGCTCGATGCGCCCTGGCCGCAGGCCGACGAGGCCGCGCTGCAGCGCGACGAGATCGAGCTCATGCTGCAGATCAATGGCAAGCTGCGTGGCAGCGTCACCGTGCCGGCCAGCGCCGACAAGGCCGCCATCGAAGCCGCGGCGCTGGCCAGCGAGGCGTTCGTCAAGCAGGCCAATGGCGCTGCGCCGAAGAAGGTGGTGGTGGTGCCGGGCCGTCTGGTCAACGTGGTGGTATAAAACCTTGCGCCATGAATCCCATTTCGAAACCATCTGCCATGACACCTCGTTCCACTTCCATGTCAAGGGATCTGCCCGCTGATGCCCGTCGGCGCGTGGTGTGGGCCGGATTGGCCGGCGCGGGTATCCTGCTGGCGACTGGAGGGTTGAGCGGTTGCGGTTTTGCCTTGCGTCAGGCGCCCAGCTTTGCGTTCACATCGCTGCGGTTTACAAATTTCGTCGCCACCCCGGTGTCCCGGGCCTTGCAGCGCGAACTCGCCGCTGCAGGGATTCAGGTCGTGAACACGGCTGCGGTGGCGGGCCAGCCACCCGTCCAGGTGGTCCTGGCAGTCCTCACCGATCAGCGCGAGCGTGTGGTCGTGGGGCAGACCACCTCGGGCCAGGTGCGTGAGCTGCAGTTGCGCACGCGCTTTCGCTTCCGCCTGAGCACATCGAGTGGCAAATACCTGATCGACGAAACCGAAATGCTGCAGGAGCGCGACATCAGCTTCACCGAAACCGGTGCATTGGCCAAAGCGGCCGAAGAGCAGCTGATGTTCAACGACATGCAGAACGATATCGTGCAGCAGATCATGCGCCGCCTGGCGGCGGTGAAGTCGCTGTAAGGGCGCCATGCAGGTTCCTGCGACGCAGCTCGCCGGCCAGCTGCAACGCGGGCTCAAGAGCCTGTACACCCTGCATGGCGACGAACCGCTGCTGATCCAGGAGGCGGCCGACGCCATCCGCGCCACCGCCCGCGAGCAGGGCTACACCGAACGCACCGTACACACGGTGGCAGGCGCCCACTTCGACTGGGGCGAGGTGTTGGCGAGCGGCGGCTCCATGAGCCTGTTTGCCGACAAGCAGCTGATCGAAATCCGTGTGCCCTCGGGCAAGCCGGGTAAAGACGGCTCGCAGGTGCTGCAGCAGATGGCCGAGGCCGCGCGGGACAACGACAGCACGCTCACGCTGGTGATCCTGCCCCGGCTCGATGCCGCCACCCAGAAGGGCGCCTGGTTTGCCGCGCTGGACAGTTTTGGCGTGACGGTGAAGGTGGACCCGGTGGAGCGACAGGCGCTGCCCGCCTGGATCGCGCAGCGCCTGCAGCAGCAGGGTCAACGCGTGGCGGCAGGCGAAGAGGGTCAGCGCACGTTGCAGTTTTTTGCCGACCGGGTCGAGGGCAACCTCTTGGCCGCACACCAGGAAATCCAGAAGCTCGGTCTGCTGCATCCGGCGGGTGAGCTGTCGCTGGAGCAGGTTGAAAATGCCGTGCTGAACGTGGCGCGCTACACCCCGTTCAAGCTCGCCGAGGCGGTGCTGGGCGGACAGGTGCTGCGCGTGCAGCGCATGCTCGATGGCCTGCAGGCCGAAGGCGAGGCCGCTGTGCTCGTGCACTGGGCGCTGGCGGAAGACATCCGTACGCTCAACCGGGTCCGCAGTGCCATGGATGCGGGTCGTCCCTTGCCGATGGCGTTGCGCGAAAACCGCGTCTGGGGTTTGAAGGAAAAACTCATGGAGCGCGCGTTGCCCTTGATCTCGGCGGCCAGTCTGGCCAGATGGCTGGACGACGCCCACACCGTGGACGGCATCGTCAAAGGTCTCAAAGCCAGTGGCTGGCCGGCCGACCCATGGCTGGCGTTGCACCAGATGGCCATGCGGGTGACACAGGCCTGCAGGGTGTGACCCCCCTGCGCCGCTGATGTGGCTTCCCCCCAAGGGGGCCTCGCCCTTGGACCGGCAAAGCCGGATCTTCGGCGTGTGCTGGTTCGGTCACGCGTTCCGGACCGCGGCAGGGTTCAAGGCAAGGTGCGAAAATCACGGCATGAACGCGACTTCCACCACCGAACTCATGAACACGATGGGCAGCCAGGCCAAGGCCGCTTCGGCGCTGATGGCCAAGGCCAGTGCGGCCACCAAGCTCAAGGCGTTGCGGGGGCTGGCAGCCCTGTTGCGCGCCAATGTGGACGGTTTGCAGACGGAAAACGCCAAGGACCTGGAGCGCGCCCGCGCCGCCGGCTTGAGTGAGCCGATGGTGGACCGCCTGAAGCTCACGACCAAGGTGATCGAAACCTGCGCCGAAGGCTGCGAGCAGCTGGCCGCCATGCCCGACATCATTGGCGACATCACCGGCATGAAGCAGATGCCGAGCGGCATCCGTGTCGGTCAGATGCGCGTGCCGATCGGTGTGTTTGGCATGATTTACGAAAGCCGCCCGAACGTGACCATCGAGGCGGCGAGCCTGTCGATCAAGAGCGGCAACGCCTGCATCCTGCGCGGCGGCTCCGAAGCCATCGACTCCAACCGCGCCCTGGCCACCCTGGTGCAGCGGGCGCTGGTGGCCGCGGGCCTGCCGGCCGACGCGGTGCAGCTCGTGCCCACCACCGACCGCGCCGCGGTCGGCCAGCTCATCACCATGCCGCAGTACGTGGACGTGATCATCCCGCGTGGCGGCAAAGGCCTGATCGAGCGCATCAGCGCCGAGGCCAAGGTGCCCGTCATCAAGCACCTGGACGGCAATTGCCACACTTATGTGGACGACCCCTGCGACATCGCCATGGCGGTCAAGGTGGCCGACAACGCCAAGACGCAAAAGTACAGTCCCTGCAACGCCACCGAGAGCCTGCTGGTGGCGCGTGGCGTGGCCATCCCGTTTCTGATCCAGATCGGGGCTGTCTACGCGGCAAAAGGTGTAGAGATGCGATGCGATCCAGAAGCCGCAGCCATTCTTCTTGGTGATGGGCTTCCAGATGCATGCGTTAAAGACGCGACCGAGGCCGACTGGAGCGAGGAATACCTGGCGCCGGTCATCAGCGTGAAGATCGTTGATGGTGTCGACGAAGCCATCGCCCACATCAACCGCTATTCCAGCCACCACACCGACGCCATCCTCACCACCGACCACATGCACGCCCAGCGTTTCCTGCGCGAGGTGGATTCGGCCAGCGTGATGGTGAATGCGAGCACCCGCTTCGCGGACGGTTTCGAGTTCGGCCTGGGTGCTGAAATCGGCATCAGTACCGACAAGTTCCACGCCCGCGGGCCGGTGGGTGTCGAAGGGCTCACCTCCCTGAAGTACGTGGTGCTGGGCGAGGGCGAAGTTCGCGGCTGAGAGGGGCTTGCAAGCCGGGGCTCCGGCCCCACTTCTGACCTTTGGCTGTCTCGGCCGGTCCCTACAATGGTTTGGCCGTCCCCTTACTCGCAAAAGGTTTTCTCATGGTTCCCCACCTCGTCACCGCCCTGACCGGTCCGATCAACGAACTGGAACAGCGCATCCTGGAATCCACGCCCGTGATCGAGCGCTGGTTCCGGCTGGAGTGGATGGAGCACACGCCGCCGTTCTACACCTCGGTGGACGTGCGCAACGCCGGCTTCAAGCTCGCGCCGGTGGACACCAACCTCTACCCCGGCGGCTGGAACCACCTCACGCCCGAGATGTTGCCGCTGGCGGTGCAGGCGGCCATGGCCGCCATCGAGAAGATCTGCCCCGAGGCCAAGAACCTGCTGCTGGTGCCCGAGAACAGCACCGACGTGTTCTACCTGAGCAACCTGCGGCAACTGCAGCGCATCTTCTACCAGGCCGGCCTCAATGTGCGCCTGGGCTCGCTGTCCAATGACATCAAGGCGCCCACCACGATCGACCTGCCGGGTGGTGAGTCGATCACGCTGGAGCCGCTGATCCGCAGCAAGCGCCGCCTGGGCCTCAAACATTTTGACCCTTGCACCATCCTGCTCAACAACGACCTGAGTGCCGGTGTGCCCGGCATCCTGGAAGACCTGCACGAGCAGTACCTGTTGCCGCCGCTGCACGCGGGCTGGGGAACACGACGCAAGAGCAACCACTTCAAGGCGTATGAAGAGGTGTCCAAGCGCTTCGGCAAACTGCTGGGCATGGACCACTGGCTCATCAATCCGATGTTCAACCAGTGCGGTCAGGTCAATTTTGCCGAAGAGCACGGACTGGAATGCCTGCGCACCAACGCCGACGCGCTGCTCGGCAAGATCCGCCGCAAATACAAGGAATACGGCATCAACGAAAAACCGTTTGTCGTGGTCAAGGCCGACAACGGCACCGGTGGCATGGGCATCCTCACCGTGCGCGATGCGAAGGACATCGATGCCCTGTCGGTGGGAACGCGCCAGCGCATGGCCACGGTGCAGGCTGGCCAGCCGGTTCACGAGGTCATCATCCAGGAGGGCGTGCTCACCAACGAGCGCATCAACGCAGCGGTGGCCGAACCCGTGGTCTACATGATGGACCGGTATGTGGTGGGCGGCTTCTACCGCGTGCACGCCCAGCGCGGCGCCGATGAAAACCTGAGCGCCCCGGGGTCGAGCTTCGTTCCGCTGGCTTTTGAACAGAGTGCGCAGCTGCCGCAACCGGGTGTGAAGCCGGGCGCCAGCGTGCCCAACCGCTTCTACATGTACGGCGTGATCGGTCGCCTGGCCATGCTGGCCGCGAGTTACGAGCTGGAAGCGACCGACCCGAACGCAGAGGTATATGAGTGACCCCCGCGCCGCCTGCGGCGTCACCCCCTGAAAGGGGGCGATGCGAGTGGCCCGGCGGAGCCGGTTCCACCGCATCCTGGTGACAGGCACGCCGCTCCGACTGAGGTTGGGTTCCGCGGCGTTCTGGGTAGCCCCCTCTCGCCGTTGGGGTTGCTGCATTGCAACATTCTTCACGCCTTGGCCATTTCAGCCAGATTCCCCTCTGGCGGCCTGCGGGCCCTGAGCGCAGAATCGCCCCCATCCTGACAGCCGAACCCGGGCCGACAAGTCCCGGGTATTTTTGTGTCCAGCAGCAAATCTTCGCTCACCGCGCTCACCTTGGGGGCCATCGGTGTGGTGTATGGCGATATCGGCACCAGCGTGCTGTACGCCATCAAGGAAATCTTCGGGTCGGGCCACGTTCCTTTCACCCACGAAAACGTCTATGGCGTGCTGTCGATCGTCTTCTGGACCCTGACCGTCATCGTTTCGCTGAAGTACGTGGTGCTGGTGCTGCGGGCCGACAACGCGGGCGAGGGCGGTCTGATCGCCATGTTGGCGCTGGCGTCGCAGGCGGTGAAGGACAAACCGGAGCTGCGCAAATGGCTGCTGGTCATCGGTATTTTCGGCACCTCGCTGTTTTATGGCGATGGCGTGATCACGCCCGCGATCTCGGTGCTCTCGGCGGTCGAGGGCCTGGAGGTGGTGTCCCCGGCCTTCAAGCAGTACGTGGTGCCGATCACGCTGGTGGTGCTGTTCGGCCTGTTCTTCGTGCAGAAGCGTGGCACCGGCGGCATCGGCAAGTTCTTTGGCCCGATCACCGTGTTGTGGTTCGTGTCGATCGCGGTGCTCGGCGTGTCGCACATCGTGGGCCACCCCGAGATACTGGCGGCGCTGAGCCCGCACCACGCGCTGCGCTTCATGTGGCAGCAGCCGGGCACCACCTTCATCATCCTCGGCGCGGTGGTGCTGTGCGTGACCGGCGGCGAAGCGCTCTACGCCGACCTGGGGCACTTCGGCAAGAAGCCGATCCGCGTGGCCTGGTTCGCCATCGTCATGCCCTGCCTGACGCTGAACTACTTCGGCCAGGGCGCGCTGCTGCTGGCCGACCCCGAAGCGGTGAAAAACCCGTTCTTCAACATGGCGCCCGACTGGGCGCTGCTGCCCCTGGTGGGGCTGGCCACCATGGCCACTGTGATCGCCTCCCAGGCGCTGATCTCCGGCGCCTTCAGCGTGACCAAGCAGGCGGTGCAGCTCGGCTACCTGCCGCGCCTGAACCTGCAGCACACCAGCGTGCACGACACCGGCCAGATCTACCTGCCCTTCGTCAACTGGGGTCTGTTTGCCGCCATCGTGCTGGCGGTGGTGATGTTCAAGTCGTCGACCAACCTCGCCGCTGCCTACGGCATCGCCGTGACGCTGGACATGCTGATCACCACAGTGCTGACCTTCTTCGTCATCCGCTACGGCTGGAAGTACCCGCTGTGGCTGTGCCTGCTGGCGACCGGCTTCTTCTTTGTGGTCGATCTGGCCTTCTTCAGCTCCAACCTGCTCAAGCTGTTCGCTGGCGGCTGGTTCCCGCTGCTGATCGGTGGCGTGGTGTTCGCGCTCATGATGACCTGGAAGCAGGGCCGTGCCCTGATGGCAGCCAAGCAGCAGGCCGAGTCGCTGGACCTCGACAGTTTTCTGGAAGCGGTGTTCATGGCGCCGCCGTTGCGGGTGGAGGGCACGGCCGTGTTCCTGACGGCCGATACCGGCACGGTGCCCAATGCGCTGCTGCACAACCTCAAGCACAACAAGGTGCTGCATGAGCAGAACCTGTTCGTCACCGTGCGCAGCCACGAGGTGCCCTGGATCGGTCTGGACAAGCGGCTGGCGGTGGAGCCGCTGGGGCACGACTGCTGGCAGGTGGTGATCCACTACGGTTTCAAGAACGACCCGGACGTGCCCAAGGCGCTGCGGCTCATGAGAGGCCGCGGTTGCGAGCTGGAGCCCATGACCACCAGCTACTTTCTCTCGCGCGACCTGGTTGTGCCCACACTGGGCAGCGGTATGGCGCCCTGGCGCGAAAAGATCTTCGCCCAGATGCACCACAACGCCGGGGCCGCGGCCGAGTTTCTCAATTTGCCGAGCAATGCGGTGATTGAGCTGGGCTCCAAAATAGAGATTTGACGCAGTCCGTTCCAGGTCGCTGCATCGCGGGATCGGGGCGCCGACATGCCCCCCGAGGCCGCGTTGCGGCCTCTCCTCCTTGACTGCGCTTTGCAGGACATGCCGCCGCCGCGATCAGACGGCATGGTGGTGTGTCGCCGGGGTAAATACCGTTGCGCGCCCCAAAGGCACAATCGCCCGATGTCTTTTTTCCGTGACCTGAACCTCTCGGCCGCCACGGCCGGCTTCGTTGCTGTTCTGGTGGGTTTCACCAGTTCGGTAGCCATCGTTTTCCAGGCCGCACAGGCCTTTGGCGCCACGCCCGAACTCATCACCTCGTGGATGTGGGCGCTCGGCCTGGGCATGGGCCTGTGTTCGGCCATTCCCTCGCTCATCTGGAAACAGCCGGTGATGGTGGCCTGGAGCACGCCCGGCGCGGCCGTGCTGGCCACGGCCGGGCTGGCGGGTGGCTTCACCATGCCGCAGGCTGTCGGCGCTTTCATGGCCTCCGCCGTGTTGATCGCGCTCGCGGGCGCCACCGGCTGGTTCGAGCGCATCATGAACCGCATCCCCATGGCCCTCGCCTCGGCGCTGCTGGCCGGTGTGCTGGCGCGGTTTGGCCTGCAGGCGTTTGCGGCGGCGCAGACCGCGCTGCCGCTGGTGTTGCTCATGCTGCTGGCCTACCTGCTGGGCCGGCGCCTGCTGCCGCGTTATGCGGTGCCGCTCACGCTGGCCGTGGCGGTGGTGTATGTGCTGGCCCGGGGCCAGTTCAACGCGGGCGCGCTGACGCTGGAATGGGCCAGGCCGGTGTTCACCGCGCCCGAGTTCACCCTCAGCGCTTTCGTGAGCCTGGCGCTGCCGCTGTTCATCGTCACCATGGCCTCGCAAAACCTGCCGGGCGTGGTGGCCATCCGCGCGGCGGGCTACGACATGCCGATCTCGAAGATCATCACCATGACCGGCGTGGTCACGCTGGTGCTCGCGCCCTTCGGTGCCTTTGCGCTCAACCTGAGCGCCATCACCGCCGCCATCTGCATGGGCGAAGAGGCGCACCCGGACAAGAAGAAGCGCTACACCGCGGCGGTGGCCTGCGGCGCCATCTACGTGCTGATCGGCCTGTTCGGCGCGGCCGTCACCGGTCTGCTGATCGCGTTCCCCAAAGAGCTGGTGCTGGCGATCGCCGGTCTGGCGCTGCTGGGCAGCATCGGCGGCGGCCTGCACGCCGCGTTGCGCGACGACAGCCACCGCGAAGCCGCGCTCATCGCCTTCCTTGTCACGCTCAGCGGTGTGGTCATTGCCGGCATCGGCTCGGCCTTCTGGGGCGTGGTCGCCGGCGCGCTCGCGCTGTTTGTGCAACAGTACAGGGCTCAGAAAACCGACACGCCATGAACATCCTCTTCGTTGCCGATCCCATCGAGTCCTTCAAGATCTACAAGGACACCACCTTTGCCATGATGCGCGAGCTGCAAAAGCGCGGCCACCGCGTGGCCAGCACCGAGCCGCGTTACATGAGCTGGCGCAGCGGCCAGACAGTGATCGCGCAGGTGCGCCATCTGCAGCTCACCAGCCACGCCGACGACTGGTACACCGTGACCAGCGAGGCGCTGGAGCCTGTGCACAGCTTTGATGCCGTGCTCATGCGCAAGGACCCGCCGTTTGACAGCGAGTTCTTCTACGCCACGCACCTGCTCGAACAGGCCGAGCGCGAGGGTGCGAAGGTGTTCAACAGCCCGCGTGCGCTGCGCGATCACCCCGAAAAACTCGCCTTGATGGAGTTCGCGGCCTTCGCGCCGCCGACCCTGGTGACGCGCAACGCGAACGAGCTGCGGGCGTTCCACGCCGAGCACCGCGACATCATCCTGAAGCCGCTGGACGGCATGGGCGGCGCGGGCATTTTCCGCGTCGGTGCCGATGGCATGAACCTGGGGTCGATCGTGGAAACCCTCAACGAGGGCGGGGCCACGAGCGTGATGGCGCAGGCCTACCTGCCCGAGATCGCGGCCGGCGACAAGCGCTTGCTGCTGATTGGTGGGCAGGTCGCGCCCTTCGTGCTGGCGCGCATTCCGCAGGGCAACGAGGTGCGCGGCAACCTCGCGGCCGGCGGCAAGGGCGTGGCCCAGCCGCTGTCGGACGAGAACCGCGCCGTGGCCGAAGCCATTGCGCCCGTGCTGGCCGCGCGCGGCCTGCTGCTGGTGGGGCTGGACATGATCGGCAACAGCGTGACCGAGATCAACGTCACCAGCCCGACCTGCTTCCAGGAAATCACCGACCAGACCGGCTTTGACGTGCCGGCGATGTTCGTCGATGCGCTGGAGGCGGCGCTGAAATGAAACACCCCCGCCGCGCTTCGCGCGACCCCCTCAAGGGGGCTGAGGGCCGCGGCTCCGAGCCTGCCTGCGCAGGCTTGGACGGCTCGAAGAAGCCTCGCCTCTGGCGAGGCTGCGGCCTGCAAGGCGCACTGGCCGTCCGGCAAAGCCGGCCCGGCGGTGCCCTGGGCGCCACCTTGGCATGCACAGGGATCGCGCTCCGGCGGTCCCAAAAATCGACATGAGCGACATCGAAAAACCCGCAGAGCCGACGAAACAGGCGCGCAACCCGCTGCACGGCCTGACGTTGGAGGCCATCGTCACCGCGCTGGCCGACCACTACGGGTGGGAAGAGCTGGGCCAGCGCATCCCGGTGCGCTGTTTCAACGTGGACCCGAGCGTGGGGTCGAGCCTGCGTTTCCTGCGCAAGACGCCGTGGGCGCGCGAGAAGGTCGAAGGCCTGTACCTTTTCATGCTGCGCGAAGAGCGGCGGGCCGGCGGTGCACGCGGTCGCACCTAATTGCATAGCAACACCCCTTGAGCGGGCGTGTGTCGTGCCTGCACCACGGGTGCCTCGTTGGCACCGGATTTCGGGTCCGGATTTGTCAGTCAAAAGAAGTGCTTTCGTGCGATGTCATGGCATTCCCGTCTTGTTGCACGCGAACGGGTGCAGTAAAAGCGGGTGTTCAGGGAGCCCTGCCCATACCGACACACCACACGTTCCATGCCCGAAACCTTTGATCTGACCACCGCTGTCTATGCCAAGACGGCCGTTGGGCAACAGGAAATCCAGACCCGATCGCTCGGCTTGTCGCCGCTGGTGCGGCGCATCCTCGTGCTGGTCGATGGCAAACGCTCGGGCAGCGAACTCGCCCCTTTTCTGAGCGGCAACGGCGACATTGAAGAGATCCTGGGTCAGTTGCTGACGCTGGAGTGCGTCGAGGCGCAGGCGCGCACCAAACCCGTGGCCTCGCATGCCGCTGCTGCCCCAGCCCCTGCAGCGACGGCGACAAATGAGGGGGGCGAGTCGTCGTCCAGCGAGATACCGGGCCTGCCGAGCGCCGGATCACGCAGCGCCAAAGACAACGAGATGGCGCGCAACTTCATGATCAACTCCGTCAACTCGATCATTGGCCAGAACATGCGCATTTCGCTGGTGCATGACATCTTTCATGCCGAGACCACCGAGCAGCTGCGCGTGATCTACCACGCCTGGGCGAGCAGCATGTCCAACCACGGCATGGGCGCCAAGCGCCTGCCGGAGCTGCGCGAGAAGCTGTTCAAGGTGCTCTGAGCGCGCACCGTGGCGCGCAGGCTTCAATGCGTGGCGGTTTCTGAAAAGACGTTGAGCACCGCCACGCCCGCGATGATCAGGCCCATGCCGACCAGGCCGGCCAGATCAATCTTCTGGCCATAGACCACGAGGGCGACCAGGGTGATGAGCACGACACCCAGGCCCGACCAGATCGCGTAGGTCACACCCACCGGAATGGTCTTCAGCACCAGCGACAGGCAGTAGAACGCCACCGCATAGCCCACCACCACCACGACCGAGGGCCCCAGCCGCGTGAAGCCTTCGCTGGCCTTGAGCGCGGTCGTGCCGATGACCTCGGCCACGATGGCGATTCCCAGTGTCAGCCAGGCGTTCATGGTGGGGGCTTCACAGTTTCTCGGTTTCACCCGATTTGGGTTGCCACTTCATGAGGTGTTTCTCGATGCGTCCGACCAGAGCGTCGATCACCAGCGCGAACGCCGTGAGCACCAGGATGCCGGCCATGACGGTGTTGATGTCAAAGCTGCCTTCGGCCTGCAGGATCAGGTAGCCCACGCCCTGGGAGGAGCCCAGGTACTCGCCCACCACCGCGCCCACGAAGGCCAGGCCCACGCTGGTGTGCAGCGAGCTGAACACCCAGCTGGTGGCGCTGGGCAGGTAGACATGGCGCAACAGCTGCTTCTGGCTCGCCCCCAGCATGCGCGCATTGGCCAGCACCACCGGGCTGACTTCCTTGACACCCTGGTAGACGTTGAAGAACACGATGAAAAACACCAGCGTCACACCCAGCGCCACCTTGGAGCCCATGCCCAGCCCGAACCAGACCGAAAAGATCGGCGCCAGGATGATGCGCGGCATGGAGTTGAAGGCCTTGATGTAGGGCTCCAGAATGGCCGAGGCCATGGGGCTGAGCGCCAGCCACAGACCACCGCCCAGGCCGGCCGCGGCGCCGATGGCAAAGGCCATCAGCGTTTCGGCCAGCGTGATGGCGAGGTGCTGGTAGATGTCGGCGTCGGTCACGAACCAGGCCCAGATGCGCTGGAAGATCTGCACCGGCTCACCGAAGAAGAAGGCGGCCTGGCGGTCGTTGTCAAACATCATTGGCGGGATCAGACCCGGACGGGTCATCACGTGCCAGAACAGGAACAGCAGCACCAGCAAGGACAATTGCCACAGGCGCAGCGTCGCGGCGCGGGGTTTGATCAGGTTCCACATAGGGCGGTCACGCGGCTTTCTGCAGTTGTTGCTGGTAGCCCTTGAGCACCTCTTCGCGCAGCACGCCCCAGATGGCGCTGTGCAGCTCGATGAAGCGCGGCGTCATCTTCACTTCGGCCACGTCGCGCGGGCGTGGGATGTCGATGGCGAATTCGCCGATGGGGTGGCTGGCCGGCCCGGCGCTGAGGATGACGACGCGGTCGCTCATGGCGATGGCTTCGTCCAGGTCGTGGGTGATGAACAGCACCGCTTTCTTTTTCGATTGCCAGAGCGCCAGCACCTCGTTCTCCATCAGTTGCCGCGTCTGGATGTCCAGCGCCGAGAAGGGCTCGTCCATCAGGATGACGTCCGGGTCCATCACGAGCGTCTGCGCCAGGCTGGCGCGCTTGCGCATGCCGCCGCTCATCTGGTGCGGGTAGCGGTCACCGAATCCACCCAGGCCCACGCGGCGCAGCCAGTCATCGGCCTGATCGCGCGCTTCGCGTTCGGCGATGCCACGGAACTGCAGACCGGCCATGACGTTCTGCAAGGCCGTGCGCCAGGGCATCAGGCTCTCGGACTGGAACATATAGCCCGCCCGCGCGTTGATGCCCTTCAGCGGTTCGCCGAAGATGCGCACCGAGCCCTTGCTGGGCACCAGCAGGCCGGCCGCGACGTTGAGCAGCGTGCTTTTGCCGCAGCCGGTGGGCCCGACCACGCTCACGAACTCGCCCGCGCCCACGGTCAGGTCCACATCGCTGACGGCGGTGTAGCGCTGGCCGGGGTTGTCCTTGCTGACGAAGGTGCAGGCCACACCCTGCAGTTCGATCGCGGGTGCACTCATGTCAAGCCTTGGCGTATTTGATCAGGGCTTTTTTCACGAGGTCGTTCGTGTAGACGGCGTTCAGGTCGAGTTTGGCCGCGGCGATCTTGGGGTCCACGCTGGAGAGCGCCCGGTAGGCGGTCTCGGCGCCCTTGGCCGGGATCATGCCGTCGGGCGAAAGGGCTTTCTGAGCGGCAAGGAAACCATCGATGTAGACCGCGCGGTCCCCCAGCAGGTAGCTCTCGGGCACGGTCCGGATGATGTCGCCCGCACCGGCCTTCTGGATCCACTTGTTGGCGCGCACCATGGCGTTGACCAAGGCCTGCGCGGCGTTGGGATGTTTGTCCAGGAAGGCTTGCGGCGCGTACAGGCAGCCCGCGGGCATCGGGCCACCGAAGACCTTCTCGGCTTCGCTGAGGATGCGGGTGTCGGTGACGATCTTCAGGTCGCCCGAGCGCTGCAGCAGGGTGATGACCGGGTCCAGGTTGCTGATGGCATCGATCTGGCCCGAGCGCATGGCGGCGACCGCGCCATTGCCCGCACCCACGCCGACGAAACTCACGTCGCTGGGCTTGAGGCCCGCCTTGGCCAGCACATAGTTGGCCAGTACGTTGGTCGAGCTGCCTGGCGCGGTCACGCCGATCTTCTTGCCCTTGAGGTCGGCCACCGATTTGAAGCCGGGCATGGTCTTGGGGTTGACACCCAGCACGATCTGAGGCGCCGCGCCCTGCAACACGAAGGCGCGCATGGGCTGGCCCTTGAACTGCATGGACAGCGTGTGCTCGAAGGCGCCCGAAACCACGTCGGCGCTGCCGCCGACCACCGCCTGCAGCGCCTTGGAGCCGCCAGCGAAGTCGACGATGGTCACGTCCAGGCCCTCGTCCTTGAAGTAGCCCAATTGCTCCGCCACCGTCAGGGGCAGGTAGTAGAAGAGGTTCTTGCCCCCTACGGCGATGGTGAGCTTGGGCTTTTCGATGGCCTGCGCGAAACCGAGGGTGGGCAAGGCGGCTGCGGCCAGGCCGCCAGCAATGAGTTGTCTTCTCTGCATGGAATGTTCTCCGGATGAGTGGATAGAGGCCGTTGCGGTCGGGCGCCGCATGGAGGCCGTTTCATGATACCTGTGCCCCTGTGGAGCGCCCGGTCACGCGGGTGCCAGTGCCCCCAGCGCAGGGTTCCGGCCCGGGCGGTTCACGGCAGCGGCAGGCCGTCCACGAACACCTTGAGCTCGTCGGGCTCGAAGGCGGTCCAGGTTTCGTTGTGGGTGAGGGGCGTGGTGACGATCACGGCGGCGCGGTCACCGGGGTGGTTGAGATCGGCGAAGTTGACGGTCCAGTCGTGGTCCATCAGGGTGGCCTGCGCAAACGGGTGCTGGCGCACGAGGTAGTGCAGCTTGGTGCTGCAGTGCGCCCACAGCGCTTCGCCGTTGGAGAGCAGAAAGTTGAAGCTGCCGAAGTGGCGCACCTGGGGCACGAGCTCGCGCAGCGTGAGCGTGAGCTCTTCGGTGCTGGGCAGGCTGGCGTGGGACTTGGAGAGCTCCTGCATCAGCCAGCAAAACGCGCGCTCGCTGTCGGTGCTGCCGATGGGCCGGAAGTGGCTGTGCAGCGGGGGGAAATAGTCCTTCAGATCGCCGTTGTGGGCAAACACCCAGTGGCGGCCCCAGAGTTCGCGTGTGAAGGGGTGGGCGTTTTCCAGCGCCACTTCGCCGATGGTGGCCTTGCGCACATGGGCGATGATGTTCTTGCTCTTGAGCGGGTATTTCTGCAGAAACTCCGCCATCGGCGACCGGGCCGCACTCTGGTGGTCCACAAACAGCCGCAGGCCGCGACCTTCAAAGAAAGCTATGCCCCAGCCGTCGGCGTGTTCACCGGTGTTGCCGCCGCGCTGGCAGAAACCGGTGAAGCTGAAAGAGGCGTCGGTGGGGGTGGCGCAGTTGAGTCCGAGCAGTTGGCACATTTGGAATGACCCCCCTGCGCCGCTGCGCGGCTTCCCCCCTGGAAGGGGGGACCACGCCCTGTGGCCCGGCAAAGCCGGTTCCACGGCGTGTGCTGGAGTGGGGAAGGGAACCCCCGCTCCGGCGCTGCGCCTCGATCAGAGGCATTTTTGATGGTGAAGCCTGTATTGTGCGGCGGACTGCTCGCGGTGGGGCGGGACCGCTTGCGTCGGATCGCACAGGTCCACTGCATGTTCAGTCTGTCGTGCGCTCCGCGCGCAGCCGCCACGCGGCAACGATCGCCAGGGCGCAGATCACGGCGAGCAGCCCAAAGGTCTCGTCAAACGCGGCCAGCCGCTCCGGGCTGGGGTTGGCCGTGTCGAGCCGGAAGCCGTGGGCGGCGACGCGCCATTCGAGCACGATGCCACACAGGCTGACGCCCGCGGCGCCGCCCAGCATGCGCAGGAAGTTGATCACGCTCGACCCCTGCGGGATGTGGGTGCGCTCCAGGCCGCGCATGGCGCCGATGTTGAGCGAAGGCAGGATGAACCCGAGCCCGATGCGGCCCAGGATCGCCCAGGTCACCAACAGCGGAATGATGTGGCTGGGGCGACGCAGGTCGATCGTGAACATGAGCGCGAACGAGGCCGCCAGCAACACCAGCCCGATGCTCACCAGCCGGTGCGTGGGCTGGCGGTCGGCGAGGCGCCCGACGATGGCGATGGTGACCGCCAGCACCAGACCCGCCGGCAGCAGGATGCTGCCCACGAAGGACGGCGAGAGCCCCAGCCCCATCTGCATGTAGACCGGCAGCAGGTAGGTGGAGCCGAACAGCGCAATGCCGTAGATGAAGGCCACGATGCTGCCCATGGCGAAACGCCGGTCGGCGAACAGCGAGAGGTTCATCAGCGGGTCGGTGCCTTCGTCGGGCCGCCGCAGCCGGCGCTTGAGCGTGCGCCGCTGCAGCCACACGAACAACAGCAGCGCCAGCGCCGCGCCGCCGAGCAGGCTGGCCGCGCTGGCGACCGTGCCGCCCTGCAGGTCGACCAGTCCGTTGAGCAGGCACAGCGTGCCCACCGTGGCCAGCAGCAGGCCGCGCCAGTCCAGACCGGCGCCTTGAGCCTTGGCGGCGCCCCCGCCGGGCGCTGTGGCCGGCACGAAGCGCTGCGCCAGCCAGAGCGACGCGATGCAGAACGGCACCACCATGAAGAAGATGGAGCGCCAGCCAAAGCCGTCCACCAGCAGACCGCCGATGCTGGGACCGATGGCCGGCGCCAGCACCACGCCCATGCCGAAGATGCCGCTGGCGCGGCCCTGCTCGTTCGGCTCGAAGGCGCGCAGGATGATGATGGCCGGAATCGGCTGCACCACGCCCGCCGCCAGGCCTTCGGCCACGCGTGCTGCCAGCACCAGAGGGAAATCATTGGCGAAACCCCCGGCCACGCCGCCCGCCATCAGCAGCCACATGCAGCCCGAGTAGGTGCGCCGGTAGCCGTAGCGCGCCAGCAGCCAGGGCGTGGTCAGCATCGACACCGTCATGGCCGCCATGAAGCCCGATGTGACCCACTGCGCGCGCTCCTGGCCGAGCGTGAAGTGCTGGCTCATGTCGGGGATCGCCACGTTGATGATGGTCGACGACATGATCGACGCCATGGTGCCCACCATCACCGAGAGCAGCAGCAACCAGCGGTAGCGTTCGCCGTAGCGCTCGCGCAGGGCGTTGATGGAGTGGTCGGTGGGCTGTGTCATGGCGGGGAGGGAGGGGACCCCGCAACGATAACCGCCCGCGCAATGCCCGGCACCGGGTGCGGCCTCAGTTTCGCCTAAGTTTGGCGCGGGGAGCGCTGGCAGAATGACCGTGTGGGCCGTTCGACCCCGGACCTCCGAAGGAATCCACCATGCGATTGCTGCTGGTTGAAGACGACACGATGATCGGTGAGACCGTGCTCGATCTGCTGCGCGCCGAACATTACGCGGTGGACTGGGTGAAAGACGGCGAGCTGGCCGACACGGCGCTGTGCACGCAGGACTACGACCTGCTGCTGCTCGACCTGGGCCTGCCCAAGCGCGATGGCCTGTCGGTGCTGCGGGCGCTGCGCGCGCGCAAGAACCGCCTGCCGGTGCTGATCGCCACCGCCCGCGATTCGGTGCAGCAGCGCATCGAGGGGCTGGATGCCGGGGCCGACGATTACGTGCTCAAGCCCTACGACATGGACGAACTGCTCGCGCGCATCCGCGCCCTGCTGCGCCGCGCCGCCGGGCGCGCCGAGCCGGTGTACGAACACCAGGGCGTGAGCATCGACCCGGCCACACGCGAAGTCACGGTGAACGGCCAGCCGGTGGTGCTGTCGGCGCGCGAATGGGCGGTGCTCGAACCTCTGCTGGCGCGGCCCGGCCTGGTGCTCTCGCGGGCGCAGCTGGAAGAAAAGCTCTACAGCTGGAAAGACGAGGTCAGTTCGAACGCGGTCGAGGTCTACATCCACGGCCTGCGCAAGAAGCTCGGGCCGGACATCATCCAGAACGTGCGCGGTGTGGGCTATCTGGTGAAGAAGATATGACCCCCCTGCGCCGCTTCGCGGCTTCCCCCCAGGGGGATGGTGCCTGCGGCCCGGCAAAGCCGGTTCCACGGCACCACTGGGCGAATGCACCGCGCTCCGTCTGGGCTTGGGTTGGGGCGCTGACGTGATGCGTCACCTAACCTCATTGCGCGCCCGGCTGCTGGTGTTCGTGCTGCTGGCCATCCTGGCCACCGCGCTTTTGCAGGCGGGGCTGGCCTGGCGGGCCGCGCGCGCCGAGGCCGACCAGATTTTTGACTACCACATGCAGCAGACCGCGCTGTCGTTGCGCGCCGGCCTGCCGCAGGGAATCGTCACCGGCGTGATCCCCGTGCCCGCCGAGGGGCAGGACTTCGATTTCGTGCTGCAGATCTGGACACTGGACGGCGATCTGGTGTTCGAGTCGGCCGCGCGCGCCGAGCTGCCGCAGCGCGCGGTGCTCGGGTTTGAAGACGTGAGCGCACACGGCACGCGCTACCGCGTGTATTCGTTGCAGGCGCGCAGCTTCGTGATCCAGGTGGCGCAGGACATGGCGTTGCGCCAGCGCATGGCCGGCTCGCTGGCGCTGCGCACGGCACTGCCCATCCTGCTGCTGGCGCCGTTGCTCATGGGGTTGGTGGGCTGGGTGGTCAGCCGCTCGCTGGCGCCGGTGGCGCGTGCGCGGCGCCAGGTGGCGCAGCGCCAGGCCGACGACCTGACCGAGCTCACCGAAACCGACCTGCCCGACGAGGTGCGCCCGCTGGTGCACGAGTTCAACGGCCTGCTGCGCCGCGTGGCGCAGGCCTTTGACGCGCAGCAGCGCTTCGTGGCCGACGCCGCGCACGAACTGCGCTCGCCGCTGGCCGCGCTCAAGCTGCAGGTGCAGGGCCTGCAAAGGGCATCCGACGACATCACCCGCGAGCGCGCGCTGGAGCGCCTGGGCTCGGGCATCGACCGCGCCACGCGGCTGATCGAGCAGTTGCTGGTGCTGGCGCGCCAGCAGGCCAGCGCGGCGTCGGGCGTGCGGCCCGAGCCGGTGGCGCTGGACGAGCTGGTGCGCCTGGCCGTGGCCGACATGGCGCCCGCAGCCCAGGTGCGCAGCATTGACCTCGGCCTGGCCCAGGCCGACGCCGCGCGGGTGAGCGGCCACGCCGAGGCGCTGCGCATTCTGGTGCGCAATCTGCTGGAAAACGCGGTCAAGTACACCCCGGCGGGCGGGCGGGTCGATGTGGCGCTGCGGGCCGGTGCCGACACGCTGGCGCTCAGCGTGGAGGACAGCGGGCCGGGCATTCCCGAGGCCGAACGCGAGCGTGTGCTGGACCGTTTCTACCGTGTGCCGGATGCTGCCTCGGCGGGCAGTGGCCTGGGGCTGGCCATCGTCAAGGCGGTGACCGATCTGCACGGCGCCACGCTGCATCTGGATGCCTCGCCCGCGTTGGGGGGCCTGCGCGTGCGGGTGGTTTTCCACCCGGGAGCCATGGGGTGAGTGGGGCTTGGGGGCCGGCGTTTTAAGGTCCTGCCTTTTGCTTTTTCGGGGTGAAGCGCTGGTCGTGCTGTGGTTCGCGTTCGCTGCACCTCGCGGCTGCGGCAGGCGCTGTCCTGCGGGGGCTCATACTGGGGCGGTCGGCGCGATGCGCCGACTCCGCTGCGCCCACCAGCCTGGGGCCGGCGCGGCCAAACTCGCTGCGTTCGCTGCGCTCTCTCCGCTCAGACAATGGCCGCGAGTCAGAAACGAAGCGCGCACTTGCGCGCCCGGCCCCAGGCTGGCGGTCACAGCCGCCCCAGAAATCGCCCCCACCGGACAGCGCCTGCCGCAGCCAGGAAACGAAGTGGCTTTCCACCGGTGGCGTACCCACACCTCTGTTGCCAAGGCGTGCGTGGGCAGGCCGCAGCGCGCCGTGTGAGGCGCCGAGAAGCGCAGTGGCCGTGGCCGCGCGCGCAGCGCGCTTCGTTGTCTGACTCGTCGCACTTGTCTGAGCGGAGAGAGCGTCAGCGAACGCAGCGAGTTGTGCGACGGGCCACGGCCGCGAGCATCGCAGGGGAGTCGGTGCATCGCACCGACCGCCTCGCCCAAGCGCTGCGACCTGCCCGCGCACGCCTTGGCTCGCGAGGTGCCGAGAACGAGATCTGCCGTTCACTGGCGGCGCATCCAGCAAGCCCCTGCCAGCAGTGATTCTTAAGCCCGGTCTAAGTGTTTGCTTCGACAGTGAACCCATGTCCAACCCATGGCTTGACAAGGAGCACACATGAAAACCCGAAACCTCACCCCCGCCCGCCTCGTGCTGACCCTGCTCACCGCCGGTCTGCTGGGTGGTGCCGGCGCCACCTACATGGCCGGTGGCCCCGCGCGGGCCGAGGCGCCTGTCAGCGACACGGTGACCGGCAGCAGTGCCGCCCCGCCGATCAGCCTGCAGGGCGCGCCCGATTTTTCGCGCATCACCGAACGCTACGGACCGGCCGTGGTCAACATCAGTGTCAGCGGCGTGCGCCACGCCTCCGCCGAGGGCGAAGAGGCCGCTGCGGCGCGCGGTCTGCCGCCCGGCATCGACCCGAACGATCCGTTCTTTGAATTCTTCCGCCGCTTCCAGGGCCAGGGCGGCGGCGCACCCGACCAACGCGACACCCCGGTGCGTGGCCAGGGCTCGGGTTTCGTCGTCAGCGCCGACGGCCTGATCCTCACCAACGCCCACGTCGTGCGCGACGCCAGCGAGGTGATCGTCAAGCTCACCGACCGGCGCGAGTTCAAGGCCAAGGTGCTGGGCTCGGACCCGAAGACCGACGTGGCCGTGCTGAAGATCGACACCAGGGACCTGCCCACCGTGCCGCTGGGCAGCGCGCGCGACCTCAAGGTGGGCGAGTGGGTGCTGGCCATCGGCTCACCCTTCGGCTTCGAGAACAGCGTGAGCGCCGGCGTGGTCAGTGCCAAGGGCCGCTCGCTGCCCGACGACAGCTTTGTGCCCTTCATCCAGACCGATGTGGCGGTCAACCCGGGCAATTCGGGCGGGCCGCTGTTCAACAGCCGCGGCGAGGTGGTGGGCATCAATTCGCAGATCTACAGCCAGTCCGGCGGGTACCAGGGCCTGTCGTTCGCCATTCCCATCGAACTCGCCAGCCAGGTGAAAGACCAGATCGTGGCCACCGGCAAGGCCAGCCACGCGCGCCTGGGCGTGTCGGTGCAGGAGGTAAACCAAACCCTGGCTGACTCGTTCAAGCTCGACAAGCCCGAAGGCGCGCTGGTTTCCAGCGTGGAAGCCGGTGGCCCGGCCGACAAGGCGGGGTTGAAGCCGGGCGACGTGATCCGCCAGGCGAACGGCCAGCGCATCGTGGCGTCGGGCGACCTGCCGGCGCTGATCGGCCAGTCCGCCCCGGGCAGCCAGATGACGCTGGAGGTCTGGCGCCAGGGCCAGACCGAGACGCTGACCGCGAAGCTGGGCGACGCGAGTGACAAGAAAGCCCAGGTGGTCCAGGCCCCTGATGGCGTGGGCCAGGGCAAGCTTGGTCTGGCGTTGCGCCCGCTGCAGCCGCAGGAAAAACGCGGCGCCGGGGTCAGCTCGGGCTTGGTGGTCGAGGACGTGGGCGGACCGGCGGCGCTCGCCGGCGTGCAGCCCGGTGACCTGCTGATGGCGGTCAACGGCACGCCGGTGCAGAGCGTGGACCAGGTCCGGGCCGCGGTGGCGAAGTCGGCCAAGTCGGTGGCGCTGCTGATCCGGCGCGCCGGTGACACCATCTTCGTGCCGGTGCGCCTCGGATGAAGGCAGCGCCGCACGCCGAGGCCTGCGTGGACGGGCGCCAGCGCCACAGCGGGCTGTCGGCCCACATCCTGCCGACCTCGGCCACCATGATCGGGGTCTGCCTGACGGCGCTCTACATCAGCCTGCTGAGCCCCTTCAGCGCCGGGCGGGTGGTGGTTGACAAGCTGCTGGCGGTGGACGCGCTGGTGTTCCTCGTCAGCGCGGTGCTCTCGTTCGCCTCGATGCGCGTGCACGACGGCGGTTCACGTTTCGAAGCCTGGGGCGAAAACGTGTTCATCGGCGCGCTGGGCCTGCTGGCCCTGGGCGCCCTGGTGCTGGCATTTGCCGTGAATTAGGGCCTGTTCACACTATTTTTTCAAGTGCGAATGGGCTGAAAACAGCGCCAATCTAGGCGCGGGACGACGGCCAGACTGGGTGTCTGGCACTAGGAGTGCAACAACGAGTGGCGCTGTTTTCAGCCCATTCCCTTCGGGTTGCGGCCAAAAAGGCCATGCGCGGCGTTGCGAAGCCTTGCCGGGGGGCGACCCCGGCTGCGTTTCGCGCCCTCGGCCAGCCCCGACATGGGATGGGCGACACGCGCAGGGCCTTTTTGATCCGCAACGCATCTTGGAAAAATAGTGTGAACAGGCCCTAGTGACCATCCCCGCCGCGCTGCGCGCGATCCCCTCAAGGGGACGGCACTGGCCGTCCGGCAAAGCCGGCCCGGCGGTGCCCTGTGCTGAGCCGCTTCTTGCGAGCGTTGTCGTTCAGTTTCGGCCGCGCCGGGCGTTGCGCCACAGGCGCACCGCCAGCAGGACCAGCGGCACGCTGTGCAGCAGCAGGTCGAAGATGTCGATGGGCTTAACCAGCGTGCCTTCGCTGAGCATGCGCAGCTTCTCGATCAGGTGCGGCTCCGGAACGATGGGCGCCACCGTCAGCCAGAGCGCGACGGCGATCAGAAGACCCAGGGGGAAGCGGTCGAGCCAGGCCATCAGGGGGCGCTTTCTTGGGTGTTGGCGTTGAAGCGGGCGAGGCAGCGTGCACAGATGCAGGCCTGGCCCTGCGCCTCTGCGGGCAAGCGCGCCAGCAGGTCGGGCGTGAAGGTTTCGGTGACACACCAGCACGGCGGCTGGGGTTCGCCCGTGGCCTTTTCGACCTCCATCGCGCAGCGGTTGTCGCCGCCACACAGCGGGCAGTGGGTTGGGTCGATGGACAAGGCGGTGGTCTGCATGGAAATGACGTGGTCTGATCAGTGTACCGACCGAATGGCTGTGGTATTTTCAAAGCGCCCATGCCCCTCCTTCGAACCCCCGTTTCCCTTGTTCTCGCGGCACTGCTTTGGCACGGCGCCGTGATCGCCGCCGAACCGCTGCGCGCCGTGCCCGATACCCTGGCTCAGCGCCTGCAGGCCTGCACCTTGTGCCACGGCCAGGAGGGCCGCGCCACCAATGCCGGCTACTTCCCGCGCATCGCCGGTAAACCGGCGGATTACCTGTACCACCAGTTGCTGCACTTTCGCGAGGGCCGGCGCAACAACGCCGGCATGAGCTACCTGCTCGACCACCTGAGCGACCCCTACCTGCGCGACATCGCGGGCCACTTCGCCGGTCTGGATCTGCCTTACCCGCCGCCGCAGCCAGCCTCCGCGCCGCCGGCCGAACTGGCGCGGGGCGAAGCCCTGGTGCGCCACGGCGACCCGACGCGCGAACTGCCCGCCTGCACCGCCTGCCACGGTGCGGCACTGACCGGCGTCAGCCCCGCCGTGCCGGGCCTGCTGGGACTGCCGCGCGACTACCTGGTCGGCCAGCTCGGTGCCTGGCAGACCGGCTTGCGCCAGGCCTTTGCGCCCGATTGCATGGCCCACGTCGCAAAGCGCCTGGCACCGGCCGATGTGGCCGCCGTGTCCAGCTGGCTCGCGGCCCAGCCGGTGCCGGCGGATGCGCACCCGGCACCGCCAACCCGCGATCCCCTGCCGCTGAAATGCGGCCTTTCGCCCCAGCGCAGCGGGGGTGCGCGATGAACTTCACCCCTTTGCGCACCGCGCTGGCGGTCCTGCTGCTGGCCTGCGGCGTGCTGACGGCGGCCGTGTGGTTCGAACTGCGCGGTGAGGCCCTGCCCGAAGCCGCCACGTGGGCGCCTGCCGCGCCGGAGCAGGTGGCGCGCGGGGCCTACCTGGCGCGTGCCGGCAACTGCATGGCCTGCCACACCGCACGCGGCGGCGAAGCCTATGCCGGTGGCCGCAGCATCGACACGCCCTTTGGCACCATCGTCGCCGGCAACCTCACGCCCGACCCGGAAACCGGCCTGGGCCGCTGGTCACCCGAAGCCTTTCAGCGTGCCCTGCATGAAGGCCGCTCGCGCGACGGCCACCTGCTGTACCCCGCCTTCCCCTACACCCACACCACGCAGATGCCGGACGCCGACGTGGCCGATCTGCACGCCTACCTGCGCAGCCTGCCCGCGGTGCGACAGGCCAACCGGCCGCACAGCCTGCGTTTCCCCTACAGCACCCAGGCCGCGCTCGCCGTCTGGCGGCTGATGCACTTCGAGCCGGGTCGCTTCCAGCCCGATCCCGCGCAGTCCGCCGAATGGAACCGGGGCGCCTACCTCGTCAACGGGCCGGCCCACTGCGCCGCCTGCCACAGCACGCGCGATCCGCTCGGCGGTGCCAGCACCACCTTCGGCGCCGACGATCTGCCCGGGGGGCACTGGTTCGCGCCGGCCTTGAGCGACCCGCAGCAGGCCGGCGTGCAAGGGTGGACCACAGAGCGCATCGTTGCACTGCTGCAGCAAGGCAGCGTGGACGGGGCCTCGGTCATGGGCCCCATGGCAGAGGTGGTGTTCCACGGCACACAACACCTGCGCACCGAAGACCTGCGGGCGATGGCCGTCTACCTCCAGGCGGTGCCGCCGCAGCCCGCGCCAGCGGTCGAATTCGAAGCCGCCGACGCCTCGCAAAAGGTGCTGGGCGAACAGCTTTATCAGCGGCACTGTGTCGACTGCCACGGCGCCCAGGGGCAAGGCGCCGCCGGGGCCTACCCCCCGCTGGCCGGCAACCGCGCCGTCACGATGGCGTCGCCCGTGAACCCGGTTCAGGCGATCCTGAGCGGCGGCTTTGCACCCGCCACCGCCGGCCATCCGCAGCCCTACGGCATGCCACCGTTCCGCACCCTGCTGAACGACACCGAGGTCGCGGCGGTGGCCAGCTTCATCCGCCAGAGCTGGGGCAACCAGGCGGGGGCGGTGTCGTCGCTGGAGGTGCAGCGCGTGCGCTGAGCACGGGCGCGCGCCGTGTGGCGCCTGGGTGACCGCGCGGCGGGGCACCGGGTCACTACCATCGCGCCATGAACACCGCCACACCCCCCGACCAAGGCCGCATCAGCACCGAAGTGCGCGGCTCGCTGCTGCTGATCGGCATTCACCGCCCGGCCAAACGCAACGGCTTCACCCCGGCCATGCTGCGCGCGCTCGCCGAGGCCTACACCCGGCTCGACGATGAGCCCGCGCTGCGTGTGGGCGTGCTGCACGCGCACGGCGATCACTTCACCGCCGGCCTCGACCTGCCCAGCTTCGCGCCGCTCATGCAACGCGGTGAGACCGCCGTGCCCCACGGCCTGGTGGATCCGCTCAACCTCGGCGATGCCGGCTGGCGCCGCCGCACCAAGCCCATGGTGGTGGCGGTCAAAGGCATCACCTACACGCTGGGCATCGAGCTCATGCTGGCGGCCGACATCGTCGTGGCTGCAGACGATTGCCGCTTCTCGCAACTGGAAGTCCAGCGCGGCATCATGGCCACCGGCGGCGCCACGCTGCGCATGGCCGAACGCGCCGGCCTGGGCAACGCGCTGCTGCATCTGCTGACTGGCGACACCTTCGACAGCGCTGAGGCACTGCGGCTGAACTTTGTGCAGCGTGTCGTGCCAGCGGGCACCGAACTCGATGAAGCCTTGCGCATCGCCAACGCCATCGCGCAGCAGGCCCCGCTGGCCGTGGTGGCGACGCGGCTTAACGCACTCAAGGCGGTGGAACAAGGCCCACTGGTTGCCATGGCCGAGTTCGACGCGGTGCAGCAGCGGTTGGCGAACAGCGAGGATGCGAAGGAGGGTGTGGCCTCGTTCAGGGAGAAACGGGCGGCGGTGTTCAAGGGGCGCTGAGCCGCTACCGATTGGCAGCGCGCTTCAACCGCCCGCCGAAAACTGAGCCACCAGCGTCTCGCCCCACTCCCAGGGCCCGGTGATCGTCAGCGTCACCGTGGTCCATTCGCCATCGGACTGCACCTGCTCGTCGGCGTCCCAGGCGCCGCCTTCGTCCAGCGGCCCGCGCGGCCCGGGGCTGTGCTTGTCAGCCCAGGCCAGCACGGCCTGCGCTTCGGCCATCACAGCGAGCACATCGGCCGCGCGCACGCTGGCCATCGCATCCCAGGTGCCGGTGCCTTCGCCATCGTCGCTGGCGTCGAAGATCAGGTACTGCGGGGTCATGGTGTTCTGTCCTGTGCAATCAGGGCCCGCCGTCTGCGCCTCAGTCCTGAACGGTGTCGTTCGCGGCGATGGCAAGGGGTTCATCGATCCGGTCTCGGCGCTGAAGCCGGGTGGGCTTCAGCGGCGGCACCGCCGTTGGATGGCCGGCTGCCCTGCTGGACTCAGCGGCTATAGTGCGTAAAACGAATGTACTCGGGAGGTGGCGATGAACGGATTCTTTGACAAGACCGCGGTGGCGCAAGAGCGCATGTCCGGATTCGTGCTGGTGGAACTGATGCTGGTGGTGTCCATCATCGGTATCCTGGCCGCGGTGGCCCTTCCCGCCTATAAGGATTACACCATCCGCGCGCGGGTGGCCGAGGCGCTGGATCTCGGTATGGCGGCTCAGAAGCCGGTCGCCGAGTTTTATGCGCGCTGGGGCGTGATGCCTGCAAACAATGCGCAAGCGGGTCTGCCCGAGGCCCGACGGCTGCAAGGGCGCTATGTGGACGGCATCCAGGTGTTGTCCGGTGGGGTGCTTGTGATCTCCCTGAAGGCCAGCACCTTGTTGGGCAAGCAGGCGCCGCATGACCAGTCGCCGTACCAACTGGTCATGCGGCCCGCGGTGACACTTTCTGAAGTCGCTGCGGCGGTGGCGTGGGTCTGTCAGGACGGGGAAGAGCCCGAGGGCACGCAGACCGCGGACCTGCCTGCCACGGCCAAAAACCTGATGGATCGGCGCTATCTGCCAGCGGCGTGCCGCAAGGCTGGATAGCATGGCGTCCCTTGGCGATCGACCCTCCCTGCGGCCGTTGCGGCCGCCCATGGGCTTTTTGCACCGTGCGGCCTTGTCCTTGGTGCTGGTGCCATTGCTGGTGATGGCGGGCACTGCCCTGTGCCTTCATTTCGGGCGCAGTCTCCTCGACCGGGCCTACTTGGTGGAGGTGCTGTCGATGCTGGGGCATGCCCGCAAGGAAATCGTGCTGGAGCGTGCCCAGCGTCCTGCATCGAGTCCACCGGTCTTGGGTGATCCAGTGGTGCTGTCGACGGTGGACACAGCTTCCAGCCGAAAGCACCTGTCCGCGCTGTCCGTGCGGTACGCGCGCGAGGGTGATCGCATCACAGCCCACTTCAGCGCGCCGGGAGAACTTGGTCAGCAAGGGCTGTGGCTCCTGGAGCCGGTGGAACCGCCAGGCATCAGTACCTGGGTGTCGAACTGGCGCTGCATTTCACGATCCTCCGGACGATGGCAAGACCTTGCCCAAACACCGTGTCCCCATGAATCAACCGTGACGCCATGAATCCAAGTCAGAAACTCTCGGACACCGTGCTCCTGCTTGAACACCTGGCGGCCTGTGTGCGCCAGCAGGCGCCGATGCAGGCGCTGGTCTTTCGCCTGTCGGAGGCCGCAGCCGACAAGACCGCGCAAGCCCGGCTGACCAACCTTGCCGTGGCTTTGTCCCGGGGCGTGTCGTTGGGCGACGCCCTGCTGGCCTGGCCGGGTCTGGGACGGGCCACGCTGTCCGCGTGGCTCAGGACCGAGGAGGAACATGGCCAGTTGCAGCAGGCACTGACCGTGTTGTCCGAAGACCTTCAGCTACAGGATCGGCGTCGGCAACAGAACCGACTGGCCTTGGGCTGGCCAGCGGCAATGCTGGCCACTGCGGTGGTTGCTTCGACGGTGGTGTCGGTCTTTGTGTTGCCTTCATTTCGAACGGCGTTCGAATCGATGGGGCTGACCATGCCAGGTCCCACGCTGGCGTACTTCTCGTTTCTACCCTTCGCGAATGACATCTTCTCGATGGGCTTTGTGGTGTCCTTGCTCGCCTTGGTGCTGGTGATGTGGCTCATGTTCGGCCGAACTTCCGGTGTCGATCGCTTCTTCCATGTGTTGGGGCTGGATCGGGGGCGCTGGGCGCTTGAGACGCAGTTGCGTCTGTTGCCTGTGCTCGGACATGCGCAGCCCTCTGTGGGCCTGCCGCTTTATTTGCGCTACCTGGCCGACACGACACCGATCCCGTCCATTCGCCAGCGGCTTGAACGCACGGTACGCAGTGTGGATGCAGGAGAGTCACTGTCCTCTGCGGTGGAGCAGGAGCGGCTGGTCCCTGCGACTGTGCGGGCGCACATCGATGTGGCACAACGCACCGACAACCTGCCGGCGATCGCCCGTCTGTTGGGACAACAACTGCACGACCTGTGGACGCTGGCCTCCGCCCGGTTCGAGCAAAGACTCACCTGGATCGTCTACCTGGTGGCCGCGTTCCTGGCCTTCGAGTTGTTGGTTGCCGTCTATCTGCCCATCTTCAAGCTGGGTCAATCTGTATGAAATCACTTTGCGTCCGCCACGGCGGTTTCACCCTGATCGAACTGATGATGGTGGTGGCCATTCTGGGCATCATGGCCACGCTTGCGCTCCCTTCCTTCCAGGATCGGATCATTCGCGCACAAGTCAAGGAGGCGCTGGGATTGGCCGCCTATGCCCAGGAAAACGTACAGGCCTTTCAGCGTGCGCACCGCAAGCTGCCGGCCAGCAACGCCGAGGCCGGCCTGCCGCCAGCGGACAAGATCGTGGGCAACTACGTCAGTCGCGTGCAGGTGGTCGATGGCGCCACCCACCTGAGTTTTGGCAACAACGTCAACCGGAACCTCGCAGGAAAGACGCTCACGGTCCGACCGGCGATCGTTAGAGACCATCCCCAAGTGCCGATCGCCTGGGTATGTGGTCAGGCTGGGGTGCCCGAGCAGATGGAAGCCTCAGGCGACAACCGTACCGATCTGCCACCGGAATTCCTGCCTTTGGACTGCCGGCTGGGGCCGACCATCAGTCCCAGGTCATAAACAAGCGGCGCCTTCGGGCGCCGCTTGTTTGGCTCTCCGGCGCCGCGTGATCGTCAGGCCGCCTTCACTTTCAAGCGCCACGCATGCAGCAGCGGCTCGGTGTAGCCGCTGGGCTGGGCCAGGCCCTTGAAGACCAGGTCGCAGGCGGCCTGGTAGGCCATGCTGGTCTTGAAATTGCCGGCCATCTTTTTGTAGAACGGGTCGCCGGCGTTCTGTTGGTCCACCACGGCGGCCATGCGCTCAAACGTCTCGCGCACCTGCTGCTCGGTCACCACGCCGTGGTGCAGCCAGTTGGCCATGTGCTGGCTGCTGATGCGCAGCGTGGCACGGTCTTCCATCAGGCCCACGTTGTGGATGTCGGGCACCTTGGAGCAGCCCACGCCCTGGTCGACCCAGCGCACCACGTAACCCAGGATGCCCTGGGCGTTGTTGTCGAGTTCCTGCTGCTTCTCGGCCGCGGTCCAGTTCGGGTTGGCGGTCACGGGGATGGTCAGCAGGCCGGTGAGCAGGTTGTCGCGCTCGGCGTTGGCGTCGATCTTCTCCATCTCTTTCTGCACGTCGGACACCAGCACCTGGTGGTAGTGCAGGGCGTGCAGCGTGGCGCCGGTGGGGCTGGGCACCCAGGCGGTGTTGGCACCGGCCTTGGGGTGGGCGATCTTCTGCTTGAGCATGTCAGCCATCAGGTCGGGCATGGCCCACATGCCCTTGCCGATCTGCGCCTTGCCGCGCAGTCCGCAGCTCAGGCCCACCAGCACGTTGTTGCGCTCGTAGCTCTGGATCCAGGCGCTGGTCTTCATGTCGCCCTTGCGCACCATGGGGCCGGCCAACATGGCGCTGTGCATCTCGTCGCCGGTGCGGTCGAGGAAGCCGGTGTTGATGAAGGCCACGCGGCTGGCGGCGGCTTCGATGCAGGCCTTGAGGTTGACCGAGGTGCGGCGCTCCTCGTCCATGATGCCCAGCTTGACGGTGCTCTCGGGCAGGCCCAGCACCTGTTCGACGCGGCCAAACAGCTCGCCGGCAAACGCCACTTCGCGTGGGCCGTGCATCTTGGGTTTGACGATGTAGACCGAGCCCTTGCGCGAGTTGCGGATGGCGTCCTTTTTCGTGCGCTTCAAGTCGTGCATCGCGATGGTGGTGGTGACCATCGCGTCCAGGATGCCTTCGGGAATCTCTTTGCCCTCAGCGCCCCACAGCACGGCGGGGTTGGTCATGAGGTGGCCGACGTTGCGCACGAACATGAGCGAGCGGCCGTGCAGGCGCACACCCTTCTTGCCGTTGGGGGCCGTGTACTCACGGTCGGCGTTCAGGCCGCGCGTGAGCGTCTTGCCGCCCTTCTCGAACGACTCGACCAGCGTGCCCTGCAGGATGCCGAGCCAGTTCTGGTAGGCCAGCAGCTTGTCTTCGGCGTCCACCGCAGCCACGGAGTCTTCCAGATCCAGGATGGTGGACAGCGCGGCTTCGACCACCAGGTCGCTCACGCCGGCGGCGTCCGATTTGCCGATGGGCGTGCTGCGGTTGATCTGGATGTCCAGGTGCAAGCCGTTGTGCTTGAGCAGCACGGCGCTGGGCGCTTTGGCCTCGCCCTGGTAGCCGATGAACTGGCTCTTGTCGGCCAGCTTGCTGGTGCCGCCTTCGGCCAGGCCCACGACCAGTTCACCGTCCTTGTTGACCTTGTAGCCGGTGGAGCCGAGGTGTGAACCCTTCTTCAGCGGGGCGCAACGGTCCAGCACGTAACGTGCGTATTCGATGACCTTGGCGCCGCGCTTGGGGTTGTAGCCGCCTTTTTTTCCGACTTTTTCACAGCCCTTGTCTTCGCTCAGCACGTCGGTGCCGTAGAGCGCGTCGTACAGGCTGCCCCAGCGCGCGTTGGCGGCGTTGAGCGCGTAGCGCGCGTTCAGGATCGGCACCACCAGCTGCGGGCCGGCCTGCGTGGCGAGCTCGTCGTCCACGTTCTTGGTGGTGGCCTTGACCTTCTTGGGCACGGGCACGAGGTAGCCGATGGTTTCCAGGAACTTGCGGTAGGCCACCATGTCCCGGATCGGGCCGGGGTTGGCTTTGTGCCAGGTGTCCAGCTCGGTCTGGAGGCGGTCGCGCTCGGCCAGCAGGGCAGCGTTCTTCGGGGCGAGGTCGGCGACGATGGCGTCGAAGCCTTTCCAGAAGGTTTCGACGCTCACGCCGGTGCCGGGCAGCACGCGCTGGTTGATGAAGTCGTAGAGCGCGGTGGCGACCTGCAGGCCGTGAACGGAAGTGCGTGCGGTGGTGGCGGACATGGCAATACCTCGAACAGGTGAAACGAACTGGGCAGGGGTGTCAGGTGTCCCGGACAACGCGGACCAGGGGCGGCCGCGCCATGCACGGGAGAAGGCAATCCCCCATGCCGGGATACACGAGGGACGATGTTATTCCATACCTGGATCGGTATTAAATAACAGAGGACCGATTGATAAGTGACTTTTATGCGGGTAATTTGCCGCATTGGAGCGGCAAAGCATCACTCATTTGGCGGGCGCATACAGACCGTGGCGGTCCATGCGCTGCTGCAGCGTGTCGACGCTCACGTCCAGCATCGCGGCCGCCGCCGGCAGGTCCCAGTGGGTTTCTTCCAGGGCGCGCACGAGGTGCGAGCGCTCCAGTTCGTCGTTGCGGGCGAAGATGGGCTGGTCCGCTGGTTTTTCAGCGAAGTCCACGGGTGCGCTGGGCGTGAGCAGCAGGTCGGTGGAGGAAATGCGGCCATCGGTACTCAGCAGCACGGCGCGTTCGATGACGTTGCTGAGTTCACGCACGTTGCCCGGCCAGGTGTGTTGCAGCAGGGCGGCCTCGGCGGAGGGGTCGAGCGTGGTGGGCGGCTTGTTGTAGCGCTTGGTGAACACGGTGGTGAAGTGCTGCGCGAGCAGCCAGAGATCGCTGCCGCGGGCACGCAGCGGCGGCACGCGGACCGCGAACACCCGCAGCCGGTACAGCAGGTCGGCGCGGAACTGCCCGGCGCGCATCATCGCCTCCAGATCGCGGTTGGTCGCTGCCACGACGCGCACATTGATCTGCCGGTCGGTCACGGCGCCCAGCCGGCGCACCCGGAGGTTTTCCAGCACGCGCAGCAGCTTGGCCTGCAGGCCCAGATCGAGCTCGCCGATCTCGTCGAGGAACAGGGTGCCGCCGTCCGCCGCTTCAAACAGCCCGATGCGCCGTTCGGCGTGGTCGCCGCCCTTTTCGTAACCGAAGAGTTCGCCCTCCATGAGGTGCGCGGGCAGCGAGGCGCAGCTGACTTCCACAAAGGCGCCCTTGGCCCGCGGGCCCGAAAAATGGCAGGCGCGGGCCACCAGTTCCTTGCCCGAGCCGGTCTCGCCGCAGATCAGGATGGGGGCGACGGGGGAGGCGTCGGCGGGTTCGTTCTGTATCAGCACCTGGATCAGTTCGCGCAGGGCCTGGATGGGACGCGACTCGCCCAGGATGCATTCGATGCCGCCGTGTTCGGCATCGCGGCGCTTGTAGTAGTCGAGCGCGCGCCGGGCGTTGGCTTCCACCAGGGCCCGGTCGATCACGTCCTTCAGGGTCTTGAGCGGGACCGGCTTGGTGAGCAGGTCGAAGGAGCCCGCTTTCATGGCGTCGACCGCGACCGCCACGTTCGCGTGGCCCGACACCATCACGGTGCGCACCTGGTCGTCGTTGCGGTGCAGTTCGCGGATCACTTCGAGCCCGTTGATCCCGGGCAGCTGGTAGTCCACGATCGCCACATCGGGCATGAGACGGCGGGCCGCCTCCAGGCCCGCGATGCCATCGCCGGCGATCTCCACCGTGTGGTGGTGTTGCTGGAAGAAGCGTGCGATGTTCTTCGCCAGCATCGGCTCGTCTTCGATGACCAGTAGGGTTGCCATGGTGCAGCTCTCGGGTTGGGGCTTTCAGGCCGGTTGGGTCAGGCAGGGGGCAGAACGTGGCAGCAGGATTTCGACGACGGTGCCCTTCGCCCCCGCCGGCGCCAGCGTGAGGTGGCCCTGCCATTGCTCGACCATGCGCTTGACGAGGGCCAGACCGATGCCCAGGCCGCCGCCTTTGGTGGTGAAGAACGGGCGGAACAGGCGCTGCTGCACCTCGTCCGAGATGCCTGTGCCACTGTCCGAGAGCCGGATGCCGGCCAGGGTGGGCGTGCTGCACCAGCTGATGTCCAGATGCCCCCCGCCGGGCATGGCTTCGATGGCGTTGGCCATGATGCTCAACAGGATCTGCCGCAGGGTGGCGGGGTGGGCATCGACCTGCAGGGCCGTGGTGCTGTCCACGTTCCAGACGATGTGGCGGCGGGTCATCTCGGGGGCCATCTCCAGCAGGCAGGTGTCGACCAGCGGCCCCAGGTCCACCGCTTCGGGCTGCAGCTGGGGCGCCTGGGACACGTGCACCAGTTCCGTGATCCAGCGGTCGGCCCGGTCCACGGCGTCGATCACGTCCTCACTCACTTCGCTGATCTCGTCTTCGTCGAGATGGCCGCCATTCATGAGCTCGGCCGCCGAGCGGATGGAGGCCAGCGGGTTGCGCAGGTTGTGGGCCACGGCGCTGGCCAGCTCGACCGCCGAGGCCAGGCTTTGCGCTTCGGTCAGTCGCAGCTGCTGGTCGCGCAGGGTCTTGTCAGCGTGCGCAACGATCCAGTACAGGGTGACAAAGAGGCCGATGGCACACAGGAAGCAGGCGATCCAGAGCTGCTGGAGGCCGCGGTGGATCGCGGCGTTGAGCTGGGTGGGGTACTTGTAGAGCTCCATGACGCCCAGCACCCGGTTGCTGTCCCGGGCCAGGATCGGCATGTAGGTTTCGACAAAAAGGCCGTCATGCCCCGACATGCCAACGTGTTCCGCTTTGTTGTCCTTGAACACTTCCTCGATGTTGATGCTCTCCGCATGCACTTCGAGGCGGCCCATGAGCGCGGTGTCGAGTTCGGGGTTGTCCTCGAACTTGCGACCGACCAGGCTCTTGTTGGTGGACCACAGCACCGACTTGTCCAGGCCGTAGGCGTTCGAGCGCACGGTGTCGCGCATGGCGACGATGTGCTCCATGGAGCGCAGGAAGCGTTGACGGAGCGCCGGGTCGGTGGGGTTGGCGAGGAACTCGGCCGACTGGTCGGTCGTCAGCAGGTTCTGCATGAAGGCCCGGGAGACTTCGCCCTCGCGCTGCAACATGCGCTCGGTCAGCACGTTGGACAGCACCAGACCGAGCACGATGGCGATCGCCGAGATCACAAGCAGACTCGCCAGCGCGAACCGTTTGCGCAGGTTCAGCGGCTGTGGGGGCCTCAGGATCTCGGAAACGGTCATTTTGTGTAACCTGGTGTCCAGTTCCGGCGCGCAAGGAATTCGGCGTGTACGGTTGGTTACATTGCCAGTGGCCCCAGGGGCTGTCAATACCGAGAACTGGGTATCTTGCGGCGCCCTGGACACCCAGGGCCGCACCGCAGAAAGTGGCCGCCGGTGCTTGGCTGGCAGCGGATCGCGTGGCGCACCAGCTGGGCTAACACCTCAGCGACTTTTTGTAACGACAGGGTCAGGGCGCTACCGTCGGTCCGCCCGGGTGTTCCCACCCGATCTGCTGCATGGACACCGGAACACGCCGTCCATCTTTTGCCCATGGGGCCCGCGAGGGTTCGATCCGGCGCAGGGGGTGCGGGCATGATGTGCACCTTGATGAACGAATCCGAAGCCATGAACGCCGAGTCCAACGCCCCAGCCTCCACCATCCCGCAGCCGCTCAAGGGCCTGCGCGTGGTCGAGTTCACCCACATGGTCATGGGCCCCACCTGCGGCATGGTGCTGGCCGACATGGGGGCCGAGGTCATCAAGGTCGAACCCATCGACGGCGACCGCACGCGCCACCTGCTGGGCTCGGGCGCGGGGTTTTTTCCGCTCTTCAACCGCAACAAGAAGAGCATCGCGATCAACCTGCACCAGCCCGAAGGCGCCGAGCTGGCGCGCAAGCTCGCAGCGAGCGCCGACGTGGTGGCCGAGAACTTCAAGCCCGGCACGATGAAGAAATACGGGCTGGACTACGAAGCCCTGTCGCAGGTCAACCCGCGCTGCATCTACATCAGCCTCAAGGGCTTTCTGCCCGGCCCGTACGACCACCGCACCGCGCTCGACGAGGTGGTGCAGATGATGGGCGGCCTGGCCTACATGACGGGCCGGCCCGGCGACCCGCTGCGCGCGGGCACCAGCGTCAACGACATCATGGGCGGCATGTTCGGCGCCATCGGCGCGCTGGGCGCGCTGATCCAGCGCGGCATCACCGGCAAGGGCCAGGAGGTGCAGAGCGCGCTGTTCGAGAACAACGTCTTCCTGGTTGGCCAGCACATGCTGCAGTACGCCATCACCGGCCAGGCCGCGGCGCCCATGCCCGAGCGCATTTCGGCCTGGGCGGTGTACGACGTGTTCACCGTGAAAAATGGCGAGCAGATTTTTCTGGCCGCGGTGAGCGACGCGCAATGGGCCACGTTTTGCGATGCGCTCGGTTTCGCCGACCTCAAGGCCGACCCGCGTTACCCCGACAACAACGCCCGCGTGACGTTGCGCCCCCAGTTGCTGCCGATCTTGCGCGAGCGGCTGGCCCAGCGCAGCGCCGCCGAACTGGCCGAGCTGTTCGAAAAAGTGGGCCTGCCCTTCGCGCCGATCCGCAAGCCCGAAGAGCTGTACGACGACGAACACCTGCTGGCCACCGGCGGCCTGGCCGACATCACCCTGCCTGACGGTGCGCGCGCCGGCCAGACCGCCAAGACCACGCTGTTCCCTTTCACCATGGACGGCCACCGCCTCGGCGTGCGCCTGCAGCCGCCCACGACGGGGGAACACACCAGCGAGCTGCTGCAAGGCCTCGGCTACGCAGCGACTGACATCGAACGCCTTCGTGCGCTCGCGGCCGTGGCCTGAACCCGGGGGCCCTCAACCATGCGCACCTCTATCGACGTCCACATCAGCGAAGTCGGCCCGCGCGACGGCCTGCAGTCCGTCAGCGCCACCATGCCGACGGCCGACAAGTGCCGCTGGATCGACGCGCTCGCCGCGGCCGGCCTGCGCGAGATCGAAGTCGGCTCCTTCGTGCCCGCGAAGCTGCTGCCGCAGATGGCCGACGTGGCCGCCGTGGTGCGGCACGCGCTCACGCTGCCCGGTCTGCGCGTGATGGCGCTGGTGCCCAACCGGCGCGGCGCCGAGGCCGCGCTGACGGCTGGCGTGCACAAGCTCACCCTGCCGGTGTCGGCGAGTGAAGCGCATTCGCTGGCCAACGTGCGCAAGACGAGCGCCCAGATGGTCGAAGAGCTGCGCAGCGTGGTCGCGCTGCGCAACGAGGTCGCGCCCGGCGTGCCGGTGGAGGTGGGCCTGTCCACCGCGTTCGGTTGCACCTTGCAGGGCGCGGTGGCCGAAGACGACGTGATCCGCCTTGCGCTCGCCTGCGTGGAGGTGGGCGTGGACGAGGTTGGCCTGTCCGACACCACCGGCATGGCCCACCCGGCGCAGGTGCGCCGCCTGTTCACCCGGCTGCGCGCCGCGCTGGGCGAACACGCCGGCGCGGCCCACATGCACAACACACGCGGCCTCGGTCTGGCCAACTGCCTGGCCGCCTACGATGTGGGTGTGCGCAGCTTCGACAGCTCGCTCGGCGGCCTGGGCGGCTGCCCCTACGCGCCCGGTGCCAGCGGCAACGTGGTCACCGAAGACCTGGTCTTCATGTTCGAGGCCATGGGCGTGTCCACCGGGATCGATCTTCAGCAACTCTTTGCCGCGCGCGAACCGCTCAAAGCCGGCTTGCCCGGCGAGCCGGTCTACGGCATGACGCCCGAAGCCGGCCTGCCCAGGGGCTGGCTCGCCTGAGGTTCAGGAAGGCCACCTCCGCCAGCCGGGGCCGGGGCGGCTCTCCGTGGTGGATGCAAGCCCTCGGCTGGAATAGACTCTTTATGGAGCGCGGGTGTCGCGTTCATGCCTGTTGTATTTTTCAGAGGAGTTTGGATATGAAAACAACGCTGTGGGGCCTGTGTGCTGTGTGCTTGGCTTCCCTGCTGTTGACCGCCTGCGGCGGCAACGACGATGGTTATGGATCGGTGGCCGTGAGCGATTCGACGCGGCGCGTGGCCATCTCTACCGGCGCGCTGACGCAGTCGATCGCCAACGACGAAGCGCGCGACGAGTGCGATGCCAGCGATTGCCGGGTGGTGCTCCAGTTCGAGCAGTGCGCTGCGGTCTCCCTGGGCACCAAGGCCGGTGGCGGTTTTGTGGTGGTTGCGAAGGGGGCGGGTACGGCCTTCGATGCGCAGACAGCGGCCAACAACGCCTGTACCGCCCAGGGCGGGGAGGGTTGTGGCCCGATCCCCAACCTCGAAGCGCAGTGCAACTGAGCTGCGCTTGAGCGTCTTGGCGTTGCCGGTCCCACCGCCTCAGTGTGGCGAATTTGGTTATAAATTGACGCATGATTTCCGTTGATTGCCATCTTTTGTTGAGGTAATCTGCGGTTCCATGGACAAGCTCAAGCAGCTCGAAACCTTCGCCTCCGTGGCGACCCGCGGCAGCCTCACCGCCGCCGCCAAGGCCGAAGGCGTGGCCCCGGCCATCATTGGCCGCCGGCTCGACGGGCTGGAGTCGCGCCTGGGCGTCAAGCTCATGGTGCGCACCACGCGCCGCATCACCCTCACCCACGAAGGCAGCGCCTTCCTGGAAGACTGCCAGCGCCTGCTGACCGACCTGGCCAATGCCGAAGCCAGCGTCAGCGCCGGCGGCGTCAAGGCCAGCGGCCACCTGCGCCTGACCGCACCGGCCGGCTTCGGCCGCCGCCACGTGGCGCCGCTGGTGCCGCGCTTTCGCGAATTGCACCCCGAGGTGACGATCTCGCTCAACCTGAGCGACCGGGTGGTCGACGTGGCCGGCGAAGCCTACGACTGCGCGGTGCGTGTGGGCGACCTGCCCGACTCCTCGCTGGTGAGCGTGCGCCTGGCCGACAACCGCCGGCTGTGCGTGGCCACGCCGAAGTACCTGCAGCAACACGGCCGACCCGCCACGCCGGCCGATCTGGCGCGCTTTGACTGCCTCACCCTGTCCAGCGATGCCTCGCAGACGCGCGGCTGGGCCTTTGCGGTGCCGGCGGCCGACGGGGGCGGCACCGACCTCGTGCACCTGCGCCCGGGGGGGCCGCTGGACTGCTCGGACGGGCAGGTGCTGCACGAATGGTGCCTGGCCGGTTACGGCATCGCCTGGCGCAGCATCTGGGAGGTGGAAGCCGACATCGCGGCCGGTCGGCTGGAGGCCGTGCTGGAGGACTACGCCGCGCCGCCCAACGGCATCTTTGCGCTGTTCCCGCAACGCAAACACCTGGCGCTGCGCGTGCGGCTGTGGATCGACTTTCTCAAGCACCACTACGGGCAGCCCGATTTCTGGTCGGTCGGTCGTGTCTGATCTGGCGCTACAGTCTGGGCTTCGTGCCGCCGCTGGCGGGTGGTCGGGTTCGTAGGGAATGACATGAAACACAGATTCAAATATTTGGGCGTGGTGATGGCCTTGCTGCTGGCGGGCTGCGGGGGGGGGTGGCGACGACGTGTCGCTGCCCAGCGCGGCAGAGCTGTGCGGCAGCGTGGGTGTGCAGCCCAAGATCGCGAACGGCAGCAACTGCGCTTCACCTGAAAAAACGCCGGTGATCCTGCTGGTGGTGGTGGGTGCCGGGGGCAACTCCAGCATCTGCTCGGGCGTGTTGCTCACGCCGGTCAAGGTGTTGACGGCGGCGCACTGTGTGCCCGCCGGTACCAGCCGGGTGGCGGCGGCGGTGTGGCGGGCCGACGGCAGTGCCTCGGCGTTGAGCGCGAGCGGCTGGGTGGCCCATCCTGGCTTCGCAAAAGGCGGCACCGGCTATGTGAACGATGCGGCCGTGGTGACCTTGCCCGCCGCCATGCCCAACCCCACCATGCCCCTGCTGGTCAGCCAGCCGTCGAAAGCGGGTGACGAGGTGTTCCTGTCAGGATGGGGCGCCCCGGGGTTCACGTTCGCGGTGGGTTATGCGAGCCTGACCTTGGTCAATGAAAACCATGTGGGCTTCACCTACACCGGCAAACTCAGCAACGCCTGCGCGGGGGATTCGGGGGGGCCGGTTTACCGGCCTGTGGGCGGACGCCAGGGCGTGGTCGGACTCACGTCGTCCGGCACGGCGGCCAATTGTGAAGTGGGCGACCGTTCGCTGTTCACCAACACGCAGGGTGCATCGGTGCTGGGCTTCATCCGTTCGCAGGCGCCGGGCGCGGCCGAAATCTGAACCCCGGCCGCTGACCCTTTCGGCCCTGCAAGCGTCAAACCGCCAGCGGACCGTAGAGATCCGGTCGCCGCGCGGACCACGGCGACGACCGGCGCGCAAGGTCGAGGGCTTCCTGCGTCAGCGTGGCGAACAGCAGTTCCCCGTCGCGGCCAGCGCGGCTCAACACGCCGCCGTCGGGGCGTGCCACGGTGCTCAACCCACCATAGTGCATGCCCGGTTCGTGGCCGCAGGCGTTGGCATAGGCCACGAATACCCGGTTCTCGCAGGCGCGCGCGGGCACCAGCAGGTTCTGCACCTCGTCGAACGCCGCCATGTTGGCCGTGGGCACCAGCACCGCGTCCACCCCCTGCAGCGCCAGCAGGCGCACGGTCTCGGGGAACTCCACGTCGTAGCAAATCAGCAGGCCCAGGCGCCAGCCGCGCCACGCGAAGACCTGCGAGGCCGTGTCGCCCGCGCTGAACTGCGCGTGATCCAGGTCACCATACAAGTGGGTCTTGCGGTAACGGGCCAGCGACTGGCCGTCTGGGCCGATCGCCTGCACGGCGTTGAAAGGCTGTCCTTGCGGGTGGAGTTCGGGGTAGCCGTAGACGACGGCGATGCCGTGGCGCTGCGCGGTGGCCGCCACCGCCTGCGTCAGCGCGCCATCGGCCGGCTCGGCCAGGGCCCGCACCCGTTCGGCACCGATGGCGTAGCCGGTGAGACCCATCTCGGGGCAGACCAGCAGCTGTGCGCCCTGTGCACGGGCCCGGGCGGCCGCGTCATCGAGCCCTTGCAGCGCCTCGGCCGGGGTGGCCGCGTAGGGGGTTTGCCAGAGGGCGAGGGTGAGCGGTTCGGTGTTCATGATCAGCGGCTGGGGGCCGTCAGTCGGGCAATGCCGTGGGCCCGATCTGTTGGAACACGTCGCCCGGCCCCGGGTTCTCGGCATGACACCGCCCACCCAGGTGGTGCACGATGCCCCAGACCGCGTTGAGCGAGGTCTGCACCGCGCCTTCGACCCAGGCCGGCGTCCACGACACGTCGTCACCGGCGATGAAGATGCCGCGCTCGGCTTCGGGAAAGGCGTCCTGCATGAAGTGGCTGTACATGCGGTGGTTGTAGCGGTAGTGGCCGGGCAGGGCACCCTTGAAGGCGCCGAGGAAATGCGGGTCGGCTTCCCACGACACGCTGATCGGGTCGCCCACGATGTGGCTGGCGATGTCCACGTCGGGGTAGATCTTCTGCAGCGCCGAAAGTGCGAGCTGCACGCGTTTGTGTGTGTCGTGCGGCAGCATCTTGAGCGCGTCGCCCATCCAGGCGTAGCTCAGGCAGATCACCCCCGGCTGGTCCGGCCCGTTGTCGAACAGGTAGGTGCCGCGCGTGAGGCGATCGGTGAGCGTCATGCCCAGCGTGGGCCAGCCGTTGGCCTTCAGGTCGTTCCAGAACGGCCGGTCGACCATGACGAAGGTCTTGCTCGACTGCATGTAACGCGTGCGATCCAGCGCCATCCAGTGTTTCTGCGAAAACAGCGACTCCTCCACCGCGATCTGCGTGGTCAGCAGCCAGCTCTGGCAGGTGGTGAGCGCGGCCGAGTAGAGGCGCGTGTTGCCCCAGGTGTCGGTCAGCGCGAGCTGGCCGTCGGGCGCGCGGGCTATTGACGTCACGCCCGGGCGCGGCGCGCCGTGGTGCAGGCTCGCCAGCGTGGTGCCCGCCGGCCAGTGGCGCAGCTCGTGCGCGGCGGGCGCGTGGTGCCACAGGCCCACGGGCACCTGCTGGGCGCCGCCCACGATCAGGTGCTGGTCTTCATCGCAGCCGGTCAGCACCACGCGCAGGATTTCCAGCATGGAGTTGGGGAAGTCCGAGTCCCAGCCACCGGTACCGAAACCCACCTGGCCAAACACCTCGCGGTGGCGGAACGAGAGCGCGGCAAACGCCGGCGACTGCGCCACGAAGTCGTAAAACGTGCGGTCGTCCCACAGCGGCACCAGGCGGTCCCACAAAGCCTTGAGGCGTGGCACGTCTCGCTCGCGCAGCGCCTGCTGCAGGCCGCTGAAACCGGCGCCGTCTTCCAGCGCGCGGGCCCAGGCCTCGGCCACCTCGGCAAACAGCGGCGGCAGGTCGGCCAGGTGGCGCGCCCAGTGCGTCTGGCCTTCGAGGTCGATCACGGTGCAGCCGGCGGCGGGGGTGAGCGGGTTGGGGAAGGGCCGGGTCTGCAGGCCGAGCCGGTTCACGTAGTGGAAAAACGCCGTGCTCGACGCCGGAAAGCGCATGCCGCCGAGCTCGGCCACCACGCCCTGGCCGCCTTCAAACGGCTGCGAGCGCAGCCGCCCGCCCATGCGCGAAGCCTCGTACACCACGGGCTTCAAGCCCACCTTCATCAGCTCGTAGGCCGCCACCATGCCGGCCATGCCCGCGCCCACGATGGCGACCTCGCTGCCCAGCCGCTCCGGCGGCAGCTCGCCCAACCCTTGAGGGTGGGTGATCCAGTCGTCGAAGGCGAAGGGGAAGTCCGGGCCGAAGATGGTGACGGGGGCGTCTGTTGCGCGGGTGGCGGTCATGGTGGGGGTCTCAAAACAGGCTGGTCAGAAGCCACGCGGCCGTGCCCCACATCATCAGCGCCACGGCGCCGTCCAGCAAGCGCCAGATGTGCAGCGAATTCAGCCGTCGGCCGAGCCAGAAGGCGGCGGCGCCGAGCAAAACGAACCACACCACCGAACCGGCCGCTGCGCCGAGACCAAACGTGGTGCTGCCCTGGCCGTAGGCCAGCGAGGCGCTGCCGATGAGCACGGCGGTGTCGAGCCAGGCATGCGGGTTGAGCACCGAAAAGGCCAGCGCCGAGAGCACCGCCTGGCGCCGCGTCACGGGCGCTGGTGCAAGGCGTTGCGTGCCGGGTTCATCGCCCAGCGAGGCCAAGGCCTGGGGCTTCAGGAAACGCTGGAACGCCTGCCAGCCGTAGACGCCGAGGAACAGCACCCCGGCGCCCACCAGCGCGCCCAGCAGCTTGTCAGAGAGGCCGCCGAGCTGGGCCAGGCCGAGCACGCCGAGCGAGATGAGCACGATGTCGGCCACGGCGCACACGGCCACCGTGAGCCAGAGGTGCTGGCGCTGCAGGCCCATGCGCAGCACGTGCGCGTTCTGCGGGCCGATCGCCATGATCAGCGACATGCTCAGCACCATGCCGGCGGTGAAGGTGGGGAAGGTCAGGGTCATGGCGGTTTTCCGGGTCGGTCGCCGGCACCCGTCACAGGGGCGCATCGGTCATGGGCCAGAGTCTGCCGCCGGGGTCGAAAAAGTTAAACCATTTCAATCAAAAATCGAGTTGGTTCAAAAATACTTGATCGATGATCCGCTGGGCGTTCAGGTCTCCAGCCGGGTGTGCGAGGGCGTCTCACCGAACAGGGCCTTGTAGTCCTGGCTGAAGTGGCCCATGTGCCAGAAACCCCAGCGCGCCGCCAGGTCGCCGATGGTCCGTTCGCCCGGGGCGCTGCGCAGTTCGCGCCGCACCGCGTTCAGCCGCACCAGACGCAGGTAGCTGGCGGGGCTGATGCCCAGGCTGTCCTGGAAGCAGTTCTGCAGTGTGCGGCGGGTGATGTGCAGCTCCGAACACAGGCGCTCCACGCCCAGGTATTCCTGGGGCTGTTCGGTCACCAGCTCGCGCACCCGGCGCACCACGTCCTGCCTGCGCTGCTGGCGCGGGGTGACGGCGTCGGCCTGGTCGGCGGGCATCAGGGTGTCGGCCAGCACGGTCATCAGGGCTTCGCGCAGGCTGCGCCGGCTGGCTTCGTGGGCCAGCGCGCCGGGGTCGGTCTCCAGGCCCCGCAGCACCTCGCGCAGCAGACCCACCAGCCGAAAGCGCTGGGTGGCGGTGAGCGTCTGCAGGCGCACACCCGGGCTGCGCGCCGGGGCGGCCTCGGCCTGGTCGCGAGCGCGCACATGCGCCAGCAGTTCGCGCGGGTCGAACACCAGGCCGTAGAGACCGTGGCCGGCCGGCACCTGCAGGTCGAAGGCCTCGCTGCCGTCGGAGATCATCAGTTCGTGCCCGCCCACCGGTCGCCCCATGAAGCGCAGGCCGGTGGGTTGTTCGGGCACCGACAGGCCCAGCCAGACGCCTCCCCGCCAGGGCCGGCAGTGCTGGCTGGTGGCGCAGTTGGCCACTTCCTCGAAGGCCTGCAGCGGGCCGTCGAACAGCTCGCGCACCTGGCCCTGGAACACACCCGGCGACGTCTGTACGTAGTCCTGGTCCCAGGCGTCGAGGTTGCGGGCGTGCACGTCCACTTCGCGCGTGCGTTTGACGCGGAAGCAGGCGGGCTGGGCAGGGCTGGAAGTGGGCATGGCAGGGCTCCTTCGGCACGCGCAGCGCCGGGGTGCAGCGGGAGTATCAAGTTCCGTGCCACGCGCGGACTGATGGAAAACCCGGGGGTGGAGCCGCCCGGGCTATCCCGTTTCGGAAAAAGTGCGCCACGGCGGGGCGTGTTTCCGATCCGGGATAGGGCGAACGGGCCCGCCGAACCACACTGCGCGCCAGGCCGCCCGAGCCGTTCGGGCTTTTCATCCACACACAAGAGAACGTCCCATGTCATCCGCATCCAAACAGGTCGCCCGGGAGCTCAAGCCCGTGCTGGGCACCTTCTCGCTCTGGGGCATCGCCGTCGGTTTGGTCATCTCCGGCGAATATTTCGGCTGGAGCTACGGCTGGGCCAGCGCCGGCACGCTGGGCTTCCTGCTGGCCACGCTGTTCGTGGCGCTGATGTACACCACCTTCATCTTCAGCTTCACCGAACTCTCCACCTCCATCCCGCACGCCGGCGGCCCGTTTGCCTACGCGCGCCGCGCCTTCGGCCCCACGGGCGGCTTCATCGCCGGCTTCGCCACGCTGGTGGAGTTCGTGTTCGCGCCGCCGGCGATCTCGCTGGCCATCGGCGCTTACCTGAACGTGCAGTACCCGGCACTGGACCCGAAGTGGGCGGCGGTGGGGGCCTACGTGATCTTCATCGGCCTCAACGCGGTGGGCGTGGGCATCGCGGCGGCGTTCGAGCTGTTCGTCACCATCCTGGCGGTCATCGAGCTGCTGGTGTTCGCCGGCGTCGTCGCGCCGGGCTGGTCGCTGTCCAACTTCACCGCCAACGGCTGGGCCGGTTCGCCCGACTTCAGCATGGGCACCTGGGCCGGCATCTTCGCGTCCATCCCGTTCGCCATCTGGTTCTTCCTGGCCATCGAAGGCGCGGCCATGGCGGCGGAGGAGGCCAAGGACCCCAAGCGCACCATCCCCATCGCCTACATCACCGGCATCCTGACGCTGGTGGCGCTGGCCTTCCTGGTCATGGTCATGGCCGGCGGCGTGGGCGACTGGTCCAAGCTGTCCAACATCAACGACCCGCTGCCCCAGGCCATGAAGATGGTGGTCGGCGAGTCCAGCGGCTGGCTGCACATGCTGGTGTGGATCGGCCTGTTCGGCCTGGTCGCCTCGTTCCATGGCATCGTGCTGGGCTATTCGCGCCAGATGTTCGCCCTGGCCCGCGCCGGCTACCTGCCGGCGATGTTCGCCAAGGTGCACCCGCGCTTCCGCACGCCGGTCAACGCGCTCATCGGTGGCGGCATCGTGGGCATCGTGGCGGTGTTCAGCGACCAGTGGGTCACCATCGGCGGCCTGCCGCTGACGGCCAACATCGTCACCATGGCGGTGCTGGGCGCGCTGGTCATGTACATCATGTCCATGGCCTCGCTGTTCAAGCTGCGCGCCACGGAACCGAAGCTGGACCGCCCGTTCCGGGCCCCGCTCTACCCGCTGTTCCCGGCGATTGCCATTGGTTGCGGTGTGGTCTGTCTGGCGGCGGTGGTGGTCTTCAACCAGCTGCTCTCGCTGATCTTCCTGGGCTTCATGGCGGTCTGCTATCTCTATTTCCGCCTCACCGCCGCCCAGCGCGACGCCGCACCGCACGACGCCATGCTGGCGGCTGCGGCAGAATGAAATCCACGGTGTGACCCCACACGCACCAAGGAGCCGCTGACGTGAACCTGAGCGCAACGCTGGGACTGCAGACCTTTCGCTTCGACAGCCTGCGCGAGGTGATGGCCAAGGCCACCCCTTTGCGCTCGGGCGACCGCCTGGCCGGGCTGGCCGCCGCCACCGAACAGGAGCGGGTGGCCGCGCGCTGGGTGCTGGCCGACGTGCCACTGCAGCGCTTTCTCGACGAGGCGCTGATTCCCTACGAAAGCGACGAGGTCACGCGCCTGATCATCGACGGCCACGACCGCGCGGCCTTCGCGCCGGTCAGCGGTCTGACGGTGGGCGGCTTGCGCGACTGGCTGCTGTCCGACGCCGCCACACCCGCCGTGCTGGCGCGGCTCTCGCCCGGGCTCACGCCCGAGATGGTGGCCGCCGTCAGCAAGCTCATGCGCAACCAGGACCTGATGCTGGTGGCGAAGAAACGCGAGGTGGTCACGCGCTTTCGCAACACCGTCGGCCAACGCGGCCACCTGAGCGTGCGGCTGCAGCCCAACCACCCCACCGACGACCCGGCCGGCATCGTCGCCAGCCTGATCGACGGCCTGCTGCACGGCGCGGGCGACGCGGTGATCGGCATCAACCCGGTGTCCGACAGCGTGCCCGACCTGGTGCGCCTGAATCACCTGCTGGCCGAGGTGATTCAGCGCGGCGCCGTGCCCACGCAGAGCTGCGTGCTCACCCACGTCACCAACACGCTGCAGGCGATCGCCCTGGGCGCGCCGGTGGACCTGGTGTTCCAGTCCATCGCCGGCAGCGAAGCGGCCAACCGCTCCTTCGGCATCGACCTCGCTCTGCTGGACGAGGCCCACGCCGCGGCGCTGGCCCTCCAGCGCGGCACGGTGGGCGACAACGTCATGTATTTCGAGACCGGCCAGGGCAGCGCGCTCTCGGCCAACGCCCACCACGGCGTGGACCAGCAGACCTGCGAGGCGCGCGCCTACGCGGTGGCGCGGCGCTACCGGCCCATGCTGGTCAACACCGTGGTCGGCTTCATCGGCCCCGAATACCTGTACGACGGCAAGCAGATCATCCGTGCCGGGCTGGAAGACCACTTCTGCGGCAAGGTGCTGGGCCTGCCCATGGGCTGCGACATCTGCTACACCAACCACGCCGAAGCCGACCAGGACGACATGGACAACCTCATGGTGCTGCTGGCCAGCGCGGGGCTGAACTTCCTGATCGGCGTGCCCGGCGCCGACGACGTGATGCTCAACTACCAGAGCACCTCGTTCCACGATGCGCTGGTGCTGCGCGACCTGCTGGGTCTGAAGCGCGCACCCGAGTTCGAGGCCTGGCTGCAGCGCGTGGGCGTGACCGGTGCCGACGGCCGCCTGCGCCCTGCCGCCGCGCAGGTCGCCCTGACGCAGCGCCTGTGGGCCCTGCCGGAGCCCGCATGAAACCACTCGTTCCAGACGCAGCAACTCCCCCTCCGACGCCAGCGCCGCGGTCCGATGGAGACCCCGGCCCCGGCCCCGGCCCCGGCCCCGACCCCTGGGTCCACCTGCGTCAGCACACGCCGGCGCGCATTGCGCTCGGCCGTGTCGGCGTGAGCCTGCCCACGCGCGAGGTGCTGGGTTTCTCGCTCGCCCACGCACAGGCGCGCGACGCCATCCACCTGCCGCTGGACCTGGCCACACTGGCGGATCAATTGCTGGCCGACGGCTGGCCCGCGCCGCTGAGCCTGCAAAGCCGTGCGCACGACCGCCACGAATACCTGCTGCGCCCCGATCTGGGACGCCGACTCGACGACGCCAGTGTGGCCGCGCTGCAGGCCTGGCGCACGCAAAACGCCGCGCCCGATCTGGCGCTGGTGGTGGGCGACGGCCTCTCGGCCCTGGGTATCCAGCGCCACGCCGCGCTCTTGCTGGCGGCCATCCGTGCCGCGCTGGGCGGCCGGCTCACGCTCAGCCCGCCGGTGCTGGTGAGCCAGGCCCGCGTGGCCGTGGCCGACGAGGTGGGTGAACAGCTCGGCGCGCGCATGGTCGCCCTGGTCGTGGGCGAACGCCCGGGCCTGAGTTCACCCGACAGCGTGGGCATCTACCTCACCCGCGCGCCCCGTGTCGGCCGCAACGATGCCGAGCGCAACTGCATCTCCAACGTGCGGCCCGCCGGGCAGGACCCGCTCACCGCCGCGCGGCGCCTGGCCTGGCTGGTGCACGAAGGCCTGCGCCTGGGCGTGACCGGCGTGGGCCTCAAGGACCACAGCGGCCTGCCCATGGTGGCGGCCACCTCGGCGCAAGGGCTGTCTGGTTAAACTGGGCTGAACCGATTCCGGTTCACTCAAGTTTCAATCAGACATGCTGGACGCCCGCCAACTGCAAGCCCTCGCCGCCGTGATCGAACACGGTGGCTTTGGCCCGGCCGCGCAGGCGCTCAACCTCACGCTGGCGGCGGTGTCGCTGCGCATCAAGTCGCTGGAGGAGCATCTGGGCCAGCGCCTGCTGGTGCGTGGCAAGACGGTGCGTGCCACGGCCGCCGGGCAGGCGCTGCTGGCGCATGTGAAGCAGCTGCAGATGATGGAGGCGGATCTGCTGGCCGGCCTGCAGGGCGGCGGCGAGTCGCGTGCCGGCGCGGCCTGGCAGTCGCTGAGCGTGGCCATCAACGCCGACTCGGTGGCCAGCTGGTTCCTGCCCGGCGTGGCGCCGGTGCTGCAGCGGCACCGGCTGCTGCTGGACGTGATGATCGACGACCAGGACCACACCCACGACCTGCTGCGCAGCGGCGACGTGATCGGTTGTGTCACCACCCTGGCCGACCCCATGCGCGGCTGCGTGGCCGAGCCGCTGGGCGTGATGCGTTACCGCTGCGTGGCCGCGCCGGCCGTGGTGCAGCGCTGCCGCACACCTCGTGGCGCGGTGTCACCGCACCAGTTGCTGGCGCAGCCGGCCATCATCTTCAACCGCAAGGACGCGCTGCAGGATGCGTTTCTGGCGCAGCACTTCGGCCTGAAGCAGCCGAACTACCCGCGGCACTTCGCACCCGCGGTGGAGGCGTTCGAGACCGCGATCGAACTCGGCCTGGGCTGGGGCATGGTGCCCGAGCAGCACCTGGCCCGGCGGCCGGGGTTGCAGGAGGTGCTGCCCGGCTCCACGGTGGACGTGGTGCTCTACTGGCAGCACTGGGCGCGCGAGCCGCTGTCGGCCCAGCGCCTGACGCAGGCGGTCAAGGCCGCGGCCCACGCCAGCCTGCCGCCGGTGCAAACCGGTTGATGACCCAAGGGGCTTGCCAGGTCCAGGGCTGTCGCCGGAGCGCGTGACCCACCCAGCACACACCGTGGAACTGGCTCCGCCAGGCCGCTGGTGTGGCCCCCCCTTTCAAGGGGGAAGCCGCGCAGCGGCGCAGGGGGTTTTAGCCCTTCAAGCACGTACTCATGAAAGCCTTGCGCTCGTCGCCCTTGAGGGCCTTGGTGGTCGCTTCGGCGTTGCAACTGGTCATCTTGCTTTGTTGTGTGACGGGCGCGGCAGCGGTTTCACCACTCAGGCAGGTCTTCATGAAGGCCTTGCGCGGATCGCCCTTGAGGGCTTTTTCACCCGCTTCCTTGTTGCAAGTCACCATGCGGCTTTGCTGTGTGGTCTGCTCGGTTTCGCCGGCCAGACACGACTTCATGAACGTCTTGCGCGGGTCGCCCGCGAGGTTCTTCGCGCCAGCTTCCTTGTTGCAACTGACCATGCGGTTCTGCTGCGCCGTGGGCGCGGCTGCTGGGGTCGTTGTCGTTGCTGGGGCCGCCGCGGTCTGGGCCAGGCTCAGGGAGAAGGAGCCCGCCAGGGCGATCAGGGTCAACAGCTTTTTCATGGCTTTGCATGCGATGGGTTCTGCCCTGGACCGTGGGCGCGGGTTGCCCGGAGACGGGCCCGACGACGATACCGCACCCGGGGGGCGGGTCCGTGTCAACGGGTCACCGGGTTTTTCCCGCGCCGGTTCAGGTGCGGGCAGGCGCGGCCGCTTGGCGGCGCTGCAGCCGGGCCTGCAGGCGCTGTGTGCTGCGAGTCAGGCGGGCGCCCGCGTCGAGCTGGATGCGCACCCAGGCGGCGTCGGCGCCGCGCCAGAAGTCGTCCAGGGCCTCGCGCCGCAGGTGTTCGGCGCTGCGGCGGGCGCTGGGGTAGTCGTGGGGATCGGGCAGGGTGTGGCGGGGCATGGTGGTCTCCGGTGACTCGAGGGGTGTTTTCACTGTATTGAGTTGGCCATCCGTCGGAAACCGAATAAATAACAGAGTGGTTTTGCATTTTGTGCAAAACAAATACCATGCGGGTCATGAAACTCGATCTGGACGATGCCGCCCTGTTCCTGCGCGTGGCCGAGCTGGGCTCGCTCTCGGCCGTGGCGCGCGAGCGCGACATGCCGGTGAGTCAGGTGTCGCGCACCCTGGTGCGGCTGGAAGCGCGCTGCGGTGCGCGCCTGATGCACCGCAGCACCCACGGTCTCTCGCTCACCGACGAGGGCGACACCTTCGCCGCCCACGCGCGCCGGCTGGTGGACACGCGCGACGAGCTGGCCGCCGCTTTGCGCCGCAGTCGCAGCGGGCCCAGCGGCTGGGTGCGGCTGGCGGTGAGCCCGGTGCTCGCGGAAACCGTGATCGCTCCGAGCCTGCCCTCGCTGTACGAGGCCTTTCCGCAGCTGCAGGTGGAGGTGCTGGCCGACGACCGCATGAGCGACATGGCGCGCGAAGGGGTGGACATCGCGATCCGCACTGGATCGCCCCAGGGCGACAACCTGGTGGCACGCCAGATCGCCGAACACGGGCGCCAGCTCTGCGCCTCGCCGGCCTACCTGCGGCGTTTCGGCACCCCGCAGCACCCCGACGAGCTGGCGGCGCACCGCCTCATCACCAGCAGCGCCAGCCCGGGACTCAACCGCTGGCCCTGGGATCCACGGGCGCGGCAACCTGCGGGCGCCTTCTACCTGGCGAAGGGGCACACGCGCAGCGACAACTCGGCGCTCACGATGGCGCTGGCGCTGCAGGGGGCGGGCATCGCCCGGCTCAACGACCTGCTCACCCGCGCACACTTCGCCAGCGGGGCGCTGGTGCCGGTGCTCGACACCTGGTTCGACCGCAGCCGTGTGCCGATCTACGCGGTGATGCTGCCCGAGCGCCACCGCCTGCCCAAGGTGCGGGCCTGCACCGACCACTGGGCCCGCTGGCTCTCGGGCGAGGTCCCGGCTGGCCTTGTGCCCGCCTGAAGCGAGCGTCCAGGCCGGCCGCCTAAAATCCCATCCCTATGCTCAAGATCAAACAGGAATTGTTGGCCGGTCTGGCCACCGCGCTCGACGCGCTCTCGCCCGGCGCGGGCGCCAAGGCCGCCTTCGAATCGCCCAAGGTGGCGGCGCACGGCGATTTCGCCGTCACCGCGGCCATGCAGCTGGCCAAGCCGCTCAAACTCAACCCGCGCCAGGTCGGCGAAAGCCTGCGCACGGCGCTGCTGGAACAGCCCGTGTACCAACAGTGGGTCAGCGACATCGACATCGCCGGCCCCGGCTTCATCAACATCCGCCTGAAGCCCGCCGCCAAGCAGCAGATCGTGAAAGAAGTGCTGGAAGGCGGCGAGCGCTTCGGCATGGCACCCAGCAACGGCCAGCGCCTGATGGTCGAGTTCGTCTCCGCCAACCCGACCGGCCCGCTGCACGTGGGCCACGGCCGCCAGGCCGCGCTGGGCGACGCGATCTGCAGCCTCTACCAGACCCAGGGCTGGGACGTGCACCGCGAGTTCTATTACAACGACGCCGGCGTGCAGATTGGTACGCTGGCCAACAGCACCCAGCTGCGCGCCAAAGGCTTCAAGCCCGGCGATGAACAATGGCCCGAGGCCGCCTACAACGGCGACTATATCCAGGACATCGCCAACGACTACCTGGCCAGGAAGACGGTGCATTCCGACGACCGCGAATTCACGGCCTCGGGCGACGTGGACGCGCTCGACGACATTCGCCTCTTCGCCGTGGCCTACCTGCGTCACGAGCAAGACCTGGATCTGCAGGCCTTCGCCGTCAAGTTCGACCATTACTACCTCGAATCCAGCCTCTACACCAGCGGCAAGGTGGACGCCACGGTGCAGAAACTGCGCGAAGCCGGCAAGACCTACGAGCAGGACGGCGCGCTGTGGCTCAAATCCACCGACTACGGCGACGACAAGGACCGAGTCATGCGCAAGGGCGACGGGTCGTACACCTACTTCGTGCCCGATGTGGCGTACCACATCAGCAAGTGGGAGCGCGGTTTCACCAAGGTCATCAACATCCAGGGCACCGACCACCACGGGACGATTGCCCGTGTGCGCGCCGGTCTGCAGGCCGCGGGCGTGGGCATTCCTGAGGGCTACCCCGACTACGTGCTGCACACCATGGTGCGCGTGGTCAAGGGCGGCGAAGAGGTCAAGATCAGCAAGCGCGCCGGCAGCTACGTGACCCTGCGCGACTTGATCGAATGGACCTCGAAAGACGCGGTGCGTTTCTTCCTGCTCAGCCGCAAGCCCGACACCGAATACACGTTTGACGTGGATCTGGCCGTGCAGAAGAACAACGACAACCCGGTCTATTACGTGCAGTACGCGCATGCGCGCATCTGCTCGGTGCTCGCAGCCTGGGGCGGCGACCCGGCCACGCTGCAAGAGGCCGACCTGTCCGCGCTGGAGAGCCCGGCCGCCCAGGCGCTGATGCTGCTGCTGGCGAAATACCCCGCCATGCTGGCCGACGCCGCGCGCGATTTCGCGCCGCACGACGTGACCTTCTACCTGCGCGAACTGGCCGCCAGTTACCACAGCTACTACGACGCCGAGCGCATCCTGGTGGACGACGAAGCGGTCAAGCTGGCCCGCCTGGCGCTGGTGAAAGCCACCGCGCAGGTGTTGCACAATGGTCTGGCGGTGCTGGGCGTGAGCGCCCCGCAGAAGATGTGAAGCTGATGTTCCCCATGAAAAAACCTACCCTGCTGGCCCGAAAACACTTTGGCGGCACGCTAACGGGCTTCGTGATCGGCCTGCTCGTGGGGCTGGGCATCGCGCTGTCGGTGGCGGTGTACGTCACCCGCGTCCCGGTACCCTTTGTCGACCGGGGCGTGTCGCGCAAGCCGGCGCAGGATGTGGAGGAAGCCGAGCGCAACAAGGGCTGGAACCCGAACGCCGGCCTGACCACCAGTCCGGCGACCGTGCCGCCACCGGTGGTGATCCCGGACCCGGCGCCCGCGCCGGTCCTGGCCGCACCGGCGGAAAGCCCGACCGCTGGCAAGCCCGTCGCCCAGCAGCCGGCAACGGCGCCCACGCAGGCCGATCCTCTCGGTGAACTGATGCGCTCGCGCACCGGTGCCGCCAATGGGGCCGCCCCGCCGGCCGGCGCGCCGGCGGCTGCCGATCCTTTCACCTACTTCGTGCAGGCGGGCGCCTTCCGCGCACCCGAAGAAGCCGAAGCTCAGCGCGCGCGTCTCGCCATGCTGGGCATGGCGGCCGACATCAGCGAGCGGGAACAGTCCGGGCGCGCCGTTTTCCGGGTGCGCGTTGGACCCTTCAACCAGAAAGCCATGGCCGACGCCACCCTGGAGCAACTCGAGATCAACGGGGTGGAAGCCGCCCTGGTGCGCGTTCAGCGCTGAGACGGGTGCGTGTTCAGGAACTTTTGCCCGGGCCCTTGAGACCAAGCAGGCCAACACAAGGAGTTTGATTTGATGCAACGCCGCGATATTTCCCGTTCTCTGCTGGCTGCCGGTGCCCTCGCCGCCAGTGGCCTTGGCATCAGCCCCGCCTGGGCCCAGCGCATCGGGTTCAAGGAAGGCAAGGACTATGTCCGCCTGAGCCAGCCGGTGCCGGTCAGCACGCCGCCCGGCCAGATGGAGGTGGTGGAGTTTTTTGCCTACTCCTGCATCCATTGTTTCAATTTCGAACCGCTGCTCAACGCCTGGATCAAGAAGCTGCCCGCCGACGTGAAGGTGCGTCGCGTGCCGGTGGCGTTCACCCAGGCGTTCGTGCCCATGCAGCGCCTGTATTTCGCGTTGGAGTCCATGGGCCTGGTCGACACCTTGCATGAGAAGGTGTTCAAGGCCTTTCACGAAGAGCGCTTGCCGCTGACCACGGCGCCGGCCATCACCGCGTGGGTGGAAAAGCAGGGCGTCGACCGTGAAAAGTTCATCGGCTTCTACAACGGCAGTGCCGTCAAGATTGCCGAGACCGCCACTGCGCTGCAGAACGCGTACGACGTCGAGGGCACGCCGGCACTGGGTGTGGCGGGCCGTTTCTACATCGGCGGACAGGGGCCGCGCACCATGCTGATTGCCGATTCGCTCATCGTCGAAGCGCGCAAAGCCTGAACTTCGCTTCCCCCGTCTCGAGACAAGACCCGCATCTGGCGGGTCTTGTGTTTTCAGGGTCTGTCGATTGAGCGCCGATCGCCAACAAGCCGGCTTTGCGCCGTTACAATGAATGCAAGATTTGTGCCCCACTAAAGCCATGCTCACACACCACCTTTCCCCCCGATGGACCCTTCGCTTCCTGGCCTCGATGGCCGGTCTGGTGCTGGCAGGCGCGGCGCATGCGGAGCTGGCCGACAAAGACAAGCCCATGAACATTGAGGCGGACTCGCTGCGATACGAAGACACGCGGCAGACCAGCGTCTTCACCGGCAACGTCCTGATCACCAAGGGCACCATCGTCATGCGGGGCAGCAAGATGGACGTGCGCCAGGACCCGCAGGGCAACCAGTTCGGCGTGGTGACCGGCACGGCGGCAGCGCCTGGCTTCTTCCGCCAGAAGCGCGAGGGCCTGGACGAGTGGATCGAAGGCGAGGGCGAGCGCATCGAATACGACGGCAAGGCCCAGACCGTGGTGTTCACCGGCAGCGCTGTGCTGCGCCGCTACCGCGGCACCCAGCTCAACGACGAAAGCGTGGGCAACCAGATCACCTACAACAGCCTGACCGAGGTATTCACCGTCAAGGGTGGGCCCGCCAACCGCACCGCCAGCAACCCTTCGGGTCGGGTGCGGGCGATGCTGACACCCATTCCGGAGGCAGAGACGGCACCCGTTCCGGCCACCGATCCAGCCCAACTGCGCCCCAGCACCAATCTCAACGAGAAGAAGAAGTGACGACCATGCCCATGGCCAGCACGCCACCGGCGATGGCGGTGCGCAGCAGTCTGGAAGTTCAGGGTCTGATGAAAGCCTATGGCAGCCGCAAGGTGGTCAAGGATGTCTCCCTCAAGGTTGACAAAGGTGAAGTGGTCGGCCTGCTGGGCCCCAACGGCGCCGGCAAGACCACCTCGTTCTACATGATCGTGGGGCTGTTGCGCGCCGATGGTGGGCAGATCCTGCTCGATGGTCAGCGCATTGAAGCCCTGCCGATCCACCGCCGTGCCCGCCTGGGCCTGGGTTACCTGCCGCAAGAAGCCTCGATCTTCCGCAAGCTCACGGTGGCGCAAAACGTGCGCGCCGTGCTGGAGTTGCAGCACGATGTGGACGGCAACGCCCTGAACGAGCCTGAAATCGCCAGCCGGCTCGATGAACTGCTCAAGGACCTGCGGGTGGACCACCTGCGCGATTCGCCCGCACCGGCCCTGTCCGGTGGCGAGCGGCGTCGGGTGGAGATTGCCCGCGCCCTGGCCACGCGCCCGCGCTTCATCCTGCTGGACGAACCCTTTGCCGGTATCGACCCGATTGCCGTGCTGGAGATCCAGCACATCATCGGGTTCCTGAAGTCCCGCGGCATTGGGGTGCTGATCACCGATCACAACGTGCGCGAAACCCTGGGCATCTGCGACCACGCCTACATCATCAGCGACGGTCACGTCCTGGCCAGCGGTACGACCGCCGAGATCATCGAAAACGCCGAGGTGCGCCGCGTGTACCTGGGCGAGAACTTCCGCATGTGATGGTGCAATGCGCCGCCATTCTCCACATCCTGCACAGGCCTGAGGCATGAAACAAGGCCTGTCCCTGCGTGTTTCGCAGCACCTGGCGCTCACGCCCCAGTTGCAGCAATCGATCCGGCTGCTGCAACTCTCCACGCTGGAAATGGCGCAGGAGGTCGAGCAGATGCTCGACGAAAACCCCTTTCTGGAGCGCACCGAAGAGATCGCCGAGCGCGAGGCGTTTGGTCTGGATCAGGTCGATGCGCCGGTGAGCGCCGGCGAACAGATCGCCGAAGCCGCGCTGCCGGTGGCCGACACCGTGGCCGCGCCGGCCGAATACGACGGCCCGCAGCCCGACCGCGTCAGCAGCACGTCCGACGCGCCCGCCGACAGCGGCTCCGGCGACGAGATCGAGAGCCGGCTCGACGGCGCCACCCCGGTGGAAGAAAGCTGGGAAGGCGACGGCACGGTCGAGATGGCGCCCGACGACAGCGAATGGGGCGGAGACGCACCCGCGCGCAACAGCGGCTCCGGCGGTGACGACGACGAAACCGCCAGCGCAGCCGACCTGGCGCGCAGCCCCGTCAGTCTGCAGGACCACCTGCACGAGCAGGCCCGCTGCATGCGACTGAGTGACGAAGACCAGGCCGCGCTGTATTTCCTGATCGAGTCGCTCAACGACGACGCCTACCTGGAAGACGACCTGGCCGAGCTCGCCCTGGGCTTCTGGCGGCTCATGCACGGCCGCGAAGTGGCTTCACCCGGGATCGAAGAGCTGGAGGCCGCTGAAGCCCAGTTGCGCATGGCCCTGGGCTGGCTGCAGCACATGGAGCCCACCGGCGTGGGCGCGCGCAACCTCGGCGAATGCCTGCGGCTGCAGATCGAGGAGCTGCGCAACTCCCCCGAAGCGCGCGCGGCGCTGGCCATCTGCAACCAGTCCATGGAGCTGGTGGCCAAGCGCGACATCAAGCGCCTGTGTGCCCTGTGCGGCATCGACGATGAAACCGCCCGCGCCGCTCTGGCCATCATCGCCCGGCTGGAACCCAAACCCGGGCGCCGCTTCATCGATGTCGAGCGCAACGTGGTCGTGCCCGACGTCATCGTCACGCGCGCTGGCCGGGGTTTCAAGGTCATCCTCAATCCCGACGTGATGCCGCGCCTGCGCGTGCACGACGTCTACGCCAACGCCATGCGGCAAAACCGCGGCGGTCGCGACAACGGCGGCGAAGCCGGCCACGCCGCCATGCAGCAGCGCTTGCAGGAGGCGCGCTGGTTCATCAAGAACATCCAGCAGAGGTTCGACACCATCCTGCGTGTGAGCAGCGCCATCGTGGAGCGCCAGCGCAACTTCTTCATGCACGGCGAACTCGCCATGCGACCGCTGGTGCTGCGCGAGATCGCCGACGAACTCGGCCTGCACGAGTCCACCATCAGCCGCGTGACCACTGCCAAGTACATGGCCACGCCGTTCGGCACCTACGAACTCAAGTACTTCTTCGGCTCCTCGCTCGGCACCGAAACCGGTGGCAACGCGTCGAGCACCGCGGTGCGCGCCCTGCTCAAGCAGTTCATTGCTTCCGAAGAACCCAAGAAGCCACTGTCCGACAACCAGCTCTCCGACCTGCTCAAGGAGCAGGGCATCGAGTGCGCACGCCGCACCGTGGCCAAGTACCGCGAGGCGCTGCGCATCGCGCCGGCGAACCTGCGCAAAGCGCTGTGAACACCCCCTGCGCCGCTTCGCGTCTCCCCCCTCCAGGGGGGCCGCACCCGCGGCCCGGCAAAGCCGGTTCCGTGGTGCGTGCTGGAAGCTGGGCCGCGTAGTCGCCACCTGCGGACGCACCCGCGCTCAATACCTTCAGTACATGCCGTGAACCAACTCAAACTTTTCCTCCCCTGCGCCGCTGGCGTGGAGGACATGCTGGCCGATGAGGTGCAACGCATCACCAACGAACCACTGGCCTTCAAGGCACGCGGTGGTGTGGGCGTCAAGGCCTCGTGGCGCGACGCCATGCGCCTGAACCTGCACAGCCGGCTCTCTCAACGGGTATTGGTGCAGCTGTGGCACGGCGGCTACCGCAGCGAGCAGGACCTGTACAACGCGGCCGGCGAGATCGCCTGGGAAATCTGGTTCACGCCGCAGCAGACCATCAAGGTCGAGATCACCGCGCAGCACAGCCCGCTCACCAGCCTCAACTTTGCCGCGCTCAAGATCAAGGACGCCATCTGCGACCGCTTCCGCGACAAACGCGGCGAGCGCCCCAGCGTGGACACCACCTGGCCCGACGTGCGCATCTACGCCCACCTGACCACCGACGAGCTCACGCTCTACATCGACACCTCGGGCGAACCGCTGTTCAAACGCGGCTGGCGCGAAGACAAGGGCGACGCGCCGCTGAAGGAAACCCTGGCCGCGGCCATGATCGCCGCCACCGGCTGGAACGGCGGCGAGGCCGAATCGCTGGACGACATCACCCCGTTGTACGACCCCTGCTGCGGCAGCGGCACCGTGGTGATCGAGGCCGCCCAGATCGCGCTGCGCATCCCGCCGGGCATCCTGCGCCGCTTCGGTTTTGAAAAGCTGGTGCCCTTTCAACCCCACGTGTGGACCGCCATCCAGGACGACGCTGAACGCGACATGCGCGACTGGCCCGAGGGCCACGCGCCCATTGTCTTCGGCAGCGACGTGGCCTTCCGCATGGTCGACTTCGCCCAACGCAACGCCGAACGCGCCGGCGTGGCCCACGCCATCGAGCTGCGCGGTGGCGATGCGCTGCAACGTTTGCCGCCCACGCAGAAGCCCGGGGTGATGCTGCTCAACCCGCCCTACGGCGAGCGCATCGCGGCGGCTGGCGTGGCCGGTGAAAATGCCAGCGCCCGCGCGATGCGCATGGAGCCGCGCGCCCCCCGCACCTTCACCGCCGGCAAGGCCGCGCCACCCGCGCCGGGCCTGGGCCGTGAGAGCGCGCAAATGGCCGACGGTGGCGACGGCAGCGAGTTCTTCCTGCAGCTCGCCGCCCACTGGAAAAGCCACTATGCCGGCTGGAGCGCCTGGCTGCTCACGCCCGACCTCAAGCTGCCCGGCAAGATGCGCTTCAAGGAATCGCGCCGCGTGCCGCTGTGGAACGGCCCGATCGAATGCCGGCTGTTCCGCTTTGATCTCACCGCAAGGCGTGCCCCAGACGCCACTCCGCCCGCGGCATGAGCAGAACGGATCCGGTGACGCTGGTGCTCGACACCAACGTCGTGCTCGACCTGTTTGTCTACGAAGACCCGGCCACGGGGCCGCTGCGCGCGGCCCTGGCCGACCCGCAGAGCCGCTGGCTGGCCACGGCGGTGATGCGCGAAGAATTGCGCCGTGTGCTTGCGTACCCGCAGGTGCAGAAGCGCATGGCGGCCCGCGAGCTGGTGGCCGACACCGTGCTCGCTGCCTTCGACGCGCGGGCGCAGATCGTGGACCTGGCGCCCAAAGCGCCCTACACCTGCAAAGACCGCGACGACCAGCAGTTCATCGACCTCGCCGTCGCCCACCGCGCCACGCTGCTCAGCAAAGACAAGGCCGTGCTCTGCATGGCCAAGCGGCTGGCGACGCTGGGCGTGAGCGTGAGCCGCCCCCGGTTGCAGATCAACCCACCCCTCACCACCGAGATTTCCGCATGAAACCCGTCATCCGCGCCTTCTTCAAAACCCTGCGCACCGTGCTCGGCCCGTTCATGCTGCTGAAAGAGCGCCTCACCCAACCGAAAGGCGTGGTGCGCGAGCCCGCAGCACAAACCACGGTCAACCTGCAGTGCCAGAACCTCGCGCTCTACCAGTTCAGCACCTGCCCGTTCTGCATTAAGGTGCGGCAGGAAATGCGCCGCCTCTCGCTGCCCATCGAGCAGCGCGACGCCCAGCACAACGCCACCCACCGCGCCGAACTGCAACAAGGCAGCGGAGCGACCAAGGTGCCCTGTCTGAAGATCACCGACGCCGCCGGCCAGAGCCAGTGGCTGGTTGATTCGGCCGCGATCATCGGCTACCTGCGCGGGCGTTTCGCCACGGCCTGAGCGGCAGATTCAGCCGGCCAGCAAGCCCGCGCTCACCTCGGCCTCATCCGGCCGCTCAAACACCGTGTTGTGCCGCTCCGTCAGCGGCCCGCCGCCGGGCACGGTCTCGCCCTGCGCCGTGCTGCCCACGGCCTTGAACTTCCACACCGCGCCGATGCGCTTCAGGTTGCCCACATGCAGGCCTTGAGCGTTCAGTACCGCGAAAACGCCATCGTTCACGGGCCGCAGGCTCAGCGGACCGGTGGCGGTTGAGCGGGCCGTCATGCCGGCGTCCGCACACCGGCGCGCACGCCCGGCCTGGGCTGATCCGCCAACAGCGCGTCGGCCCGCTCGCGCCGCCCGCTCAGGATGCGGCCGAGGTTGCCCTCGATCCAGTCCGCCAGGCCTTCAACCTGACGCGCCACCTCCACGCCCATCGGCGTGAGGCTGTATTCGACGTGCGGCGGCACGACGGGGTATTGCGTGCGCAGCACAAAGCCGTCGCCCTCCAGCCACTGCAGCGTCTGCGCCAGCATCTTCTCGCTCACACCGCCGATCTTGCGGCGCAGGTCGCTGAAGCGGTGCGTGCCCGCCAGCAGCGCCACCAGCACCAGCACGCCCCAGCGACTGGTCACGTGCTGCAGCACGGCGCGCGAAGGGCACTCAGCCGCAAACAGCTCGCCGCGCGAAATCAGCGTGGCGATGGCGGGGGGGGCTTCGACACCGGGCAGTGGTTCGTTGGTATTCATACGGTACTTACCTTTATGTACGTACTTACAAAAAGTTTGTTAGGTCGGTATTCTCCGCTCCTCACCATTTCCACACAAGGAGTTTTTCCATGATTGCCATCACCGGCGCCACCGGCCAGCTCGGCCGCCTCGTCATCCAGAACCTGCTCAAGACCGTGCCGGCCGGCCAGATCGTCGCCGCCGTGCGCAGCCCCGAGAAAGCCGCCGACCTCGCCGCCCTCGGCATGCAGGTGCGCCAGGCCGACTACGCCCAGCCCGCCACGCTCGAAGCCGCCTTCCAGGGCGTGGACAAGCTGCTGCTCATCTCGTCCAGCGAAGTCGGTCAGCGCGCCCCACAACACGCCGCCGTGATCGCCGCCGCCCAGAAAGCCGGCGTGAAGCTGCTCGCCTACACCAGCATCCTGCACGCCGACAGCTCGCCGCTCGGCCTGGCCGCTGAACACAAAGAGACCGAAGCCATGTTGCGCGCCTCGGGCATCCCCTTCGTGCTGCTGCGCAACGGCTGGTACACCGAAAACTACACCGGCAGCGTCGGTGCTGCCGTGCAATACGGCGCCGTCATGGGCAGCGCGAAAGACGGCCGCATCGCCTCCGCCGCCCGGGCCGACTACGCCGCCGCTGCGGCCGCCGTGCTCGCGAAGGACGACCAGGCCGGCAAGGTGTACGAACTCGCGGGCGACTCCGCTTACACCCTGAGCGACCTCGCCACAGAAATCGCCCAGCAGTCCGGCAAACCCGTGGTCTACAACGATCTGCCCGAGGCTGACTACAAAGCAGCGCTCGTGCAGGTGGGCCTGCCCGAAGGCTTCGCCGCGCTGCTGGCCAACTCCGATGTGGGCGCTTCGAAAGGCGCCCTGTTCGACGACAGCCACCAGCTCAGCCAGCTCATCGGCCGCCCGACCACGCCACTGGCGGAGGTGGTGAAGGCCGCGCTGGCGGGCTGATCTGCCGCAGCGAGGCCGGGCATCGAGCGTTGTGAGATCCGTCTGCGCCTGCGCGCCAACGCCACAGGCGGCAAACGCGTGGTGCAGATCGCAGGGAGCGAGTTCAATGGCCGCTTGCTGCAACTCGTGCTGCCCTCAGGGTTCAAGCGCATTCGCCACTACGGCCTGCTCGCGCCGGCCGCCAAGCGCGAGAGCATGAGCCAGGCCCGGGCGCTGCTGGAGATGCCCCAGCCGCAGCGCCAAGCCACCGAGGACGCCCAGGCCTGGCTGCCCGTGGTGTTCGTCACCACCGCCCACGCCCCTGCAGCATCGCCCACCGGCCTCACCGCTGTGAAATGCTGAGTCCATGTGGCCTGCAATGGCATGGGTGTTGGTTCGCGTCGTATCCCGGCCTATCATGTCGTCCGCCGCCCAAGGGCCAAGCCGTCGCGGGCGCAACACGTTAAAGGTTCGGTCTCACACAAGCCCCACATGCCAACCACCGGCGCACAAGCCCTCATCCTCGGCGCCGGCTTCAGCGCCGCGGCCGCGATCGCTCATCTCGTTTGTATCGTCTTGGGGGCGCCGGCCTACCGGTTCATGGGCGCTGGCGAAAAGATGGCCCGTGCCGTCGAGGTTGGCAAGTTCAAACCCACGTTGGTCACGCTGTTCATCTCGGGCGTTCTCGCTGTGTGGGCGGTGTATGCGTTGGGCGGCGCGGGGGTGATTGGCGCCCTGCCGTTCACGGGTCTGGTGCTCCCTGCCATCTGCGCGGTTTACCTGGGTCGTGCCCTTGCGTTCCCATGGCTGAAACCCGCCTTTCCAGGGAACTCGCCCACGTTTTGGTGGGTGTCGTCCGGCATCTGTCTGGTCATCGGGCTGGTTCATCTCTACGGCGTCATTGCTTTGTGGCACACCTTGTGAGGCCAAGCAATCCCATGTCCATTCAGTCGTTCTTTCGGCAACGGTGGACGGAGTCAACCCACCTCGCATCAGCGATGCCCCATGACGTTTGACACCCACGAGGCGTATTTCGCCACCCTGGCGCCCGAGGTGCGCGAGCGCCTGGAGCGCATCCAACGCGAGGTAGAACGCCGCGTGCCCGGCGCGCAGCGCTGCATCAGCTACCAGATGCCGGCGTTTCGGCAGCGGCGCGTGTTCTTCTACTTTGCGGCGTTCAAGAAGCACATCGGCGTCTATCCGCCGGTGACAGAAGATGCGGCGCTGATCGCCGAGACAGCGCGCTTGCGGGGCCCCAAGGGAAACCTGTCGTTTCCGCTGAATGAAGCGTTGCCGCTGGACTTGATCAGCCGCGTGGCCGAGGCGCTGGCTGTGCAGTACGGCCAACGGTAGGCCGTTCAGACGAGACCGAACTGGTCGGCGCGCGCCTGCGCCCAGTAGGTGGTGAACACCGCGTGCTGCCCGTCCGGGCCGTTGAGCAAGGCGCCGGGCTGGGTGGTGGGCAGCAGGTTGGCGAGCAGGCGCACTTCGTTCTCGTTCACGCGGCGCACGATGTGTTGCGCGGTGATGTCGCCGGGGTGTTGCAGGCCGGCGGCCTGCACCAGTTCCTGCAGGGCTTTGAGCGTCTGCTGGTGGAAGTTGAACACGCGCACCGCTTTGTCGGGCACCACCAACGCTTGTTGCCGGATAGGGTCTTGTGTGGAGACGCCGGTGGGGCAGTGGCCGGTGTGGCAGCTCTGGGCCTGGATGCAGCCGAGCGCAAACATGAAACCACGCGCGCTGTTGCACCAGTCGGCGCCGATGGCGATGGCGCGCGCGATGTCGAAGGCGCTGACGATCTTGCCCGAGGCGCCGATCTTGATGCGGTCGCGCAGGTTCACACCCACCAGGGTGTTGTGCACCAGGCGCAGGCCTTCCTGCAGCGGCGCGCCCACGTGGTCGGTGAATTCCAGCGGCGCCGCGCCGGTGCCGCCCTCGGCACCGTCGACCACGATGAAGTCGGGTGTGATACCGGTCTCCAGCATGGCTTTCACGATGGCAAACCATTCCCAAGGGTGGCCGATGCAGAGCTTGAAGCCGGTGGGTTTGCCGCCCGAGAGCTCGCGCAGCCGGGCGATGAACTGCATCATCTCCATGGGGGTGGCGAAAGCGCTGTGCGCCGCGGGCGAGACGCAGTCGATGCCCGCCGGCACGCCGCGCGCGGCGGCGATCTCGGGCGTGACCTTGGGGCCGGGCAGCACGCCGCCGTGGCCCGGCTTGGCGCCCTGGCTGAGCTTGACCTCGATCATCTTCACCTGGGGTTCGAGCGCGTTGGCCTTGAATTTGTCTTCGCTGAAGCGGCCGGTTTCGTCGCGGCAGCCGAAGTAGCCTGAGCCGATCTCCCAGATCAGGTCGCCGCCGTTGAGCCGGTGCCAGGCCGAGATGGAGCCTTCGCCGGTGTCGTGCGCGAAGCGGCCGCGCTGGGCGCCCGCGTTGAGTGCCTGGATAGCGTTGGCCGAGAGCGCGCCGAAGCTCATGGCCGAAATGTTGAACACGCTGGCTTCGTAGGGTTGCTGGCAGGCCGGGCCGCCGATGGTGAGGCGGAAGTCGTGCGAGGGCAGTTCGGTGGGCGCGAGCGAGTGGTTGAGCCACTCGTGGCCGTCACCGCGCACGTCACGCTGGGTACCAAAGGGGCGCTTGTCGGTCTCACCCTTGGCGCGCGCATAGACCAGGCTGCGCTGGCTGCGGGAAAACGGCGTGGCCTCGGTGTCGCTCTCCAGAAAATACTGGCGGATCTCGGGTCGGATTTTTTCCAGCATGAACCGGAAGTGGCCGATCACCGGATAGTTGCGCAGCACCGAGCTTTTGGTTTGCCGCAAGTCCCACCAGCCCAGCGCCGAGAGGCCGGAGAACAGCAGGAACCAGAAGCCGCCGATGCCGAACCCCACCAGCGTGAACAGGCTCAGGATGGCACACAGCACGCACAGCGCGAGCGCGGTGTAGCGCACGGGGTAGAGGGCGTTGAGGCGGTCGAGCATGCGGGCTTTCAGAGGGGGCAAGGGGCTACACTGCCCGCATCATAAAACCCGACCCCGCTTCAACATGAGCTCTGAAACCCTGCCCCAGCCGATGGACAATGAAGACTTTGATGCGCTCGACGCCATCCTGGACGACCTGCGCACGCGCGGCGAAGACGTGCCGCAGTGGGAGTTCTGCGAAGGCGCCATGGCCGCGCTGCTGTGCACGCGCCGCCTCATCAAGCCCAGCGAGTACCTGCCGGTGCTGCTGGGCATTGGGGAAGGCGATCCGGGTGTGGCCTCTGGTGAAGAAGGTGACACGCACTTCGCCGACGCGGCGCAGTTCGAGCGCTTCATGACCCTCTGGACACGACGCTGGAACGAGGTGGCCAGCGCGCTGGGGGCGAACGTGGAGACGCTGGAGGACGAACGCAGTTACCACCCTGAGGTGATGGACGTGCGCGGCGCCGTCGCCGGTTTGCCCGAGGCGGAACGCGCCGAAATCGGCGATCAGGAGCTGCCGGCGTTTGCGCAGGTCTGGGCGCTGGGCTTCATGTTCGTGGTGGAAAACTGGGCCGAAGAATGGGCCGAGCCGCGCGACAAGGAAGTCGTGGCCATGCTCAACGACGCGCTGGAAGCGATCGTGGTCCTGACCGAAGACGACACCGACGAACCCACGGTGTGCATGCACAGCGAAGACGGTCCGCCGAGCGTGAGCGACGAGCGTCTGAATGCGTTTGGTGCGGCGATCTGGGCGGTGTACGACCTGCGCCAGATCTGGCAGAGCCTGGGTCCGCGCGTGGACCCGGTGCGCAAGGCGGTCGAGCCCGGCCGCAACGACCCTTGCCCCTGCGGCAGCGGGAAAAAATACAAAAAGTGCCACGGCGCTTGAGCGTGCACGCAGCAACCTCTCACCGTGTGTAGCGCGCTGCCTCTATTCGACGCATCGCAGGCGTGCTTCCAGCACACGCCGAGGAACCGGCTTCGCCGGGCCAAAGGCGTGGTCCCCCTGGGGGGAAGCCGCGCAGCGGCGCAGGGGGGTGTCAGCCCCTCTGCATCTCGCGCAGCAGGGCCAGCACTTTGGCGCGGCTGCGCTCGAACTCGGTGTTGAGCAGGGTGCTCGCGCGGGCCATGCGGTTGTTGCGGGCCAGCGCCAGCGCCTGAGACGCCATGGTGTGAAGCCGGAGGTGCTCCTGCTGCAGATCGAGAAAGCGTGGGTCCCGGTCGGCCATGCGCGGGTGCATCCGGGCCAGCCACTGGCCGAGATCGCAGTGGTGCGCATCGGGCAGCGGCCTGATGTGGTGGGTCTGGGTCGAATCCACCGCCAGGTGTTCGTTGAAGAGCACACACCATTCCAGGTGGTGAATGACCGCTGCCTGGGTGTCGAGGCGCTCGGGCCGCAGGGCGGTGGTCGGGCCCGGCGTGGACAGACGCGATACCCCCCGCGCGGAACGGTTGGGCATGAACGAGAGCAGCCAGGGCAGGCGTTGAAGCAGTTGCTGGAATCTCATGGCGTGGCGTGTGTGACAAGGACCCGCCGCCGGTCCTGGGGCCAGCGGGTGCAACCCGTCACCTTAGTGGCGCGGGCCACGCGGGGCGCAGACAACCTGTCAGAAGTGACAAAACCGGCCTTGGAGGCGCCATTTTTGGGTGTGTATGCGTCAACGGTGTGACGCATTGCACACGGAGTGGGCCGATCCGAGGGGCGACCGGCGCGATCAGTTCAGCAGCTCAAAGACCGCCTGGGCCAGCGTCTGGCCGTTCACCTGCAGTTCGATGCGGTGCGGGCCGGGGTAGAGCACGCGCGTGGTGACCGGGCGCAGGCTGTGGCGTTTGGTCAGGGAGCGCTGTTCGCGGGCGCCCAGCGTGAGCTTCCAGCCCTTGAACACCTTGGGCGAGGTGGACCCGTTGGCGCGCACGTGGTGCACCACGTAGTCCACCAGCAGGTCCTGCGGCTCTGGGCTGCTGGACGCCAGCGAGACCGCCAGCGCGATCTCGCCGCCCACCGCGGCGCGGGTGGCCGAGAGGCCGAGCGAGACCGTGCCCTGCAGGCCCTGGCCAAGCCCCCAGGCGGACAGGGTGGGCGCGTGGCCCTGTTTGACCAGGCTGCGGCTGGCGTGGCGCAACAGGGCGGTTCGCGCCGGGCTGGCGGCACGCAGGTGTTCGCGCACCCAGTCGGCGACGAGCTCGGGGTGGTCCTTGGCGATGTCGTTGAGGTGGTTGGCCACGCTGCGACGCACATAGGCGCTGTCGTCGTCCTGCAGGGCGCGCAGCAGGGGCAGGGTGGGCGCCGGGTCGGCCACCAGCGCCTGCAGGCGCAGACCCCAGGGCAGGCGCGGGCGGCTGCCTTCGCTCACGAGCCGGCGCACATGGGCGCTCGGGTCGTTCACCCAGGTGCTGATCGTGGTCAGGGTGGTGTCGGGATGCCGCTGGATGAAAGGGCGGATCGCGAACTCGGCCGAAAACCGCTGCGTGAGCGCGTGCAGGCAGCGCAGGGCGCGCGGCACATCGGCCATGCCGCGGCGCGCCACGAAGTCGCCCATGGACCAGACCACCCACCCAGAAAGACCGGCATCGCTCTGGGCGGCGCTCAGCGCGGACGGTTCGCCTTGGGCATCGAGCGGAATCGGAGGCGCCAGGCTGGCTTCGAGCAGGTCCGCTGCCGTACCGAATTCCGGGGGCAGCGTGGCTTCGAGGGCATCGGCGAGCTGCATGGCGCGGGCCTTGAATTCGAGGGCTTCCAGACCGTGGCCGGCGGATTGTTCGAAGCGCGGGCGGTCGAAACCGGGCCAGACGCGCTGCAGGTGTTGCCCGGCGCGGGCGACCGTGCCGGCGTTGATGAGGTTCTTGAAGGGTTCGGCCATGGGGTGGTGGTTCAGAGGGTCTGTGGCACGGTCTGTGCGAGGAAATCGTACACGGCGCGGATGCGCGCGCTGCTGCGGATCTCGCGGTGCACCGTGAGCCAGATCGGCAGTGGCGGGATGCGCAACTGCGGCAGCACGCGCTGCACCGCCGGGTCGGTGCGCAGCAGGTAATCGGCCACAAAGCCAATGCCCAGTCCCGCGCGCACCGCGCTCCAGTAGGCCATCAGGTCGTCGGTGCGCAGCACGAGGCGTTCGCGTGGCACGTCGTGCCCGAGGGCGGCAAATCCGCGCTGGATGTCCATCACCTGGTCGTTGCCCACGAGGTCGTGTTGCAGCAGGTCGGCGGGTTCGGCCGGTGTGCCGCGGCGGGCCAGGTAGTCGCGGTGCGCGCAGGCGCTCAGACCCACCTGGCCAATGCGCCGCGCCACCAGCGAGGCCTGAACGGGGCGCACCATGCGCAGCGCGATGTCGGCCTCGCGGCGCAGCAGGTTGCTCACCGCGTTGCTGGCGACGAGTTCCACCTGGATACCGGGCAGGGTCTGGCGCATCTGGGCCAGCAGCGGCGGCAGCAGCACGCAGGCGACGGGCTGGCTGGCCGAAATCCGCACCGTGCCTTCGAGCGTGGACCGTGACGCGCCCACGCTGCTCAGCAGCGCCAGCGCGCCCGATTCCATGGCGCGCGCCGCTTCGGCCAGACGCAGGCCGGCGGGTGTGGGCGCCAGGCCGCGGCCTGTGCGCTCGAACAGCACCGTGCCCAGCTGCGCCTCCAGCTCGCTGATGTGTCGGCCCACGGTGGGCTGGCTGCTGCCCAGAGCCCTGGCGGCGGCCAGCAGGCTGCCGTGTTCGTGGGCCGCCAGAAAGGCCGGCACAAGGTTCCAGTTGAAATGGTGGGTATTCATGTCTGAATAGCTGGTACGCCGGTTTCTGCATTGTGCGGGCGCTCCCCGGGTTCCACAATGGACCACGGCTTCCGCGCGAGGCCATCGATCCGGGCTCTGGCCCGACAGGAGGTTCTTCATGCAACGCAGACAGTTTGTCCGGATCGCCGGGGGTGGTGTGGTGCTGGCCGCCACCGCCGGCGTGGCGGGTTGCAGCGCCGAGCTGCCGTCCGAGGCCCTGCAGGCCTGGACGCCCCCGCAGGAAACCGGTGACGTGCGGCGCTGGCTGCTGGCGCACGCGGTGCTGGCGCCGCATTCGCACAACCTGCAGTCCTGGCTGGTGGATCTGGGTGTGGTCGGCCAGATCACGCTGTTCCTGGACCGAACCCGCCTGTTGCCCGAGACCGACCCGTTTGGGCGCCAGATGATGATGAGCCAGGGCACGTTTCTGGAGCTGCTCGATCTGGCCGCGCGAAAGCGGGGTTTGCGGGCCGAGATCGAGCTGTTCCCTCAGGGCGTTTTTGATGCGCGCTCGGTGGATGGTCGGCCGACGGCGCGGCTGCGCCTGGTGCCCGACGCATCGGTGCGGCCCGATCCGCTGTTTGCCCAGATCTTCCACCGCCACACCAACCGCGAGGCCTACGAACAACGGGCGCCCGAGGCCGCCGCGGTGCAGGCCGTGGCGGCGAGCGTGGCGTCCCACGGGATGCGCGTGGGGTTCATCGACGGCGCACAACCCGAGCTGCTGCAGCGCCACCGGGCCATCGCCATGGAAGCCTGGCGCATCGAGATGAGCACGCCGCGCACGCTGCTGGAGTCTTACCAGGTGCTGCGCATCGGTCCCCGGGAGATCACGCAGCACCGCGACGGCATCGCCATCAACGATCCGCTGCTGCGCGCCATCACCGCGCTGGGCTTGTTCGATCGCAGCCAAGCGTCGGCGCCGGACAGCATGGCGCTGCGCGGTCAAATCGACGACTTCAACGCCAAGCTGGCCAGCACGCCGGCGTTTTTCTGGATGGTGACCGAGGGCAACGACCGCGCTACCCAGATCAACGCGGGTCGGGCCTACGTGCGGGCGCAACTGGCAGCGACGGCCCAGGGCCTGTCCATGCACCCCTTGCAACAGGCGCTGGAGGAGTATCCGGAGCAGGCGGGCCCCTACGCCGCGATCCACGGGCTGCTGGCCGCACCTCCGGCGAGCCACACGGTGCAGATGTGGGCACGCCTCGGTTACGCGCCACCGGTGGGGCCGGCTCCGCGGCGAGGGGTCGACGCACACATCCTGCCGCCCAAGGCTTGAGAGGCGTCAGGCCAGGCGCTGCAGCAAACCGGCCAGGGCGTGAGCGACGGTGGCCTGGCGCACGGCGGCGCGGTCACCGTCGAAGTGGCGGTGTTCGGTGAACACGCCAGTTGGCGTGCCCCAGCCGAACCACACGGTGCCCACCGGTTTTTCGGGGCTGCCGCCGGTGGGGCCGGCGACACCGGTCACGGCCACCGCCCAGTGCGCATGGGCATGGGCCAAAGCCCCTGCCGCCATGGCCCTCGCCACCGGTTCGCTCACCGCGCCGTGCGCCTCGATCAACACCGCTGGCACGCCCAGCAGCTCGGTCTTGGCGGCGTTGGAATAGGTCACGAAGCCGCGTTCGAACCAGTCGCTGGAGCCACTGAGTTCGGTGCAGGCGCCTGCGATGAGACCACCGGTGCAGCTCTCGGCCGTGGCCATCATCTGGCCGCGCGCCTTGAGTGCGGTGGCCAGTTGTTCGACCAATGAGGAAATGGAGGACACGTCAAAACCTCCACATCGCGATCACCAGCAGCGTGCAGAGCGCCGCCGCAAAATCGTCGAGCAGGATGCCGAAGCCGCCGCGCGGGCCGAAGCCCTTGAAGGTCCGGTCGGCCCAGGCCATGGGGCCGATCTTCACGGCATCGAACACGCGGAACAAGACAAACGCGTAGAGCTGGCCCCAGAAGCTGGTGGGCGACACGATCCAGAGCACCAGCCAGAAGGCGACCACTTCGTCCCAGACGATGTGGCCCGAATCGGCGATGCGCATGTGCACCGCGGTCACGGTGCAGGCCCACCAGCCGATCAGCGTGCCCAGCCCGATGAGGGTGGCCCAGCCGGCGTGGGACATCGAGGGCTGCAGCAAGGCGAACACGGCCCAGGCCCAGAGGGTGCCCACGGTGCCGGGGGCCCAGCGGGCCAGCCCCGAACCCGCGCCGAGGGCGATGAAATGCGCCGGGTGGGCGAACAGAAAACGCAGGGTTGGGCGCGCCATCGGGGCGGGTTCGGTGGCGGGCCGCGCGGGGGTCTCAGGCGGGGGGAGATCGGTGTCAACCATCATGGACCGATTATGGAACGCGGGCGCGGTGCCGGCGGCCCGGGAGCGCGGTCAGGCGAAGTGGTCGAACCCGCGGGTGGGCACGGTCACGGTCTGGCCCTGCGTGCCGATCAGGTGCAGTTGACCGGCGTCGGGCGTGATGCAGCCGATGCGGTGCACCGGCGTCTGGCTGGCGCGGGCCGCGGCTTGCACCCGCTCCCGATCACCGGGCGCCGCCGTGAACAGCAGTTCGTAGTCGTCGCCCCCATGCAGCAGGCATTCGAGCCGCCGGTCCTCGGGCAGGCCCGCCAGGTCGGGAGGCAGGGGCAGGGCCGCCAGTTCCAGGTGCGCACCGACATGGCTGGCACGCAGGATGTGGCCGAGATCGCCCGCGAGACCATCGCTCACGTCGATGGCGGCGTGGGCCAGGCCCGCCAGCGCCTGGCCGAGCGCGAGGCGGGGCGCCGGACGCTCCAGCCGTTCGCGCAGCCGGGACAGGGCACCGGGTGCACTGTGGGTGGTGGCCCAGGGCGTGCCCCGCAGCAGTTCCAGCGCCAGCCGGGCCTCACCGACCGCACCGCTGAGGTAGAGGTCGTCGCCCGCCTGCGCCGCGTCGCGCCGCAGCGCCTCGCCCGGCCGCAGCTCGCCGAAGATGGTGATGCAGAGGTTGAGCGGTCCGCGTGTGGTGTCGCCGCCGACCAGCGGGCAGGCGTGGGCGTCGGCCAGTGCGAAGAGACCGCGCGAGAACGCCGTGAGCCAGGCGTCGTCCACCCGGGGCAGGGCTAGCGCGAGCGTGAAGCCCAGCGGGCGCGCGCCCATGGCCGCGAGGTCGCTGAGGTTGACGGCCAGGGCCTTGTGGCCAAGCGCCTCCGGCGTTGCGTCAGGAAAGAAGTGCACACCCTCGACCAGCATGTCGCTGGAGATGGCGAGCAGGCATCCGGGGCTGGGCTGCAGCAGGGCGCAGTCGTCGCCGATGCCCAGCGCAACGGCGGTGGGCACGGGCGACGCGGCGCGCTGGAAGTGCCGCCGGATGAGGTCGAACTCGCCACCGGCGGAGACCGTTTCGGGTTCGCGGGGTGTCATGGGGTGCTCGGGTCGGTCTGGCGCGCCGATGCGCCGCCCGTGGCGGGCACCTCGGTTGTGCCGGCAGCCGCAGCGTTCGGGCTGGTGATGCCGCGCTCCCAGGGGTCGTCGGCGGGTGCGTTGCCGTCGGCCGTGCGCGCCAGGTAGGCCTCGGCCCAGCGCCGGCTGGCTTCGTCCATGGCGTCGCGCCGGGTGTCGGCGGTCCAGGCGGCTTCGATGTCGCTGACGTCTTCGGCCGGCGGTGCGACCTCGGTGCGCGGGGGCAGGAAGAACCCCAGCGGATGGCTGCGCAGGCGGCGGCGCAGGGCGAGGTGGATCAGGCTGCGGTTGACGTCGTTGATGTTCTGCGCCTTCAGGGCGAGGCGGAACGCGAGGTAGAAGCTGACGACCAGGTTCAGCGGTCCGATGGCCACCACGCCGGCGACCGCCCACCAGAAGCCGGGGTCGACCAGCGCCGCCGATCCCAGCGTGACCGCGGCTGCTGCGAGCTGACCGGCGGCCAGGGTCACGTGGCGGATGTCGAGCCCGAGGCCGAAGAACTGGGCAAAAGCCGGCACCAGGCCGAGCATGAAGCCCAGCGAGATGTTGGCAGCCAGGCCGGAGATGTTGTCGCGGAAAAACTTCGCCCAGCGTGCAGCGCGCCCGGCACCCAGCGCGCGCGTGAAACGCGGGTTGTAGCGGATGGCGGAGTCGAGGCGGTAGTAGACAAACCAGTTCTCGACCCAGCCGGCGATGATGCTGGAGGCGAACAGCAGCACGCCGGTGAACGCCGCAAACAGCAGACTCGGGCCGAGCAGGTGCAGCGACGCCACCACGTGGGCGGCCTGGTCCGCATCGATCATGGGTGCGCCCGTGGCCTGCACCAACGCGACGCTGATCAGCACCACCACCGGTACCACCAGGCCGACGTTGCCCAGGATGGCCGCAACCTGCGAGCGGAACAGGTGGGCCACCTCGTCCACAAAGCGCCGCACCGCACCGCGCTGGTGGATGTCGCGCAGCTTGGCGACCATGGCCGGCGCGGTCACGGCGGGCTGTTTGGTGGCCACAGTGAAGTGCAGCAACTGGATCAGCACGAAGGACAGCGCGTAGTTCAAACCGGCCGCGAAGCCGGCCCAGAAGGCCGAGAGCGACAGCGCGACGAGGCCGAACTTGGCCCAGGTCGTCAACCCCAGGACAGCGCCGCCGCCAGCGGCCATGCCCAGCATCTGGCGGTACTCGGCGGCGTTGCGGGTGATGTAGCGCTCGCCGGTTTCGGCGCTGCGTTCGGCCACCTTGGCCGCAGTGAGGCCGGAGCTGTGGGCCACCAGCGCCCGGATGCTGCGGTTGTCCTGTCCGAGCAGGGCCAGATCGGCCAGCAGTGCGGCCGTGGCCCGGTCGGGTTGGTCGGCGAGCATGCAGTCAAGCAGCTGCTGGATGCGCAGGATGCGTTCGGCCACCTGCCGCAGCCGGAACACGATGCCGACCGACACCCCGTGTTCGTCCAGGTGCGCATAGACCGACTGGGCCGCGACGCGGCACACATCGAGCTGCCGGCGCAGTTTGTTCACCTCGTGGCGTACCTGGCCGCTGCGCGCGCCGTGGCGCAGGGCGCTGCGGCGCACGGCCTCGACCTGCACCGGCAGGGCGTGAAAGGCGCGCCGGGCCCGCTCCTCGTGGCTCATGCGGCCGCGGATTTCGCTGGCGAAACCGGTGGCGCTGACCTGGCCCACACAAAAGACGAGCGCATCCAGCAGGGTCGCCTGCCAGTGTGTCGGGACCTGCGGATCGGGCGCCGCGGGGGCGTCGCTGAGCAGCACCTGGCGGAGCTCTTCCAGTGTACGGGTGTCCAGTGCCTGCAGCCAGCGCACGTCAAAGCGGCTCGGCAGCAAAAGCCCGAACAGGTCGGTGATGTCGCTGGTTTCAGGGGTGCCGGGCAGCAGCTTGCGGCGCAGGCGGTGACCGAGTTCGCTCAGGAAGGCCGTGCGCGGGGCAAAGCCGAAGTCGGCCAGCAGCGGCGTGAGGTCCACCGTCTGCAGGAAACGGGCCCACCAGCGGTGCCAGCGGGTCAGCCAGGCAGGGTCTTCACGGACCGTGGCCAGCAGCTGGCGCACGCGCCCCACGCTGGCCTGAGGGTCTTCGGCTTCGCCGCGCACCCAGCGCAGGGCGTCCATCAGCCAGAGATGGCGCCGGGCCATGGGCGCCTCGGGGTCCAGCGTGTCGAGCAGTTCGGTGAGCGTCATGAAAGCATCGGGGAGGGCGCCCGCTGGCCGGCGCCGCGGCCGGCGGTGCTCAGTGGAGCACGCGGGCCGTGCCCGGACCCGTGTCGGAAGCGCTGGCGCTGAGCGCAAATTCGGGCACCGGGGCCTCAAACCGCTCGCCGTCTTCGGCGACGCAGAAAAAACTGCCCCGCATGGTGCCGTTGGGTGTGTGCAGGCGCGTGCCGCTGGTGTACTGGAACGATTCGCCGGGGCGCAGCAGCGGCTGGTTGCCCACCACACCCAGGCCTTTGACCTCTTCGGTGTGGCCCCGGGCGTCGTCGATGATCCAGTGGCGCGAGATCAGCTGCGCCGTCACATCTCCGGTGTTGGTGATGGTGATGGTGTACGCGAAGGCGTAGAGGTCCTCGTCGGGCGTGGACTGCTCGCTCAGGTACTGGGGTTCGACCTCGCAGGTCAACTGGTATTTCGACATGAGCGGCATGTTAACGCGGCGCGGCAAATCCTTGCCGGGCCTGCGAAAATCGGCGCCAGTCCTGTTTCCAACCCCTCCACGCGCCATGACCACCTACCGCATCGCCCCGTCCATCCTCTCCGCCGACTTCGCCCGCCTGGGCGAAGAAGTGAAAAACGTCATCGCCGCCGGCGCCGACTGGATCCACTTCGATGTGATGGACAACCACTATGTGCCCAACCTGACCTTCGGGCCCATGGTCTGCCAGGCGCTGAAACCCCACGCGAAGCGACCCGACGGCACGCCCGTGCCGATCGACGTGCACCTGATGATCCAGCCAGTGGACGCGCTCGCTGGCGCCTTCATCGACGCTGGCGCCGACCTGGTGAGCTTCCACCCCGACGCCAGCGCGCACGTGCACCGCAGCGTGCAGGCCATCAAGGCCAAGGGCGCCCAGGCCGGCCTGACCTTCAACCCCGCGCAGCCGCTGGACGTGCTGGACTGGGTGATTGAGGACATCGATCTGATCCTGATCATGAGCGTCAACCCGGGTTTCGGCGGACAGAGCTTCATCGACTCCGCGCTGCGCAAGATCGAAGCGGCCAGGAAGCGCATCGAAGCCTCGGGCAAGGACATCCGCCTCGAAGTGGACGGTGGCATCAAGGCCGACAACATCCGCCGCGTGGCCGACGCGGGCGCCGACACCTTCGTGGCCGGCAGCGCGATCTTTGGCAAGCCCGATTACAAAAGCGTCATCGACGACATGCGCAAGGCGTTGGCCTGATGCTGGCCGGCATCAAGGCCGTGATCGTCGACCTCGACGGCACGATGATCGACACGCTGGGCGACTTCGTCGTCGCGCTCAACCACACGCTGGAGGACATCGGTCTGCCACCGGTGGATCGTTTGATGGTCGAGCGCTCGGTGGGCAAGGGCTCCGAGCACCTGGTGCGCACCGTGCTGGACCACCAGCTGGCCCTGCCCGAGGTGGTGGCCGCCGCCGGTGTGGCGTTGAGCTGGCCGCGCGAACAGGTGGGTGAACTGGCGCTGGAGCGTTACCAGCACCACTACCTGTTCATCAACGGCCAACATTCGGAGGTGTACCCGGGCGTGCTGGAGGGTCTGCAGCGCCTGCAGGCCACGGGTCTGCCGATGGCCTGCCTGACCAACAAACCGCTGGCGTTTGCGCAGGCGCTGCTGGAGATCAAGGGCCTGGACGGGTTCTTTTCCCAGGTGTTCGGTGGCGACAGCTTCGAGCGTAAGAAGCCCGACCCGTTGCCGCTGCTGAAAACCTGCGAGGCGCTGGGCACTTTGCCGGCGCAGACCCTGATGGTGGGCGACTCGCAGAACGACGGCATCGCCGCGCGCGCGGCCGGCTGCCCGGTGGCGCTGGTCACCTACGGCTACAACCACGGCGACCCGATCGCCGAAGCACCGCACGACCGGCTGATCGGCTCGCTGGGCGAACTGCTGGACTGACCGACCCCCGCAGCGCCGGGCCGCCCCAAACAAGGCGCGGTACGCTGGGGGGGCCGAAGTGATTTACTTTTTCTTGCCCAGCAGTGCGTCCTTGAGCTGCCAGTCCGCCGGTTTGGGGCCGAGCCAGATGCGCATCAGCGCGTTGAAAAACTCGGGTTCCTTGAACGGTTCACCCTCGACCTTGCCCTTGACCGTGAGCACGGTGCCGGTGCCCGGCACCCAGTCGAGCACGAAGGTTTCGCCCGCGAGCAGCTTCTTGTGGTCGGTGAACACCTGGCTCATGCGGATCACGCCGGGGATCAGCTTGGAAAACGCACTGCGCTCCATGTTGTCTTCCATGCCGCGCGAAAACAGCTTGCCCAACTCGGCCGAATCGATGTCGCGCAGCATGGTGATGGTCATGCGCCTGGGGCCGGGCGCGGCCAGCACCTGTTCGGTGGTCGTGGCCTTCTGGCCCAGGTACAGACCGGCGGTGTAGACCTTGAACACCGCCTTGTAGCGCACGCCCGCGCCGTTGAGCTGCAACGGGCTGCCGTTGACGGTGATGCGGTCTTCCAGCTGGACGCCAGCGACCTCCACGGTCGCAGCCCCGGCGAACAAGGGCCAGAACACCATACCAAGGGCCAGCAGGGGAGTGGCCGCCGCGCGAAGAAACGGGTTGAGGTTGTTGTGGTTCATGTAGTGGGGTCCAACACGGGGTTGTGGGGATGGCGTAAAAATAGTACGACCGTTCGAAATTAGGATTGTGGGCAGCCCGGACGGTGAAATCAACCGGGGTTGTCACTAGTTGATGCGTCGGAAGCGCGTTTTCTCAGACGCCGACGCGACAGCTTTGCTACACTTTGGCCCCATGTTCAACACACGCACATCCCTGACGGGCACTCTGCCGAGCCGCAATGGCCGGGGAGCCTGGCCCTGGCGCAAGCCAGCGTAAACGTGCACTCCCCCCCGGAGGTGCGCTGGTTCCGGTCCGCCCCTGTTGACCCGCCCGCGTCGCCCCACTCCCCGAACCCGGCAGCCGGTCTGACCGGGGCCCCCAGAAAAACGGTTTCGCCCGCTGCGACGCAGCCAGAAGCCGATGGAGCGTCTGAACATGATCACCGAACTTGAATTCAAGAGCCTGGCCAGCCAGGGCTACAACCGCATCCCGCTGATGGCCGAGGCCTTTGCGGACCTGGAAACCCCGCTCTCGCTGTACCTCAAGCTGGCCCATGGGCGCGGCGACGGCAAACACAGCTTCCTGCTCGAATCCGTTGTCGGCGGTGAGCGCTTTGGTCGCTACAGCTTCATCGGCCTGCCGGCGCGCACGCTGCTGCGCGCCAGCGGCTTCGGCGCCGAGGCCAAAACCGAGGTGGTGCGCGACGGCGCCGTGGTCGAGACGAACCACGGCAATCCGCTGGACTTCATCGCCGCCTACCAGCAGCGCTTCAAGGTGGCGCTGCGCCCTGGGCTGCCGCGTTTTTGCGGCGGTCTGGCCGGTTACTTCGGGTACGACGCGGTGCGCTACATCGAGAAGAAGCTCGAAGCCAGCTGCCCGCCCGACACCCTGGGCTGCCCCGACATCCTGCTGCTGCAGTGCGAAGAACTGGCCGTCATCGACAACCTCTCGGGCAAGCTTTACCTGATCGTCTATGCCGACCCTGCCCAGCCTGAGGCCTACGCCAACGCCAAGAAGCGCGTGCGCGAACTGAAGGAAGCGCTGAAGTATTCGGTGAGCGCGCCGGTGGTCAAGCCCAGCCAGAGTTTTCCGGCCGAACGCGACTTCGCCAAGGCCGACTACCTCACCGCCGTGGAGCGCGCCAAGGAGCTGATCGCCGGTGGCGATTTCATGCAGGTGCAGGTGGGCCAGCGCATCAAGAAGCGCTACACCGAAAGCCCGCTGAGCCTGTACCGCGCGCTGCGTTCGCTGAACCCCAGCCCCTACATGTATTACTACCACTTCGGGGACTTTCATGTGGTGGGTGCCTCACCGGAGATCCTGGTGCGCCAGGAGCAGGTGGACGAGGGGCAGAAGGTCATCATCCGGCCGCTCGCCGGCACCCGCCCGCGCGGCGCCACACCCGAGAAGGACAAGGCCACCGAGATCGAACTGGTCAACGACCCGAAGGAGCGCGCCGAGCACGTGATGCTGATCGACTTGGCGCGCAACGACATCGGCCGCATCGCCAAGATCGGCAGCGTCAAGGTCACCGAGGCCTTTGCGGTAGAGCGCTACAGCCATGTGATGCACATCGTGAGCAACGTTGAAGGTACGCTGGTGGACGGAATGACGAACATGGACGTGCTGAAAGCCACCTTTCCTGCCGGCACGCTGACCGGCGCACCCAAGGTGCACGCCATGGAGTTGATCGACCAGCTGGAGCCCACCAAGCGCGGCCTCTACGGCGGCGCCTGCGGTTACATCAGCTACGCCGGTGACATGGATGTGGCCATCGCCATCCGCACCGGCATCATCAAGGACCAGATGCTCTACGTGCAGGCGGCCGCGGGGGTTGTGGCCGATTCCATTCCCGAGATGGAGTGGAGGGAAACCGAACACAAGGCCCGTGCGCTGCTGCGGGCGGCGGAGCTGGTGGAAGAAGGGCTGGAGTGAACGCCATGACGAAGAAAATCCAGCTCCTGATGGTCGACAACTACGACTCCTTCACCTACAACATCGTGCAGTACTTCGGTGAACTCGGCGCCGACGTGACCGTGGTGCGCAACGACGAGATCACCGTCGACGAGATTCAGCGCCGGCTGGACGCCGGCCAGATCGACCGCCTGGTCATTTCTCCCGGCCCCTGCTCACCGGCCGAAGCCGGCATCTCGGTGCCGGCGATCCAGCATTTCGCCGGCAAGCTGCCCATCCTGGGCGTGTGCCTGGGCCACCAGAGCATCGGCGCGGCCTTCGGCGGCAAGATCATCCGGGCGCAGGAGCTGATGCACGGCAAGACCAGCGTCATCACCACCACGCAGGAAGGCGTGTTCGCCGATCTGCCGGAGCAGTTCACCGTCAACCGCTACCACTCGCTGGCCATTGAACGCGAGACCTGCCCCGATTGCCTCAAGGTCACGGCCTGGACGCCGGACGGCGAGATCATGGGCGTGAAGCACAAGACCCTGGCGATCGAGGGTGTGCAGTTTCACCCCGAAAGCATCCTCACCGAGCACGGCCACGCCATGCTCAAGAACTTTCTGGAGCAGGCCGCATGAAGACCATTGATCTGCGCAGCGACACCGTCACGCAGCCGACCGAGGCCATGCGCGTCGCCATGATGGCCGCGCCCCTGGGCGACGACGTGTTCGGCGACGACCCCACGGTCAACGCGTTGCAGAACCGCATTGCCGCCATTACCGGCAAGGCCGCCGCGCTCTTCATGCCCTCGGGTACGCAGAGCAACCTCTGCGGCATCCTCGCGCACTGCGGTCGCGGTGACGAATACATCGTCGGTCAACTGGCCCACACCTACCGCTACGAAGGTGGTGGCGCGGCGGTGTTCGGCAGCGTGCAGCCGCAACCGCTGACGCAGGATGCGCAGGGCCGCATGGCGCTGGCCGACATCGCCGCCGCCATCAAGCCCGACGACCCGCACTTTGCGCGCACCCGCCTACTCTGCCTGGAAAACACCTGGAACGGCCATGTGATGCCCGACGACTACCTGCGGGAAGCGACGGCCTTGGCGCGCCAACAAGGGCTGGCTACGCACCTGGACGGCGCGCGGGTGTTCAACGCCGCCGTGGCCTCGGCTGCCCCCGGGCAGGGCGCTCACGCCCGTGTGCGCGAAATCGCCGACCATTTCGACAGCCTCTCGGTCTGCTTCAGCAAGGGGCTCGGCGCGCCGGTGGGCTCGGCGCTGTGCGGTTCGCAGGAACTGATCCAGAGCGCCCGCCGCATCCGCAAGATGGCCGGTGGCGGTTTGCGCCAGGCCGGCCTGCTGGCGGCCTGTGCGCTGCACGCGCTGGACCACCATGTGGATCGGCTGGCCGACGACCATGCCAACGCACGCCGTCTGGCTGAAGGTCTGAGCGGCATTGAGGGACTGACCGTGAAATCGGCAGAGACCAACATCGTTTTTGTTGATGTGGCCGATAGCCGAGGCCCGGCGCTGCTGGATTTCCTGAAGGCGAACGGCGTGCTGGCCACCGGCCTGATCGGCCTGCGTTTCGTCACCCACCTGGACGTGGACGCGGCCGGCATCGATCACGCCATCGCCACCGTGCGCCGCTTCTTCGCCGAAACGTCTGCTGTTCCGGCCGGTGCCGCGCGCACCGGCCCCTACTGAGCATCCGCCCGGAGAACACCATGCCCGATACCCCGCAACTGCTCATGTTCATCGCGGCGGGCTGGCTGCTCAACCTCACGCCTGGCCCCGATGTGCTCTACATCGTGAGCAACGCGCTCAAGAGCGGCGTGCGGGCCGGTATCGCGGCCGCGCTGGGCATCGTCAGCGGCTGCTTCGTGCACGTGTTCGCGGCAGCGCTCGGCGTGAGCGCCTTGCTCGCCACCTCGGCCACGGCCTTCACCGTGCTCAAGTGGATCGGTGCCGCCTACCTGGTGTGGATGGGCGTCAAGCTGCTGTTCGCCCAGGGCGGGGGCTCGTCCATCGTGGCGGCCGATGCAGCAAAAACCCACCAACCTGCAGACCTGCGCCGCATCTACCGGCGCGGCTTCCTCACCAACGTGCTCAACCCCAAGGTCGCACTGTTCTTCCTGGCCTTTGTGCCTCAGTTCATTGCGCCCGGCACGCCCGACAAGGTGACGGCCTTCCTGCTGCTGGGCCTGCTGTTCAACCTCAACTCGCTGCCGATCAACTTCGGTTACGCCTGGCTCGCCGGCTGGGCCGCAGGTCGCGTGAGCGCCGTGCAGCGCACCATGCACTGGATGGACCGCGCCGCAGGCGCCATGTTCGTCGGCTTTGGCCTGAAGCTGGCCATGTCGGACAATCCTTCTCGCTAAGTTCAGGAGACACCCATGCCCCACAGCCACAAGATCACCCCGCAGGAAGCCCTGCAGCGCACCATCGAGCACCGCGAGATCTTCCACGACGAGATGCTGCACCTGATGCGCCTGATCATGAGTGGCGAGATGTCGCCCGTGATGATGGCGGCCTTCATCACCGGCCTGCGAGTGAAGAAGGAAACCATCGGTGAAATCACCGCCGCCGCGCAGGTGATGCGCGAGTTCTCCACCAAGGTGCACGTGGCCGACAAGACGCACCTGGTGGACATCGTGGGCACCGGCGGTGACGGTTCGCACACCTTCAACATCTCCACCTGCTCCATGTTCGTGGCCGCGGCCGCGGGCGCCAAGGTCAGCAAACACGGCGGGCGCAGCGTCTCCAGCAAGAGCGGCAGCGCCGACGTGCTGGAGAGCCTGGGCATCAACATCAACCTGTCGCCCGATGCCATCGCGCGTTGCATTGAAAAAGTGGGCGTGGGCTTCATGTTCGCGCCCAACCACCACCCGGCCATGAAAAACGTGGCGCCGGTGCGCCGCGAACTCGGCATGAAGACCATCTTCAACATCCTCGGCCCGCTCACCAACCCGGCCTCGGCGCCGAACATCCTGATGGGCGTGTTCCACCCCGATCTGGTCGGCATCCAGGTGCGCGCGCTGCAGCGCCTGGGCGCCGAGCACGCGGTGGTGGTCTACGGCCGCGACGGCATGGACGAGGTTTCGCTCGGCGCGGCCACCATGGTGGGTGAACTGAAAAACGGCGAGATCACCGAATACGAGATCCACCCCGAAGATTTCGGCCTCACGATGGCGAGCAACCGCACCCTGCGTGTGGAAACGCCCGAGGACTCCAAGGCCATGCTGATGGGCGTTCTGGACAACAGCGACGAACCGGCCATCAAGGCAGCCAAAGACATCGTGGCGCTCAACGCCGGTGTAGCGCTCTACGCCGCCAATGTCTGCGAGGACATGACCCAGGGTATCGCGCTGGCGCGCCGTGCCATCGAGTCGGGCGCTGCGCGCCAGAAGCTGCGTGATCTGACCGATTTCACCCAAGCCGCCACGGCGCCGGTCGGCCCCTGATTTGTGCCATGAACCTGCCTGTCTGGCTGCAAAACGAAGGCGCCTGGATCGCCATCGGCATTTCGTTGCTGTTCATTGTGGCGGGTGTGGTGATGCATCGGGTTATCAAGAAGGTGCTCCAGTCGCCTCCACCCCAGGAAAACAAAACCCATGAGTGACATCCTCAACAAGATCGTGGCCGTCAAGCACGAAGAAATCGCCGCCGCGCGCAAGAAGAAACCTCTGGACGTGGTGCGCTTCGACGCCGAAAGCCGGTTGCTCACGCGCGACTTCGAGGGCGCCTTGAGGGCCAAGATCGCCGCCGGCCAGGCCGCGGTGATCGCCGAGATCAAGAAGGCCAGCCCGAGCAAGGGCGTGCTGCGCGAAGACTTCATTCCGGCCGACATCGCCCAGAGCTACGCTGAAGGCGATGGCCAGGTCAGCGCCGCCTGCCTGTCGGTGTTGACCGACAAACAGTTTTTCCAGGGCAGTTTCGACTACCTGAAACAGGCCCGTGCCAGCTGTGACCTCCCGGTGCTGCGCAAGGACTTCATGGTGGATCCGTACCAGGTCTACGAGGCCCGCGCCATGGGGGCCGACGCCATCCTGCTGATCGCCGCCTGTCTGGACGACGCGCAGATGGCCGATCTGGAAGCGATGGCCCTCAGCATGAACATGGCGGTGCTGGTGGAGGTGCACGACCGCGCCGAGTTGCAGCGTGCGCTCAGGCTCAAAACACCGCTGGTGGGTATCAACAACCGGAACCTGCGCACCTTCGACGTCACGCTGCAGACCACGCTGGACATGCTGCCCGATGTGCCGGCCGACCGCCTGCTGGTCACCGAGTCCGGCATTCTCGGCCGCGACGACGTCACCAAGATGCGCGCTGCGGGTGTGCACGCCTTCCTGGTGGGCGAAGCCTTCATGCGCGCGCCCGAACCGGGTCTGGCACTGGCCGAGCTGTTTGCCTGAGCACGGGTCGATGCAAGGCGCATTGGATTGGGGTGATGTGGCAGGTCCAGAGGTTCTGACCCCGCGGCTGCAGGCGGCCGATCCCGCACAGTGGCCGGTCCAGGCCGACTGGGCGGCACTGGTCAACGGCTTTTGGGCGTCTGCCGCCGGGCAGTCACTGAAAGCCTTCTTGCAGCAGCGGCTGGACAGCGGTGCCGTCATCTATCCGCCGCAGCCGCTGCGGGCCCTGGCGCTGACGCCGCTGGCCGATGTGCGGGTGGTGATCCTGGGCCAGGACCCGTACCACGGGCCTGGCCAGGCCGAGGGGCTGGCGTTTTCGGTGGCGCCGGGCGTGAAGGTCCCGCCCAGCCTGCGCAACATGTTCAAGGAGCTGCAGCGCGATCTGGATCTGGCTCCGCCGTCCAGCGGCTCGTTGGTGCGTTGGGCCGGGCAGGGCGTGCTCCTGCTCAACACCTGCCTGACCGTGGAAGACGGCCTGCCCGCCAGCCATGCCGGCCGGGGCTGGGAAGTGCTGACCGACGCCCTGATCCGGCGTTGCAGCGAAACAGGCGGGCCCAAACTGTTTCTGTTGTGGGGCGCCCACGCCCAGAAAAAGGCCGCGCTGATCGATGGTGCCCGCCATCAGGTGCTCAGTGCCAACCACCCGTCGCCCTTGTCGGCGAGCCGGGGTCCATTGCCGTTCCTCGGTTGCGGCCATTTCGGCGCTGTCAACCACTGGCTGAAAGCGTCCGGACAAGCGCCTGTGGCGTGGTGATCACGGGCCGGGATGCAATGCGATCAAAAACCATGGCATAATGCTGGGCTGCGCTATGGAGGGGTGGCCGAGTGGTTAAAGGCAGCAGACTGTAAATCTGCCCGCTTACGCGTACGCTGGTTCGAATCCAGCCCCCTCCACCAGTGATTGATAGTGATGTGTGAGCGATTGGGATCGAAGCGCTCTGAATGTTGGAATCCCTTGTGGGTGTGAAAACGGTTCGGGCGGGAGTAGTTCAATGGTAGAACTCCAGCCTTCCAAGCTGATCACGCGGGTTCGATTCCCGTCTCCCGCTCCATGTCCTTTTGATGGCTGGATGTTTGAAGTTTTCTGAGATGTCCGGTTTGACCGGGTGTCTTGGCCCTTGTGGCTCAGTGGTAGAGCACTCCCTTGGTAAGGGAGAGGTCGCGGGTCCGATTCCCGCCAAGGGCACCATATTTGTTCTGGTGTTTCGGCAATTTTGATTTTGGAGCTGAAAAATGGCAAAAGAGAAATTTGAGCGGACCAAGCCGCACGTCAACGTCGGCACGATCGGTCACGTGGACCACGGCAAGACCACCCTGACCGCGGCC
>PHCC01000013.1 GCA_002842215.1 Betaproteobacteria bacterium HGW-Betaproteobacteria-9 | reverse complement strand
AGCCAGCGCAGCGGGTTCCAGGGCGCATGGCGCTCGCGCGACTGCGCGGCCAGGCGCACGTTGTCCCACACGGTGAAGGGCAGGAAGATGTTGGTCTTCTGGTAGCTGCGGCCCAGCCCCAGGCGGGAGATGCGCTCCGGGCTGTGGCCGGCGGTTTCCACGCCATTGAGCGTGATGGTGCCCGAGGTGGGCGGCAGGTCGCCCGAGAGCAGGTTGGTCAGGGTGGATTTGCCCGCCCCGTTGGGGCCGATCACGGCGTGGATGCGGTCGCGGAACAGGTCCACAGAGACCTCGTTCACCGCGGCGAGGCCACCGAACCGCTTGACGAGTTTCTGGGCGGAGAGCAGCAACTCGCTCATGCCACGTCCTTCTTTTTCATGAAGCGCTCACCCAGGCCCAGCAGGCCGCGCGGTGCGAACACCACCACCAGCACGATGAAGCTTCCCATGAGCAGCTGCCAGTGTTTGGTCAGGTCCTTGAAGAAGTGCATCACGTATTCGAAGGCGAAGGCGCCGACGATGGCTCCGGCGAAGTTGCCCATGCCGCCGAGGATGACCATCATGATCGCGTGTGCACTCATGTGGAAACCCATCAGCTCGGGATTCACGAACCCGGTCTGAGCGGCCCACAGGTAGCCCGCCACGCCGGCCAGCGTGCCGGCCAGGCCGAAGGCGGCAAGCTTGTAGCCGAAGGTGCCGTAGCCCACAGCGCGCATGCGGTGCTCGTTGACGCGGATGCCCGCCAGGACGCGGCCAAAGGGCGAGAACAGCAGGCGGCGCAGGAAGGCGTAGATGCCCACCAGCATGGCCAGCGTAAAGTAAAAAAACGTGGTCTTGTTTTCCAGGTCGATGCCGGTCCAGCCGAAAAGGCTGGCGTCGGGCCGGAAGTTCACGTACAGGCCGTCCGAGCCGCCGAGTTCCTTGTTGTCAAAGAACAGGAAGAACACCATCTGGGCAAAAGCCATGGTGACCATGATGAAGTAGATGCCGTGGGTGCGCACCACAAAGAAGCCAATCACCAGGGCGGCCAGTCCGGCCCCCAGTGCCGCCACGGGCAGCGACCACCACAGGCTCACGGGCACATCGGCCGGTGTCAGGAAGGCGAGGGCATAACCGGCCAGGCCAAAGTAGGCCGCGTGGCCGAGCGAGACCAGGCCGGTCACGCCCTGCAACAGGTCCAGGCTCATGGCGAAGATGGCCAGGATCATCATCTGCGAGAGCATCTGCAGGTAGAAGTCCGAGCTGTCGGAGGGGATCAGCGGGAAGGCCGCCAGCGCGATCGCGCCCAGCGCCAGCAGCGCCTGCACGCCCTTGGGCAGCCTTTCCAGAGTGGCTTTGGGGGAGCTCATTGTTTGAACAGGCCTTCAGGTTTGTAGAGCAACACGCCGGCCATCAGCATGTAAACCGCCATGCCAGCGATCTGCGGCATCAGCACCTTGCCGAAGGTGTCCACCAGGCCCACCATGAGCGCGGCCACCAGCGCGCCACGCACCGAGCCGATACCGCCGATGACGACCACCACAAAGCACATGATCAGCACCGAGCTGCCCATGCCGGGGTAGACGCTGGAGATCGGCGAGGCGATCATGCCGGCGATGGCCGCGAGTGCCACGCCGAGCGCGAACACCACGCCGTGGATCAGCCGGATGTTGATGCCCAGGGCTTCGGTCATTTCGCGGTTGAAGGCACCGGCGCGGATCTTCATGCCCAGCCGGGTTTTCGAGATCAGGAAATACAGGCCCAGCGCCAGCGCCACGCACACCGCCGAAATCACCAGCCGGTAGACCGGGTAGGACAGGTTCTCGGTGAGCGGTATGGACCAGTTCACGAGCTCGGGCACCGCGACCGAGTGCACGTCGTCGCCCCAGAGGATGGAGCGCACCTCTTCAAAGATGTAGATCAGGCCAAAGGTGAGCAGCACCTGGTCGAGGTGGTCGCGGTGGTAGAAGTGGCGGAACAGCAGCCACTCCAGCGCCCAACCCAGCGCCACGGCGATCAGCGTGCCGACCACGATGGCCAGCACCAGGCTGTCAAACTGCGAAGCCAGAAACCAGGCCAGGTAGGCGCCCAACATGTAGAAGCTGCCGTGCGCCAGGTTGACCACGCCCATGATGCCGAAGATCAGCGTCAGGCCGGCGGCCAGCATGAACAGCAACAGGCCGTATTGCAGGCTGTTGAGCAACTGGATCAGGAAGTTGGCGAAGTCCATCGGGTCGGTGATTGGGCGCAGACAGGGCCTGCACCTCGAAAGGCGCAGACCACGGGCAAGGTTTCAGAACCGGGCTCAGCCCATTCGGCAGCCGGTGGCCGGATCGGCCACGGCCTTCTGCGCGATGCCGATGACCTTGTTTTCCTTGTTTTCCACCTTGCGCAGGTACATGTCCTGGATGGGGTTGTGGGCCTTGCTCATGGTCCACTGGCCACGCGGGCTGTCGATGGTCGCGCCTTCCATGGCCGCGTACAGCGCCTTCTTGTTGGACAGGTCGCCCTTGACCGCGTTGGCGCCCTTGACCAGCAGCAGACCGGTGTCGTAACCCTGCACGGCGTACACGTCGGGCTGGGCCTTGAAGGTCTTGGCGTAGTCGAGACGGAATTTCTTGTTGCGCGGTGTGTCCAGCGCATCGCTGTAGTGCATGGTGGTCAGCACACCGTCGGCGGCCGGGCCGGCGGCTTCAAGCACACCTTCGGTCAGGAAGCCCGAACCGTAGAGCTGGATGTTCTTGGAGAGACCGGCCGCATGGAAGTCGCGCAGGAACTTGGCGGCGCCGCCGCCGGCAAAGAAGCAGGCCACGGCATCGGGCTTGAGCGAGGCGATCTCGGTCAGCAGGGCCTGGAACTCCACGTTCGGGAAGGGCAGGCCGAGTTTCTTGACGATGGTGCCGCCCGCGGCGGTGTAGCTCTGCTCGAAGCCTTCATAGGCCTCTTCGCCCGCGGCGTAGTTCCAGGTGATCCATACGGCCTTCTTGTGGCCGCGGTCCACCATGGCCTTGCCCAGCGCCAGCGTGGGTTGCGAGTTGCTGAACGAGGTGCGGAACACATTGGGTGCGCACTGGGCACGGGTGGCCACGTGCACACCGGCGTTGGGGATCAGGCTGAGCACGCCGCTGTCGCGCGCCACCTTGTGGATGCCCATCTGCACGCCCGAGTGCACCGTGCCCACCAGCACGTCGACCTTGTCGCGCTGCACCAGGCGGTTGGCGTTTTCGATGCCCTTGGCCGGGTTGGACTCATCGTCCACCTTGAAGAACTCCACTTCGCGACCACCGAGCTTGCCGCCTTGTTCGTTCAGCGCCATGCGGAAGCCGTTTTCGATCGCCACGCCGAGCTGCGCAAACGTACCGGTGTAGGGCAGCATGAAGCCGACACGCACCTTGTCGGATTGCGCCATGGCCATCTGAGGCAGCAGCAGGCCACTGGACGCAGCACCGATCACGGCGGCGCTGCGGGTAAGGATTTCTCGGCGGGTGGTCATGGTTGGTCTCCTGTTGGTGGTGTGTATGGACCGGCTCAATGTATGCGGGTGCTGCGGCCGTGTGGATAGTGAATTACCCGTACTTGATGTCTAAACTATTTAATCCTGAAGTCTGAGGCGACCGACTTCCAGCGCTGGCAGGTGGGTAGGAACCCCCGTCTGGAAGGAAGACATGCCAGAAAACTGGAATTAAAGTGCCGAAACACCGCGTCCATTCGTCGAGCGTTGACAGGCAATATACTGCACATCACCCATCCGCCAGCTAGCAGAAACCCTTGGTTTTCGCAGGTAACGACCGGATGCCCAGACACGCTCGCGCTGGACGCAGCCAGTCAAGGGAAGCGCTCAAAGCGGGATGGTCGAGCCCGGTCGCGTCCGGTAGAACTTCAGCGGGCTGGTCTGCCCGGCCTTCAGCACCGAGGGCCGCATCTTGCCGACCACGTGCATCTCGCAGGGTTTGCAGTCGAAGCGTAGCGTGAGCTTTTGATTGCCGTTGATGAGCTGCATGGGCTCGGCCTTCACTGTTCCTTGCACGCCGGTCACGCCCTTCGCCTGCTTGGGGCAAAGGCTGAGCGAGAAGCGCACGCAGTGCTTGGTGATCATCAGGCTCACTTCGCCGGCTTCTTCGTGGCTTTCGTAGGCGGCAGCGATCACTTTCACGCCGTGTTTCGCATAAAAGTCGTGCGCCTTGTGGTTGAACACGTTGGCGAGGTAGGTGAGCGTGTCTTCCGGGTAGGCCACGGGCGGATCCACCGGCTTCGCGCGGGGCAGGCGGGTCCAGGCGGCGGCGCGCGCGGCTTCCAGGGCTTCAATGGCTTCGCGGCGCAGCGGGTTGAGCAGCGACGTGGGCACGAAGCGCGGGCCTGACAAGTTGAGCGCCACGTCGATCGGCTGGAAGATGGTCTCACCCAGGCGGGCCAGGTTGTCGCGCAACTTCGCGTCTGCCTGGGCCGGGTCGTTGGCGGGTTCCAGCTTGCAGGGCAGGGTGGCGGTGGCGCTGTGGCCGTCTTCGTCCGTGGCAGTAAGGCTCAGGCCTTCGGGTGTTTGGTCCAGCTTCAGCCAGGCGCATATGCGCCGTTCGGCCGACTTCTTCTCCAGCCCGCGCACCCAGTCCATGTCGCGGTTGCGGTTGACCTGCACACCCTTGCGCAGGTCCTTGAAGCTGTCCATGGCGTCTTTGGGGAACACGCGCCAGAGGCCCGGTTTGCCAGTCGACTCCGCCCGATTGATCTGCAGGCCGGTCAGTTCTTTCTGCAAATCGAGGTAACACAGGCCGTCGCCGTTGTGGATCACGGTGGCCGGGTCGTCGGTTTCGAGTTCCACGAAGTTCGGGCCAACCTGGGTCACATAGCCGATCGGACGCCCGGGGTTCTTGGGCGTGTCGAAGGCGCCGATGTCTTGCTGGCGGCCCTGCACGAAATAGTCGGTGAACTCGCGGTTGAAGTTCTGGTCCGGGTCGGGCTGGAAGTGAAAGGTGCATTCACCGCTGGAGGCGCGGGCCAGCTCGGGGCGTTCTTCCAGAATCTGGTCGAACAGCACGCGGTAGTGCGCGGTGATGTTCTTCACATAGGCCATGTCTTTGTAGCGGCCTTCGATCTTGAAGCTGCGCGCACCGGCATCGATCAGGGCGCGCAGGTTCTCGCTCTGGTTGTTGTCCTTCATCGAGAGCACGTGTTTGTCGTGCGCGACGATGCGGCCCTGGCTGTCCTTCACTTCATACGGCAGGCGGCAGGCCTGGGAGCAGTCACCGCGGTTGGCGCTGCGCCCGGTGTGGGCGTGGCTGATGAAGCACTGGCCGCTGTAGGCCACGCAGAGCGCGCCGTGGATGAAGAACTCCAGCGTGCAACGCTCCGGGTCGGTGGCGGCGCGGATATCGGCGATCTGCTGCAGCGTGAGTTCACGCGCCAGCACGATCTGAGAGAGGCCCACGTCCTGCAGGAAACGTGCTTTCTCGGGCGTGCGGATGTCGGTCTGGGTGCTCGCGTGCAGCTGGATCGGTGGCAGGTCGATTTCCAGCAGGCCCATGTCCTGGATGATCAGCGCGTCCACGCCCGCGTCGTAGAGCTGCCAGGCCAGCTTGCGCGCGGGCTCCAGCTCGTCGTCGCGCAGGATGGTGTTCATCGTCGTGAAGATGCGGCTGCCGAAACGGTGCGCGTGTTTCGCCAGCCGGGTGATCTCTTTCACCGAGTTGTCGGCGCTGGTGCGCGCGCCGAACGACGGCCCGCCGATGTAGACCGCGTCGGCCCCGTGGTTCACCGCCTCGATGCCGATGTCGGCGTCGCGGGCGGGGGAAAGCAGTTCGAGTTGGTGGGGCAGCATGGGGAAGCGACAAAAAATGCGGTGCAGAATCGGGCGAAAACCGAACCCGGTATTGTCCTGGAGAACGACCATGAATGCACCCGCTTCCTCCGCAAGCACCGCTTTCGTGCTGGTGCACGGCGCCTGGCACGGCGCCTGGTGCTGGCGCCGCCTCCTGCCGTTGCTGCGTGCGGCGGGCGCCGAAGCCCACGCGGTCACGCTCACCGGCGTGGGCGAACGAGCCCACCTCATGGGGCCGAACATCGACCTCAACACCCACATCCAGGATGTGATCGGCCTGATCGAGGCTGAGGAGCTTCAGCGCGTGGTGCTCGTGGGCCACAGCTACGGCGGCATCGTCATCACCGGCGTGGCCCACCGCTTGCAGCGCGAGCGCCCCGGACTGCTCGTGCATCTGGTGTATCTGGATGCCGTGACCCCACACACCGGCGAGAGCTGGAGCAGCCAGCACACGCCCGAAACGCGGCAGGCGCGCATCGACGCGGCGGTGCCGAGCGCTGGTGTGAGCTTCCCGCCGCCCGACGCCAGCGTGTTTGGCCTGACTGGCGAAGACCGCGATTGGGTCAATCGCCGCCAGAAGCCACAGCCGCTGGCCGTGTACTTGCATGTGCTGGACTTCGATCCCTCGCAAGTGGCGGCATTGCCGAGGACCTTTATCGATTGCACATCCCCCGCATTGCCGACCATTGCCGAGTTCCGCCGTCGCGTGCGCACCGAGCCGGGCTGGCAAGTGTTCGAGATGGCGACCGGGCACGATCCCATGGTGAGCGAGCCGGCGGCGCTGGCGACCTTGCTCCTGCGTGTTCAGGCGCAGTCGGTCTGACCGTTTTGCCCATGGCATTTCCGCCCATTCACCCCAGACGCCTCGACCGCATCGACCTGCTGCGCGCAGCGGCCATGTTGTGGATGACGGTCTACCACTTCTGTTTCGACCTCGACCACTTCGGCCTGATCCAAGAGAACTTCGCCCGCGATCCGTTCTGGACCTGGCAGCGCAGCGCCATTGTGAGCGGGTTCCTGTTCACCGCCGGGCTGTCGCAGGCAGTGGCGCTGTCGCAGGGCCTGAATTGGCCACGCTTCTGGAGGCGCTGGTCGCAGGTTGCGGGTGCGGCGTTGCTGGTCACAGCCGGCTCAGCGCTGATGTTCCCCAAGAGCTTCATCTACTTTGGTGTGTTGCACGGCATCGCGGTGATGCTGATCGTGGTGCGGCTCACGGCGGGCTGGGGCGGCTGGCTCTGGCCGGCCGGCGCGCTGGCCATCGCGGCCAAGTTCATCGCGCCGACGGTGATCGCAGCGATGCCGGTGCTGGATTTTCTCAACGTCCCGGGCTGGAACGCCCTGGGGTTCATCAGCCGTCTGCCGGTGACCGAGGACTATGTGCCGCTGCTGCCCTGGCTGGGGGTGATGTGGTGGGGCGTGTCCGCGGGCCAGTGGGCGCTGCGGCACCGGCCGCACTGGCTGGGCTCGGTGGATGCGCCGGCCACGGGTGTGAAGCGCGGGCTGGTCACGCTGGGTCGCTGGAGCCTCAGTTATTACCTGCTGCACCAGCCGGTGCTGATGGGGCTGGTGGGTACTTGGGTGTGGGCCAGCCGATGAGCACCCGGGTGCTGTTCGTGTGTTCCCAGAACCGGCTGCGCAGCCCGACGGCGGAGCAGGTGTTTTCAGCATTTCCCGAGCTGGAGTGCGCCTCGGCGGGGACAGACGAACAGGCCGATACACCGCTGGAACCCGAACTCATCCAATGGGCCGACGTGATCTTCGTGATGGAGAAGGCTCACCGCATGCGCCTGACCCAGCGTTTCGGGAAACACCTGAACGGCAAGCGCGTGGTGGTGCTGAACATTCCAGACAACTACGCATTCATGGATCCGGCGCTGGTGAGCGTGCTCCAGCGCAAGGTTGCACCGCTGCTGAAGGTGCGTTTCGAGGCCTGAGAGGTTGAGCCGGGTTGCGCCGCATCAGGCGCAGAACGGCCGCAGAAACTGGCCCGCCACAAACAGGTCTTTCTCGATGGCGCGGCGCACGCCCGCGCTGTCCTTCAGGCGCAGCGCCATCACCGCGTCGCCGTGCGCCTCGTTGATCACGCGCAGCGAGGCCGGCACCTCGAACAGTTTGTTGGACAGTGGCCCGACCTTGAGCCAGACGGTTTCGATCAGCGAGAGCAGGGTGGGCGAGGCCGCCGCCTGGTACAGGCGCAGATGGAACAGCTCGTTGGCGTCCAGGTAGCCCTTGGCGTCGTTGCCCTTGAGCGCGTCGCGCATCTGCTGCTCCAGTGTCAGCAGTTCGGCCACGCCAGCGGCGTCGATCCGGTGGGCACCGCGTTCGGCGGCCTCGCCTTCGAGCAGCAGCCGCGTTTGCAGCACGTCGTCGAACTCGGCCAGCGACAGTTTGGGCACGATCATGCCGCTGTGCGGCACGTTGACCAGCGCGCCTTCGGCCGCCAGGCGCTGCAGCGCGGCGCGCACCGGCATCACGCCCACGCCGAGCTTCTCGGCGATGGCGTGGATTTTCAGCCGTTCGCCCGGCAGAAACTGGCCCACAGTCACCCACTGCCGCAGGCGCGCGTAGGTGCTGTCTTGCTGGGTCGGGGCAGGGGTCTTCATCAGCCGGAGAACAGGTTGGTGATGTACCGGCGCACGGCGGAGGACGAAGAAACCGCACCCCAAAGCGAAAGCACCGCGATCAGGCACAACACGCCAACACCCAGGCTCCACCCCTCCCGCAGCAGGACGAGCGTCGCGATGGCGCCTGCACTCGCCGAGATGACGAGCAAAAAGACGATGCCGATGAGTTGGTATTCCGGTGATCGATTCATGTTTTATCGGAACGTGATATTTCGCCCAGCACCTCGTCGAGCGCACCCAGCAGCAGGGCCACGTCTTCTTCCGTCGTCTGCGGACAGACCAGCATCATGTTGTGAAAAGGCGTGATCATCACGCCGCGGTTGAGCAGGCCGAGGTGGATCAGGTGCTCCAGCTCGGGATCGAGCACGCCCTCGGCTTCGCCACCGCTCCTGGGCGGGGCCGGGCAGAACTGGAACTCGGTGCGCGCGCCGACCTGGGTCACGCACCAGGGCAGGCCGTGGTGTGCGATCAGACTGCGCAGGCCGCCCGCCAGCCGTTCGGCCAGCGACAGCATGTGCGCGTAGGCCGCGGGCGTCATCACCTCGGCGAGCGTGGCGCGCATGGCCGCCATGGCGAGCATGTTGCCGGTGAGCGTGGTGCCGATACCGCTGTGGCCGGGCGGTGCATCCTGCTTGGCTCTCACGGCGCGCGCGGCGAGATCGGCACTCATGCCATAGACCGCGCAGGGCACGCCACCGCCCACCGGCTTGCCCAGCACGAGCGCGTCGGGCCGAATGCCGTGGGCGTGGGCGTAACCGCCGGGGCCGGTGCTGATGGTGTGGGTCTCGTCCATCACGAGCAAAGCACCGTGCTGTCTGATCAGGACCTGTGCCGCGGCCCAGTAGCCGGGCTCGGGCAGCACCATACCGATGTTGGTCATCACCGGCTCGGCCAGCACGCAGGCCACATCACCCTGTTGGAGGGCCGCTTCGAGAGCAGGCAGATCATTGAACTCGACGACCACCGTGTGTTCGGTCAGGTCGTGCACCTGGCCCAGCAGGCTGTCGCGTTGCACGGGTTGGCCGTTGACCAGATCGACGAACACGTCTTCGATGGTGCCGTGGTAGCAGCCGTTGAACACCAGCAGCTTCCTGCGCCCGGTGGCGGCGCGGATCCAGCGCACGATGTAGCGGTTGGCGTCGGTCGCGCTCATGGCGAACTGCCAAAACGGCAGGCTAAAGCGCTCGGCCAGCAACCCGCCCACGGCGGCGGCGTCTGCCGTGGCGAGCATGGTGGTGTAGCCGCGCGTGGCCTGCTTCACCAGAGCGGCGGTGACCGGCGCGGGCGAGTGGCCGAACATGGCGCCGGTGTCGCCGAGGCAAAAATCCACCAGGCGGTGGCCGTCCACGTCGGTGACCTGGGCGCCACTGGCCTGGCAGACATGCAGGGCGAAGGGTGTGCCCCAGTCGTTCATCCAGTGCAGTGGCACGCCGAACAGCAGGTGTTCGCTGGCCTGGGCGGCCAACCGGGCGGACGTGGGGTTGCGTTGCGTATAGCTTTCACGCTCCTGCGCCAGGAAGGCGAGGGCGCGTGGCCAGTCTAGTCCGGTGCGGGAAAGGTTTTGGGTCATCTCGCCTCTCTTTTTTTGATATGCCAACACAGTTGCCGGAGCGTGTGCCTCCAGCCCAGGGCACCCGTGGAACCGGCTTCGCCGGGCCACCAGGTGCGTCACCCTCCCGCCGCAGGCGAGAGAGGGGGAAGCCGCGCAGCGGCGCAGGGGGTGCTATACCAATAACAACAGGTGTTCGCGTTCCCAGGAACTGATCACGCGGTTGTAGGTGGCGTATTCCAGCTCTTTCACTGCCAGGAAGGCGTCGATGAAGGCGCCACCGAACACGTCGCGCACCGGCTCGCACTCGCGCATGCGGCGGATCGAGTCCTCCATGTGGCTGGGGAGTTCGAAGTCCATGTCCCAGGCGCTGGTTTTCATGGGCTCGCTGGGCAGGCTTTTTTCCACCATGCCGAGGTAGCCCGCGCCCAGCGTGGCGGCCATGGCCAGGTAGGGGTTCACGTCCACGCCCGGCACGCGGTTTTCCAGCCGGCGGTTGGCGGCGTCGGACTCGGGCACGCGGATGCCGCAGGTGCGGTTGTCGTAGCCCCACTGCACGTTGATCGGCGCCGACATGAAGCGCGAGAGCCTGCGGTACGAGTTCACGTAGGGCGCCAGCATCGGCATGATCTGCGGCACGTAGCGCTGCAGGCCGGCGATGTAGTGGTGGAAAGCGGGCGTGGCCGAGCCGTCGGGCTGGCTGAAGATGTTCTGCTTCGTTTCAGCGTCCAGGATGCTCTGGTGGATGTGCATCGCGCTGCCGGGCTCGGCTTCCATGGGCTTGGCCATGAAGGTGGCGAAGATGCCGTGGCGCAGCGCCGTTTCGCGCACCGTGCGCTTGAACAGGAACACCCGGTCGGCCAGGTCCATGGCGTCGCCGTGGGTGAAGTTGATCTCCATCTGGCCGGCGCCGGCCTCGTGGATCAGCGTCTCCACGCCCAGGCGGTGCACCTCGCAGAAGCGCGAGAGCTCCAGGAAGAAGGGGTCGAAGTCGTTCACCGCGTCGATGGAATACGACTGGCGACCGGCCTCGGGCTTGCCGGTGCGGCCCAGCGGCGGCTGCAGCGGTTCGTGCGGGTTCTGGTGGCGCGCCACCAGGTAAAACTCCATCTCAGGCGCCACCACCGGCTGCCAGCCTTGCGCCTCGTACAGCGCCAGCACGCGCTTCAGAACGGAACGCGGCGCCAGCGCCACCGGCGTGCCATCGAACTCTTCGCAGTCGTGGATGATCACCGCCACCTGCTCGGCCGCCCAGGGCACCATGCGCGCGGTGGCGAGGTCGGGCACACAGACCATGTCGGGGTCGGTGTCGCCGACGAAGGCGGTGTTGTCGGGCTGCTGGCCGTTGACCGTGTTGAGCAGCACGCTCTTGGGCAGGCGCATGTGGCCGGAGTTGAGGAACAGGTCCTTGGGCAGGATCTTGCCGCGCGCGATGCCTGTCATGTCGGGAATGACGCACTCCACCTCGTGGATGCGGTGCTCGGCGAGAAACTCGCGCAAGCTGTCGGTTGAGACGCTCATGTGCAGCCTGATTTGATCAAAAGTGATCGCAATTCTGCCACTTTTTTGAATTGTCGAGAATATTTGATCAAATCTGGTGATTGGACGAAAAAAAGCGCGACCCGGAGGTCGCGCCTGGGAGATCCAGCGTCTGCTGCTTACTCCACCTTGGCCTTTTCCCGCAGGCTGGCCTGGAACGCCGCCACTTTCTGCTGTTTCATCTGCTGGGCGATTTGGTCCTTGATCTCTTCGAACTTGGGCAACTGGGCCTGGCGCACATCGTCCACGCGGATGATGTGCCAGCCAAACTGGCTCTTCACCGGCGCCTGCGTCATCTGCCCTTTTTCGAGCTTGACCATGGCCTCGGAAAACTCGGCCACGTAGCTGGACGCGTTGGCCCAGTCGAGGTCGCCGCCGTTGGCGCCGGAGCCCGGGTCTTTCGACTGCTTCTTGGCGATGTCTTCAAATTTGGCACCGCCCTTGATGGACGCAATGACCGCTTTGGCTTCGTCTTCCTTCTCCACCAGGATGTGGCGGGCGCGGTATTCCTTGCCACCATTGCTGGCGGTGAACTTGTCGTACTCGGCCTGGACTTCAGCGTCCGTCACCGGGTTCTTCTTTTCATAGTCCGCAAACAGCGCGCGGATCAGGATGGTCTGGCGGGCCAGTTCCATCTGGTCCTTGTATTCGGGCAGCGCGGCCACGCCGCGTTTTTGCGCTTCCTGCATGAAGATCTCGCGCAGCACGGCTTCTTCTTTCAGCTGGGCGCGCACCTCGTCGGTCACCGGGCGGCCCGATGCCGCGACCTGTTTGGCCAGCACCTCAACCCGTGCGGTCGGCACGGCTTTGCCGTTGACGATGGCCACGTTTTGCGCAGCGGCCCAGGGAGCGGCTGCAAGAAGGACGGCCGCGGTCAGGGCCGACAGGGAAAATTTCATGGTGTTCCTCGGGTGAAAAAAACGGGGGCCAGCGGGCAGGGGTGCCAGGTCCGTGTGCTGGCTGGTCAGGTCTGGATTTCAATCGCCAGCGCGTGCAGGCCCGCGTCGGTGAATTTTTGCAGCGCATCATACACAAGCCGGTGTTGCGCCACGCGGCTTTTGCCCGCGAAGGCCGCCCCGCCGATGCGCACCCGGAAGTGCGTGCCGTAACCCAGTCCATTGGCACCGGCGTGCCCGGCGTGGGCCGCGCTTTCATCGATCACTTCGAGGACCGTGGGAGCCAGTGCAGCGCGCAATGCAGCTTCCAGAGCCGGGGCGGTGCTGATCACAGGGGTGGGGGTTGCGTTCATGGTTTCTGGGCTCCGTCGCCGGGGGTGTCGCCGTCTTTCAGGTAGCGCGCGATGTACAGGCCCTGACCGACGATGAAGACGATCGGGAACACATAACCCCAGAGCTTGAAGTTGACCCAGTCTTCGGTGGAGTAATAGGCCGCCACATAGGCGTTGATGCCCGCCATGAAGAGGAAATAGCCGATCCAGATCACGGTGAGCCGCGCCCACACCGCGGTCGGCAGCGACAGCTGGCTGCCCAGCAATATCTGGAGGAAGTTCTTCTTCCAGACCCATAGCGCCGCACCCAGCACGATCGCCATGCTCGCGTACAGCACGGTGGGTTTCCACTTGATGAAGCGTTCGTCGTGCAGCGCCAGGGTCAGGATGCCAAACACGATCACCAGCACCAGCGTGACCTTCTGCAGGGTCTGCAGCCGGCGGTCGATGGCGTAGATGAGGCCCGTCTGCACCAGCGTGGCGACCATGAGCACCGCGGTGGCGGTGTAGATGTCGTGCAGCTTGTAGGCCGCCACGAAAAGGCCGATGGGAAAGAAGTCGATGAGAAAACGCATGGTCCGATTATCGGGCTTGCGCTGCGGGCGCTGCGTGACAGGGGGTATCACAATCGGCACGGGCCAGCGCCGGAACTTGAAACACGCATCGGGCTCTACCAGGGTCCCTTGGTCACAAACCCACTCGAAACACCCCATGCAAGCCAACGAACAACAGTCCATCCTCACCATCGCCTTGTTGGCCGCCTTTGCCGACGGCCACAAGGCCGACACCGAGCGCGAAGCCATCCGCAGGCTGGCCGAGACGCTGGGTCACGAGAGCGGTGGCGCCGGGCTGGCCCAGCTCTACCAGGATGTGCTGCTGAAACGCGTGTCTCTGGCCGACGCCGTGGCCGGCCTGACGGACGCCGGCCAGCGCCAGCTGGCTTATGAAATGGCGGTGTGTGTTTGTGATGCGGACGGGCGCCAGAGCCCCGCGGAGACCACGTTCCTGACCGACCTGAAAACCCGTCTGCGACTGGACGCGGCCGAGGCCTCTGCGTTCGAGCGCGAGGAAGCGGCTGTGCTCGATGCGGCCGACCGGGCCGCTCCGCTGGCCGTGCCCGTCGTCGTGGCAGCTTCGACGGCGCAAGCTGCGCCGCTGGATGCCGCGCTCGACGCCCAGCTCGACAAGACCATCCTGAACGCGGCCATGCTGAACGGCGCGCTCGAATTGTTGCCGCAATCCTGGGCCTCGATGGCCATCATCCCGCTGCAGGTGCGGCTGGTCTACAACATTGGCAAGGCGCACGGCGTGGAGCTGGATCAGGGCCACATCCGCGAGTTCATCGCGGCCGCGGGCGTGGGCGCAACCTCGCAGTACATCGAGCAGTTCGGTCGCAAGCTGCTCGGGGGCCTGCTGGGCAAGATGGCCGGGCGCACCGTGGGCGGTCTGGGCCGCGCAGCCACCGGCGTGGCGTTTTCATTTACCACCACCTACGCCCTCGGCCAGGTGGCCAAACGCTACTACGCGGGCGGCCGGGTGATGAGCACGGTGCTGTTGCAGGAGACCTTCCAGAACCTGCTCACCCCGGCCAAACAGTTGCAGGCGCAATACCTGCCGCAGATCCAGGCACAGGCCCAGTCGCTGGACATGGGCAAGGTGCTGGCGATGGTGCGGGGCGGCTGAGTTCAGCGGTGGTTTTTGTTACATGCTCAGGCACTCCGTGTGCCGGATGCCGGGTGATTTTCCGCCAGAATCACCGAGAAGCTTCCGTTCGCTTCCGCACGGTTTCCGAGCCGCGCCCTTGGTAGTGTTCGGCTTACCCCATTTCATTTCAGGACACCTTATGACGACGCACATCCGCCATGCATTCAAACTGGTTGGGCTGAGCCTGGCCATCGCCGTGCTCACCGCCTGCGGCGGCAACGACGATCCGAAGCCGGGTGACACCTCGGGTGATCCGGTGGCCAAGTACATCGGCTCCTGGGAGAGCGCGTGTTATGAAGACAGTGGCGCGTCGGCCCATCTGCGCGCCGACTTCACCAAGGCCTCCGCCACGGGCTTCACCGGTGAGGTGGTGGCCTACCTCTACATCGGCACCTCGTGTTCCGGCCCCAGCGTGAAGAACGACAAGGTATTCACCAACATGGTCATGAACCACGACGGCACCAAGATCGTCGGCAGCGTGACGGCCGACAAGTTCGCCGGGACCTCCAACCAGGGCTCCGCGAAAGTGCTGTTGCATGTGAACGGCAACACCCTGCAGATCGGTGACCCCGACGCCAGCAAAGACGCTCAGGGTTACCCCAACGCGTTCTACGACAAGACCATGTCGCGCATCTGATCGGCCTCAGGCGGGCAAGAAACCGTCCACCGACAGATAGCGCTCGCCGGTGTCGTAGTTGAAGCCCAGCACGACGGCATTGGCCGGCAGTTCGGGCAGTTTCTGCGCGATGGCGGCCAGCGTGGCGCCCGACGAAATGCCGACCAGCATGCCTTCTTCTTGCGCGCAGCGTCGCGCCATTTCGCGCGCCGGTTCGGCGTCCACCTGGATCACGCCGTCGAGCAGGGTGGTGTCGAGGTTGTTGGGAATGAAGCCGGCGCCGATGCCCTGGATCGGGTGCGGCGCCGGGCTGCCACCCGAAATGACCGGTGAGGCCACCGGCTCCACCGCGTACACCTTGAGCCCGGGCCACTTGGCTTTCAGCACTTTCGCGCAACCGGAGATGTGACCGCCCGTGCCCACGCCGGTGATCAGCACATCGACACCTTCCGGGAAATCGGCGGCGATTTCGGCGGCCGTGGTCTTGGCGTGGATGGCCACGTTGGCCGGGTTGTTGAACTGCTGGGGCATCCAGGCGCCGGGCGTGCTGGCGACGATTTCTTCGGCCCGGGCGATCGAGCCTTTCATGCCTTTTTCACGCGGGGTCAGGTCGAAGCTCGCTCCGTAGGCCAGCATCAGGCGGCGGCGCTCGACAGACATGCTGTCGGGCATGACCAGCACCAGCTTGTAGCCCTTGACGGCCGCCACCATGGCCAGGCCGATGCCGGTGTTGCCCGAGGTGGGCTCGACGATGGTGCCGCCGGGCTGCAGGGCGCCCGACTGTTCCGCGTCTTCCACCATCGCCAGCGCAATGCGGTCCTTGATCGAGCCGCCGGGGTTGCTGCGTTCGGACTTGATCCACACCTGCTGCGTGGCGCCGGCAAACAGCCGCTGGATGCGCACGTGGGGGGTGTTGCCGATGGTGTCGAGGATGTTCTGGGCCTTCATGCGGTGCTCCTGGGATGTGTCGAAGGGCGCCAGTATCTCTTGTCTACGAACACCTTGCAGGCCGTGCCAGTACGCCAACGGTCTCTCACATGGCCACTTCCAGCATCTGCCTGTATTCCCCGGCGCTGGCGATGCGCGGATTGGTCTTGTGGCAATGGTCGGCCAACGCGCCTTCGATAACCTTGTCGAACAGGTCGGGCGTCACGCCCATGGCGGCCAGGCCACTGGGCAGGCCAAGCCTGGCGTTCATGTCCTTGATCGCCTCACCGATGTCGCTGCCGCTGGCCAGACCCATCGCGTGGGCCATGCGATCCAGCCGCCGGTCTTTCTTCATCGACTCGGCTTCGGCGTTGAACGCGATCACCGCGGGCAGGAACATGGCGTTGAGCGTGCCGTGGTGCAGGCGCGGATTCACGCCGCCCAGGCTGTGGCTGAGCGAATGCACGCAGCCCAAGCCTTTCTGGAACGCCATCGCGCCCTGCATGCTGGCGCTCAGCATGTTCAAGCGGGCTTCGCGGTCGCTGCCATCCTTGGTGGCGCGCTCGATGTGCGCCCAGCCGCGCATCAGGCCATCGAGCCCGATGCCGTCGGCCGGCGGATTGAAGGCAGGCGCCATGAAGGTTTCCATGCAATGGGCGATCGCGTCCATGCCGGTGGCGGCGGTCAGCATGGGCGGCAAGCCGAGCGTGAGCTCGGGGTCGAGCAGGGCGGTCTTGGGCACCAGATGCCAGCTGTGGAAGCCGAGCTTGCGCCCGTCGTCCACGATCACGATGGCGCCGCGTGCCACCTCGCTGCCGGTGCCCGCGGTGGTCGGCACGGCGATCAGCGGCGGCACGCGGTCGGTGATCTTGGGCGAGCCGCCTTCGATGGTGGCGTAGGTCTTGAGCGGGCCCTCGTGCACCGCGGCGATGGCCACGCCCTTGGCGCAGTCGATGGAGCTGCCGCCACCGAGCGCGATCAGGCCGTCGCAGCCTTCGGCCTGGTACACCGCCACGGCCGCGCGCACCGCCGCTTCGTTCGGGTTCGACGGCGTCTGGTCAAACACGGCAGGCTTCAGGCCGGGCAGGGCGGCGAGCGCCTTGTCCAGCAGACCCACGGCCTTCACACCCGCGTCGGTCACGATCAGCGGGCGGCGGATGCCCACGCGTTCGCATTCGGCCTGCAGCTGCGCGAGTGCGCCGAAGTCGATCAGGATGTTGGTCACATAGAGGATCTGGGCCATGTTTGTCTCGGGTTGTTGTGGGAAGCGAAATCAAAACTATACGGCCGCACTATCGCGCGGCCTATGCCTCCGGGGTGACCGCCGGTCGCACAAAAGACAGCCACAATGCGGCCCACATCATTTCCAGCCATGTCACACCACCCCAACCCCCGATCCCTGCTCACGACCGCCATGCGCGGCGTGCTCGACCGCATCGCCCGCGCCGGCCACCCGCCCATGCACGCGCTTTCTCCCGCGCAGGCCAAGCAGGCCTACGAGGCGGGCGCCGGGGTGCTCGACATCCCCTCGCACAAACTGGTGCGGGTGGACGATCTGAAGATCCCGGCGCGTGACGGCTTTGAGCTGCCTGCCCGGCTGTACGCCCCCGCATCGGAGCACCCGCTGCCGGTGCTGCTGTACTTTCACGGCGGCGGCTTCACCGTCGGCAGCGTGGCCACGCACGAACCGCTGTGCCGCCACCTGGCCCACCTGGCGCACTGCGCGGTGGTCTCGGTGGACTACCGGCTGGCGCCGGAATGGCCATTTCCGACCGCCGTGCACGACGCCTGGGACAGCCTGGCCTGGCTACGCGAGAACGCTGCGGCGCTGCGCCTGGACGGCAGCCGGATCGCGGCGGGCGGCGACAGCGCGGGCGGCACCCTCGCCGCCGTCACGGCCATCGGCGCCCGCGACGCCGACTGGCCGCTGGCCCTGCAACTGCTGTTCTACCCTGGCACCGCCGGCCACCAGAACACGCCCAGCCACAAGACCTTCACCAAAGGCTTCTTGCTCGAAGAGGCCCACATCAGCTACTTCTTTGGTCACTACCTGCGCAGCGCCAAGGATCGTGACGACTGGCGCTTCGCCCCGCTGGACGGCGTGGACGAATCACGCCAGGTGCGCGACCTCGACGGCGTGGCCCCGGTCTGGATCGGCCTGGCCGAATGCGACCCGCTGACGGACGAAGGCGTGCAATACGCCGACCGCCTGCGCATGGCGGGTGTACCGGTCGACCTGGATATCTACGCCGGTGTGGTACACGGCTTCATCCAGTTTGGCCGCGCCATCCCGCAGGCCCTGACCGCGCACAACGACGCTGCCCGCGCTTTGCGCCATGCGTTCGGTGCCTGATAGCAACCCCATGGAGACCCCGGACATGCCCCAGATGAAACGCGCCGACTTCCGCTTCTTCCACCGCCTGCGCGTGCGCTGGGCCGAGGTGGACATGCAGAAGATCGTGTTCAACGCGCACTACCTGATGTATTTCGACACCGCCATCGCCGACTACTGGCGTGCGCTGGCCTTGCCCTACGAGGAGTCGATGGAGCAGCTCGACGGCGATCTCTACGTCGTCAAGGCCACGGTGGAATTCCATGCGTCGGCGCGGGTGGACGACCAGATCGAGGTGGCCATGAAGTGCAGCCGCATCGGCACCTCGTCCATGACCTTCACCGGTGCGATTTTCCGCGGCGAGGATCATCTGATCTCGTGTGAGCTCGTCTACGTGTTCGCCAACCCGGCAACGCAAACCTCGCGCCCGGTGCCGCCCGCGTTGCGCGACACCGTGCTCGGCTACGAGGCGGGTGAGGCCATGGTGACGATCAAGGTCGGGCGCTGGAGCGAGCTCGGCGACGATGCCCGGCGCATCCGCACCGTGGTGTTTGTGGAAGAGCAGCGGATTCCCAAAGATCTGGAACGCGACGCGGCCGACCTGACGGCGGTGCACGCCGTGGCCTACAACCGCCTGGGCCAGCCGGTGGCGACCGGGCGCTTCGTGCCGCACGAGCCAGGTGTGGTGAAGGTCGGACGCCTGGCGGTGCACCGCGTTCTGCGCGGTGGCAACCTCGGGCGCCAAGTGTTGCAGGCGCTGATGGACGCGGCCCGCGACGCCGGGGAACGCGAAGTGATGCTGCATGCCCAGCGCAGCGCCGTGAGCTTTTACGAGCGGCTGGGTTACCAGGCCCGGGGGATACGGTTTTGCATTCAAGCGTAGAACAAGGCGGGAGCCGCAGACAGTGCTGTAGCACGGCAAGGCGAACCAACGCAGTTATACGTTTGAAGGCGAAACCGTATGAATCACCAGTACAGGGTTTCGCTGCGCCGGTCGTGGGGATTCCAGGCATGCGCGTGGCCGTCCATGGGTGCGTGGGTCCATTCGTCCACAGCCACCCGCCATGCCGCCGGCGCCGCACGGATTTCTGAGGTCTGCACGCTCAGGACCAGACTGCTGCGGGTGCCATAGCCCCGCTCGGGCAGGCTGACGAAGGGGCTGGACAGGCCGTGTTCCAGCTCCAAGGGCACACCGGTATCCGGCAGTTCGTGTGTGGGCACACGCCGGATATCGGCCAGCGCCACGGTCAGGCTGGTGATCGGCAAGGGTGAAGAAGCGGGCTGTGCCAGGCAATCACCGAGCGCCTGCTTCAGCCGTTCGCTCTTGGGCCAGGGGGTGTCGAGTGCTGCGTTGGACAAGCCGTAGACACCCGCCTGCAAGCGCCGGCTGTGCAAACCGGTGGGATGTTCGTCGTGCGGACGCTCGGGGTCGCGGTTACCGGCCCAGGCCCAGAATTTGTTGTGGAAATCACCCACCACCAGGTTGAAGCCACCGTACGCGGCCGGATCGAGGTCGTCCAGCAGCGCCTCCCAGCTCAGCCCGCCGTCCAGCCAGCGGGTGGCCAGTTCACCCCGGCTGCGCTGGCCCGGCCCGGCCTGGACGCTGCGCACATTGGTGAGCATGGCCACGCGGCCGGTTTCGCTGACCCCCAGCCAGGTGCCACCGTCCCGCAGGTCGCGCCCGGCCACCACGCTGGCGCCTTCGGGCAGGGTCCAGCGGTGCAGGGGAGCGGTCGGCCGGTCCAGAAATTCGTCGCGGTTGGCCGCGATCAGCAACGGACAGGCCGGGCTGGCATCGATGGCAAAGGCGATCAGGCACATGGCGGGATCCGCCCGAGGCGGTCAGACGTCTTCCAGCAGCGGGTAGGGCAGGGGCAGCAGGTGCAGCTCCGGGCCCGTGGCACTGCCGGCGTGCAGACTGCCGCCCGCCGCCGCGCTGGTCTGCATGGACACGGTGGCGCTCCAGCCGCCCGCAGGGTTGGCGGCAGCAGCGGCCACGGTGCCGCAGGGCTGTTCGGCGTCGCTGCTGTGAAACACGTCCTGCCCCACGGTCAAAGGTTCATCGGCCTGCACCAGAAAACCACGGCGCTTGAGCGTGCCGCGGAACTGGCTGCGCGCCACCACTTCCTGGCCGGGGTAACACCCCTTCTTGAAGTTCACGCCGCCCACCGATTCGTAGTTCAGCATCTGTGGCACAAAGGCTTCGGTGATCGGCTGGGTGAGGGTGGCCACACCGGCCATCACGTCCAGCCAGGCCCAGTGGGCTTCGGGCAGGGCGTCGCCCGCGGGAGGCGGGTGGCCGGCGGGTGCCACCCACAGTGCGCGAGGCAGGCCTTGCGACGGGTAGATCGTGATGGTTTGGGCGCCGCCCGCTTCACCCGACTTGCTCCAGGGTTGGGCGCCTGCGGGCGCGGCGGTTCCGCTGAGCCCCCAGACCTGAAACTCGGCGCTCGCGTCGCTCAGCCGGGCTTTCGCCCGCAGCACGAACATGGACAGACGCTTGAGCGTGGCCGGCAGCAGGTCGCGGCTGCAAACCAGGAGCAGGTCGTCGTGCGCGAGCTTGAAGCCCACAAAACTCGCCAGCATGCGGCCCTTGGCCGAACAGAACGCCGCCAGCCGCGCTTCGGACAGGCCGAGCAGGGCAAAGTCCTGCGTCAACTGGCCGTGCAGGAACTTCGCCGCGTCTTCGCCCTGGACGCGGATGACCCCCAGTTGGGGCAGCGGGGTCGCGCCTTGGAGCGCGGGCAGGGGAACGCTGGGCAATGTGGGCGGGTTCATGGCGTGGGTGGTGTGGCGTGGGTGTGTGGCGAGCAGGGGAACAGCGGTCGATTATCATCTTTGGCCCGGGTCTCTGCCGGCGCCGCCACCCATCTCCTCGCACCATCACCGACCCGTGAAACGCTTGTTGTTCCTGTTGTTCTGGCTACCGCTGCTCGCGATCGGACTGGTTGCGGGCGCTGCCTGGTGGTGGCTGCACGAGCCGCTGCTGCTGCCAGCCGATGCCAGCGCGCAAGCGCCGGTGGAACTGACGGTTCAGCCAGGCAGTTCGGCACGCACGGTGGCCCAAGCGGTGACCAGCGCCGGGGTCGATGTACCGACCGTCCTGCTGTACGCCTGGTTTCGGGCCTCCGGAAAAGGTCGGTTGATCAAAGCTGGGGTCTACGAAATCAAACCCGGCACCACGCCGCGCAGCCTGCTGGACCAGTTGGTGCGTGGCGAGCAGGCGCTGCGCAGCCTGACCCTGGTCGAAGGCTGGAACGTGCGCGAGGTGCTGGCGGCGGTGCGCGCTTCGCCCGACCTGAACCAGGATCTTGACGGCCTGGGCATGGCCGACATCATGGCGCGCATCGGCTACGCGGGGCGGCACCCTGAGGGCCGGTTTTTTCCCGACACCTACCGCATGGTCAAGCACGCCACGGCGTCCAGCGTGCTGCGCCAGGCGGCCGAGGCCATGGACCAGCGCCTGGCCCAAGCCTGGGCCCAACGCGCGCCGGACTCTCCGCTGCGCTCGCCCGAAGAGGCGCTGATCCTGGCCAGCATCGTCGAGAAGGAGACGGGCGCCGAAGTCGACCGGTCGATGGTGGCCGGCGTGTTCAGCAACCGCCTGCGCATCGGCATGCGCCTGCAGACCGATCCCACGGTGATCTACGGCCTGGGTGAACGCTTCGATGGCAACCTGCGCCGGGTGGACCTGGAGACCGACAGCCCGTACAACACCTACACCCGCGCTGGCCTGCCGCCCACGCCGATTGCCATGCCGGGCTGGAACTCCTTGCTGGCAGCGGTCAAACCGGCGGCCACTCCGGCCATGTATTTCGTGGCGCGTGGCGACGGCAGCAGCCATTTCAGCCGTACGCTGGACGAACACAACTCGGCGGTGCGCCGCTACCAGATCAAATGACCTCCGGCCTGTTCATCTCCTTTGAGGGTATCGACGGTGCGGGCAAGTCCACCCACATCGCGAACCTCGCCGATGCTTTCCGCGGCCAGGGCCGTAACGTGACCCTCACGCGCGAACCCGGCGGCACACCGCTGGCCGAAAAGCTGCGCGCCATGGTGCTGGGTGACGCCATGGACCCGCTCACCGAATCGCTGCTGGTGTTCGCCGCCCGGCGCGACCACTTGATGACAGTGATCGAACCGGCGCTGGCGCGTGGCGACGTGGTGTTGTGTGATCGTTTCACCGACGCCACCTTTGCCTACCAGGGCGGTGGTCGTGGTTTTGACCTGCAGACCCTGGGCACGCTGGAGCGCTGGGTGCAGGCGACACCCGCCCTGCAGGGCAAAGGCATCCGCCAGCCCGATCTGACCATCTGGTTCGACCTGCCGGCCGAGACGGCCGCGGCTCGCCTGGCCGACGCCCGAGCCCCCGACCGTTTTGAAGCCCAGCCAGTGGTCTTTTTCCGCGCGGTGGCCGCAGGCTATGCGGCGCGCGCCGAAGCCGAGCCGGGGCGCTTTGCACGCATCAACGCCGACCAGCCGCGTGAGCAGGTCTGGGCCGCCATCGAGGTGGCGTTCGCCCTGCGGGGCTGGTTGCCGGCACCGCCTGAATCCGGCCCTTCATCCAGCTGACGCGCAAGCCATGGCCACCCGTTCTACACCCCCTGACACCGTCGCCCAGCCCATGGCCACCCGAGCCCCCTGGGTTCAGCGCCAACTGCAGGCACTGCTCGCGCAGCGGGGGCATGCCTGGCTGTTGCAGGGGCCGTCGGGCCTGGGGCAATACGAACTGGCACTGGCGCTGGCGCAGACCTGGTTGTGCGAGCAGCCCACGGCTTCGGGCCCCTGCGGGGTCTGCGGCAGTTGCCACATGGTCGATACCCACGCTCACCCCGATTTTGTGGTGCTCATGCCCGAGACGGTGATGCTCGAACGCGGCTGGCCGCTGTCCGAAACGGCGCAGAAAGAGATCGACGACAAAAAGCGCAAGCCCAGCAAGGAAATCCGGGTCGAGGCCATGCGCGACACGGTGGCGTTCGCCCAGCGCACCAGTGCGCGGGGGCGGGGCCTGGCGGTGCTGGTGTACCCGGCCGAGCGCATGAACCACGTGACGGCCAACGCCTTGCTCAAGACGCTGGAGGAGCCACCCGGGGACACCCGCTTCGTGCTCGCGAGCGAAGCGACGCACCAGTTGCTGCCCACCATCCGCAGCCGCTGCCAGACCCATGCCATGGACTGGCCCCCGGAACCGGAAGCGCTGCAGTGGCTCCAGGACAATGCGGCCAACCGCCCCACGCCGGAGCAGGCGCAGGTCTGGCTGCGCGCGGCCGGTGGGCGACCGGTGGATGCCCTGGCCTGGGCCGGCACCGGCCTGAACGCCAAGGCCTGGGCCGAGCTGCCCGCCGCCCTGGCCCGTGGTGACTGGAGCACGCTGGCCGGCTGGCCCGCAACACAACAACTCGAACTGCTGCAGAAGCTCTGCCACGACCTGATGGCGCAGGCGGCCGGCGGCACGCCGCGCTTCTTTACCGCCGCGCAGTTGCCGGCCGCGCCGCGCTGGGGCGTGTTGGCCCGGTGGTCGCGCGAACTGCTGGACGCAGCACGCTCGGTCGAGCACCCGTACAACCCAGGTCTGATGCAGGAAGCCTGGGCCGCGCGCACGCGGCAGGCACTGGTTTCCCGCTAAACTTGTCGGCCATGAGCACCAGCCCTCCCGCACCCAGCGCCTCTGCACGCCCGAGCGTGATCCAGCTCTCCATCAAAGAGAAAGCGGCGCTCTACGCGGCCTACATCCCGCTGTTCTCAGATGGGGGCATATTCATCCCGTCGTCGCGCGAGTACCGCATCGGTGACGACGTCTATGTGCTGCTCAGCCTGCCGGACGACCCGCAGCGCTACCCGGTCGCGGGCAAGGTCGCCTGGGTCACGCCCGCCAAGGCGCAGGGTGGGCGCACGCAAGGTGTGGGCATCCGTTTCCCGGCCGACGAAAAATCGCGCCAGCTCAAGCTCAAGATCGAAGAGATTCTGGGTGCCAGCTTGGGCTCGGACCGGCCCACCCAGACCATCTGAGCAGCGGCGGTCCCAGCCTCATCGGGCGGGCTGGCCGCCTTCTCACCCTTTCCCCGCCCAACATGTTCACAGATTCCCATTGCCACCTGAACTTCCCGGAGCTGCGCGGGGATTTGCCCACCATCTTGGCCGCCATGACCAAAGCCCAGGTGGATCGCGCCCTGTGCATCTGCACCACGCTTGAAGAGTTTGACGACGTGCACGGGCTGGCGCGGGATCACGCCAACCTCTGGGCCACGGTGGGTGTGCACCCCGACAACGAAGGCGTGCAGGAACCCACGTTGGACGACCTGCTCCAGCGCGCAGCGCTCCCGCGGGTCGTGGGCATTGGTGAGACCGGTCTGGACTACTACCGCCTGAATGGCCGCAGCGTGGCCGACATGGCCTGGCAGCGCGAGCGCTACCGAACGCACATCCGGGCTGGCCGCCAGACGGGTCTGCCGCTGGTGATCCACACACGGAGCGCCTCTGAAGACACGCTGGCGATCCTGCGCGAGGAGGGTGGCTATGAAAGCGCGGCCTCATCGGAGCGACCGCGCTCGCGGGGGGTGTTTCACTGCTTCACCGAAACCGAAGCGGTGGCCCGTGCCGCGCTTGAGCTCGATTTCTACATCTCGTTCTCCGGCATCCTGACCTTTCGCAACGCCAGCGATCTGCGTGAGATCGCCCGTTTTGTCCCGCTCGACCGCATGCTGATCGAAACCGACAGCCCGTATCTGGCGCCGGTGCCCCACCGCGGTAAGACCAACACCCCCGCCTTCGTGCCCTTCGTGGCGCAGCAGATCGCCGAAGTCAGGGGGGTGACCATGGAGGCAGTGGCCGAGGCCACGAGTCGCAATTTTGAGCGGCTTTTCAGCCGCACGATGGCTTGAAACTATTCATGAAACACTTCAAGTTTCTCGAAAAGTTAATTGTTTTTGCATTGTTTTTTTCCTCAAGCTTGGGGGCTACTGCTGGAACCTACGAGGATTTTTTCAGTGCAGCCAAACTGGACAACGAGTCTGTCATGGTCGGTCTCACTCTGCGAGGGTTTGACCTCAACACCGTCGACCCACGCGGTGACAGCGCCCTGCTCATCGCCGTGCGCGAGGGGTCTCGCAAGGTGGCCCTGTTCCTGCTGGAGCAGCCCTCGGTGAAAGTTGAAGCCCGCAACCCCAAAGGGGAAAGCCCGCTGATGCTCGCCGCACTCAAAGGCGATCTGGACATGGCCAGACGCCTGATCCAGCGCAAAGCCGAGGTCAACAAACCCGGCTGGACGGCCTTGCACTACGCCGCGTCCAACGCCACCCAGGCCAGCCAGGACATGGTTCGCCTGCTGCTGGAACACCACGCCTACATCGACGCAGAATCACCCAACCGCACCACGCCCCTGATGATGGCCGCGCATTACGGCCATCCGGCCGTGGTGAAGCTGTTGCTGGAAGAGGGCGCAGATCCTTTGCTACGCAACGAGCAGGGGCTGACGGCGATCGACTTCGCCCGGCGGGGCGAACGGCAGGAATCGGCCGACCTCATTGCGGCCTTTGTGCGCCGAAAGCGCCCCACCGGCACCTGGTGAACGCGGCCCGGATGGCCCGTTTCTGAGCCTGGGGCAGGGCAGGGACACATCCCGGATCCAAGTAGGTGTAATCCCTCGGTAGGTGGAACCCACATCGATATACCGTGAAGCGTCCTCCAGAATGCCCCACATTCCAAACTTGAGGAGACGCACCGTGGCCCTGGCCAGTCAGAAAGATTTCTTTTCGGGACTCATGTTCACTGCGGTGGGTGGGTCGTTTGCCTGGGGCGCCATGGACTACACCGTGGGCGAAGGTGCACGCATGGGACCGGGTTACTTCCCGCTCATGTTGGGCATTCTGCTGGTCATTCTTGGCACCATCATCACGCTCCAGTCGTTCGTCAAAGGCAACCCGGGCGGGGACAAGGTCGGTGCGTTCGCCTGGCGTCCGCTGTGCTTCATTCTGGGTGCCAACCTGGCCTTCGGTGCCCTGCTGGTGGGACTGCCGTCCATTGGTTTCCCCGCCATGGGCCTCATCGTGGCCATCTATGCCTTGGTGTTCATTTCCAGCCAAGCACAACCTGGCAGCAAGCTGAAGTCGACATTCATCCTGGCAACCATCCTGGCTGTGGGCAGCTATGGCGCTTTTGTCAAACTTTTGAGTTTGCAGTTCCCGGTGTGGCCTGCGTTCCTCACGAACTGATCACGGGATACCACCATGGAATTGTTTGACAACCTCGCACTGGGTTTTGGCGTCGCCTTCACCTTCCAGAACCTGGTCTACGCCTTTGTCGGCTGCCTGCTGGGCACGCTGATCGGGGTGTTGCCCGGCATCGGGCCACTGGCCACCATCGCCATGCTGCTGCCCGCGACCTACGGCTTGCCGCCGGTGGCGGCTCTCATCATGCTGGCCGGCATCTACTACGGCGCCCAGTATGGCGGCTCCACCACCGCCATCCTGGTCAACCTGCCGGGCGAGGCTTCATCGGTGGTGACCGTCATTGACGGCTACCAGATGGCGCGCAAGGGCAGGGCAGGCCCGGCGCTGGCCGCAGCCGGTCTGGGCTCCTTCTTTGCCGGGTGCGTGGGCACCCTGATCCTGGCCGCGTTTGCACCGCCGCTGACCGAAGTGGCGCTCCAATTCGGCCCAGCCGAATACTTCTCGCTCATGATCGTGGGCCTGATCGGCGCCGTGGTGCTGGCCTCGGGTTCGCTCATCAAGGCCCTGGCCATGATCGTGCTGGGCCTGCTGCTGGGGCTGGTGGGTACCGATGTGAACTCGGGCGTGGCACGCTACAGCTTCGACATCCCCGAACTGACCGACGGCATCAGTTTCCTGGCCATCGCCATGGGCGTGTTCGGCTACGGCGAGATCATCAGCAACCTGTCGCGCCCCGAAGAACACCGCGAAGTCTTCACCGGCAAGGTCGAGGGCATCATGCCGACCAAGGAAGACTTCAAGAACATGGTGCCTGCCGTGTTGCGCGGCACCGCCCTGGGCTCGGCGCTGGGCATCCTGCCCGGTGGTGGTGCGCTGCTGTCGGCCTTCACGGCCTACACCCTGGAAAAGAAGACCAAACTCCGGCCGGGTGAAGTGCCCTTTGGCCAGGGCAACATCCGCGGCGTGGCCGCGCCCGAAGCTGCCAACAACGCCGGCTCGCAGACCTCGTTCATTCCGCTGCTGACCCTGGGCATTCCGCCCAACGCCGTGATGGCGCTGATGGTCGGTGCCATGACCATCCACAACATCCAGCCGGGTCCGCAGGTCATGACCAGCAACCCCGAACTGTTCTGGGGCCTTATCGCCTCGATGTGGATCGGCAACCTGATGCTGGTGATCTTGAACCTGCCGCTGATCGGCATCTGGATCAAGCTGCTGACCGTGCCGTACCGATGGTTGTTCCCGGCCATCGTGCTGTTCTGTGCCATTGGCGTCTACTCGACCAACAACAACAGCTTCGACATCTGGATGGTCGCCATCTTCGGCTTCATCGGCTACCTGTTCATCAAGCTCGGCTGCGAGCCAGCCCCCTTGCTGCTGGGCCTGATCCTGGGCCCCATGATGGAAGAGTACCTGCGCCGTGCCATGCTGATCTCCCGCGGCGACTGGTCGGTGTTCGTGACCCGGCCGTTGTCGGCCAGCCTGCTGGCTATCGCTGCGGTCCTGCTGGTGGTGGTGCTGCTGCCTTCGATCAAGAAGAAACGCGAAGAGGCCTTTGTCGAAGACTGAGGTCTTTCTATCGACTTGGTGGACACGCCTGGAAAGCCCGATCAGAGACATCTGATCGGGCTTTTTTTTGCCATTTCAGCAGCCCACGTTGTGGGTTGACTGGCCTGTAGATCACATAACCAAAGTATGTCGAAAATACCATGGGGGGTTCATTGAGCAGACTCAATTTTTACTACAGGTTTCTCAGTACCGTTGAGGTTCATCAACCTGGAGACCACAACATGGCAGACCCGCTTTTGAACCAGACGCCCACCTTCACATCCACCCATGTATTCAGCACGAACGATGTCACGGGGACTTTCGACGGCCTCACGCAGGGCACCGTGGGCGAAGGGACCCCGGTCGTTGATTTCACCGCCGTTCCCGAGATCACAAAAGAAGGCGTTTTCCTCTATCCCATCAACAGCGAATTCGGCTACAACGTGACCGATTTCGTCGGCGCGGAGGAGAAGGACTTCGTGGCCGACCCGGAATATGAAGAAGGCTGGGTGGGCGATCTGACGGGCGCAGGCGGTGAACAACTGGGGCTGGTCATCTCCAACTCCCCGACCGACAGCTTCAAGACGCCCGCGCTGCTGGGTACTTGGCTGGCGGGTCTTGGCGGGGAAACCATCAAGGCGTCGACCGAGCACTACGTGGTCATGCAGAACATCCTGTCCGACCAACGCTACCCGGGAGATCCGTTGGCGCTCTATCCGTTGGACGACAACCTCAAGATGGTTGGCGGCGAATATGACGGCTGGTATGTCGCCGATATCCTGCCCCTCGTGGGCGACGTGAACGGCGATGGTGTTGTCGATGTCAAGGACATCCTGCAACCCAACGAAACGCAGATTGCCGAAAACATCCTTGTGGGGGCAGACTATTCCGTCACCATGAAGGACGACGGCAAGCTTTTGTACCGGTGGGGCAATGTGATCAAGAAGCCCAATGACGTCCGGATCGAAGCGAGCCTGGATTTGCCCGATGAATGGTTACAACGCAGCACCGAACCAGAAGATAACGGGCTGATCCCGCTGTTCCGGATCACGCAGGCCGAGCTGGTCACGAATCACACGATCACCAACAACCCGAACGACCAGATCCGCCCCGAGGATTTTGAGAACGAGTCCGCCACCGGAACCCTGCCGACCTATGAAATCCTGCCTGACGGCAAGTGGGTCACGACGGACGATTACTATGCTGGCGACGGCACGCTCTACCCAGCCGGAACGGTGCTGAGGGACCCGGCGCTCGTTACGGCGATTGCAGGATCCACACTGGTTGCGATCGGAGCGACAACGGTGGATCTTGAAATGGGGTTCACCAACGCCTGGTACACCACCATGGACCGCGAGCCCTTCGAGGCGGTGCTGAATGAAGATGGCACCGACTACATCGTCGGTCCCCGCTGGCGCCTGCAGCCCGACAAATACGGTCAGGACCTGCCCAGCGTGGACATCCCCCTTGATCCCAGCCTGCCGCCCCCGCCCACGAAGGATGAGCTGAAGTACGAGTCGGGCGCTGACACCACGACTGTCATCAACCTGCTCGACTGGGCACTTCCGGTTTCGCCGCTATCCATCAGCGCAGGCTTCCAGAACCTCTCGGGAACGACCTCGATCAACGGTCTGAACATGACCGACAACTTTGATGTCGCGTTCTATGTGAAAGGAGACATCAAACCCGCCACGCTCTACGACACCACGCTCGTGATGACCTACGAAGAGCTTGCGATCCATGGCCTTGGCCAATCCATCGAGGGCGGGGAAGGATCTGACTACTTGGTCGGCATGGGGGGCAACATCTTCACAGGCGACTTCGGCACAGCCGTCGAAGGTGAGGACCTTTTTGTCCTTGCTTATGGTGTCGGCGACAACTGGGCCCAGATTCTCAGCAGCACCATCATGGACTTCCAGGTTGGCGTGGATACGCTGGGGTTCATTGATCTCGGCGTAACCGAGGGCAATTTTTCTCAACTGGTCAACCAACTGGTGATAGATGGTGATCTGTACATTGACCTGGACGGTTTTGAAGTCGTCATGCTCGAAGGGGTGGCGCAAGAGTTGGTTTATGAGGACTTCCTTGTCCTGAACCGATCTCAAGCCAACAATGCCGCACCCACGGGCAGTGTGATCATTGACGACACCACCCCAGTGCTCGACCAGGTCCTGACCGTCACCAACACCCTGGCCGATGCAGATGGCATCGTCGGAGAGGTGAGCTACCAGTGGCAGGTGTACGACGATGTCGACGGCATCTGGGAAGACATTGCGGGTGCCGTTCTGGCCACCTACACCGTGACCGCGGCCGAAGTCGGTGCCGGCCTGCGCGTGGAAGCCTCATACGTCGACGGCCTTGGATTCACCGAAACAGTGGTTTCCTCCCCCACGAGCTTGGTGACTGCATTGGTCAACAACATCACCGGCACCGCTGCTTCAGAGATCTTGATTGGAACGGACCTGCCTGACCTCTTCCAGGCATTCGCTGGCGACGACACCCTGATCGGTGGCGCGGGCAACGACACACTCGGTGGCGGGATAGGCGTGGACTCGATGGTGGGCGGCACGGGGGACGACCTCTATCTGGTCAATACGACCGCCGATGTTGTGGTGGAGCTGGTGAATGAAGGCCTCGACACCGTGGATTCGGCGGCCACCTACACGCTCAGTGCCAACGTGGAGAACCTGATATTGCGCAGTGGCTTTGGCAACATCAACGGCACCGGCAACGCCTCCGCCAACATGCTGACGGGCAACGAAGGGGCCAACCAGCTCTCGGGGCTCGGCGGTAACGACACGCTGGATGGAGGCGCTGGCAATGACACCATGGCAGGCGGTATCGGCGACGACACCTACCACGTGGACAGCGCTGGTGATGTGATCACGGAAGCGGTGGGTGCTGGAATCGATACCGTCATCTTCGGCGGAACGGCCTACACCTTGGGCGTCAACGTGGAGAACCTGGTGTCCACCAACGCGCTGGGCGCTACGCTCACTGGCAACGGCTTGGCCAACCATATCCAGGGCAGTGATGGCAATGACAACATCGCCGCAGCCCAGGGCAATGACACGGTGGAGGGTGGTGCAGGCAACGACACGATCGGTGGTGGGATCGGCGTGGACCTGATGATCGGGGGCACCGGGGACGATCTCTATCTCATCAATGACACCGCCGATGTCGTGGTGGAGCTGGCGGCTGAGGGCATCGACACGGTGAATTCGGCGGCGCTCAACTACACGCTCAGCGCCGACGTGGAAAACCTGATATTGCGCAGTGGCTTGGGCAACATCAACGGCACCGGCAACGACTCAGACAACGTGCTGACAGGCAACGAAGGGGCAAACCGGCTCTCGGGGCTCGGTGGCAACGACACCATGAATGGTGGACTGGGTAACGACGTGTTTATCTTTGGCAACGCCTTTGGTCAGGACAGGATCATCGGATTTGATGCAAACCCGACGGGTGGTCAGGACCTGCTGGACATCTCGGCGTTGGGTATCAACTCGATCAACTTTGGGGTCAACGTGTCGATCTCGGAGGTCGAGGGCAACACCCTGATCGGCATCGGGGCTGACAGTATCACACTGGTGGGTGTCGTCGGCATTGGCACGGTCTCCATGCAGGATTTCATTCTCGCCTGACAACAACACCGCTGTCCCACCCATCGGTCAGGCTTTCCTGATCCTCGAAAGCCCCCTCAGTAGAAGGGGGCTTTTTTTTGTTTTTTTGCCTTGTGTGACGACACTGATCCTCGGTTTTGTAACGTACATGCTTGAGAACATCTGAGCCCGGCGCACCAGCAAGGACCACCAGGACGACTCATGCGGGGCGATCGAGTAACCCTCGGGGGTCCACAGTTTGCCGCCTGATAAATGCCAGCCAGCCCAGTCGTCGTGTGGCAGCTCGTACCGCATCAGCACCCTCAGTAGCTTGAATGCCTAATCAGAGCCGTTAACACCCCAAATACCGCGCCGAACAGGCGGTGTTGATCCGCCGAGCCTATTCCACGATGTATATTATTGAATTACTTTTAATGATGATTAATCATAAAAAGTAGTTACCTAAGTATGCATTTTTTGAGGGTGGCAACTGACTAGTGCTCCCGTCTGAATAGGTTTAACCCATTCAGCGAGGATCACATGCTCACTCTCTCAGTCGTAGCCACAAAAGGCGGCGTAGGTAAGACCACCCTATGCGCAAACATTGGCGGCTTGCTCGCGGACATGGGCTACCGTGTCCTGCTCATAGATGCCGACATTCAACCGGCACTGACGCGTCATTTCCAGCTTTCGTATGAGGCACCCAATGGTCTGACGACCATGATCCAGCGCGGCGCACTCGCCGATGACTGCATCAGTCATATCCGCCTCCCTCCTGAATCTTTCCGTGGAGACGACTCCGTGCTCAATGTGCGTGGGGGCCTCCTGCACCTGGTTCGTTCTGACACCCAAACCTGGGATGAGGAACGCGAAGTCATGCGATACGACAGCGCTCTACAGGACTGGCTGTCGAACCGTCTGGACCGCCTTGTACGGATTCGGATGGCCATCAAAAATGACGCCGTCACCTCCAAGTACGACGTCGTGATCATCGACACCCAAGGTGCTGTCGGTCACCTGCAGGACGCTGCTGTAAACGCAGCCGACATGCTCTTGATTCCGGCCAAGCCGGACATCGTTTCGGCTCGCGAGTTCATTTCGGGCTCGCTCTTGCTTATCGACCGCCACGAATCTGCTGGAAACATGGGGTATTCGATTCCCCCCATGAAGGCAGTGATCAACCACTACCAAAACACCGTCGATAGCCGCACGATCACATCGTTGATTCGAGAGCAGTTCATCGAGCTTCGCGGCAAGGTGACCGTTATGGAGGCCATGGTGCCAGCAATTGCAGCCTTTCCTAAGGCGTCAACTGCTCAAGTACCTGTGCACTGGATCGATCCAGTCAAGGCCGGGGACATCATGCACCGTTTGATGTGGGAGCTTGTCCCCTCTGTGGAGGGAAAGTTCACGCCAAACCACAGAGGGGACTTGCCGGTAAGCCAGCGGACCGAAAACACGCATGAGCCCGATACCGATCTGACGTTGGAGGCGTGAGATGGCCATCCGCAGAACTCCTGAGACTTTGACCGCAGTGGCACGGGCAGCGACCCTCCGCAACAGCGGTGCGCTACCGCCACTCAGCCTTTCCCCTAGGCCGCCCACAACGTCTAGAACCGAAGCGAAAAACGCAGCCGTGGCCGACCAGGCACGAGCCAACCTCGGCCAGATGGGGCGTATGGCTCGCCACATCTCGTCTTCACCCGCACTCGACCCCCGTGCAGACGCGAACGACTCGTTTTCGATCTTGCCAATCAGCGAAATCGAAGCCTATCAATACAACCCTCGGACCGGTCCCAACCCAAGGTACGCCGACTTGCGCGCGAGCATCGTCGCCGACGGCATTACCAACCCGATCACCGTCACACGCCGCACCAACACGTCAAAGTACCACCCGTACGGGGGCGGTAACACCCGGCTAGAGATTGCCAAGGAGCTTCAGAGTGAGGGCGATTCCCGCTTTGACAGTCTCCAAGTCATCGTCAAGACGTGGCCGGGCGACGCCAATGTCATTTCTGCCCATCTGGCAGAAAACGAGAACCGTGGCGACATTTCCTTCTGGGAAAAAGCCCGTGGCGTTTCCTCTTTTAAGAAGGCGCACGAAGAGGAATTTGATGTGGTGCTCAGCACCGGCGATCTGGTTCGCGAACTGAAATCTCACGGCATCAATTTCGGGCAAAAGGTCATCCAGAACTTCGCCTTTGCAGTGGATCACTTGGGCAGCATCGGCCCATGGCTGAAAGCCAAGGAAGTCAACGAAGTAGTTCGTCCAGGTTTCTCTGCTGCCATGTCATTGGCTGCCAAGTTTGATGTCCAGCCGTCGTTGTTTGAGCCCGTGCTCCTCAAGCACCGTGATCAGATGCTGGCGGTCATCACCTTCAATGAAAAGCAAGAGGAAGTCAATCGCAAACCGGTTGAACTAGACGCTGGCGAACTTGTGAGCGATCTGAACGAAGCGTTGGCAGAGGCCATCGGCGTTGCACCAGAGGTGATGCCCTTGATGATCTCTGCCGTGGAATCCAACAGCCGGATCTCCGCCGACGATCTCAGAACCATACAGGTCCGCAAACCGCCCGCGCCACCCATCGCACAGCCACCCCTGGGCCCGAGCGCGGCCCCTGTACCCAGTTCAGCAGGGCCGCAACGATCACTCTCCGGGATGCTGGGTGATGTCCCCCCAGCGCAACCTCCAGCATCGGCACCACACCCGGCTCCTGCGCTTGCACCACAGACGACAAGACCTCTTGCGCCCCCACAGGCAGCGCCCACAGCGGCCGCGATGCCGAGCGCACGCAACCCGGGCCTGCCTGAGAACGTCAGTGCAGACGATCCCACAGCACATGTCTTGAGTCTTGTGCTCGATTTGAGCGATTTGGCGCTTCTTCACGACTGCATCCTGCACGTCAAGACCATGCCCTTTGGTTTTCTTATGGACATGCCCAAAGCATTGAACACCGTGGGAGACAAGACGCTGCCCGAGGTCCAGGTCCAGGTACGTGCAGCGGCATGGAAGCTTCTGGCTTCACTCAGCGGCCAAGTGGACGCTCAATGGTTCACACACGTCGATCAAGACATGTCTAACTGGTCGCGCTTCGCCCAAGCTGGCCCTGACGCGTTTCGGCGGAACTATGAGATGTCACTGAGAGGCATCACCGACGAGGGGAATCCAGCCATGTTGTTGGCCGAGGTCTACCTCATGTTCAGTCAGCCTGAGTTGGGCTACATCACCGTGCAACTGCTTCGCGCGATGGAGCAATTGCGCTTGGATCACCCCGAACGGTTCGTTAAACCGGTTCAGAGCGATTCAGATTACCCGGACTAGTCAACCGATCTCATCAAGCAACGACAGGGGAAATAAGAATGTTCAAGATCAGCAACGCAACCGTAAAACGCATCGTACTGGAGCACCTGGTGGAACAGGTCGATTCGGGCGGGCTTGATGGCCTGTTGGCCAGCGGCTTCAGTCCTGAATTGATTGATGACTTGCGCAAACGCCCGGCACGAGACTTTATGCACGCGGCGCAGAGCGAAAACTTCGCCATCAAGGTCTCGTTCGACACGGAAAGGCTCATGGCTTGCCTTTGGATGCGAGACAGAGCCCGCCGCGACGAAATGCTCAAAGAGTATTTCGTTCGTCACGGTGCGCCCATCATCCTTTTGCGAACGCTGTTCACCCTGTCCAAGCAAGAGCTGCAGCGCCTGCGCGGCGAACTGGATCTGGTCGAAAAATCCGCCAACGGCCGCCCGCGTTTGCCCCCCACGGCTGTGCGCGATGCGATTCACAACGAATGGTTCGCCATCTGTCGCACATTCAAAGAAGAGCCGGAACGTGAACGCTTGTGGCGTTTGCATCAGAAGTTCCAGTCCTATTCGATTGCATCTATTCACCGTTGCACAGATGAGTTCAAAGAGGCCGGTGGCGGCGCGGCAACGCGCAATTCGACCAGCGTTGGCGTCTGTCCAGCGGCCACCTAACCCTTGAAATCCGTTTTTCTTTCACCGGAGTGAAACCATGACCCTGAATATTCCCCTCTCGTTTGAGACCTATGGTCAAAAGAATCCTGATTTGAAGAATCGGCGTCAACGACGAGCAAAAATCATTCGTCCTGACTTCACTTCGAGTGCGAGGACGGCCCAAGTTGCAGTCGCGGATCAAACGCGAGCAACTCTCCCCAAGGCTGAGCAGCAAACCGGTATTTCGGCTCTTCCTTCACTGCCTCAGGTCGGAACCAGGGCCCCGATCCATGGGAGTGAGGCAGCAGCGCTGGCCGAAACCACCTTGACTCAGGCGGTTGTGCTGGACTGGCTGGGCCAGCAGCCCATCGCCTTTCACCGAATCTATGTGGACATCACCGGCAGCGTCACCGCCGCCGTCTGGTTGTCTTTTGCGCTCTCGCGTATCTCCAGCGTATCGCCAGACGAGTTGCATGTTGACGCCGCTGGCATCTACCGATTCGCGCTGTCATCAACTCAGTGTGAAGCTGAGACAGGCCTGACGGATGCTGAACAGCGCCGAGCACGCGAGAGCCTGGCCAAAAGCAAAGTGTTGAAGGTCAGCAGCCCAAAAAGAGGCCAGAGACCCGTTGGAGCCAGTTCGTTGTCGTCGTACGCACTGGATCTGCGCGAGCTAACGGCCTTGCTGCTGGCTCGCAGCAAGGGATTGGCGGCAATGGTCCACCAATCCGCTGCATTGGCGACGACCTCGGACATTGAAGTCTTGGAGCGTCGCGCTCAAACCCGCACGGCGCGCCGTCGGGCTTAACCCACCAAGACAGCCACCACACACTGGGCCACCGTCTTGTTTCGACACTCCCAATTGTTGCAACCGTCAGAGCCTGACTTCGGATCAGTTGCTCTCGACGTACAGCCGAAACTCGTGCCGATTGATCAACCCGACCTGGGCGACATGCGTGCCCACGACGTGGCATTGAGTCACCTCAATGCACGCGGATTCATCCAATTTCATCCGCTGCTCGCGCAGCGGCTAGACGATTTCAAGGCAGCCATCTTCATGGGCCATGCCTTGTATTGGTCAAAACATCTCGCCCAACAACAGCCGCACCGCAAGGGTTGGTTCTTCATGAGCGCGGCGCAATGGACGCAGGCCACAGGTCTATCCACTCGGGAGCAGACCACGGTTCGTGGAGCCCTGGTCAAACGTGGTTTGTTGTTGGAGGCGTTGGCAGGCCGTCCGGCCATCATGCATTTCAAGGTGGATCTGCAAGCTACTGCTGCATTGCTGGGCCAAAAGGAGATGAACTGGGTCACCATGACCGAGTTGTTTCGGGCGTCTATTCGGTTTTACAAACCCTTGGCCGATATTTGCAGCAGTGTGGGCGCTGGTCTGTACCTGTCCTACCTCTTGCAGCGCCAATCGCACGCACTGCGAAACCCCTCAGCCGACTCGACGCCGACCAAGTTGTTTCCTGGGGAGTTTGTGTATCGACCGGAACAGGCCCGCATTGCCCTGTGTCTTGGCAGCAAGGCACAGCGCAACGCGCGCGACAAGCTGAAGGCATCGGGCCTCATTCGGGAAGGTCGTTCGTCGCAGGAAGTCGTGGCCACCAGGGTCAACTTGTCTGCCATTGCATCCTGCCTCCAAGCTCAAGGCGAGCGGACGATTCGCAAAAGTGGACCGCGCAAGCCGTACATCGAGCATCCAGGCAACAAGACACCCATTGATTTGGCATTGGTGCAGCCCACAGCGAAGCCAAGGGTTGCCGCAATCCTGAAGCGCAGCGGCGCCTCATTGCCACAGCGCCAACTCAACCTCTTCACACCAATTGGCTTGATCGCCAATTGGCGAGCGACCCCGCTGGTCGAGGACGAAGGTGCACTGCATGCAGGTGCGGCAAGTCTGACAACCAAGACCACTGCACCAGCGGACACACCGGCCAGTCTGGTCGTGTCGCTGTTTTCAACGGGTCAGGTTGCGCGAAGTTCAGTGCAGGACGCTGGTGCAGGCTTGGCACCGCCAGAACATTCGGGGGCGGCAAAGATATCCACAGATTCGGTCGCATTCGGTAACGATGCTGCCCTTTTGTCGATGCCAATTTGCCGTTTCGTCGAACCCAATTTGCCCTTATGTCGAAACTATAAAGAACAAGGTATTTCAAGGTATTTTCAAACAACAACACCGCCAGCAGAAAGCCCTGTGGACACAGACGGGAGTCGTCGTTGTGTTGAACAAGCAAAAGCCGATGAAACACCCGATTCAGAAACCTCCGTCACCAAGCGGGTCGCCGCAAGCCCTGCCAATCGGGCAACCCACGAGCCTGTTGAGCAAGCCTTCGTCGGGGTTGCCAACGAAGAATCGCATGAAGCTTCGCGAATCGCACCAGGGCATTTGGTTGCGCAAGGGCGCGGCTGCGCAAGTGTCGAGCCAGATACAACAAGCGGCCTGATTCTTCCCGAAAGACTGGATGCCGCGAGCAGGGCAGGCGTGCTGTCGATGGTGGCCAGAGCACCTATTGAACTACAGCAACCGCTGCTGGACGAGCTGGCAGGGAACCTGTCGATCCCCAACAAGACCATCCACAACCCTATCGGATGGCTCCACAGCTTGATTCAGCGCCAGCGCCAGGGGACTGTTGAGCTCGCCTTGGCCCCTCAGATCGCACAGCAACGCCTGAGACGCCAACAACACAAAGATCGGCTGATCGGCTCTCCAGTTACGACGGGATTGGCGACGGTCGCGGACACGGGTGCGCTTGTCGCGGACGCTTTTGACCCGGAAATCAAGCGTGTGCACTTGCAGCGTCTCGAAGAACTCAAGAAATCCTTCCCAACTTCGCGTGGGGGAAGGCGGTGAGCAATCCGGCAATCACCGTTCATTTCGGCTGCGTAGCCCAAAACGGGCCACGTGGTACCCGTTACCAGGTGGCCCAAAACGGGCAACACATCAAAGGCCATGTCTTAGGAGTCTGAAATGGACAGTAAATCTCTCTTCAATGAACTGCTGCATCGTTTGTGCAAATACGAGGACGCGAAGTACAGCGATGCAATGTTGTTGCACTACCTGCTGCGGCAAGGTGCGGACGTCGCCGAGCTAAGGACAACGGCGGCGAAGGTTGCTCAAGACGCTCTATCAGGGTGCCTCAATCGCCGCGACGTTCAGCGATCAATAGACCGCTTGACCCAGCTTGGTCTCATTTCAACGCGCGTTCATGCCAACACCCGCACGCACTTCAAGGTCAACCGCGCCGCGGTGCTCACGCTTCTGGCAAAGCCTTTGCCCAGGAACCTGCCGGGCATCGACGAACGGCACTTTTCGTTTCTAGACGAATGGCAAGCGGCTCAGTCCGACCCAGGTTCGGAGGAAGCCACGGGCGAACCGGATATCCGAGAGGCTGTGCCTCGATAACCACTCAAATCACTCACCCTCGACAAGGAGCAACAAGATGGCAACCACAACCAAGCCAAACAAAAAAGCGGCAGCTACAGCCGCAGCCACACCACCGGCCATAGAGCCGCATGTACCCGCTGGGAAACGCATGATGTTTGCGACATCGCCCGACTCACCCTTTGCTGACAAATACAGCATTGAAGGTGAAGAGGCGGTGTTGGCCGAATTTTTGGCCGATAGGGCGAGGCACTTCAACGAGGCTGACCCGCACTTCGAGCGTTGGATCGAATTGCTGGACCGCAAGGATCGCCTGGAGACCATGCAGACCAACTTCAAGATATTTAAGGGTGCAGAGGCGGTTGTGGGTCAGAAGGAAGCCCTTTCCATGAATGCGCTGGGATCGCTGGAAAACCAGCAGGTAGACCAGATGGCCTTGCACACCAAAGAGGCCTTCAGGATGTTCATGGGGCGCGGCAGCGACCCAGACAAGAAACTGCAGCCAATCATCGGCGGCAAGCGGATTGCAGCTGCGCTTCGAGCGCTTTGGATGTTGACCAACAACGACAACCCTTACGCTGACTGGGGCCTGCTGCGCCACGAGCAGACCATGAAGGAGGTGGCCAAGATCCTCAACAAGCACATTGAAGATGCTCAAGGGGCGCTGAATCAGCAAAAGGCCCGTGGGCTGACCTTCTCGGTGCTGCAGTCATCCAGCCCTCAGGTGTTGAACTTGGGCTTCAAATCACCTTACGGCTATGCGGTGGCACAGTTGGTTTCAGACTTTGACTACTTCGTTCGTCTGCAGAAGACCTTGGAGCGCAAAAACCTTCGTTCGGATTCACAAGTGCGACAAGTGATCACCGAGACGACGCGGGTGATTCGCCGGGTATTCAATGAGACCGCTCGCTTTGATCGCTGGCTGATGCGTGACGAAATGAAGGGCCTGTCTCGCGCCGACTTTGTGCCGGACGGCCCCAAGGATGGCGTCAAGCGGGTTCAGTTTGCGGCAGAGGTGTTCGGACCGTGTCCATCAGAGGTCTATTCGGCCAAGTTGCAACCGCGCCATTCGCGCCGTCGCATTCAAATCTCGCCTGAAGAACGCAGGCTCCTTCATGCGGTGGGTGATGAGATGCATCGCATGGAGCGCGCAGCGGAGTCTGGCGAACTCGATGAGGCAGGCATGGAAGCCATTGCCGCAAAGCTGGTGTGACGCCATGGATATGAATCTGTCGCAATCAAAAGCCCTGTTTGAAAGGGCCTTTGATGATGAAAGGGCTGCTGGGGAAAGGGCGTCTACGAGCAGCAAGTCGAGAGGCGAGCCCATTGTCAACCCGGCCCTTTGGGCAAAGCAGGCTGTGAAGGATCAGGCCTGTCAAAACCAGGCTGACACAAAAGCCTTTAAGGGTAGGGGCAATTTGTGTGAGCTGCGCCTACTTTTGTCGGAGTTGGACACGACGGTTGATGGCATGCGGCAAATGGTGGATGTCACCAAGCAAGTGCAGGACTCCCCGATGTATCTCATGCTCCATATCAAGACGGCCACAGGGCTGACCTTTCTTCGCTGGCGCGAGCGTTTTGGGGTGAGCAGGCACGTGCCATGGCCAGAGGCTGTGGAGCGTATCGGCGGGTTCACTCCGGATGTGGCCGACTGGTATCGCCAGGCAACGGAGCAGGCCTTGGCTCTCAATGAGCGCCACAAGGAGCTGCGCAGGGCGATCACGACCGCTCGCAAGGTGGTGATGAAAACTGCCCCAGCGGTTTATGCGCGTCCTTTGCGGATGCCTTGAGGTGGCCATGACGATGCATCAATGGTTGTCCTCTCTGGCCTTGGATCAAATCGAGGCGCTGGGTGGGCTTGAAATCGACATGGACTGGTGGTGGCCAGGGCATGAAACCGACCCGGTGGTGAGCTGTGAGCATCTGGAAATCGCCGGGACCTACATGACGCTGCAATCAACCCGGTCGGGCCTGATGCTGCTCAACGGTCAAGTCGTTGAACCCTTTCGCAAGGTGCTGCGATGACGCTGTTGCACCCTATGCCGGCGACCAACATCAATGTGGATTGGTGTGCCCAGAACATCGGAAATGCGTTGATTTTCAAGGGGAAAGAGCGGCCTATGGGACTGGGCACTTTTGAGCAGGTCGATTTAGGGCATTTTTTCCGCGCTCAAGATAATGGGACTTATCTTGATGCATGAAGTCATGGATCAGCGCAGGACACGCGGACGCCCCTCTGGCAAGGCTCAGGTGTGGCGCGAGCAGGGCCTGCGACTCCACGATCTGGCGTTCATGCGCGCGGTCGTGCAGGGTCAAACCACCAGTGCCGCCGCACAGCGCTATTTGCCCGAGGTGATGGCCGAGGGTAGGGTGGCCAACCAGTACCTGCGCCGGGTTGGCCAAGTGGCGGCCGACACGTTGGTGGGCATGGGTGATGCAGTTGCAGCCAAGGCGGTTCGTGACTGGCTGCAGTTTTCGAAATCGCAAGCGAATTCAACGGCTTACGAGAATCCTACCGTGCCTCAGCCGGTGGCCAACGTGCCCAGCCTGGATGAATTCGCCGATGAGATCGGCGCCGAAGAATTTAGCGAACGTGAGATTCTTGAGCTGTATCAGGAACGGTACGGTGAACAGGTCGCGCCCGCGCCGACGACACAGCCGGTTGTGTCTCCAAGCATCGCATCCGTGATGCGTGCCTTGGGCATCGTCCAATCCCGTGGCTTGGTGCTGCCCAAGCCGACCGACCCGCTGTCTTTGTGGCTCAGCGAACGCCTGTTTTTGAATCTGGCCGAACAGGGTATCGAGCTGCTACAGGATCTGGTGGCCTTCATCAATGGACACGGACGTCATTGGTACACCCATGTGCCGGGAGTGGGTCAGGACAGGGCCAAACGCCTTGTGAGTTGGCTGGTGGATCACGAGCCCTGCCTAGAGCTGCCCGTGGCGCCACGGAGCCGCTGGGACGCTGGATCGGTCGACGGAGATAGTGGTATAGAAAACCAAATGGTGTGTTTTTCTATACCGTCTGCAGAGGGGCGTTGGGAGGGGGTTTCGCTTCGTTCGTCGGGACCGAATGCTCTGGGCGCACTGTCGGACGTGGATGCCATTAAGACTTGGCTGGAAACACTGAGTTTCAAGTCGCCCCATACGCGCACGGCCTATTCGAGGGATGCCCAGCGTTTGCTTTTGTGGGCTCATGAACACAGTAAGACACTCTCAACCTTGACCGTGACAGATGCGGCTGAGCATGCCCGGTTTCTGGTCAGCCCTCCATCGCATTGGGTCACCCCATTGCCTACCCGCCGTCAAGATCCTGACTGGCGACCGATGAGGGGCGCTTTATCCGAAGCTAGCGCTGCCAGGGCGCTGGCCGCTATCGGGCATCTGTACGGGTTCCTGGTGGAAACCGGCTACCTGGTGGCCAATCCTTTTGCGCGCATTCGCAGGGCGTCCAATGGAGCGCAGAGCCGCCACATCGACACGACGCGAAGTTTTCGACAAGAACACCTGCACGCCCTGGTCGATGCGGTGGGAGTCATGCCCAAGGGCCCAGCTCGCCGCCGCGCCCGTGCGCTTTTGATGCTGATGGCGTCAACAGGCGTTCGCATTGGCGAAACCGGCGGCACTTGGAGCGATGTCATCGCCGCAAACACCGACCACGAAGAGGAGGGCCAGTCTGTCGAAGCCATGTGCCTTCGGGTCGTTGGCAAGGGAGGCAAAGAACGCTTGTTACCTCTAAAGCCCTCGGTTTTGATGGCACTTCAAAAGCACTTGGATGACCGGCGTGCGTTGGAGGAGCAAGGCTTGTTGCAGCCCTGCCTCTTGGCGGACACGCCGTTGATTTCGGTGGTGGCCAAGCCGGTGGGTGCAGACTTGGCCAGCACCAATGGTGGCCTATCCGTGGCGGGCGTACACAGGGTTTTCAAGTCACTGTGCAAACAGGCTGCAACAACATGCGCAGAACCCCGGCTGCAGGCGGACTTTGAGCGCGCCACAGCGCACTGGTTGAGGCACACCTTTGCGCATTCGGTTTTGCGTGCCAGTGGCAGCGATCTGCCTGGCACGCAACAGCTGCTCGGGCACGCCTCGCTGGCCACGACAGGCATCTATGTGAAGGCAGACATGAGCCAGCGCTTCAAGGCGGTCCTGGCCATGCCTTTAATGTTCGACAACGCGCGGGGACAACCCTGATTCAGAAAACGGTCTGGCGGAACTGGTGCAACCGCTGGGCTGATCTTCATGCACCGAAGGAGGTTGGTTTTATGCAAAACATGTTCATTGGCAAGGGGAACCTGGGTGGCCCGGTTGAATTGAAGCGACTTAACGGCAAAAACGGTGAGTTCGTGGTGGCCAGCATGCGCGTCATGTTCGCCCGCTGGGGAGAAAACGCCGAAGGCGAACTGGAGCAGGTCGGCGGCTTTTGGCGCGAAGTGGAAATCTATGGCAACAAGGCCGAGGCCTGTGCAAAGCACTTGCGCAAGGGTGCCCGCGTGTTGGTGATCGGGGAGGAGCGTGACTTCACGGCGACAGACAAGGACTCCGGCGAACAGGTTCAGGTGATCAAGATCGTCGCCGACGATGTGTCGCTGCAACTCTCGCGCATCGAGTCGATCACGTTTCAAACATCGACCCGCGCACGCGAAGAAGAACCCGCTTGAAGGTTTTGCGTTCAACGTCGTGACACCAAAAAAATAGATGAATCGCCAGTACCTTTCATCACGACGCGGAGAACGATCCAATGGGCCAGATTGACCAAACATATGAAGCGCCAACGGCGCTGAGTCAGGAGCGAAAAGAAACGCTTTTGAAACTGCTCCAGGTGGAGCTAGACGATTTTTCTGGTCTCGTTCGAGCCACTGGCTGGGGGGAAGAACACACCCGCATGGCCTTGATGCAGCTCACGGTAGACCGCAAGGTGCAACACAAGAATTCTGGCGGTCGCAGGACGTATCACGCCGTTGCGTCCGCCCACAAAGCAGCAGGGGTGCACAAATGAGCATGAGCCCTCTGCAAAGCAATACGGCAGTCTGCATACTCCAGACGCAGCAACCTGGCGAAATAATCGCGGTCGTTCGACACGGCGGGATGTCGGAGAAGCGAGCCGGTGTCACCAGTTGTCATTTGACCCCCCGTGGGGAATTGGTGTTTCTGAAACAAGGTGCCGTGGTGGGCATCCTTGCCCAGGGCGAATGGAAGAGTGTCGAGCTGATTGCGGCGGCGTGATGGCTGCGCCAATCGATCTGGGGCCCGTGGCCCTGCGCTCGCCTGAGTTGGTGATCAAGGCCGTGTTCGACGGCCAACGGTTGGGCATGCAGCTCCACTATGTGGATGGAATGGGCAAAGTGCTGTCCGCGGCCCGCGCCTGCTGGTTTGCACCAGGTCGGCTGTGGGTAGCCGAGCTGGGCGATGTTGAGAGCGCGCTGGCATGGCTTAAACGCCTTTATCGCGGTGAGTTCGTGGATGTGGAGGCAGGCCTGCCCATCTTGGCTGCAGCCATTCGCGCGCCACAACCCGACTACTTCACCCAGCGCCTCGATGTGCAGGTGTTTCCTTTGGCGAAGGCAGATCCAGCCAAGGGTCGCTATGCCGTCAGCTTCTACTACGACTTCCTGTGTGTGAAAGCCATGCACGCCTTGCGTGGGCAGTTTCACCCCCATGCCAAGGCCTGGCAAGTCAAGGGAGAGCTCAACGACATTTTGGGCGCGCTCAAAGAGCGGGCATTGGTGGACGACGTGCACGTCTTCGTCCATGAAAACCCGGTTGTCCTGGAAGATCTGGTTGCGTCGGCCACATCGGTGTCACCGATCCAGGTGCCCGCAGCCACGCCCGAGCCAGGAGAAGGCGCTGCCGACGGTGAGATCGAGGGCGCGGGCTTTCTCTCTGCCGAGCTGGAGGAATCCAGCCGTTTTGATGTTGACCCCTTGGTGTTATCGGAGGTCTGCGCGGCCGCAGGCCTGCGCGACTATCAGGAGGTAGGTGTGCGCCACATGGTCACTCAGTCGGGTGCCTGTCTGGGCGACGACATGGGTCTGGGCAAGAGTCGCCAGACCGTGGTGGCCACCCGAATGATTGCGGGACAGGGCAGGGTGCTGATCCTGTGTCCGGCCAGCCTTCGCATCAACTGGGAGCGTGAGATCCACGCGGTGTACCCGCATGCGGTGGTGGGCATCGTAGGTGAGGATCGTCACCCCACCCTGTATGGGTGCCAATGGGTGATCGCCAACTATGAGCGGCTGGGAGGGTTGGTGCGAGATCCCGACCTGGCCTTTGAGGTCATGGCCATTGATGAGGCGCACTACCTGAAAGAGCACCAGGCCGGGCGCACCCGCAATGCCTTTGTGCTGGCCACGCGCATCCCACGCCGCTTCGTGGTCACTGGCACGCCCTTGCTCAACCGTGAGGTCGAGCTGCACACCTTGCTGCGGATGACCGGGCATCAATTGGGTGGGCTTTCGCTGAAAGACTTCAGAAAGCGGTTTTCTGGCAACAAGGAAAAGCGCGCCGAGTTGGCCGCTGCGCTGCAAGGCTGGATGCTGCGCAGGCGCAAAGATGTGCTCAAGGACTTGGGCACCAAGTCGCGCCAGGTCCGCTACATCTCACCATCCGAAGGGCTGGGAGCCTACAAGAAAATCTATGCCGACATGACGTTGTACGTCATGCCGAAGATCGTCAAGTTGCGACAGGCCTTGGAGGCCCTCAAAACGCCGTTCTTGATTGAGACAGTCGAAAGCTTGTCAGAGGGCGACAAGATCATCATCTTCTGCGAATACATGGCCACGGTCGAGGCCATGAAAGCGGCCTTCAAAGCCGCTGGCATTGTTTGCGTCACTCTGGTGGGTGCAGACTCGGCCAAACGCCGTCAAGCGGCCATTGACGCCTTCCAAACCGATCCAGCGGTCACGGCATTCATCGCCACCACGTCGGCCGCTGGTGTGGGCATCACACTCACCGCTGCGAACTACGTCGCCTTTGCCTCTTTGCCGTGGACGCCGGCATTGATGCGTCAGGCAGAGGACCGGGCCTATCGGCTCGGTCAACTGCGCGATGTGATTGTCATCGTTCCTTTGATCGAAAACACCATTGACGACGGCGTGTGGAAGCTGCTCCAGAGCAAGCAAGAGACCGAGGACGACGTGGTCGAGTCGGTGCGCTCAGCGCTGCCCGGCGCGCTGGCTCAAGCGGTGAACGATTCCACGGCACAATTGCTGTTAGAAGAAAGTTAACAAAAAGCGCTGCAAGCGCCTGGCCAACGCGCAGCGGAATCGTTTTAGGCCACTCAGGGGGAAATCCATGAAAGCAAAATTTGCAACCAGCTCGGCAGTGCTTGCCATCGTTTTGGGCGTTGCGGGCTGTTCGTCCACCAAGCCCACCGCGCAGGGTGCCGCTGTCGAGATCGTCACCGAGAAGCCCGCCGGGTGTCGCCTGTTGGGCGAGGTGGTCGGTAGTCAAGGCAACGCCTTCAGTGGCGACTTCACTTCAGACAGAGCGCTCATGATTGGCGCACGCAACGATCTGCGCAACAAGACGGCCGCTATGGGTGGCAACGTGGTGCAGGTTCAGAGCACGTTGAACGGCACGCACCCCTACAGCGCCGGTGCGATCAGCAGCACGGTGGTGGGCAATGCCTTTGCATGTGCGGCCAGCAAATAAACCAAACAGGGATTCTTATGCGAACAACTCAACGCAATCACATTGTTCTGGGTGCCGTCTTGTCGGCAGCCTTGCTGGCATCGGGTTGTGCCTCCGTGGCGGTCACGGATGATGCCATCCAACGAAACACAGCGGTTGCACTGGGGGTAGACTCGGCTTCGCTGGTGGTCAGCAACCGTGTGGACGAAGGCGTCAAGACCACGTACATCGCCAAGACCACCGCTGGCAAAACCTACAACTGCTATGTCACTGGCACCGTGTCGGTGGTGGGCCGTGTGGTTTCCGACGCGATGTGTACCGAGTTCGGCAAGTCCAGCGCTTCCAAGACCAAACAACCCGGCAACGCTCGTTCTTGCAATGCGTTGCTGCAAGCAGCAGGTCGATGCTGATTTGAGCCTATGAGCTCGGGCGTGAGGCGCGCGCGTCTTTCGCCTGGGCCAAGAGATGAACGATCTTGGTCTCCTGACACCTGGGAACCGCAATCTGAATTTTGCTATGGCCGCTGTCATTCAGTGCTTGGAGGCGATGCCTTCCATCGCAGATTTTTAGACTGGTCTCAGTGCCGTTTAGTGTGATGGCTGGCGCATCCATGTAGTCGTTTAGATCGAGGTGATCTCTCCAATAATCGTATCGGTGCCACTCGAAAATTCCCCATTGATCTTGTGGTTCGTGTGAGCCCTCTGGCGCAAATATTTGCTTGAGGCTTTGCAGGTCGACCTCAATGCGGACTGCAGCAGCAAGGTCCAACGATCTTGAGGGGTTGATGCAAAACCCTTCCCGCGCAATGGCGCATAGCCTGTACGAGAGTTCCTTTTGCATGCTTAGTTTTCTGTTGGAAATTAAACGGAGGCATTTGCCTCTCGGCCGCTGTCAATTTCCAGCCTTGGCAATGCCCGGACGATTTTCATTGTTTCTAGGCTCACAGTGATGACGCGTTGGAACAGCTTGAGAGGGTAGGCCGCGTCCCCGACCGTCTCGGTGGCCCACAAATTGGCATCGTTCACGATACCGCTGTCTTTGTGGGTCGTGACTGCTTGGCGTTCCATGACCCATTCCAAGGCGGGTTTGCCGTTGACCACATAGTCGTAGGCTTCCAAGGGAATTCCGCGCATGGTGATCTTGTGGTTGTAGACCACGCGAGTCTTGTCAGCCTTGCTGGCAAACTTCATTTGCGTGACTCGGTAGTCCGCATCGGTGAAGGTGTCCAATAACAGCGCCCCGCCTTCGATCTCCACCGGATAGGGTGTGGCGCACTCATAACCAATGTGCAGATCGGCCAGCTTACGCCCGGCTGCGCTGAACGCCTGGAAATCGGCAAACTTCTTGACCGCTGGAATTCGGGGTAGTTCTTTGCTCAAGTTGACGGCGTAGCGCTTTTTGTAGTCCTCCGAGTGCAGTAGGCCATAGATGTAATAGAACAGATCCTCCTTGGTGATTTGCTGGCCTTTATACGCATCTTTGAAGTGCTGCAAGCCCGCGTCGGTTACTCCGTCCCGGACGCCGTATTGCCCAGCCTTAGTAGCGCCTTTGTCGAAAAGGTCTTTGACATACGAGTCATTGAACATTTCGTCTTGAGATTCTCGACTACAAGGCCCAGCGGGGTTTTCAGTAGGCACCTCTAGCGCCTCATACAGTTTAAGTGGAAAACACTGACCTGTCTGGATGGTGTGAAGATCAGGGAGTGCGTTCACAATCAATGCTGAAAAACCGCGCTGCGACCCAGGGCCAGAAAGACAAATTGCGCAATTGCTTGCTGTTGCATCAGGGAAAATGGTACGCATTTGACCCACACGATGGTTAAACATGTTATCGTAATAAAGCAATTGCTTACTGAAAGGTCGGTAATGAGCCGGCACTATGCTCTCCGGTGAAAAATGCCCCTTCTTCAATCTCGCCACATTCGCAATCAAGCTGCTTGACCAAGCAATTTTCTTGGGGTTTGCATCAACAAAAGATATCGCCAGTTCGTCGCGAACGGTACGATCCATATGCTGGGTTGCAGCCGAAAACCGTTTAACTTCTTGATTGTAGTGCTTGATCATTTCTTCAATCGATCTACTCAATCTTGCACGCGATGAGTTATAGCACCACGCATCGCGATTCGTGCCGACCCCCAATGAGTAGCTTTCGAATATAATTTTACCCCTATTCTTCTTGTCACCTATCGAGATAAACTCAGAAAAACCACTATCCCTGTGGCCCACCCAATCATTGTGTTGATCTGGCGTGATCGGCAGCCAATTATTTGATTTCGTGATGTTGTCAATACTTCCGAAATTTGCTATTATTCCCAACTTCTCTTCCCGCGTCAGATAGTCGCCAATGTCATGGAAATATATCTTGCCATGCTCCTTGGATTTCGGATTTTTAACCAATATGCTAATTGCAACAGGCGTCCGACTTCCGCTGCCAAATACTTTTCCGCCTTCGCGTCTTGACTCTTCACCGGCCGTACGCTGATTCCCTCGCAGGTGAAAAACGTAAATAGTACTGAATTCCTCAGCCAAGCATTTTCGCATGCCGTCCATTGCATTCACTTCTACAAAACTAGCATTACTAACAAAACCTATTACGCCACTCATTCCTATTCTATCGCTCGCCCATCTGAACGCACGAATGTATGAATCCATCAACCCTTTGGTACTGGTTGCCTTGGAGAATTTTGCATATGTGTTACTTATGCTGCTGTCCAAATTGGGGTAAGAAACATTGGCATTGTTGTCATTAGATCTAAACTGTCCAACTGAATACGGTGGATTGCCGAAAATCACCCGAATATCCAGCTTCTTTTGCTTGCGGCGACGACTCTTGTTGTCCGCAACGACATTAGTATCGATGGAATGCGTGCTTGGCTCGTATAGCGCAAAGGTATCCGTTAGACAGATACCGTTGAACGGCACATACTCCCCGCCCATGATGGCGTGATAGACCTGTTCGATGTTGATGGCCGCAATGTAGTAGGCCAACAAGACGATTTCATTGGCATGAATTTCGTTCTGGAACTTGTAGGCCAGTTCGTCCCGGCTGATCAGGCCGCTTTGCAGCAAGCGGGTCACAAAGGTGCCGGTTCCGGTGAACGGATCAATGATGTGAACGCCCTTGCTGCCAAGGGTCTGCCCGAACTCGCTTTTTAGAATGTCGTTGATGCTGTGGATGATGAAGTCCACCACCTCGACGGGGGTGTAGACAATGCCCAGCCGTTCTGTCATCTTGGGAAATGCGTTGCGGAAAAACTTGTCGTACAGCTCGACAATGATTTTTTGCTTGGCTTTCAGGTCGCTGATCCCGTCAGCGCGCATCTTCACGCTGGCGTAGAACTTCTCCAGCGTCTCGGCTTCCTTGTCCAGGTTGTGTTCGTTCAGCACTTCCAGGACGCCTTGCATGGCCTTGGAGACGGGGTTGTGCTGGGTGAAGCTGTAGCCCTCAAACAGGGCATCAAACACCGGCTTGGTGATGATGTGCTGCGCCAGCATTTCAATCGCTTCGTCGCGGGTAATGCTGTCGTTCAAGTCGTCTTGCAGCTCTTTCAGAAAACCGTTGAAGGCTGCGATTTCGGCTGTGTTCTCAGGCTTTGCCAAGATGGCCGTGATTCGGCTGATATGGGTTTGGGCGATACGGGCGATGTCCGCTGCCCATTCGTCCCAGTACAGCCTGTTGCCACATTTCTTGACCACCTTGGCCATGATGGCGCGCTCGATCTCTCCGACGTGGTACTCGATGTCTGCCTGTGTCGGCGTTGGGGTTGCGGCTTCGCCAATCGATGAACCGCCCTTGGCGGCTTTGGCGGACTTGGCAGCCTTGTTGACCTTGGCCACCTCACCTTTTTCTCCAGTGGGAGCCTTGCGCTTGATGTTGATGTTGTCAGTGACGGCAATGACTTCCATCTTGGATCTGTCTTGTCCTGTCAGATCCCACTTGTTGATCATGGCGTCAAAGCGGTCATCGTGGGAACGCAGCGCTTGCAGCACCTCCCAAACCACTTTGTAGGTCTTGTTGTCGTTCAGTGCATCTTCTGGCTGCACGCCCGCTGGAATGACCACCGGCAAAATGACATAGCCCAGCTTCTTTTTGCTGTTGCGCGGCTTGCGCATCACACGTCCAACGGACTGCACCACGTCAACCTGGGAATTGCGCGGCGTGAGGAACAACACCGCGTCGAGCGCCGGAACGTCCACACCTTCGGACAAGCAGCGCACGTTGGAAAGCACCCGGCAGGTATTGTCTGGAATTTCAGCTTTGAGCCACTCCAGCTTCGCTTCCTTTTGCGCAGCATTCATGCCGCCATCAACGTGAGCGGCTTCACACACCAGTTGACTGATCGCGTCTTGGTCGTCTGGATTTTCTTTGAGCAACTCAGCGCGGTATTCGTCCACCACCGCCTGAAACATGCTGGCGATATTCTTGCTGCTGACTTTGTGGGTCTTCGCGCCCTTGCTGACTTCGATGACTTGGCAAAACGCCACAGCCCGGCGCATGGGGTCGGGATCGTGGCTCAGATCGTCTTGTGTGTCTTGCTTGGCCAGCGCGCGCCAGCAACCGACAATCTTGGCGGCATCGTCTACTCGTAGGCTGTTGTTGTCGTCGGCCAATAGGCGCTGCAGGTTCTTGCTTACATGGTCTTCACTGATGGTCAGCACGATGACCTTGTAGTCACACAAGATGCCCAGCCCATGAACTGCTTCGGAGAACGGCAGGGTGTGCAGCGTTTCTCCAAAGTGGGTCGTATCGTTCATGTCGTAGAGAACGATGCTGTCGGTCTCCGCTTTTGCTTTCGCCGCCACGCCATAGACGCGCGGGGTAGCGGTCATGTAAACCCGCTTTTTGCCCCTGATCACGTCTTGGTTGTGCACCTTGACAAAGGCCGACTCGTCATCGCCGTCGAAACTTGCCCCGGTGGTCCGGTGGGCTTCGTCACAAATAATGAGGTCAAAGTCGGCCAGAGCGTGCAGCTTTTGAGCCTGCGAGATCACGTCAATCGAGTGGTACGTCGAAAACACCACGCTCATGTGTTTGTCGTCGTGGCGCTTGGTGACCTCATGCGCCAGCGCCTTCGGATTGGTGGTGGCCGGGTACTGCAACTCATGCACCAACATGGCGTAGTCGTCGTCTTTATCGCGGCTTTTGCCGACCTCACTGTCCGAGCACACGGCGAAGCTGTGAATCGGTGTTGCCGTTTCCTGCGTCCATTCGGTCAGGGTTTGCGACATCAACGACAAGGATGGCACCAGAAACAGGACGCGGCCACCAGCGCCAGCCATTTTTTCGGCCAGGCGCAACGATGTGAACGTTTTGCCGGTGCCGCACGCCATGATGAGCTTGCCCCGATCAGCATGGCTCAAACCTTCAATCACATCGGCGACGGCGGTTTTTTGGTAGTCCCGCAGCTGTTTGGTTTCTTTGAACTGGACGACTTTTTCTTTGAAGGTGGCCCTCCAGTCGATCATGCTAGCTTCGAGAGCGAACAGGTCAATAATGTTGACCGGCTTGTCGCGCTGCTGGATCGCGGCATTCACATGGTGGCTGGCTTCGTAGGTGGTCAGGAAGAGCAGGCCGTTGGTGAACGGTTGCTTGCCCATGGCGCTCAGAAATGAGTCGATGCCGTCGCTTTTGCGAATCTTGGCGTCTTCCGCGTAGAACTTGGCTTGAACGGCAAAGATGCGGGGGTTGTCCGTGGTGTCTTCGACGGCCACCAAGTCAATGCCTGCGTCGGATTGCGGGTCTGGGTTGCCCAAGCCCATCCAATACCGTCGCCACTCCTCCCAGAGAAACACTTTGCCGTTGAACAGGTCTTTGTATGCGGGCTCATTTTGAAGGTAGACCTTGACCAGGTTTTCAAAATACGCGCCTTTTTCACGTTCGGTTTGCGATGCGGCACGGAAGGTGTCGAGAAGTTCAGAAAGTGCGCTCATGCCTGCCTGTAAATGATCGTTTTGTCCCGGCAGTCTATCAGCGGACCTTCTCACAATCAGCGTTCTCCCCAGTGGAGAAAAAGCTGGGCGCCGACAAAGTCAGCGTTCATAGATCATCAAAACATCGGCTGCATGAGAAGGCAGCATGGTTGTTGCCTTGTACGGCAGATTGCCGTATATTTCTAGGAAAAGGAAAACACTATGACTGCAACTGTTTCTACCGCTCGCCTCGAAGCCCGGATCAGTACCGATCTGCATTCGATGCTCAAACGCGCCGCTGAGCTTCAAGGGCGCACCATGACCGACTTCGTGGTCGTCGCCGTCCAGGACGCCGCGCAACGCGCCATCGAGCAAGCCGAAGTTATCCGCCTGTCCCTGGCCGATCAGGAGTGCTTTGCGCAAGCGCTGCTATCGCCTCCAAAAGCTACACCAGCTTTGGAGCGTGCCTTCGCGCGCCGGAACAAACTGCTGCACGCTGAATGAGCCATGCGCCGTTCTTGCTCGCGCCGCTCGATGCCGCACACGACCGAGCCACCTTCAACAGCGGTTCGGGACCACTGAATCGCTACCTTAGGGAGCAAGTCACCCAAGACGTTCGCCGCCGCGTGGCCACTTGCTTCGTGGCACTGGCTGACGGGCAGCGCATTGCTGGCTATTACACCTTGGCATCGGCAAGCCTTTTGTTGGGCGATCTTCCGAGCAGTGTCGGCAAAAAGCTGCCGCGCTATCCGACGGTGCCAACGGTTCGCATGGGCCGTTTGGCCGTGGATGAGGCTTTCAAGGGGCAGGGTCTAGGTGCTGCGCTGCTGGCCGATGCGCTCGGTCATGCTGCGCGAGCTGAAATTGCCGCCTATGCCTTGATGGTGGATGCCAAGGATGAGGTAGCGGCTGCCTTCTACCTGCATCATGGCTTCATAGTGCTGCCCGACTCACCGCACACACTGTTCCTTCCACTTGCCACGATCCCGATCAAGTAGCAACCGAATCCGATGCGCAGCACATCGATGTCCGTGATCGCTTAGAACGAACCTGGGCGGTCGAAATCGGTGGGTACGTCGTCCTGGTACTCATCGATCCAAACTGTCGCCTCGTATAGGCTGGCAAGGCCAGACTTGATGCGGGTTCCATCCACAAAAACGGAATACGGAGAGACTATTGTGCCGTCGGCATCCACAGTACCGAAAATGGCGCAGCTACCGTGCATCGTTACCAATTTTTCATTGACCATATCGGGTGGGTGCTTGAAAGAAAAATTGTCCGATGGCATGTGTGCCACCGGACAAGAAGCCGGACTGTCCAGCCCGCACAGGTAGGAAGGCGGGGGGAGGGTTGAGTTCCCACTTTGATTCTAGCGGCACGTAGTTCCAAAGTGTTGCCGCTGAGTGAACCGAGACGATACAAAAGAACGGAACACAGTCAGCACGCCTCCTTGTTGAATCCGCTGCATACTTATAAAAGGCCTCCACCCTGTGACATCAGCTCCTGGTAGTAAACGCCGGATTCGTCTTGGACGTCTTGGCTGGGGTCATGGGGTTTCTCATTTCTAAGCCACCAGAATAAGCGGTTGACGCAGCCACATTTGTGGTGCTAACCTTCGCTCGTGATCAGCCCTCGGGCACCACGCGGCACATCAACTCTTGGAATGTGCACAGTCTGACTCCCAAGGTCAGGCTCAGAGTTTCAGTCCTTTGTAAACCCCGGTCGGGAAGAATTCGCTTCCCGAACTGGCCTCAAGGCTGGAGGTGGGTCAGCGCGTTCTCTCGATCTTTTTGGAGATCTTTGAAATGAACGCAGCTACCCAAACCAACCACTTCAATCTGCACGTATCCGGCATCGGTTATCTCAACCGTGTTCGCTGGGTTCAACCGAAGCAGGCAGGTCGCAAAGCTCAGCCTTTTCTCGCATGCAGCGTGTCTGCCTTGCGTGGAAATGCCGAAGCTCCGGACTACACCTACCTCGATTTGCGTGTGTCTGGCCAAGAAGCCGCTGAGCTTGCTGAAAAGTGCATGGAAGACGTGGATCAGAACCGCAAGGTTGTGATCTCCTTCAAGGTCGGGGACATCTACCCGCACATGTACGAACGCGATGTGAAAGTGGACGGTCGCAAGACCGGTGAGAAGGAAATGGCTTGCCTCATCAAAGGTCGCCTGCTCCTGATCAACACCATCACCATCGACGGCGAGCGTGTGTATTCGCGTCAAGCCGAAGATGAAGCGCCAGCGCCAGAATCCGAAGGCAGTGCCGAGTCATCGCAAGATGATGAAGGCTCGACCTACGATGATGGCCACCAGGGACCCGCAGAAGCAGAAGAAGCACCTTCAACTGCTGCTCAGGCTCCCATGCAGCGTCGACGCGAAGCGCCAGCGCAGCAACAGTCAGGCCAGTCCTCGTTTTCACGACCCCGCCAGGGCCATCGTGACGCGGTTTCAGCCTAAACTGCAGCCCACCTAAAACCCTCGCACCGCTTTGGCGGCCGAGGGTTTTTTATTGCCTTCCATTTTTTGCAAACCCGCGTGGGACGAGATTCCACGCCGGGTGCGGGGTGACTCCGATCACGCTTTTTTTCGCTCGGAGACCTCACCATGACTACCCCTGTTAAAGAAACCGCTGCGCCTCTCGACTTCCGTCGTTTTGGTCGTCTGGCCTATGTCTACTGCAAGCAACGCGAAGAAGTGCAGGTGTTGAAGTCCCAAGCGGGCTTTTACATCGGAACTTTGAGCGAAGGCTTGCCTTGCTCGCGTGAGTCGAATGAGTATTACGTGACGGAGAAAGACGCTATGCAGGCGTTGATCGACGACTCGTGGACTCAGAAAGTCGCACCGTGAAAGCCGTGGTGGCCACCGATCAACGCACTGGTTACCAGGCGTTGATCCAGGAGGCCACCGGGGTGTTGGATCTGGAGCATCTGGAGCGCATTGAAGACATCATGCGCAACGTGATTTTCCACAGCACCTTGGACTGGCAATCGCGCGCGCAGCTTGAAAAAGCTGCTCGTGAAGCGATGCAAATCTTGACCCTCATTTGAGCGGTTCAACTCTAACCAAACCCCTCGCGCCAACCGGTCGAGGGGTTTTCTTTTGGAACAACGGAAATGAAAACACTCACACCCACCTTGGGCTACTGGCTCAAGAAAATGCGTCTGCATCGCGGCTCGCCACGCCTGTGGCTTGAAACCCTGCGGGTTGAATCTGCCGGGCTGCTGCCTGGCGGTCGCTTTGACGTGCTCGCACTTGAAAACGGCATCAAGCTGGTGCCCAACGTCGATGGTCAGTACGGCGTTCACAGCAAGGAACGCAACGGGCGTTGCACCCCTGTGGTGGACATCAACAGCCGAGAGGTCTTGGCCCCACTGGACGGTCAGGAGGTCGTGCGCGTGATCGTGAGGCTTGATGGAATCTTCGTTTTGCGCGCCGCCTCCGAGCAGGCCAAGACGGAGCGGATCGAGCGTTTGCGGGTCAAGCTGGCCACCGGCGAGACGCTGGCCAGTGCCAGCATCGCTCACGGTGCCGGCGTTTTGTCCAATGCTGCTCACAGCGGCTTTGCCGACGCGGGTGTCGAGCTGAGCCTCAAGGTGCTCTGCGAGATCGACGAAACCTACGTGGAGCAATCGTTGAACTGCAACCCCATCAGCTCGCATACTGTCCCCCTGTGCACTCCCATCCAGGAGCTGGTTCAGGATGAATGGTTGATGCGGCAGGTGCCGAAGGTTGAAGTGCTGGAAATGGGCTTGCCCTGTTCTGGCGCCTCACGTGCAGGAAAGGCCAAGAGAGGCCTTTCCATGATGGAGGACCACCCAGAGGTCGGACATCTGATTTACGCCGCTCTGGCGTTGATACAAAAGCTCCAACCGCCTGCCATCGTGCTGGAGAACGTCGAAGACTACCGGACCAGTGCATCGGCGCAGATCCTGCGCTCGCAGCTCAGGGACATGGGCTACCAGGTGCGGGAGCACGTTTTGCGCGCCAAGGACTTTGGTTCTTTGGAAAACAGGGTGCGTTGGGCCATGGTGGCCACCACCGATGGGTTGCAGGCTGTGGAGTCGGTTTTGACCCCAGGGCAGGCGCGGGGAGCTACCTTGGGCGACTTGCTCGACGAGGTGGACCCAGAAGCGTCGTGTTGGTCGTCGATGGACTACTTGAAGGCCAAAGCCGTGAGAGACAAGGCGGCGGGCAAGGGTTTTGCCATGCAGCTCGTGGACGGCTATTCAACCAGAGTGCCAACGATTCGCAAGTCGTACAACAAGGGCGGTTCGACCGACCCTTACGTCAGGCATCCATCCGACTCGGAATTGATGCGCAAGTTGACGCCAGCGGAGCACGCCCGGATCAAGGGCGTACCGGCTGAGTTGATCGCCGGTCTGCCGGCGACAACGGCTCATGAGGTGCTCGGGCAGGGGATTGCATTTGAACCCTTCCGGGCGCTTTTTCGTGAGATTTCCAGCTCGTTCAAGGGCTTGCTTGTCGATGGGCCGAGCTGGCAGGGTGGATGTGCCACCGCCAACCGTCTGAATGGCACGATTGGCTGATTTGAGCCTTATGACACCCCTGCGCCTTCGGGCACAGGGGTGTTTTTTTTGCTCAGTGTTTCGTATTGTTCGTGTGCTTGTGCCAATGTCTCGCGCCCCAATTTGAGGGCCTCGCTGACCACGAATAGATCAGCTTCTATGCATCGGGCGAGGAACAGTTCCGCATCGGCAGCATCTGCGTTGCGCTTGTCGAAAACGCACTTGGCTCGCCGCGCTGGGTCAAGCGCCCTCAAACCCTGGGCTTCTTGTTTGCGCAGCATCCGGTTGATCGTCGTTAATGGGCGTGGCTCTTTTGTTGCGATTCGACGTGCGCTGCGACCGACATGCAGCGCTCGCGATTCGCTCAAGCCAAGAAGTTGGGCTATGCGCCCAGTGGGAACGCCACATGCACGCAGATACCACGCTACAACGTTCCGCCAAATCGTCGGATTTCGGTGTTCGACTTTCTGCCAATCTAAGCCCAACCAATTGTTTTGCCGATAGGTCAGCTTCTCTGGGTAGTCCGCAAAGACAACTCCGCTGACATGCTGTTTTTGAACACTGGGCTTGATGAATTCGATCATTTGGCATCTCCGATTGGTATGGTCTGGGCAGCTCATGGACCACGGGTTCGAGGCTGCCACCCTCCAATTTAATGGGGTTTTAAGTGCCAAAGTGCATGTCTTTCTTCACACGAAAGGCCCTTACGCATAGGGTAATTTTGTGTTGTGTAGAGGTCACAAAAAGACGTTTGCCCGGTGTGTTCGCATGATTTGCCTGTGCTAAATTCCAGTTGTGCGCACGACCTGCGCCAGCTGCTCACCTTGGCAAACCCTTCATTGGGATGGTCTACATCAAAACCCCATGTCTGAATCCTCCTGTGGTGGATCAGGGCTGTGAGCACCTTCGATCTTTCCGCAGTCACAAGGAAACAGTCATGCGACACATCCCCACGACCGCTGCGCGCGTCGATCAACTCAAAAAGCAAGCCAAACGTCTGAAAGCCACCAAGGGCGGCAAGCACGCCGACCTATTGAATGCGGTGGCCAAGAGTGCTGGCTACGATCATTGGCACCACGTCATGCAGTGCCATGAACACGCCGAGCGACCCCCGTCCATTCGGACCCTCAGCCTGGAGGTTGAGCGAGTCCTGGCCGCTGAACTCAAAGGCGATGTCGTGATCATCATGACCGGGCCGGAGATCATCAAAAATGGTCCGCTGGTGTTGTTCTCCACCGGCATCGGGGATGTCTGGATGATGGACCCCGAGGACAATAGCGCCGCCTGCCTCATGTGGCACGGTGAAAAAAAGCCCGCGCCGTTCCGCGATCAGGGCAGCACCATTGAAATCGCATGGGACGGCTTTTTGGATCTCAACGGGCAATTTGTGAGCCTGGACTGCCCTTCGATCCCAGGAGTAGGTCAGCGCGTTGTTGGCGGCTACCCGGTCGAACCCATACGCAAGATGCTGAACAGGGCCCAAAGCATCGAACGCAAGATGGTTGATATCTTTGATCGTGTGGATGGCGTCGAGTTGACCGATGACGTCGTTGCCGACCTGGTGCGTCAAGGGTGGGATGCCAAGACTCTGGCCGAGGGCAGAGCAGGAGGAGCCATGTATTCGACGGGAAGAAACACGCTGTTGTACCCGGCCATGACCCACCTCGATGACCAGGATGAGTCAGAGGATCACCCCGAGTAGGCTGCGCCCAAGCGCGACAAAATAAACGCTTTGCGTTATCCTTGTGGCTTCCGAGCGTTTACCTGTATCGCTTTGAAGAGCAGGAGTCGGGCTTGCCCGGCATATGAGACACGTTAACCCCTGAAGCGTGTACGTTCCTTCGGGAACTGGGGTTCCTGTGCGCATTGGTCCCTCGCTGATGCACAGTCCCGATGCCAGACCAGTGCAAAGCTGCCAGGTCGGAAGCCTGTCAGTCCTGTCGAAACTGAGGCGCCGACCTGATTCGTTCAGGTCGGTCGTTTCTAACCCTCCTTTTTTCATATCAACCCCGTCGGGATGCACATCCCGGCATGGTGCTGGTGCGTGTTCCTGACTTTTTTCAGGAGCATTCCATGATCAAGTGCAAGGGCACATTGCGGATAAAGAAGATCCGCCAAAGCCGCAACGGCGCATTCTGTATCGCTGACCTGAGCACCGATTTTGGTGAATTCAAGGTCAAAGATCCGATGCTGGATCAGTTTGAAGAGGGTGAGTACCAGGGCACCCTGTGGATCAACGAGATCTACATGGCCCAGTACATCTCCTACGGCAAGGCCGTCACCGAGCTGCGTGCCCGGTTGCATGACCTACAGGTCGATTCCGAAGATCGCAAATCGGTGCGCACCCATGAGCACAGCGAGCCTGACCCGCTCGATGAGGTGCCGACGCCACAAGTTCCCAAGAAACCTACGCCTGAGTCTGTACCCGGCAAGGGTTCGCGCTGGGCGTCCGTGAAGAGCAACAAGCTCGGTGCGGCGGCTTCACCAGCCGAGCCGGTCACTGGCGCAGAGAAAGCACACGAGAAGAGCGCTGGCACTGCATCAGGGAACGAGGACAACGTCAAACTGTTCGGCGCCGAGTTGGCTCCATTGATGGAGCAACACCAGACCATCAAGCTGGACCCAACCGTTGACCGGATGCTGCTACGGCAACAGACCGCTGCGCTGCGCGGCAAAGGCTATACCTTTGACGCCAAACAACAAGCCTGGATCTACCAGGCCGCGTAACAGCGTTAGGCAGTCCACTTCGGTGGGCTGTTCATTGGGATCATTCGCCCAATGAACAGCCCACCGCCCCTCGGGGAATGGGCCGCAAAACGAAGCTGGGTGGCTGCAACCTGATGTGCAGCAGCTTTGCGGCTTGAGCGGCTGAAGGGACGCAAACCTCTGGCCAGACTCCCGCGCCTTTTTTTGATCGTCTCGACGCCCGGTAGTCGGCGATCCGTGACCGCCAAAGTTCTGGCGAATCGCGAGGGTGTATGCGTACAATGAAATTTGAAACTGGGACTCAGATGGGTTCCCAGAGCGCTCTAGCAATAGGGTGCTTCGGGAAACCATCTGACCAACAAAAGATTGGTTTCTAAGCGCGTTCAACTCTGTAAACGCGCGGGGTGGCAACACCCGAGTTCACGTCATCACATCAACCCTCTGGGGACTTTTCGTCCCCACCAGGGGCGGTTGTCTCCTTTTTTCTTTGGAGTCAACCATGTCTCAAGTATCACCACAAGCTCGGCGAGAGTTCAACTCGATTTTTGCGGACTGGCTGTCAAACGCCAGTACCGAAGAAACGGACCAGCTCGACGCATTGCAAGTGAAGTACCCAGCTCACCAGATCCGCTCCATGCAGACGTTCATTCGTGAATGTCTGGCTGATGAGGGTCGGTGTGCGGAGCTTCCTGGCAATTTGCGGACACGTCTGCAAGCACGGAATTGGCCGCAGGGCGGGAGCGCCTTGCAAGCCGCTTGAGTTCGACCCAGGCGGCAGCGCCATCGGGTTCTTCCAACAGCCTGGCCACCTCAGCGTCAAACCTGGGTTGGCCACCTTTCAACAATGTCAGTTGTGGCGTTTCGTGCATTGAACGAGTGTCGCAGTTTTTAGGAGGTCATATGTCCATTCCACCCAAACCGGCGGTCGTCAAGATCACGGTTGATGTACCGGCAGACAAGCGAGAGGCGTTTCACGCGCTGTGGGAAAAGATTCTCAGCGATGAGGACGATTCGATCAGCAGTGGTGTGGAGCAAGCGCAGCATGCTCGATTGACCGCCCGTGAGGCTGGTGTGGCAGCGATCACGCGGCTGTATCCAGTCGCGCGGCGCGATACCGGTCAATCGCGCGTTGTGGCGCGTTTTCTGCTCGGTTTGTACAACGGCACGAGGTTCCCCTTTGATCTCACCGATCTGAGGCTCCTTGACGGTGCACTTTTCGAGGACTGTATGGCTGTGCTCCGCATGGATGCACGGCACTGCGTCCAAGAGGTGCATTGTTATTTTGAAGACGGCTCTCGCAAGTGGGAGCAAATGGCAAACGATTGGGCTCTGGTGAAAACCGACCTGACCGCCGACTAGCAGCTAGTTTTTTACCAACCCACCAGGGGATCTCGATCCCCAGTGGGGCGGGGTGTCTCCTGGTTTTTTTCTTGATTAGGAGTACACCATGGCAATTACGGCACAAGCATTTGAACGCGAGATTTCTGTTTTGCACGGCGAAGTTGAGCAAACGCTCATGGGCGCTGTGAAAAGCAAAGACGCACAAGCGGCTGAACGGATTGAGGTGATGAAGTCGTTGACGACACAAGACTGGCAGACTGCCGCTCGTGCGTTGTTGATGGCTCGCAAAACCTCGGTACTGGAAGCCTTGAACGACGCAAGCCTTGAGGCGGTTGCGTTTGGCCATGTGGATGTTCGCCGTTCACTCTTTCGAGTGATCGAAGCGGCGGATGAACATGCGGCTCAGCGCACGGTCCAGGAGATTGCCATTCGGCGTCTGAATCTCAGGCCAGAAGGCAACGGGTCGGCCGTCCACAACCTGGAGACGGGTTTGGTGTGCGACGCGATGATGGAAGCCTACGTGATGGGTGCGAACAGCCGTTCCGCCTGAATGTCTTAAACCAACCCGGACGGGAGCACCCGTCCGGGTGCTTCCTCGGGGATTCTTCTTCAAGGAGACGCTCATGGCGTTGATGTTTTCTCGCTCGGCCAACAACCATGTGAAGGCCGGTTACTTTCCTACCGATGAGGACACGCTCTCGCGCATTCAATCTGCGCTGGCGACCCCATCCCACAGTGCCCGGCGTCTGATCCGGATTTGTGACCCTTGCTGCGGCACGGGCGCGGCTCTCGCAGACATTGCACAGCACCTGGTGGACTACCAACAGGGTTTGGATGCACCAAGCCTCATTGAAACGCTGGGCGTGGAGTTCGACAAAGAGCGCGCATGGGAGGCGAAGAAGCTCCTGTTTCGCGTCATCCATGCCGACATTCACGACGTGGTGATCAAGCCGCGCTCTCTGAGCCTGCTGTTCTTGAACCCGCCCTACGGCTTTGGTGTCTCCGATTCGGCCAATATGGATCGGAACATCAGCGACGGTGGGGAGAAAGCCGAAAGACTGGAGCGAACCTTCCTCAAGAAGACCGCGACAACCTTGATGCCCGGTGGTGTGTTGGTGTACCTCGTCCCGTTTTACGCGCTCGACGACGACATCAGAACCTACCTAGCGCGGCACTTCAAAGACCTGCGGTTCTACATGGCACCGGAGAAGCAGTTTCAACAGTGCGTCATCTTTGGGGTGAAGGTCAAACCGACCCACCCCCGAAAAGACGTGTTGGAAATGCTGACCAAAGCCCAGGCGGGCGAGTTGAAAGACCAGGTGTTGCCCACAGAGTGGTGTGAGACGCCGTACATCCTGCCGGTGGCCACTGACGATGAATTCGACTTTCGGGCCGTTCGCATTGACCGTGACCAGCTGGTCGAGGAGTTGAAACACTTCGAACCCAGCTTGCTGTGGACAGGGTTTGATCGGCATTTCAACCAGGCGCGCGCCAGCCATCGGCGACCATTGCGTGATTTGAGCCGCTGGCACCTGGCGCTTGCGTTGGCTGCAGGCCAAGTCAGGGGGATGATCAAGTCCAAGGGTGGACGGTCATTTCTGATCAAGGGCGACACCTTCAAGCGCAAGCAGCGAACGGTGACCACCGAGATCAATGACAAGGGGGAGAGTCAACAAACCGTGACGATGCTCGACAAGTTCGTGCCCGTTATTTCTGCCATCGAATTCACGCCTGGCCCCAACAAGGGTCGGATCGTGAAAATCAGTTGACCAGGAGCGGTGCCATGGATGTGCAAGTTGGCACAGTGGAATTGACTCCCACCTGGGGTGAAATCAGCGTCATTGTTCGGCGTTTGGCCTTCGATGGAAAGCAGCAGATTGCGGTTAAAAAGATCTGGCCGGAAGCGGCGAGGGCATTCGCTGCCGCAGAGGCTTTGCAGCGACTCATGTCGCTCCTGAGCGATGATCAGAAGTCGGTGGTGGCCAATATCTTGGTTCAGGAGCTGGGAAAGCAAGGCTACTGAGCAGCTGTTTAACCGGAGGTTTTTCAATGAAGACTTGGAATGTGCATTGCGAAGGACGGTTCCTCGGAACCGTTGAAGAAAACACGGAAGAGTTGGCTAGCTGCGCGGCACTCTCCAAATTTGCGTTGACTGCTGATGCAGCGGACGCGCAAGACGAACAGGAGCAACCGGTTTTTGGCATTGCGCCGGACTGGGCGTTCTCTGTGACGCCAGCCTAGACCAGGCTGGCCAGAGCGGGGTGGTCAAACACTTCGCGGAACCCAGATGGGTTCCCTCAGGCGCCACACACCTGGCGGTTGAGGGAAACCATTTGATCAAACCAAAGATGGTTTCTAGGCGCGTTCAACTCTGTAAACGCGCCCGGCAGCGAGAGCTGCTGGAGTTTCTGTTATTTCTACCAACCCGTGGGGCATCGTGTCCCTGCGGGGGCCGTGCTTCACACTTTTTTAGGAGAAGCACATGGCCACGGTCATTGATTTGAAAGAACTGCAACGGCTCCCGGATCGGGACCTGCTGCAACACGTCCTCGGCGAGGGCGTCATGGAACACATCACCAGTTTGGCACAGGCTTTCGGGCTGCAACTGGGCGATGAAGCAAAGGCGGCAGACAGCGGCGGTATTCACCGCTTGATGTGCGCTCGTGAACTGCTCACCCGAGCAATGCACGAGTACATGCAGGATCGGCCTTTGTTCGACAACCCACAGGCAGTGCGTGAATTTTTGCGTCTGAAAATCGGTGGGCTCTCCCATGAGAGTTTCTGGGTTCTGTTTCTGGACTCGCAAAATCGATTGATTCGGGCCGAAGAAATGTTCCGTGGAACGCTCACGCAAACCTCGGTCTACCCGCGCGAAGTGGTCAAACACTGCTTGCAACTGAATGCGGCCGCCGTGATCTTGGCGCACAACCATCCTTCCGGGACAACCCAGCCTTCCCGGTCCGATGAGGCCTTGACTCAAAGTCTGAAAGCCTCTTTGACGCTGGTTGATGTGCGCGTGCTCGACCACATCATCGTGGGCGATGCTCATTGCGCATCGATGGCCGAAATGGGTTTGATCTAAGCCCTTGAATCTGCCTGTCCTATGACGGGCGCTGTGTCAGTTTTCTTAGCCCTGCGGGCCTTCCCGCTGGGGGTGGTCCGCTTCATTTTTTTGAACAGGAGTTACCACCATGAGCAACGACAACAACATTGAAACCCGCATCTTCCGTGACCGTGACGGCTGGAATGCAACATCCGCAATGGATCTGACTGGCGATCAGCTGCTCAAGATCCGCACCTACAGGAACGACCGAGGCCTCTTGCGCACCACAGCCACTGTCCACACGAAAGTGGAGGGTGGTTTGCGGCACATCATGGGTTTTGGCACGCCTGGTGGGGATTTTTCAGAAACGTTGGTTGTGACGAAGCCGGCCCGCGTCACAGAGAAAGTGATTTCAGCGCAGCACGAAAGTGTGCTGAAAACCATCCCTGGCATTTTGTCGGCCGTTCAGGCGCATTACGCCAAGTTTCCGGTGAGCCCTGCGCTCGCCTGATTTCAACGACCACCCCTGCGGGAACCCCACCCGCAGGGGTGGGTGCCTCCCGCAATTTTCAACTGGAGGCACCTATGTACCAAATCGAAGAGTTCTCCGAACTCTGGGTAGACGCTTGTTTGCGCAACAGCGATGGCCGCTTGATGTTCTTGTCTTACTTTGGGCGGGATGGATCGGTCATGCAGTTCATGGCGTCCCTTGAGCTGGGCAAGACCGAACGCGGCCTGAACCGTTTCCACCTGGTGGATGCGAACGGGCAACGGCATCCGGTGGATGTGGAGGGAACCGAGCGGCTTGGCAAGCATGCCGCGCGATTGCCAAAACAGAACTTGTTCGGCCCCCTGAGTCACAACTGGATCTACGACAAGACCCTGCAAAGCCCAGACCGAGCCAACCGGATCGCTTGGGTCATGCACCGACCAGCCGATGGACAGATGCGGGCACCGACCGAGGTGGACGCTCTGTATCGAAAGGCGTGGCAGGCCATGGTGGATCTGTCGCCGGTGGCCCTTCTGAATCACTGGCGACAACCGTGCATGGACTGGTGCCGGGAAAAGCGGGCCGTCGAGTTGCTCGATGACCCGGTGTACCCAGCGCTTGGCCAGGTTATGGCTTTGCGGGTCAGCTTGAGTGACCACTTTGTGCAATTCGTCAGCGATGGCGTGCGTGACGGCCTCCTGGAGGCCTGAAACCGAACTGACCGACCCTCTGGGTCGGTTGACCTCAAAAGCGGCGCCAGCCGCTGTTTTTAACCACCCGCAGGGACACAAGACCCTGCGGGGTCTGGTCTCTGCATTTTTTACCTTTTGGAGAGAACCATGAACGAAGAAAACAACCAGGATCAAGCCACTGACGTGGCCACCTTGGATGCCGACAGTGAAACCCCACCGGAAGAGCAATCTGGTGAACTGTCCAACGACGGCAGTGAATTGGGAGATCGCATGAGCCTGACGGACTTCATCAACGAGTTTGGTGATGGCCTGTTGTCTCAAGTGAGATCGCAAAACCCGGCGATTTACGACCCCGAGCTGGATGAAGGCACACCGCTTCACCAGCAACGTGCCGAGATCATGGCGGGCCTCAAACGCCAGCCGTTCAAGGCCCAGTCCGACGCAGTGCAAGCCGCCGTGAAGCTCCTGGTGGACCACAAGCAGCCTGCTGTGGTGATCAACGCGGAAATGGGCACAGGTAAAACCATGATGGCGATCTGCGCGGCGGCCGCCATGCAGGCGACCCATCCGCGCACCATCGTCATTGCGCCTCCCCATCTGGTCTACAAGTGGCGGCGCGAGATCCTGGAGACGGTACCCGGTGCCAAGGTTTGGGTTCTGAACGGTCCGGACACCCTGCGCAAGCTCTTGCAGTTGCGCTCGATGTTGGGCCTGAAGACCGAGCAGCCCGAGTTCTTTGTGCTCGGACGTGTACGCATGCGGATGGGCTTCCACTGGAAGGCCTCATTTGTGACACGAAAAACCCTGATCGAGGGCGAGGTCTTCACGGGTGCCGCTTGTCCTGACTGTGGGTCCTTCATTTGTGCGGAGGACGGAGACGGGCATTCGGTGCCCGTGTCTGTGGCCTATGCGCAAGCGAGTCTGGGTGACAAACGCCGCCGTTGTGAAGCCGAGATGGGCGACGGTCAAAAGTGTGGTGCAGCCTTGTGGACGTTGATTCGTTCCGGGCGAGCCATTGATTCCATGCACGACCTGGTGCTCGGAGCCTTGAAGCAGATGCCCACCATCGGTGAAAAAACAGCCTCCAAGCTGCTCAACACCTTTGGCGAGAAGATGCTGGGTGCCATGCTGGGTGACAACGTGTACGAGTTCCTCAACCTCATGGATGAGAACGGGGACCTGGTGTTTTCTGACAGGCAGGCCACGCGCATGGAGCGCAGCCTGGCCAACTTTGAGTTCAGCGTCGGGGAGGGCGGTTACCAGCCCACCGAGTTCATCAAGCGCTACCTGCCGCGCCATTACTTTGGGCTGCTGGTGGTGGATGAAGGGCACGAGTACAAGAACGAGGGTTCGGCACAGGGCCAGGCCATGGGTGTGCTGGCCAGTCAGTGTCAAAAGACGTTGCTGCTGACCGGCACCCTCATGGGCGGCTATGCCGACGATTTGTTCCACCTGCTGTGGCGCTTGAACCCGAGCGCCATGATCGAGGACGGGTTCAAGCCGTCCAAGACGGGCTCCATGGGCAATGCCGCGATGAGTTTCATGCGAGAGCACGGAATTCTGAAAGACATTTACAAGGAGTCGGGCGAAAGCTCCCACCGCACGGCCAAGGGTAAATCCCTGACCGTGAGAACCAGCAAAGCACCGGGCTTCGGCCCAGTTGGCATCATGCGGTACGTGCTTCCCAACACGGTCTTTTTGAAGCTAAAAGACATTGGCCAAAAGGTGTTGCCGCCCTACGAAGAGCGCTTCATCGACGTGCCCATGACACCGGCACAACAAGCTGCTTACGACGCGATGTCGCGCAGCCTTGTGCAGATCCTCAAGCAAGCGCTGGCACTGAAAGACAGCACGCTCCTGGGCGTGGTCATGAATGTGCTGTTGGCGTGGCCAGATTGCTGTTTTCGGATGGAGGTGGTTCGCCACCCCCGCACGAAAGCGCTGCTGTACACCCAGAAGGCGATCTTTGAAGAGGGTGAAACCAGCCCGAAGGAGGCCGAGCTGCTGCGCATCTGCAAGGAAGAGAAGGCTGACGGTCGCCGTGTCCTGGCGTATTCGATCTACTCAGGCACCCGCGACACCACAGCCAGGCTCAAGGCCTTGCTGGAGGCCAAAGGCCTGAAGGTGGCAGTGTTGCGTGCCAGTGTGGACGCTTCCAAGCGCGAAGACTGGGTTGCCGACCAGGTTGAACGCGGCATCGATGTGATGATCTGCAATCCCGAGCTGGTGAAAACCGGGTTGGACTTGCTGGAGTTCCCGACCATCGTCTTCATGCAGTCCGGCTACAACGTCTACACCGTCCAACAGGCGGCGCGGCGTTCATGGCGGATTGGACAGAAGAACGCTGTGAAGGTGCTTTTCTTGGGCTATGCAGGCAGCTCGCAGATGGAGTGCTTGCGGTTAATGGCCAAGAAGATCGCGGTGTCGCAGTCCACCTCGGGGGACATGCCAGATTCCGGTCTGGACGTGCTCAACGATGCCGGAGACAGCCTGGAGGTGGCACTGGCCAAGAAGCTGTTGAGTGAAGTTTGATCCCGCTGGGGTCTTGAAACAGAAAAGCCCGAACCGTGATGGTTCGGGCTTTCTTCTTTTCGGGCTTGATTGGATGAGCTACCGGGATGCCATTTGTTGCTGAAAATCTTCGAGGAGGTGGCTGACCAGATCTGTGAATCCACAGCGTCGGAGGTAGGCTGCAGCAGTGCTTGACAGCGGATTGCTCAGATCCAAGGGCAGCAATTTGGTGTCATCGCCACAATAGGGCGGTGCCCTGAAGTCGCCTTGCACGATGGGTACACCTTCGGTGCGCAGCGCGCTTCGGAGATCATTCAGAAGCTCCTGGTTGGGGATCAGAATGAGCGCCAGCGTCCGTTCAATCAGCCCAACGGTTGCCTCGTCCAACGCGTGATGATGTTGAACCAGCTGCAAGGGCACCTTGACTCCCAGCTCTCTGGCGATTCGCCGTGCGGCCGAGAAGTGGTGTGAACCGCCATGGTTGTTCAAGAGCAAGCGGTCATCCCAACCAAATGAACTGAATGAATCACTGATAAGTGGGGTGCCCTTTAGGCATCGGATCTCGTTGTGGTCAAGGCACCCTTGGAGGTCTTGAGACGTGCCTTCCCCGTACTCGTAGTTGGGAGAGCGATTCTCGAATGACTCCATGGTTGCGAAGGTCGACAAATCGCTCTTTGACAGGAGAATGTTGCGCACATCGGCAATGTCGAATTCGGCCTCAGGTGTCCTGACTTTGTTCACCAACCTCGCAAATACCTGTCCCAGATTGTTGGTGTCTTTCTGCGCGGACCAGTGGGTGTTGACCTCAAGCAAAGACCAGTCCCGGTGGCCCGTTCGCCCCAGAGAGGGATTGAAGTCTGTTGCACGCTTCCCTTGGTATTCACCAAGAACCAGGGCAACCTCCAAGAAAACTCCCTTGGACCGCAATTGTTGACGATGCCGGTTGGCACATCGCTGGTCTACTTCCTCGATCAGCGCATTCCAAATCCAAGAGATCATGATGGAGGTTGGCCCGTTCTTTTGAAATGTGAGGCGTTGGCGTTACCAGAGATCGTGGGTGTGGCTATTTCGGAGCAACAGGCGGCGCTTTGTTTCCACTGTAGAGGAAGTCCTCGGCGTCAAATATCGCCTCGTCAGAGAACCCCACGGCTGCCTTCACGGAGATGCGTCCAGTGTTGGTCTGTTCGGCTTTGATGCGGGCAATGCCTGCATTTCGCTGAAAGGCAACCCGTTTTTGACCTGTTTTCACGTTGCGCACGACCATCTGTTTGATACCGTCCTCCAGGGTGATGGTGATTGGCCCGCGAGGCGTGTCATAAATGAAAAACCGGTTGCCGAATTGGGCGTCTTCACTGCCGGGAATGAAGGTCATCTCTAAGACTGTGGGCAGCATACGGTTCTTGTCCAGGTCAAAGAATCCAATTTGGTGGCGACCAGGTTCAAAGCCCTTGGGCGTGGGCTTTTTGACAATCAACAACCGCGAGTTCTCGATGTCGCCTTTTTGCCTCCAGGCCAGCTCCCAAGCTTCGGGCAACAGCGTCGCGCGGGGACGGGAGGCCGGAACGTAGGTGAAAGCGGAAGGCGTGCGCCACAGCACCAAGCCTTTTGAGGCCAGGTGGTAGTCGTAGGCCGCGATGGTGGGGCCACCGTTCGGTGTGAAACGCCATTCACGCCGGTAGCCCTCCAGGTGTCCAAGCACCTCGGGGTCTCCGTTCTTGACGAAATTCGCACGCTTGACGAAGTAGTCATTGACTCCGTCGCCTTTGACCAGGTAGGTGACCCAGCCCGTCGCCGAAAACTCGGACGCTTCAACGATGGGCGACAGGGGGTCGATGTACCGGTAGTTCTCTTCGCTTTGGAATCCATAACGCCAAGCCTTGATACCGGACTCCTGGCGCGATATGTACCAGACCTTTTGTCGCTCAATCTTGGCCTCGGGCAATGCGGTCGTTTTCCAGCCGTCTTTGGTCAAGACATCGGTGTTGCCTGAGGTGTCCTGCCGCGTGACTTCGGTGCCCACGTTGTAGCGCATGTCTTCGCGCGGATCTGATGCCAATGACTGCATCGTGACGCAACCGGACAAGCCCAGTGCGGCAGCGAGCGCAGCGCTCAGCTTGAGGTACCTGAGATTCATTATTTGCTCCCTGAAAGCTTTGTCTCAAACCACCGTCATGACCACAAGGATCATGGCGACGATCATGAACACGCTGCGAGCGCCCATGATTACATCGGCGGTGCTTGCGCGACCCGTTGTGTACTCACGCCAAAGCCCAGAGACGAGCCACGCGCAAATAAGCAAGGTGATGCCGACGGTGAGCGACTGGATGAGGTCACGCAAGTCAGCCATGGAGTGGCCAGACCCGTTCAAGAACCCTTGCTCCATCGCAGCCGACATGGAAAGACAATGGCCATAACCATCCGTGATGCAGTTGTTGATCACGGTGGTTGGCGTTAGCGGGGTTGAAACGGGTGAGCCAGTTGGGCCACCGGTTGTTGGCGCTGTGCCTGACGTGGTGGGGGTCGTGGTGCCGTCAATGCGATCTGCCATGTCGCAAATCGAGGTGCCATTGATGTCTTCAAACCCATTGCATCGGCCTGAACTAATCATGGTCATGCAGTTGCCTACACCCAGTTGCACGCACGCGAGAACCATGCTGGGCGTCACCGGGCGTCCATCGAAAGTGACCATCGACGCCAGCGTTCTAGGAGCATAAGTGCTGAGGGCTTGGGACATGACGGTCGACCAGGCGTTGACTTGCTGCTGGAGTGGCAGGCGCCGGAATTCTTCGGCTCCAATACCCAACGTATTTCTGATGTTGGTACCTGTCATTTGAAGCACGCCGTAGCAACAAGAACCGTTGTAGACAGACAATTGCCCTTCGCTCTCAAACATTGCGAGACTGCCGATTGCCGATGCGTAGTTTTGCAGTTGCGTGCTGGCGTTTGGCGAGGCGGCGATGGCCACTGCCACCTGATCGCTTGAGACACGGATGTTGTTGACCGTTCGGTCAATGGCGTGAACCGAGGTGACCCAAAAGATGAAGGCCAAGAACACCAACAAAAACTGAGAGGTCAAGCGGCGATCAAGGCGGCTGAGTTCGAGGGCCATCAAATACCCTCCAACTTGATCATGCGATTGCATGTTGAAACAGGATTCCCGTATTGGATGACCCGGAAATATGCGGTTGACGTTGCCCGATCAAATGCAAATTGCGTGTTGTTCTTTTCGACTGGGGTCTCTGGAAAGTTCAGGTTCAGGTAGCAAAACCCTTCAAACTCAACGATATGTGGCTTTTGCAAGTTGCCAATGGCAACACGAGCCAAACACTTGGAAAACATGTTGGTCATGTCCTTTCCGTTGCTCGAAGGTTCGCAACGGTCGAAGTCCAACATGTCGATGAGCGAAAAGGTAAGAGGTATGTCCTTGCTGTTTTGGGCGGTGGCCACCAATACAAACATGTTGCGCTTCGGCGTGCTGGCTTCGGATTTCCGGATCTCATCGCTCCAGATGAGTTGCGCCGCTTGGTCATCGGCCTTGGATTCAAATTTGTGTGCCGGTTTCGGCGTATACCGAAACTCCACTTCGCGCATTCGCTCCCACTTCAACCCAGCCGGGAAAATCACCTTGTCCGAGCTGGTGACGCGCACCTGGGCGTGAGCCTGTGCGATGAAGCCACCGGCAAAGGTGAGGCAAAGCGCCATGGCTTGAAGCAGGCGAAAGAGACGTGATTTGTGTGACAGCAAATACATGGTTTTCCTATGTGAGTGCAGCGATTCCGCGTTCAACGGCTGGCGTTGTTCAGCTCTGTCATGAATACTTCTGGCGGTGTCGCCCCCACCAGCCGCTTGCCATTCGCCAAGACGATGGTCGGCGTATTTTGAATACTATAGCGTTCACCTGTCTTGAGAATCTCAACCAGGCCGCTGGTGTCGCAATCCTGGCGTACACCCATCGGGCGTTGTCCCGCCATGATGGCGCGCCAGGCCGCGCCGCGATCTGGTGAGCACCAGGCCATGCGCGCCAACGGGACCGACTCCGGGCCAATGACAGGGAACATGAACTTGTAGACCGTCACGTCATCGAGCTGGTCAACGAACTTGGTGAAAACCTTGCAGATAGGGCAGTTCGGATCTTCAAAGACAGCCAGCTTGCGCGCGCCATTGCCGCGCACTTCCTTGATCGCATTTTTGAGGGGAAGGTCATCGAACTTAATTCGCTGCACCCGCTCCAGGTGGCTGGCGGTGAGGTCAACCTGGTTCTGCATGTCGATCAGGGCCGCACCAGCAAAGCCGTAACGTCCATTCCCATCAACGTAGAACACCTCGGTGGGAGTCTCAACGGCATAGATCCCATCAATGGGTGTGGTGCTGATGGAGCGGACGGCGATCTTGCCTTTGGTGTTGCGCTCGATGCCGGCGCGGATCGTGGCATCCTTGCTCGCCGAAACCGGGACAGCCTTGTCCGCTTGTGCCTGTGCAGGGGATGCCATGAACAATGCCAATAGGGCTGTTGCGATAGCTGTGCGCCATGGGTGCCGAGATTTTGTGTTTTCCACGTAGGTTCCTTGTTGAATGGTCTTGTGACAGCAGTCAAAAATCAAATGACCGAACACCGCGCGCAGCACGGCAACGCTCCACGGTCTCACGCATCAAGTGCGACACAGCAATCGCGTCGGGTACCGCATTAATTACGAGAGTGGGGGAGGTGGTATCGGTGCTTTGAACGATCACGCGGCCGCGTCCGAAAATCGTTTGGGCCAGGGTTCCGCTGACGGACAGGTCTTTCACCCTGTACAGCTCGACCGACTCGACGTTCTTTACAAAGATGCCGCTTTCCTCGACCAGGCGCTGGTCGGTCAAGATGTAGCGGTGACTGGCTGTTCTGAGGTAGCGGTAGAAGGCGTAAAACACGGGCAACACAAGCCAACAAGTCAAGATAGCCAGCAAATAGATGTGGGCATTGGCCACCTGTCCCTCCGACGAATTCCACAGCTCGCGGCGCTCCTGTGTGCTGCCTGCTAGAAGCGGTCGGTCGTCATCCTGAATCGCAGCGGCGTGTGCGGCTGGCGGTAGCGAGGTCATCGTGATCTGTCCTTGGTTTTCGTGGTCATTCGCCGCATCCATCAGGGCAACCGGCTGTAAGCCATACCAATACGTCGAACTGGCCCTCTGCGCTCGAATTCATCTTTTCGAATTACTCTTGAGATGTGTAAATCTATCGAGAACCCGCAGGTAAGGCATCCGGAAACCTGCCATTTCGCGGGCAGGTTTCGCGTTGACATGGGTTGACAAACGTGCCAGGGGAGAAAAGACCAACCACCTGAGCAGCTGGCCTTTTAGGTTGGCTGTCATGGGCTTCCGCATCGGCCAATGCCCGTAAGGTTCATGCGTCAGGCGAAATCAAAACCGGCTGGGTCAATGCCAAGGCTGGAGCTGACGCGTGCTCAAGAGGTGTTTGTGGCTTGGGGAGTCGTCCAAGTGGCCACGTCGCACCTCGAAAGATAGACACAGCAAACAGTCAAACTACCGCCATCCCTGTCTTGCTGACCGCCCTGAAAGCACGGCCAAAGTCAGTTCAGGCTGGGTGCAGTCATCCGGATTTGATACCTGAGCTACCGTGAGTTGCTGCAACCGGCCATTCACCGAACCAAACAACAGACGGCAGCTCAACCACCCAGACCGGTCGCTCGACCGAGGTGGCCTAGGCTAGGCTGGCGGAACGGAACGGCTGTTCATGTGAAGAATGAACTTGCTATTTCGACTAAATGGCGGCAACCGATTTAACTATCCAAGCCGATCAGTTCCGATAGGCGACATATCCTCGGACAAACAGTGCAAGCGGGTCTTCTTAGTTGCTTTTCTTATATGCAACTGAGAAGTTATTCGTTCCAGTTTTTTGCATGGCGTTTCATGATGGCCTCCGTTGTCACCTGATCCACGGAGAAAACCTATGAATACCCGCCGCACTTTCACCACCACCCTGGTCGCCGCTGCCTTCGCCGCAGCCGCATTTCCGTCCTTTGCCCAGTCTGCGCCCGTCACCCTGCTCAACGTAAGCTACGACCCGACGCGCGAGTTCTACGTCGATTTCAACGCCGCGTTCACCAAACACTGGAAGACCACGACTGGTCAGGAAGTGACCGTCAAACAAAGCCACGGGGGTTCGGGCAAGCAGACCCGTTCCATCATCGATGGCCTGGATGCCGATGTCGCCACATTGGCGCTCGCCGGCGACACGGATGCGCTGTCTGAAAAGGCCCAGCTGATTCCCAAAGACTGGCAAAAACGCCTCCCTCTGGCCTCGTCGCCGTACACATCGACCATCGTATTGGTGGTGCGCAAGGGCAATCCCAAAGGCATCAAGGATTGGGACGATCTGGTCAAGTCAGGCGTGTCGGTGATCACCCCCAATCCCAAGACCTCGGGTGGCGCGCGCTGGAACTACCTGGCGGCATGGGAGTTCGCCAAGCGCAGGTATGGCAGTGACGACAAGGCCAAGGTGTTTGTGGGCAAGCTCTACGCCAACGTGCCGGTGCTCGACACCGGCGCACGCGGGTCTTCTATCACGTTTTCGCAACGCAATCAGGGCGACGTGTTCATCTCCTGGGAGAACGAGGCGTATCTGCTGAAGAAAGAGTTTGGGGACGCCATTGAGATCGTGGTGCCGTCTATCAGCATCCTGGCTCAACCTGCAGTCACCGTCGTGGACAAGAACGTGGACAAAAAGGGCACACGGGTCGTCGCACAAGCCTACCTCGAATACCTGTACAGCGACGAAGCGCAGGATCTGGCAGGCAAGCATTTTTATCGCCCGACATCTGCCAAAGCCCAGGCCAAGTACGCCCAGCAGTTTCCCAAGCTGAACCTCTTCACGATCGACGAGGCCTTTGGTGGCTGGGCACAAGCCGCCAAGCAACACTTTGCCGACGGCGCCTCGTTCGACCAGATTTACACCAAGAAATGACAGTTTCAGCAACCACTGTCACACACTGTCTGGGGGGCCATTTTCCATGTCTGTTTTACTGATCGCCGGCAGCCCTTCGGAGCAGTCGCGCTCGTCCACTTTGTTGAACGAGGTGGCTGCCCGCCTGCACGAAAAGGTCGATGGTCGTCGCCTGAAGGTCGACTGGCTGCGTATCCGCGATCTCTCGCCACAGGCGCTGTTGCTGGCCGACTGGGGCCATCCCAGCGTGATTGCTTCGATCGAGCGGGTTGCCAATGCACGTGCCCTGGTGGTGGCCACGCCCGTTTACAAGGCCGCCTACAGTGGCGTTTTGAAGGTCTTTCTGGATCTGCTGCCGCAGACAGCTCTTAAAGGCAAGGTGGTGCTACCCATTGCAACCGGAGGCAGTCCGCACCACATGTTGGCCTTGGACTACGCGCTGCGTCCGGTGCTTCAGTCGCTCGGGGCCAAGCACATCCTGCCAGGGGTGTACGCCTCAGACGGTCAGCTTCCCAAGGATGCGGACGGCGCGTATCGGCCCATTGAAGAGATCCATGCCCGGCTTGACGACGCCGTATCCAGCCTGTTGCACGAAGGCCTGCGCTGGCCTGTTTCCCCGGAGTTCGCCTCTGTGCCGTTTGTGCAGACGCAATACAGCGTGTGATCCACCATGAGCCCCCGCGACCACCCTCGCCCGCAGCCTGAACAGCAGGACCACTTCCATTCGACTGAACCGAGTCAGGGTATGACGACTGCCGAACACGCGGTCAACCTGGTGGTGATGGTCCTTCTGGTGGCGTTGGGGCTGTACTTCCTGTTCGGGCGCGGCTGAATCCATTCACGGTTTCTTGCTTTTTCAATTCCCTTCAATTTCCTCACACCTTTCATAGGAGTTTCCCATGTCCATTCAAGCCATCAACGTGCGCAACCAGTTCAAAGGCAAGGTGCGCGAAATCATCCGCGGCGATGTCGTCTCCGAAATCGACGTCGAGACGCCTTGGGGCATCGTGACCTCGGTCATCACCACCCGCTCAGTCGACGCGCTCGAGCTCAGCGTAGGGTCCGACGTTGTGGCGCTGGTCAAGTCCACCGAGGTTTCTATCGCCAAGCTTTGACAGCGCGTTCTGCTTCGTCGGCGACACCGAGGCCTCGAGTGCCGGTGTCGCTTTTTCACTATTCAAAGAACAACCAGCACCATGAACTTCCAACAACTGCGCTCGGTCCGGGAGGCCGAGCGTTGCCATTTCAACCTGACCGAAGTGGCCCTGGCCTTGCACACTTCTCAGCCAGGCGTGAGCCGCCAGGTGCGAGAGCTGGAAGAAGAGCTGGGTGTGGAGCTGTTCGTGCGCTCTGGCAAGCGCCTGTTGGGGCTCACATCGGCCGGCCAGGCGCTCATGCCCATCATCCAGCGTGTGCTGCTGGACGCCGAGAGCCTGCGACGCGCCGGGCAGGAACTCCAGGGCCGCGAAGAAGGCCGCCTGTCCATCGCCGCTACCCACTCGCAGGCGCGGTATGCACTGCCCCATGTGGTGCGCGATTTCCGCAAGCGTTACCCGCGCGTCACACTGCACCTGCATCAGGGATCGCCCAAGCAGGTGGCCGAAATGCTGCTGGCTGGCGATGCCGACATCGGCGTGGCCACCGAAGCGCTGGCCAGCTATGAGCAGTTGGTTACGCTGCCGTGTTACCGCTGGAGCCACAGCATCGTGGTACCGCCCGGTCACCCGTTGCTGTCGCTGCCCCAACAAGTCACGCTGCTTGATCTGATCGACTACCCGATCATCACCTACGAGGTGGGATATACCGGCCGCTCGCATATCGACGACGCATTTGCGAAGGCCGGCCTGCAGCCGGATGTGGTGCTCACAGCCATGGACGCGGACGTGATCAAGACCTACGTAGAGCTGGAGATGGGCGTGGGCATTGTGGCTGCCATCGCTATGGACGAGGAGCGCGATAGCCACCTGCGCGCCATTGATGCTGGTCACTTGTTCCGCATCAACCTCACGCGTCTGGGCCTGCGGCGCAACCACTGGCTGCCCGGCTTTGCCTACGGATTCATCGAGAGCTTTGTTCCGACGCTCAACCGCGAGGCGGTGATGCAGGCCCAGGAAGCCGCCTGAGCTGGGCGGTGCTAAAGAAATAGCGGGGCCATGGTTCAGCCCCGCATCAACGCCACTTCACACCTTTTCAGGCGGCCTTGGCCTGCGGCTCGGCGTAGCGGTTCACCGGCCGCTCCAGGCCCAGGTTCTCTCGCAGCGTCGTGCCCTCGTAGACGGTGCGGAACAGGCCGCGTTTCTGCAGCTCGGGCACCACCAGTTCCACGAAATCGTCCAGCGATTCCGGCAGCACCGGCGGCATCACGTTAAAGCCGTCGGCCGCACCATTCTCGAACCATTCCTGCATGCGGTCGGCGATCTGCACCGGTGTGCCGACGACGACCCAATGCCCGCGCGCGCCGGCCAGGTACTCGTAGAGCTGGCGCACGGTGTACTTCTCGCGCCGCGCGAGTTCGAGCACCACGTGCGCCCGGCTGTTGATGCCCTTGGGCGATTCGGGGATGTAGGGCGGGCGGGCGTCCAGCTCCCACTTGCTCAGGTCTTCACCGGGCCAGAACGGCGCCAGCGTGGCCAGACCCACCGAGGGGTGGATCAGCGCCTGCAACTCGGCCCACTTGGCCTGAGCTTCCTCTTCTGTGCGGCCGATCACTGGAGAGATGCCAGGCATGACCACCAGCTGCTCGGGGCCACGGCCGTACTTGGCCATGCGACCTTTCACGTCGCCGTAGAAGGCTTGTGCTTCGGCCAGGCTGGTCCAGGCGGTGAAGATCGCTTCGGCCGTGGCGGCGGCCAGTTCCTTGCCGTCTTCGGACGAGCCGGCCTGCACGATCACCGGATGGCCCTGCGGTGGGCGCTCGATATTCAGTGGGCCCTTGACCTTCAGGAACTTACCGATGTGGTTGAGCGCGTGCAGCTTGTCGGGGTCGAAGTACACGCCAGACGTCTTGTTTCGGCTGAATGCGTCGTCTTCGAAGCTGTCCCAGAGTCCCTTGACCACTTCCACGAACTCGGTTGCCCGTTCGTAGCGGGTAGCAGGGTCCGGGTGGGCGTCAAGGCCGAAGTTGCCGTACACGCTTTCGGCGCTGGTCGTCACCACGTTCCAAGCGGCGCGGCCCTTGCTGATGTGGTCCAGTGAAGCGAACTTGCGCGCCAGCAGATAGGGGTCTTCATAGGTTGTCGATGCCGTGGCGACGAAGCCGATGTGTTTTGTCACCGCCGACAGCGCGGCCCACAGTGTGACCGGCTCGAAGTGCGACAGGCGGCCCTGGCGGCTGAACGACTCCTGGTCGCCTTTGTGCCAGATGCCAGGACTGTCGGCCACGAATACCTGGTCAAACAGGCCGCGCTCGGCGGTCTGCGCCAGCGCGATGTAGTGGTCGATATTCACACCCGCATCGGCCTGGGCGCCCGGGTGGCGCCAGGCGGCGATGTGGTGGCCGGTGGCCATGATGAAAGCGCCCAGGCGCAGCTTTCGTTTGGGTTGCAGTTGCCCTTGAGTCATGTGGTCTTCCTTGTGTTGTCGTCGATCAGAACGTTTTGTCTGTCGTGATGGTGATGCGGTGCAGCTTGCGGTGCTGCGGAAAGTAGTCCCCCACGGCGTAGTGCTGGGTGGAGCGGTTGTCCCAAACGGCCAGCGTGCCCTCTTGCCACTTCAGGCGCGCCTGGAATTCGGGCACGCGGGCCAGTTCGAACAGCTGGGTCAGCAGGGCGTCGCTCTGCGAGCGCTTGAGTCCTTTGATGTGGCTGGTGAAGGTGGAGTTGACGTAAAGGATTTTTTTGCCGGTGACCGGGTGCACGCGCACCACCGGGTGTTCTACCGGCGGATATTTGACGCGCGCGGTCTTGAGCTCTTCGCCGCTGGCGTCCTTGCGCAGCAGGTACTCGGTCCAGCCGCTGATCTCCCAGGTGTGAACAGCAGTGAGTGTTTCGAGGTAGCCCTGGAAAGCAGGTTCGAGGCTTTCGTAGGCCTTGGTCAGGCTGGACCAGATCGTGTCGCCACCGGTGACCGGAATCACCTGCGCGTACAGGCTGGTGCCCAGCGGCGGCTGTTCGCGCCAAGTGATGTCGGCGTGCCAGTTGTTGGCGGCATAGCGGCGCTCGGCCGTGCTCTCGACGATCTCGATCTCGGGGTGGCTTTCCAGGCGCGGGAAGAAGGCCTTGACCTCGGCCACGTTGCCAAAGGTGCGGGTGAAACGCACCTGCTGATCGGGGGTGAGCTGCTGGTCACGGAAAAAGATGACTTCGTGGCGGGCCAGCGCATCGCGCAATTCGGCTTGTGTGCCATCGTCAAGCGGCTGGCGCAAATCGAGGCCGTGGACCACGGCGCCGATGTTGGGTGTGAAGGGCTCGACCTTGAAGTGGGTGTAGTGGCTGGGCAGGTCGTTGAGTTGTGACATGAAAGACTCCTGGATCGGTGGTTGGAAGAGATCAGGTGCGGCACACATTGCGCCACCCTTTTTTCACTTTAGAGAGCCGAACGCCCGCCGCATACGAATGGTTCCGTATATCCATGCTCGGCAAACACGGGGTGATCATTCGATTCGCTGATGACCTCATGAGGCAAACATCTGCGTGTTTGGATATCCGTTTTCATTCGTTCCTTGAGCAAGGGAACGTGCGTAGATTCCGTCCAGTCAACAGCAACCGATTCAACCGGAGAAACCATGAATCCACGTCAACGACTGGGCCTACTCGCACTGGCCTTCACCTTGTCAGCCGCTGGCCCCGTGCGGGCACAAATCGCCGAACCCCTGAAGGTCATCCGGATCGGGGTGGCCACCGGCGGTGTCGGCAGCAATCCAATTCGCCACGGAGGAACCACTACGGCACTGGCCTACACCGACGGCGTCTTTGAAGAGGCTTTCCGCAAAGACGGTGTCGAGGTCAAATGGACTTTCTTCAAGGGCGCAGGCCCCGCGGTCAACGAGGCCCTGGTCAACGGGCAGCTCGATTTCGCCTGGCAAGGCGATCTGCCATCCATCGTGCACCGCGCCAACGGTGTGAAGACACGGATCGTTGCCGGCAGCGGCGTACGTACCGGTCTTTACCTCTCGGTGCAGCCTGATTCGGACATCCGCCGCATCGAAGATCTCAGGGGTAAGAAGGTTGCGTTGTTCAAGGGCACCAACCTGCATCTGGCCGCCGTCGCGGCGCTGGCAGCGCACGGCCTCAAGGAGCGCGACCTGCGGCTCATCAACCTGGACCTGGCCAGCGGCCGGGCCGCGCTAATCAACAAGGACGTGGATGCGGTCTTCGACTATGTGGGCGCATTCGATCTGCGCGACAAGGGACTGGCGAAAATCGTCTGGTCTGCCGCAGCAGACAACTACAAGTACACGCGTCAGACCGCATTGCTCGTGAGCGATGCGTTTGCGGAGAGGCACCCAGAAGCAGTGCAGCGGGTGGTCACCTCCCTGGTCAAGGTGGCGCACCGTTATTCGAACGAGTCCAACCGAGCCGAGCTGTTCGAACGCTGGGGCAAGGCCGAGTACCCGGATAAGGTTTGGCGCGAGGACTTCATAGGTCAGCCGCTTCGCGTGCGCCTCTCGCCGCTGCTCGATACCTTCCTTGTGTCGCGTTACAAGGAGGCCGCGAAAGATGCCCATGCGCTCAAGCTCACGCGTTCGGTGCCCGAGATCGACAGTTGGTTCGACCGCCGCTACCTGACGGTGGCGCTCAAGGAACTGAAGCTGGAAGGCTACTGGCCGGCCTATGGCGCCGACGGTCAGTTATCCCAGTGAGATGACCTGTGTCCGTGCAGGAGCCAGCCATGTCCCAGCAGATCACCGCCAACGTGGCGCTGACCCATTCCCAATCCACCGACGTCGTCGAGGCTGTACCGCGCAAGTCCGTCTGGACCCCGGGTTGGCAGTGGCTCTGGGCCTGGCCCTTCCCGCTGGCGGTGTTGTTGCTGTGGCACCTGTCGTCGGTTTGGGGCTGGGCACCAGAACAGGTGCTGCCGTCGCCGGCGGTGGTTTTCCAGACATTTGCCGACCTGGCGGCCAGCGGCGAGCTCTGGGAGAACCTGCAGATCAGCCTGGCGCGCGTGTTCACCGGCTTCGGCATAGGTCTGGTCGCGGGCCTCGCCCTCGGCTCGGCCATGGGCCTGTCTCCCACCGTGCGGGCCTATGTGTTCCCGGCGTTCAAGGCCTTCAGCCAGGTGCCGGTGATCGGCTGGCTGCCGCTGCTGATGCTGCTGGTGGGCATCGACGAGGGACTTAAGTTCCTGCTGATCGCCAAAGCCACGCTGGTGCCCGTGACCATCAACACCTGCCAGGGCATCCAGGGCGTGCCCAACCGCTTCATCGAGGTGGCGCGGGTCTATGGCTTCAACCGCTGGCAGATGTTGACCCGCGTGGTGTTCCCCGCAGCCACTGCGCCGATCTGGAACGGTGTGCGCTACGGACTCACACACGCCTGGTTGGCGCTGGTGGTGGTGGAGTTGCTGGCCTCCTCCGAGGGCATCGGCTTCCTCATCGTCTATGGCCGCCAGCTGTTCCAGCTCGATGTGGTGCTGGCCGCCGTGCTGGCGGTGGGCATCGTGGGCTTGGCCATCGACAAGCTGCTCTCGCTGACAGAGGCCTGGCTGCTGCGCTGGCGCAAGCCCGGGCTGTGAAAGGAACACGCTCCATGTCTATCGAAAAGTCGTCTGTTGGCGTGCCGCCCGCTTTGCGCGGCTGGGTGCTGCCCGCGCTGATCCTGTTTGTGTGGTGGTGGGCCGTGGCCTCGGGCTGGTCCACCTCGCCGCTGCTGGTGTCGCCGGGCGCGGTGTGGGACCGCGCCATGCAGCAGGTCACCAGCGGAGAGCTGTCGGTCGCGCTGTCGGCCAGCCTTTGGCGCATGGCCTGGGGCTTTGCCATCGGGTCGACCATCGGCCTGGTGTTTGGCCTGCTATTGGGCGGGTCGCGCTGGTTCGACCGGCTGGTCGGTCCGTCCTTTCACACGCTCAAGCAGATTTCTCTGTTCGCCTGGATTCCGATGCTCTCGATGTGGTTCGGCCTGGGTGATGGCGCCAAGATCGCCTTCGTGGCCATGGCCGCCTTCTTCCCGGTGGTGCTCAATACCTACGAGGGCATCCGCAGCGTGCCGCGCGAGTACATCGAAGTGGCTCGGGTCTGCGCCTTCAACCCCTGGCAATTGCTGACCCGCGTGATCGCGCCTTCGGCTGCGCCTTCAGTCTTCACCGGCATCCAGCTCTCACTGATCTACACCTGGCTTGCGACCCTGGGGGCCGAGTACCTGCTCGCGTCGGGCAAGGGCATCGGCAACACCCTGATCGACGGGCGAGAGCACTTCGAAATGGACTTGGTGTTGTTCGGTGTGGTCGTGATCGGGTTGGTCGGCTTTATTTTGAACGCGGTGCTGGGTGCGCTGGAGAAGCGGCTGCTGGCCTGGCGCGAGCGCACTGTCGCACGTTATTGAACTTTTGGAGAAACCCATGGCACATGCCGGCACCCTGGCCATTCAGGGCCTGAACAAGCAGTACGAGGTCAAGGGCGAAGCTCTGTCCGTGCTGCAAGACATTTCGCTCACCATCGAACCGGGTGAATTCGTCAGCATCGTCGGATCGAGCGGTTGCGGCAAGTCCACCTTGCTACGCCTGATCATTGGTCTGGAAGAGGGCTACCAGGGCGAGATCCTGCTCGACGGCACGCGCATCAAGGGCACCAACCTCAACCGCGGCATCGTGTTTCAGGAGCACCGCCTGTTCCCCTGGCTCAATGTCGAAAAGAACATCGGCCTGGGCTTGCTCAACTCGGATCTGCCCGAAGCCCAGCGGCGTCAGACCATCCGCGAGCACATCGAACTGGTCGGCCTCCATGGCTTCGAGAAGGCTTACCCGCATCAGCTCTCGGGCGGCATGTCGCAGCGCGTGGCCATCGCCCGCGCGCTGGTGAACCGTCCCGACATCCTGTTGCTGGACGAACCCTTCGGTGCGCTGGACGCCATGACCCGCGCCCATCTGCAGCAGGAGCTGCACCGCATCTGGGAGAAGGAAGGCATCACCATGATTCTCGTCACCCACGACGTGGAAGAGGCGGTGTACCTGGGCGACAAGGTGGTGGTGATGGAGCCGCGTCCGGGCCGCATCCGCCGCACCATCCCTGTGCCGCTGGCCCACCCGCGCGACCGCACGTCGTATGCGTTCACAACGGTCAAGGAGGCCGTGCTGCGCGAGTTCAGCGAACACAGTTCGGATGAGCTCGCCGAGGCGCCTCTCAAGCCTCACAGGCCATCAGATTCCGTAGTTGCCTGGCAATTCGCCGTCTGACGTTCTGTTTCTACCATCCCGACAACCACTTGCCCTTTTTGATTCATATGAACCACGTTTCTGCTTCGTTCGCTTCCATCAACCGACGCCATTTCGTGGCAGGCCTGACCGCTGCCGGTCTGATCATGCCGCTGGGTCTGCGCGCACAGACGGCAACTGCAAAAGTCCTCCGTATCGGTTCACCCGACCTCGGCACCGCGGGCAAGCCCTCACCGGGCTCCAGCGCTTTGGCGGTCGCACACGCCAACGGCTGGCTGGAGGAAGAATTCGCCAAGGATGGTGTCAAAGTCGAATGGAACTTCTTCCGTGGCGCGGGTCCGGCCGTGGCGGAAGCGCTGGCCGCCAAGCAACTGGATGTTGTTTTCCTCGGGGACCTGGCTTCAATCATTCACAAGTCGCGTGGTTTGAATACGCGCTACATCGTTCCCACTGGCCGGGGTTCCAACAGCTACCTGGCCACTGCGCCCGGGTCCACCATCCGGACCATGGGCGACCTCAAGGGCAAAAAGGTCTCGGTGCTCAAGGGCACGGCCTATCAACGACCGTTTGACAACCTGCTGGCCACGGCAGGCCTGAGCGAGAAGGACTTGAAGGTGATAAACCTTGACTGGCCCAGCTCCAAAGCGGCCGTTGTGGCCGGCGAAATCGACGCCACCTTTGGTGGCTCCGATCTGTTCTTGCTCAAGGACAAAGGCGTCAACATTCCGCTGAGCACCAAAGGCCGTGGGCCTGCGTTCACCATCAACGCAGGCGTGCTGGCGACCGAAGACTTCGCCTCGGGCCAGCCTCAGCTGACCGGGCGCCTGGTCCGTCAGATCGTCAGAGGCGCCCATTGGGCATCGCAAGAAGTCAACCGCGAGGCCTTCATCAAACTGATCGTCAAAAGCAGTGGCGCACCCGAGGCGGGCGTACGCGCCGAGCTGGACGGCGAAACCCTTGCGGCCCGCTTTTCTCCCCGTTTCGACGACGCCCTGTTAGCAGGGTATCAAGGGGTGCTGGATGACGGGCTCAAACTTGCGCTGATCCGCAAGGGTTTCGATGTCAAGGCTTGGTTCGAGCCCAGCTTCGTGCAGGCCGCATTGCGAGATCTGAAGCTGGACCAGGCGTGGCCCGAATTCGACGCGCAAGGCAAGGCAAAGGGTTCGGCATGAGCGGCGGATCGAGCCAACCCAACATTGTCTTCATCCTGGCCGATGACCTCGGCTGGGCTGACCTGAGCGTCTACGGGCAGACCCACTACAGCACGCCGCATCTGGACGCACTCGCTGCCGGCGGCGTGCGCTTCACACAGGCCTATGCCAACTCGGCGGTGTGCTCGGCAACGCGCTTCGGTCTCATCACCGGGCGCTACCAGTACCGTCTGCGCGGCGGACTGGAGGAGCCGCTGGTGCGCACCGCCCACCTGCACGGCCTGCCGCCGGAACACCCGACGCTGCCCTCGCTGCTGCGCGACGCCGGTTACGAGACGGCGCTGATCGGCAAATGGCACCTGGGCAACCTGCCGACCTTCGGCCCGCTCAAGAGCGGCTACAACCGCTTCTTCGGGAACTACGGCGGTGCTATCGACTACTTCACCCACAAGCCCGGTGTGGGGACGGCCGTGCCGCGCGATCTGTACGAAGGCGAGGTGCCGGTCGAGCGTGTGGGCTATTACACACAGCTGCTGGCCGATGAAGCCTCGGCTTGGATCAGCCAGCAGAGCGCCAACAAACCCTTCTTCCTCTCGCTGCACTTCACCGCGCCGCACTGGCCCTGGGTGGGGCCAGAAGACGAACATGTCTCACGCAACCTCACCGACATTTTCCACTACGACGGCGGCAACCTGCACACCTACGCCAAGATGGTGCGCTCACTCGACGCCGCTGTGGGGCAAGTGGTGCATGCGCTCAAGGCCAAGGGCGTGTTCGACAACACCATCGTCGTCTTCACCAGCGACAACGGCGGCGAGCGCTTCTCCAAGACCTGGCCCTTCGCCGGCCAGAAGACAGAACTGCTCGAAGGCGGCATCCGCGTGCCAACGCTGCTGTCGTGGCCAGCGCGCCTGGAGCCCCAAGTCAGCGAGCAAGTCAGCATCACCATGGATTGGCTGCCCACACTGCTCTCGGCCGCGGGCACGACGCCGCACCCCGACTACCCCAGCGACGGCGAGAACATCCTGCCAGTGCTGCAAGGTCAGGCGGCGGTGCATGAGCGCCTGCTGTTCTGGCGCTACAAGGCGCAACGCCAGCGCGCCGCGCGCGAAGGCCGCTTCAAATACCTGCGCATCAATGACAACGAATTCCTGTTCGATATCGAAGACGACACGCTGGAGCGCGCCAACCTCAAGGACAAGCACCCCGAGGTGTTCACCCGCCTGCGACAGGCCTGGGAAGACTGGAACGCGCAATTCCTTCCCATCACCGGCGATGTGCTCACGCACGGCGTGACGCCAGACATCCAGGCCGACCGGTACGCGCCGGAGCGGGCCAAGCGGGGCATGTGAAGGCTTGCTCGTTTTCCGCATGAGAAAACAAGAAACTCTTCGTTCGTGTTCTGGGATGCAACTCATAGAGTGACGTTCATCATTTCCCACCTCCTCACCCCAAGAGACACACCATGAGCGAAACACTTGAGAGCACTCCCGAACTCGATGCCCTGGCGCAGGCGCGCCAGGCGGCGGCCGCCAGCGGCCTGAGCTATGCCGGCGGGGTCTCACCCCAGCTGGCTTGGCGCCTGTTTGACAGCGGTCAGGCGGTGCTGGTCGATGTGCGCAGCGCCGAGGAGCGCAAGTTCGTCGGTCATGTCCCGGGCAGTGTGCACATCGCCTGGGCCACCGGCACCGGCCTGACGCGCAACCCGCGCTTCGTGCGCGAGCTCGAAGCCAAACTGGGCAAGGAGCAGCCGGTGCTGCTGCTTTGCCGCAGCGGCAAGCGCTCGGTGGTGGCGGCCGAAGCCGCAGCGGCAGCCGGCCTGCACAACGTGTTCAACGTGCTCGAAGGTTTCGAGGGGGAGATCGACGAGAACCAGCACCGCGGCGGCAGCGACGGCTGGCGTTTCCACCACCTGCCCTGGGTGCAGGACTGACCCCCACAAGGATTCTCCATGTCACAAATCTACGAAGACAACGCGCTGTCCATCGGCCGCACGCCACTGGTGCGCCTGAACCGCCTCACCGGCGGCGCCAAGGCCACCGTGCTGGCCAAGATCGAAGGCCGCAACCCGGCCTACTCGGTCAAGTGCCGCATCGGTGCAGCACTGATCTGGGACGCCGAACAACGCGGCCTGCTCGGCCCGGGCAAGGAACTGGTGGAACCCACCAGCGGCAACACCGGCATCGCGCTGGCCTTCGTGGCTGCGGCCAAGGGCATCCCGCTGACGTTGACCATGCCCGAGACCATGAGCATCGAGCGGCGCAAGCTGCTGCTCGCCTACGGCGCCAAGCTGGTGCTGACCGAAGGCGCCAAGGGCATGAAGGGCGCGGTGGCCAAGGCCGAAGAGATCGCGGCCAGCGATCCCAAGTACGTGCTGTTGCAGCAGTTCAAGAACCCGGCCAACCCGGCGATCCACGAAAAGACCACCGGCCCGGAAATCTGGGACGACACCGATGGCGCCATCGACATCCTGGTCTCGGGCGTGGGCACCGGCGGCACCATCACCGGTGTCACCCGCTTCATCAAGCACACGAAGGGCAAGGCCATCACCTCGGTAGCGGTCGAACCCACGTCCAGTCCCATCCTGACCCAACAGCGTGCGGGCGAAGAGCTCAAGCCTGCACCACACAAGATCCAGGGCATTGGCGCCGGGTTCGTGCCCGATGTGCTCGACCTGTCGCTGGTGGACGCCATCGAACAGGTCAGCAACGAAGAGGCGGTGGACTTTGCGCGGCGCCTGGCCCGTGAAGAAGGCATCCTCTCGGGGATCTCCTGCGGCGCGGCCGCGGCGGTAGCCGTTCGCCTGGCCCAGCGCCCAGAGAACGCGGGCAAGACCATCGTGGTGATCCTGCCCGACTCGGGCGAGCGCTACCTCAGCTCGGTGTTGTTTGAAGGCGTCTTCGACGCGGCCGGGCAGCCAGACTAAGAAGGGAACGCAATTGAAGTTTCCCTTCTTTGCTGACGTTGTGGTCTGCTTAAACCGCACATTCCCCTAAAAGAACTCATGGGCAATCTGCGAATCAGCAATTCGCTGAGTAGCCGTTTGTACAGTCAATCCAGCTCATCAGAACCGTCTCATGCCTCCACCCACTGTCATCATCGTGCCAGGCTGGCGCAACTCGGGTGCTAGCCACTGGCAGAGTCTCTGGGCCAAACGTTTGCCCAATGTTTTACGCGTCCATCAGGACGACTGGATCAGTCCGCTCAAAAGGGCCTGGGTGCAACGTCTTTCGGACACCATCGAGCAGTGCCCGGGAGGCGTCGTGATTGTGGCGCACAGCTTGGGTTGCATCGCGGTCTCCCACCTCCCGGCCGATGTCTCCCAGCGCGTTCAGGGCGCTCTGCTGGTGGCTCCTGCCGATCCCGAGCGCCGAGGTGTGTTGGCCGACTTCGCGCCAGTACCCTACCAGACGCTGCCTTACCGCAGCGTGCTGGTGGCCAGCAGCAACGATCCGTTTTGTCCGGTACGCTTGGCCGGAGCGTATGCCCGAGCCTGGGGCAGCGAGTTCGTTCGGCTCAACAATGCCGGCCACATCAACGTGGAGTCCGGTCATGGTGACTGGCCCCTCGGACTGGCCCTCCTTCAGTCGCTGGGCGCCGACGTCACGCCCGCCTTTCCGCTGACAGTCGCATGACTCCCTTATTCGGATAACAAATATGAAAACTAGAACAAAGTCGTTTGCGATGCGATGAAGGGATTGCATTATTCGATGCATTCCATTCATCGAATCCATCTGTAATGAAAAACACCTTCAAGCGCACCCTAGGCGTCCTGGCCTTCGCTGCTGGGACCATTGCCTCAGCGCAAACCACCTTGCTCAATGCCTCGTACGACGTTGCCCGTGAGTTCTACAAGGAAATCAACCCGGCCTTCGTGGCGCACTACAAGACGACGACTGGCAAGGACATCAAGGTTGACCAGGCACACGGTGGCTCCAGCGCTCAGGCCCGTGCCGTCAACGACGGGCTTGATGCCGACGTGGTGACCATGAACACCACCACCGATATTGAATTCCTGGCCAGGAACGGTGTGGTTGCCAAAGACTGGGCCAAGCGGTTTCCCTACAACGCCGCTCCCACCACATCGACCCACATCTTTGTGGTGCGCGACGGCAATCCCAAGGGCATCAAGGATTGGGACGATCTCATCAAACCTGGTGTTCAGGTGATCGTGGTCAATCCCAAGACCGGGGGCAATGGCCGATACACCTATCTCGCTGCCTGGGGTTACATCAGGAAGAAGGGGGGCACGGATGAGCAGGCCGCAGAGTTTGTAGGAAAGCTATACAAGAATGTGCCTGTGCTGGGTAAAGGTGGTCGAGACGCCACGGGGATCTTTGTACAAAGGGGCATCGGTGACGTGCTGGTGACCTTCGAAAGCGAAGTGATTTCGATCGTTCGCGAGTTTGGTGCAGGCAAGGTTCAGCCGGTCTACCCGTCCATCAGCATCATCGCAGAGAACCCTGTGGCCATCGTCGAGCGCACCGTGAACAAAAAGGGCACCTCCGAGGCTGCCAAGGCGTACCTGGACTTCCTCTATTCCGAGGAAGCACAGGAAATAGCCGCCAAACAGGCATTGCGCCCTCGTTCCCCCACGGTGCTCAAAAAGTACGAAGACGTCTTCAAGCCACTGCAGCTGTTTACCGTGCAAGATGTCTTCGGCAGTTTGTCCGAGGCTCAGAAAGTGCACTTCAACGACGGTGGCCAGTTCGACAAGCTGTACACCACAAAGTAAAGCCCGCCCCCGCCGCAAGACGCCGAACACTTCCGCCGCGTTGGGACTAAGCCAGCCTCTCGGCGTTTTGGGTTCGGCGCATTTAGCGCCGAATCGCTTTCGCATTTATTTGGATCTTTCATGACAACTGCCGAGCTGTCTTCCGGGACGCTGCCTGTCACTGGCGCACGCCGCGCGCCTATGCGCGTGTTGCCTGGCTTCAACCTCACGCTGGGCTTCACGCTGTTTTACCTGAGCCTGATCGTGCTGATCCCGCTTTCGGCGCTGTTGTTCAAAACCTTTTCACTGACCTGGCCACAGTTCTGGGACGCCGTGGCTTCGCCACGTGTGGTGGCGTCATACCGCCTGACTTTCGGCGCATCTTTTCTGGCGGCGCTGGTCAACGTGGTGTTCGGCTTGCTGGTGGCCTGGGTGTTGGTGCGCTACAGCTTTCCCGGCAAGAAGATCGTGGACGCGCTGGTGGACCTGCCGTTCGCGTTGCCCACGGCCGTGGCCGGCATCTCGCTGACCGCACTGCTGGCCAGCAACGGATGGATCGGCCAGCACCTGGAACCCATGGGCATTCAGCTCGCCTTCAACCCCAACGGCATCGTGATCGCGCTCATCTTCATCGGTCTGCCCTTCGTGGTGCGCACGGTGCAGCCGGTGCTGGAAGACGCGGAGAAAGAGCTGGAAGAAGCGGCCACCTGCCTGGGCGCTACGCGCTGGCAGACTTTCAGCCGTGTCATTTTCCCGATCATCGCGCCCGCGCTGCTCACTGGCTTTGCCATGGCCTTTGCGCGTGCCGTGGGGGAATACGGCTCGGTCATCTTCATCGCCGGCAACATGCCCATGATTTCTGAAATTACGCCGCTCATCATCATCAGCAAGCTGGAGCAATACGACTACGCCGGTGCCACCGCGGTGGCCACAGTGATGCTGGGAATTTCCTTCATCCTGCTGCTCGTGATCAACGGTTTGCAGGGCTGGCAGCGCAAACGTTCTGGAGGGAACAACCAATGAGCGCCAACACCGTTCGCACCGCACAGCGGGGCACCACCGAAGCGCCCTGGGTGCGTTACACGCTCACCGGCGTCGCGCTGGTCTTCATGTTCCTGTTCCTCGTGCTGCCACTGGCGGCGGTGGCGACCGAAGCGCTGCGCAAGGGCTGGGAAGCTTATTGGGAAGCACTGCAAGAACCAGACGCCTGGTCGGCCATCCGGCTCACCTTCCTCACCGCAATGGTGGCCGTGCCGCTGAACTTGGTGTTCGGCGTGGCAGCGGCCTGGTGCATCGCCAAGTACGAGTTCCGCGGCAAGTCTTTCCTCACCACGCTGATCGACCTGCCGTTCTCGGTGTCTCCGGTCGTGGCCGGCCTGATCTATGTGCTGGTGTTCGGCGCGCAGGGCTGGTTCGGCCCCTGGCTGGCCGAACACGACATCCGAATCGTTTTCGCCGTGCCCGGCATCATCCTGGCCACCATCTTCGTGACCTTCCCCTTCATCGCGCGCGAACTCATTCCGCTGATGCAGGCCCAGGGCAACGACGAGGAACAGGCGGCCCAGGTGCTCGGCGCCACCGGCTGGCAGACCTTCTGGTTCGTGACCCTGCCCAACATCAAGTGGGGCCTGATCTACGGCGTGATCCTGTGCAACGCGCGGGCCATGGGTGAGTTCGGTGCGGTCTCGGTGGTCTCGGGTCACATCCGTGGCCAGACCAACACCATGCCGCTGCACGTCGAGGTGCTCTACAACGAGTACCAGTCGGTGGCGGCGTTTGCAGTGGCCTCGCTGCTGGCCCTGCTGGCGCTGGTGACGCTGGCCATCAAGTCTGTGGCTGAGTGGCGCATGGAGCGCGAACTCAAAGCCCTGGCCGAACTGCCGCCCGAGCGGCCATCCCCGCTGCTGCCCACGGCTGCCAACAGCGCCGCCCACTGACCCGAATCGGACAAAACATCATGAGCATTGAAATCCGCAACGTCAACAAACACTTCGGCACGTTCCAGGCCCTGCGCGACGTCAACCTCGATATCGCCTCGGGCGAGCTGCTGGCGCTGCTCGGCCCCTCGGGCTGCGGGAAGACCACACTTTTACGCATCATCGCCGGGCTGGAAACGCCCGACACCGGCAGCATCCACTTCAGCGGCGAAGACACGACCGACGTGCACGTGCGCGAGCGCAACGTGGGGTTCGTGTTCCAGCACTACGCTTTGTTCCGCCACATGAGCGTGTTCGAAAACGTGGCCTTTGGCTTGCGCGTGAAACCACGCGACCAGCGCCCCAGCGAGACGCAGATCAAACAGAAGGTGACCGACTTACTGAAGCTCGTGCAGCTCGACTGGCTGGGCGACCGCTATCCCTCGCAACTCTCCGGTGGCCAGCGCCAACGCATTGCGTTGGCCCGAGCCCTTGCGGTGGAACCCCAGGTGTTGCTGCTCGACGAGCCCTTCGGCGCGCTCGACGCCAAGGTGCGCAAAGAACTGCGCCGCTGGCTGCGCCGCCTGCACGACGAGCTGCACGTGACCAGCATCTTCGTCACACACGACCAGGAAGAAGCGCTGGAGGTGGCCGACCGCGTGGTGCTGATGAACAAGGGCGTGGTCGAGCAAAGCGGCTCGCCGCAGGACGTGTGGGACCACCCGGCCAGTCCGTTTGTGTACGGTTTCCTGGGCGATGTGAACCTGTTCCACGGCCGGGCGCATGAGGGCTTGCTGCACCTGGACGGGGTGTCCATCGACACCCCCGAGCACGCCGGCGCGCAGAACGCACAGGCCTTTGCTTACGTGCGACCGCACGATCTGGACGTGCAGCGCCACACGCTGGGCGCCAGTGGCATCGTCGCCACGCTCAGCCGCGCCATCGTGGTGGGCCCCATCGCGCGGCTGGAGCTGCTCCCAATGGAGAACAACCACCCGGCAGATCACGACCCGCTGATCGAGGCGCAGATTCCCGCACAGCAGTTCCGGGAGCTGGGCTTCAAAGAAGGCGAGATGCTGGTGGTCTCACCGCGCAAGGCGCGCGTGTTCTTGCAGCCGCAGAACAACTGATCTGGAAACTTGCGGGTTCGGCATCTGTGTGCATCATCCGCTGTGGATTGCCCCATCCACCATCGATGTCGCCTTACGCAATGCCCGAATATTGCAGAAGGCAAGGTATCTCCTCAGCGCCTCGTTCCATGTGCCTATGAGGCTCTTCACCAAGCGTATGTCTCGGCCACCTAGTCCCGAGGTGGAACGGTCAAACATATGGTGATCCGCCTCTGGGTCGCCAGCGTGATCTCGGCCCTTCGAGCAACTGACATTTGACCGCGAGTTGGCGGGGTAACCCGGGGCCAGCCAGGCCGGACGACTGCAGGCCGCTCCATACCGGGCATTGATGCAACCGCGCTTCCGGACAGGCCGATGACGGCTTCGTTCCAGGCACTGTGATCCCGTCTCCCGGCCGCGACAGGCAGCAATCGCTGCGATGCTGCCATTGGGCCATTGGCTTGAACAAATCGTGTCATTGTTTGAGTCCGGGAGGCTGGGGAGGCCCAAATCAAGCAGGAAGCGTACCAAATCTCGGTTCGATAAAGGAGCTTTCGCACAGTTCGCAACGCAGGCGAAGGCCGGGCTTGCCCCAGACGCTTTGACTGCATGCACAGGAGTATTTCGCCCGGTTGGATTTGTTTGCAGCGGCTGCGCTAGCCACCGTCGGACGAACTACAAGGTGGGTCTTTACGTTTTCGCTTTGTGCCGGCGTCGAACCACCGCCGACAGCAGCACTCAAACGCATGCCTTCGGACTGTTGGCCAGCCGCGACTAGCGCCTCGCCGGGGAATCGGTCGTACCAGCTCAATCTGAAGTCGTGAGTTATCAACTCGGCGCAGGCCTGCAAGAAATCGCCGCCCTCGATCGCGTAGTCGGCCATGTGATCCCCTGTGCGTTTACCGCCAGGTTTTCCCGTGGAAGAGGGCATCAATCCCAATGCCTCCATCCTGGCTGCCCACTCATCGTTGTGGTACCGCCCGCGCCCAGGCTTGCCGAAGTGAAATTGCCATTGGTGCGCCATCTCGTGCACCAGGGTTTGCATGGTCTCAACCAGCGGCACAACAGCGAAGTAGGCTGGGTTGAGGGCGATCTCATCTGTGGTGCGTCCATCCAGATCAGCGAACCGCTCCTGAGAGAAATAGCCACAGGTGCGCTTTTCTCGCTGGAGCGTGATCAGGCACGCGGGCAGCTTGTCCTGAAAAAGAACCCGGTTGAAGTGGTCATAGGCCCTCTGCAATTCGGCGTAGTTCTGAGCGGTAGGTGACTGGGTAGACGTTGTGTCCATGATTTGTATTGAGCATCACAAATCACAAGGCTTGGCAGAACTTCTGCGCTCCCCTTTTCTCCCTTTGATCAACAGTCGGGGGTGCCTGTTCCGCCGTTCAGGCGGGACGAGGGGGTCGGTAGACCCCAAGGGGTTGAGGGGTTGGCAAAACCCCCACCGTGGAGGTGCCATAAGCACCGGGCGGGACGCCTCTTGGCGGGATTTTTCCAAAAATGCCCTTGTGTGTAGCACAGTGCAAATTACTTTACCGAAGAGGCCATGCACGTTAGACTTAGTCAATCCAGTTGAACTAAGGAACAGATATGCACACCGTCAACATTCATGAGGCCAAGACGCATCTTTCGCGGCTGATCGAGCGCGCGGTGAAAGGAGAGTCCTTCGTGATCGCGAAGGCTGGCCATCCGTTGGTCAAGGTCGTCGCCCTTAATCAACCCGATGACCAGGTGCAACGACGCATTGGATTCATGTCAGGACAGCTGAAGGTGCCGAAAGACTTCGACTCCATGGGCGATGAGCAGATTGAAAGCATCTTCCTCGGAGAAGACGCCGCATGAAAGTATTGGTGGACACCCACATCCTTCTGTGGGCAGCGGCCGACTCGGCATCGCTTAGTGAGAAGGCGCGTGAAATCTTACTCTCAGGTTCGGCTGAGCTTCATTTCAGTGCCGCCAGCATCTGGGAGGTGGCCATCAAGATGGGCCTGGGGAGGCCCGACTTTGCGGTGGATCCAAGGCAGTTGAGGCGAGGCCTGTTGTCCAATGGATACTTGGAGCTGCCCATCACTGGCGAACTTGCTGTTGAGGTCAGTGTGCTGGAAGATCTTCACAAAGACCCGTTCGACCGTATTCTCATCGCTCAGGCCAAGGTGGAGGGCATGCAACTCGTGACGGCTGACAAGTTGGTGGCGAAGTATTCTGGCAATATTTTGATGGTGTGACCGATTAGGGGAGCGCGACAAAGAACACGGATAAAGATGGGCAGTTGGGTATGGCCTGGTGGAACTCGATGACAGAGGTCGACCGGCGCTGCTGGTGCTCTACAGCCATTGGAACCCCCACCGTGGGGTTGCCATAGGCAACGGGCGGAACGCCTCTATCTGGACTGCGAATCGCTTGTCTTTTGGTATCAATCGCTTAAAATAGCACCATTGAGGTTTATGCATAGGAGTAGCACCAAATGGCAAACGTGAACGTAAGAAATCTGCCCGATGAGGTGCATCGGGCCATCCGAATCCAAGCCGCCCATCACGGGCACAGCACTGAGGCTGAAATCCGCGCGATCTTGGAGAGGGCCGTGAAGCCTGAGGGCCGCGTAAAACTTGGCTCGCTCTTGGCCTCTATCGCCCGCGACGCTGGTGGCCTGACCGATGAAGAACACACCCTGATTGAGGGTGCGCGCATCAATTCACCAGCCCGCGCGGTAAGCTTCGAATGATCCTGCTCGATACGAATGTAATTTCGGAGTCGCAACGCCAAACGCAGAATGCCCGCGTTCTTGACTGGATTGACGCGCAAGCTCTGGAAACGCTCTACCTGTCCGCGATTACGGTAGCCGAGCTGCGTGCGGGTATCGCGCTGTTGCCGGCCGGAAAGCGCCGCGACAGCTTGCAGGAGAGCCTGGAAAAGCGCCTGCTGCCGTTGTTCGCCAATCGTGTGCTTTCGTTCGACATGGCATGCACGGTCGCCTATGCTGAACTGTTGGCCAAGTCTCGCGCTGCCGGTTTGGCGATTGAAGCGGCTGACGCCTTCATTGCAGCCGTTGCCCTGGCCAACGGCTTCATGGTCGCTACACGCGACACCAGCCCTTTCGAGGCAGCAGGGCTTGAGGTCATCAATCCTTGGGAATCTTGAAATGTCGGCAACCGAATACCTGCTCAAATCTCCGGCCAATGCTGCGCACTTGGAACGATCAATCGCGCAGAGCAAGCTGAATTTGAAGGCTGAAGACGAACAATTGGGTATGGCCTGGTGGAACTTGATGACAGAGGCCGACCGGCGCTACTGGTGCTTTGCTGCGATGACCGCCACACCGGCTGAGGCGTGGCGGTATTTCAAAGGTGTCACCGCCAGACAAGAGAAGAGTAGAGTCGTGACTGAAAGCTAAAATGACACGAAAGGGAATCGACCATGGAATTCGCATTCAAGCTGATCAAGCACAGCGGGATACTTGTGCTGCGCGTCATGGGTGTTTTGCTGCCCGCAGCATTCGGCGCACTCGCCTCTAGTACTTCAAAGGATGGGGTGGCTGGACGCGACAACAGCCCACTGCACATTGACCATGGTACGTTTTCCGATGGAACGCCGTACTACACGAACTCTAGTGACGCCCAATGGGAGACTCACTATGGGGATCGCTAGTTTCTGCTTACCGGCCTACCGACTTCCTTCCTGCGTTTTCCGCTGTTTTTGAAGTGCTATTCATCATTCCATCGAAGGTGCCGCTCATTCGAATCCCAATCCAGGACATCATGCCCGTCCAGATGACCGGCAGACCAATGAACATGGTCATCATGAGCATGGCCATCAACGTGAGCTTGTAGTCGTTGCCTGCGGACCGAATGAAGTCGGTGTACCTGAATCCTTGCGGGTACATGGCTTTCACCAAGTGGGCATCTATCCACACAGTGAATGACCACAGCACAGCCCAGAACTTCACCGTAAAAATCCCCACGGCGCCATAGAGCATGACCTTCAGGTTGTAGCCTGAGAGGAAGGTGATCAAGGGCAGGAACATGTACATACCCATCAAGATGATGGCCTGCATCATGAGCAGCCCATTGAGCAGCGGGTTGATGGTCACATAGCTGAACAACTGTGTCAGAAAAACGCCGATGGTGGACAGAGCGCCGCCTGCGTTCTGCGCCAACGAAGAATCCAGTCCCAATGCACGGGTGGTGTCCACGAAAGTGGGATTGGCCATACTCTCAGCGAGTTTGGCGAGTTCATCCTTGGCCTTGTCAGCGTCGGTGAATGTCAACGCGAGTCTGTCGAACATGGTCTTCCAGCTTTGGCTTTGCGTGATCATGGACTCGCGGATGCCGGCGCTGCTCTCCCACCATTCCTTGCAGGTTGGACGACCCCAGTCGGGGTTCACGTAACCCTCGTAGGGCGGCGGTGTGCCACTGGCGGGGTTGTAGTAGTCCCCGTCACGTGCAAAGTTGACCGGAAACCCGGGCACAGGGTTGGCCGCACGCATATCGGCATAGAAGCCCGGTTCCGTGCGGAACAACTGGCTCCCGATCCAGCCCACGTCGGTGGGGCCATAGTCGGTATTGGTCGTGGCGATGATCGCCTGGCCAGACGCAGAAATATCGCTCTTGACCGTATTGATATATTTGCTTTGTGCGGGCTTGAAGCACTCGCTGTAGAAGCGTTGTACGGAGTGCAGCAAGGCGGGATCCTCAATCGAAGTGAACCTGGCCAGCTCCTCGATGGCGCGGATCTCGCTCTCCGAGCTAGCGATGCCTGCGCGCAGTGCGGTGTTGGCGCCAGCGGAGATCGACATGACCGTAAACCACCAGGCAGGAACTCGTGACAACGATCCGCTGGCGCTGCTCATGCTGCCGTCGATGGCATCCACCATCGCCGTATCAAAGGTTGACCCGGTACCGCTGTCGCGCGTGACCAGGGCGGGGGTGGGGTCGGTCGCTGTTGGTCTTGGTTGGTACGACAGATTGATCGAGTGAAGCGATGTGACCGGCAGGGTCGCAAAACAAACCGAGAACACGAACAGCGCAACCAGGAGCTGCGTGCCGATGCGATCCAGTACCGAGAAGACGCCAACGCTGTCTTCACCTTGTTCTTTGGCCTCTCGCCAGGCGTTGAAAACGATCAACATGAAGGGGATCACCACCAGGCCGGTGCCGGTGATGACTTCGCCAAAGATGTTGGCAAAGGCCCAGCCATACATGGTGGTGAAGATTTCAAGGTAGCTGTCGAGCTGCATAGGTTGCTCCAGGAGCGCAGTGAATGGGTTTGAAGTGAATTTCCCGAGGGCTGGTCAACCCATGCCCAGCAGCTTGAACAGCATCTGTGGGCCAATAGGAACGAGGAGCAAGTGGGCGCACAGGAAGGCCATGGCCTTTGCGCGCAACTCGATCACACGATGGAACTCGTGGTTTTGGACGATGCCGCGTCGTTGACCCCAGCGGACCAAGGCATGCCAGCGCAGGCCTACCAAAGCCACCACAGCGCACTGGATGGCGATGCCGTACAGGCGAAAGGAAGACAAGGCGGTCTGTACCTTGAACACGTCCACACCGCTTTTGACCAGGGCGACCACGCCCAGGCCCATGAAAGCGATGGTTCCCAGGACCGCCAGAGCACCCACCAACCAACCGCGCCACCCACGCTTGGTTTTTGGATAAAACATTCGGGCGCTCGCAGGACTGGCCATGCTGGGCTCCTGAGGCGTGCTCACGGCTTGACCCGCCCGTCGACCACGGGAGCCGTTTCGCCGCGCTGCGTTTTGCCCAGACGCGCCGCTTCGGCGTCTCGCATCGTCGCATCGTCCATGATCTGCAAAGCTGTGTTCGATGTGATTTCTTTGCGGATGCGGTGCTCAAACATCAGGTCTTCGATGTATTGATTCAACCGGGCCACCTTGACTTCCATGTCTTTGGAAACCTTGCCTGCGGCAGTCACCTCGGGCAAGCTCAGGCCCGCGATCAAAACGTTGCGTGCGACCAGCGCCTTGTCGATCACACGCTGCATGGCCAGCTCGTAAGCCAGACGCCCACCGGCAAGCGACTGGGTATCGGGTGGCATCGAACGCAAGGATTGCAAAAGTTGGGGCGTGATGGCGATGCCAGGCGCAGAAATTTCATTCAAAGCGGCCGCGTTGTTCGTACCGACGCCCGAAACCAACGCTGAGAGCTTGGGCCGAATGATGTCCAGCTCGGCATCTAGGCGTGGACCGAGGCCGGTGGCGGTGGAGGTGGAGGTTGCGGCAGGGCAGTTGGCCAAACCTTCACAAAGATAAATTTGCTGGTCACCCAGCACCTTGGTGGTCCACTCGGCCAGCGCCTCGGGCGTGGCGAAGGCATTGGTCAGGCGCGCGCCCGGCGTGCCGCCCAGGGTGGCACTGGACGTGGTTGGGCGGTTCATCGTGACGCTGTAGCCCGCAACCGAGAGATCCCGAATGGGCCGCAGCGGCTGTGTGCCCACACCACCGGCCTTGGCCCCACCGAAGATCCACGAAACGCCATTCTTCTGGGCCTCTTCGTTTTTGTTGATGTCGGTCTTGGCCTGCACCACGTCGCCTTGCAGGGATGCTTTGGCACGCCAAGTTTCACCCTTGGCGTTGTTGACCCAATCCTCGTAGGGATTGCCACCCGCCTTGATTTGCTTTTCCATCTCTTCGCATGTCAAGAGGGAAGCCTCAATGATGGCGTCGGCCTTGGCCGAGTAGGTCTGAAAGAGCTGGTACAGGCCCGGCTGCGCGCGCTGGAAGATGTACATGGGCAAAGAAGCGATACCCGCCCTGACCGCGTTCGAAAAAGTCTGGCCCAGGTTCGCTACGTTGTTCATCAACGTGCTCCAGGACAGACCAATGTCGAACTTGCCACAGGAATAGTTCAGGCGCAGATCAGCGGCCAGGCCGATCTGGATGGGAATGGTGGACTTGTAGTTGCTCAGCCCACCGGCTGAGCTGCCGCCCATTTGGTAGTACAGGGCGGAGCTGCGGGTTTGGGCCTGCACCGGCTGATTGGTGAGCGCCAGGGTGGCCACTGCCAGCGACACGGCCAGCCTGGTGGCGCGCAGGGCAGGGCGGCTGCGGGCGGTCAAAGGAGTTTGGTTGGTTTTCATAAAGACTCCGCTTTCAAGGAACAGCAAAAAGATAAATGTTGGTCTTGCGCTTGCAGCACTCGTAGCGTGTCCACATGTTCCAGATATGGCCATTGGTCTGGGTGGTGCGGCCGTCGCCGTAGGAGGTGAGGCTCGCGCTGTCGTTGTCGCCAAAGGTCGTGCAACCCGATGGGAGGGGGTAGACCATCGAGAATTTGGGATCGGCGACCTGGGCGAACCACACGTAGGAACGGGGACTCTTCCCTTTGATCCGCGTGTAAATATGCGGCTGCGATGGCTGGGTGATGATGGTGGAAATGCGCTTGGCGAACACCGCCGAAGCCTTGACCGGGTGCTGCTGCACGACCTCACCAATGCGGGGGTACAGGCTCCCCCAGGTGGTCAGGCCCGCCGTTTTGGAGACCTCTTTGTAGCCAGGCAACCAGGAGCCGACGTAGAGCAGCTCCAGTGGGATGATGCTGCGCCAGAAGTAGCTGTCCGCATCGCTTTGGTAATACACCCCAAACGCGTCCGACGAGCTGGGACACAACATGTCGTTGCCACCGCCGCCGGCACTGGCGGCGGCGGTGAGCATGCCCTTGAATTGCTGGAGTTGCCCTTGGAAGTTGGACCGGTTGCCTGTGCTGCTCGCCGTGGGCGACATGGAGCCCAAGTCGGGCATCAGACCACCGACCACATTGCTGACCCCGCTGATGCTGCTCATCAGGCTACTGGGATTGCTCATCCAGCCCGCGACATTGCTGGGCACGTTGGAGATCAGCGAGGCCGGTGCTGTGGCCCACTCCTGCATGATTTGCGGCAAGGTCGAGGGGAAACTCATCAGCTCCGAAACCCCCGGTATCACCATGCTGGTGCTGACGTTGTTGATCAACACCACCGGATTGCCAATGGCGTCGGCACTTTTGCTGGTGGTGGGCTCTGCCACGGATTGCTTGGCCTCACCGGTATTGCCCGATGCATCCAGGGGTTGGCTGAGCATGGCGCTCCCCACCGAGGTGCCGATGCCTGACACGGCACCACCCACATCCCTCCAGGGATGTATGTACTGGTCGTTGAAGCTGCTGATCACCACGTCGGGCATGTAGTGGCTCACACGGATGCTGGTTTCTACCGTGCAGCCAAAAGGTGTGCAGCGCAGAAAAAAACACACGCCTGTCACTTTGTAGGAGATGCAACTCGGTGCAGCGGCCAGCGTGGCCGAGACCACCCCCATGGTGTCGGTCTGGGCGCCGACCTGCCCAGCGCCCAGTGCGATGGTCAAGGCGGCAAGCCAGCGGCGCAATGGTCGCGAGACTGAGTGCTTCATCGTGCCCCCTCGTGGTTCTTGGCTCGGTGTTGCTGCACCATGGCAATCGCCTGATCGACATTGGTGACACCGTAGATCACCGAGGTGCCATCGACCACCACGGCGGGGATGCGGTCGAGCTTGTAGTGGCGAGCCAAGGCGATACCGTTGGCGCCATTGAGCACGGCGGGCGTGATCTGGCGTTTGATTTCTGCCTGGTGCGCGGCAAAGTACGCCTTGGCTTCTTCCTCTGTCTTGGGGATGTTCTGGTTGATCGCGCCCTCAACGTTTTTGAGGGCATCGAGGCGGTAAATCACCAGCTGGTATTGATTCGCTTGAATCGGCGTGATCACCATGGCCGAGTTGGCGAACACCTCAACCTTGGTGATGCCGTGGTACAGATCCGGGCCGGTGCGGTTGTCGGCCAGCACAAGGCTGCTGGAGAGCAGCAACAAGCAGGAGGAAGGCAGGCGAAGAAGGTGTCGGATGGACATGTCGCTGCCCTTATCGGTTTTGCGCCTGGTAGCGCGCAATGGCCCTTTCCACATCGGTCTCATTGATCATCACCCAGTCCCCGTTGATCACGATGGCTGGGACGCGACCGCGCGCTTTGGCGCTGTAGCCGCGCCGCCAGACCTGATTGCCCTCGATGCTCTCCACCATGGCATCAACCCATTTTTCTTCGAACTCAGGATGCGCCTTGTTGTAGTTGGTCTGCCATTCCTTCTTTTGCGCGTCGGTGAGATTCTTGGGCGTGAGCTTATTGAGTGCCTGGTTGGCACTGGCGTAGCCATCGAGTCGCCACACTTTCAGTTCAAACGGTGGCTTTTTGGGTTGTGTGATTGGGACTTCCGCATGTGTGAACACCTCCACTTTTTGGATGCCCTGGTAGCGGCCCAGGCCTTCAGCATGGAGCAAGGTGCCCGGTGCGGCCATGGTCACCAGCAAAACGAGGCGTGTGACAACTGTGCGGCGAGAGAGGGTCGGTGGGCTCATAGGGATCTCCTGGTGGTTGGTTGGTTCCGGTCAATTGCGCGTTGGGTGGCGCTGGCGTAGTCCCAGCGTTCGGCCTGTTGAATCGCCTTCACGCGCATCTCTTCGGGCAACAGGGCCACGCGCTTGTCGACCTTCTCGCTAAAAGCGATGACGTACCGGCTGTACTCAGAACCCGCTTCTCTGGCGGCCTCTGCGGCCAGGGTCACGCACAGCTCGCTCCAGCGGCCTTCCTCAAAACTCATCAATTCATCCCTCATCGCGCGGCCTCTTTCTTTTTGGTGCTCACAGATCGGCTGGCGTTGAGTTCCTTGGCCACCAGGTGGGCCGCTTCCATCTCTGTGCAGCCGTGTTGATCCATCAAGCGGCGGCGGTGGGCTTTTTCATGGCCTTCGGTCATGGCCAGCGCAATGGGCAAGGCTGGTGGCACATTGCGAAACAGCATCTGGTCAGTCGCAGAAATCAACACGCCTTCGGTGTATTGGCCGGGCGATTTGCGGGCCGACTCCATCATGGCGCGCTGCTCGGGTGTGAGGCTTCGGAAGCGCGCCACCTCCTCGATCTCGGAGCGGTCCATGGTGAGCAACATCCAGTATTCGCACATGGACAGAACGCGGCTCATCGAGTCCGGGAAGTCCTTCAAGTTCTGGGTGGCCAGCCAGAACCAGATGTTGAGCTTTCGCCACATCTTCGTTCCCTTGGCGATCTTGGGCCCCAGCAGTTCGTTGGTGGTGATCAAGTGCCCCTCATCGGTCAACATGATCAGGGGCCGGTCTTCGTGCTGAAAGCGCTCGCCGCGCGACTGCACCGAGTCGATCAGGGAGGTGTAGGCCATGGCCAGCGCATCGCCATAGCCGTCTTGCGTCAGGGTGCCCATTTCCACCAGGGTCACATCGGCGTCTGGCCAATCCACGCCTTCGCGGTTGAACAGCTTGCCCCGCAGGCCTTGGCAAAACGTCATCATCGACTGGCCCATTTCTTCCGCGCGTGCCTGGCGCGCTGGAGAGAGAGTGCCTTCGCTGTGCATGCCCATCAGCTCGATGGCCACGTCGTGGGTCAGCGGATGCTTGCGGCCAGCTGAACTGGACTTGGTGGCCGCACGGATGATGGCGTTGGTGACCAGGTAGCGGTCGGCGCGCGACATGCGCGCCACTTCCTGATCTTCACCGCCGGTGATCATCATCACTGCGGCGATCAACATTTCTCCGAGCAAATCGCGTTTTTCGGTGGCGTCTTCGTCGTCTTCTTCACCGCTCTCATTGCCGAAGCTGCCCGTTTCTGCGGGGGTTGCATTGGACGCGGCTTTCCCTTCGCCGCCCAGCAAGGCGTCCAGGCTGTCGTCTTCGGGAAGACCGGCATTCAAGCGCGCCTGGCGCTCTGCGGCTCGGTAGGAGGACATCACGTCTTCGTCCTGAAGCAAGCGGTGGGCATGGAAGAAGGGCGGCAATGACACATCGGCCTCGGCGGTCAATGTCACGCTGTAGGTGCTCAGTCCCATGGACTTGAAATAGTCCAGCAGCAGGGCGAATGAGCGCCCGGCGTCGGCGATCACCAGGCGCGGCTTGTGAACTGCCATGCTCAAAGAGGCGATGTAGTTCAAGGTGGCGCTCTTGCCCGCACCGGTCGGCCCGAGAACCAGCATGTGGGCGTTCTTTTTTCTGTCGTCCTTGTTCAACGGGTCCAGCCACATGGGCTCGCCACCCCGATTCCAGAACCACATGCCGGGGTTGGGCGTGCCGCGTGAACGCCCATAGGCAGGCAACAAGGCGGCAATCTGTGAGGCAAACGTCAGGCGGCAGCGCCTCAGCGACTTGGCATCAAAAGCCGGGTCAAAGTTGAAGGGCAGGCCGCGCATGAAGGAATCCAGCGGCACCAGATCCTGACGGGGGTCAATGAAGCGCAGGCCTGAGGGCACCAGCAAAGCGTTGACCTGGGAAATCGACGCATTCAACTCTTCCCGGTTGGGTGCGGTGACATACAAGGTCATCAGCATGGGGAACAGCTTGTCGTTGTTCAGCATGCGCTTGAGCACCATCTCGCATTCGTTGTGGGCTTCTCTGGCGGCGGGGTTGCGAGCCCGCGACGAATCACGGATGCGGGTGATGTGGTTTTCCAGCTTGTACTGCGACTCCACCGTGACCGTGATGGACAACATGCACCCTGCAGGTAAGCGGTCAAATCGCGCGAACGACTCTTTGCCGCTGGTGCGCTCAGCAGAGAAGTGACCCACGTTGGGCTGCGTGCGCATGCTTTGCAGCGTGAGGGCCTTGACCGGCACGCCATCGAACTCAAACAGACCGGCCTCCACATCGGACACCGGGGGCGTCACATTGAGCATGTCGCCCATGTCCCAGCCAAAGATGGGCGCACAGTCGCGGCCATCGGCATCGGTCAGTGGCGATGCATCGCCGGGATAGGGCATCTGGTTGATCAGATCCCCGGAGTGCTGGCTGGCCCAGGGCACCGCCCGGTTAAAGAAGGGCAACATCCATTCATAGAACTCGACCGACGAGCAGCGCTTGGCCGAAACGCCCGCCTCGGTGAAAGTGGCTATCAAGGTGATGGCCACGGCCTCAATCTGGGCCTCAGCGGGCGCCGGGTTGTCAGAAAGACCTGCGAAGCGTTTGTAGATGGCACAGCGCACCCGGCGTTGCTGGCCTCGCCACTCTTGGCCACTGACCAAGGCGTCCACGAACAGGCCTTCAGGACGCGACACCAGGGCAAGGTGCTCTTCAAACTGCTTGAGCACGGCTTGCGTGTAGGGTGAATTCAGGATGGCGTCACGGCGCTCGGGGTATTTGGCGTGTTGTTTGGCGATGTACTCGGCCAGGTAGCCATTGAGCCCACTGATGTCGCGGTCATCGGACAGGAAGAACTGCACGATCCACGGCGAGCCTTCGGACTCGGGAATCGCTTGCAGGGCCTCTTGAACCTTGCTGGCCCGCTCGGCCAGGTAGGCCGGTCCCTGCGCTTCGGTGGGCACCGGACCCAGCTCAAACAGCGCGCCCAGGGTGCTGCCGTCCTTCAGCACGAACACCTCGTCATCGGGCGAGTATGAGACGTAGGGCAGCATGTCGGTGAAGGAGGGCGGGCGGTGCGCCATGCGCTGGCGCTCCCCCTTGGTTTGCCCGCTGGATTTGGCTTGACCACCCGTGTCTTTAGGTGCAAGACCCAGTGTTTCGCCGAGAAAGCCCAGGCCCATTTTCTTCAACATCGTCTTTTCCCTTGTCTGCGTCGTTGCGGTGAAACGGGTATTAGCGAGCGGCCGCTTTGTCGTCAGGTGTGCTCATATAGCGCTCGCGCGCATCACCGTCTTCCTGTTCAACCTCACCAGGCAAGGCGTACTGCGTCTGTTCGTACATCGGGAACACCGTCACGTAGCCCGGTACCGGGTATTTGCCTTTGGACAGGTGCGGATAGACCACCATCACTAAGTCGGGGTTGGGTACGCGGGCAAAACGCTGCTGCATGGGCTTCAAGGGCGTCCAATACGGGCTTTGTTGCTCATCGAGCTGGCCGACCGGACGGGCGCGCCCGCTGGCGTTGAAGCGCTCCTTGGCGCGGTGGTTGTCGGTCTGTGCACCATCCGTGCCACGAAAGACTTCGGAGACCGTGGGACTGCCCGCCGTGACCTCGTTCAAAGGCGACTCGCGCGGGCCGCTGACCGAGCAGGCCGAAAGTGCTGCCACGCACGCCACAAACATCGCGCTGCGCGTCAGGTGCGAGCGAATGAACCAGGTGAACCTATTCGAGGCCATAGAGTGCTCCACGGGTTGAGTTTTGAGAGGTTTGTTGGCGGTGCGTCAACTTGCGGGCGTTGGCCATCTTGTCGATGCGCAGCTCTTGATCCAGGTGGACCACCAGCTCGTTGCCAGAAGGCGTGACCACGGCGTCAAAGCTGTTTTTGAGGCGGCTGAGCAACCAGGTGGTGAATTCATCGCTGGCACCCGATACCGCCTGCCCCAACACGTAGTCTTCGGTGTTGTTGATCTGCGTGGTGGTCGAGCCGGTGGTGCTGTTCTGGGTGACCAGTTTGGCGGCGTCGGCAAAGGCAGAAGCGGCCACACCCAGGGTTTTGGCCCCCACGATGTCGGAGAGGTATGCGGGCGCGTTGGTGACAAACTTGCCGGGAATGCAGGGGTTTCCATGAACGTCAGAAATGAAACCCAGGTCACCCGAGATGCCCGAGCCGCCACCCGATCCGGCGCGGGCACGGGGGGAGACGGTGCGAATCGTGCCGTCATTGAAGATGAACGTGGCCGAGCGGATCTTGCCCTCCGAGCACGACAGGGCCATGTCGCCGATGGCTACGCCCGTCACGATCATCCCGGCCAGGTCGTCGGGCAGCTCCCAGCCGTTGGCCGCGAGGTTCTCTCGGCCCACCACCGCTTTGAACTGCATCGGGTCGGTAACCCGCCCGTCGATGGGCACCCGGCCAATGATGCTGGTCATGGCCTTGACGCCCACCATCGTGGCGTTCTCTGGGATCGTGAAGTAGGCCTCGTCCACCGGCTCATTGGCTGCTCTCAGTGCTGCGGAGCTGGCCCGGCCAGTCGCTTGTCCACCGCTGGCCAGATCTGCGGTGGCGGTGGCGGTGGTGCGCACATAGCGCGTTTGCACGGGGCCATTGGCCCGGTTGCGCGTGTCCTCAAACGCTGTGAAGCCCAGTGGAATCTTCTTTTCATAGGCAACCGCGCCGGGCAGGCCTTCGCTGGAAGCCAAAGGCATGTCGCCAATCACTGGCGCGGCATTGATCACGCGCCCGACCTGTGCGCCCGGCAGGTTGTTGGAGGTGGGACCGGAGAACGTGGGCATGCCGCTCAGGAAATCATCGGCGGCACGACCGGCCGCATCCAGCGCGGTACCGGTGCCGCTGCTGCCGAAAGAGGCTCCCTCTTTGGCTGCTGGCTGGCCTTGTTTTTCCAGCTCTTGGTTGCGCTTGACGATCTCCTGCACCTGTTTGCGCAAGGCCTCGTTGCTGGCCACGACCGATTTGAGCGTCTCGCTGGCGTTGTCGCCGTCCGCGCCCGTGGCCACCGGCAGGGGATCGGGGGTGGGGATTTGCTGGATAGGTGCTCCCGATTTGACCGCACCATCGGAGACAAACTGCTGGTACAGAATCGTGCCAACAATGATGAAGCCGAGAGCGCCCAAGATCGGAAGCAAGGTGTTTTGTTTGACCGCCATGTCTTTGCTCCTCACAGGCAGGCGTCGAACGCCCGGTCACAAACCAAATACAGCACGCTGGTATCGGCTTCGCTGCCTGCGGCACCCAAGCGCCCATGCTGGGCCGTCACGGCAAGCCATTTGCCGCGCAAGTTGTCCAGGGGGATCTCCAAAGGCTGTTTGGACTGGTTGGTGATGCGTACTGCTGTCACATACAACCCGGCAGAACGCCACTGACCCATAGGCACGGTTTCCACCAGGGCTCCGCGCACCAGGCCAATCACGGGTCGGTTGCTCACTTGCACCTGACTCACCCCAGGTTGACCCACGGCCAACCGGCGCGGCGCGTAGAGCATGCGAGAGGCGAATCTCGTCAGCTCCACCATATCGGCCGCTGGCGCTTCGTCAGCCGCAGCAGATGCCTCGCTGGCCGTGTCGGCGCCGCGCGCGCGCTCAATGAACACCTCCAGCTCCTGACTCGCGGCTGCTGTCTGGGTATTGGCCACCAAGTCGAGCGGGATCTGCTGGCCGCCGTCGATCAACTCAGCAACGATGCGAATCGGTGCGAAGGGCACCAAGGCGGTCACATAGATGGTTCGGTCGATGGATTCGACACGGGCCACCGCTTCAATGTCGCCCGGAACATGCAAGACCGCAGGCGAAGGCAAGGTGATCAAACGCTCGCGGCTGACCGGCAGGCCCACCCGAACCGGCATGCGCGCAAAGACGGCGCGCTCTACGCCTTCCCGATAAGACGGTACGGCGCTGCCCTTCTTGGCCTTCTTTGAGGTGACAGCTGCGCCTTTGGCTTGTTCGGCTTCTTGTGCTGCCTTGCGGGCGACCCCTACGACCACGGCCTCCGAGGCGGGTTGGCCCACTTGCGAACCGCCCATGCTTTGGCCCAAGTCAATGTCGCCCACCATGGGCGCGGCTGCGCCGGTTATCGCCACTGTCGGGGCAGCAGCGGGTGTCGCCGTCAATAGATCAGGGGTCGATCCCGTTGGCGTGATGTCTTGCACTTGAGCGGCGGCAGACAGGCTCCAGGCCAGTCCTGCGGTCATGCAAAGAACCGGCCACTTTGGTGCGGTGCGTTTGCGGTGTGTCATGTGATGCTCCTGAATCAGTTGTTCGGGGTGGTAGCCGCATCAGCGGCCTGTGGCGCGCTCATTGGTGCTGCGGGTGGTTCCGCTGGTGCTGCTGTCGAAGCAGACGGGTTTCGCTGGGGATCGATAGCCACGGCAGGCTGATCGCTCAGGCCAGGCAAGACCGCAGGAGCCATGCCGGCGGGGGTGGCGCCGCTCACAGCGCTGTCTTTCACATCGATACGGGCTGGCGTGTTGCTTCCAAAGCAGTCCACCGCCAGGCGGAAAGGGTTGCGCTCACGGTCCACGTCAAAGCGCACCACTCGGATGGGGTACCGGACATAGGTGTCCTTGACCGCCTGGCCACGGAAGGTCTCCATTACCTGCATGTCCAGTAAAACGTTCCATGCGGCCGGGCCTTCGCTCAGAACGCGGTTGTCTTGAAAGCCCAAACCCGGAATCTCGGTGATCTGGCGCGTGCGCATGCGCAGCTCGCCGCTGCGGCTGCGGGCATCCATATCGCCCTGCAGCTGCGCCTGGCAACGGGGTGTCAGGTAGGACTGGAAGTTGTAAATCTGGGTGCCATAGTCGGTGCCGCCATCGGCTTGCCAGCGGTTGATTTGCTGCCACACGTAGTAGGCGAAGCTGTACACATTGGGGTTGGGAACAGGTGCGGTGCCGTTGGCGACGGTCACACGGTCGCCCGCCCGCAGATCGGGGTTGATGTGCAGGTCAATCTCTTTGGGTTTGGCCCACAGCAGTGCCATGCCCACCACCGAAACGATGGTCAGACCCAGAAACAAGCGCCGGGTGTTGGCGTGGCTTGCGCGCTCGTTGGCGAGTGCGTCCAGGGATTGATTCGTGCTCATGGTGTCTTGGATTTAGAAGGGGGTTGTGGTTTGGCTGCTTGCTCTTTCAGCTCATAGGGATGAGCCAGACTGAGATCCAAAGACCGGCCAAGATCCCATTGGCCGTCGTGGGAAATAAACTTGCTGGCGACCAGACCGCGCTTGGCCAGCCAAAGGTGGATGGCTTGCGTGTAGTAGCCATCGGGTCGTCCGCGCTTGAGCTTTTGCAGGGAGCCCGAGGCGTACCAAAGCGAAACCAATGGTCCGACGATGCCGAGCGCCAGGATGAACTGCCAAAAGCCTGTCAACAGCAGCAACACGCCGCCCAACAAGAGAAACAAGGGCACCGTGATCAAGGCGATGACCTTGGCCTCGGTGACCGTCATCCCGCGAATGATCGCGGGCTCGACATTCACACGGTCGGTCACCGGCGCGCGCAAACGCGCAGGGTCGGCCTCTTGTTGGGCGTTGCGCCCTGATGAATAGGTGTCTGCGTTCATGCTGGCGCTCGCTCAGTGAGGATCAGGTCTCACCGATCACTTGGAACGCATAGGTCACCATCAGAATGGCAAAGCCGACGATGATGATGCCCATGATCAGGTACTCCTTTAGGTCGCCAATGTCGGCACGGCCCTTGGTGTACTCACCCCATTTGCCCACGGCACCGCCGACGACCTTGAAGAACATGAAGGCCAGCAGGACCAGTCCCAAAATGGCCAAACCGGCTTTGAACCAGGCACTCATGGAGCCCATCCAGTCCCCGGCAGCGACGGCGTTGCCTTTCATGTCGGTGCCCGGTGTGGGCATGGTCGGCAGTGCCGCAAAGACCGGACTGCTCATGAGCGCCACGGCTGGGACAAGCGCCCAATGGCTGAGCGTGCTGCGGGCAGCGCGCCATTTGTTGATGAAAGGTTGAGGTGTCATGGACGTTTCTCCTGAGATAAATGAGCGAGTTGTTGAACAGAAGCACAAAAGCGGTGACCAAGCGTCACCAAAAAATCACCGTGACCAACAAGCACAAAATCACGGTTGATTTGAGGGAACCCGTTACGGCCTGAGCCACCGTTGCCCGGTTGTTCTGGTAGGCCGAAAAGATCTGCGCGATGACCCAGGCAAAAACCATCAAAGACACGCCCAAGGCAATGAGCTGGATGGTTGAGCGCAGCGCGGTGGGTGCGACACCTGAGCCGACTTCAAAGGCAGTGGCCATGGAGGCATTCATTGCTTGACCCCGGGCTTATTGGCGGTAGTCGCCGCGCAGGGGAGGCACCGGGCGCGGCTGGCGTGGTGCATCGACGTGATCAGTCACGCCTTCGCGCAACATTTGCAGGTCTTGCATCAACCAGTCGTAACGGAACTTGACGCGCTGGCCGCTGGGAGCGCGGTCGGCGGCATCCTTGACCATGGCCTGCACACGCTCCAGCTCGGAGCTGATGCGCGCCAGGTTCTCTCGTTCGGTGTCGGCGTCGCCACTGGCGGCGCTGGCCGTGGTGCTCAACGATGCGCAGGCAATCAGCAAGGTGACCATCCAGGCGCGGTGCGCGCTGGGCTTCGCAGCGTGGGTCGGATTGGGCTGCACCACTTGTGATGCAGCCTGAGATTGAGCTTGAGACATAGAGGCTCCCGTGGTTTGAAAGAACAGAAAATCAGACATATTTCTTGAACGCCGACACAGCGGTGGACATGGTGAAAGCCACCAGCATCGTGAAAACAAACACCATGTAGGCCGGGTTGAAACCGCCGAACGGCCAGGCCAGGTACAGCCCAAAACCGCCCGTGAGCGCCCAGTGCGTGTAGCGTTTGGCGTGGTGGTAGACGAACGAGCTTTCGCGCCCACCTCCCCAGCGGCGCAGATCGCGGCGCACCAGGCCATCGACCACACCAACCATGCAGGCCAACACAAAAGCGGGCAGGGCGAACGCGGCCACCGACAGGCGCAGCAGCACATCTTGACCGACGTACATGGACATCACGAGCCATTTGGAGAGGGTGTGCTGCAAGGAGGCGTTGGCCTTGCTCACACGCTGACTCAAGATGGATTGGTTGGCCGCAGGCGCCGAGCGCTGGGCGGATTCGCCATGCAGGCGCTCGTACCAATTGAGGACGCCCAGTTTTTCGTAGGGGAAGGCCACCCAGCCGATGACGCGGTTGGACCAGGCCACGGTGTCGCGCACCAGCAAGCTGCGCGGTGCCATGGCGATGTAGTCCATGTCTTGCGCCACGATTTCTTTGGCGTGGAACTCCCCTTTTTCTTGCCAGATCGTGTGCGAACCGACTATCTCGATCAGCACACCGATGAACCAGGCGAAGAGGGTGACGAAGAGCAAGCCGAAGGCGATCTCCATGCCCAGCTCCATCGGCCCGCGCGTGCGGGCGCGCACTGGCCCTTTGGACGGCCCGCTCATTCCAGACCTCCCACCACGCCAGTCACGACCGCGCTGGTCTCAAACGCTTGCGTGCCACCTCGGGTTTGATTTGGGCTGTCCGACGGTTCTTCATCTTCTGCCATGGCGTCGGGGAAAGCCAGGGTGGTGTCGATGACACCGCCCGCATTGGCGCCCAGCGGCTGATTGCCCAACCAGTCGGTCTCGGATGCCCACTTCTCGGACGTGCGGTAACGCGCCTTCATGTCCGCCGCCACCTTCTTGAGCGATTCGGGAACGAACGGATCGTCGGTGGTGTCGGCCAGCGGGATGCGCAGCTTGTACCGGCGATTGCCTTCCAGCAGGGCAAAGGCCTGACCTTGGGGCAGCTCCAGAACGTCGGCCGCTTCAATCATGGCCACCTTGGTGGTGGTCACAATGTCGTTGTTGCGGCTGGTGAAGTCCACGCCCGTGCCTTCGGCTGCGGTGTCGCTGACACCCGACATGGGCGTCAGATGCACCACGTCCACCTGGGGCACTTGTTCGGCCAACAGGTTGGCCGTGGCCACCGAGCGCACGCGCAGCATCACGACGTGGTTGAAGTTGTCCAGGATCTGGCCAGCTTTTGCCTTGTCGCCGACCTTGGCCTCGATGTCGAACATCGACTGCGTGTAGGCCGTGATCCGAAAACCTGAGCCACCCAGCTTGTTGACCATGGGCACGAACTCAGGTCCGCAAATCTCGTTCACTTCGTCAAAGTGCGCGCAGACCGTCGGCAATACGATCTTGCCCTCGGGGTGGTGTGGATCAAGACCTGTCTTGTAGAGCTTGCCGCCCACGGACACCAGGTCGGCCAGCATGCTGTTGCCCACAGCGGAAGACACCACCGAGTCCGACAGCGCGTCCAGACCGGAGTACACGATGCCGCCCTGGCGAATGACTGTCATCCAGTCGAAGATCGGGCGCTTGTCTTCGGGATCGAAGTAGTCGGGGGAAATCAGCTTGCCTGCTGCGCCGGAGGTCAGCTTCTCCAGGAAGGGGCCGAGACTGGCGATGATCTTTTCGTAGAAGGAGCGCTCGTAACTGAACGCAGCGGCCAGACCGGTCAACACCTTGTCAACAATGCGAGTTTCTTTGATGAGCAAGAACATCGCCACCAGCTCCACCTGACGGTCGGCCAGGCTGCGCGGCACGGGGGCCTTCTTCTTCTCGATCAGGCCCTCCAGGCGTCCCAGACGGTCTTGGTAGTCGGTGAACTGGCCTTCTGCCGCTTTGGTGCGAAACACCATGGTGGCGTAGTCCATGAACAGCGGGTCGATGCCGGTCACATCGGCCAGCAAGGTCTCATAGGTCGGTACCCGACCGAGCGCCACCTGGGCCTGCGCCACGATGTTGGTGAAGCGCCAGGAGAATTCTTTGAACGCCGCGCTGTTGCCCGAAGAGGGCAGGGCGTTGGTGGCCCGGCCAGCGACTTCGGTGATGCGACTGAAGTTGCCGATGCCGTTGTAGCGCGCAGAAATCTCCGGGTAGCCGAGATGGAATAGGTAGAACTGATCGGCGCGCCCTGCGCGCTGGGCTTCCGCGTACAGGCGCAACATGAGTTCCGCGTCACCCTTAGGGTCGATCACGATGGTCACATGCCCAGCGTGAATGTCCTGTGTCGCCAGCATTTCCAGCATGCGTGTCTTGCCCACCCGCGTGGTGCCGAGAACAATCATGTGGCCGTTGCGCGAAGACTGGCGCATGGTCACAGGCCGTTCTTCCAGCGCACCCACACCATGCAGGATGGGAGATCCGCCCAAGTCGGCATGGGCCTGAAACGGATTGATCCAACTGTCGTAGTTGGCCACCAAGCCCGCCACCTGCTTCACGGCCCTCAATTTCCGAGGAAGCCCAGCCTCCGAGCTTGACCATTCCCGAAGCCTCAAACCGACTCTCCGCAGCGCCAGCTCGCGCGGTTGTGCTCGCACATAGGGACGTGCGTCGGTGCGGGTGGCATCGCGTTTGCGCTGCGTGTGTTGCTGCGTCCACTCAAAACCATCACCCAGGTAGAACTGGCCAGGCTCAACCGGGATCTTGTGCGGGGCCACTTTGGTCACCTTGTAATACTTCATCCCGTGCTGGTAGCGCAGGATCTCAACGGCTTGGCGTGCGCGAACCCAGCCAAAGTAGGCCGCGACGATGGCCAGCCCCCAGCCCAGCCACGGCGGCATCATCAAGGCCCATGGGGCGGCGATGGCCACCAAGGCCACACCCCAGGCCATGGCGGTGCTCCACAGCTCCACAGGAGGCCGCAACAGGGCTTCCAGTGCGTTGTCGTTTTTCACTTGACGCGCCCCTCAGGTTCTGGCGTGTCGGTGATGCGACCATCTGGCATCACCACGATTGGGTAACGGCTGATGCCCGCAGACAAGAGCTTTTGTTCCAGCCATGGACCGCGCACGGGAGCGACCGAAACACCCCCCGCGAACGCCTGCAAATCCTTGAACTTCGTCTCCGAGCTGGCTTCGATCACCAAACCTGAGGCACCCAAGGTATGCAATGTCTGCCGGTGTTGTTGCAGCCACTGAAAACTCAGGTCATCGGTGCCCAAGACAAAGATCGGATGGGCCAGCCAGTGCGTGTCGAACAGGCCATCGCCTGAACCAGCCGAGATCAAGCGACCAGGCTTGAGTGCCGTGGTCAATGGAAAACGGGTTCCCGGCAACACCCCAGCCTGATCCACGCCCGAGACCAGGTGGCCGTAGTACGTGCCCAGTGGCACGCTACCGGCGCCGTCGTGGATCACCTCCAAGTCGGCACACCAGCCCGCCGCGGATGCGAAGGGCAGGGCAATCAAAGACGCCAGCAACAGCAGAGACAGGTGGGCGCTCACTGGAGTACCTTCGCCCTGCGGGCTGCGGTGCGAGCTTGCTTGGGAACGGCCCGGCGCAGCGCTCATGCCTGTACCCCTTGCAAAGTCTTGCGCAGCCGGTAGTTGCGCGCCAACTCCATGACCCGTTTCACGTAGGCCCGCGTTTCCGCGTAAGGCGGCACCTTGTTGCCGGCCTTCATCACGGCACCTGGACCAGCGTTGTAAGCGGCAACCGCCAGCTCGACATTGCCGCCGAACCGCTCAAGCTGTTCGGCAAGGTACTTGGTGCCCACAACAATGCTCACGCGGGGATCGGTCAGTAGCTCCTCGACCGTGGCCGTCGGCTGCGCGGATAAACCCAGATCGCGGGCGGTGCCGGGCAAGACTTGCATCAAGCCGATGGCGTTTTTGGGACTGCGCGCGTGAGGGTTGAACGCCGACTCGGCGTGGATCACCGCTTTAATCAGGTAGGCATCCACAGAAAAGCGCTCAGCGGCCTGCATCAAGGTCTTGAGCATCAATGGCGTGGCGCGCGAGGCGGCACCCCTTTTAGGCGCTGGCGCAGAAGCCGACGCCGACGCCGACGCCATGCCGGGCGTGAAGGCCTGCGGCAACAAGCGGTGAGCCAAAGCGGTTTGTTCAGACGCTGTGAGCGTTTTAGGCCAAATCAGCTTGGTGCCGTCCTCGGCCAAGCGTTGGGCTTGCATGCGAACGCTTGGCTCGTGGGCTTGCCTCAGGCCCTTGGCCGGTGCTGGATAAATGGTTTTGGTTTGTTCCGAAGGGTCAATCCAGGCACTGCCGACCGCCTGGGCGTGAGCGCCACCCAATGACGCGAAAAACAACGCGCACGACACCGCCAGTTGGCGCGAAGCCAGTGGCATGTATGGTGAAACTGCGCGGCGCGTCATGGCTGAATCAACGCTTCGCTGCCGGGCGGCGGGTTGGAGCAGCGGGCTCTTTGACCATGGCGCGTGGTACGCCCATCATGTCGGCTGTGGCCGTGGGTGCGGTCACTTGTGGCAGTCCTGAGTAGTCCACAACGGCTTGGTTGGGGTACAGCCGGGCCTGTACTTCCATGAACGTCCTGTTCCATGCGAGGCTGCGCTCCACGTCGGCCTGCAGGGCCTTGGCGAACAGTTCGGCGTACTTCACCCGCTCTTTTTCGTCGCGGGCATGGATGCCCAGCGCTTCGACGGGCGAGAGGTTTTGGACCGAAAACGCCGCCCTCGGGCCTTTCAGCAGCACCTTGGCGCGAATCATTTCCTCGTTGCTCAGGCCCCATATCTGAGCCACCAACAGGTCATTGGCATCCAGCTGGGAATGCAGACGTGCGACAGGCTGTTGGGAAGACTCACCCGTTTGCGTGGTTTGTTCCTGTGTCTGATTCAGCACGCGCGACTGGGCGGATGCGCCCAAGCTGAGGCATGCGCCCACCAAAGCCACGGTCACGGCGCAAAGGGAGATGAGGTCAAGTCGTTTCATGGCGCAGCTCAATTCGTCACATCCAGCGTGATGGAACGAGCGCCGTTGGTGAAGGTGGCGCGCTGCGCGCCCACGTCCACCGAGTTGAGGGTGATGCCGTTGAAGCTGTCACCCGGTTGAAGCACCTTGATTCGGCTGTTCTTCGGGTCGCCATTGCCGACCACCACAGAGGGCTTTCCGCCCCACATGTCCACAGACAACAGCTCTTGCCGGGTGACTGGTGGCATCGCCTTGATCACGGGTTTCGGTGCGTGGCGCTTGCGCACCGGCAAAGCCGTTTTTTGCACCATGGGCGGCGCTACCTGCCGAGGCGCGAAGGCGGAAGGTGGCAACGCCCCACCGTTTGCACCGGCTTCGCCAATGACGTAGCCCTGCGCGCGCAGACCTTCTATGACCTCGTTCAGACGGGCTTCCAGCTTGTCCAAGCGGGCATTCAGTGCAATTTGTTCAGGCGTCGGGCCAGCGGGCCCCTCCGGCTCGGGCGCTGCGGCTGGTAAAGGCGCTTGGTTGGGCGCGCCCACCGTGGCAGGCAATTCGACGGCACCTAACACGGGCGGCAAAGCGGGCGCAGCGCCGGATTGGACGATTGCTCCGCTGCTCTCTCGGCTCTTTTGCCACATGCGGTACCCCTGGTAGCCAAGGGCACCGAGCACCAGAATCAGAACCAACCACAACCCAGCCATGTTCGTTTTCTTTTTGGTCTCAGGCATCCGTTTGGCGGGCTGTCGAAAGACAGGCTCGGTTTCCTGGCTTGCCCGTGGTGCGCCGAACACGCTGTCGGTCAACGGTGCACTTCTGGCCGGGCGAATGGCATCGTCGTCATCAGGGAGGGAGAAATCCGGCTTTCTGCCTCCCTTGGGACTCTGTTCATTGCGTTCCTTGTCCTCCCAGAACTCTTCTTCTTCCTGGCGGCGCTGGTGTTCCAGTAGGTCATCCATGGCGGTGCTCCAGATCAGGGGTTGCAGTGGTCGTCATAGGGAAAGCACTCGCTCTCTTGAGCCTCGGCCTTTGCGACTGGTTCAGGTGCTTTGCTCACTTGTTCGGGCTGTACGACAACAGCCGCTGAAGCGCCAGCCTCGACGGCCTCCAGTTCAAACCACACTTGGCGCGTCACGGGATCGGTTCGCAGAGTCCACGCACTGCCCAACAAGGTTTGAAGAATGGTCTTGACCTGGTACGGCCCCATGCTGCGTTGCGATTCGGGCAGCGTGAGCGACAGGAAGCGGCGTGCGCTGCCGCCCAAGGCCTCGATGTCCACCAAGCGGTAGCCGGTGCGCATCAGCGTGTAGTCGATGGCTTGTCCAACGGTTTCCACGGCCTGCCGAGGGAACGTGAGTTGCGCATAGACGTTCATGGGCTCGGCCAGTTCAGTCGGTGGCTGCGCCGACTGGGTGGTGTATCGACCGACCTGCACTTGATCACCGCCTGCCGTGAGGCGCGTTTGCGCCCACGCGTTCGGCACCCACATCACCAAGCCCATCAGACCGACCAAAAAGCCTTGTTTCATCGAGACACCTTGCATAAAAGAAGCCCTGCGCGTTGCCGTGAACGACGCCGGTCAGGGCAAAAGTGACACCATCAAAAGATGCGTCGCCAGTGCATGCAGTGTCTGGTTCGAGGCCAAAGAACTCCACCGAAAACCTGCCATTTCGCAGGCAGGTTTCGGCTTGACGATGTAATCAAATTGATGTATCAGCCAGAAACAAGCGGTCTTGGGCTGTTCATGTGGCAACGGGCCGACACCGACAAAACCGGGGCAGTTGCCCGGAAGGCCGGGCAACGACGGGCAAACGGCTTTCTACGGGGTTAATGGCCTTATCCAAAGGGCACCACCTCCAAGGTTCCGGTGGTAAAGGGCTTACTGGAACGGGCAACTCGGGAGATACAGGCAGGGGCGGATTACTTCAACGGCGGGGCATTGAAGTAATCCGAAAGGACTATCCAATAATCACGTCGGCGTCAAGCGAAAACCTGCCTGTGCGAAATCCGGTTTCCGGTTGTGCGAAAGGGCTTGCCTACCTAGAGTTGGGTGATCCAAGAATGTCCGGAAGGCCCCATGTCGTACCCACCACCGCCGAGCGATTCCTTGCCCTCCAGCCTGGAGCTGGCGTTTGGCAGGCACACGCAAGATGTGCAGCACGGCCCTTACATCGTGGCAGATCACTTGATGGATCTGGGCCTCGCCGGTTGGACCGGGCGGGTGATGGGCTTTCTGCACATTTACGATGGCCTGGAGTCGTTTCTTGAGCCGGGCGACCAGGAGGCGGTGGACTTCGTTCGCCAGTTGCTCTTCAAGGAGCTGCATCGAACCGACAAGCCCACCAAAGAATCTGTGAGCGAACGGCGCTTTCGCCTGGCGGTCGCCATGGCCAACGCACCGATCACGAGCTATGGCGCAGCGTTCAAGATCCAACGCAATTTGAACGATCCCATGGAGTCGATCTGGTGGAACCCACTGGAACAGTCGTGGCTGAGGTTCTTGGCACGGCGTGAAACGCTGCCGGATTACACCCGTTTGTACATGTCAACCCCTTGTGAATTTCGAGCATCAGCAGAAGACCTGATTGCCTACTTGATGGAGCGCTGAGTCACCCATGATTGGTCAGTGCATACGCTGGATCAAGCGCTTCGATCCGAGGTCACCTAGGCCAGCGGCGTTGCCTGCACGAACTGATCCAGTGCCGTTGTCGGACGCAGCGGCCGAGGAAGGTGGCACCAACAAGCGTATTGAGATTCGTGGCCACGCTGATGGCTGGCTGCGCATCTTGCGTTCGCGCGAACTGCTGGATCAAGTGCGAGGCGAACGCGCCCTGGAGCTGATGTGGCGACAGTCTCGCTTGTCTGCCCTGGTCTGGCGCCGTGACCTGCTTCCCGCGATGCATAGATATGCCGAATATGTGCAACTCATGCCCGCGTCTGAAAGCCACCACCACGCGCACGCTGGTGGTTTGCTGGCTCACACCTTGGAGGTGACGCTCGCAGCCATGACTTGGCGCAACGGGCATTTCTTTCCCGAGGGTGCACCCGTTGAGGAAATGGACGCGCAGCGCGATGAGTGGACCTATGTCATGTTCTTTGGCGCACTGCTGCACGACATTGGCAAGATCATGACCGATCTGCGTGTGTCCTGGACGGCGCAGGGTATGGATTCACCTCTGCGATGGGTGCCGATGTCTGGGCCATTGACCGAAACCTCTCAGCTGCGAGCGGGTGGCGAATACCTGGTCGAGTTCACACCAAAATCGGCGCGAGACTACCAAGCGCACTCCAAGCTGTCCATGATCCTGTTGCAGCAAATTGCACCGTCCACCGCATTAAGTTTCTTGGCAAGGCGACCACAGGCATTCGATGCACTGTCGCAGTATCTTGCGGGCGCTGACAAGTCGAGCCTGCTCGCCAATACCATCCGCAAAGCGGATCAAGCCTCCACACAAAAAGCGCTGGCCAGCGGCAACCGTGCGCGCTTCACCACGTCAAGCAGCGTGCCATTGATTGACCTGCTCATGCAGTCCATCAAGGACATGCTCAGAAGCGGCACAGCCTTGCCGCTCAATCGCAGCGGCGCGGCGGGGTGGGTGTTCGAGGGAGCGATCTGGTTTGTGGCCAAGCGCTTGGCAGACGGTGTGCGCCAACACATCAAAAATCACCACCCCGATGAATCCATTCCTAGTGAGAACAAAAACGACCGGCTCTTTGATACCTGGCAGGAGTACGGCTGCATTCAACTCAACCCACAATCGGGCCAGGCGGTCTGGTATGTGCAAGTGCAGGGCGGTGCTGAACTAACCTCTGACGAGCAGGACACGGACGAAAACGGCAACTCAGGGGAGGGAGGTGCGACCTACACTCACAGCCTGACCATGCTGCGGTTTCCCTTGGACAAACTGTTTGAAGACGGGGCGCAATATCCACCACCCATGGTGGGGCGCATCATCATTCAACAAAAGCGTGTCGCAGTGCCCTCTGATCAAATGGAAACTGGCGCAATCGAAATGCCTTCTCGCGAGGAAGATTCGTCGCGGGCACCTGAAACACCTGAATCACCCGAAACAAGCCCAGACAAGAGTGAGAAGAGGAATGGGCTCCCAGCGCAGTCTCATGAGGTTGAAGCAACGTCTGCACCCGCTCCTGGTGCCAATAAAGGCTTTCGAGCCAAAGCTGAGCCAGTGCTCCGCGCACCATCATTCGGAAAACCCAAAGCTGCAACAACGAAGGCACCCAAGGCATCGAGTTCGACGCCGCCAAACAACCAGGTTACCGCTGCAACAAGACCAGATCCCACCGACCCCAGTTCGTTTGATATGGAACCTCTGCAGATGGGTGGACCCGATGGCTTCAATGCCAAGGAAAAATGGCTGGATTTTGAAGACGATGCTGCGCTGTTCAAGGAATCACCCAAACCTGCGCCACGCGCCAAAGAGCCCACTGTTGTTGCAACGGCTGCTGCATCGCAAGCGCCTGCGCCAATCACCCCCAAAGAATCCAAAACTGCGACAAAGGCCCCGCCGGAAAAAGCCGAGTCCCCCGCTCCCTCAAGTGCGCCGCTCCCACCCATGCCTGAACCACCAGACAAGCGACCGCTTCTGGTTCGAGCGGGTCAAGCGGCCATGTCGGCACGAACACAACCGCTTCACAGGTTGCAGCATGCGCCTGTGGTGCTCACACCATTTTTGCCCGAGCTGCCGCACGAGACTGCAGGCAAACAGGTTGAACCAACCGCCACGGCAATGGCCTTCATCACTTGGCTGCAGCAAGGGCTGGCCAGCCGTGAACTGAAATACAGCGAGACGGGTGCCATGATTCATTTCGTGCCCGAAGGGATGGCGCTGGTGTCCCCACTGGTTTTCAAGGCCTTTGTGGCGGATCAGGAGTTGAATGACTCTGGTGCCGAGGCACAAGCACTGCAAGTTCAGCGCGAGGTGATCAAAGCAGGCTGGCACTTGATGGGCCCCGGCAAGAGCAACATTCTCAAGTACCAAGTTCTCGGTCGAGGCAGCGTGCCTGTTGGAAAGCTAAGTGCGATTGTTTTGATTCGGCCTGAACGTTGGGTGGTACCAGTTCCCCCAATCAACCCAGTCCTTCGGATGGATTGAAACCTCGTAACGGCCTTCCCCTTGCTTTTGATTGGCAGCAGTGCAGCGATTGCGGTACTTCGGCTTGCCGGATTCAACGCCCGGGAGTTGCCTTTCAACGTCAATGGTATGCGGGCGGCGAAGCCGTCCGCTGGAGCGAAGGGTTGAACAGCAATATGCTTGCAATGAGTACCACTCGACAAATTCGCTCCACCACGCGGGCTAGGCTCACCAGCGCAAGTTGACGCATAAACGGCGCCGTTATGTTCTCGCGGCAGAAGATGCGTCTGGCGGGATACTGCTGTCCATTCTTTTGGAGGACCTTGCGGGAGGGCCAGGTGCTCGAATGCGCCCGGGACCTGAGGGAGTACGCGACCAGGGTGGTTCTCGCGCGGGTCGTCTCCAACAACTAGATTTCAGCCCAACTGCCAGCACATGACCGACGCCGTACCTACCTCAAGAGACGACTACATTCACCAGTACCTTGAAGACAAACTTCGGATTCCGTGCGTACGAATCCGGCTCACCCGGTTGGCGGCACAGGACCCGACGGTCTACGAGGCACCAGGGACCCTGGAACTCGGGAAGTCTTTCGGGGTGAAGGGCACGTTTCGCGCGCCAAAGCCGGGCAGCTCCATCGAGGATGTCTTTGCGGAGCTGTCGATGGTGGAGGACTACGAGCTGGGGCAGCTGGTCCGGGAAGACCAGTATTTCCAGCTTGAGGCGGTAACGAACAAGGGAGTCCACTGGATTTGCCCCCGGGTCTCCGTGCGAGAGCGACCCGGTCAGGACGAATGCGAGGTTCGCTTTGACGCGAGCTACGTAGAGAACATCTCTCAGGCCGAGGAGTCTGACTACGCCGCGAGACTGACGTACATCGAGAGGCTGCGAATGCCCGAGAACCACCGCGTCGACGAGGCGGGCAGGAATGGTAGTCGCTTCGTGGGCCGGGACGGGTCCACGGGTCGACTTGCGAACCTCGACCTCACATACGTCCGCCGGTTTCGAGACGACACGGTAGAGCGCAGCGAGCTGAGCGTGCAAGCGGTGGATGGAGCCGTACCACCGCGGCACTTCGACACGCGGATTGAGGAGACGATGATGTTCTGCTCAGCGCTGTTGGCCCAGCCGGTTTGCACGGAGGTGGCTCACGGGACGCTACGGTCTATTGCGTTCTTCAAGCATCGGCCGGCCCGAGGTAGTCTGGTTAAGCCACCGATAGAGGATCGCTTCGCCGACCGGGACTTCTACAGCCTGGCCACGGCGTACTACGAACACGCTTGCAAGGACGGGGACGTTGAACGGATGTCGCTGCTCACCCGGAAGATTGCAAGCTTGTTCGACCTGAGCGGTGCCTCTATAGCGGCTGTCGCTCTGGGCCTTGCGGTCGCGGTGGAGTCGTTGGCGCAGGTGGGAGAACTTGCTGGCCGATCCAAGGCTACGCCGGCGCACTTGGCAGTTGTGGAGGCCATCAAGACAGCGGTTATGAAGATGCCCGAGCTGGATGACCTAGCGAAGCAGTTCGGCGAGGCCAATTCGCTGCCCGACAAACGGTCGCTGTCAGAGCGGCTAGATGCTCTACTTAGCTTGCTGGGAGCCGGAGGTCGGACCATCGACTCGCTGAGGCTACTCAAGGACGTTGGCGCAGTTACCGGCGCGGAAATCAGGGCCTGGGATAAGTTGAGGCACCCAACGGTGCACGGCAGTTGGGTGCCCAAGGACGAAACCATGCAGGTTCACTTCGATGACCTCTACAAGCTGGTGACCCTGGTCTACCGGCTGGTGTTCGTGCACATCGGCTATGACGGCAGGTTCGACGCGCGGAACGTGAAGGGCTGGCCGGTTCACGAGTTCAAGGGCAAGGAAGCCCAAGCGGCGCTGGGTTTCCAGTAGCAACGGCCAGGGCGCTGCCGCGCGAGCCTCGCAGGCAGGTCAGCCCTACGCCCTTCCATCCACCGGCGTCTGTCCGGCTGCATGCAGTTCACGCGCAAGCGCTGTCCCGCCTTCACAAAACGCGATCGCCTGCTGGACCAGCATCTCCCGGGGCAGCTGCAGCTCCCAGTGCAAGGCCGCCAGCATTGGTATGAACGGGAAGTTGGCCTTGTACCAATCAGCGCTGGCGATGGGCTCGACGCCAGGCAATGCATTAGCCATTCTGGAGAGGTACTCAGACGGCTCCTCAGGAACGTAAGCCAGGGTCTCGCCGACACCGTGGCTCGCCAAGCCTCGCGGGCTGGCAAGCAACGAGTCATACCCTGCATCCGGGCTCCAGAGATTCGGTGTGCTCCAGCGGGTCTCGGGAATCAGCTTCTCGCGTAGAAACTTGTAGCCCTCATCAATGCCCAACAGCGCCGTCCAGAGAAGCAGGATGGGTATGAGGGTCGAACACGACATCCCGTCGTCGGTTGGCTCTTCAAAGTCGAAGCGAACCTGCAGCTGCTGCTCTAGTGTTTGCACCGTTGGCCAAAGCTCCCTCTTGGACTGCGCGACGCCAAGCCGTTGGCAGAGCGAACTCACCCACCCTTTGGCCTCGTCCATGTGCCCCGTGATGGCCAACAACAACAAGGCATGATGGATGTCCGTCGCCTGATGGTCGAAGGCAGGGAGCAGCAGGCCTGAATGGGTCTCCAGCAGCCAGATGAGCCGGCGCGCGTACGCCCAGTGCATGCCGACATCCTCACGACTAGACTTGCTGTGCCAAGCCCAAAAACAGCCCTGAAACCCAAGCCGCCCTGCTTCTTCGAAGATGCGCTTGGAGACGAACAAGTGGTCAGGAAGCACGTAGGCAAAGGCGTCCTGCGTCCTGTAGAACTCGTCAAGCCGCTCGTGATACCGCATGGCGACGCTCATAGTCTCGCCCAAGAGCATCCCGAACTCCTTGGCGCTGTCAGAAGCGGTCGCGCCTGCGAGCTCCCCATGGAGCTTGGACCACACAGCCAGAACCGCGTATTCAGCCAGCCTGCAGGGCGCCAGCATGTTGTCTTCGGCGGCGCCTCGAAGCGTCAACGCCGACAGCACCGCCCGAGCACCCCTCAATGCCAGCAGCGTGCGCTTCTTCCGGGAGCCCTTTGAACCCTCGGTGACGGGTAGGTCTGCCACCAATGCGTCGATGAGCTGCCTGCCGATGCTGATGCAGAGGTCAGGTTGGCTCACGTTGGCCAGCACCCGTCGAAAAAGCATTCGACGTTCGGCCGGAAGTATGTGCTCATCGAAGAGGTGATCTACCGTCCAAGCGGCCAGCAGTGAGCCGTTGACAGCGACGACCTCAATCCCGTGCCTTTCCTTCAAGGATTCAAAGTAGCCGGTCATGTTCGGCAACACGTTCGACGAGAACTCGCCGTTCGTGACGACCATGGCCTTCCTTGGCAGCTTCTTGTGCTCCGGAGGGATGTTGCCGCGCATGTACACGTCAACCAGGTCCTCCAGCGAGTGGCGAACCGACTGCGGTCCGACGTTCCACTCGCTGCGGCCGACATTGCCGCACTTGAGGACCCACATGAAGAGCGTCTTGCGTCCGTCGTCGGCCTTTCCAACAGACGCCATGTCAACGCCTTGCTCACGCACACCTCGTTGGGCGGTGTGCAGGACCTGATGTCCCATACCGGAGATGAGGAGGGGCATGAAGGCATCGAGCTCCCCCGACTCCTTCATCAAACTGAGATAGTCGGCGACCAACAGCTGCAGCGAGTCTTTCATCTTGACGTCCCCCGCATCTGCATCCTGTGTAGAAGCCCGCGCATTGGGTCCGATAGCTCTGAGGAAGGCAGCTCGACCGCATGGCTGAAGTGCCCCATGTCGCTGATGGGGGACGGCCCATCCTGCATGTGGCTTGTGAAGCGATGGCCCTGAGCGATGTGAACCTTCGTCATCACGGAGGCGAAAACTGACATTGCTTCAGCTCCGCGGTGTATTTCTCGCTGGTGCTTCATGCGCGCGGTTCTGAGCGCCATGGCGTCGGCATCACCAACATGGAGCTCCGGCCGATTTGGTAGCCGCTCTAGGTGCCGCTTCCAGGTCATGACGATGGCGTAGACCCCGCGGAAGACTTGGGCTCCCCGTTCCCGCCTGAGTGCCGACGTGGCGAGGGGCTTCAGAAAGTCCTCGGTCGCGTGGGGAAACTCGTCCTTGAGCAGGTTGAACATCTGGCTGGCGAGCTCGAGACCGGCAGCGCCAAGGGTCTCCATCCTGGCAATGTCTGCCGCGAACTGGCACAACGCTCTACCATCGCTGAGCAGGCCAAGAAGTCGGCGAACGGCCTTGGTCCTGACCAGCGGCGATGCTCTTGCGAAGAGCGCTTCATCCAACCCCGCTGGCGCACGGTTCGTTGCCACAAGGTTGAGAGTGGCGCTAATTACCTCGAAAGATGCCATCGGGCTGAGCAACCAGCCGGTCAGGACTTCCTTGAACAACGCTGCATCTTCACAGAGCGCGTAGAAGGTCGAATCGAATCGTTTGAGCACGTCGTCCGGCCCGCCTTCCAGCGCGCGTACGCAATCAATCGCAATCGGACGTTGGCTCTGTCTCTTCAGGCAGGAGCTCAGGGCAAGGTCCACGTTGTCGCAAACAGAGGCGTCGGCGCAGGCGAGCGTCACGAGACGCTGAAGCACGCCCGCCAAGGGAACTTCGTTGACTGCATAGGCTGTGCCATCCATCCTGAAAAGGGTGCGAGCAACGTGCTGGGCAGCGGGCGAGACGCCTCGCTCGAGACCGTCGGCAACCAGCGCGTAGGCATCAGAATCAAACTGCCCAAGCTCCACAAGGCAGTACCAAGCGTCGTCTGCGTTCGTTTCCAGCAAGCCTTTCAACCAGGTCAGCATGGCCTGACGGTGTGACGTCAGCTGGGTTCTGACCTCGGCTGCCAGCCAAGGGATGGTTACGACGAGAGCTCGGACGGCCCTTTGGTCGCTGGCCTGCGGCTCCAAACGGTCAACGACGAACTGGGTGGCCGCGACGGGGTGAGCCATTACGAAGCTGGTTGCCCAGACCCGACAGGCCATGTCAGTGATGGGGCCGTCGCTGTCGAAACACGCGGCAAGCTCCACTGGGAGGGAGGGCTGGCTAGTAAATCGAACTTGGAGGGCTTTAGAGATGTAGTTCGCTCGCGGGTCATTCCCGCCAGAAACCATGCGCAGAAGGCGCATTAGACGCGGAACATCGGCCCGGCTTGAGAGGCCAAGCGCCGGCAACACTGTTTGGCATGCAGCGTACAGGTTGACCGCAACCCATCGCTCGAAGGAATCGAGGAGGTTAACCTCCCGGAGGTCCGCTTCAGCCAGCCGCTTATGCAACTGTCGATCTTGCTGCTCGTCCTGAAGCAGCGTCAGAGCTCTAAGCTCGGCAAATCGACCAGACACCAGCAGTGCAAGCCGCTCCTCAATTGCTTCCTTGGACAGGGGGTCCATAACGCCTCCACGTACGGCTACATTGTTTCGTATTGCGGCGCTTCCGCGGTGCGACTTGGGCACGAAACTGCCCGACTATTAGTGACTAGCAGATTACCAGACGGACGGTTCAGAAGCACATACGGTCGGTGCTTGTTGGTGTTGGCGTACGGGTTCCACATGAATCTCTCGTCGAGACAGAGCTTCCACAGAGCAGACGCTGGTGAACGTCAGCAATCAGCCTGGAACAGCCTTCCCACATGCGCGCTTCTGCCTGGCAGTTGGGCACGGGTCGCGCAGGGTGAAGTTCAGGGCTAACCAGCCATCGGACTCCACGACACCCGAACTTCGCGTGCGCACCCATGGTTTCTACAATCGCGTGGCGCGCTTTGCGCATTTTCATCAATCGAAAGTAGATATATCCATGGCAACTGCAAAGAAAATCATCGCTGCGAAGAAGGCAGCACCCGTCGCGAAAAAGGCCGTCGCGGTCACCAAGGCCGCTGTGGCCAAGAAGCCTGCTGCAAGCGCGGCGCCCCTGAAACCGATCAAAACGGCCTTCAACAAGACCACGCTCCAAGTTCATCTTGCAGAGGTCGCCGGTGTCGAGCCGAAGGCCGCAAAAGCCGTGCTGGCAGCACTGGAAGCCACGATCGTGGCATCAATGAGCAAGAAGGGCTTGGGCGAGTTCACGCTTCCAGGTCTGCTCAAGATCACCGCGCAGGCGATCCCCGCCAAGAAGAAACGCCGCGGTATCGACCCCTTCACCAAGGTCGAGCGCGAATTCGCTGCCAAACCCGCCACCGTGCGCGTAAAGGTTCGCCCCCTGAAGAAGGTCAAGGACGCCTCTCTTTAAGGTTTCCCGGGCGCTCGGCGGCAAGATGAGCGCCCAGATCTGCAGCTCTGTGTGGTATTTCAAATTGTTGGTCCCGCCACGGTTGTGGCTCGGCATGCATCGACCCCATGAGCGCTTGCCATCCGGCTCCACAACGCATGAAAACCTTTCGTATCCGGGTTGGCGGCCAAGCGCCTGACGTCGAGGCCGACTGCGAGACCAGCTTGTTCGCTGCGATGGCGCGCGCAGGAATCGTATGGCCGGTGTCCTGTCGCAACGGGACCTGTCGCACGTGCATTGCTCGCTTGCTAGAGGGGCAAGTGCGCTACGACATTCCCTGGCCTGGCCTCAGCGCCGAGGAAAAGCTTGAGGGCTATTGCTTGCCATGCATTGCCCTGCCAATGTCGGATGTTGTCATCGCCCAGGCTTGACACTTAGAGATGTCGGCTTCTATCGACCCGGCACTTTCCGCGCGAACCGAAGTTCTCCCGCATGCGAGAAAAGGCTAGCAAACGCCGAGTTGGCGCATCGACAGCAGCTTCAGGCTGGTTGCTGCCGGTGACTTAGCTCGCCTGAATGTCGGCAGCCGAGGTCACCTGCCATTCAAGGATGGAAGGGACGGACGACCGCTGCACTTCTTTCACCGGCCGCTCAGCACTTGCTAGCCTGATCGTGTTTCGAGAACAACTCCTCGCGTCCGAGGTGAGCAGTTGTGTCCGAGCCGTAGCCGCCATACCCCAGCGAAAGAAGCTGATGCTCAACGCTCATCTCATCGAAGTCACAATCCTTCGGTCGATGGTCACAATGCCACCGCGCACAATGAACTCCGATGCAACTTGATCTCTTGCCGGCTTTGCTGGAGAAACACTTGTCTGGCCGGTTGCATGGCCCTGTCGTCGTGGAGCCCTTGCCTGACAAGGGCCTGGCGCACTGGCATGTGCGCATGAAGGGCACGGGTCTGCTGGCCCGCATCCCCAAACAGAGCCAGATGGCTCTGGCTGCCCAGGACAATCTTCTCTACCAGAGCGTCTGCTTTCGACGGGCAGCGCCTTCCGGTCATGTGCCGTATCTGAAAGACGTGATCCCCCCGTCTGATCAAATGCCACGGGGCGCCTTGCTGGTCGAAGAGATCGTCGGCGTTCCCGCCAGCCGGCCGGAACATCTGGGTTCCATCATGCAGGCCCTTGCCGCAATCCATGCGCTGCCTGTGCCTGAACCGCAAGACCGAGCCCCCTTGCTCGATGAGCCGGACCCATTGGTCGGGCTTGTTGCATTGATCGATGTCCAGGCTCGGTACCTGGACCATCCGGCTGTGCCTGCCGCATCGGCTCGGGTGCTGAAAGCGCGGCTGACGGGTTTGACGCAACGCATGGCAACTGCGGTGAAACCTTGTCCGCAACGCCTGATCACCTTCGATGCCCACCCGGGCAACTTTCTCATCACGCCCACGGACAAGGCGGTGCTGGTGGATCTGGAGAAGCTGCGCTACAGCTTTCCGCCGCTGGACCTGGCGCACGCGAGCCTGTACACCTCGACAACCTGGGACCGGGAGGCTTCGTTTGAGCTGTCCACCGATGCCGTGGCGCGCGCCTACGAGGTCTGGGCAGCTGCCGTCGGGGAGGGCATCGCAGCGCCGTGTCGGGGTGCCATGGTGCCGCTTCGCGAGTTGATGTGGCTCTGGTCGGTGACCTGGTGCGCCAAATGGCTGGCCGAAGTGGCCAACCAGCAAGGCAGCCGTGGTGACGGCGAGGACTGGTCGGCGCGGCACAGCGAAGCTGCACTGATCGCGCATGTGCGGGACCGAGTGAACGACTACCTGGATCCACGGACCATCGAGCGGATGCTGGTCGAGTTTCATGCGCTGCAGGCGGCGCTGACTGCCTGAGGCGTGCCTGTGCCGATCGCCTGTAAGCATTTGAGGGGTTCACGCGACCAACTGCTTTTACACCCCTTTTAACGGAGATTTCGCGCATGAAATGGTTTCCGCTGACCACCCTGGCCCTGAGCCTGTGTTTCCCCCTGGCGGCGCACGCCGACTGGGCCAAGACCGAAGCCGACGCCAAGGGCCAGACCGTGTACTTCAATGCCTGGGGCGGCAGCGAGGCGACGAACGCCTACATCGGCTGGGTGGGGCAGCAGGTCAAGAGCCGCTACGGCGTCGAGCTGCGGCACGTCAAGGTGACGGACACGGCCGAGGTGGTCAAGCGCGTGCAGACCGAAGTGGCGGCTGGTCGCCGCACCGATGGCTCCGTCGACCTGATGTGGATCAATGGCGAGAACTTCCGCAACCTCAAGCAGGGCGGCTTGCTGTTCGGCCCCTGGGCCGAGTCCTTGCCGAACTGGGGCGCGGTTGATCTGAACAAGCCCGTGCGCAGCGACTTCTCGGTGCCCACTGAAGGTTTTGAAGCGCCCTGGGGCACCGCGCAACTGACCTTCATCGCCGACAAGGCCAAGACACCCGCGCCGCCGCGTTCAAGGGCGGATTTGCTGACTTTCGCCAAAGCCAACCCGGGACGCGTGAGCTATCCGAAGCCGCCGGACTTCCACGGCACGACCTTCGTCAAGCAGGCGCTGATCGAACTCGCGCCCGACCGCAAGCTGCTGCAAGCGCCGCTCACGCCGGCCAGCTTCGCGGCGTCCACCGCGCCGCTGTGGGCCTACCTGGACCAGTTGCACCCACAGCTCTGGCGCGGCGGCAAGGCCTTTCCGGCCAGTGCCGCCGAGATGCACCGCATGCTGGCCGACGGTGAACTCAAGCTCTCGCTGACCTTCAACCCCAACGAAGCGGCCAACCTGATCGCCACGCGCCAGTTGCCCGCCACCGCCTACAGCTTTGGCTTCACCGGCGGCACCATCGGCAACGTGCACTTCGTGGGCATTCCCGTCAATGCCAAGGCGCAGGCGGGTGCGCAGGTGGTGGCCAACTTTCTGCTGTCTCCTGAAGCCCAGGCCCGCAAGGCCGACATCACAGTCTGGGGCGATGGCAGCGTGCTGGACGTGAACAAGCTGCCGGCTGCGATCCAGGCGACCCTGCGCAAGACCGCGCCCGGCGCGCTGGCCGAGGTCGTTCCCATGCTCGCCGAGCCCCACGCCAGTTGGGTGGAGGCGCTGGAGGCCGAGTGGCTCAAGCGCTACGGGTCCCGCTGATCCGGCGCTCCTCGCCTTCCGGGCCATCGGGTCAACGGTGGCGCCGGTCGGCTGCCTGGCTGGCGGCGCTGCCGGTGCTGCTGATCCTGGGTCCCTTGCTGCCGGGCCTGTACTGGGCGCTCTCACCCTCGCTGGACCTTGCGGTCTGGCGGGGGCTGTGGGCCGATGCCCAGTGGCCACAGGCCTTGCGAGCCACCCTGTTGTCGGCCGGGCTGGGCAGCGCGCTGGGTGTGGCGCTGGCGGCCGGACTGGCCACCGCGCTCTACCCAGGGCCGCGCTGGCTGGCGCTGCAGCGGCGTCTGGCCTTGCTGCTGTCGGTGCCCCACGCGGCCTTTGCGGTGGGTCTGTTTTTCCTGCTCTCGCCATCCGGCTGGCTGGCCCGCGCGGTGGCGCCGCTGGCCGGCTGGCTGGAGCCGCCGCAATGGACCACGGTGCAGGACCCGTTCGCGCTGAGCCTGGCCCTGGCGCTGGGCTTGAAGGAATGCTGGTTCCTGCTCTGGGTTCTGATGGCGGTGCTGGGCGAGCAGACGGTCCGGCGGCACATGGTGGTGGCCCGATCCCTGGGCTACAACCGTGCACAGACCTGGCGGCTGGTGCTGTGGCCCCAGTTGCTGCCGCGCCTGGGCTGGCCTTTGGCGGCGGTCTTGGCCTATGGCCTGTCGGTGGTTGACATGGCCGTGGTGCTGGGACCGAGCACGCCGCCCACGCTGGCCGTCCTGGTCTGGCAATGGCTGACCGACCCCGATGCCGCCATGCAGGCCAAAGGGGCGGCGGCTTCGCTGGTGCTCCTGGCGATGTTCCTGCTGATGGCAGGTGCTGCGCGGTGGGCCTGGCGACTGGTCGTGCGGAGCCTCGCTTACCCCCCGGGTGAACGCCAGCCTGCGGCGCCACCTTCTCGTCTCGGTCTGCACCAGCCACTGCTGCTGGTGGGCTACGCGGTGGTAGCGGTGCTGTTGCTGTGGTCGCTGGCAGACACCTGGTTTTTCCCGGCACTGTGGCCCGATGCCTTGTCGCTGCGGACGTGGCTGCAGGCCGACTGGGCGCCGTTCTGGACCACGCTGTGGCTGGCCGGCGCGGCCACGCTGCTGTGCCTGCCGGCCACCCTGGTCTGGCTGGAATGGGGGCCGCAGCGGTTCAACGCCTTGCTCTACGTGCCGCTGATCATCCCGGCGCTGCCCCTGGTCGCGGCGCAATACGCGGCGCTGCTGCGGCTGCAGCATGACGGCACCGCGGCGGGACTGGTGTGGAGCCACCTGCTGTGGGTGCTGCCCTACATGGTGCTCACCCTGATCGGCCCGTACCGCGCCTTTGATCGCCGCCTCATGACCACGGCCCGGGCGCTGGGGCAGTCCCCGCTGGGCGCCTGCCTGCGCGTGAAATGGCCGATGCTGATCAAACCCATCGTGTCCGCGCTGGCGGTGGGCTTTGCGGTCAGCGTGGCGCAATACCTGCCGACGTTGTTTGCCGGCGGTGGGCGCTTTGTGACGGTGACCACCGAAGCGGTGGCGCTGAGCGCCGGGGGCAACCGCCGCGTGCTGGCGGTGCAGGCGCTGCTGCAGATCGTGCTGCCGCTGCTGGGCTTTGGCCTGGCAGGGCTGATTTCATTGTGGGCCGGTCGTTGCCGGAAAGGACTGCGTTGACATGCTGGACATCAAGAACCTCACCATCACGCAGGGCCCCCAGGTGCTGGTCGCGAACCTGAACCTGCGGGTGGACGGCGGCGAAGTGGCGACAGTCACCGGTGTCTCCGGCTCGGGCAAGTCCACCTTGCTGAACTGGCTGGTGGGCGACCTGGACCCGGCGTTCGAGGCCAGCGGTGAACTGTGGCTGGACGGCCAGCGACGCGACGGATTGCCAGTGGAGGCGCGCGGCATCGGCATCCTGTTCCAGGACGACCTGCTGTTTCCCCACCTGAGCGTGGGGCAGAACCTGGCGTTTGCCCTGCCGGGTATGGTGCGGGGTACGGTTGAACGACGTGCCCGGGTGGAGCAGACCCTGCGCGACATCGGACTGGACGGATTCCACGACCGCGACCCCGCCACTCTTTCGGGCGGGCAGCGCGCCCGCGTGAGCCTCATGCGTGCGCTGCTCGCCGAGCCCTGCGCGCTGCTGCTGGACGAGCCGTTTTCGCGGCTGGACACCACGTTGCGCGCACAGTTCCGTGGCTTCGTGTTCGAGCAGATCCAGCGCCAGCGCATTCCGACGGTGCTGGTCACACACGACCCGGACGATGTGCCGCCAGGAGGCACGGTCTTCGACATCCACGCGTGGAGAGCGATTCATGATTGACGCTCGCTTGAACCGGGCCGTGCGTTGGCCCCTGCAGCACATGGCGCTGCGCATGCAGGCCATGGGACTGAAGGCCGACCACCTCACCTGGTTGGGCTTCCTGATCGGCATCAGTGCCGTACCGCTCATTGCCTGGTCGCACTTTGAGTTGGCCCTCGTTGCGATCCTGCTCAACCGTCTGTTTGATGGTCTCGACGGTGCGCTGGCACGAGTCACTCAGCCAACCGACCGGGGTGCCTTTCTGGACATCACACTGGATTTCCTTTTTTACGGTTCGATTCCGATGGCGTTTGCCCTGGCGGATCCGGCCAGCAACGCGCTGGCTGCTTCCGTGTTGCTGTTTGCATTTGTCGGAACGGGAACCAGTTTCCTGGCGTTTGCGGTCCTCGCTGGCCAGCGAGGTCTGTCCAGTACGGCGTTCTCGGGCAAGGGGTTCTATTACCTGGGCGGTCTGACCGAAAGCACAGAAACCATTGCCGTTTTCGCGTTGATGTGCCTGGTGCCTGCCTGGTTTTCAGCGCTGGCCTACGGTTTTGCAGCCCTGTGTCTCTTGACTGTTGTCACCCGCGTCGCTGCGGGGATCCACGTCTTTCGATCAACGATGCCGCGCTGATGTCTGTTCGAACGGTCGCCGAAGCCAGCACAGGTCATCGGGTTCGTCGATGTCGTGCAGTGCCGGCAGGGTTGTCAGCGACCAGCCCAGTCCCTCGATGCGTGACCGCGTTGCCTGGGCCACGCTGGACGTGCTCCAGGCGATGTCGCTGAACAGATAGGCGTCGAAGCGGTTCAGCCCGAGCAGCACGTAGCCACCGTCGTAGGCTGGCACCATGACGGCGTCGCTGGTGAGCAAGCAGGTGGCCGCCGAACGGATGCGTTCTGCCGTCAGATCGGGGCAGTCGGTCCCCATCAGCAGCACCGGCTGTCCCTCATCCAGTGCGCGGCGCGCCGCCCGCGCCATGCGCTCGCCCAGGTCGCCCGTGCCCTGATCGCTCAGGCACAGCGATGCAGACCGCGGCAACCGCCCTGACCATCTCGGGTCCTGCGGCGCGGGCGTGATGCACAGTTCCACCGGGCCGACCGCACTGGCCAGTGCCTGGTCCACCGCGTGCGTGAGCATCGAGGCGGCGAGCCGGGCCGCGCCCTGTTCGCCCAGCGCCGGGATCAGTCGGGTCTTGGCCAGGCCCGCCACGGGCGCTTTGGCGAAGACGATGATGCGGGGGCTTCGATGCACGGCCACTCACCGGTAGCGTTGCGCCAGCTGCTCGGCTGGTGCGCCGCGCCAGTAGGCCCAGCGCAGTCGCCACATCAGCAGCACGGTGCGCCAGACACCCCGGCTTTCCCAACGGCGCCCTGAGGTGACCACCGGGTCGCCGATGCACGCCGGTCGGGCGCGCTGGAGCAGGCGGCGGGACAGCTCGATGTCTTCCATCAGCGGTTGGTCCGGAAAACCACCCACGGCGTCAAACGCCTCGCGGGTGACAAAGATCGCCTGGTCGCCAGTGGCAATGCCTGTCCAGCGGGATCGCAGGTTCATCAACCTGGCCACCACACGCAGCATGAAGTGGCTCCCATCGATCACCACGTCGAAACGGCCCCAAGGGGCACCGGACTTCTGCATCGCCCGGCGCACGGTGATGAGGGCGCCTTCGGGCAACAGGGTGTCTGCATGCAGGAACAGCAGCACATCGCCCGTCGCGTGCGCAACACCCAGGTTCATTTGCCGGACGCGCCCTGGTGGCGACGACAGCACCCGCAAGCCCGCCCGCATCGCCAGGTCGGCACTGCCGTCGCCGCTGCCGCCGTCCACGATCAGCACCTGGTTGCCCTGGCGTTCCAGAGCACAGAGCTGCGCCAGCAGGCGGGGCAGGCCTGGTGCCTCGTTGAGCATGGGAACGACGATGGAAAAGCGCATCGGGGCGTGAGACCTGTTCAGGGCAGGCCGTCGGTGAAACGGTAGAAGTAGTTGCCGTCGATGAACCCGTGTTCACCGACAACGTGTTCAAAGAAACCGAACTGCATCAGGCGGTGCAGGATCAGCTGGCCCTCGTGGCGCGTGATGTTGCGCTTGGCGCACAGCACGTCCACCGCATCCTGGCCTGTCCAGCAGCTCGGGTAGTCCTTGCCTAGGTAGCTGCGGTCCACCACCACCAGCCGGTCGCGCAGGGTCTGCAAGATCAGGCCCAGGTTCACGTTGGGCAACTGGGCCGGCGCGCGCAGCCGGAAGAACAGGGCCTCGTCGGCGAACGCCTGTTCGTGTGCCACGTGGTACAGCAGACCCAGGGACTGCAAGGCCTGCCCGACCTCGACCACCTGCGGGCTGTCCAGCCGGAAATGCGGGCGCATCCATTGCACAGCCTCTGATGCGAGGAAGCAGGCGGGGTATTTCTTGAGGTGGTAACTGCGGTCACGGATGTCGAGCTTGAACTGCAGCAGGTCCGCCAGCGCTTCGGCCTCCAGTGCTGTGCGGGCGCGGATGAGCGCGCGGGGCGACAGGCTGGATGGCGCGGTGGGGACGGCGCGCAGGTAGCGGTCAAGCTCGTCGGCGGCCATCGCCGGCAAACCCACGGTGGACGCTGCCCGGTCCAGCACAAGCCGCAAGGGCGATGCGGGCGCGCGGTCATCGAAGGAAGCGATCAGGTCGGCAAAGCCCAGCGACTGCACCCAGGCACGGTCGGCCGGGCTGACGTGGCCGGCGGCCAGGCGGGTCAGCACGGTCCGCGCCCTGAGGGCTTGCGGCCAGGTCTTGAGGATGCGGTCGAACCGGTGGGTGATCCTGGGCAGGTCGTTGGACACATCGAGGAACACCAGCGCGTGTGGGTCCAGGGCCAGGCGATCCAGCTGTTCGTTGAGCCCCGCCCCAGGCGGTGGCAGGTTCACCGGGATGCATTGCAGGGCCAGCAGGCCGGCGCGCAGGGCGTCGCGATCGGGGCCGTCGGGCAGTTGCAGGTAGACCTGCGGGGCGGGTTTCGTGGCCATGGTGGTTTCTCCTTCAGCCTCGGCGCCAGGCGTGGTAGCGGCCCAGCCAGGCCAGCACGCGCTGGGGTGCGTGGGCGCGCTTCCATTCGCCAGCGACGTACTTGTTGGCCTCGGCCAGCGTGGGGTAGGTGTGGATGGTGCCCAGGATCTTGTTCAGGCCCAGGCCGTGCTTCATGGCCAGCACGAACTCCGCCAGCAGATCCCCCGCGTGTTCGCCCACGATGGTCACGCCCAGGATGCGGTCCTTGCCCGGTACGGTCAGCACCTTGACGAAGCCGTGCGCGGAGCCGTCGGCGATGGCGCGGTCCAGGTCGTCGATGCCGTACTTGGTGACCTCGTAGGGGATGTTCTTTTCCTTGGCATCCTGTTCGTTCAGGCCCACGCGCGCCACCTCGGGTTCGATGAAGGTCGCCCAGGGGATCACCGAGTAGTCGACCTTGAATTTCTTGAAATTGCCGAACAGGGCGTTGACGGCCGCGTACCAGGCCTGGTGCCCGGCCGTGTGGGTGAACTGGAACGGCCCGGCCACGTCACCCGCAGCAAAGATGTTGGGGTACAGCGTTTCGAGGTATTCATTGACCACCACCGTGCGCTGTGTGGGGATGCCCAGTTCTTCCAGCCCGTAACCTTGCAGCCGCGCCACGCGGCCGACCGCGCAGAGCAGCGCGTCGAATTCGATGCGCTTTTCCTGGCCCTGGTGTTCCACCACGATGAACTTTCGCTCACCCTCGCGCTCGCAGCGCAGCGCCTTGTGCGCCGTGAGCACGGCCACACCGTCGCGCTGCAGCGAATCGCGGGCGAGATCGGACACCTCCTGGTCTTCGCGGATCATGATGCGCGGCGCCATCTCGACCTGGGTGACCTGTGAGTCCAGGCGCGCAAAGCTCTGCGCCAGCTCACAACCAATCGGACCACCACCCAGCACCACGAGGCGCGCCGGGGGCGCGTCCAGCTGGGCGAATTCGTCCCATAGGGTGTCGCTGGTGACATAGCCCACGTCGTCCAGTCCGGGCAGCGGTGGCACGAAGGGGCGGGCACCGGCGGCGATGACGATGCTGCGCGTGGTCAGGCGCTGGGTGCCACCGTCGTTGAGCGTGACTTCGACCGTCCAGGGATCGACGATGCGGGCGCGCCCTTGCAACACCTCAACCCCCAGCCCGGTGTAGCGCTCCACGCTGTCGTGGTGCGCGATCTCGCGGATGACCTGGTGCACCCGGGCCATCACCTGCCGGAAGCTGAACGCGGGCGTTGTGGCCGTCAGGCCGTAGTGGTCGGCACGGCGCATCTGGGTCGCGAGCTTGGCCGACTTGATCAGTGCTTTGCTGGGCACGCAGCCGAAGTTCAGACAGTCGCCGCCCATCTTGTGCGCTTCGATCAACGTGACCTTGGCCTTGACCGCCGCAGCGATGTAGGAAGTGACCAGGCCCGCCGCGCCGGCCCCGATGACCACCAGGTTGCGGTCGAAGGTCTTGGGGCGCTGCCAGCGGGCGTACACACGTCGGCGTTGCAGGAAACCGAGGGCGGCTTTGGCGATCATGGGAAAGACTCCGAGCAGGACAAAGGACATCAGCACGCCGGGCGACAGGATGCCCGAGAGGCTGGAGAGCTGGGCCAGCTGGGTGCCGGCGTTGACGTAGACCAGGGTACCCGCGAGCATGCCCAGCTGGCTGACCCAGTAATAGGTGCCGGTGCGGATGGGGGTCAGCCCCATGAGCAGGTTGACCAGGAAGAAGGGGAATACCGGTATCAGGCGCAGCGTGAACAGGTACAGCGCGCCGTCCTTGGCCATGCCGTCGTTGATGGCCTTGAGCCGGTCGCCAAAGCGTGCCTGTACGGTGTCGCGCAGCAGGTAGCGCGAGGCCAGAAACGCCAGCGTGGCGCCCAGGCTGGAGGCGAACGAGACGATCAGCGTGCCAGCCACCAGCCCGAACAGGGCGCCGGCCGCCAGGGTGAGGATGACCGCGCCGGGCAGGGACAGGGCGGTGGCCAGCACGTACAGACCGAAAAAACCGAGCGCCGTGGCGATGGGCGAGGCCTGACGCAGCGCTTCGAAGTCGCCTAGGCGGTCCTGCACGGCGGCGAGGGTCAGGTACCGGCCCAGTCCGAGCCCAAAATAGGCGGCCACCAGCAAGACGATGGTGGCAAGGATCAGGATTCTTTTCATGGGGGGAAGAGGTTCTTGAGGGACGGAATCTGGCAACGATGTGCTGCCGACTTGAACCTCAGTCGCTGCGGTGTCTCGGGTCCTTACAGTTGCTTGCAATCGGCGCAGGCCCGCATCCAGGCTTCACGGCACCAGCACCACCGGCTCCAACGCCTCCGACGCACCGCTGATGCGGCCGATGACGGCCGTCTGTGCATAGCCCGCGGCCTTCAGGGCTTTGATGCAGTCGGCCGCCCGATCTGCCGGCACGGTTGCCAGCAAGCCGCCCGCCGTCTGCGGATCGAACAGCAGCGGGTAGCGCGGGTCGCTGGTGAAAGCTTCGGCGTTGCGCAATGCGCGGCGCAACCGCACATTGGCCGGCTGCAGCGAGCTGACGATGCCAGCCTCGACGCATTCCACCGCGCCGTCGAGCAAGGGCAGGGCGCTCAGCTGCAATTCGGCGTCCACGCCCGAGGGGCGCGTCATCTCCACCAAGTGACCGAGCAGACCGAAGCCGGTCAGGTCTGTGCAGGCGGTAGCGCCATGCTCGCGCAGGATTTTTGCGCCGGCCTGGTTGGACACCACCATGGATTTCAGCGCCGCGTCGATCCAGCGGCCTTTGGCGGCGTGCCGCGCGTGGGCGGCAAACAGCGTGCCGGTGCCGATGGGTTTGGTCAGCAGCAGCACGTCGCCGGGCAACATGCCGCCTTTGCGCATGACGCCATCCATGGCCTCGTCGATCAGCCCGTTGATGGCGAAGCCCAGCGCCAGTTCGCGACCCTCGCCAGTGTGCCCGCCGACCAGGCTGCAACCCGCAGCGTTCAGCACCTCGACCGCGCCGGTCATCATCTGCAGCAGCAGGTCTTCCACTTTGGCCTCCAGGCCCGGTGGCACGGTGGCAATGGCTGTGGCGGATTGCGGCTCGGCGCCCATGGCGAAGATGTCGCCCAGCGCGTGGTTGGCCGCGACCTGACCGAACAGGTAAGGGTCGTCGATGAAGCTGCGGAAAAAGTCCACTGTGTGCACCATGGCCTTACCCAGCGGCACCCGCACCACGGCGGCGTCGTCGGGCGCGTGCAGACCGATCAGCACGTCGTTGCGCTCGACCGGCTGCAGGCTGCCCAGAGCGCGGCTCAGGACGCTGGCGCCCACCTTGGCGCCGCAGCCGCCGCAGCGCATGGCGATGGCCGAGATGGCCTGGCGCGATTCTTCGGCACTGAGCACCAGGCTGCTCGCGGGCGCTGCCTGGGCAGACGCTTCCTGCGCCATGGCAGGCAGCTCGGTGAACTTGCGCATGAAGCGACGGTCGATGCTGTCCTTCCAGGTCCAGACCCAGGCGCCGGCAAAGCCGAGCCAGCCGCGCGAAGCCACGGCATAGCGGTCACCGGTGGAGATCAGCGCCAGCCAGCGTTGCTGCGGGTTGTAGGCCACCAGGGACTGGCCGCGCAGGGCGAGGCGCAGGTTTTTCGCCAGCGGCGGGCCCATGCGCACCGCGAACACACCGGCCTTCTCCAGCGGGCGGGCCGTGAACGAGGCCACGTCACCCGCGGCAAAGATCTTCGGGTCGTCCGGCGTCTGCAGTTGTTGATTGACCTGGATGAACCCGTGTTCATCGAGCGCCAGGCCGGTGCTTTGCAGCCAGGCCGGTCCGCCGGCCTGCGTGACCCACAGGGTTTCGTCGGCGTCGAAGGTGCGGCCGTCCTGCGTGTGCAGGCAGCCGGGCGAGACCTGCGTCACCTCGGCGCGGGTGTGCACCGCCACGTGGCGTTCTTTGAGCACGCGGGCAAAGCGCGCGCGCACCCCGGGGTTGTGCGTCGGCAGCAGGTTGTCGCCCGCTGTGAGCAGCACAAAGTGCAGTAGGTCGGGGTTGCGGCCGAGCTTCTGCAGCTCGTTGCGCAGTCGGTACTGCATGGACAGCACCAGCTCCACCCCGCCCGCGCCACCACCCACGACCGCGATCGTGAAGCGGCTGTGCAGCTCGCGCACGCGGTCCAGCAACTGCATCCAGCGCTGGTTGAAATGAGCGATGGGCTTGACCGGCACGGTGTGCGCCTGCGCGCCCTCGACCTTGCGCACATTGGGCGTGGAGCCGGTGTTGATGGACAACAGGTCGTAGGGCACCGAAGGCCGGTTGCGCAGCAACACACGCTGGTTGGCGCGGTCCAGACCGACGACTTCACCGTGGATGAAGCGCGCCCCGGCGAACGAGGCCAGGCGACCCAGGTCGATGTGCACCTCGTCAAAGCTGTAGTGGCCCGAGATGTACCCGGGCAGCATGCCGGAGTAGGGCGTGTCGACGTCGGTGCAGATGAGGGTGATGCGCAGGCCGGGCTCGGCCTGCATGGCGAGCATGCGCAGCACGACCACGTGGCTGTGGCCGCCACCGACCAGTACCAGGTCACGCAGGATGGGTTGTTCGGGTGCTTGCATGGAAAGAGTCTAGAGGGTGTCCGTTGGATCAGCAGTTGAGGGGTCCACCCAGCTCATGCCTTTGGCTTTCGCATCAGACGGTAGATCACAGGCACCACCAGCATGGACAGCAGCGGTGCGCTCAGCATGCCGCCGACCATGGGCGCGGCAATGCGCTGCATCACCTCGCTGCCCGCGCCGGCGCCCCAGAACAGGGGCAGCAGGCCGGCCACGATCACCGCCACCGTCATCGCCTTGGGCCGCACGCGCAAGACCGCGCCTTCGCGGATCGCGTCGAGCAGGTCGGCATCGGTGTCCAGCCCCTGGTCCAGCCGCGCGGCCCGGGCCTGCTTCAGGTACAGCAGCATGATCACGCCGAACTCGGCCGCCACGCCGGCCAGCGCGATGAAGCCCACCACGCTGGCCACCGACAGGTTATGCCCCAGCGCCCAGAGCAGCCAGATGCCACCGATGAGGGCGAAAGGCAGGGTGGCCATGATGAGCAGGGCCTCGTCGAGGCGGCGAAAGGTCAGGTACAACAGCAGGAAGATCACCAGCAGCGTGAACGGCACCACCAGCTTGAGCTGCGCGCTGGCGCGTTCCAGAAACTCGAACTGGCCCGACCACGACACCGAATAGCCGGCGGGCAGCACCACCTGTTTGGTGACGGCCTTTTGCATGTCCAGCACGGCGCCGCGCAGGTCACGCTCGCGGATGTCCACGTAGACGAAGCCAGCCAGGCGCGCGTTTTCGCTGCGCAGCATGGGTGGGCCGTCGGCGATGCTCAGGCGCGCCACGTCGGCGAGCACCAGGCGCTGGCCGCGCGGCGTGACGATGGGCAGCTCACGCAACGCGGCCAGCGAGTCGCGTGCGTCGCGCGGGTAACGCAGGTTGATCGGGTAGCGCTGCAGTCCCTCCACGGTTTCGCCGATGTTCATGCCGCCCACCGCGCCCGAGACCACGTCCTGCACGTCGGCGATGTTCAGGCCGTAGCGGGCCGCTTCGTCGCGGCGGATGTCGACGTCGATGTAGCGCCCGCCGCTCAGGCGCTCGGCCAGCGCGCTGGTGACGCCGGGCACGCCCTTGACCACCGTTTCGATCTGCTGCGTGAGGCGGTTGATGGTGGCCAGGTCGGCGCCGGCCACCTTCACACCCACCGGGCTCTTGATGCCGGTGGCCAGCATGTCGATGCGGTTGCGGATCGGTGGCACCCAGATGTTGGCCAGGCCGGGCACACGCACGGTGCGGTCCAGTTCATCCACCAGTTGGTCTGGCGTCATGCCCGCGCGCCACTGCTCGCGCGGTTTGAACTGGATGGTGGTCTCGAACATCTCCAGCGGCGCCGGGTCGGTGGCGCTGTCGGCGCGGCCGGCCTTGCCGTACACGCTGGCCACCTCGGGCACGGTCTTGATCAGGCGGTCGGTCAGCTGCAGCAGCTCAGTGGCTTTGGCGGCCGACAGGCCGGGCAGCGCGGTCGGCATGTAGAGCAGGTCGCCCTCGTCCATGGGCGGCATGAACTCGGCGCCAATGTGCCGCAGCGGCCACAGGCTGGCCACCAGCAGCAGCGCGGCCACCAGCAGCGTCCGCTTCGGCGCTTTGAGCACGGCGTCGAGCACCGGCCGGTACAGCGCGATCAGGCCGCGGTTGAGCGGGTTGGCGGTCTCTTCGGGAATGCGCCCGCGCACCAGGTAGCCCATCAGCACCGGGATCAGCGTCACCGCCAATCCCGCCGCCGCTGCCATGGCGTAGGTCTTGGTGTAGGCCAGCGGCGCGAAAAGCCGCCCTTCTTGTGCCTGCAACGTGAACACCGGGATGAAGCTCAGGGTGATGATCAGCAGCGAGAAGAACAAGGCGGGGCCGACTTCCGCTGCAGCGGTGCCAATCACTTGCCAGCGCTTCTCGCCTTCGAGCGTCTCACCCGGGTGTTCGTGCGCCCAGCGCTCCAGGTGCTTGTGCGCGTTTTCGATCATCACCACGGCCGCGTCCACCATGGCGCCAATGGCGATGGCGATGCCGCCGAGCGACATGATGTTGGCGTTCACACCCTGTTGCTGCATCACGATGAAGGCCACCAAGATGCCCAGTGGCAGCGAGACGATGGCCACCAGGGCGCTGCGCAGGTGAAACAGGAACAGCGCGCACACCAGCGCGACCACGCCAAACTCCTCCAGCAACTTGACGCCCAGGTTGCTGGCCGCGCGCTCAATCAGGCCGGAGCGGTCGTACACCGGCACGATCTCCACCCCCTCGGGCAAGCCGCGCTGCAGCTCCGCCAGCCGCGACTTGACGGCTTCAATCGTCTGCAAGGCGTTCTTGCCCGATCGCATGATCACCACCCCGCCGACCGCCTCGCCTTCGCCGTTGAGTTCACCGATGCCGCGCCGCATCTCGGGCCCGATCTGCACGCGAGCCACGTCGCCCAGGCGCACCGACACGCCGGCATCCGTGGTTTTCAGCGGCAGCGCCCGGAAGTCGTCCAGTGTTTTCAGGTAACCGTTCGCCTGCGTGATGCCGTAGGCCGCCAGTTTGTCCGGGTCGAGCACGATCTGGTGCTGGCGCACCATGCCGCCGATGCTGGCGACCTCGGCCACGTCGGGCACGGTCTTGAGCTCGAAGCGCAGGAACCAGTCTTGCAGCGAGCGCAGCTGGGCCAGGTCTTGCCGCCCGGTGCGGTCGATCAGCGCGTACTGGTAGATCCAGCCCACACCTGTGGCGTCGGGGCCGAGCGAAGATTTCGCTGTAGCCGGCAGCCGGGACTGCACCTGGTTCAGGTATTCGAGCACCCGCGAACGCGCCCAGTACAGGTCCACGCCGTCGTCGAACAGCACGTACACAAAGCTGTCGCCAAACATGGAGAACCCGCGCACCGCCTTGGCGCCGGGCACCGAGAGCATGGTGGTGGTCAGTGGGTAGGTGACCTGGTTTTCCACCAGCTGCGGTGCCTGCCCGGGCCAGCTGGTGCGGATGATGACCTGCGTGTCCGACAGGTCGGGCAGTGCGTCCAGCGGCGTGCGCAGCATCGACACCACGCCCCAGGCGGTGATCATCAACGTGGCCATCAGCACCAGGAAGCGGTTGGCGATGCTCCAGTGGATCAGGCGCGCAATCATTGCTTCGCTCCCGTGGCTGCGGTGCGGCGCTCGATGCGCGTGATCTGTGGTACGTCGCCGTCGCGCATCTCAAATTCGATGTGCACCGCGCTGCCTGCGGACAGGTCCTTGGGCCGTTGGTCTGCCGATGGCAACCGGAAATCCATGGTCATGGTCGGCCATTGGAGCGCCGGTATGGCCGGGTGTTGCAAGGTCACGGTGTCGCCGTCCACCGCTTTGACCTGGGCATCCGTCTGGTGGGGCGTGGGCGGGCTGGCCGCTGGTTTTTCTGAAGCAGCCTCTGGCGCCGGGATCAGCCGAGCCAGCCAGCCGTTGAGGCTGGCCTCGGAGTCGATCAGGAACTGGCCCGAACGCACCACCTTCTGCCCCGGTTGCAGACCTTCAAGGATCTCGGTCTGGTCGCCCGCTTCGCGCCCGGTGCGCACCTCGACCGGCGAGAAGCGGCCATCGCCTTCGGCCAGCATCACGACGCTGCGCCGCCCGGTGTGAATCACCGCGTCGCTGGGCAGCAGCACGCTCCTGGCGCTGAAGTTGGCAAAGCGCATCTGCACAAACATGCCCGGAACCAGCAGGCCTTTGGGGTTGGCGAGTTCAAGCCGCGCCTTGATCGTGCGCGTTGCCGGGTCTACCGAAGGCAGCAGCGCCTGCAGGCGCCCCGTGAAGGTCTGGCTAGGCGCGGCCGGGCTGGCGGCGCTGACGGTCATGCCCGGCTTGAGCTGGGCGGCTTGGCTCTCGGGCACCTGGCCCTCGGCCCAGACCGTGCCCGTGCCCTGCAGCCGCAGCAGGGCCATGCCCGGCAAGACGGTCGCCCCTTCGCTCACCATCAATTCCGTGACCACGCCGCCCAGGGGCGCGGTTAGCGTGAAACGGGGCTGCGGGCTGCCGCTGCGCACCACGCGCTGAATCTGGGCGGGGCTCATGCCCGCTTGGCGCATGCGCTGCGCGGCGGCGTCGCGCAGAGGCACCAACTGCGGGTCCTGTTCGGCCATGCGGGCCACCGCCAGGTACTCTTCCTGCGCCGCCACCCAGCTGGGCACGTAGATGTCAGCCAGCGGCGCACCCTGTGCCACGCGGTCCTGCGTGGCGCGCACGTGCAGGCGTTCGACGAAGCCCATCGATCGTGCACTGACCAGCACCTGGTCGCGCTCGTTCCAGGCCACGCTGCCGGCCACCGACACCGCGCTGTCCAGCCGGCCTTCGGTTACCTCCACGGTGCGCAGCCCGAGGTTTTGCTGCACGCGCGCGCTCACGGTGACGCCGCTGGCATCGGCCGCTTGGCCGCCGGCATAGCGGGGCACCAGCAGCATGTCCATGAACGGCGATTTGCCGGGTGCGTCGAAGTTTTTGCCCGGCACCATGGGGTCGTGGTAATTGAGGATCTTCAGGCCCGTCACCGGGTCGATGTCCCCGGCCTTCAGGCCATTGCGCATGTGGCGCTCGGTGGCTTCGAAACCTTGCGTGAGGGTCCAGGTGCCGGGGTCCTGAGTAGGTGAGGCGGCGGCTCCGGAACCCGTGGGTGCGCGCTGGGGCAGTGCCATGGACATGCCGGCGTTCATGCCAACGGTCCAGGCACCGTAACCCACGGCGGTCAAAGTGGCCAGGGCGACAGCCGTCAGTCCGATCCAGGTGGATGTTTTCATGGGGTCAGTCCTTTTGGGTTGTGGTTGCTGTCGAGGCGAGGGGCGCGGCATCTGAGGGAAAAACGTCGGGCAGGAGGTATTTGAGCCGGGCCCATAGGAGGGCGGTCGAAAGGTGCAGATCGACGCGCTCCATCTCCAGAGCCAGGGCCGTGCGCCGCGTGGCAAGCACATCACCCAGCCGGGCGTTGCCGCCGCGGTAGGTGGCCTGCGCCAGGTCCACGCGCTGCCGTGCCCAGGGCAGCCGCTCGCGGTCGATCAGTGCCAGCTGTTCCAGCCCGGCCCGCCAGGCAGCCAGCCAGCGCTCGGTCTCGGCGAGCGCCTCGCGCGCGCGCTCCTCGCGCTCGGCCTGTAGCTCGTCCGCACGCGCCAGGCGCGCAGCCAGCACACGGTCCTGGCGCTGCGCCCTGTCCCATTGCAGCGGCACCGACACCGCCAGCGAAACCATGTTGTCGTAGCGTGGGCGCCGGTGGCTGAACATCAGCTCGGCACTCCAGTCGGGTTTGCGATCCTGTCGCGCCATTTCGGCGTCGGCCTCGGCGGTGGCTAGGCGGGCGCTTGCCAGCGCCAGGTCCGGGTGTTGCTTGAGGTGGGGTGCAAAGCCTGTGGCCGACAGCGCCAACGGGGTCAGCGCGGGCGCATCGCCCAGGGGCCGATCGGGCGCCATGCCGGTCCAGCGGGCCAGCGCCTGGCGCGCGTTGACCAGGCCGGCCTCGGCGCCCAGCAGGGCTTGCTGCGTCTGGGCGACTGCGTCGCGCGCATTCAGCCAGTCCACCGACGGGCTGCTGGTGCCAGCGGGCAGACCGCCGCGGGTGGCGGCTTCGGCGGCCTGGAGCTGCAGCCGGTTCTCGCTCAGCTGTGCACGCAGCAAGGCGGCCCGTTGCTCTTGGGCGTGCCTTTCAAACCACGCGATGGCGGTGTCGCGCCGCAAGCTGGCGGCGCGCAGTGCCCGCGTGGCCAGGGCCACCTCGGCTTCGCGCTCGAAGCGCTGCGAGCGGGCCTGGCGCTTGCCCTCGGCGGGAAATGCCTGCATCAGCGAAACGGCCTTGCTGGTCATGGGCTCGGTCGATGTGCTGAAGCGGTTGTCTCCTTCGATGGGCAGGCTGTTGAGAGAGACCCGCAGTAACGGGTCGGGTCGCTGACCCGCTGCCACGGCGGCTTCCCGCGCCGAGCGGGCTGCGGCGTCCTGCGCAGTCAGGGCCTGCGAGCGTGCCAACGCAGCTTCAACGGCCATTGAAAGATCCAGCGGTCCGAGGTCCGATGCCCAGGCGGGCAATGCGATGCCCAGCCACAGGGCCATCAGGAGGGCTGTGGTGTTGACGATGTGGTTGGGCGCCATGGCGCGAACCACCGATCTTGCGCGCTTGCTCATGCCCGTAGGAAAGGCTTGCATATCTCTGCTCCATGAAGAAGAACATGGGCTGCGCGCGCCACAGGCGGGCAGCCGCGTCACGGACCGCACGCCAGCCTCAGCTGCGGTGCGCGGTCTGGATCAACGGAGTCAGAGCGTGGGGGGGCGCCAGACGCTGGCGGGAGCGCCGCGGGGCGGCGTGGGCGTGTCGGTCACGAGCGACATGCTCATCGGCAAGGTCTCAATCGCAGACCGCGAGAGCGGTGCGAGCCAGCCGGCGGGTACGTGGCAACCCTGTCCCGTTTTGCAGAGCTTGCCGGTGAGCGCTGCGGTCGCTGCGTCGCTACAGCAGTCGGCGATGGCGGCCACTTCACCGGGGGCTGTCATCCCTTTGCTGGCGGTGTCGCCTTGCGTCGCCATCATGTCGCCCATGGGGCAAGGCGCGTGCATACCTGTGCCCGCAGCCCAACCCTGGAGTGGGATGCTCAAACACAGCAGAAGGGCGAGAAAGAAACGCATGAAGTGAGTCTAACCAAAAACGACTGCCATGGAGGGTTTGCTATAGACCATATCTGAATTGACATCGCCCTTAGCCCGCACAACAGGAAAGTTGTTTCACGTCCTTGCTGAAGGTTTGCGCCGCAAGTTTCAGCCCCTCGACCATCGTCAGGTAGGGGAACAACTGGTCAGCCAGTTCCTGCACCGTCATGCGGTTGCGGATGGCGAGCACTGCCGTCTGGATCAGCTCGCCCGCTTCCGGGGCCACCGCCTGCACGCCGATGAGCCGTCCGCTACCTTCCTCAATGACCAGCTTGATAAAGCCGCGTGTGTCGAAGTTGGCGAGCGCACGCGGCACGTTGTCGAGTGTCAGCGTACGGCTGTCGGTTTTGATGTTTCGTGCATGTGCTTCGGCCTCTGTCAGGCCCACCGTAGCAACTTGCGGGTCGGTGAACACCACTGCCGGCATCGCGGTCAGATTGAGGGCAGCGTCCCCGCCGGTCATATTGATCGCCGCACGGGTGCCCGCCGCCGCCGCCACATAGACGAATTGCGGCTGGTCGGTGCAGTCGCCAGCGGCGTAGATATGCGGCGTACTGGTGCGCATGCCTTTGTCTATGGCGATGCTGCCCTGAGCAGTGACAGCCACGCCCGCAGCTTCCAACGACAGGTTGCGCGTATTTGGCGTGCGGCCGGTAGCGACCAGCAGCTTGTCGGCGCGTACTTCGCCTTGGGTTTCACCATATTTAGTGGTCAGCACGAATTCGCCGTCCACATGAGCGACTTGGCTGGCTTGCGTGTGTTCCAGTACCGTGATCCCCTCGGCACGGAAGGCGGCAGTGACGGCCTCGCCGATGGCAGGGTCTTCGCGCAAGAACAGCGTGCTGCGCGCCAGGATCGTGCCCTGGCTGCCCAGCCGGGCGAAGGCTTGCGCCAGTTCCAGCGCCACCACCGACGAGCCGATCACGGCCAGGCGTTCGGGAATGCTGGCGCTGACCAGGGCCTCGGTGGAGGTCCAGTACGGCGTGTCTTTAAGGCCGGGAATCGGCGGAACCGCCGGACTGGCGCCGGTGGCGATCAGGCAACGGTCGAATGCTACGGTGCGCTCACCACCTTCGGTCATTTGCACGACGAGGTGTTGGCTGTCCTTGAAGCGGGCATCACCGTGCAGCACTGTGATGCCCGGGTTGCTTTCCAGGATGCCTTCGTACTTGGCATGACGCAGCTCTTCGACGCGCACCTGCTGTTGCGCCAGCAGCTTGCTGCGGTCAATCGCAGGCAATGTCGCTGCGACGCCACCGTCGAACGGGCTTTCGCGGCGCAGATGGGCGATATGGGCGGCGCGGATCATGATCTTGGACGGCACGCAGCCGATGTTGACGCAAGTGCCGCCGATGGTGCCGCGCTCGATCAGCGTGACCGTCGCGCCTTGCTCGACGGCCTTCAGCGCCGCTCCCATAGCGCCACCGCCGCTACCGATGATGGCAATGTGCAAGCCGCTCCCGCTCTTGTCGGTTGCGGCAATCTTGCCGGAGTCGCGTTTATTGAATTCTTCATCAAAAGCGGCCCGATAACCCAGCGCTGCGATAGCGGCCAGCATCTGGTCGCGACTGGCGCCAGCGTCAGCCAGTACCTGCGCGCGGCTCTCGGGATAGGACACCGAGGCATTGCCGACGCCGGGAAGTTTTTCCAGGGCATCTTTGACATGCGCAGCACAAGATGTGCTGGTCATGCCATCCACGGTTATTTGGATCAATTTTTCTCTCCAGCCCGGGTTGGTGGGCAGCAAGCATCGGCATTGTGTTTGCGCTGCAGTGCGTAAATGGTCAAGCCGATGAATACGATAAGCGCGGGTATCAATATGTAGTCGATATATCCGGTGAGGGCGGACAGGCCGACCACCCCGAGCAAGATAACCAGAATCGGGGTAAAGCAGCACAGCGCCACCAGCACTGTGCCAATCACGCCGAACCGCACCAGTGTTTTCGGATTTGCCATACTCAGTTCTTGAGTGTGGATGGATAGCCGGCGTTGGCGGTTGCCTTCATCAGCGCCTGGACACTGGTCTTGGCGTCGTCAAAGCTCACCGTAGCTTCACGCTTGTCAAAAATCACGTCGGTCTTGCTCACGCCTTCGACCTTGGACAGCGCCGCCTTGACCGTGAACGGGCAGGCGGCACAGGTCATGCCCGGCACTGATAGCGTAACGGTCTTCGTGGCGGCCCAGGCCGGTGCGGCGATGACGGCGGCAAATGCGAACAATGACAACAGTTTTTTCATGGTGATCTCCAGTTAATAAAACAAAGGAAGGACGTAGGGGAATCCGAGCGCAACCAGCACCAGAGCGGCCACCACCCAGAAGATGAGCTTGTAGGTGCCGCGTACCTGTGCAATCGCGCACACGTCGCCCGGCTTGCAGGCTTGTGCCGGGCGGTAAATGCGCCGCCAGGCAACGAACAGCGCCACCAGCGCCGCACCGATGAAGAGCGGTCGATACGGTTCCAGCACGGTCAAGTTGCCTATCCACGCGCCGCTAAACCCCAGGGTAATTAGAACCAGCGGCCCCAGGCAACAAGTTGAAGCGAGAATGGCGGCCAGTCCGCCGGCGAAGAGGGCTCCGCGCCCGTTTTGTGGTTCAGACATGTGTTTGCACTATCGAAAATAGAAGGAATAGCGTAAGCTTACTTCCGTAGTCATGTACGGAGTCAAGTGGTATGCAAACTATTTTTGAAAATCTGACCATTGGTGCCTTTGCAAAGGCCGCCGGGGTCAACGTAGAGACCATCCGGTTCTATCAGCGCAAGGGCTTGTTGCCGGAGCCGGATAAGCCCTATGGCAGCATTCGCCGGTATGGCGAGGCGGACGTGACGCGGGTGCAGTTTGTGAAATCGGCCAAACGGCTTGGCTTTAACCTGGATGAAGTCGCCGAACTATTGAGCTTGGACGATGGCACCCAGTGCGACGAAGCCGGCCGTCTGGCGGAACACAAGCTCAAGGACGTGCGCGAAAAGATGGCCGACCTGGCGCGCATGGAGGCGGTGCTGTCGGAGTTGGTTTGCGCTTGCAACACGCGACAGGGACCGCTTTCCTGCCCATTGATTGCATCGCTGCAAGACGGATTGTGTTTCGCCACGCCACACCTTGCGCCGTGATTGGGTGACGGTCAAGTTGCCGCGCGCGCAGGTGGCCCAGACACGTCTGAGCGCCCAATCGGTGGGTGGTCTGTTGGTCCTGCCACCGCATTGGAGTCCGAAGTCCACTGAAGCGCATGAAAGTTGAATCCCTGCTCGAGTGCGGGTTTGACCACCGAGAAATACGGTGACACATCGAAGTCCCTGGGTGCAAACAGGCTGTGGTGGCGCAGCTGCAGGATTTCGTCCACGCAGGCGGGGCAGTCCGGGCTGTCGTGGCTGGTGGAGGTGATCATGGGCAGGATCGGGTAGCGGATCGACTGGAAGGCCTGCGCGATCAGGGTCGAGCAGATGGCGCGGGTGGGGTCGCCGCTGCCCAGAGACAGCATGCGCCGCCGCCAGCGCAGTGGAACGGGCGGCGTGGGGAACAGGTATCGCGCCAGGTCCCACACATTGCGCAGGTCGTACTGGTGGCCCAGGCGCGCCACGACATAACCCACCACCCGCTGGATGTCCTCATCCGCCAGGCCTACTGGTCGGCAGATGCGTGTGTGGTACCCCTCGAACAGCTCTGCTTCCACACTGCGCACACCGTCAGACACGTCGGCCTCCACGAAGCAGTGTCCGGGCGGGGCGCCGGTTCTGCGCAGCGCTTCGGCCCCCACGTACAGGGCCGCGTGCGACCAGGTGGACTGGGTGAGGTACTTGATTGCGGTGCTGAAACGGCTGTGGCCCTCCACCAGCAGCACATCTCCAGGTTGCAAGGTCGCCAGCAGACGCGCGGCCCGGGTGGGCGGCGCGCTGCCGTGCTGGTGCACCTCTTCGGACAGATAGCGGGCCAGCTGCGAGCCGAACCAGCCAGACACCGTTCCCATGATCGGCTCCTGTGCGGGCGTGGCTCAGCGTTCGTGGCGGCTGGCGATCCAGGCGTCGAGCGAGAGCTTGCCCGGGCCGTGCGCCATGAGGTAGAGCAACACGGCGGCCCAGGTGCCGTGGGTGGCGTAGGCGTCGGGGTAGACGAAGAGCTGGATCACCATCGTCATGCCCAGCAGACCCAGCGCCGACAGACGGGTGGCCAGGCCGAGCAGGATGAAGATGGGCAGGATGTGTTCGCCCAGCGCGGCCATCGTGGCGCCCAGTTCGGGCGACAGCAGAGGGAGCTTGTATTCCTCCTTGAACAGGAAGACTGCGTTGTCGGAGAGGCGCGGCATGCCCAATTCGAAGGTCCCGCTGACGATGTCGATGGCCAGGCCCTCGATCTTGGTCTGGCCCGATTTCCAGAACACGGCGGCGATGGAAAAGCGGGCGATGAAGGCCAGGAGCGTGTTGGGAAGGTGGCCCATCATGCTGTGGACGCTGTGCAGCAGTGCGCTCACGCGCGCCGTCAGACCGCCAGCTTCGGCGCCTTGTGAAGAGGTGAGGGTGTTCATGGTGGTCTCCTGGGTTGTTGTGGGCGAAAGAGGGTGGTGTGGTCGGTGGCGTTTCAGTGCGGGTGTCGGGCGCCGATCAGCAGCCCGTGGCGAATCAACACGGCCATGGCCTGCGAGGGATCGAAGGCTGGGTCGGCGCTGAGGGCCTGATTGATGGCAGTCCCGAACGCAACGTTGTCCAGCAGGCTGGCTGTCAGGGCCGTCAGGCCAGCATCGGTTTGCAGAACCATGACGTCCAGGCCACTGCGAAAGACCAGGGCCGCTTCGGGCTGTGCCACCTGCACGCTCTCCAGCGCAATGACACTGCCAGGTTGGTGCGCCGCCCAGAGGGACACCACCGCGTGCGGCGAACGCAGCAGCTGCAGGCTGGGATGCGGTTGCCAACGCAGCAGGGGCAAGCGTTCGGCATCGGCCAGCAGAGCGGCGATGGTGGAGGGTTCCACAGCCGATGCATCGGCCGCGTGCAGGGACTGCAGGCGTTGCCATTCCAGCTGCGCCACATCGGGCAGGTAGGGCAGGCCGGCGGCCGGCAGAAATTGGGCGATGAAGCCGGGCAGCGCTTGCCCATGGTGGGCTAGCACGCGGGTGCGTGGTGGGTGGGCGCGCACAAAGACCTGGGCCATGGCGCGGAAGAATTCTTCGCCCACCAGTTGTAGCGTCACCGGAAAAGTCTGGGCCAGCGCGTCCACCAGCGAGACCATCACGTTGTTGCGATAGACAGCCAAGCGCTTCGCGGGGTCGCTGTGGTTCCAGGTGCTGAGGCCCTGGGGTGCGGCTAGTGAGGGGTCGAGCAGGGCCTGGGCCCAGGTGTGTTGCGCGCTCATGTTGTGGCCTCCTGAGAGGGGGCGTAGCGAGTCTTCGTCCGGGGGCACGGCTTGGCGTGGCTGGTGCTGGGGGCGTTGGCCGACAGGTGTGTTTCAGCCAGGCGAGCTTCCTGTCGCAGCACCTCGAAAGCCGGTAGATCGTTGTCGCGCTCGATCAGGGTGGGCAGTGGCCCAGTGATGGCCAGCGCGGCGTCGTACAGCGTCCAGACCGCTTCGGCCACAGGCGCGCCATGGGTGTCGATCAGGAGGCGGTCACCGGCGGCGTCCAGGTCTTCCGCGAACCCCGCGAGGTGGATTTCACCGGCGGCGTGACAGGGCAGTTCGCACAGGCTGCGCATCGGGTCGCGGCAGTGGTTGATGGCCGAGACGTAGACGTTGTTGACATCCAGCAGCAGACCGCAGCCGGTGCGCTGGATCACCTCGCGCAGGAAGTCGCCCTCGCTCCAGGTCGAACTGATGAACTCGACATAGGTGGACGGGTTCTCCAGCAGCAGGGGGCGACCGAGGCGGTTCTGGATTTGGTCGATGTGCTCGCACACGCGTTGCAACGTTGGCAGGTTGTAGGGCAGGGGCAGCAGGTCATTGAAGAACACACCGTCGTGGCTGGACCAGGCCAGGTGTTCGGAAAACACGGCCGGCTGGTAGCGCTGCACCAGGCAGGCGACGGCTTCAAGGTGGACGGTATCGAGCGGCTCCTCGCCCCCGATGGACAGGCCCACGCCGTGGATGCTCAGCGCATAACTTTCGCGGATGCGGGTGAGGTGGTGCAGCATCGGTCCGCCGGCGACGAGGTAGTTTTCCGCATGCACCTCGAAGAAACCCACATCGGGTTGGTGCTCGTGGATGTGGGCGAAGTGTTCGGGTTTGAGGCCCAGCCCCGCCCGATGTGGCAGCGGCCAGCTGTCGGGTGGGCTGTGGCGGGTGAGCGTGACCGGCGCAACGCAGGCAGAGGTGAATGCAGGATTCGGGTTCATCGCAAGGTCTCCTGTGCCGGGTGTTCTTCGGCCGCGCTCAGAGGGTCAGGCCTTTTCCGCGAATGCCGCGAGCTGGCCGAAGCCGGTGGGCGACTTAGGCGATGCGGTCTTCTCGCAGCTGCCCTTCGGGACCAGCGACCAGGCGTTGCCCTGGTAGTCCACCTTGGAAGTGCCGGCGCAGGTGGTGCCGGGGCCGGCGGCGCAGTCGTTCTTGCCCTTGAGCGCGACGCCAAAGCACTTTTCTTTGTCGGCGCTCTGGGCGGCGGCTGGGCTGGCGGCCAGCGTGAGGGCAGCGCCCATGGCGAGGGCCAGGGCTGCGCCGGTGGCGATCTGTGCGGCGTTGCGGCGGGTGATGGTGTTGCTCATGGTGATCTCCTGAAAGGGATTGAGGTTGGAGGGTGCTCGCCAACAAAGGTGGGCTTGCAAGGATGTAGTCGCTGCTGTTTCACGATCCTTACACCGCATTGCGCAAGTTTTCGGTGAACACCTGCTTGCGACGTGCTCGTGCAAGGGCGACGGTTGGGGCTGTGTAATGAAAGGCTCGCGGGCAGCGACAAAGCTTGTCAAAACACACGGAGAGCGGGTATGTCACTCAAACCAGGCGTCTGCGCTGCAATGGCAACCGCAGCTGCAATCTGCCAGACACCGGAACTGCGCGGAGCTTGTACCCGCACCCAGAGGTTCACCCTGACGCTTCCAGCATCACCGTGCCATCGATGGCTTTCGGGGGGGGCGCTTGGACGCCTGCCGTACAGCCTCGGAGGGGCGTTGCTTGCGGCGCCTGAGCACCAAGCCGATTGCGCGAGAATGGCGGGCATTGGCAGGGCGTCTGCCCTCGCTCTTGTGACGCCCACCTCATTTGGAGTATCCGATGCAGACTTTTTTTTGCACTGTCATTTCCCGGCCCATCGTGGTGGGCGCGTTGCGTGTTTCGCTGGTCGTGGGTTGCGTGCTCAACCTGATCAATCAGGGCGAAGCGTTCTTCGCTGGCGGGCCCATCGCCTGGGGCCATGTGCTGCTGAACTTCCTGGTGCCATACGCCGTGTCCAGCTACAGCGCGGCGCGCAATCAGTTGTCGAACAGGACCACAACATGAGCGCTGCCAAGACCCCGCCCACGGGTTCGCCAGACATTGCTTCTCAGACGCAAGAGGTTGATCCGGCCGAGCTGAGCGCTCTGCGGGGCAAGATGGTCAAGTTCGCGTCCCTGCAGCTGGGAGACCCGCAACTGGCCGAAGACGCGGTGCAGGAAGCCTTGATGGGGGCATTCAGGAACACGGCGGCCTACGCCGGCAAGGCCAGCCTCAAGACCTGGGTCTTTGCCATCCTGAAGAACAAGATCACTGACATCCTGCGTTCACGCCAACGTCAGCGCCTGGTCTCGATCCATCAGCCTGTGGGAGATGCCGACGAGGAAGCCGATCTGTCCGAACTATTCAATAGCCGGGGCATGTGGGAGGCCGACGAGCGCCCTGCGACCTGGGGCAATCCGACCGAGACCTTGCATGACAAACAGTTCTGGAAGGTGTTCGAGCTGTGTCTGGAAGGACTTCCAGGCCAGCAGGCCAAGGTGTTCATGATGCGTGAATACGTGGGCCTGGATGCGCGCGAAGTCTGCAGCGAGGTGGGCATCACATCGACCAACCTCAATGTGATGCTGCATCGGGCGCGCTTGCGCTTGCGAGAGTGCCTGGAAGACCGCTGGTTTGCACGGGGAGGTGCATCATGCTGAACTGCCGCGAAGTCACCCGCCTGGTTTCCGAGTCGCAAGAACGCAAGCTGTCGGTGGTCGAGAAGATGTCGCTCAACCTGCACCTGATGATGTGCGACGGTTGCAAGAACTTCAGCCTGCAGGTGCCGTTTCTGCGCAAGGCGATGAAGGCTTATTCCGAACGACTGGACGAGGTGGTCGACGAACAGGGTGCTGCGACCACCCCAAACCTGGAAGGCAAGGACACATGAGCTTCTTCAAATCGCTGCCCGAGGATGCAGGCGTTCGCCACATCCTGACGCTCAACCCGCAGGCTGGCCGCGCATTGGTCGAGTTCCACACCGCCGCGCTGCGCAACGAAGGGCCGTTGGAGCCCCGGTACAAGGAGCTGATTGCGGCCTACGTCTCCGGGCTCAACGCCTGTCAATACTGTTTTGGCGTGCACGCCGAGACCGCCAAGGCGTTCGGGCTGGAGGCCGGCACGCTGGAGCGCCTGCTGACCGACATCGACGGCGCCGACGTGGACGAGCGGCTCAAGCCGCTGCTGCGCTATGCGCGCAAACTCACGCAGGAACCTTCGCGCATGACCGAGGCCGATGCGCAACAGGTGTTTGCCGCCGGTTGGAGTGAAGCCGCATTGCACGAAACCGTGCTGACCGTGTGCCTCTTCAATTTCATGAACCGTTTGCTGGAGGGGCACGGCGTGAAAGGCAATCCGGGCGTGTTTTCGGCGCGGGGGCAGGCCCTGCGTGACGAGGGCTATCAGCCCTTGTTGGCTTTTCTTGATGCCGAGGCATCTTCGGGCGGCAAAGTGTGAGTTCGATGTCGGACTCCCTTCTATCGCGCCTGCACACCAGCGCGCAGGGACACAGCGCTTCAGGACCGATCCAGGTGCTCTGTTTGTGTGCCGAGTGGTGCGGATCCTATCGGGAATACCGAGCGACCTTCGATGCCTTGAAAGAGCAGAGGCCAGGATGCTCCGCGCACTGGATCGACATCGAGGAGCTGGAGGACTACCAGCATGACTTGGATATCAGCACCTTTCCCACGATCCTGATCCTGAATGCTGCTGGCGAACTCTGCTTTTCGGGACCAGTCACACCCCATGCGGCCACGCTGTTGCGCCTGTGCGATTCCGTGACCTCTGGAGCCTTGAGCATTTCTGGGAGCCATGCGCAGACCTGGCAGCCGCTGCTGAAGGAACTTCGCACGACGGGGCGTGTTGTTTGAACGCGCGTTGAATCGCATGCATGCGCCTCAATCTTGCGAACGCTTGCATTGGCAAGCACTCAGCAAACCGTCGAGCTTGCCCGCGCGATCCAGCGCGACCAAATCGTCGAATCCTCCGATATGGACAGCACCGACAAAGATCTGCGGGACCGTGCGCCGCCCTGTCAACTCGATCATTTTCTCCAGCATGTCGGGTTCATGATCTACGGCGATCTTGTGCCACTGCGTGAAGCCTTTTCGTCGCAGGAGATTTTCGGCCGCGCTGCAGTAGCCGCAACCCTGGGCGCTGTAAAAGGTGATCAATGCCATGGCGAGTTCCTTATGGTGTTGTGATGAAAACCTCAATTTATCGGTCATTTTGGTACGATGGGTGACTCATATACCTAATTTATTGACCTTAAGTATCGATTTCGCATGGACCCACTGGCCAACCTGCTCAACAGCTTTTCCCTCCATGCGGGTGTCTTCTACACCGGCAACATCTGTGGTATCCACGACTTCGAGCGGGACACCCAGAGGGGTCACCTGCACCTGATCCGCAGCGGCGACGTGCAGGTGCGGGGCGTGGGACGGCGGCGTTTTGCGGTGACCGAACCCACGCTGATGTTCCTTCCCCGGCCCGATCAGCACCGCCTGGTGGCCGACGAAGTGGCTGGCGCCGACGTGGTGTGTGCCACGGTGCAGTTCGGTGGAACTGGCATCAATCCCATTACCGCTTCTTTGCCCGCTCTGGTCAGGGTGCCCTTGACCCAAATGCCCGGGGTGGATGCCTTGCTGGAACTCATGTTCGATGAGGCGTTCCACGAACACCCAGGTCGCCAGGGGGTGCTGGATCGGCTGTGCGAGGTGCTCATGGTCCGGCTTCTGCGCCATTGCTTGGCCCAGGGCCTGGCCCAGGGTGGCACATTGGCAGGTCTTGCGGATGCGCGGCTGGGGCCGGTGCTTGCAGCCCTGCATGAAGCACCTGCACATGAGTGGGATCTACCCGGCATGGCTTCCCTGGCTGGGATGTCCCGGGCGCGTTTCGCGGTGCGGTTCAGGAACGTGACCGGACAGACACCGGCCGACTACCTGGCCTCCTGGCGCGTGCTGACAGCGCAGCGGCTGATGGCACGCGGAGTGGCCATCAAACAGGTGGCCGAAGAAGTGGGCTACGGCAGCGCGAGCGCGCTGTCCCGCGCTTTCGTCCGCAAGCTCGGACTGGCACCAGGCGCCTGGGTGTCGCAGTTGGCCTGACTCAATCTGTTTTTGCCATGGGTGGATCCGGATCGTCGTTTTTGTCCAGATCGAACAATCCCAATTGGGGTGCCAGGATGTGCAGCGTGGCCATCTGCTGTTCCACTTCCTGGCAGTTGCGGCACATCTTGAGGTGGATGCGCAACCGCATCTGATCGGCCAGGTCCAGCGGTTCGTCCAGCGCCTGAGACATGAGTTCAGCAGCCCGTTCACAGGAGTGAAAGATATTCATGCGGCGCTCCCTGCAACTTGGCCATGGGCCGACATGCACTGGCGCAAGCCCATGCGGGCGCGGTGCAGGATCATGCGGCAGTTATCGGCGGTGAGACCCAATTGCTCGCAAATTTCGGAGGTTTCGAAACCCAACCATTCGCGCATCATGAACACACGACCGGTCTGGGTTGGCAGGCGGCGCAGACAGCCATCCAGTGTGGACATAATCTGGCGTTGCGCCTCTCGGCCATCTGGCTGCTCCCACACGGGCACCGGTTCCAGGTAGCTGCCTTGCTCATCGAACAGCCCCTCGGTGGAGTCGGCCCCGTCGTCATCGCCGCTGATGTACACGCGGCGGCGCTGGTGCGGGGAACGGTACCAGTCGGCGATCTTGTTCTTGAGAATAGCGATGGCCCAAGTGGTGATGGAGGCCTCGCCCCGGTGCAACTCCGAGTTTTCCAAGACGCTTACCAAGGTTTCCTGCGCCAGATCTTCGGCCAAAGCGGGTTCATGAACAACCATGCGGGCGTGGCGAACCAATCGCCGGCGCAATGGCAGCCAGGGATCCTCCGGTGCTTGAGTTTCGGTATGAGTAGCTAGGGATGCTGGAGGGGTAGTCATGGGGCATGTCTCCGGGTGGTGTTGGGCGCCATATGCGAACAATGCACATCTGTGTGACTCAGTCGGTCGACGTGGACCGAGCCTTACACCCCAACGGACCCCATGAAGAATCTTCTCGTTGCGAGGCAATGTGCTGATCGACATGACCGCGCGCTGGTGAATCCAGCCACCGCTGTGCCAGCCAAAGAATAAGCGCCTCCATTGTTTGGGGAAGCGCTTTGGGGCGGTTGACGCCGGTTCCGTGCGAACGGTCCAGTTCGGTGAACCTTGCCTCACGGCTGCAGCCATTGCTCAGGACCGTTGCGCATTCAAACCAGGGAAGTTGTGCCGGAAGGTGGCGCCCCGTTCACCGCCGATGATCGCGTTGCCGCTGCGAACGGCTTTGACCAGTTCAGCCTTCACTTCGGCGCGCGTCTTGCCGATGACGACGGTTTTTTGGCTGTAGCGATGGGGGTACAGCTCCTTCAAAGTGGCACCTCGTTCGCTGTTGGTGATCATGTTGCCGCTGCGAATGGCTTCAGCCAACTCGGCCTGTACTTCAGCGCGGGTTTTCCCCGGGTGGGCTGGTTGTTGGGCGTAGCGATGCGGATACAGCTCTTTCAAAGTGGCGCCGCTATCGCCGTGGGCAATCATGTTTCCGCTGCGAACAGCTTCTGCCAGTTCGGCTTTCACCTCGGCGCGTGTTTTGGAAGGTGCCGAGCCTGAAGCCAATGCTTGACCAGCGGTGAGTGTGGAGAGGGCGATGGCCACAACGGTGAGGAGGGTTTTCATGATGTTTTCCTTCGGGTTTGCAGCGCTGCGATCTGCAGTGCCGTCATGACCTTGGTCGCAACAGCTTGAAAAAACGTGACAGGTTTTTTTGCGTTGGACCTTGTGACGGCGAGTCACTCACGTGGCAAGAGGACGATGGGTCACAAAGCCGAGACGTTCGGTGGAGCGCAACCGCTGGAGTGCCCATAGCATCAATGTCACGCCCCGCCGAACAGGTCCGAAGCGACCGATTGCGGCTGATTTCAGTTCACTCACAGGAGCCCTTCACATGTCAGTAACCCCTTACATCCAGCAACTTCAGCCCGTGGTCCACGCAGACGCCCAGGGCGCGCAGAAAGAGATCCTCGACACCGCTCTAAAGCAGGTGGGTTTCATTCCCAACATGTACGCCAACATGGCCAATGCACCGGCCGTGCTCAGCACCTATCTGCACGGCTATGGCTTGTTCCGTGGCGAGTCGGGCCTCACGCCCGCCGAACAGGAAGTGGTGTTCCTCGCGGTCAGCCGAACCAATGGCTGCACCTACTGCACAGCCGCGCACAGCATGATCGCGGACAAGATGTCGGGCGTGTCGGCGCCAGTGCTGCAGGCCATCCGCGGTCACCAGCCCATCCCCGACGCGAAGCTGGCCGCGCTCTTTGATGTCACCACCGAGATGGTCAAGAGCCTGGGTCAGCCCAGCCCCGCCGCCGTCAAGGCATTCATCGACGCGGGCTACCAGGAGCGAGATCTCCTCTACATCGTTCTGGCGGTGTCGGTAAAGGTGCTGAGCAACTATTCCAACCACGCCTTCGGCACCAAGATGGACGAGCGCTTCGCAGCCTACAAGGTCGATTGAGCGCCGCAAATCGATGGGGCCGGGCAACTCCACCTGGCGACCTGTCCGCGCGGGCGAATGGCTACGAAGAGGCAACCCTTTCCGTCGTGTCGCATTGCACAGGCGGAGATCTTGCGGTTAGCCCTCCGGTTCACCTATTTCGATCTGGGCGATGCGAAACGCTATCGCACCCAGAAACACGTTCACTTGCAAACCCATTGGGGAGTGGCTGAGGCCGATCACCCGCTTCAGGAGACCGCAGCATGGACATCCAGGCGCTTGCATTTGACACAGGCGGTACGGTACTCGACTGGCACACCGGTCTCGTGGAGGCGTTCACCCAGGTGGGTCATCGCCATGGGCTGGCGCGCGACTGGCACCAGGTGACCAATGACTACCGGCGTGCGGCGATAAAAGCCATCGTCGGTCAGGTGCGACCCACCTTCAACATGGACGACGTGCACCGCACGGAGCTCGATGGCGTGTTGGCGATTCACGACCTTCAGCGCTTCACAGCCCAAGACCGATGGCAGATACACCGCGCTTGGTACGGGCTGAACACCTGGCCCGATTTCCCCGCCGCGCTCAACCGGATGAAACGCAAGTACCCGGTGGTGTCGTTCACCATGCTGCCGTTGGCCATGGTTGTCGCGGTCTCTCGTCGCAACGACTTTGAATGGAACGCCGTGATCTCATGCGAGATGATCGGCGTGTACAAACCTCAGCCTGAGGCCTACGCGCAGGTCGCCACCTGGCTGGGCCTGGAGCCATCCCAGATCCTGATGGTGGCCTGCCACAACTTTGATCTGAACGCGGCACGCGCCAGTGGCTACCGCACAGCCTTTGTGCGCCGACCCTTGGAGTGGGGCCCGGCTGGGCCGCCCGATCCCGATCCGCATCCCGATTGCAGTTTTGTGGTGGACGACTTCACCACACTGGCGGTGAAGCTGGGCGCTTGAGGTCGGGTCACAACCTGACTTCACCTTGCCTTGAGCGCCTCAGGGCGTTGCGGCGATCTCCAGCTCGGTCTGCACCAAGGCCTGCCCGTGCAGGGTTTGGTGAACCGGGCATTTGTCGGCAATGCGCAGCAGGGCCTCTCGCTGCTGGTCGGACAAGTCTCCTTCCAGCCGGATGTGTCGCCTGAAGACATCCACCTTGTCCTGGCCTGCCCCCAGTTGCTGGCTGTCTGCCAGGTGGGCCTTGTTGTGGGTCACGTCGCAGGTCACATGGGTCAGGGGTATCTTCTTGAGGTTGGCGTACATGCGCAGTGTCATGGTGGTGCAGGCGCCCAGCCCGGCGGACAGAAGCTGGTAGGGGCTCGGCCCGAGGTCGGTGCCGCCTGCGCTGAGCGGCTCGCCGGCCACGAGCTGGTGACGGGCGTTGATGGTGACGTCTTGCTTGAAGCCGCCCACTTGTGCTTCGGCCACGCGAACCACACCTTCCGGTGCCTCGGGGAAAGAAGCGGCGGGTGCCGGATCGAGGTAGCGCGCGGACCAGCTGGCAATGACCTCGGCTGCGTACTCGGCATCTTCTTCGCGGCTCACAAGGTGGTCGGCCTTGTCGAGCGACACAAAACTTTTCGGGTGCTTCGCGGCCATGAAGATCCGGGCCGCGTGTTCGATGCCAACGGTCAGATCATTGGGTGCGTGCATCACCAGCAGCGCCACACGCAGACGGCCCAGCGCCGATTCAAGTGACTGGCTGCTGATGTCGTCCAGAAATTGCTGCCGAAACTCGAACGGGCGTCCCGCGAGATGCACGGTGGCACTGCCTTCGCGCCGGATGATTTCAATCTGTTCGGCCATGTGGTGGGTCACATGCGAAGGGTCGGCGGGCGCTCCCACGGTGACCACGGCACGCAGGCCTTCTACATCGGGCGCAGCCTTCAGCACGGCGGCCCCGCCCAGCGAGTGGCCAATCAGCAATTGCGGCGACATGCTGCGCTGCGCCAGCGCGCGTACGGCGGCGTGCAGGTCTTCCACATTGGAGCTGAAGTTGGTGTTGGCGAACTCTCCGCCCGAGTGGCCCAGGCCGGTGAAGTCAAAGCGCAGCACCGCGATGCCACGCGCCGCCAGACGACCTGCGATGCGCCGCGCCGCCGGGATGTCTTTCGAGCAGGTGAAGCAGTGCGCCAGGATCGCGCTGGCGCGCACCGGGCCTTCGGGCAGGTCCAGTCGAGCGGCCAACAGCGAGCCGTCGTGGCCTGTGAATTCGAAGCGTTCGGTTTTCATGCGGCGGGCTCATCGGTTTACTTTGATCGTCACAGGCTAACCGAAGCACTCCACACTGCATAGGAAAGAGGTCGTTACAGCGCGCTGGGTGTAAGGATGCAAGACACGGCAACGACTGAAGCACACAAGCCATGTGGCTTGCGTTCGTTTCAAGCAGAAAGCTCACATGGCCCTCCCATCCATCCACCACGGAAAGAAGACCGCACTCATCACAGGCTCCACCAGCGGCATCGGCCTGGGCATCGCCACCGCACTGGCTGCAGCCGGCCACGATGTGGTGCTCAACGGCTTCGGCGAGGCAACGGCCATCGAGCAACTGCGCACCGAGCTGTCGAAGCTGCACGGCGTGAACGTGCGCTACAGCGGCGCTGACCTGTCCGATCCAGCGGCCACCCAGGCCATGATGGAAGAAGCCATTGGAGCCTGCGGCGCCATCGACATCCTAGTGAACAACGCAGGCATTCAGTATGTAGCGCCAGTGGATGAGTTTCCGGTGGACAAGTGGAACGCGATCATCGCGATCAACCTGTCGGCTGCATTCCACACGACACGGCTGGCCTTGCCCGGTATGAAGGCCAAGGGCTGGGGTCGGGTGCTCAACGTGGCCTCCGCGCACGCACTCGTGGCCTCGCCTTTCAAGTCCGCTTACGTCGCAGCCAAACACGGCATCGCAGGGTTCACCAAATCGGTGGCGCTGGAAGTGGCCACCCAGGGCATCACCGCCAACGCGCTGTGCCCGGGTTATGTGTGGACACCGTTGGTGGAGAAGCAGATTCCCGATACGGCCAAGGCACGCGGATTGACCGAGCAGCAGGTGATCGACGATGTGCTGCTGCACGCGCAGCCCACCAAGCAGTTCGTCACCATCGAGCAGGTGGCGGCGTTTGCGGCCTTCCTGTGTTCCGAGGCCGGCGCCAGCATCACCGGAGCGGTGATGCCCATCGACGGTGGCTGGACGGCGCAGTGAGTGGCGCCTCAAAGAGATCCACGCATGAACGCCCAAGACATTCTGCTTCTGCCGTCGATGCCGATGGCATCGCCCTCATACCCCAAGGGTCCCTACCGTTTCGTGGACCGCGAATACCTGATCATCACCTACAAAAGCGACCCGCAGGCCATCCGTGCTGCGCTGCCCGAGCCGCTGGAGCCGGACGGTTCGGATACGGTGCTGTTCGAGTTCATCCGCATGCCCGACTCGGCTGGATTTGGTGATTACACCGAATCGGGGATCGTCATTCCGGCGCTCTATCGCGGCGAACCTGTGAACTTCACGGCTCAGATGTACCTGGACGATGAGCCACCCATTGCGGGTGGGCGTGAAATTTGGGGCTTTCCCAAGAAGCACGCGCTGCCCAAGCTGGGCGTTGCACACGACACGCTCACCGGCACGCTGGAATACGCCGGGGTACAGGTGGCCGTGGGCACCATGGGCTACAAGCACCAGCATCTTCTGTACGACGTGGGCGGGAAAAAAGCCTGCAGTTCCGAGGCGATCTTGCACAAGATGGAGAAGACCCAGGTCAACCTCAAGCTCATTCCGCATGTGGACGGTCAGGTCGCGATTGCCCAGCTGGTGGCCTACAACCTGACAGACATCCAGGTCCAGGGCGCCTGGTCGGGCCCGGCGCGCTTGCACCTGATTCCCCATGTGAATGCGCCAGTGGCCGATTTGCCTGTACGCGAAATGGTGGGCGGTCTGCACTTCATCGCCGACCTCACTTTGCCCTATGGGCGGGTGCTGCATGACTACCTGAAACCCCACGATTGAAAGGTGATTTCACATGGCTACCCGCACACGAACCTCATCCGCTGCACCCGCTCGCGCGGCCAAAGCTTCAAACACCATTTGCCCACCTCAGCAGACCGTGATGGTCATGCAGGGCGGTGGCGCTGTGGGGGCGTTTCATCTCGGTGTCTACCAGGCCCTGCATGAAGGTGGCAAGGAGCCAGACTGGGTGATCGGCACGTCCATCGGTGCGATTAACGCGGCGCTGATTGCCGGCAACCATCCGCAGCACCGGCTGGCGCGGCTGCGCGCTTTCTGGGAACGCATGCAGTCCCGGCAGGCCAGCCACAGTGTCTTTGCGCTGTGGCCCTCGCTGGCCGGGTTGACGCAATGGCAACACAACCTGGGCGTGGTGGGGCAGGGCATCCCCGATTTCTTCAAACCCAATCTGCCCGCCTGGTTCAATTCTCGGCAGCCGCTTGGCATCGAGAAGGCTGCGTACTACGACACGCAGCCACTGCGAGACACACTGGCCGAACTGGTGGACTTCGACGTCCTCGCGCGATCACCCATGCGCATAACCGTGGGCGCTGTCAATGCGCGCACCGGGCAAATGCGGTATTTCGACAGCCGGCGCGAGCGCCTCAATGTCGATCACATCATGGCCTCGGGTGCGTTGGCGCCGGCCTTTGGCGCGGTGCGCATCGACGGTGATCCGTACTGGGATGGCGGTCTGTACTCGAACACGCCGATCGAGGTGGTGCTGGACGACAAGCCGCGCTGCGACTCGCTGATCTTTGCCTGCCGCCTGTGGGAGCCGCACGGCGACGAACCAAAAAGCCTCTGGGACGTGCAGGGCCGCCTGAAGGACATCCAGTTCGCCAGTCGGGCCGAATCGCACATCGAACGCCAGCGGCAGTTGCACCGGCTGCGCCACATCATCCGCGACCTGGCCCGACAGGTGCCCGACAGCGCCCATGCCCGCGAGCTGGGTGCCTGGGGTTGCAACACCGTGATGCACGTCGTCAGCCTGATGGCACCGCATTTGCCGGGCGAAGACCAGACCAAGGACATCGACTTCACAGCCCGTGGCGTGCACCTGCGTTCAGACGCCGGGCTGAAGCTGGGGCGGCAGGCGTTGGCGGAGAAGCCTTGGGAGACCCCACACGATCCGCTGGAAGGCGTTTGCGTGCACCGGGTTCACCTGGACCCTGCGGCTGCCAGCAGGCAACGCGGTTGATGTGTCACGAGTGCCTGTAAGAGAAGCCCACTTTCGCGCGACTCAACACATCACCCCGGTTACCAATCAAGGAGTCATCATGGTTCTGCGCCGCGTCTTTTTTGCTTCTGTTCTGTTGCTCGCCAGTGCCGCTTCGCACGCGTTGGAGATCAAACCCTTTACCGCCGCGCTGCTGGCGCAGGCCCAAGCCAGCGATCAACCGGTCGCGCTGCATTTCCATGCCGACTGGTGCCCGACCTGCCGCGCTCAGGAAAAAGTCCTGCAGTCCCTCAAGAGCGAGCCAGGTCTGGACCTGACGGTGATGGTCGTCAACTACGACACCGAGAAGGAACTCAAGAAGCGCTTCAATGTGCGTGCGCAGTCCACCTTTGTGGTGCTGCGCGGGCAGCAGGAGTGGGCGCGCCTGGTGGGTGACACCGACCCCGCAGCCATCCGCACCGCGTTCAAGTCCGCACTCTGAGCGGGACGACCGCATGTCTGTCCTGGTATCGCTTCCCCAACTGGCTTTCAGCCTGGCCGCAGGCGGCCTGACGACGCTGTCGCCCTGCGTCTTTCCCATGCTCCCCCTGGTGGTCGGCGGTGCGCTGCAGGGCAATCGGCTGGGGCCGGTGGCCATGGGCCTGGGCATGGTGTTCTCGTTTGCCGGTATCGGCATGGTGCTCGGTGCGCTCGGGCCGGCGCTGGGGATCGACGGCGACACCGTGCGCATCGCAGGCGCGGCCATGCTGATTGCCTTTGCGGTTGTGATGCTGGTGCCAGCGTTGGGCGAGCGTTTCACGCGCTGGATGTTGCCGCTGGCCAATTCGGCCAACACCGCTTCGTCGGGGATTCAAGGCGGTTCGCTCACCGGCGCTTTTCTGCTCGGTGGCGTGCTGGGCCTGGTCTGGAGCCCCTGCTCGGGTCCCTTGCTCGGCTCGGCGCTCACGCTGGTGGCGAGTGAAGGTGGCTTGGCACGGGGCGGGCTGATCCTGGGTGTTTTTGGCCTGGGGGCGGCCATTCCCCTGGTGGCCGTGGCTTACGCCTCGCGCAGCGGCTTCAACCGTGTGCGCGACTGGGTGATGGCGCGCATCGAGCGCGTGCGCCACGCCTTCGCCGTCCTGCTTGGCCTACTGGGTGTGGCCATCCTGGTGGGGTGGGACAAACGCCTCGAAGCTTGGTTCGTCCAATGGATGCCCGACGCCTGGGTCAACCTCACAGTGGGTATCTGACACCGCATCACCACCCGGTTCTTACGTGAGCCATCCCTATCAAGGAGACATTCCCATGCATGCCAAGTTCAAAACCCTTCCGCTGATCGGCGCCTCAGCGCTGCTGCTGGCCGCGTGCGGTACCGTCGAATATCAGAAGCCTCTGCCGTTGGTCACTGCGCCGGCCCCGGTGTCTTATGACGGGCATGTGGCTGGCGAAGCGACCGACTACGTTTTCGTGCTGGTGCCCGACGCCAACCCGGCGACGCCAGGCCTGGCGATGAAGGCGGGCGAGTCGTTGCAACTGGCGCTGTCTCCGGCGTTCAAGCGCAATGCCTCGGTGCCCATCGTCTCCGACCGCGACACCAACCTGGTGCTGACCAAGGGCTGGCCGCAGGGCGCCGTGCCGCTGGCCGGGCAGTACCGTGTCGACTATGTCGAAAAAGAGCATGCCCTCACCGTCACCGCGATCAAGGACATCGCGCCCGACGGCGGCAATGCGCCGGGCATCAAAATCATCCACCTGCGCGGCCGCAGCTTCACCAACCCCGCGACCGGCGGCTACCCGGTGACGGTGACACGCCGATCCGCCGGAGGCCAGGTGCTGGCGGTGTGGCAAGGCGGCATGCGGGTGCAGGAGGAGATGCTGGAAGCCCGGCTGGCACCGACCAACTTCCACGTGCCGCCGGGGGCGAACACCGACTTCCAGACGGTGGCGACGGGTCAGGTCGCACCCATGCACCTGGGCTTGCTGCTCTGGGGTTCCAATGGCGCTCCACTGAACGGAGTGGGCGTTGCGCCGCGCGACATCACCCGCTTCCCGCGCTACACCGGCGGCCTGCTGGTGCAGGACAGCAATGGCGACAAGCGCCTGGACCTGGCGGTGGACACGGTGGTGGGCGGCATCATCGGCGCAGCCCCGAAGGGCGCCACCGGCCAGGCGGCCAGCAGCCCGTTGGGTGCCGACGGCAACCCAGTGCTCTCAGGACAGGTGTTACGCAGCGACCGATTTCCTCCTGCGGCCGGGGGCGGCAAACCCAACCCTGGTCTGCTCGCGATCCAGTTCCGTGCCGGCAGCCTGCCGGGCCTCTACCGGCCCACGGTCGAGCTGCTCAAGGGCAACAGCCACCAGTTCACGGTCGAAGCCCGCTGAGACGCTGCGGTTGATCAGAGCCCGCGCCGGGTCGCTTCTGTCTGCAAGGCATCGAGATCGGCGGCCCAGTCCAAGCGGGACTGGCTGAGTACTTCGAGGCGGCGGTTGTTCAACGCATCCGCCAGTGCGCCATGGTTCGCGAGGCGGGCGTCCCGGCGCTGCAGCAGGTCGGCGATCAGGGGGCGGTACATCGCTAGAAAGTGGCCCAGCCAGGCACAGGCGTTTTCATGCCCAGGTACGGGACCGGGCCGGCAACGGTCTAAGCAGGCCAGGGTGAGCGCGGCATCGAACCAGTGGCCCTCAGTGACCCACTGGTTGGTGGTGAAGAGCTTGACAGGCAGGCCCCGGGCATCGAGCGCGATGGCCAGCATGTGGGTCGGCGCGTGGCGCTTCCAGACCTTGCTGCCTTGCGTGGGCCGGCTGCGGCCGCCGGTGGTGGTGGCGTGCCAAAAAACGTGCAAGTGCCCGTGTTCGTCGCCATGAGTGCGGTGCGCGTGGTAATAGAACTGGGTCCCACTGCGCAGGTCAATGATGTCGGCCGGTGGGTAGTGCTCGTACTCCACCACTTCGGCGCCTTGCACCCAGCTCTGCAGCAGGGAGCCGGAGGTTTCCGTCGCGTTGGCGAAGGCCTCTACGCTGGACTGACCGTGGTGCAGGGCGGTGCCCAGTTCGGTCAATGAAGCTGAGCGCCAGTGTCGGCGCAGCGAAGCAGATGCGGGCATGGAAGCGGGTCGATGCCGCGAACCCGGAGCAGGGCGCTGCTCCGGGAACGCGTGAGCCAGATGGGGCGTTTACTTCTTCGGTGCGCAGGCGCCGCACTTGGCCTTGCAGGCGCTGCATTTCGACATGGTCTTGGCCGTGCCGCATTTGGCGCCGCCGCAGGCGCGGCAGGCCATGGCGCAGCCGCCCAGGGCGGCGGTGGTGACGACGGCCGCGGCCAGGCTCAGGGACAGGCGGGATGAGAGTGACGACATGGTGGTTCTCCAGTGAGGTGACAAAAAGCCAGTGACCTGCGCGCGGCCGAATGCACACACGCCGTCCTTGGTATGGCTTGGTCGTCCAACGTGGCCGAATCGTTACAGCGGTCGATGTAAGTCGAAGCTGATGCGCAACGACCAAGCGCCATGTGGCTGAGTTTTGTCCTGGTCTTCTTCATTGGCTTCGCTGCCCACCGCGCCAGCTTGTGCACGGTGCGTGCGGTGATGCAATGGATGGAACAACGCAAGTCCGGCTTGCTGGTCAGTTTTTTCTACGCGTCGCTCTGGGCCAGCCTGGCCACGGGACTGTTCGCATGGGCTGGCGTGCCGATAGCCGGACGCCCCGTGCTTGCCAGCTCCTTGTTGTTCAGCGTGGTCGGCGGGTTGCTGTTCGGCATGGGCGCGGCGGTGAACGGAGGCTGTTCCTTGTCCACCTTGCAGCGGCTGGCGGACGGCGAAACCCGGTTGTTCACCACGCTGGTGTTCTTTGTGGTGGGGAGCCTTGTGGTGACGTGGCTGCAATCGCTCGGCACGGTGCCCTGGCCGCATGTCGAAGCCCTCTGGTGGAATGCCATAGGTCCGGGCATCCGGACTGTGCTCATGTTGATCTTGCTGGTGTGGGCGGTGTGGCAGCTCGCGGTGCTCTGGCGCTGCAGAGACCGCCAACAGCGCCCGGGTCAGTGGCTCCTAGCGCCCAGGTATCGCCTCTCACTGGCCGCGATGGTGCTGGGACTTTGCAGCGGCCTGCTGTTCCTTTTGGAGGGGGCCTGGACTTACACCAATTTTCTGCGTGAGCTGGGTGTTTCATGGGTGACCGGAACGAACCTGCCAGGAGGGCATCGCCTGGCGCTGGTCGGCTGCCTGTTCGCGGGCATGGTGGTGTCGTCGGTGCACCGTGGCCAGTTCGAATGGCGGATCAAGCAGTCCATGTTCAGTTGGCGCAACATGCTGGGCGGCGGACTCATGGGCATCGGTGGCGCCCTGGTGCCGGGAGGCAACGACACCGTGTTGCTGGTGCTGATGCCGACGCTGTCATTGCAGGCACTTGCCAGCTTTGGAGCAATGTTGTTGGGGATCTATGGCGTGGTGAAGCTGATGAAAGTGAACAGTCATGCGTGATGGGCCGAACGTTACGCCGGCAAGGGTAGGCTGCAGTCAGTCCCATTCAAGATTTGCGGTTCACGGCCGCTTGCTGAGGTCGGCATTTATAATGCTGCGATGCATCATGTCGACTGCACCTCTCTTGCGCCGCTAAGCTATCGCGGCGCCAGCCTGCCTCGCGGGCATTTCTGTTCGGTCAAACCGCCTTGACCGCTGCCGGGCGCCTAGCCCGGCGTTTGAAATTTTTTCCACCTTGTTTTGGTGGCCCCCTCTTGTCGTCGAATTCGTCCCGCACCTTCCGTGGCGGGCATTCCCCATGTCATTTCAAAAAATTAAACAGGACTGGTTTTCCAACGTCCGCAACGATGTGCTCGCCGGCCTGGTGGTCGCGCTGGCCCTCATTCCCGAGGCCATCGCCTTTTCCATCATTGCGGGCGTGGACCCCAAGGTGGGTCTGTACGCCTCGTTTTCCATCGCCGTGATCATTGCGTTCACAGGCGGGCGCCCCGGCATGATTTCGGCCGCCACCGGCGCCATGGCCCTCTTGATCGTCACGCTGGTGAAAGACCACGGCCTGCAATACCTGCTGGCCGCCACCGTGCTCACCGGCGTGCTGCAGATCATTGCGGGCTGGGTGCGGCTGGGCGCGCTGATGCGCTTCGTCTCGCGCTCGGTGGTCACGGGCTTCGTGAACGCGCTGGCCATCCTGATCTTCATGGCGCAGTTGCCAGAACTCACCAATGTGACCTGGCATGTGTACGCCATGACGGCCGCTGGCCTGGGCATCATTTACGGTCTGCCCTACCTCACCAAGGCCGTGCCTTCGCCGCTGGTGACCATCGTGGTGCTCACCGCTGTCTACATTTACTTGGGCATGGATATCCGCACCGTGGGGGACATGGGCGAGCTGCCCGACAGCCTGCCGATCTTCCTGATCCCGGACATTCCGCTCACAGTCGAGACGCTGAAAATCATCTTCCCTTACTCGCTCACGCTGATGGTCGTGGGCCTGCTCGAATCACTGATGACCGCCACCATCGTCGACGACCTGACCGACACCAAGAGCGACAAGAACCGCGAATGCGTGGGCCAGGGCGTGGCCAACATCGCCACCGGGTTCATCGGCGGCATGGCGGGCTGCGCCATGATCGGCCAGAGCGTGATCAACATCAAGTCGGGCGGGCGCGGGCGTCTGTCCAGCTTGCTCGCCGGTGTGTTCCTGCTGCTGATGGTGGTGTTCCTCGGCGAGTGGGTGAAGCAGATCCCCATGGCCGCGCTGGTGGCCGTGATGATCATGGTGTCCATCGGCACCTTCAACTGGCGTTCCATTAAGAACCTGCGCGAGCACCCCAAGAGTTCCAGCGCGGTGATGATCGCCACCGTGGTGGTGACCGTGGCCACGCACGACCTGGCCAAGGGCGTGCTCACCGGTGTGCTGCTCTCGGGCTTCTTCTTTGCACACAAGGTCGGGCAGATCCTGCGCGTGCGTTCGATGTCGGACAACGAGGGCCGCAGCCGCACCTACACCGTGACCGGCCAGGTGTTCTTCGCCAGCGCCGAGCGTTTTGCGAATGCGTTTGACTTCAAGGAGGTGGTGGACACGGTGCGCATCGACGTGAGCCGCGCGCACTTCTGGGACATCACCGCCGTGAGCGCGCTCGATAAAGTGGTTCTGAAGTTCCGCCGTGAAGGCACCGAGGTGGATGTGATCGGCCTCAACGAAGCCAGCACCACCATGGTGGACAAGTTCGCCGTGCATGACAAAGACGGCGCTGACGACATGCTGATGGGCCATTGAACAGGAGCACGACCATGACACAACAAGACAACAAGGTGCTGGCCTGCGTGGACCTCTCGCCCTACGCACAGCACGTGGCTGACTACGCAGCCTGGGCGGCGGCGCGCATGAGTGCGCCGCTGGAGTTTCTGCACGTGATCGACCGCCACCCCGCGCTGCAGGGCAGCCAGGACCACAGCGGCGCCATCGGCGCCAATGCGCAGGAAGCGCTGCTGAAAAACCTGAGCGAAGAAGACGCCGCCCGCACCCGCTCCGAGCGCGAACAGGCGCGCAGCTTTCTGCAGGGCCTGCGCGAACGCGCGTTGGTCGTCGGCGCCAGCCCGGTGGATACGCGCCAGCGCCACGGCGATCTGGCCGAAACACTGAGCGAGCAACAAGACGGCGTGCGCCTGTTCGTGCTGGGCCGGCGAGGTGCGTCCGCCGACACCACACAACGCGACCTAGGGCGCCATGTGGAGTGGACGGTGCGTTCGCTTCAGTGCCCCATCCTCACCGTAACCGACACTTTCAAGGCGCCCGAGCGCGTGCTGATCGCGTTCGACGGCAGCGCCATCACGCGCAAGGGCGTGGAGATGGTGGCGAGCAGCCCGCTGTTCAAAGGGTTGCCGGTGCATGTGCTGATGTCGGGCAGGCCGCAGAGCGATGGTCCCAAGCAGATCGAATGGGCGCGCCAGACGCTGGAACAGGCCGGCTTTGGCGTGGTGGCAAACATCGAGCCGGGCGACCCGGAAACCGTGATTGGCCACGCCATCCAGAACAAAGGCATCGACCTGCTGATCATGGGCGCCTACACCCACTCGCCGCTGCGCAAGCTGTTCGCTGGCAGCAAGACCACCGAGCTGCTGCGGGCTTCGAAAGTGCCTACCTTGTTGCTTCGTTGAGGACAGCAGGCCCGCCCTCTGGTTTCGCGGGCTGGTCCCCAAGCTCCGTCCCCGGTCGCGGCCATTCGGCTGCAATTGCTGACGCCTTCGGACGTCGGTGGGACCCCGGTCCGCGCGCTGCGCTTGCCTGTTTCACGCCTTCGTTTGTGGTGGGGCTGGCTTGCTGAACCCTTCATCCTTGTACACCGCTCTCGCCGTCAAGGTCTGCGCGCCCTGTGGGCGCTGACGACCTCTCGGCCTTCTTTGAACCTGTGACCGCTGCGCAGCGGCGCGCCGGTTCCGGCCTCGGGCAATCCCGCCCGATCACCGGAGTTGGTCATGGACGACAAATCACATGTTTCGCTGGAACAGCAGCTTTTTCTGGTGTGTGGCACTGCTTTTGACACTGGCAGCATTCTGCTGGACTGTCGCCTGCGCGCGAGCATGAAGCATCGCTCCACGACTTGCTGGGGACTGTGTCCCGAGCACGAGCGGACGTTCTCGGAAGGCTTCGTGGCCCTGGTCGAATGCGATTCACGGGGCAACAGAACGCCGTCGGGTTCAGGCCTGATGAAGCCTGATCAAGCGCACCCAGGCATTGAAAGCCGTCACCGAGCACAGTCGGGTCAGCGTTGGACTTTTTTAGACGTGGCCCAGCATCTGCCTGTCGCCCCTGCTGCGGCTCAGGTAGCACGACATCCCTTCGGCGGGCGAGACTTCCACGTTCTCCACACGCAGGTTGACCAACTCGTCGGTTTGGAATCCCCGACAGAAGCCCAACAACAGCAAACTGTGGTTGCGGGCGTGGCGAAGCAGCGCCATGCGGTCAGCGCTGCGGTCTGCGTTGCCGATGGCCACCTCCAGCCGTTGATCGATCTGCTGGACGACATCGATTTCAAGGGGGCGTGCGCATTTTTCTGCAACCGTGTGAATGCAGCGAATGCCTTTGAGGGCCTGGCGCACCAAGGGTGCCTTGGTCGGGTCTGCAAAACCATGGTCGATGTGCCAGCGCAAGAGCGCGGCGAGCCGCTGACGGAGGCCGCTGATCGCCAGCGTGTCCGCGTGGTCAGCCAGGTAACGGGAGGTTGTATCAGCGGTCGTTGGCAGCAAGCCTTTCCACTCCACCTCGAAATGGCGAATGGCTGCGGCATAGCTTCGACGCGTGTTGTCGCGCTCAACGGCCTCGACGTATCGGGAAATTTGGGACATATCGGAAGTCGCTTTTTCTTCACCGGCAGGTCGCGAGCCGGGTTGGAACGCCTGCGTGACGATGACTGGTATTGTGCTGCTCACCTCATGGCAAGCACCCCCAAGCCAATCGTGATGATCACCACTCCCATGATTCTCTTTTGCCATCCTGCTTTGTCATTGAACAAGAAAATGGAGAGAACTGCAGCGAGCACAATGCCGGCGTTTGTGTACGAGACGACCTCCGCCGCGGGCAACTGGCGCATGGCGTGGATCACCAAGGCGTACGCGAGACCGATACAGGTTCCGCCAACTGCCAGCGAGGCGAGATCAACGCGCTGTGCTGGCACCCAACTTCGGGTGTGCCGGTGCATACGCAAGGTCATGCTGATCCAAGAAGCCAAGTAGCCAACGGACAGAAAGCCCACGAGTCCCATGAAAGTTGGAATGTGTTCGGTGGCGGCCTTGTCACTCAGAGAATAAACGCTGGTTGCCAACATGGCCAGCATGGCCCAGCGGAAGGCTTGTCTATCCGATCCCCGTTGAGCGCTCGATGCCATGACGAGCAAGCCGAACACGCTGATGCCAATGCCCAGCCAGGCCATGGGCGGGAGACTTTGACCGAAGAACAGCGTGCCCCAGATCGCGATGAAAAGAGGTGAGCTGCGCACCAGGGGGTAGACAAGCGCGACCGGTGCATGCTCGTAGGCCCTGGCCAGACCGGCGAAATACACCACATTCGCGGCGGCCGATACGGCCAGCAGCAGCGTCGTTTCCGTCGACCAAACGACGGTGGTCGACAGCTCCCAGAACCCCCAAGGCGCAAACAGCGCCAGATGGGCCAGCAACACCCACCACAGCGGGTTCGATGCCCTGGGCAGATGCCGTGCCATCAGGTTCCAGGTGACATGCATGGCCACCGATAGCGCCAATGCCAGCGGCGCGTTCATCGCGTGTTGGGCGGTATGTCGGCGGTGTTGCCGTCCCGAGCCACCCGGATGTGACTGGCAGCGCTCGGCTTCTCTTGCATCATCCAGGCGTCCAGCGAATGACCCATATGTGTGAGCCAGGTTGTGCGGGCGCCAGATTCAATGGCACAACGGTGTGCTGCGTCCCAGTCGTTGTGGTTTTTCGGGGCCGGGTGCGGTGGGTAGGAGCAGTCGATGGCCATGTCAAAGTCGCCCCAGTTCCGCAGGAACTCGGCCGACTTCGGCGGCAATCCCAGGGTGTCGGTGAGGTAGGCGAAGCGCTGGCCTTGGGTGCCCTCGACGGCATAGCCCAGCGTGGGTTTGGAATGCACCAGCGGCAGGGGCGTCAGGCGCAGCTCCCCGATATTGAACGCCTCGAACTTGTGCACCGTCGCGAATGCCAGCACACCAGGATGTTTGAACAAATCGGCGCAGCCTTCGCTGTCCGGGGGGCCGTAGACGCGTATGAGCTGGCCTGTACCCCAACGCAGATGAAAGAGTCCCTGAACGTGGTCGGGGTGGTAGTGCGTGAGCACAATCGCGTCCAGGCTTCCGGGTGGAAACCGCTCGTGCAGGTCCATTAGCCCGGCATCGATCAGCACCCGGGTGCCTTCGGATTCGATCAGGGCGCTGCAAGGACGGCGCACGAATTGCAGCTCGGTCCTTGCGCGCTCACAGGCCAGGCAGGTACAGCCGTAGAGTGGCACACCACCCGCAGCGCCCGTACCCAGAAAGGTCACACGCATGCCGAGGCTCCTTGGGTGTGTTCCGCGATCAGGCGGACCAGCGCTTCGCCGGCCACCTCGATGGGTCCGTTGTTCTCGATGAGCACACCGGGCAAGGGCTGCAGTCGCAACTTTTCATGGCGGCGCAGACGCTGCTCAATGGACTCAGCATCTTCGCGGCCACGGGCCAGCAGCCGATCGCGCAGCACCTCGGTCGCCACATCGATCGTTATCGGCAGCAACTCCGGGTAGCGTTGACGGGCCTCGTCCAGGTAGTCCCGCGAGCCGTTGATCACCACCGTGATGCCTTTGCCCAGCCACTGGTTGATCTCGATGCCGATCCCGTACTGCAGGCCGTGGCTGGACCAGTGCATGGCAAAGAGCTTGCCGTTCTGGCGGGCGGTGAATTCCTCCGTGGTCAAGGCCACATGGTTTTCCCCGCCCGCCGCAGCGGGGCGGGTGATGTAACGATGGGCAAAACACACCCTGGGATCGCTCGCCAGCTTCTGGCGGGCATGGCCCATGAGCGTGTCCTTGCCGCTGCCCGAGGCGCCGACGACGTAGATGAGACGTGCGGTCATCTCGGCCTCACCCAGCGTGGTCGAAATGCGCGACCAGCGAAGCTTTGCCGCCGGACCAGACCCGCTCGGCCTGCGGCAGACCGCCCAGGGTCCTGACCGCAATCAGGTCCGCGCGCTTGCCCACGGCGATCTCGCCCCGGTCGTGTAAGCCCGCTGCCCGGGCCGGGTTGCACGTGACCAGGGCCACGGCCTCAGCCAGGGAGATGCCGGCCAGATCGGGCAATCGCATGACCGAAGGCAGCAGTGCGGCCGGCGAGTAGTCACCGCACAAACAGTCGGCGACGCCGGCCAATACCGCGTCGAGAGCGCGCATGTTGCCCGACTGGGACTTGCCACGCAGGATGTTGGGTGCACCGAACAAGGTGGCCAGGCCTTGCGCACGGGCGGCCTGCGCCGTCTCCAGGTTCACCGGAAACTCCGACACCACTGCGCCCAGTGCCTTGACGGTCGCCACCTTCTGCGGGCTGTCGTCGTCGTGGCTTGCAATGGACACGCCGCATTCGCGGGCCAGTTGCGCGAGTTGCTCCATGCGCTGCATGGCGCCCTGTGCGGCCCCGGCTTTGCGCGCCAGGATGTTGTCGATCTGGGCCTCATCGGTCTTGTAGGTCTTGGCCAGGTAGGCACGGTAGGCCTCGACATCGCGGAACTGGCCCTGGCCCGGGCTGTGGTCCATGAAAGACATGAGGTGCGCATGCCCGTCCTGCAGCAGCGCCGACAGCACCGGCGGCGCGGTCTCGTCTGTCACTTCGTAACGCACATGTACCCGGTTGTCGATCAGCGCGTGGGCCTGCCAATCGCCAATGGCGCGGGCGATCTCGGCGGCAAAGGCGTTGTTGCGCACGCCCAGCTCGTGATTGGCAAAGGACAGGGCATGGAACACCGTGGTGATGCCGGCCGCCGCATTGCGCTTGTCGGCCTGGGCACAGGCGAACTCCAGCGGGAAGTGCACGCCGGGCCGCGGCTCCACCTCTTTCTCCATCGCGTCGCAGTGCAGGTCGATCAGACCCGGCATCAGGGTGCGACCGCGAAGGTCGATTTCGGTGGCGCCCGCGCTGGTGGCAGGGTCGATGGCCGTGATGGTGTCGCCTTCGATCAGGATCGCTACGTTCTCACGGACTTTGGTGGGAAACACCACGCGGGCGTGGGTCAGCAGAATGGATTTCATGAGGCACAGGTCTCCAGCAATGCCGCGGCAGACAACGGGGGCGTGAGGGTTACGACGCGGTCGGCCAGGCGTCGGACAAGTTCGGGGTCGTGGAAGATGGCCAGCATGGCCACGCCTTCGGCCTTGATGGACTTCAACAGGTCCACCACGCGGTCGGTGGTGGCCGGGTCCAGGCTGGCAGTGGGTTCGTCGAGTAACAGCAAGCGGGGCCGGGCGATCAGCCCGCGCGCCAGGTTGACGCGCTGTTTCTCGCCACCCGAGAAGGTGGCGGGTGGCACCGCCCACAGGCGTTCCGGCACGTTGAGCAGGGCCAGCAGTTCGCGCGCGCGCTCGGCGGCGGTTTCGCGCGGAGTACCCCGCTGTACCAGCGGCTCGGCCACCACCTCGACCGCCGACTTGCGCGGCAGGCAGTGCAGGAACTGGGTGACGAAACCCAGGTCCTGCTTGCGCAGTTCCAGCATGCGGTGTTCGCTGGCCTGGGCCAGATCGGTGATGGCGCCGTTGGCGTCCCGGTACAGGATGCGCCCACTGCTGGGCAGGTAGGTGCGGTAGATCGCCTTGAGCACCGAGGACTTGCCGGCGCCGGTCGGACCGATCAACGCGGTCAGCTCGCCGGCAAACACCTCCAGTTGAACCTGTGCACACGACGGGATCAGTTTGTTCTGGTCGTGCAGCTGGAACTGTTTGGAGAGACCGTCGATTTTGAGGATGGCTTCTTGCATGTGATCTCCTTACAGCGCCGAGGCCACCAGCCGCTGGGTGTACGCGTGCTGGGGGTCTTCCAGAATCTGGTCGGTCAGGCCGGTCTCGATGACGCGGCCGTATTTCATGACGATGGTGCGGCCGGTCAACAGGCGGATGACACCCAGGTCGTGGGTGACCACGATCATGGCGGTGCCCAGTTCCTGCTGGATTTCCAGAATCAGGTCCAGGATGCGCGCCTGCACCGAGAGGTCGAGGCCGGTGGTGACCTCGTCGAGGTAGAGCAGTGGCGGCTGGGTGGCCAGCGCCTTGGCGATCTGCACGCGCTGCTGCATGCCGCCCGAGAACTTCTTGGGCGACTCGTCCATGCGTTCTGCTAACACCTCAGTGCGCGCCAACAAGCTGCGCGCCCGTTCGCGGATTTCGCCGTAGTGGGCCAGGTCGCTCATCAGCAGGCGCTCGGCAATGTTGCCGCCAGCGGATACGTTGAAATTGAGTCCCAGATGCGGGTTCTGGTACACCATGCCAAAGCGGTGGTTGCGCAGCCAGCGCTGCTGCGCGGCGTTGAGCGCAAACATGTCCCACTGGCGCTCGCTGTCAAAAAACAGGGCTTCCCCGGCGGTGGGCGCATCGTCGAAGAAAAGCGTCTTGACCACGGTGGACTTGCCGCTGCCGGACTCGCCCATGATGCCGAGGATCTCGCCCTCGTGCAGGTCCAGGCTGATGTTGTGGCAGGCCACCACCGAGCCACAGTGCGGGCAGATGTTGGTGTCCATGTCGGGGCCTGTGCTCTCCAGGCAGAGCGTGCAACCACGGCCGTGGATCTTGGTCAGTCCACGGACTTCCAGAATTTTTTTCATGCCGTGGTCTCCTGTGCCTGTTCAGCCTGGCCGGCCACACGGCTGTTGCAATATTCCGAGTCCGAGCAATGCCAGTGCTTGCCGCCGTCGTCGGCAATGAGTTCGTCTAGAAAGCTGTCGGTGGCGCCGCACCGTTCGCAGGCTCGGCGCTGGCCGTGTTCGTCGCTGAAGTCTTCGGTGCGGAAGGGAACGTCGTCGAACGCCAGCGGGTCAGCGCGGGTGTAGGGCGGCACCGCATAGATTTTTTTCTCGCGCCCCGCACCCAGAAGGATCAGCGCCGGGCTCTGGTGCAACTGCGGAACGTCGTAGCGCGGGATCGGGCTGGGGTCGATCACATAGTGCCCGTTGATGCGCGTGGGGTAGCGGTGAGAGATGGTGATCTCGTCAAACTGCACAATGTCTTCGTAGAGCTTGGTCAGCAGCCTCGAATAGTCCCCTTCGCCGTGCATGACCTTGCGCCGGGCTTCGGATGGTTCCACCACCACCAGCGGGTCCGGGTACGGCACTTGCAGGATCAGCACCTGCGCCTCGGTCAGTGGCGTTTCCGGAATCCGGTGGCGCGACTGGATCAGTGTGGCCTCGGCGGTGCGCTCGGTGGTGTCCACGCCCGGGCAGGTCAGTTCCACAAAGTGGCGCAGGTTCACCGCGTTGACGGAGTCGTCCGCACCCTGGTCGATCACCTTCAAGGTGTCGCCCTCGCCGATGAGAGACAGCGTCACCTGCAGGCCACCGGTGCCAAAGCCGCGCCCCATGGGCATTTCACGTGAGGCATAGGGCGTCTGGTAGCCGGGGATGCTGATCGCCTTCAGGATGGTGCGGCGCACCTCGCGCTTGGCATATTCGTCCAGGAAGCCAAAGCTGTAGCCGGCTTCGTCCTGCGGCAGATCGTAGCCGGGGTTCATGTTGGCGCTCCTTCGGGGGTCGGTTGTGCGGTGGCCTTGTCCTGCGTGGTGCGCAGGCGGTCCATGTCGGACTGGAAGGTCACGTAGTGCGGCATCTTGTAGTGGCTGGCAAAGCCCATGGAATCAACACCATCGACGTGCAACAGCACGAACTCGGGGTCTTCCGACGGATTGGAAGGCCCGTCGCGCATGCCTTTTTGCAAGGCGCGATCAAGGATGGCCATGGCAATGGCCTTGACTTCGTTGTGACCGAAGCAGGCGCCATAGCCCAGGGTGAAGGTGGGTGGGCCGTCGGTGGCATCGCCCTCAAACATGGCCACCACCTCGCATTCGGTCATCAGCACTTCACCGGCCTCGATGGGCTCGCCCGTCACCGGGTGCGGCAACATCACCGGCACATAGCCCACCCGCAATTCGGCGATGGTGGGGTGTACGTCGCCGTAGCCGCGCATGTTGGAGTAGGCGATGGCCAGAAGCGAGCCAGTTTCGGCGCGCGCCATGGTGGCCAGGGCCGCCGAACGCGGTACCGGGAACACCAACGGGTCGCGGGTGATGTCGAATGCCGCGCGGGAGCGGCGGGTGAGCGCCGGCAGCAGGCCTTCTTCACGCAAGGCATCGACCACTTTGGGGAACGTGTCGGGCAGATCGGTATCGGGCACGCTGTCCAGAAACCGCCGCGATACCGCGCGAAAGTCCTCGGGCGATTCCTTGGCCAAATCCAGGCGCATCAGGCGCAACGCGTAGTCGGTGGTCGGGCCCAGCATTTGTCCGCCGGGGATGTCCTTGAAAGCGCTCGAAATCCGGCGGATCAGGCGCATGCGGCTCGTGTCCTGCACCGGCACATCCATCAGGCGTGGCTTGGTGGAGCGGTAGGCGCGCAGGGCGAACGCCGCTTCCAGTGTGTCGCCCTGCATCTGTTTGATGGCCAGAGCGGCCAGGCGTGGGTGGTAGAGGCCCCCTTCAGACACGACGCGCGAGGTCAGCAGCCGCAGCTGCTGTTCGATGGCCGACAGCGTGAGCGGCGTACCCGCTGGCCCTTCGGCGCAGCGCAGGGCCTCGACGGCGGCTTCGGCACCAGCGATGGCTCGGCCACCGCCCTTGATGGCAACGTATCCCATCAGTGGGCTCCTTTGAAGTTGATGTGGGTGGTTCGGGGCAATACCGCGACCTCGCGCCCGCTCACCAGAATCAGGTCGACGCCCAGCGGGAAGTGGGCATTCCATTCGGCCCGTTGCTTCCACCAGCCCGGATCGATGCCGCCGACCTGCAGCACCTGCTCGTGTTGAATGCCCGGCCCGGTGAGCCGCAGCTGTGCACCCTCACCGAAACGGGAGACGCGCATCACCACGGTCGCACCCTGTTCGGGGTTTTCCAGCGAGCCCAGGCGCGGCGTGGCTTCCAACAAACGGTTGCCATCGGTCAGCACGAACTCGGCCGCCTCGACGCTGGCCGAGCGCACGCCCAGTCGGCGCAGATCGTCTCCTGTGAGCGCGTGCTGTGGATCGGCCAGCGCGCAGGCGCTGTCCCCCAGGGTGGCCAACACCAGCATGAGCGCCGATTCAGCGCCATCGGCCAGTGGCACCACGCGGCCCGGATAGGAAAACGCGGTCATCAACTGGCGAAACGCCGTTTGCTGGCGCGGCGCTTGCCAGATGCGCCACGCTGCTTCTGTCGGTGCAGCCGCCATCAATGTCTCATTCATCATCGTCCTCCTCGTTCGTGCCCAGCAGGGCAAAGTCCACCCGCGTGGCCGCGAGCAAGGCGCGGCGCTGACGACTTTGCTCCGCCACGGCGGCTTCACCCTGGGTGAGCAGCTGCAGGGCCGCGTCACTACCGGGCAAACGGGCCGCCAGCACCGCGTCCAGAATGGCCATGGCGCGGGCCACCCCGGCGCGATCGTCCATGAGAATGGCCGCGCCTTCGACGGAGGGCCCTTGGCTGGGCGTGACGCGCACATGCGCCTGCGCCAGGGGGATCTCGCCGATGAAATAGGTATCGCCCAGTGCGCTGTCGGTCAGCGGCAGCAGACCCAGACCGGATTGCGGCAGCGCGAGGTCTTCGACCTGGTGTTGGCCCGCCAGATCGGCCGCCAGGGCCTTGACCGCGGCGGCCGGCAAGGCCGACCACAGCCGCAACCACTGCGCGCGGTCAGGTGCTTCAGAAGTGTTTGTCATGTTGTTCCTTGTTGTCAGCAGTCGCGTCAAATCAGCCGGGCGCGGATGCGCGCCTGCAACTGGTCCAGCACGAACACAAAGACGAAGATCGCGATCAGGATGGTCATGACATGGCCGTACTGGAACATGTCAAACCGCCCCTTGAGTTCCTGGCCGATTCCGCCCGCCCCGACCAGACCGATGACGGTGGCCATGCGGAGATTGCGGTCCAGGATGTAGGCGGTGTAGGCGATGTACTGGGGCAAGACCTGAGGGATGACGCCGTACCACAGCGTCTTGAGCTTGCCCGCGCCAATGGCTTCCAGCGCTTCCTGCGGCTTCTTGTCTGCGTTCTCGATGTCTTCGGCGTAGAACTTGCCCAGGAAGCCGGCCGCGTGCAGGCCCAGTGCCAGCACGCCAGCGATGGGGCCGAAGCCGTAGGCCAGCACTAGGAACAAAGCCACGATGAGTTCCGGCGCTGAACGCAGCAGGCTGATGGCTCCGCGGGCGGCGGTGTAGGTGGTGCGGTTGGGGCTGTAGTTTCGGGCTGCGAAGTAGGCCAAGGGAATGGACACCAGCACCGACAGGATCGTGCCCCAGAGCGCGATCTCCAGGGTCTCGATCATCTTGACGAACACCGTCCAGACATAGCCGACCGGCTTGACCAGCACTTCGACGGATTCTGTCGTGGCCTCCATCTGCAGCGTGTCCAGATTCATCTTCTGTTCGACGCGCTCCTGGGTCTCGATGCGCGAGAACAGGGGCAGCTTCTGGCGATCCAAGTCCTGAATCCGGCCCACCTCTTCGGTTTCTGCGATGGCCGGTGGCCACATGGCTTGGCCGACGCGCGACAGGCCGCGCGCGACCTGAGAATCGTCGGCCAGGCCCACGGTCTTGGCCACGGCCTGTGCGGTCATGGCAACCATGCGGTCCATTTCGGTGCGTTGTCCGGTCACGAGCAGCAGCACCATGACCGCTATCAGCACCAGCAGGTGTTTGGCGTTGTAGGGAGCACTCAGATGCCAGTGCAGTGCGGTGCCTTGGGGAGGCACGGGTATGGGGCGTGTGGAGGTGTTCATCGCTTCGCCCCTCATGCCACAGCCAGACCGGCCAACGATTGCGTCCCATTGCTCTCGGCCGCAGGTGCATCTTCCCAGCGGGCACCCTGGTAGAGCGCCTGCACGCGTTCTTCGGTGAACTCCTGCGGCGTACCGTCGAAGACAACACGACCATCGCGCATACCCACAATGCGGTCGCCAAACTCTCGGGCCAAGTCGACCTGGTGCAGGCTGCACAGCACGGTGGCGTTGCGCTCGCGCGCAGCGTCGCGAATCAGGCTCAGGATGTCGCGCGAGATCTTCGGATCGAGGCTGGCCACCGGCTCGTCGGCCAGCACCACTTCGGGGTCCATCATGAAGGCGCGGGCAATGCCCACCCGCTGCTGTTGCCCGCCCGACAAATCGCCCGCACGGCGCTGAAGGTGCGTGGGAGACAAGCCGACTCGGTCGAGCAACTGGCATGCTTTCTGGCGCTGCTCGGGTTTGAACCAGCCGGACAGGGCGCGCACGGTGGACACCACCGGCAACAAGCCTGAGAGCACGTTGGACGCCACGCTCATGCGGTTGGTCAGGTTGAAGTGCTGGTGGATCATGGCCACGCGCTGGCGCAACGCGCGCTGCGTGGCGGTGTTGAATTCGACGCCGTCGATCAACACCCGACCCGTGGTCGGGCGCATGAGTCCGTTGACCGCGCGCAGCAGGGTGGATTTGCCCGCACCCGAGGGTCCGAGGATCACACAGAACTGGCCCTGCGGGATTTCCAGCGACACGTCGCTGATCGCTCGGGTGCCATCAGGCCAGATTTTTTGGAGAGATTCAAAGCGGATCATGTCGCTTCCTTTCTTTCATGCAGCGGCCAGACCCAGAGGCCTGGGTCGGCTGTCGTGCAAGAGGTGCTTGTGTAGCGCGGCGCTGTTTAGCGCGCGCTGGCCTTTTTCATGATGTCCTGCTTGACCTGATCGGTGACCATCTCAAACAGCTTGCCGGCGTTGGTCATGTCTTCTTCGCTGACGTTGGCGGTGTAGCCGTCCACCTTGCCTCCACCGTAGCCACGAATCTGGTCTTTGGTGATGCCGGGCAGTTTGTCGACGTTGTTGAATGCCTCGCGCAACTTGGCCTTGACGCCGCCATCCACTTTGGGGTGAATGCCCAGCGGTGGGTAGGGAAGCGCCGCGCTCTTGACGATTACTTTGACCTTGGTGGGGTCGATGGCTTTGCCGTTGACCGCCTTCTCGAACGAGTCGAACGAGGCGCCGCCCGCATCGACCAGCCCCTCAGCCAGGGCTTTGAGCACGTTGGCATGGCTGCCAGCCATGTTGATGGTTCCCAGGTCGCGCGCGGGCTGCACGCCACCGGCCATCATCATGGCCACGGGAACGGCGAAGCTGGAGGTAGAGTTCACATCCCCCAGAGCCACTTTCTTGCCTTTGAGGTCGGCAACGCTGTTAACGCCGCTGTCGGTACGGGCAAACAGACCGGAGTAATAGACGGACTTGCCGTGACTGACCGCCAGTGCCAGCAGCTCGGAACAGCCACGTCCCTTGGCCTGCAGGTAGGTCACCGGGCCGTACCAGGCGATGTCGGCAGCGCCGCTGCACATGGCTTCAACGACCGAGCCATAACTCTGGCCGACCTTGATGTCGAACTTCAAGCCGGTTGATTGTTCGATGGCCGAGAAGATGGGCTGGAAGTCCTTCTTGGTGCCGTCTTCGGTGCCGCCGTCGGCGGGCACCAGAATCACGCGCAGCGGTTTGGCTGCCGTGCCGTCGTTTTGCGCGGCCATGGCCGCAAAGGGACTGGCTATCAAGGCGAGGCCAGCGGCCAACAGCGTACGGCGGATGGATTGTTTCAGATACATTACAAGAGCTCCTGTGAGTGGGAAGACAAAGAGATAGGTTTGCGAGACCGTCAGGGGTTGATGCGCAGTTGGATCCGGTCTGCACGGAACCGGGTAATGGCGTATTCGACCGGGGTACCATCCCGGTCGTCCACGTTCACACTCTTGACCCGCAGCACCGGTCGGTTCTGCGGCATGCCCAGCGTCTTGGCGTCATCCCCTTGCGGGAGCACCGACGTCACCAGGCTTTCTGTTCGGCGCAACTTGCAGCCATATGTGGCACTCAGTAGCGAGTGCAGCGATCCGCTTTCGAAGCGCTCAAAGAGATCCGGAAATTTTTCGGCGGGCACGAAGTGCGATATGAGGCACATGGGGCGTAGCTCCACCATGCGCAGCGTTTCGATCCAGTGCACCGCATCCCCCTCCTGAATGGCCAGGCGTTGTGCCACCCTGGGCAGGGCGCCGATGGTCTGTTTGCGCAGGATGCGGTTCTCGGTCATGAACCCGAGTGCGGCTAGGTTTTCGGTGAACCGGGTGCCTTTGCCGATCTGGTAGTCCAACTGGGTGTCGAGCACAAAAATGCCCAAGCCGTGACGGCGCTCCAGCAGGCCAGCTTCAACCAGCTCGTCAACGGCCCGGCGCAACGTGTGGCGATTGACGCCAAATTGCACGGCCAGATCCCCCTCCGACGGCAAGCAGTCGCCTGATGCGTATTGGGTGAGAACGACCTGCTCCAGTTGTTGAGCGATCTGTGCGTACAGGGCCAGGCCAGAATCGCGATTGACAACGTAAAGGCTCATATTTAGTTATCTAGATAAGCGGATGAGTGCAAGCTTACGAGGTGCTCATGTCCGTTTCATGACAGCCCGGGCGTTGCAACGATCCGTTGCCACCGCGATGCCGGGACATGGCGCTGCAACTCCCTTAATGCTGTTCACATGTGAAGCCGGTGGTCGAACTAAGCGCGCAGGTCTAAGTCGAGCGGCGGTTCAGGTCGTGTCCCGAGAGGTGGTGTAAGTCCACAGCCCGGACAGGCTGAGATACACGGTGCTCAGCGTGCCACTGCGGACAGCCGAGTGGGCAAAGCATCGCTCAAGGTCTGCAAACCTTCGAGCTGCATGTGGCGCCGGTTCAAACTCCACTCGTCGTTTTGCTCCAGCATCATCGCGCCCACCAGCCGTGTGATTGATGCTGAAGCCACCTCGAAAACCTGTACCAGTCGGGAGTAGAGAATTCCAACCAACGGAGTCCCTACATGAAGAAATCAAGATTCAGTGAAAGCCAGATCATGGCGATCCTCAAAGAAGTCGAACTGGGGCCAAGGTCGGTGAGACCTGCAGGAAGCACGGCATCAGCGACCCCACTTACTACAAGTGGAAGAGCCAATACGCTGGCCCTTGAAAATTGAGCTCGTACAGCGAGCCAGATTTCAAGTTCGGCCCGGTCATAGGGTGAAAGCGCATGTGCGTTTCGAAGTCGCAAAGGAGGAGGGCGCATGCCTGTCGAAAATACATTCCAAGCACTGCCGGCGCTCGCCACGTTCTTTCGATTTAAACAACAATGGGTACGTCCGCCATCTTGACAAGATGGGAAGGTGATATTGCAGTGTAGACTTGGAAAAAGAAGCTCATTTTATTGAGTCAATTCAGGGAAAAAGAATGCCTTTCAATTGTGCATCGAGGCTTTGCAAGGCAGTGGGCGCTCTTTGCGTTCTTACTGTCCATCTTCAAGCACCTGCGGATACTTATTCTGCTAGCGTAGTAGGGGTTGCCGATGGTGATACTGTCACAGTCCTCGATACATCAATGGTTATGCACAAGTTGCGCTTGTCTGGAATCGATGCTCCCGAGAAGAGGCAACCGTTCGGACATCGATCAAAGGATTCATTGAGCGATCTAGTGTTTGATCGGTGGGTTTCTGTGAAAACCGATAGGCGTGATCGCTATGGCCGAGAGGTCGGGAAGATCTTAAAGGATGGAGTTGATGCAAATCTAGAGCAGGTCAAACGCGGAATGGCCTGGCACTATAAAGCCTACGAATTTGAGCAATCAGTAACAGATCGAATGGCCTATGAAAAATCGGAAGTGGCCGCTCGATCGAGGAAAATTGGCTTGTGTGCGGAGGATGCTCCAACGCCGCCTTGGGATTTTAGAAAAGCAAAGCGCGCCGGGAGAAATGTTGCACAGTGAAAACCGACAATTCAATAGAAACAGCACCAGAGGTTTTGTCTGACGTGAGTGGATATAAGCGGTAGGTGGGAGTCCGCGACGAGTGATGGCGGCCCATGTCGGTCGCCGCTCGGACCCAGCTTCAGCCCGCTGGACGTTGCTCAACGCACCGCTTAGCCACTCGATAGCTGCACGCAGTTGCAAAGGCGTTCGTCTGCATACCAACGCCTAAGTTCTAACAATCCTAGCTTCATATCCAAACGTCAGTGCGCGGTCCCTGGGTCGCTACGCCAGCGACATCCATACTGCAGAATTTGGAATTTCACGCACTGCAAACAAAATTTTGAAATCTGCAATGCCCAATTCAACAGATTATTTCGATGCATACATTTATTACTTGAAATGCGAGCGCGGATTGTCGAGCAATACAATTATCTCTGCCACTAGTGAGCAGCGAAAATGGGTAAACTGGCTTTTCAACACAAAGGCTCGTCTGACCTGGATCCAGGCGAAGCACGAACATGTGCAAAGGTACCTAGAGTCCAGAATGCATTTATCCGATCAATCCATTTCGGTGACGTGCTGGCATATTCGCAGTATTTATTCTTGGTTGAATGGCGAAGGTTATTCCGATTCCAATATCGCTTTAAGTCTACAGTATTCAATGCGAACCCCTCGACCACGTTTTTCTCAATTCGTTCCGACACGCGCTGAAGTGGATAGCTTGCTGCAAATACCAAACATCATTTCGAGGGAGGGAGTTCAAGATCGCGTGATGCTAGAACTCCTCTACGCCACAGGCGTCAGAGCGTCAGAGTTGTTGACACTGCGCCTCAACTGTGTTTTTCCCAAAGAAAGAAGGGCGATTGTTCAAGGCAAGGGCCAAAAGGAGCGCGTTGTCGTGATGAGTGAATCTGTCGCAGACTGGTTGCGTTTGTATCTCAAAGGCGTTCATCCTTTGCTGGTTCGCAGACGGCGGGCCTCATCGTTGCCGGTTCAGGGTGACCGGTATTTGTTTCCGTCACTGCGAGCACCTGGGCCACTGACTTACAGCGTTCTTCGTAGGCGCATCAAGTGGTACGCCAGTGTTGCCGGAATTCCATTGTTGACAGCCCACGGGCTCCGACATGCCTTCGCGACTCATCTTTACCAAGGAGGCGCGGATCTTCGGAGCATCCAACTGCTTTTGGGGCACGAGCACCTGTCGACAACTACCCTGTATACGAGGGCGCTGACCGACCATCTGAAAAACCTGATCGAAGTGCATCATCCGCGTGGCGCGCTCTATGACTGGTCGCAGCACAGGTCCCCGTGATCGTTTGGCTGCGACACAAAGTGCTGAGAAAGTTTGACAGCTGGGGCGGTGGTAGGTATATTCAAAGCGTGCAACAGGCGGGATCGGCGTCGACTGTCACACTCAAAAGTGAATGTGCAAGATGTGAAGCAGACTCAAGGTCTGCTTTTTTAGATCTTTCTGATATTCCACGATGTATATTAT
>PHCC01000012.1 GCA_002842215.1 Betaproteobacteria bacterium HGW-Betaproteobacteria-9 | reverse complement strand
GTGGCCCGTCGCACAACTCGCTGCGTTCGCTGCGCTCTCTCCGCTCAGACAAGTGCGACGAATCAGTTGACGAAGCGCGCTGCGCGCGCGGCCACGGCCACTGCGCTTCTCGGCGCCTCACAGGCGCACTGCGGCCTGCCCACACACGCCTTGGCAAACAGGGTGTAGGCGCTCCACCGTAGGAATACCCATTCGCTTCTTGCTGCGGCAGGCGCTGTCCGGTGGGGGCGATGTTCCGGGGTGGCTGTGTCCGCGCGCCTGGGGCCGGGCGCGCAAGTGCGCGCATCGTTGACTGACTCGCGGCCACTGTCTGAGCGGAGAGAGCGCAGCGAACGCAGCGAACGCAGCGAGTTTGGCCGCGTCGGCCTCAAGTGGGTGGACGCAGCGGAGTCGGCGCAAGGCGCCGACCACCCCGGATGAACCCCCGCCGGGCAGCGTCTGCCGCAGCCGCGAGGGCGCAACGGATCTGGAAAAAATCAGTGCTCGCGCGCGTGATTGCGTGTGTGCAATGGAAACTCAATCACCAGATCGGCATCGCGCAGCTTCACGCAGCAGGCCAGGCGCGATTGGGACTCCAGGCCCCAGGCGTGGTCGAGTTGGTCTTCTTCGTCGTCCTTGGGCTTGGACAACGAAGCACCACCCTCGCGCACGTAGACATGACAGGTCGCGCAGGCCGCCACCATCTCGCAGGCGTGTTCGATGGCGATGCCGTTGTTCAAAAACCCCTCGCACAGGGACTCGCCCTTGGGCAGTTCGATCTCGCGCCCCTCGGGGCAGAGGTCGGGGTGCGGCAGCAGGTGGACTTTGGGCATGGGGTTCCTGTTCCTGGTTCCTAGGGCATCAAACTGTCCATGGCGCGGCCCGCCAGGGCCTTCTGGATCGACGCATTCATGCGCCGCGCCGCGAAGGCGTCGGTGGCGGCAGAAAGGGCGTTCGTGCTCAGGCGCAGCTCTTCCACCGGGGCCTCGGTCTCCAGATGGTCGCCCACCGCATACATGGCCTGGTGGATCGCTTCGAGCTCGGTGGGCCGGAGCAGGTTGCCGTCTTCGGCGATGGCGTTTTCGGTCGCGTCCAGCAGGCGCCGAGCGTCGATCTGGGCCTCGCGCAGCGCGCGCAGGCGCATGTCGGACTGCGAGGCCGAGATCGCGTCCTGCAACATGGAGGCAATCTGTTCATCGCCCAGGCCGTAACTCGGCTTCACTTCGATGTGAGCCTCGATGCCGCTGCTTTGTTCACGCGCGCTGACCGAGAGCAGGCCGTCGGCGTCGATCTGGAAACTCACGCGGATGTGCAAGGCGCCGGCCACGGCCGGTGGCAGGCCGCGCAGCTCGAAGCGCGCCAGCGAGCGGCAGTCGGCCACCGACTCGCGTTCGCCCTGCACCACATGCAGCGACATCGCGGTCTGGCCGTCCTTGAAGGTGGTGAAGTCCTGTGCGCGCACGGTCGGCAGGGTGGAGTTGCGCGGAATCACCTTTTCCACCAGGCCGCCCATGGTCTCGATGCCGAGCGAGAGCGGGCACACGTCGAGCAGCAGCCACTGGTCGCCGCTGCCGTTGCCGGCCAGCACATTGGCCTGCAAAGCCGCGCCGATGGCGACCACCTGGTCGGGGTCGAGATCGGCCAGCGGCTCCAGGCCGAAGTAGTCGCGCACCGCGTCGCGCGCGATCGGCATGCGGGTCGAGCCGCCCACCAGCACCACGCCGGTGATGAGGGCGGTCGAGAGCTGGGCATCGCGCAGGGCGCGTTTGGTGGCGCTCAAGGTGCGCGCGATCAGCGGCGCACCGAGCGTGGCGAACTGGGCGCGTGAGAGGATGGCCGCGAGCGACTGGCCGTCGGCCAGCGTGAGGCAGAGCTCGGCGCTGTCGTGGCTGGAGAGCTTTTCTTTGGCCGCACGCGCAGCCGTCAGCAGCGAACGCTGCTGAGTAGGCGGCAGAGCGGCCACACCGTCGAGGCCATGCTCGGCACAGAACCAGGCGGCAATCGCGCTGTCGAAGTCGTCACCGCCCAGGGCCGAGTCGCCGCCGGTGGACAGCACTTCGAACACGCCCTGGGTGAGCTTCAGGATGGAAATGTCAAAGGTGCCGCCGCCGAGGTCGTAGACCGCGAAGGTGCCTTCGGCCTGCTGGTCCAGCCCGTAGGCAATCGCCGCGGCCGTGGGTTCGTTGAGCAGGCGCAGCACGTTCAGGCCGGCGATGCGCGCCGCGTCCTTGGTGGCCTGGCGCTGCGCGTCGTCGAAGTAGGCCGGCACGGTGATCACCACGCCTGAGAGCGGGCCGCCCAGCGAGGCTTCGGCGCGTTGGCGCAGCGTGTTCAGGATCTCGGCCGACACCTGTACCGGCGAGCGTTCGCCCGCCACGGTGTCCAGGCCCACCATGCCCGGGCCGTCCTTGAAGTGGTAGGGCAGGGCAGCGGCGTCTTTCAGATCGGCCAGCGAGCGGCCCATGAAACGTTTGACCGAAACGATGGTGTTGTGTGGGTCGATGGCCTGCTGCGCCTGCGCTTCACGCCCGACCACGGTGGCACCGTCTTCCAGGTAGCGCACCACCGACGGCAGCAGCATGGCGCCGTGTTCATCGGGCAGGCACTCGGCCACCGCGCTCTTGACGCTGGCAATCAGGGAGTTGGTCGTGCCCAGGTCGATGCCCGCAGCCAGCCGGTGCTGGTGCGGCGCAGCGCTTTGTCCAGGTTCAGCGATTTGCAAGAGGGCCATGGTGTTGTGTGCTCAGGTCGGGGCAACTTCAGACTGCAAACGATTCGCCACAGCCGCAGCTGTTTTTCGCGTTCGGGTTGTTGAACTTGAAGCCTTCGTTCAGGCCTTCGCGCACAAAGTCGAGCTCGGTGCCGTCCAGCATGGCCAGGCTCTTGGCGTCGACGATGAGCTTGGTGCCAGCGGTCTCGAAGCACTGGTCGTCGGGGTTGAGCACATCGACGAACTCCAGTGCGTAGGCGAAGCCCGAGCAGCCGCTGGTCTTGACCGCGAGGCGCAGGCCGATGCCGCTGCCGCGCTTGGCCAGCGATTTTTCAACGTGCCGCGCGGCGGCGGGGGTCATCGAGATGTTCATGGCAATTCCTTTCTGTGGCACGCTGGCCCCTCTCCCCAGCCCTCTCCCCAGAGGGGCGAGGGAGCAAGGCACGAGACGCTAAGCGGCGCAGGGGGGTGTTCCATCTCACACAGAGAAGGAGGACCCGCAGCCGCAGGTGGTTGCAGCATTGGGGTTGTGGATCACGAAGCGCGATCCTTCCAGGCCGTCTTCAAAATCGACGCGTGCGCCCAGCACGTACTGCTGGCTCATGGCGTCGACCACCAGGGCCACGCCGGCGGTCACGGTCAGGGTGTCGTCTTCGTTGACCTGGTCGTCGAAGGCGAAGCCGTACGAGAACCCCGAGCAGCCGCCGCCGGTCACGTACAGGCGCAGCTTGAGGTTTGGGTTGCCCTCTTCGACGATCAGTTCGGCCACCTTGGCCGCTGCCGCTGCCGTGAACTCCAGCATGGGCGGCATGGCGATCGGGTCGGCGGGGGTTGAGGCAGCGGCAGCGACTTGCATGGTGGTGACTCCGGTGGTGTGTGACAGAGGGCGGGGGTTCAGCGCGTGCTGGAGGCGCAGGCGGGTTGTTCCGACACCAGGGTGGTGGCTTCACCCGTGGCCTGGCGCGAGCGGAAGTCGGCCACGGCCGCCTTGATCGCGTCTTCGGCCAGGATGGAGCAATGGATCTTCACGGGCGGCAGGGCCAGCTCTTCGGCGATCTGCGAGTTCTTGATCGCCAGCGCCTCGTCCAGCGTGCGGCCACGCACCCACTCGGTCACCAGCGAGCTCGACGCGATCGCCGAGCCGCAGCCGTAGGTCTTGAACTTCGCGTCTTCGATCACGCCCTGGGCGTTCACGCGGATCTGCAGGCGCATCACGTCGCCGCAGGCCGGTGCACCAACCATGCCGGTGCCGACGCTGGCGTCGTTGGCGTCGAAGGCGCCCACGTTGCGCGGGTTTTCATAGTGATCGACGACTTGTTCGCTGTAGGCCATGGTGCTTCTCCGGGTGGGTGTGTGACAAACCGAAAGGGATGCGTGATCAGTGTTCAGACCACTGGATCGTGCTGAGGTCGATGCCCGCTTGAACCATGTCCCACAGCGGGCTCATGGCGCGCAGGCGGTTCACGACCTCGGTGACCTGGGCAATCGTGAAATCGATCTCTTCAACGGTGGTGAAACGGCCGATGGAAAAGCGTACCGAGCTGTGGGCGAGTTCGTCGCTGCGGCCCATGGCGCGCAGCACGTAGCTGGGCTCCAGGCTGGCCGATGTGCAGGCCGAGCCCGACGACACGGCCACGCCCTTGATGCCCATCAGCAGCGACTCGCCCTCGACGTAGTTGAAGCTGCAGTTGAGGTACTGCACGGCGCTGTGGGTTTCGTCGCCGTTGAGCACCACGCAGTCCATGTTCTGGAAGCCGGCCCAGAGGCGGTCGCGCAGCGTCTTGATGCGGGCGTTGTCGGCGACCATGTTTTCGCGCGCCAGCCAGAAAGCCTCGCCCATGCCCACGATCTGGTGCGTGGCCAGGGTGCCCGAGCGCATGCCGCGCTCGTGGCCGCCGCCGTGCATCTGCGCGTCGATGCGCACGCGCGGCTTGCGGCGCACGTACAAGGCACCAATACCCTTGGGGCCGTAGATCTTGTGGGCCGAAAGCGAAAGCAGATCGACCGGCAGCGTGTCCAGATCGATCACCACCTTGCCGGCGGCCTGGGCGGCGTCCACATGGAACACCACGCCCTTTTCGCGGCACAGCGCGCCGAGCGCGGCGATGTCCTGGATCACGCCGGTCTCGTTGTTGACCATCATCACCGAGGCCAGCACGGTGTCGGGCCGCAGCGCGGCTTCAAACACCGAAAAGTCGAGCAGGCCGCTGGGCAGCACCGGCAACACCGTCACCTCGTAGCCCTCGCGTTCCAGCTCGCGCATGCTGTCGAGCACGGCCTTGTGTTCGGTGGCCACCGTGATCAGGTGCTTGCCCTTGGCGCGGTTGAAATGCGCCGCGCCCTTGATCGCCAGGTTGTTCGATTCGGTGGCGCCCGAGGTCCAGACGATCTCGCGCGGGTCGGCGTTGATCAGCGAGCACACCTGCTCACGCGCCAGCTCCACCGCCTCGTCCGCTGCCCAGCCAAAGGCGTGCGAGCGGCTCGCCGGATTGCCATACAGCTCCGTCAGATAAGGAATCATCTTGTTCGCCACGCGGCGGTCCACCGGGGTGGTGGCGGCGTAGTCGAGGTAGACGCTGGCGGCGGCACGGGCGGGGGCAGGATCTCGGCTGCTGAGCGACATGGAGGACTCCAGAAAATTGGGTGGACCGCGACGCTTTCCGCAATTTCGGTGCCATGCCGTTTGTGGTCTTTTTGGTCCGTTTTTCCGCTCGATTTGTTGGTTTTGTTTGCGCGCGCCACCGTGCGGCCAAACAGGCCTGTCCGGTTTGTCGGAAAGCGATGAGGCAAGCGACCGGCGGCACTCACCGCGGCGCTTCTGGTTCATTTCTTGCGTGAGAAAGACCGTGAAGGTGGCTTTTTGCGTCAGAAATCCCAGCGATGGTGCTCACCTACCACGCAGGGACCGGCGTTGCCTTTGACAGGTCCTGTATTGCACCTATCCGGAGCGCACCATGGTGATGAACCCCCAAGTAACCGCAGCGCGGCGTGAGTTGAATGTGGTCTACGAGATCAGCAAGACACTCGCGAGCTCGCTCGACGTCCACAAAACTTTTCGTGAAGCCCTTAACTATTTGTTGCAGGCGATGGACTGGCGCCGCGCCTTCGTCGTGCTCGCCGAACCCGGCGTCAACGAGCTGCGCGGCCTGTGCGCCGTGGGCCTGAGCCACGACGAAAACCAGCGCCTGAAATTCTTGCCCGGCGAGGGCATCGTCGGCCGGGTCTACGCCACCGGCGTGCCGTACTCCGCGCCCGACCTGCGCAACGAGCCGCTGTTCCTGAACCGCACCGGCGGCGCCGAACAGAGCCCGGGCGCCTGTGTGGCCATGCTGGCCGCGCCGATCCGCGCCGACCGGCGCACGGTGGGCGTGATCGCGGTCGACTACCTGAACCCCGACACGCGCAGCAACTTCGGCAACGAGCTGCAGCTGCTCAAGATGGTCTCCACCCTGATGGGCCAGGCCCTGTTGCTGCACAAGAGCGTCAGCGCTGCCAACGACACCATGCAGGACGAAGCGCGCCGCATGTCCAAGGCGCTCAAGAGCAGCAGCCGCATCGAACACGTGGTCGGCACCTCGGTGCCCATGCAGGCGGTGTTTGACCAGGTGCACCAGGTGGCGCCCGCGCGCACCACCGTGCTGCTGCGCGGCGAAAGCGGCACCGGCAAAGAAGTGATCGCCCGCGCCATCCACAACCTGTCGCAGCGCAAGCGCGAAGCCTTCGTCAGCGTCAACTGCGCGGCCCTGACCGAGTCGCTGCTGGAGAGTGAGCTCTTCGGCCATGAAAAAGGCTCGTTCACCGGCGCGCAGGGGCAGCGCAAAGGCCGCTTCGAAATGGCCCACGGCGGCACCCTGTTCCTCGATGAAATCGGCGACATCTCCGCCTCGTTCCAGGCCAAGCTGCTGCGCGTCTTGCAAGAGCGCGAGTTCGAGCGCGTCGGCGGCTCCAGCGCGGTCAAGGTCGATGTGCGCCTGATCCTCGCCACCAACCGCGACCTGGAGCGCATGGTCAAGGCGGGTGAGTTCCGCGCCGACCTCTACTACCGCATCAACGTCGTCAGCATCCAGCTGCCGCCGCTGCGCGAACGCCGCGAAGACATCCCGGCCATGGCCAAACATTTTCTCGACCGCTTCAACCGCGAAAACGCCCGCGCCACCGAGTTCAGCCCGGGCGCCATGCGCGTGCTCACCAGCTGCTACTGGCCGGGCAACGTGCGCGAGCTCGAGAACTGCGTCGAACGCACCGCCACCATGGCGCACAGCGACGTCATCACCGACCTCGCCTTCCCCTGCCGCGAAAACCGCTGCCTGACCCAGGTGTTGCACCACATCGACCGCGAAGACGCCGTGCGCCCCAGCCGCCTGAGCGAGATCCCGATTGCCGAAGTGCCCATGGCACCACCGCCGCCCCGCCTGCCGGCGCATGCAGGCGCGAGCGAGGCCGCGGTGAGCGGCGCAGGGGGCTTCGACCCCGGCGACTCACGCCCCGCCGAACTCGGCGAAGACAGCGCCTTTGGCGCGCCGCTGGCCGCATCGGCTGCCGCCGACGACAAACCCGAAGGTGAACGCGAACGCCTGGTCTGGGCCATGGAGCGCTGCGGCTGGGTGCAAGCCAAAGCCGCCCGCCTGCTCAAGATCACGCCCCGGCAGATGGGCTACGCGCTGATCAAGCATGGGATCGAGGTGCGGAAGTTCTGAGCCTTTGCATCGCGCCCCGCAGTGATTCATGAGCTTGTTCGCCGCACGATCTGCGGCGATTGACCGCCGTATTCGCCGCACGCTGGCCGCTGAACGAGACCGCACTTTCTGACTTTGGCCGTGGTGCATGCGAAATGAAAAGCCTGACCCTACGGAGCTTGGAGATCGTTGCCGCATTCAAGGTGTGAGGCAACCAGGAGTTGGACTCCAACCCGCTTTGTCGCAACCCCGACGCGTCCCCCACCCGCGGCTCCCTGCCTGTCCCCTTTCCTACACACGACAAAACACTCAAACCGTTGATCTGAAACGGTTTTTTCGGTGGCACGGTTTTCGCTGATGCCCTCCCGAGCGACCACGGTTGGTCGCAGGAAGGGTCTTCATGTCGACAAGCACCGCTGCGGGTTCCATGCCCGCCAAGACGTATCTGTCCATCGGCTCGATCAAGCCTCTGGGCGCAGCCCTTGATGAGCTGCCGGCCGCCGGTGGCGGTTGTGGCACCTCGGGCGGGGAGGGCAAGGCCAGTTGCGGCACCTCCGACGGCCCGGACGACATGCCCCAGGAAGTCTGGGACAAGGTCAAGAACCACCCTTGCTACTCCGAAGAAGCCCACCACCACTACGCACGCATGCACGTGGCGGTGGCGCCGGCCTGCAACATCCAGTGCAACTACTGCAACCGCAAGTACGACTGCAGCAACGAGTCGCGCCCCGGCGTCGTGAGCCAGAAGCTCACGCCCGAACAGGCGGTGAAAAAAGTGGTGGCCGTGGCCAGCGAGATTCCGCAGATGACGGTGCTCGGCGTGGCCGGCCCGGGCGATGCGCTGGCCAACCCGGCCAAGACCTTTGACACCTTCCGCATGCTGCAAGAGCAGGCGCCCGACATCAAGCTCTGCCTGTCCACCAACGGCCTGGCGCTGCCGGATCAGGTGGACGAGATCTGCAAATACAACGTCGACCACGTGACGATCACCATCAACATGGTGGATCCGGCCGTGGGCGAAAAGATCTACCCCTGGATCTTCTGGAACCACAAGCGCGTGACCGGCTACGAGGCCGCCAAGATCCTGCACGAGCGCCAGATGCTGGGGCTGGAGATGCTCACCGCGCGCGGCGTGCTGACCAAGATCAACTCGGTGCTGATCCCCGGCATCAACGACGAGCACCTGATCGAGGTGAACCGCGAGGTGAAGAAGCGCGGCGCCTTCCTGCACAACATCATGCCGCTGATCAGCGAAGCCGAACACGGCACGGTGTTCGGCCTCACCGGCCAACGCGGCCCGACCGCCTCCGAGCTGAAGGCGGTGCAAGACGCCTGCATGGGCGGCGCGAACCTGATGCGCCACTGCCGCCAGTGCCGCGCCGACGCGGTGGGCCTGCTGGGCGAAGACCGCTCGGAAGAGTTCACGCTCGACAAGCTGGAGCAGATGGAAGTGGTCTACGACCTGGACAAGCGCAAGAGCTACCAGGACAAGGTCGAGGTCGAGCGTCAGGCGCAACAGGCCGCCAAACACGAAGCCCTGGCCGCGGCCACCGCCATCGGTGTGGACGACGACATGAAGGTGCTGGTCGCGGTCGCCACCAAGGGCGGCGGCCGGGTCAACGAGCACTTCGGCCACGTCACCGAGTTCCAGGTGTTTGAAGTCTCGGCCGCGCAGGCCCTGTTTGTTGGCCACCGCCGCGTGGATTTGTATTGCCAGGGCGGCCACGGCGATGACGAGCAACTGCCGTCGGTGGTCAACGCCATCAACGACTGCCACGCCGTGCTGGTGGCCAAGATCGGCGCCTGCCCGCGCGACGAGCTGCTGGCCGCCGGTGTCGAGCCGGTCGATCAGTACGTCGGCGAGTTCATCGAAAAGGCCGCGCTGGAGTGGTTCAACGACTACCGCGGCCGCATCGCCAGCGGCGCCATCACGCACCAGGTGCGCGGTGACGCGCAGATCCGCCAAGGCGCCTTCACCGGCGGCCTGGCCGAAGCCGCCTGACGCCAACCCCATCCCATTCCCCACGACGTCCCCCTAGAAGGAGAGCCACCATGCCCATGAAGATCATCGCTTCCACCTGCACCGCCTGCTCGGCCTGCGAACCCGAGTGCCCGAACGTCGCCATCCGCGAAAAAGGCGGCACCTACGTCATCGACCCCAAGAAATGCACCGACTGCGAAGGCCATTACGACGAGCCGCAGTGCGTGGCGGTGTGCCCCGTGGACGGTTGCATCGTAAAGATTTGACCCACCCCCGCGCCGCGCCTAAGGGCCGTGCCTTGCAGGCCGCGTCAATGCCAGAGGCATCGACTCTTCGGGCTGTCCAAGCCTGCGCAGGCAGGCTCGGAGCCGCGGCCCTCAGCCCCCTCAAGGGGGCGCACCTGGCGGCCCGGCAAAGCCGGTTCCGCGGGTGCTCTGGAAGGGGCTTCGCTTTGCTCGCCGAGTGCGCGCGGTCTGCCATTGATTGCTTGCTGATTCCTGCTTTCGTTTCATACATCGAGACCACCACCATGCTGCCCAACATCGTTCTCAAGCCCGCTGCGGTCAAGTTCATCTCGCGCATCGTGCGTTTCTCCGGCCTGCCGGCGGGCGCGGGTTTTCGTCTGGCGGTCACGCCCGGCGGTTGCTCGGGCTACAGCTCAGAGTTCAGTGCCGAAGCCGCGCCCGGCCCGGGTGAGCAGGTGCTGGAGATCGAAGGCCTGCGCCTGTTCCTGGGGGCTGAAAGTCGCCTGATGCTCGAAGGCGTGATCGTTGATTTCGCCGACACGCCGACGCAATCGGGGCTGACCTTCACCAACCCGAACCAGGCCGCCTGCGGCTGCAGCAGTGCCGAGACCGCCGCGCCTCCCGGCGTGACCAAGATCGAGATCGGCGCCATCGGGCGCGGTCGGCCGGCCACGCTGGTCTCCTGAGCGCTGGCCATGAACGCCGCCGTCGTCAACCTGGGGCTGGACGACGCGCTCGACGCGTTCGGCGCCGGTGCGATCGGCGGCGCGGTGAGCCCCGAGGTGGACGCGCTGATCAAACAAGCGGGCCTCCAGCGCGACCAGGGCGATCAAGCCCTGGCCTTGCTGGAGCGGGCGCGTGCCCTGGCGCCCAGCCACCCCGGGCCTTTGATCGCGCTGTACCGTTTTCATTTTTACGGCCATGCGCTGGACCAGGCCCGCACGGTCGGTGAAGACGCGCTGGCCATCGCGCGCAGCGCGCTCGGCCCCGACTTCGGCGACCAGCCACCCGACGACGACGCCCTGCGCCACGACCCGGCCGTGCGCTTCTACCTGTTCACGCTCAAGGGCCTGGCCTACCTGAACCTGCGCCTGGGCGACTTCGACGAAGCGCGGCTGATGCTGGCCGCGCTGCGCCAGCTCGATCCGAAAGACCACCTCGGTGGTGCCTTGCTGTCGCACGTGCTGGCGCGCCGCGAGGCGGCCGACACCCCCGACGCGGTGGACCCGCTGAGCGCCTACCCGGTGCGCGGCTGGAGCGGAAGCGGGGCGAAGTTATGAGCGACGCGCCGGGCCGTTCCCAAGCAAGCTCGCACCGCAGCCCGCAGGGCGGAGGTCATCCAGTGATTGCGCTGAGCGAGTTCAAGGGCACGCGCGCGCCCGCCGGCGACATCGAGGCCTCGCATTGGCAGGGCGGCCCGGTGGACTGCAGCGCCTGCGAATACCAGGCCCTGCGCGACCGCCCGGCCGAACAAGGCTGCGAGCCCGGCCACGCCTGCATGCAAGACGTGTACGCGCGCCGCATCGACCGCTTTTTCCGCTGGCACCCGGAGCAGGGCGACCGCCAGCTCGGCCATGCGTACTTCGAGGTGCGCGCCATCGCCGCACGCCACGCCAACGTGTTCCGCCTGGCCTCGCTGATGGACGACCCGGACGAAACCGTGCGCCTGCAGATCGCCCTGCGCCTGCCACAGCAACTGCTCGGCCGCATGGCGCACGACCCGCACCGCGAGGTGCGCATCCGCGTCGCCCAGTGCCTGGAAACCGCCGAACTCGCCGCCATGCGCAACGACACCGACTACGGCGTGCGCGAATGGGTGGCGCGGCGCCTGCCGCTGGCGCTGCTGCCGACCATGGCGCGTGACCCGGACCGCGCCGTGCGCCTGATCGTGGCGCAGCGCCTGGAGATGCCGGCGCTGCTGATCCTGTCGCGCGACGAATCACCCGAAGTGCGCCGCACCGTGGCCGAGCGCCTGCCCGCGCCGCTGTTGCCGCGCCTGATGGCCGACACCGACTGGCGCGTGCGCTGGGAAGTGGCGCAGCGCGCCGACCCGGCCGTGCTCGGCCCTTTGCGCGACGACGATGACCCCCTGGTGCGCCAGAGCGTGCTCGACCGCGATGCGCAGCGCCAGACCCTTTCACTCGTACCGGGAGCGCTGCATGGCTGACATCAACCGCGACGACGCCGAGATCGAACTCGCGTTTCCCCCGCGCTTCCAGTACGGCGAACGCGTGATCGCGCGTTCGGTGGTGCGCAACGACGGCACCTACAACGGCAAGGACATCGGCGAGGTGTTGGTGAACAAGGGCGAGATCGGCTACGTCATCAACATCAACACCTTTCTGCAGCAGTTCTACATCTACGCGGTGGACTTCGTCGAATCCGGCCACCGCGTCGGCATGCGCGCCAAAGAACTCTGCACGCTGGACAACCTGCCCGACGAGGTGCTGGCGCAGCTCGGCGACAAGGCCGCAAGCATCACGACCCTCGGTCAACCCACCCCCACCCACACGGAGGCCCCATGAACGGCATTGAACCCCGCGAACCCGTCTACGCCTGGGGCCAGCGCGTGATCGCGCTGGACGACCTGGTCAACGACGGCAGCTACCCCGAGCGCGAACCCGACGCCCTGCTCGCCGCGCGCGGCACGGTGGGCGAGATCGTCAACATCGGCCACGCGCAGGAACTCAACGAACCGGTGTATCTGGTGCAGTTCCCCGGCTGTGTGGTCGGCTGCATGGAGATCGAACTCGTGCCCGCACCGGCCGGCCTCTTGCCCGAGACCGAAGACGAGGTGGCATGAACTCGCTAGCGCCGCGTGACCTGACGCTGCACCGCCTCGAGCGGGCGCTGAAGGAGCGCGTGCGCTACCGCTTCGTGCAGCCCAGCGTGTTGATCGACGACCAGGGGTACCGGGTTGAAAGCCCTTGCTGCTCGCGCAACGTGGACCCGAGCGGCGGCACCATTGCCATTGCCTTGCTGAAGCCGTCCGTGGGCGAGCACCCTTGCTGGACGCTGTGCGCACGCGACCACCAGCAGCAAGCCTGGGTGGAAAAGGAGCGGGCCGACCAGATCGAACCGCTGCTCGACCTGTTGTGTGTCGATAGCGAACGTTGCTTCTGGCCATGATCTATCTCGATCACAACGCGACCACGCCGCCCGCGCCCGAAGTGCTGGATGCCATGGGGCCGGTGTTTGTCACCGCCTGGGCCAACGCCTCGTCGCAGCACGGCCCGGGGCAGGACGCCAAACGCGTGCTCGGCGCGGCGCGCGCCACGGCGGCCAAGGCCCTGGGCTGCAAGACCAGCGAACTCATCTTCACCAGCGGCGCCACCGAGGCCAACCACATGGCCCTGGCCGGCCTGCTGGCGGCGGCCCAGGCGCAGGGTCGCACACGCCTGCTGATCGGCGCGGTCGAACACTCGGCCCTGCTGCGCCTGGCGCGTTCACTGGCCGGGCAGGGCGTGCCGGTGGACGTCATGCCGGTGTCGCCCGACGGCCGCATCGACCTGGCCGCCGCCGAAGCCCTGATGGGCCCGGACCTGGCCCTGGTCTCGCTGATGGCGGCCAACAACGAAACCGGCGCCCTGATGCCGGTGGCCGAGGTGGCGGCCCTGGCCCACGCGGCCGGCGCTGCGGTGCACGTGGACGCAACGCAGTGGATCGGCAAGCTGCCGTTTTCATTTGCCGACCACCCGGCCGACGCGGTTTCGCTCTCGGCCCACAAGTTCCACGGCCCCAAGGGCGCGGGCGCCTTGTTGCTGCGCCAGGGCCGGTCCCTCGTGCCGCCGGTGCCGGGCAGCCAGGAACGCGGCCGCCGCGGTGGCACCGAGAACCTGCCCGCCATCGTCGGCATGGCCGCCGCGCTGGATCGCCTGGGCGATCTGGCGGCACAGGCACAACAGGTGGCCGGCCTGCGTGACGCGCTCGAACGCGGCCTGGCCGAACTGCCGGGCCTGCACGTGTGGTGCCAGAGCGTGCCGCGCCTGCCGGGCACCAGCTACCTGCGCTTTGGCCAGGTGGACGCCGACGTGGTGCTGCAGCGCCTCTCGCGCCTGAACGTGGCCGCATCGAGCGGCGCGGCCTGCTCCTCAGGCGGCAGCGAGCCCTCGCACGTGTTGACCGCCATGGGCGTGCCGCGCGACGAGGCCCTGTGCGCCATCCGCTTTTCGCTCGGCGATGACACCCGAGCCGAAGAGATCGCCTTGTTGCTCAACAGCCTGCCGGCTTTGATCGAACCCTTGCTCAGCGCCGGTGTTGACGCTGTTGCTGAATCCTGAATTTTGTGTGTTTGCCTGACTGGAGCCGATGATGAAAGTGATGATCCGCCGCGATGCCAAAGGGGTGCTGAGCGCCTATGTGCCCAAAAAAGACCTGGAGGAGCCCATCGTCGACATGGTGAATCCCGGCATGTGGGGTGGCCTGGTCACGCTGGCCAACGGCTGGCAGCTCGAACTGCCGGTCATGCCCGAAGGCACGACCCTGCCCATCACCGTCGAAGCGCGCCGCCTGGCCTCTTCGGTCTCCGAGGACTGAGCACCATGTCCATCAGCACCGAACACCTGCGCGCGGCCGGTGAACTTGTGGGCGCTGCCGCCACCCTGCGCGACGCGGCCTCGATCTGGCGTTCCCAGCATCCCGACATGAAGGTGGTGCTGGTCGATGCGATGGACATGCGCGACGAAAAGCCCGCGCTGCTGCTCGGTGCCCGCAAGGTCTACCTCGCCACCTCGAACGGCCACTGCTGGAGCGTGACCGAGGCGCCCGAAGAAGCCGACGCTTTGATCCTTACCCAGGAATAGCAGCCATGGAAATCGATGCCATCTCCCTCTACGAGCCCGCGTGCGGCGAGCGCGAGATCCAGCTCGTCACCGCGGTGCTGGAATCGGCGCGCTGGGGCGATGGCCCCATGCTCGAATCGTTCGAGCGCGCCTTCGCCGGCTGGGCCGGGCGGCGCCATGCGGTGGCGGTGGGCAGCGGCACCCTGGGCACCTGGATCGCCCTGCGCGCCTACGGCATCGGCCCGGGCGACGAGGTGGTCTGCAGCAGCCACTCGTGGCACCAGGTGGCGCAGGCCGTCACGCTGGCGGGCGCCACCCCGGTGTTTGCCGACATCAACTACTGGACCGGCTGTCTGAGCCCGGAAAAAGCCGCGCTCAAGATCGGTCCGAAGACCCGCGCCATCCTGGCCGGCAACACCAACGGCCACCCGGCCGACTGGGACGCCTTGCGCGCGCTCGCTGAAGCGCACGGCATCCCCCTGATCGAAGACAGCACCGAGGCCCTGGGCTCGCGCTACAAGGGTCAGACCGTGGGCAGCTTCGGCGATGTGGCGGTGTTCGACTTCTCGCAGCCCTCGGCCCTGTGCACCGGCGAAGGCGGCATGCTGGTGACCGACGACGACGCGCTGGTGCACGAACTGCGCTACCTGCGCCAGCGCCGCGTGAGCGACCGGCATTCGGTCTCGGTCGGTTCGCGCGTGCCGCTGCAGGCCGGCATGAGCGAGATGACGGCCGCGCTCGGCCTGGCCCAGCTCGCGAGCCTGGACGACCTGCTGATGGAGCGCAAGCAGGTCGAGCTCTGGTACCACGAGCAGATGCAGAGCTTCGAGGGCGTGAAGCCGCCCTACCTGGCCGAAAACGTCGACGAGGTGCACTGGATGCTCTACGTCGTGCACCTGGGCAAGCGCTTCACCGCCAGCGCACGCGCGCAGATGGTCGACGACATGGCCTCCAGCGGCATCGAGACCGCCGCCTACAGCCACCCGCTGCACCAGCAGTTCTATTACATGAACGCGGCCGCCGCCATCGGACAACAGCGCGGCCTGCTGCGCGACACCGACCGCATCGGCGACCGCGCCCTGGCCCTGCCGCTGCACACCCAGATGGACGCGGTGCAGGTGCAGTACATCGTGACGACGCTCAAAGACACCGCGACGAATGTCGGCGCCGGCGCAGCCATCTATTTATGAACACCCCCGTTGCTTGCTCGCTGCGCGTAGCCGCATCCCCCCTCCAGGGGGCAACGCTGGCGGCCCGGCAAAGCCGGTTCCGCGGCGTTTCTGGGCAAGGCACTTCGCACGTCGCACATCACTGAACTTAGGAAACCCCATGACCGACCTGATCCAAGACATCGCCAGCCGCCTCGACGCGGGCAGCGTCATCCCCTACCTGGGCCCGGACATGTTGTCGCTGTGTGAACCCGGCAAGGTGCCGGCCACGCCGCTGGACCTGGCGACCTTGATGACCGCCAAGGTCAGCGTGCCGCACAAGGTGCGCAACCGCCTGACGCAGGCGGCGCAGTTCATCGAGAACTTCAAACACCGCAAGTCGGTGGTGCACCTGATGAACGAGGCCTTCGCCAGCTCGCCCGCGCCGTCGCCTTTGCAGCTGGCGCTGGCGGGCAGCAACGCGGGCCTGTGGGTCGACAGCTGGTACGACGACAGCTTCTCGATCGCGCTGGCGCAAGTGCGCGGCAGCAGTGGCTGGAGCCAGGTGCAAGGCCTGTCGCAGTCCGAACATTTCGGCCAGTGGACCGGCGCCTACGACGCCAAAGGCCAGAGCCTGGAGGCCCTGCCCGCTGGGCCGCTGCACTACAAGCCCTGGGGCGGCCACAGCCCGGCCGGCAACTACCTGGTGTCCGACAGCGACTTCGTCGAGGTGCTGACCGAGATCGACATCCAGACCCCCATCCCTGCGGCGGTGCAGGCCTGGCGCAGCGGCCGCAGCTTCCTGTTCCTCGGCTGCCGCTTCGACGACCAACTCACGCGCTGCTTCGCGCGCCAGATCATGAAGCGTTCCAGCGACCTGCACTGGGCCGTGCTGCCCAACGAGCCCACCCGCATGGAGGCGCGTTTTCTCGAAGAGCAGGGCATCACGCGCATCAACATGCCGCTGGCCGATTTTTCGGCGGCGCTGCTCGACGCCCTGCAACCCGCACTCACCGCCTGATCCACCCAACGTATCCGTTTCCCCACCCCAGCCATGAGGCCAACACCATGACCACGATCACCGTCCTTCCTTCCGGCAAATCCTACGAAGTTGCCGCCGGCACCACCATCCTCAAAGCCCTGCTCGGCGTGGGCGAGCCGATCATGAGCAAATGCGGCGGCGACGCCAAGTGCGAGGCCTGCCACGTCTTCGTGACCAGCGGGCGCAAGAGCCTATCGCGCATCCAGCCGAAGGAGAATGAAAAGCTCGACGGCATGGTCGGCATCGGATCGGCCTCGCGCCTGGCTTGCCAGGCGGTGCTCGGCGAAGACCCGATCACGGTCGAACTGCTGATGACGTCGTGAGGTCCCCCCCGCGCGCCTGCGGCGCACCCCCCAGGGGGCAACACCTGCGGCCCGGCAAAGCCGGTTCCGCGGTGTTCCCGGTGGGACGGTGTCGCGCCTCTGAGCTCGCCATTGCCTGAGGTGTTTGTATGGCCGCCTTGCTCCATCTTCCAACCCAGAAAGTGGCCGACGTGGTGGTGGTCGGCGCTGGCCTCTGTGGTCTGGCGCTGACCCGAACCCTGGTCGCGCGCGGCCTGAGCGTGACCCTGCTCGAAGCGCGTGAGCGCATTGGCGGCCGGGTGCTGACCCGCACCGATGAACAGACCGGCCAGGCGCTCGACCTGGGCGCCACCTGGTACTGGACCGAAACCGAACCACGCATCGTCGTGCTGCTCGGCGAACTGGGCCTGGCCACGCTGGCACAGCACGACCCGGGCGACGCGCTCTGGCTCACCGACCCCAACCGCGCACCCGAACGCCGGCAGGAGGCAGCAGGCGTGCACGCGGGCGCCCGCCGCATCCAGGGTGGCGCGGCGCGGCTCGCCGAGGCGCTGGCGGCGGACCTGCCCGAGGGCTGCCTGCAACTGGGCAAAGCCGTGCGTGTGTTGCGCGACCGGGGTTCCCACATCGATCTCGTGCTGGAGAGCGGCGCACCGCTGCGCGCGCGCCAGGTCGTGCTGGCCCTGCCGCCTCGACTCATTCACGACCGCATGCTGATGGACCCGCCGCTGCCGGCCACGGTGTGGGACGCGATGGAAACCACCGCCACCTGGATGGCGACCCACGCCAAGGCGCTGGTGGCGTTTGACCAGGCCTTCTGGCGCGAAGCCGGGCAATCGGGCAACGCCTTTGTGCGCCACGCGCAGGCCGTGCTCGGCGAGGTGTTCGACGCCTGCGACGAAACCCAGGGTGCGGCGTTGGCCGGTTTCGTGGCGCTGAACCCGGCGCAGCGCGAACACTTCCAGCGCGGACTGCCGCTGCTGATCGACAGCCAGCTCGCTCAGCTCTACGGCCAGGCCGCACAGAGCGGCAGGCTGGAGTTGCAGGACTGGGCGCTGGAGCCCTGGACCTGCAGCGACACCGACCGCACCACCTCCCCCGAACCGCCGCTGGCCTCTCCACTGCTGCGCCAGCCGCTGTGGAGCGGCCGCGTGTTCCTGGGCGGCAGCGAAACGGCGGCCCACGGCGCCGGCCACATGGAGGGCGCGCTCGAAGCGGCCGAGCGCATCGCCCGCGCGCTGTTGCGCCAGCAAGCGTCCAGCGCCGCCACCCCCGAGCCCGTGGCGCTGAACCGCATGAACCGGGATGACGCCCTGGCCGCCTTCGCCGAAGGCGTGGCCGCGCGCACCGCCGCCGCGCCCGACCAGTACCGCCGCCACCTCACGCGCCTGCTGTCCAGCCAGCAACACGAGCTGCTCACGCAGCGCGCGCTGCTGGCGACCGTGGACCGCGTCTACAGCGAGAGCTTGGCGCAGATCGATTCGCTGTTACCGGCGCTCGACGCTGCTGACGCTGCGGTGGTGCAAGGGCAGCACGCGCTCACGCCTGCGTTGCTGGCCACGTTCGCGGGCTGGAACAAGGGCCTGTTGCAGGCCGCGCTGGCCTTCAACGCCAGCTCGTGTGCTTTGTCGAATTTCGCGCAAGACCAGATGCCCGACGCCGAGACCCAACGCGCCATCACGCTCGACCTGGCCGCGGCCTGGCGCGAGTTCGCGATCGAGCTCAACGCCCGTTTGCTGCAGGCCCAGCCCATGGCAGTCAGCGCCTGAAACACGCATGAGCCATCCCATGCTGCACAGCGCCTTGTTGGGCCTGATCCAGAGCGCCTGCGAATCGGTGCTGATCCTGGTCGAACAACTGCCACGCGAGGAGCTGATGCGTTCGCATCTCACGCGCGCCGAGGTGCAGCGCCAGCTCGCCACCCTGGCCGCGAGCGTGGCGCAGATCGAGCCCGAGCAGCGCGCCACCATGCCCGAGCTCGACTGGTCGGGCTGGGCGCTGATGTCGGCGGAGCTCGCTGGCCCGCCCGGCGAGGCCATGGACGACGCCCTGTGGTTCGCCAGCCAGTCGCTGGTGCCGGCGACGCTGCTGTGGCTGCGCGTGTACCGTCAGAGCCAGCTTGATCTGTTTCGCATGAGTCTGGCCTGAGGACGCGGACATTCGGAGGAAGCACTTCGCGGCTGCTGCAGGCGCTGCCCGGCGGGGGCTCATCCGGGGTGGTCGGCGCTTTGCGCCGACTCCGCTGTGCCCACCCACCTGGGGCCGGCGCGGCCAAACTCGCTGCGTTCGCTGCGCTCTCTCCGCTCAGACAGTGGCCGCGGGTCAGAAGCGATGCGCGCACCGGCGCGCCCGGCCCCAGGCGCGCGGGCACAGCCACCCCGGAACATCGCCCCCACCGGACAGCGCCTGCCGCAGCAATCAGAGAAGTGGTTTTCCAACGGTGAAGCGCCAACAACACTTCTGCCAAGGCGTGTGTGGGCAGGCCGCAGCGCGCCTGTGAGGCTCCGAGAAGCGCAGTGGCCGTGGCCGCACGCGCAGCGCGCTTCGTCAACTGACTCGTCGCACTTGTCTGAGCGGAGAGAGCGCAGCGAACGCAGCGAGTTGTGCGACGGGCCACGGCCGCGAGCATCGCAGGGGAGTCGGTGCAACGCACCGATCGCCTCGCCGGCGCGCTGCGGCCTGCCCGCACACGCCTTGAGCCGCGAGGTACCACGCCTGAACGCCGCGAACGCCAACCGGCACCAAGAAAAGAAGGTGCTGACGAGCGATTCGTTTACCCCTCCACAAGCTGGCCCACGTTTTGCAAACCAGGCTCTCAAGCCACGCTGGAGTGGACGTTGTGTAGGAAAGCACACAACGCTGTCGTTGGACCCGTCCGTTATGTCGTGATCGATACAGAGCCTGTCCCCTTGTTCACAGGAGCCCGTCATGCACCAACCGTTGTACAGCCCGCTACCCAACGCCTGCCCAGCACGCGCTGAAGCGGTGGCCTGGATGGATGAGTTGCCGTCCGACCTGATCGGGCTGGTGGAAGCCCCGGTGAGCTTTGCCGTCGAGCAGGAGTACGAGATCGTGGCCGACCGCAGCCTCGGCCTCGACGCCGACGGCCTGGCCTGCTTCTGCGCCTTCCGCTACGTGCAGACCGCACTGCGCTCCGACGACGACGAGATCTTTTACGAGGCCCCGGTCTACGCCGAAACCGTGACAGCCTGGCGCCTGCCCGACAACCGCTGGCTCGCCAGCCACAAGGTGATTGACCGCTTCGGCGCTGGCGCGGTCATCCCCCGGCTCTCGCTCAGCCGGGGCATGCCGAGATGAACGCCGCGTTCCGCGATGGCGGCATGGTCGGCGCGGTTGATCGCCAGGCCTGGCTGTTCGACTTCATGCGCTCGCTCGACGGCTCGACGCTTTCCGAACGCGAACGCAAGGCCTGCTGGACCTGGGCCGAGGCCTGGTCCTTGAGCATGACCTCGCAACCCGCCGAGCGTGCACCGCGCTACCCCTACGAGTGGGTGCTGCGCCAGTTGCGGCACCCGGCCCTGGCCGGCTGCCGGCGCTGAAAGGGGACGGCGATGCGATCAGACCGGCACACCGACCTGCACATTGCCCGGCTTGAGGCCGGTGACAGGCCGGAGGCGTACACATGAACGCTTCAACGACTCCCCTGATGGGCAAGCTGATGATCGACACCGCCATGGGCAGCTTCCTCGGCGACAAGCGCATCCGTCTGCTCGAAGCCATCGCCCAGCACGGCTCCATCCTGCAGGCCGCCAAGGCCGTGCCCATGGCCTACAAGGCCGCGTGGGACGCGGTGGACGACATGAACAACGTGGCGCCCGAGCCGCTGGTGCTGCGCGCCACCGGCGGGCGCAACGGCGGCGGCAGCGAGCTCACCGCGTTTGGCCGCCGGCTGATCGCCTTCTACCGCGCGCTGGAGCAGGAGTCGCAGGCCGCGCTCGCGCGCCTGAGCGGCCAGCTGGCGCAGCGCGGTGAACCCGACATCGCCGAATTCCGACAAGTCCTCCGGAGGCTCACCATGAAAACCAGTGCCCGCAACCAGTTCGCCGGCCCCATCGGCGCCATCCGCACCGGCGCGGTCGAGAGCGAGGTCATCCTGAAGCTGGGGCCGTCGCTGGAACTCACCGCCATCGTCACCAACGAGTCGGTGCAGAACCTCGGCCTGGCCGAGGGCCGCGATGTGCTGGCCTTCGTCAAGGCCTCGTCCATCGTGCTGATGGTGGAAGAAGAGGGTGCGCGCGTATCGGCCCGCAACCGCTTTCGCGGCCTGGTGCAGAAGATCCACCACGGCCCGGTCAACACCGAGGTCACGCTGGACCTGCCGGGTGGTCACCACGTGCTCACCGCCGTGGTCACCGACCAGAGCGTGGAGCGCCTGGGGCTCGCCGTGGGCCAGCCCGTGACCGCGATCTTCAAGGCCTCCAGCGTCTTCCTCGTCTCCACCGACTGACCCCATTCAACGACACAAGGACCCTTCATGAAAGTCGCCATCGCCACCCACAAAGCCTGGAGCCAGGTCAGCGGCCACGCCGGCCAGTCCCGCGAGTGGCTGCTGTTCGATTGCCAGCCTGACGCGCCGCTGCCCGAGCCGCAGCGCATCGTGCTCAGCAAGGAACAGCTGCCGCACCACTTCAAAGACGATGGCCCGCACCCGCTGCACGGCGTGGACCTGCTGATCGCGGGCAGCGCGGGCGATGGCTTTCTGCGCCACATGGCGGGCTGGGGCGCGCAGGTGCTGCTGACCGGCGAGACCGGCCCGCGGGCCGCGCTGCAGAAGGTGCTGGCCGGCGAGGCCTTGCCCGACACCCGCTTCGACGTCACCACCGCGCTGTGCAAGGTGCGCGACCTGTTTTCGCGGCATTGACATGAACAACCTGCCCGACTCCGAACTGTTGGACCTGTTGCACGACGACGTGCCCTGTGGCGACCTGAGCACCCAGTCGCTGGGCATGGGAGCTCAGCCCGCCCACCTGGTGTTCCAGGCGCGCCAGGCCATGACGGTGTGCGCCACCGAAGAAGCGGTGCGCCTGTTTGAACTGGCCGGTGCCAGCTCCCGGTTGGTGGCCGGCTCCGGGGCCGCTCTGTTGACAGGCGAGACGCTGCTGGAAGCCCATGGCTCTGCCGCGGCATTGCACCGCGCCTGGAAGACGGCCCAGACACTGGTGGAGTGGGCCAGCGGCATCGCCAGCGCCACGGCAGCCATCGTGGCATCGGCTGGTGGCGTGGCGGTGGCCTGCACGCGCAAGAACGTGCCCGGCACCAAGCTTCTTTCGGCCAAGGCCGTGCTGGCGGGCGGCGGCGTCGTGCACCGGCTGGGCCTGTCCGAAACCCTGCTGGTGTTTCACGAACACCGCCTGTACCTGGACGAAGCCCCGGCGCACACCGTGGCCCGTTTGCGCCGGAGCCAGCCCGAGAAAAAGATCGTGGTCGAGGTCGGCAACCTGGACGACGCACGGCTGTGGGCCGAGGCCGGTGCCGACGTGTTGCAACTGGAAAAGTTTGCGCCCGAGGCTGTGTCGGCCTGCCGGCAAGCCGTGTTGCTCAGCGCCCTTCAGCGCCCGCCGCTGCTGGCCGCAGCCGGCGGTGTGCGCACCGACAACGCGGCTGCCTACGTTGCAGCCGGGGCCGATTTTTTGGTCACGTCGGCGCCGTACACCGCCCCGCCACGGGATGTGCAGGTGGTCTTCGGCAAGGCGCCATGAAGCCCATTCCAGGCCACGTGTTCTCTCATTCAAATTTCTTTCTATCCAAGGAGCTTTTCATGAAACCGTCCCGTCTGTTGTTTGCACTGCTGTTCACTGGCTTGGCAATGTCCACTCAGGGCCAAGCCGCCGAGGTCTCGGTGGCCGTTGCCGCCAACTTCACCGGCCCGATGGAAAAGATCGCGCCCGCCTTCGAGAAGGCCACGGGTCACAAGGCCTTGGTGGCCTACGGCACGGTGGGCAAGTTCTACGCGCAGATCAAGAACGGCGCACCGTTCGAGGTGCTGGTTTCTTCGGACGACGAAACACCGAAGCGGCTGGAGAAGGACGGTCTGGCCTTACCGGCGAGTCGCTTCACCTACGGCATCGGCAAGCTTGTGCTTTGGAGCACCAAGCCCGACCTCGTCGATGCCAAAGGTGAAGTCCTGAAGGGCGGCAACTTCCGGTATTTGGCGGTGGCCAATCCCAAGGTTGCCGTCTACGGCGCTGCCGCTGTTGAGGTCATGAAGCAGATGGGTGTGGACAAGGCGCTGGAACCCAAGCTGGTTTTTGGCGAAAACATCACCCAGGCCTACCAGTTCGCCGCCACGGGCAATGCCGACCTGGGCTTTGTCGCGCTGTCGCAAATCTACAAGGACGGCCAGTACGCGCCAGGCTCCTACTGGGTGGTGCCGCCCAACCTGTACGCCCAGATCCGCCAGGACGCCGTGTTGCTCGAACGGGGCAAAAACAACCCGGCCGCCACCGCCTTGCTGGAGTACCTCAAGAGCGATGCCTCCAAAGCGGTGATCCGCGCCCACGGGTACGAATTCTGAAGCTGTCCCTTTGAAAGACCACGCCATGAAACACCTCCGCATTCTTTTCACCATCGCAGCCTTCATGCTGACCATGACGGCCCATGCCGAAAAGATCACCGTCGCGGCAGCGGCCGACCTGAAGTTCGCCATGGAGGACATCGTCAAAGGGTTCAAGGCCATCAACCCGGCCGACGAGATCGAGGTCATCTACGGCTCTTCGGGCAAGTTCTACACCCAGATCCAGCAGGGCGCGCCCTACGACCTGTACTTCTCGGCCGACATCGGGTTCCCGCGCGAGCTGGCCAAGGCCGGGCTGGCTGCTTCGGAGGTGAAACCCTACGCTTTCGGCCGCATCGTGCTCTGGAGCAGCAAGGTCGATGCCACCAAGCTGACGCTGCAAAGCCTGAGCGATGCGCAGTTCGTACGCATCGCCATCGCCAACCCCAAACACGCGCCCTACGGCAAGCGCGCGGAAGAAGCCTTGCGCGCCTCGGGGCTGTGGGAGAAGGTGGAGCCCAAGCTGGTGTATGGCGAGAACATCGCCCACACCGCGCAGTTTGTGCAGACTGGCAACGCGCAGGTCGGCGTCATCGCGCTGGCCCTGGCGGTCAACCCCGAGCTGGCCAGCAAGGGCGGCTACTGGCTGATCCCCGACAAGCTGCACGAGCCGCTGGAGCAGGGCTTCATCATCACGAAACGTGCGGAGTGCAACGCGCTGGCCAAGCGCTTTGCCGAGCACATGGGCGGCCCTGCGGCGCGCACCGTGATGACGAAGTACGGTTTTGTCCTCCCCGGCGAAGCCGCCCGCTGAGGTCTCACCATGGGACTGACCGACAGCGACCTGCAAGCCATCTGGCTGACCGTGCGCCTGGCCGGGATCGTGACCCTGATCCTGCTGCTGGTGGGCACGCCCATCGCCTGGTGGCTGGCGCGCAGCAAGGCCTGGTGGAAAGGCCCGGTGGGCGCGGTGGTGGCCTTGCCGCTGGTGTTGCCGCCCTCGGTGCTGGGCTTCTACCTGCTGCTGGCCATGGGGCCGCACGGGCCGGTGGGGCAGCTCACGCAGGCGCTGGGCATCGGCGCCTTGCCCTTCACCTTTTGGGGGTTGGTGGTGGCCTCGGTTTTCTATTCGTTGCCCTTCATGGTGCAGCCCTTGCAGACCGCTTTTGAAGCGGTCGGTGACCGGCCGCTGGAAGTGGCCGCCACCTTGCGGGCCTCGCCCATCGATGCCTTCTTCACCGTGGCCGTGCCGCTGGCGCTGCCCGGTTTTCTGACCGCGTCGATCCTGACTTTCGCGCACACGGTGGGCGAGTTCGGTGTGGTGCTGATGATCGGCGGCAACCTGCCCGGCGTGACGCGGGTCGCCTCGGTGCAGATCTACGACCACGTGGAAGCCATGGAGTACCTGCAGGCGCACCGGCTGTCTGCGGTCATGCTGATCTTTTCCTTTGTGGTGCTGCTGGCGCTCTACGTCTGGCGGCCGAAGCCCAAGGAAGGGCACTGACATGACCGGCATCCAAACCCGCTTTCGCCTCGACTGGCCGGGATTTTCGCTGGATGTAGATCTGGCCTTGCCCGCGCGCGGCGTCACCGCGTTGTTTGGGCACTCGGGCTCCGGCAAGACCACGCTGCTGCGTTGCATCGCCGGCCTGGAGCGCGCGCCGCAAGGGCGGTTGGTCGTCAATGACGATGTCTGGCAGGACAGCGGTGTCTGGCTGCCGACGCACCAGCGACCGCTGGGCTATGTGTTCCAAGAAGCCAGCCTGTTCCCCCACCTCAGCGTGATGGGCAATCTGCGTTATGGCCTGCGGCGCCTGCCCGACGCCGGCAAACAGGGTCTGGACCAGGCCATTGAGCTGTTGGGCATCGGCCACTTGCTGGACCGCAAGCCGGGCCGCTTGTCGGGTGGCGAGCGCAGCCGCATCGGCATCGCGCGGGCGCTGGCCCTGGGCCCACGGCTGCTGCTCATGGACGAGCCCCTGGCCGCCCTCGACCTCAAGCGCAAGCAGGAAATCCTGCCCTACCTGGAGTGCCTGCACCGCGAGCTGGACATCCCGGTGGTCTACGTGAGCCACGCGCCCGACGAGGTGGCGCGGCTGGCCGATCACATCGTGGCGATGGAGGCCGGGCGCGTGCTGGCCTCCGGCCCGCTGGCCGAGGTGTTGTCGCGCGTCGATCTGCCGATCCGCCTGGGCGAAGACGCGGGTGTGGTGCTCGAAGGCGTGGTGGTCGAGCGCGACGCGGCCTGGAGCCTGGCGCGGGTGGCGTTCCCGGGCGGCTGCCTGTGGGTGCGCGACGGCGGGCAAGGGCAGGGCGCCACCGTGCGCATCCGCATCCTGGCGCGCGACGTGAGCCTGGCGCTGTCGCCCGCGACCGACACGAGTCTGCTCAACAGCCTGCCGGTGGTGGTTGAGCAACTGGCCGACGAAGGCCACCCGGCGCTGGCCTTGTGCCGCTTGAGGGTGGGGACTTCGTCATCGTTGCTCTCGCGTTTGACGCGGCGTTCGGCGGCGGCGCTGGACTTGCAACCCGGTCAGGCCATGTGGGCGCAGATCAAGGCGGTGGCACTGATCGGATAACTTTGCGCCCGGCGATCAGAGGGCAACGATCACCAGATCTTCCAGGGTGGTTGGGTGCCAGCCCAGAGACTTTCAAGGTAGTTCTTGTCCCGAAGGGTATCCATGTTTTGCCAGAAGCCATCGTGACGATAAGCCGCCAGATTGCCTTGGTGGGCCAACGCCATGAGCGGCTCCTGCTCCAGAACACTTTCGTCGCCCGGGAAATAATCAAAAACCTCAGGTTCCATGACGAAAAAACCACCATTGATCCACGCCCCGTCCCCTTTGGTCTTTTCGCTGAAATTGTGGATTTTGCTGTCGTCCTCTTTCAGCGCAAACGCTCCAAAACGCCCGGGTGGTTGTACGGCGGTCAAAGTGGCAATCGCTTTCTGCTCATGATGAAAAGCCAGCAGCTTGTTCATGTCCATGTCGCAGACGCCATCCCCATACGTCAGGCAGAAAGACTCCCCCTCCACATAATCCTTGATTCTCTTGATTCGCCCGCCAGTCATGGTCGTTTCGCCGGTATCGACCAATGTCACCCGCCACGGCTCGGCTTGGGTGTGGTGCACGTCCATCTTGTTGTTCTTGATGTCGAAAGTGAAGTCGGCTGTGTGAAGAAAATAGTTGGCGAAATACTCTTTGATCACATAGCCCTTGTAGCCGCAGCAGATGATGAAGTCGTTGATTCCCGCCTTGGAATAGATCTTCATGATGTGCCAGAGCATGGGCTTGCCACCGATTTCGATCATCGGTTTGGGCCTCGTGGCACTTTCTTCGCTGATCCGGGTTCCGTAGCCTCCCGCCAAAATGACTGCTTTCATATCCTTGCACCCTTGCCTGGGTTATCCAATCTGTCAGTAAGAAAAATATCCAAGGGTTCGTTCAGCCGTTTCAGCGAACGCCCATTTTCCAAAAGTCGTGAGGGGACAAATCCTTCATCTTCCTGCCGGAAACAAGCACTTTCAGCACCACCCACACCGGAACAACGATGTCGTGGGCCATCCTGGCCAACAGGATGGGCACGCACGCCAGCATGAACAAATACGAATCCGCCCCACGCCTTATGTAGGCCAGCGACCGGAAGAACAGGTGAACTTTGCGGATCACATGGCCGAGATAAGTCAATCCGGGGTGGCGTGCGTGCTGCGGCACGTCATGCGCCGGTTTGCTGGTCATGGTCTTGCGCCACAAGGGCTTGTCCAGGGATGCCAGAACGAAGTTGCCCTTGGCCGCCAGAAAATACAGGGAAGGAAAGGCGACGTTGTAAACCGTGGTGATTTTCGGAAACAGCCAAAGCTTGTATTCAATGTCCTTGGCGCGCTGGTGCCGGATGAGCGCGTGGTTGCTGCGGTCCAGCAATTGCCTGGTCAGCTTGTAGATTCTCACCAGCGCATGGCGGTGCCCGTAGTCTTCGATAACCGGTTCACCTTCGTATTCCTGCGTCTCTCTGTTGAAGAGGCGGTAGGGACAGAATGCCAATATCGCTTCGGGTTCAGCCAGCAGTTTGTTGACCAGAACCTCCACAAATTCCGGCTCCCAGTGGTCATCGGCCGCCGCCCACATGAAAAACTCGCCTGTGGCCTGTTCGGCCACATAGGTCCAATTGCCAGGCAGCCCCAGGTTCTTTTCCTGTCGCACGTACCTGATCCGATGGTCCCGAGCGCAATATTCCTGGCAGATTTGCGCGGTTGCGTCGGTAGACGCGTTGTCGGACAAGATCAGTTCGATATTCTGGTAGGTTTGTCCCAGCAGGCAATCCAGCGTGCGCGCCAGAGATCTTTCACCGTTGTATACCGGGACACCCATACTGACCAAAGGCGTGTTGTTCATTTTTTGCCCAGATCCTGTCTTCAGACCCAAACCGATTTCAATTGCTGAAATAGGCGTTTTGCTCGGCGCGGAGTTTGTCACTCAAGCGGCCTGCGGGCACAGTGACATCGTCCATGCACAAAACCTGGTCCCTGGGGACGTCACGCTTGAGGCGGCAGCCTTCGGCCAAACCCATCGGGAGCAGACCGCCCTGGTTCACAACCTGCGAGTTTTCAGCCAAACCGTAGGTCATGTAGCCGCCAATGCCATCAATCAATTGACCGGCTTTCAGGTCAACTTTTGCGGTGGCCACCACATCAACGCAGGGCCCTGCGATGGGTGCAATGGCCGCGTCTGCGAACAACACCGCGCGCGCCACCGTATTGGGCACTTCAAAGTGGCACAGGTGGTAAGGCGTATAGAAGCAATACAGCGGCCCTTCACCCAGCTTGTACAAGTTGAGGTAATGCTTTTGCTGGGGATGATCGTGGGTACCCAGAACAAAAACACCCGGGTTTGGAGCGGCCCCCACCACGTAATCCACGATCCCCGGGCCTTGCAGCAGTTCTTCCAGCGGATACCAATGCACTGCCTCGGTAATCGGGGTGCCAGCTTCAACCGTGGGCCCGAACATGCCGCGTTTGGCCACCCGCATGCCGGTGGCGTTGGCCACAATGGCCTGCTCGTACGAAATTTTGGTGCCATCGGCAAATGAGGTCACCATGGCGGGGTTCTGCCCCCACTTTTTGGCAAATCCCTCCTGCGTGGTGGGGTTGCGATAGGGGTCGTGCAAGCCCTTGATGTTGCCGCACAGGACGGGCTTCACCCCAATCCCCTTGACGAATCGGTACAGATTCATGATGACGCCGGGCTGATCGCCGTCGACGTTGGTCAGCACCACGCCCGCTTTATCGGCATAGACCTTGAGAATCGGGCCCACGGTGCCGTCCAGCTCGGCATTCATCATGACCACGTGTTTGCCGTGCTGAATGGCCTTGAAGACCACCTGGGCGCTGAATTCGACCGCGCCGGTCACCTCGATGATGGCATCAATGCCCTCCGCCTGACAGAGCAGAAATGCATCGTCGGTGATCGCATAGCGATCCTGCGCGATCGCATCTTCGAGCTGCGCCACGGTTTCAACCACCACCACCTCCTGGACATTGGCTTCGTTGTACGCGCGCCGGGCTTGATCGAGGGTCCGGTTGGACACCGCCACCAGTTTCATGCCCGGGGTTGAATGGATGATTTGCAGTGCAACACCGCGCCCCATGAATCCCGCCCCCACCATGGCCACCCGCACCGGGTTGTTGGCGGCCTGGCGCTTCTTCAATGCGCTGTCAATGATGATCATGATCTTGAATGTTCAATTCGTAATGCGGCACCCAGGCAGGGCGGACAGGTATTGCGGGCGCTTCGCTTAAATGCTCATGTCGGGCCAGCTGGCATCTTTGTCGGAAATCACATGGACCTCCTGCGGCCAGATGATTCCCAGCGCCGGGTCGTTGTATCGGAGACCGCGCTCAGAACCCGGGTGGTACACCTGCGAAACCTGGTAGGTGACTTCGCAATCGTCCACCAGGGTGATGAATCCATGCGCGAAGTGCTGAGGCACGAACAGCATGCGGTGATTGCTGCTGGACAATTCCACCCCAATCCATTGCCGGTAGGTCGGAGACTCCGGGCGAATATCCACGATGACATCGTAGATGGCACCCTGCGTGCATCTCACCAACTTGGTTTCGGCATAGGGCGATTCCTGGTAGTGCATGCCGCGCAATGTGCCCTGGTGTTTGCTCAGGGACACATTGGTCTGCACCACCTTGCTCACCAGCCCATGCCGCTCGAACTCGTCCTGGCAGAAAGACCGGGCGAAGAAGCCGCGGGAATCACCGCGCTTCTCCAGATCAATGATGTAGGCGCCTGCCAGTTTGGTTTCGGTGAAGATCATCAAACGCTCCAGAAAAACTTGTCGTCAATCTGGCGCGTGCGGATGAGGCATTCAATCTGCTTGAGACGGGTAAAGGCCCGGAAATTGAATATTTCGGGTGGCATGTCGATTCTTTTGAACACCTCATAGAGTTGTTCTGCACCAATCTTGGCGTTCTGCTTGCACTTGAAGCCCAGCTGGGTGCTGATCTTGTCGAAGGAGACCCGGTAGCTGCGGTTGTCCGCATCATGCTGACCAAAACTGAGCGCACATCCGGTGAAGGTCCCGGCAACGATTTCAGCGATTTCCTTGACCCGGTAGTTGTCGGAAGTGCTGCCCACATTGAAGATCTGGTCGTGCACCTTCTCGCGCGGCGACTCCAGCACGCAGCCAATGGCATCGCAAATGTCCAGCACATGCACCAGCGGGCGCCACGGCTGCCCGTCGCTGGTCATCTTGATTTCCTTGGTGGTCCACGCCAATCCGGACAGGTTGTTCAGCACGATGTCAAAGCGCATGCGCGGCGACGGTCCGTAGGCCGTGGCATTGCGCAGAAAGGTCGGGCTGAAATGCTCGGAGGCCAGCGGCGACACATCGCGCTCGACTTTCACCTTGCATTTGGCGTATGCGGTTTGTGGATCGGTATCGGATTCTTCGGTCTTGAAATCATCCCCACCAATGCCATACACGCTACAAGAAGAGGTATAGACAAAACGGCCTACGCCGACGTTCTTGCATTTCTTGGCCAGCTCAACCGACCCCACATGATTGATTTCATAGGTGATGTCATTGTTGAGCTTCCCCAATGGGTCGTTGGACAGCTCGGCCAAGTGCACCACCGCCTCAAATCCCTCAAGGTCCTTTTCTGTAATATCGCGAATGTCTTTGCTTATCCACAGTGGTGATCTTTTAACTGCGTTATACAGCCAGCCATCTCGGTAGAAGCCGGTATCGATGCCCACCACGTCATGGCCACGCTCCAATAGGACGGAACCCAGCAAACTTCCAATATAACCATCAGTCCCGGTAACTAGAATTTTCACGACTATTCTGCCTTTTGCAAAAATGTGGGTTTTTCCACTGATAAGTTTGTCCAGATGGTGAGCACGCTTTGTCGAAAGTGAAGGGTATTCAGTTAAGAACGTGCGTAGCACGGAACAGTGTTCCCCTGACGCGAACTTCAGGATACATCTGCAGGTCTGAATGATTCAATGCCGAATTGCATGGAATTTGACCTGGCTCAATGCCGGATTGCACGAAACAGGGTTTTCAACATTGGTGTGTGGCGCAATTCACCGACCTTAAGCCGCGCTTAAGTAGCGTTCATGTATAGCTGAGAAGGACAAGGCTTGGTTTAATCGGGATTTGTGGGCTGAGAACGGCCGGGGATGTGTCGATTCCAGCAGCGCGAGAGCCTGTGGCTCAATGCCGAATTGCATGGAACTTAACCCTCAGCGCTGCATGCCCTTGAGGCGTTCACCGACATGAACACACGTTGGCTGCGCTGGAAAATACGGCAGCCAAAGGCGCTGTTCGGTGGCAACAGCCAAGCCATCAAAACCTGAGCCACTCTTGTTGGGGGGTGTCCCCTCCGATCGGGAACGCCCCATGTGGCGAAAATCGGCTGAGGCGTTTACGCAGCCGGATTTGCGGGTGGGTCGAGGCCCAGCTTGCGGCTGTGATCAACCAGCCGCCACCAAACCAAAGGCCTCCCGCAGCAACAGCAGTTCCGCCATGTTGCCGCCGCGCAGTTCGCTCAATGCCTTGAAGCTGCCGCCCATCGCCGCGATGGCGGTCTTGGGCGCGTCCTGCGTGGTGAAGCGCAGCAGGTGCACGCGCAAGGCGCCCTCGGGGGTCTGGAACCAGGGCTGGAAGGCGGCCACTTCTTCGATGTCGTCGGGGTTCAGGTCGCTGCCCTGCAGCACGGCGGCGATCAGGGCGGCGCTGTCGATGGCTGCGGGCTGTGGCTCGGGCGGGCTGCTCAGGGCTTGGGTGCCCTCGGGCAGGGCCTGCGGCCAAAGCATGCCGTGCGCCCAGCGCGGGAACACCAGCGCGTGGCTGTAGTCGTCAAAGTGGCAGAGGATGACGCGGTGGTGGCGTTGGATGTCGGCGAGGGTGGTCATGGTGGTGTGCGTGTGTGATGGCTGAAACCTTCAGCGGTAGCCTTCTTCGCGCAACACCTGGTGCACCACCGGGCGCGCGCGGATGCGTTCGAACAAGGCCTGGCAGCGCGGTGGCAGGGGTATGTCGGTCTTGCTGGCCCAGAAGAAGACGTAGAACAGGGCCGCGTCGGCGATCGTGAAGTCGGCGCCCGTGGCGTAGCCGCCTTCGGGCAGGCCAGCTTCGACCACGGCAAAGGCCTCGCGCACGATGGTCTGGCCTTGTGCTGTGATCGCTGCCGTCCACCGGGCCGTCTCGGTCGGGTCCAGACCCTCGGGCAGGTAGCGCTCGGTGGTGAAGATGCGGGTGAAGCCCTGGCCGTGCACCGTGTTCACCGCGTAGTCCAGCAACTCCAGCGTGCGCGCGGCCAGAAAGGGGTCGTCGTTCAGCAGGCGCTTGCGCGGGTGGCGCCGGGCCAGCCAGTAGGCGATGGATGGGAAGCTGGTGAGGGCGGTTCCGTCGTCGAGCAGCAGGGTCGGGATCGTGCCCTTGGGGTTGATCGCCAGGTAGGCGGGCTGGCGGTGGTCAGCGGCCTGCAGGTTGACGATGGTCACCTGGAACGGCAGCTCCAGCTCTTCGAGCAGGATGTGGATGCCGGTGGTGCAGGAGCCGGGGGTCATGTGGAACTGGAGCGTCATGGCCTCGGTGGTCTGCAAGACCCGCGCCACGCTGGATCGGGCGGTTGGGTTTGCACGTTGCTTGCTAAACAGAAGCCATCCACAGCGGCCATGGCGTGCTGCACCCTGGCCGCTGTGGTCTTTGTTCTGTTCGCCGTCCGCTCCTGTGTCGGCTTTGTCTGATAGCGCCCATGGTTTTTTCTCCGCCCCTCAACAACGACGACCTGCGCCGCTGGCGCAGTTGCGAACGCCGCTTCTGGCTGGCGCGCCGCCAGCTGCAGCGCGGCGCGGCGGCGCCCACACCGGATGCAGAGGAGCTGGCGCCTGCCGCAAGCCTGGACGTGGCCCTGCGCGCCTCGTTCCCGCACGCCGATACGGTGGCCGCGCCGCAAAGCCCTGCGCAGTGGCTTCAGGCCGTGCGCCACACGCTGAACTGCCTCGACAGCGACGCCGTGCCGCCCGAGGGCTGGGCGATCCTCGGCGCCTGCCTGACCAGCGAAGACCGAGCCCAGGTGCGCATCGACGTGCTGACGGCCGGTGAACACGGCCTGCGCCTGTTCAAGCTGCGCTACGCGACCGTGGGCGACGAGGCCGACGTGGACACTGTCGCGCTCTGGACCCACGTGGTCGCGCGCTGCGGCTTCGCGGTGCAGAGCGTGGGCCTGCTGCTGGTGGACACCGATTTCGTCTACCCCGGCCACGGCTGTTACGCCGGCCTGTTCCGCGAGGTGGACCTGGGCCCCGTGCTCGGCTCGCGCCCGGTGGCCGAATGGCTGGACGCCATGCGCCAGTGCGAGCGCGGCTCCGAACCCGAGGCGACGCCCGGGCCGCATTGCCACGAGGGCAGCGGCTGTGAGTTCGCGACGGGCTGCAAGGCCTGCGCTGTGCCGGCCACGGCCGAACACTCAGAGGCCAGCCTCGACATCCTGGGGCGCGAAGCCGCGGCCGAATGGCGCGCCGCCGGCCACCACGACGTGATGAGCCTGCGCACCGACGACATCGTGCCGCTGCGGCAGCGCCGCGCCGTGCGCGCGGTGCAGCAGGGCGCGCCGCTGCTGGAGCCCGAGGTGGGCGCGCTGGCTCGGGCTTGGCCGTATCCGCGCCACTGCCTGCGCTTCGACACCATCGGTCTGGCTGTGCCGATCTGGCACGGCACCCGGCCCTACCAGACGCTGCCGTTTCAATGGAGCTGCGCGGTGCAGGCGGCGGACGACGCGTGGAGCGACCACCACTTTCTGGCCGAGGCCCAGGGCGGCGACCCGCGCCGCGCGTTTGCGCTGTCGCTGCTGGGCGTGCTCGGCACATCGGGCGCGGTGCTGGCCTACAACGCCGGCTTCGAGCGCAACCGCATCCGCGAGCTCGCGCAGTGGTTCGACGACCTCGCGCCCGCGCTGGAGGCGCTGCTGCCGCGTTTCGTCGACCTGTTCCAGATCGCGCGCGGCCACTATTACCACCCGGTCATGGTGGGCCCGTGGTCGTTCCGCTCCATGGCGCGCGCGGTGGCGCCCGGTTCGGACATGGACATCGTGCTCGACCCCGCGCTGGGCGCGGGCGCCGGGCGCTCGGCGCGGGCGGTGTTTGCGCTGATGCAGAAGCCCGGACAAAGCGCCCCCGTGCGCGCGGCCTGCCGGGCCGCTCTGCAAGCCCATGGCCAGCGCGAGACGGCGGTGCTGCGCCGCCTGCTGGCCTTGTTTGAACAAGCTGGAATCGCTCCATGAACACCGTTGCCACCGAACTGCTGCCCCTGTTGGCCGAGGACCTCGCCGCGCTGGAGGCCTGGCTCAGCGTGCGGCGCCTGTCTTTTCCCGAGACGCCCGACTGGGAGTTCTGCGAAGGCTTTCTGGCGGCCCTGGTCTGCTGCCGGCGGCCCATCGCGCCCAGCGAATACTGGCCCCGGCTGCTGGGTCTGGCGGTCGACACCGTGCCCGGCAATGTGTCATCCCTGTGGGCGTGGCGCTGGGCGCTGGTGGAGCAGGCGCTGGACACGCGGGTGAGCGCGCTTGACGACCCCGCCGCCTACCAGCCCGAGCTGGGCGAGAGCGACGATGCGTTGGCCCAGCGCTGGGCGCAAGGCTTCATGGCCGCCGTGGCCGCCTGGCCCGAGGAGTGGGCCGGCCCGCGCAACGCACAGGCCCAGCAGTGGCGCGAGGCCGCGCTGAAGCTGCTGCGCGCGCTCACGCTGCCCGACACCGGCGCGCCCACCCTGCACGCCTACGAAGACCAGCAAGGCCCACCCCGCGTGAGCGCGGCCCGCATGAAGGCCGTGGGTGACGGCATCTGGGCGGTCTACAACCTGCGCGAAACCTGGAAGAGCCTGGGGCCGCGGGTGGAGACGGTGAAACACACCACCGCCGCACCGGGGCGCAACGACCCTTGCGCCTGCGGGAGCGGGAAGAAGTTCAAGAAGTGCTGCGGGTGAGGGCCGGTGCCAAGACAGCGCCCGGGTCATGGAAAAGCTCCTTGAGTCATCCATAGTCTGTACAATCTGTTTTCGGATATTTAAAAGGCAATAGGACTTTTATGATTCATTAACGGATATTTATGGATCAGGCCAATACCACCGAAGAACTCATGATCAACCTGGGCGAGCAGCTGAGATCCCAGCGCTTGCGCATGAACCTCACGCTGGAGGAAGTGGCGCAGTCTGCCGGGGTGTCCATCAACGCCGTGCGCCGCCTGGAAGCCGGGGAGGGCTCGGCGCTGGCCTCGTTCGTGTCGGTGCTCAAGGTTCTGGGCCGGGCCGACTGGCTCGCCACCCTCAAACCCGCGGTCACCATCAACCCGCTGGACATGCTGCGCCAGCGCGGCGCCCGCCAGCGGGCGAGCAAACCCCGCCAGCCCAAGGAAGTTTGACCGAGCCATGGCCACTGCCAAAAAAACACGCCAGACGCCCTACCAGAGCGTCGATGCTGTCGAGGTCAAGGCCTGGGGCCGGCGGGTGGGCGCCGTCGCGCGCGAGCCCACCCGCAACTACTACGCCTTCAGCTACGACCCGGCCTGGGTCAAGACCGGCATCGAGCTCGCCCCGCTGCAGATGCCGCTGGCCCAGGCGAGCGAGCCGTTTCTGTTTGCCGAGCTGCCCGAGGCCACCTACAAGCGCCTGCCCGCGCTGCTGGCCGACGCCCTGCCCGACGATTTCGGCAACGCCCTGATCGACGCGTGGATGGCCGAGCGCGGCCTGCGCAAGGAAGCCATCACCGCGCTGGACCGGCTGGCCTACATGGGCAAACGCGGCATGGGCGCGCTCACCTTCGGGCCCATGCGCGGCCCCACGCCCAGCAAACCCACCGCCATCGAAATGGGCAGGCTCGTCGAGGCCGCGCGGCTGGCAGTGCAGGGCGACTTCAGCGGCGACGACCACGCCGCCACCGCACTCAAGCAGATCATCCAGGTGGGCACCTCGGCCGGTGGCGCGCGCGCCAAAGCCACCATCGCCTGGAACCCCCAGACCGAAGAAGTCCGCACCGGGCAGTTCGACATCCCCGAAGGCTTCGAGGCCTGGCTGCTCAAGTTCGACGGCGTGGGCGCCGACCACGTGCTCGGCCCGTCCCGCAGCTACGGCCGCATCGAATACGCCTACCACCTCATGGCCAGGGCCGCAGGCATTCACATGGCGCCTTGCCGGCTGCTGCAAGAGAACGGCCGCGCCCACTTCATGACCCAGCGCTTCGACCGCGACGGCAACCAGCGCCACCACATGCAGACCCTGTGCGCCCTCGCGCACCTGGACTACAAGCAGATCGGCACCCACAGCTACAACCAGCTGCTGCAGACCGCCCAGGCGCTGAAGCTCGGCCGCGACGCACTGGCGCAAATCCTGCGGCGCATGGTCTTCAACGTGCTGGCCGTCAACAACGACGACCACACCAAGAACTTCTCGTTCCTGCTGCGCGAGGCGGGCCAGTGGGAGCTGGCCCCCGCCTACGACATCACCCACGCCTACCGGCCGGACAGCGAATGGGTGCGCGAACACCAGATGTCCATCAACGGCCGGTTCGACGGCATCACCCGCGCCGACGCTCGCGTGGTTGCCGAACGCTTCGGCCTGCTGGCCGAGCTGCCCAAGGCCATCGAAGCGGTGACCGGCGCGGTGCAGCGCTGGAGCGGGTTCGCACGGGAGGCGGGTGTGGCGGCCGATGAGATTGACACCATTGGTGGGCATATGGCTGAGCGGGAGCGGGTTTTCAGCGCGTAGGGTGGGCGCCGCGCAGCAGACCCAGTCGCCCGGCTCTGCTGCGGGAATGAGAGCGGTCAACATTGGCTGGCGGCGGAGTGTGGGAAACGGGGCCTGGAGCAGCGCTTCTTGTGGAGATTTGCGTTGCCACTGCTTCGGTATTCGGCCAAGAACGTTTAGCCAGCGCAAGCTAGAAGCAGACACTCGTCTTTTGCTCGCCGGGCTCGCTGGCAGAATTACGAACCATGGGAAATTTCACGGGCCGAGTTCAATCAGGAAACATACCGGGGCCACTCCGCCGCAGCTTTACACCGGACCGCTGGAACCGTGAGTTCGCTGCTGCTGTCGCCCCGGACGAACGTGACAGGTGCGTCCATGAAGCTGCCCTGGTCATCCACTCCAAGTTAGAGAACATTCGGTCTCGTCTGAAATTGTCCTCCTCGCCAGGCCTCTCCGCATCCACCAAATTGCGAGCATTTGTGGCTGGCGCAAACCACAACTTCCTTGTCGCTAGGACCAAGACTAGAGATGCGTTTGAGGAGGCTGGAGCCAAACGGGCAACTGCAGGTCTAGAGGGTTTCAGGCCGGAACAACTCGCGGCAGAAGTAAAACTGGAGCTATTGGGCGGGTTTGAATGGTCGCCAAATGAGGTGGTTGAAAGCATAGTAGACGGCATAGAAGTGCCAGTGCGCTTCGCGCTGCAAGACGGCCAAAGCCTCGCCGGAAACCCTCGTATGAACCAAGTCGAGTGGAGCGACATAGCTCTCGAACTCAATCTTGGAATCATGTTCCGCCACGCAGAGGATGTTTGGGACAATTGCCTTTGGAACAGCTACCGGGTCGTTGAAAAAGATCGCCTAAAGGTCTTCGTTCCGGAAGATCCCGATGTTGTGAAGGGGTACGTCATTGGTCATGCCAGACGCTTGGCGTTGGCAATGGGATACCAAGTCATGGCCACCAAGTACCACCGTGGATTGCTGGCGCGAGACCTCGTGCCGCAGTTGCGCGAAGTAAGAGCCATTGAGCAGCACGGAAAGCGACAGGTCCTGAAAATCTCCAAGCCTGGCGAGCAAACGGAGACGCAAGAGAACCTGTCCGTCTTGCGCGGCCTCGCGAACGAACCGTACTACTCCGAACTCCTTGAGGAAGCCTTGCCGTCTGCTGGTGGCTTGAGCTTGTCGTCTGTTCTGGACGCTTGGACGATCATCTCGCGCACAGCGCTTGTTCTCGTCGAGCACATAGCAAAGAATGAAAAGCAACTTGACACCGACAGTCCTGCGCATACCTGGCTTCCAAAATACGCACCGGTCCTGCAGGTTGATGCGCTCATTCAGGCACTCTCATCTGCTGCGGCCATCAAGCCTGCCAACGGCAAGCGGCTCGTCGAATTCTTCACCTTCCGCGGCACGCCCGGACAAGAGATTTGGGCGTCACCATTGGTGCCGGTTGGGGTCAAAACAGTCTCGCCTATCTTTGCTGCGGTTGTGTCCCCAAACTTGCGACGACTGGTTGACGTTTGGATGCGCCAACTAGGCATCGACCTTGGAAGGCGAGGGCCTGCGTTCGAAGCGCACCTGCGGGCAACCGTTGTCGAAACCATCTCGTTGTCCAAGCTTTTGGCAGGCCACGCCGCCTGCATCAAAGAGAGCTACACGTTCAAACCGACTATTGGACGAGAAGAGGAGATTGACCTGTTGTTTGTGATCGGTTCGATGGTGTTTCTTGGCGAGGCCAAGTGCGTCCTTGAGCCTACTGATGCAAAAGGCGTAGCAACGCATCGTAGGACCGTGATTGGCGCAGCGGAGCAGGCTAGTCGAAAGGCTCAGTCTCTAACAGACAACCGCGAAGAGTTCGTCGCAGACGTCAGGCGCTTTGGCATCGACTTGCCACCAGACTTCTCGATTGTTCGGTTCGTCGTCGTGAGCAGTACCACGCACGTCGGCATCCCTGCCGACGGCGTGCCCGTCATAGACAAATACATCCTTGAGAAGTTCTTGGAGGGTGAGCTTGAAGATGTTGCCGTGAAAGGCATTGACCTGGAAATTCAACAACGGCTCAAGACCATCTTTTACACGGACTTGGCTGACGCGCAGGCGAAAGCGCCACAGTACTTTGCCCAACCGCCGCAAATTGGGCGATTGTTGGAAGGAGTTGTGGCGAGGATCGTGCCGATGCACGCGATCGACGATCAGGATTGGCAAGGTGTTGTCGTGACTCTCGCGTGCGAGCCCAGGCATGGTGGTTTGATAACGTGACATGGCGTGAACTGGTTGCAATCCAAGACGGAGGCCGCGAGCTGGCCAAAGCATCCAACAGTGCAACGCAGAGATAGCACTTGAAGTTGTACGCACAAGGTCACCCGTGTACTGGCTCAGCGCTGTATCTCGTCAAACCCCGCCGCCATCGCCTCGCGCTGATCCAAATCCACCGCCGCCGCAGCCAGTGGGTCGGCGCCATCCAGCCAGGCGGCGTGCGCGTCCGGCGCATCCAGCGCCAGCACCAGCGCGTGGTTCAGCTCGTAGGCGCCCCAGGCCAGGCCTTGCTGGCGCAGGGCGGCTTGCAGGGCCGACTGCAACAGCATGCGCACCAGCTGGTGCGGCCCGGAGAACGGCACCTCGGTGGCTCGACCGGCCGCGGCGTCCACGCAGGCGCGGCGGTCGTGCGAGGCGTGGCCCCGGCAGGCCAGCGGGCGCGCGCGGTGGATCAGGCAGACGCCTTTGACCACGAAGGCGCAGCGCCGGTGCATGGCCACGCGCGCCGATTCGTCTTGCCCGCGCGTGGCGGCATCGATCTCGCGCACGGCGGTGATGAGGTCGATGCCGTGGCTCGCCAGCGTGGGCGCGGTTACGCGCAGGTAGTTGGCCAGCACGAACACCTCGGGCGCGAGCGCGGTTACGCGCAGTTCGCAGCAGCTGGCGCAGCCTTTGCCGCAGGCCACGGGTGGCTGGCCCTCGCACTGGATGGCGACGTTGCCGTCGAAGCTGTCCCAGGCCTGCAGCAGCGCGGCCTCGGGGCCTGCGGCGGCCAGCGTGTGTTCAAAGGCGCCGCGCTGCTCGCGGAAGAAGGCTTCGGCCCCGTGGTCGGCAGCGTCGTTCATGGTCTCTGTCTCCGGTGTTTTTTAAACGGCGCCTTCTTGGCCCCAGGGGTGGCTGCCCGGGACCAGCGCGCCCTTGATGCCGGCTTTCTCCAGCGCGGCCAGGTCTTTGTAGAAGGTGGCTTCGTGCATCAGGGCGCCCGACTTCGAGAGTACGCCGACGTAGCGCGCGCCCCGGTCCACGTCGCAGCGGTAGCCGCCGCCCGGGTCGTCGGTACGACGCACGTTGCCGTCCCAGTCCATGAAGTAGCCCGGTTCCGAGTTCATGCCGCCACGGGCGTGTCGAGCACCGCCTTGAGGTTGAGACTCATGTTGGTCTTGGTCGCGTCGGCGTAGGGGCAGATGCCCTTGGCGCGTTCCATCAGGCTGTCGGCCGTGACCTGGTCCAGCGGGCCGGCCAGCGTGGCCGTGAGGCTGAGCGCCATGCGGTAAGCGCCTTCGAAGTTCACGTACATCGACAGCGTGGCCTCCACGTAGCAGCCGCGCAGGGGCAGTTTGTCGGCTTTGGCGATGTGGCGGATGGAGTGTTCGAAACAGGCCGCGAAGGCGGCTGCGAACAGCATCTCGGGGTTGGGCCCTTCGCCGCTGCCGCCCATCTCTTTGGGCACGGCGAGCTTGAGCTTGAAGCTGCCGTCTTCGCTCTGCACCTGTCCGCCGCGACCGCCCTGGGTCAGCATCGTCGTTTTGTAAACCAGGTCCATATCAAACCCTTTTGCCTTTCAGCAGCCGCGCCTGTTCGGACTGGCTGTAGTTGTTGAAGTGGCCCTGTGCCGCAGCGAGGCGGCGGTTGGACATGCGGATGGCTTCAATCTTGCCGGCCGGGGCGATGCGCGAGACGCACTTCTCCAGCTCGGTGCTCGCGCAGTGCGGGCAGGTCGGCACCGTGCTGGCGCGCACCAGCAGCTCGAACTCGGCCTGGCAGGCCTTGCAGTGGTAGTCAAACATGGGCATGTTGGCCTCCGGTGGGGGTGGAACAGGATTCGGTGGGCGAGGCGCAGCCTTCGAGCGAGCTCGGGCGCTGGGCCGAGGGCTCAAGGCCGATCCAGGCCGTCACCGCCGCGGTGTCGAAGCCGACCATGCGGCTGCCGTCGGCGGCGTTCAGCATCAGCGGTCGACGGATCAGTAGCGGCTCGGCGATCAGCAGGGCCAGGGCGGCCTCGGCGTCCAGCGCTTCGGGCCGCACCTCGCCACTCTTGATCCGTGGTGCGGCGCGGTTGAACCACTCGGGCACGGGCAGCGGCGCGAGGAAGGCGAGCAGTGCCTCGGCGGTCCAGTGTGCGGTCAGCAGGTTGCGCCGCTCCAGCGTGTGGCCGGCGGCCTGGAGCACGGCGCGCTGGCGCGCGTTGCCGCCGCAGCCGGGCTTTTCAAAAAAAACGAGGTGGCTCATGTGGGGCTTTCGCTGGGGATGGGTTGGCGCGCCGGGCGCAGCAGGCGCAGGCATTCCACGCTGGCGGCCATGTCGAACGCACTGAAGTCGTCCTGCGTGCGCAGGCTGGCGTCGGCGCCGAGCGCGAGCAGCTGGCGCAGCACGGCGGCCTTGCCGCTGCTGGACGCGTACATCAGCGCGGTGGCGCCGGTGGTGTTGGTCTGGTCGATCGGCACGCCGGCGCGCACCAGGCGCTCGATGCCCGAGAGGTCGCCGTGCACGCAGGCCAGCCAGAGCGCGTTGTTGCCGTCGCGGTTGACCGCGTCCAGCGTCACGCCGTGGTGGATCAGCGCGTTCACGATGGCGGCGTCGCCGCGCCAGGCCGCAAACATCAGGGGCGTGTTGCCGTGTGCGCCGCGCGCATCGGGATCGTCAAACCCTTCGGCGCGCAACCAGTCCGCGAGCGCCTGCGCGGGTGGTTTGCGCGGCGGTGCGGGCGGAGGCGGTGGGGGAGCGGCAGGGGCCGGTGCGTTCTGCGCCGCGACCCAGGCCGTCTGGCCGCCGATGAGGTCGTGGACCTCGGTGAAACCGAAGTCGGCAAACATCTGGGCCAGGGCCTGGCTGGCGTTGCCGTGGTAGCAGTAGATCAGCACCGGGCGCGTGCGCGCGGTGCGCAGCAGCAGGGTGTCCTGGTTGTCGCCCGAGATCCGCACAGCACCGGGCCAGCCGTCGCGCGCATGGCTGGCGGCGTCGCGCGCGTCGAGCAGCAGGGCGTTGGGGTGGGCCGCGCACCAGGGGCCGAGCTCGGCCACGGTGAGACGGCGGAAGACGCGTTGGCCTTTCATGGGCGGGGCTCCGGGTAAGGGGGTGTGCTGGCGATGCGCGCGTCCGTCACCGGCAGGCCGACGCTGAAGTGGTAGAGCACCTGCCAGGGCTCGGTGCCCGGCGCGCCCAGGCCGAGCAGCTCGCGCACCGGTTCGTCGAAGAAGCAGCCGATGCCGGTGCCGCGCAGGCCGGCGGCTTCGGCTTCGAGGTAGAGCGCCTGGCCGATGAGGCCGGCTTCGCGCAGGCGCTCGCGGTACAGCCAGGGTCGGCTGGCCAGCGAGTTGCCGCACTCGCCCAGCAGCGCCACCACGAACACCGCGTCGGCGGCGATGGCCTGGTGGCAGCTCAGGGTGCGCAGCGTGCCGGCCAGCGCGGGGTTGAGGGCCAGTTCCAGCAGGGGCACCTCGGGCGGGCGGTCGGGCACCGGGCGCCAGCTCAGGTGGGGCAGGGCGGCCTGCAGCGCGGGCCCGGCTGTGGTGTTGCGGGGCAGCAAGTAGGCGCCCGGCGCCAGGCCTTCGACCCGGTGCGCGAAGACCACCGCGTGCACGGCCGGCGCCTCGCCCATGCCACCGGTGTCCCAGGGGATCTGGACAGCGTCGCCCCCGGCGGGCGCGGGCATCAGGGCGGCGAGCAGGGGCCAGAAGGCGTCGATGCCGAGCCGGGCCTGGCGGTCAAAACGCTGGGCGCTGCGGCGCCCGCGGATCAGTCCGGCCGCTGTGTCGCGGGTACCGGGCAGGTGATGGCGCGCCGCCAGCGGCGGAAGGGCGCCGACGGGCCTGCGCAGGCTGCGGCGAGAGGCTTGCGCGACCGCGTCGATCACGGGCCAGCGGTACATGGGCCGCGGGTCCAGCCGGTTGGCCTGGCCGGCCCAGGTCGCACCGGCCAGCCAGTCAGTGGGATCGGCCGGCGCTGCGTTGCTGGCGCACGGCAGCAGCTCGAACAGGGCTTCGGCTTCTTCGTGTTCGGCGGTGCCGAAGTCGCCCGCGCGGTCCAGACCGAGCGCCGCCGCGGTGTCCGCGTGGTTCAGGCCGAGCTCGCGCACCCGCCAGCCGAGCACCGCGGCGGCATAACGCAGTGCGCCGATGGCGTGGCCCATGTCGAGCTGGCAGTAGCGGAAGGCGCGTTCGCCGTATTTCCAGGCCTCGCGCCAGTGGATGGAGCTGAAGCCGATCAGCAGCTGGGGCGGCTGGGGGCCGGGCCGGGGTGCGAAGTGGGCGCGCTGCTCCAGGGCGTGCGCTTGCGGGGCGTAGTGGTACACGCCGTCGTCCAGGCCGGGCAACCCGCGCTCGATCAGGTAGACCTCGGTCGGGTGCAGGTTGCCGCTGGACGGGTTGATGCGCAGGGCCCAGCGGTCCGGGCCGAGTTCCTTCCAGGCGGACAGCGCGAAGGAGAGTTCGAACAGCAGGCCCAGGTGCTCGCGCGTGGCCGGGCGGGGCGCGGGGCCACCGGCGGCGAACAGCGAGGTCCAGGGCAAGGTTTCGCGGTGGGCCGGCAGCGGCAGGGGTATGAGCGCGGTGCCGGCAAAGCGGCGAAACGGATCGGGCTGGGCGTCCCAGTCGAGGGTGTCGGGGCCGGCGGCATAGCCGCTCAGGTGGTGCCGGGTGCGCGCGTGGTAGCCCTGCACCACGGCGGCGTCGTGCGCAGCGGACAGGGTGGCTTCAGGCATGGGCCAGGTCCTCCCGGCTCTGCGCCAGGGCCAGCAGGCCGCTGGTCTGGTCGGTGATGGCGCGCACGGTGGCTGGCTGCAGCCGCCGCAGCCAGCGCTGGGGCAGCCGGGCCGCGCCGCAACGTGCGCCGGCCAGCATGCCCACCAGGGCCCCGGTGGTGTCGGCGTCGTCGCCCTGGTTCACGGTCGCGATCAGGGCTTCTTCAAAGTCTTCGTGTTCGCCCACGAAGTGCAGCACGGTCTGCACCGTGTCGACCACGTAGGCCGTGGCGCGGCCGCGGTAAGGGCTGAAGCGGAAGACCGGCTCGGCCGCCACCCAGCGCGCCGACTTGGCCCGCAGTTCGGCCTGGTCATCGCCCGCCAGCACTCCGCGCAGCAGACGGCCGACCCCGAGCACGGCCGCGTCGGAGAAGGCGTGGTGGTGGGTGATGCGCGACTGGGCGATGGCGAGGCGCTCAAAGGCCGCGTCGTCCCCCAGCGTCGCGAGCACTGCGGGCAGGTTGCGCATCAGGCCGCCGTTGCCGCCGTCGCCGTCGTTGTAGGGGCCGGACAGGCTGCCATCCCGCAGGAAGCGCAGGATGCCGCGGCGGCAGGTGTTGCCGCAGTCCACGGGCTTGCCGCGCCACCAGCCCACGTAGGCCTCGGCGATGCCGCGGATCAGGGTGTCGTCACCGTGGGCCACAAAGTTCTGCAGGCCGGCGGGGCCGGCCTTCAGCAGGGCGTCGCCCAAGGCCAGGCACATGGTGGTGTCGTCGGTGACCTGGCCGCGCGGGAGCTTGAGCCAGCCGCCGCCCACGATGTCGCGGTGCACGCCGTACTGCAGCGCGATCTCGCGCGGGCGCATGAACTCCACGGTTGCGCCGAGTGCGTCGCCGATGGCGAGGCCCAGATAGGCGCCGAGCACCCTGTCAAAGCGGTCAGTCATAGCGCGCCACCACGTCGTAGTCGCCACCGAGGGCAATCACTTCCTGCTCGCCCTGCAGCACCTGGCCGGGCAGCAAGCCGGGGAACACCAGCAGCTTGCTGCGCGGCACCAGCAGCTCGAACACCCAGTCGCCAAAACACGAGGCTTCTTCGGCACTGAGGCTGAAGGACACGATGTTGTTGAGCCGCACGCGGCAACGGCGGTCGCGCAGCGTGCCTTGCAGCAATTGCTCTTCCACGCGGTTGCTGCCGCGCCAGAGCCGCACGTGGGGGCCCTGCATCTGGGGCACGGGCAGCGGGAAGCGGGCGAGCGCCCACTGGCAGAACTCGTACAGCAGGTCGAGCTGCTGGTGGATGTTGTTGCTGTGGTGGCGGCTGCTGGTCTTTTCTTCGAGGTAGGCCACCCAGGCCGGTGAAGGGAAGTGCGCCAGTGGCGCTTTGTGGAACGTGGGCACGAGGCCGAAACGGCTTTCGACCCAGCCCTTGAGCACCGCGCCCGCGACACCGTTGGCGTCCATGCCCCAGCCCTGCAGCAGGCGGCGCCAGCTGCCTCGCCAGCGCCGCGGCTCGGCCGACGCGGCGCTGCCGATGTCGCGCTTCTCGGGAGCTTGCAGGCCGAAGGCGATGGACAGGTAGTGCACAAAGACCTCGCGCGCTTGGGTCAGGTCGTCGCAGCGGTCCAGCAGCGCGAAGAGACCCGGTTGGGTCTCGCGCGTGCCAGCGATGTGCAGTTCGGGCGCACGCTGGTTGAAGCCCACGCTGGCCAGCCAGGCCGTGGACACCCCCACCAGGTTGGTGCTGGTCCAGCGTTGGGGGTGGTCGCGCTCATCGTCGTCCATCTCAACAGCCTGAGGGTTTGGTCGGATGGATTCCGTCGCGAGCGGACCGAGGTTGCGTTGAGGAGCGGAGCCGTACTCACGTACGGCGAGCACCGCAGATGCGGCATCGGTTCGCGCAGCAGGAAGACACCGATCAAACCGGGCGGTTTTCGTTCGGATTCCGCACCGGTCCCATCAGCGTCAGGCCTTCGTCGTAGGTGATGGTGTCGAAGGTGACGTCGTATTTCAGCGCGGCGTCGGCGATGGCGTCGAGCTTGCCCGCGGTGTCCTTCTTCTTCAGGTCGCCCTTTTCGAGGTAGAACAGGTCGAGCAGTTCGTTGTAGACCGTGGCTTCGTCGATCGGCAGCACATAGAACATCGCGCCCTTGTACGGCACCTGGTACTTCTTCGAGAGGTCGATGTTGTTGCAGAACAGGAAGTACTTGCCCCCGGCGCTCAGCGTGTCGCCCAGCACCTCGGCCACGTCCTTCAGGTACTCGAAGCTCAGCAGATAGCCGGCGAAGAAGGACAGGGTCTTTTCACCCACGGTGCCCACCGCCATGGCCTGGCCGCACAGCAGTTCGGGCGGACGCGCTTCGTCGGCCAGCTTGGGCGCAAAACGCAGCGCGAGCTCGCCGCGGAAGCCGACCCGGCCGAACTTGTTGGTGCTGCCCTTGAGCAGGGGGTTGAGCAGGCGGCCTTCGTCGTCCAGGCGGGCAAACGCGGTGTCGTCGATCTCTTTGGTGGCCAGGGTGGCGGTCATGGAGCTTTCTTCGGGTTGGTGGCAGGGATTGCCGGGGGGGTTGGGGTGTTGCGCATCCAGTCGGCGGTCTTGAAGAAGGCCGCCATCAGCACGCTGTGCAGGTCCGCGGGCACGCCGGTCTGCTGCATCGCGGCGTCCATGCAGGCGAGCCAGGCGTCGCGCTCGGGCACGCCGATGGGAAAAGTCGCGTGGCGCATGCGCAGGCGCGGGTGGCCGCGCTGCGCCGTGTAGTCCTTGGGGCCGCCCAGCCACTCGGCCAGGTACAGCCGCAGCACGGCCTTGGTGTGGCACAGATCGGGCTCGTGCATGGCGCGGATGCCGGTGGCACCGGGGCGGCTGTCCATCTGCGCGTAGAAGGCGTTGACCAGACGGTCCACCGCCGCCTGGCCACCGATCGCTTCAAAGTGCGAGGGCGGTGCCAGGGGGGCGGTGGTGAGCGCGTGGGGCAGGTTCATGCCTCTCTAAAGAGCAATGACCGTACCAGGCGGATTTGTCCACCTGCGGCCATCAAATGCGACACAAAGCCGCCGCGGTGACCTGTCGCCGCGATTTGTTTGCGACGGATTTCGCCGTTTTGTCGGGAACAGGACAAAGCCCGGACGGCGCCCTCAGCGAGCCCTGAAAAGTGCGCTTTTCCCTCTGTGGAGGCCCTGTTTCAAGAGCAACAAAACAGGGGCCCAACAACATGGCACGGAAGCTGCAAAGAGGAGGGTGCGCGGACACCAGTCCGGCCGACGTGAACCTAGAGCAATAAGACCAACAGGCACGGAAGGCTGACCCAAAGTCGCGGCAACGCTTGCTTAGGTTCTTTAACTTTCCTGAATGGAGTACTGCAATGGCCAAACTTCGGCAAATCGCCTTTTACGGTAAAGGCGGCATCGGTAAATCGACCACTTCCCAGAACACTCTGGCTGCTCTGTCCGACCTCGGCCAGAAAATCCTGATCGTCGGCTGCGACCCCAAGGCCGACTCGACCCGCCTGATCCTGCACGCCAAGGCACAGGACACCATCCTCTCGCTGGCCGCTGAAGCCGGCTCGGTGGAGGACCTGGAGCTCGAAGACGTGATGAAGATCGGCTACAAGGACATCCGCTGCGTCGAGTCCGGTGGCCCTGAGCCAGGCGTCGGCTGCGCTGGCCGCGGCGTGATCACCTCGATCAACTTCCTGGAAGAAAACGGCGCCTACGACGGCGTGGACTACGTGTCCTACGACGTGCTGGGTGACGTGGTGTGCGGCGGCTTCGCCATGCCCATCCGCGAAAACAAGGCGCAAGAGATCTACATCGTGATGTCGGGCGAGATGATGGCCATGTACGCGGCCAACAACATCTCCAAGGGCATTCTGAAGTACGCCAACTCGGGTGGTGTGCGTCTGGGTGGCCTGGTCTGCAACGAGCGCCAGACCGACAAGGAACTGGAACTGGCCGATGCACTCGCCGGCATGCTGGGCAGCAAGCTGATCCACTTCGTGCCGCGCGACAACATCGTGCAACACGCCGAGCTGCGCCGCATGACCGTGATCGAGTACGCGCCCGATTCCAAGCAGGCCGCCGAGTACCGCACCCTGGCTTCGAAGATCCACAACAACGCGGGCAACGGCACCATCCCCACCCCCATCACGATGGACCAGCTGGAAGACATGCTGATGGAGTTCGGGATCATGCAGCAGATCGACGAGTCCGAAGTCGGCAAGGCCGCTGCGGCCGCCGCCGCCCTGGCCGCCTGAACGGCCCCACAAGACCGATCCGCCTGGCCTGTGCCGGCGGGTTGGTCTTGATCACCCAAGCAAACCAAATATCCATCGGAGTTACCCCATGACTGCCACAGTTGAAGACCGCAAGGCCACGAACAAAGCCTTGATCGATGAAGTGCTGAAGGCCTATCCCGAAAAGATGGCCAAGCGCAGGGCGAAGCACCTGGGCTCGTTCGAAGAAGGCAAGCCGGACTGCGGCGTCAAATCCAACATCAAGTCCCTGCCGGGCGTCATGACCATCCGCGGTTGTGCCTACGCCGGCTCCAAGGGCGTGGTCTGGGGCCCCATCAAGGACATGATCCACATCAGCCACGGTCCCGTGGGTTGTGGCCAGTACTCCTGGGCCGCGCGCCGCAACTACTACATCGGCACCACCGGCATCGACACCTTTGTCACGATGCAGTTCACCAGCGATTTCCAGGAAAAGGACATCGTGTTCGGTGGTGACAAGAAACTCGACAAGATCATCGATGAGATCCAGGAACTGTTCCCGCTGAACAAGGGCATCTCGATCCAGTCCGAGTGCCCGATCGGCCTGATCGGTGACGACATCGAAGCCGTGTCGAAGAAGAAGAGCAAGGAATACGAAGGCAAGACCATCGTGCCCGTGCGCTGCGAAGGTTTCCGTGGCGTGAGCCAGTCGCTCGGCCACCACCTGGCCAACGACGCGATCCGCGACTGGGTGTTCGACCGCACCGACCCCAACAAGCGCCCCGAGTTCGTCTCCACCCCGTACGACGTGGCCATCATCGGCGACTACAACATCGGTGGCGACGCCTGGTCCAGCCGCATCCTGCTCGAAGAAATGGGTCTGCGCGTGATCTCCCAGTGGTCCGGCGACGGCACCATCGCCGAGATCGAGAACACGCCCAAGGCCAAGCTCAACGTGCTGCACTGCTACCGCTCGATGAACTACATCAGCCGCCATATGGAAGAGAAGTACGGCATTCCATGGGTGGAATACAACTTCTTCGGCCCGACCATGATCGAGAAGAGCCTGCGCGAAATCGCCAGCCACTTCGACGACAGCATCAAGGCCAAGGCCGAAGAGGTGATTGCCAAGTACAAGCCGCTGATGCAGGCCGTGATTGACAAGTACAAGCCGCGCCTGCAGGGCAAGAAGGTCATGCTGTTCGTGGGCGGTCTGCGTCCGCGCCACGTGATCGGCGCCTACGAAGACCTGGGCATGGACGTGGTCGGCACCGGCTACGAATTCGGCCACGGCGACGACTACCAGCGCACCACGCACTACGTGAAAGACGGCACGCTGATCTATGACGACGTGACCGGCTACGAGTTCGAGAAGTTTGTCGAACAGGTGCAACCCGACCTGGTCGGCTCGGGCATCAAGGAAAAGTACGTGTTCCAGAAGATGGGCGTGCCCTTCCGCCAGATGCACAGCTGGGACTACAGCGGCCCCTACCACGGCTACGACGGCTTCGCCATCTTCGCCCGTGACATGGACATGGCGATCTCCAGTCCGATCTGGGGCCTCACAAAAGCCCCCTGGAAGAACTGACCACCCCCTTTCTTGCTCGCTTCGCGTAGCCGAATCCCCCCTCAAGGGGGCGCACCTGGCGGCCCGGCAAAGCCGGTTCCGCGGGTGCCCTGGCCAACGCGGGCGTGCGGATCGGATCGAACCCTTCTCAACATCCTCTGGAGAGCACCATGCCCCAATCAGCCGACAAGATCCTCGACCACGAACTGCTGTTCCGTGAGCCCGAGTACCAGGAAGTCTTCCGCAACAAGAAAGCGGAATTCGAGTTCAATCACAGCGACGACACCGTCAAGCAGATCGTCGAGTGGACCAAGACTGAAGACTACAAGCAGAAGAACTTTGCCCGCGACTCCCTGTCGGTGAACCCTGCCAAGGCCTGCCAGCCGCTGGGCGCCGTCTACGTCGCCAACGGTTTCCAGAAGACGCTGAGCTTCGTGCACGGCAGCCAGGGCTGCGTGGCCTACTACCGCTCGCACTTCAGCCGCCACTTCAAGGAACCCACCTCCTGCGTGAGCTCATCGATGACGGAAGACGCCGCCGTGTTCGGTGGCCTGAACAACATGGTCGACGGCCTGGCCAACGCCTACAGCCTGTACAAGCCCGACATGATCGCCGTCTCGACCACCTGCATGGCCGAAGTGATCGGTGACGACGTCGACGCCTTCATCAAGACCAGCAAGCAAAAAGGCAGCGTGCCCGACGAGTTCGACGTGCCGTTCGCTCACACGCCCGCCTTCGTCGGCAGCCACATCACCGGCTACGACAACGCGCTGCTGGGCATCCTGCGCCACTTCTGGGACGGCAAGGCCAAGACCACCGAACCCCTGGTGCGCGTGCCCAACGAGAGCATCAACTTCATCGGTGGCTTCGACGGTTTCGTCGTCGGCAACATGAAGGAAATCCGCCGCATCTTCGATCTGTTCGGTGTGCAGGTGAACATCATCTGTGACCCGTCGGGCAACTGGAACACGCCCACCGACGGCGAGTTCCGCATGTACGCCGGCGGCACCTCGAAAGAGGAAGTCGTGGCCGCGCTGCACGCCAAGGCCACCATCGTGTTCCAGGAATTCTGCTGCGAGAAAACCAGCAAGTTCATCGCCGAACACGGCCAGGAAGTCGTCACGCTGAACGCCCCGATCGGCGTCGCCGGCACCGACCAGTTCCTGATGGAAATCTCGCGCCTGACCGGCAAGCCGATCCCGGCCGAGCTGGAAAAGGAACGCGGCGAACTGGTGGACGCCATGGCCGACAGCCAGGCCCATCTGCACGGCAAGCGCTACGCCCTGTATGGCGACCCGGACCAGATGCTCGGCTACGCCCAGTTCCTGCTGGAACTCGGCGCCGAACCCTCGCACGTGCTGGCCACCAACGGCACCGAGACCTGGGCCAAGAAGGTGCAGGACCTGTTCGACTCGTCGCCCTACGGCGCCGGTTGCAAGGTCTACCCCAAGCGCGACCTGTGGCACCTGCGTTCGCTGCTGTTCACCGAGCCGGTGGACTTCCTGATCGGCAACACCTACGGCAAGTACCTGGAGCGCGACACCAAGACGCCGCTGGTGCGCATGGTGTTCCCGATCTTCGATCGCCACCACTACCACCGTTTCCCCACCTGGGGCTACGAAGGCGGCATGCGCGTGCTGGTCACGTTGCTTGACGAGTTTTTCGAGACGCTGGATGCGAACACGATTGTTCCGGGCAAGACGGACTACAGCTACGACATCATCAGGTAAGGCTCCCCCCTGCGCGCCTGGCGGCGCTCCCCCTCAGGGGGCGCCGCTGGCGGCCCGGCAAAGCCGGTTCCGCGGCGGCCTGGGGTGGGCTTCACTGCTCGCCGGAGGCTGACTTGGTAGCGTGGGTTCATTTCTTTTAGACGAGGTGCCCTATGGCCAATGTGACATTCAGTTCTCCGCGCATGAAGAAGGACCTCACGGTCTATGCCATCGCGGGTGACACAAAGACCTTGCTGGCGGTGGCGAAGGCGAACAACATTCCGCTGAATTTCGAGTGCGAGAACGGCGAGTGCGGCTCCTGCCAGCTGCAGGTGACCGTGCTCTCGGGCAACACGCCGCACGGCGTGGCGCTGACCGAGAAAGAGAAGACGGTGTTGAAGCTGGCCGGCAAGATCACGGCGCAGCAGATCGCCGACGCCGAGACCAAGGACCTGCCGCCACCGTGGCGCCTGGCCTGCCAGTTCATCGTGCGCAACGAAGACATCGTCGTGAAGTTCTGAGCATGAACACGCCCGCCACCGCCATGGTTTCCGACGTGCCCCACGAAGGCTCGGGGAACAACCCGCTTGAAGCGGTCTACATCAAGACCACGCAGGACGGCCGCCAGGTTGAAGTGATCGACGGCTGGGTCTGTCTGGGTGGGGTGCGCGAGGCCGACAACCTGATCGCCATGGACGAGCACCCGAACCGCCAGGCGATCGCCAAAGCGGTGCCCGGCGCCACCCATGTGGCAGGTCGCCTGCCCCTGACCCTGCCCGAGGCCGCGGTGGCCCAGGGCGCCCTGTCGGTTGCGCAGCGGCAATTTGACGCCAGCCCGGCCGGTATCACGCAACGCATCAGAAAGGCGGTCTGGGCCAAGACCGCTGCCGAAGGCGTGGAATGACTCCCCCCGCCGCGCTGCGCGCGACCCCCCGGGGGGCGGCACTGGCCGTCCGGCAAAGCCGGCCCGGCGGTGCCCTGAGGGGCTTCCCCTCAGGCGCAGGGGCCTCGCTCCGGTGCATTGGGTTACTTCCCTTCAGGCTCAGGAGAAAACCATGATCTATGTGGTGGAAGTGCCCGAACAAGCCGCCCCTCGCGCCTGGTTCGCCTACGACGAGGCCGACTTCGCGCGCAAGGTAGAGGCCGGCGATGCGCTGCAGCCCTGGGAGATCTTCGACAGCCTGAGCCCACGCGAGTTGCTCGAAGACATCGGCCACGCCGAGGTGGATGCGCTGGCGCGCGAGCGCTACCCGGCCATCTGCGCGCTCGGCGACAGCCACGGCTGGGACACGCCCCTGTACCGCGCCGATCACCTGCTCGGCAGCGGCGTGCTGAGCGCCGAGCCGGTGAGCGAGGCCGCGGCGTTAGAAGCGGCGCTGGCCGCACGCGGCGGGCTCACCTGCGTCTACCGCGGCGACCGCGACGCCATCGGCGCGTTTGAAGGTGCCGACCCGCGCATCGCCGGCAAAGACAACTGGCACGCGCGGCGTGCGCTCTACGAACAACTGGTGGCGCTGGAAGTGCTGGCCGACGACAACTGACGCCCCAGCGATCCACGGCCATGAAGCGGCACATCGAACGCACCCTTGCCCGGGCCCTGGCCGGTCGGCCCGACGGGTACAGGAGCACGCCATGATCGCCCGCATGCAATACCTGATCCTGCAGAACAGCGGCGAGCTCATGACGAGCCTGCTCGCCGAGTTGCAGGGCGAAGACGAGCTGTTTGCCAGTGCCAACACCCTGGCCTGCGTGGAGATGCATTTGCTGCGCATGGCGCAGACCCTGGCGCACTGGCCCGAGCCGCTGCGCCTGCGCCTGGTCCAGCTCGACTGGCACGGCTGGGGCCGCCTGCAGGGCCTGCTGGAGAGCGACGGCCCGCCGCGGCGTGAAGCCGTCTGGTACGGCATCCACGCCCTGGTGCCGGCCACGCTGGAACTGATCGCCCAGCTGCGCCACAAAGAGCCGGTCTGGTTCGAACTGGATTTTTGACCCAAGGAAGAAACACATGGACTCCGTAGAAGAATTTCTGGCCCACACCATCCAGCTGGAAAACGAAGCCGCGCTGCGCTTCGGCCAGCTCGCCGACGCCATGCGCACGGCCGGCAACATCGAGGTGGCCCAGCTGTTTCGCCAGTTGGCCGACTACTCGCTGCTGCACCTGGGAGACGCGCGCGAACGCGCCGGCTACCGCAATCTGCCCACGCTGACTGAGGCCGACTACCAGTGGCCCGACATCGAGAGCCCCGAGGCCGCGGCCATCTGGGCCGCCGACCCCTTCATCGGCATCGAGCAGGCGCTGCAGGTGGCGCTCGACGCCGAGAGCGCCGGTCTGGCCTTCTATGACAACGTGCTGCGGACCACGAGCGACCCCGAGATCAAGGTGCTGGCCAAAGAATTTGTTGAAGAAGAGGCGCAACACGTGGCCGAGCTGGAGCGCTGGATTACGTTGCACCGCAGCGGCGAGAAGCTGCCCATGCAGAAGTGAACCGCGGTGGTGGTGGGGCCTGTCGCAAAGCCACCGTGACATTCCCTCCAAAACCGCCACTGAAGCGCGAGCGACAAGCGAAAACGGGTTGAAAAGCAGCGGTTTTGAGCTGGCACCCAACTTGCAAAGGGACTCTCAACCCACCGTCTGGAGTCCGCCATGTCTGTATCGCTCAAGGCCAAGATCGCTGAAGTGTTCGAAGAGCCCGGCTGCGACATCAACCAGGGCAAAAGCGAGAAAGAGCGCAAGAAGGGTTGCACCAAGCAGCTCTCGCCCGGCGCGGCAGCGGGCGGCTGCGCTTTCGACGGTGCCAAGATCGCGCTGCAGCCCGTGGTCGACGTGGCCCACCTGGTGCACGGCCCCATCGCCTGCGAAGGCAACTCCTGGGACAACCGACACAGCGCCTCGTCGGGTTCCACCATCTACCGCAGCGGCTTCACCACCGACATCAACGAGCTCGATGTGATCTACGGCGGTGAAAAGCGCCTGTTCAAATCCATCCGAGAGATCATCGAAAAGTACGATCCGCCCGCGGTCTTCGTCTACCAGACCTGCGTCACCGCGCTGACCGGCGACGACATCGAAGCCGTGTGCAAACGCGCCGCCGAGAAGTTTGGCAAGCCGGTGATTCCGGTCAACGCGCCCGGCTTCGCCGGCCCCAAGAACCTGGGCAACAAGCTCGGCGCCGAAGCCTTGCTGGACTACGTGATCGGCACCGTCGAGCCCGAGTTCACCACGCCTTACGACATCAACATCATTGGGGAATACAACCTCGTCGGTGAGCTCTGGCAGGTCAAGCCGCTGCTCGACGCCCTGGGCATCCGCATCCTCTCGTGCATCTCGGGCGACGGCCGCTACAACGAGATCGCCAGCGCCCACCGCGCCAAGGTCAACATGATGGTGTGCTCCAAGTCGATGATCAACATCGCGACCAAGATGGAGCAGCGCTACGGCATCCCGTATTTCGAAGGTTCGTTCTACGGCATCAGCGACATGAGCGAGACCCTGCGCCAGATCGCCAGCCTGCTGGTGAAGCAGGGCGCCGACGCCGAACTCATCGAACGCACCGAGCGCCTGATCGAGGTCGAAGAAGCGCGCGCCTACAAGCGCATCGCCGAATACAAGAAGCGCCTGCAGGGCAAACGCGTGCTGCTGATCACGGGTGGCGTGAAGTCCTGGTCGGTGGTGGCGGCGCTGCAGGAAGGCGGTATGGAAATCGTCGGCACCAGCGTCAAGAAGAGCACCAAGGAAGACAAGGAAAAGATCAAGGAGATCATGGGCGAGGGCGCCGACGCCCACATGATCGACGACATGACGCCGCGCGAGATGTACGCGATGCTGAAAGAAGCGCGCGCCGACATCATGCTCAGCGGCGGCCGCTCGCAGTTCGTAGCGCTCAAGGCGCGCATGCCCTGGCTCGACATCAACCAGGAACGCCACCACCCCTACGGCGGCTACGAGGGCATGGTCGAACTGGTTCACGAAATCGATCGCGCCATCTTCAACCCGGTGTGGCAGCAGGTGCGCATCCCCGCGCCCTGGAGCGACGACGGCGAAACCCTGGGTGCGGTCACGCCCACCGTGAGTGCGACATCCACCGACCACCTGAGCCAGGTTGCGGCCAAGGCCATGGGCCTGGAGCCCGAAGAGATTCCCGTATGAAAAGCCACCTCCTGCGCCGCTTCGCGTCTTCCCCCTGGAAGGGGGACCACGCCCGTGGCCCGGCAAAGCCGGTTTCACGGCGTGTGCTGGGAAGTGCCCCTTCTTTCACCACAGCCTTGCGGAGCTAGTCATGGCACGCGTCGTCGAATCCAAAAAAGCCTGCACCGTCAACCCGCTCAAGATGAGCCAACCGCTGGGCGCGAGCTTTGCGTTCCTGGGCCTGGACGCCTGCATGCCGGTGATGCACGGCTCGCAGGGCTGCACCTCCTTCGGTCTGGTGCTGCTGGTGCGCCACTTCAAGGAAGCGATCCCGCTGCAGACCACGGCCATGAACGAGGTGACCACCATCCTCGGCGGCTACGAGAACATCGAGGCGGCGCTGCTCAACATCCGCAAGCGCGCCGCACCCAAGGTGATCGCGATCTGCTCCACCGGCCTCACCGAAACCAAGGGCGACGACGTCGACGGTTACCTGGTCACCGCGCGCAAGCGCCACCCCGAGCTGGCCGACACCGAGATCATTTACGTGTCCACGCCCGACTACGTGGGCGCGTTCGAAGACGGCTTCAAGCACGCCATCACCGCCATCGTGAAATTGCAGGTGAAGCCACTGCCGGTGGTGCCCGATCAGGTCACGCTGCTGCCCGGCAGCCACCTCACGCCCAGCGACATCGACGAGCTGCGCGAGATGATCCAGGCCTTTGGCCTGAACCCCATCGTGCTGCCCGACATCTCGGGCTCGCTCGACGGCCACATCGCGCCCGACTGGCGCGGCACCACGCTGGGCGGCACCACGCTGGAACAGATCCGCGCCGCGGGCGCCTCGGCCTTCACGCTGGGCATCGGCGAGCAGACGCGCGAAGGTGCGGAGGCGCTGGAAACCATCGCCAGCACGCCGCTGGAGATCTTCGAGCGCCTGACCGGTCTGGCCTGCAACGACCGCTTCCTGCAGCGACTTTCTCAGCTTTCGGGCAAGCCGGTGCCGGCCAAGTACCGGCGCCAGCGCAGCCAGTTGCTCGACGCCATGCTCGACGGTCATTTCTACACCGGTGGCATGAAGGTCGCCATCGCCGCTGAGCCCGACCTGCTGCTGGCCCTGGGCGGCCTGCTGCACGAGATGGGCGCCGAGCTGAGCTGCTGCATCAGCACCACGCAGTCCAGAGCCCATGAGTTGCTGCCGGCCGAGCAGGTGCTGCTCGGCGACCTGGAAGACCTGGAAATCGCTGGCAAGGATTGCGACCTGCTGGTCACGCATTCGCACGGCCGCCAGGCCGCCGAGCGACTCAACAAACCGTTGCTGCGCGTGGGCTTCCCGGTGTTCGATCGCGTTGGCAACGCGCACAAGGTGTCGGTGGGCTACCGTGGCACCATGAACCTGATCTTTGAAGTCGCCAACCTGATGATCGAGCGCATCGCCCACCACCATGCGGGTGACTGGCCGCTCACGCCCGAAGCCCAACTGACCACGCGCCGCCTGGACGGCAACCAACCGCTTCCCCCATCCACCGAGCTGGCGGCAGCCAGCGCTTGACCCACCAAGGAGAACTCTCATGAAGATCGCCTTCGCCACCCAGGACAAGGAGCGCGTCGACGCGCACTTCGGCTGGGCCAAGAGCATTGATGTCTACGAGATTTCGGCCGCCGGCCACCACTTTGTCGAGAGCTTCGAATTCGGCGACAAGCTCGAAGAAGACGGCGACGAGGACAAGCTCGCGCCCAAGCTCGAAGCCATCAAGGACTGCGCCATCGTGTACGTGGCCGCCATCGGCGGCTCGGGCGCGGCGCGCGTCGTGGCCATGAAGATCCACCCGATCAAGGTGCCACAGCCCGAGAACATCACCGAGATCCTGGACAAGCTGCAGACCGTGCTGCAAGGCACGCCGCCGCCCTGGCTGCGCAAGGCCCTGGCCAAGGACAACGAGCCCGCATTCGATTTTGAAGACGACGAGGTCACCCCATGAGCGCCGCGCCGGGCCGTTCCCAAGCAAGCTCGCACCGCAGCCCGTAGGGCGAAGGAAATCCAATGAACAACACCGCCACCCCCGAACTCGCACTCGAGAGCGACGAGACCTTTCTCACCACGCCCTTTGTGCAGCAGCTGATCAAACAGATGCGCGCGCAGGACACGCACGGCAGCTGGGAAGGCAAGACCGACCTGCAACTGCTCAAGCCCTTCATCCACACCGCCGAAGAGCGCCGCGCCCTGCCCATCCTGGGCGACCCGGACCCTGAGACCCTGTGGCACCTGGAGATCTTCTACAACGCCATCGCGGTCGCGATCGAGCGCGAGACCGGCCAGATGGTCTCGCCCATGATGAAGATGAGCCACGAAGGTTTTGGCCGCATGGTGCTGATCGCCGGCCGCCTGGTGGTGGTCAACAAGCAGCTGCGCGACGTGCACCGTTTCGGCTTCCCCTCGCTGGCCAAACTGTCCGACGCCGGCAGCAAGTTCCTGACCGAAGCGGTCGCGATGATTCGCGAGTTTCCTGCCGTGGCGCAATACGGAGCCTGACCATGAGCACCGAAGCCGACGAACTCAAGGCGCGCCTGAAGAAGGCGAATGCCCAGGCCACGCAGGCCAAGATGGACCTGCACGACCTGTCCGAGGACCTGCCCACCAATTGGGAGAACATCCTCTCGGTGGCCCAGCGTTGCCACGACACCCACGCCACGCTGATGGACTTGCGCAAGGCCGTCGCCGCGGCGGCCGAGAGCTGAAGGAGAACGGCATGAGCGAACATTTCAGCGTCACCCTGCCCAGCGGCGCCACCTGGACGCCGTCCTTTGTCGCCGCACTGGACGAAGACAAATGCATCGGCTGCGGCCGCTGCTTCAAGGTCTGCCCGCGCGGCGTGCTCGAACTCGTGGGCCTGACCGACGAAGGCGAGCGCATCTCGGTCAACCTCGACGACGATGACGACGACGAGGAATACGAGAAGAAGGTCATGACCATCGCGCACCAGGCGCTGTGCATCGGTTGCACCGCCTGCTCGAAGATCTGCCCGAAGAAGTGCTACACGCACGCCGCCGCACCGGCCTGAACTCCCATGCCCGAGCTGGCCACCCCCCGACCCGACTGGCGCGCACTGGCAGAACGCATGCAACGCCGGCGCGATGAGGTCGACGACGTCTTGAGCCTGCTGCTGGAGCACGCCGACATGGCGGTCGGCCCGGCCGACGAGCTGCGCCAGGTGTCGTGGGCCATGGCCTGCGCCACGCTGGGCGATGGGCACCTGTGGCAAGACATGGGCCTGCCCTCGCGCGAGGCCCTGTCGCAGCTGATCGCCCACTGGTTTCCGGCCCTTGCGGCTCGCAACACGCAACACATGCGGTGGAAGAAGTTTCTCTACAAACAGCTCTGCCTGCGCGAAGAGCTGTCGATCTGCCGCTCACCCACCTGCGAGGCCTGCTCCGAATACAGCGCGTGTTTTGGGCCTGAAAATACGCCGATGGTGGTGCTCGCCAAACCCGGAGATGCACAAAGGGTTTGAGGCAACTGGCTTACAAATGGCCTACATGCAGCATCCAAAGAAAAAGCCCGCTATCGTTCAGATAGCGGGCTTTCCTTTGTTTACTTGGTGCCGGAGAGATGAATCGAACACCCGACCTTCTCATTACGAATGAGCTGCTCTACCGACTGAGCTACACCGGCTTGTAGCCCAAGATTATAGCGTGCTGTGGTAGCTGGTCAGGCGGTCGACTTCGTTCTTTGAGCCCAGCATCACGCTGACGCGTTCGTGCAGCTTGGTCGGCTGGATGTCGAGGATGCGCTGGTGGCCGTTGGTGGCGGCGCCGCCCGCCTGTTCGATCAGCCAGCTCATGGGATTGGCTTCGTACATCAGGCGCAGCTTGCCTGGCTTCTCGGGTTCGCGCTTGTCCCAGGGGTACAGGAAGACGCCGCCGCGCGTGAGGATGCGGTGCACGTCGGCGACCATGGAGGCGACCCAGCGCATGTTGAAGTCCTTGCCGCGGGGCCCTTCCTTGCCGGCCAGGCATTCGTCCACATAGCGCTTCACGGGTTCGGCCCAGTGGCGCATGTTGCTCATGTTGACGGCAAACTCCTTGGTGTCGACCGGGATCTGAACGTTCTCCCGGGTGAGCACGAACGAGCCCTGTTCGCGGTCGAGGGTGAACATGGCCACGCCGTCGCCCACGGTGAGCACCAGGGTGGTCTGCGGGCCGTAGACGCAGTAGCCAGCGGCCACCTGCTGGGTGCCCGGTTGCAGGAAATCCTGCTCGCTGACGGGTTCGATGGTGTTGGGGTCGTCGTTGCCCTTCTTGAGCACCGAAAAGATGGTGCCGATGGACACGTTGACGTCGATGTTGGACGATCCATCGAGCGGGTCGAACATCAGCAGGTATTCGCCCTGCGGGAAGCGGTTGGGCACCACATAGATGCTGTCCATCTCTTCGCTGGCCATGGCGGCGAGATGGCCGCCCCATTCGTTGGCTTCGATCAGCACCTCGTTGGCGATGATGTCGAGCTGCTTCTGCACCTCGCCCTGCACGTTTTCGGTCTCGGCAGCGCCAAGGATGCCGCCCAGATCGCCCTTGTTGACGGCCTGGCTGATGCTCTTGCACGAGCGGGCCACCACCTCCAGCAGCAGGCGCAGGTCACCGGGAATGTGGCCGTCGACACGCTGTTGTTCGACGAGGTAGCGGGTCAGGGAAATGCGTTTGGTCAAGGTTTCCTCCGTTGCTGGTTTTGTCAGGTTCATTCAGCGAGGGCGCGGGTGACGACCTCGCGCACGTCGTTGCTCAGATCGGGCTTGGCCGCCACGCGGGCGATGGCTTCGCGCGCGGCGCTGCGGTAGGGTTCGGCGAGCTTCTTCCAGCGGTCCAGCGCGCGCGCGAGGCGGGCAGCGACCTGCGGGTTGAAGGCGTCGAGTTCGATCACGCGCTCGCGCCAGAACACATAGCCCGATGCATCGTTGCGGTGGAAGGCACCCGGGTTGGCGTTGCAGTAGCTGAAGATCACGCTGCGTGCGCGGTTGGGGTTCTTGAGGTTGAAGTCCGGGTGGTTCAGCAGCTGGCGCACGGCGGGCAATACATTGCCACCGCGGTCGGGCGCGCCGGCCTGCAGGGCAAACCACTTGTCGATCACCAGGGCTTCGTTGCTGAAGATGGCGTGGAAGCGGGCGAGTGCGTCCTGCGCCAGCGGCTGGCCGCTGACCACCAGGGCCGAGAGCGCGTTGAAGCGGTCGGTCATGTTGCCGGCGTCCTTGAAGCGCTGATAGGCCTTGCCGGGCCAGACCGCATCGCCGGTTTCTCTCGCGGCCAGACAGAGCATGGTCAGGGCCATGCCGGCCAGGGCGCGGCGCCCGGTGCTCAGCGGGTCGGGGCGGTAGGCGCCGTTGTCCTTGTGGGTCTCATAGGCCCAGGCCCAGTCGTCGAGCAGGGCTTCGGCGAGCTGCTCGCGCATGGTCTCGCGCACCGCGTGGATGCGCTGCGGGTCCACCACGTCGAGCTGCTCGGCGATGTAGGTTTCGCCCGGCAGCGTGAGCACGAGTTCCTTGAACGCGGCGTCCAGCGAGGGGTGGCGCAGCACGTCGCGCATGGCGCCGAGGTAAGCGCTGTCCAGCGGCTCGTGCGGCACCGGGCCTTCGGCGCGGATGGCAGCGAGTGCGCGGCGCAGCGCCAGTCGCTGGCCGGCTTCCCAGCGGTTGAAGGCGTCGGTGTCGTGGGCCAGCAGGCTCAGCAGCTGCGCGTCGCTGTATTCGGCGTCCAGCACCACCGGCGCCGAGAAGCCGCGCAGGATTGAGGGCACGGGTTCGGCGTCCACGTTGACGAAGGTGAAGCTCTCGCTGTCCTGCGTCAGCACAAACGTGCGCGTGCCGGTTTCGGGCTGGGTCCAGTGGGCGAGCTGCAGCGGCAGTTGGTTGCCCTGGGCGTCGAGCAGGCCGATGGCGACCGGGATCACGAACGGCTCTTTCGCTGCCTGGCCGGGCGTGGGAGCGCAGCTTTGCGTGAGCGTGAGCGTGTAGCTGCGCGCGGCCGCGTCGTACACCCCGCGGGCCTGCACCAGCGGCGTGCCGGCCTGGCTGTACCAGCGCTTGAACTGCGGCAGCAGGCGGGCCAGGTCGCTGTCCGGGTTGGCGTCGGCCATGGACTGCGCAAAGTCGTCGCAGGTGACGGCGCTGCCGTCGTGGCGTTCGAAGTACAGCTTCATGCCCGCGGCGAAACCAGCTCGCCCCACCAGGGTCTGCATCATGCGCACGACCTCGGCGCCTTTTTCGTAGACCGTGACGGTGTAGAAGTTGTTGATCTCGACGTAGCTGTCGGGCCGCACGGGGTGCGCCATCGGGCCGGCGTCTTCAGGGAACTGCGCGGTGCGCAGCACGCGCACGTCTTCAATGCGCTTGACCGCGCGCGCCGACGCTTCGGCGCACAGGTCCATGCTGAATTCCTGGTCGCGGAAGACCGTCAGGCCTTCTTTCAGCGAGAGCTGGAACCAGTCGCGGCAGGTGACGCGGTTGCCGGTCCAGTTGTGGAAGTATTCGTGGCCCACGACCGACTCGATGTTGGCGAAGTCGGTGTCGGTCGCGGTGGCGCTGTTGGCCAGCACGTACTTGGTGTTGAAGATGTTGAGGCCCTTGTTCTCCATCGCACCCATGTTGAAGTCGCTGGTGGCGACGATCATGAAGCGCTCCAGATCGAGCGGCAGGCCGAAGCGGGCTTCGTCCCAGATCACGCTGGCGATCAGCGAGTTCATCGCGTGTTCGGTCTTGTCCATGTCGCCGGGGCGCACGAAGACCTGCAGCAGGTGGTTGCTGCCGCTGCGCGCGGTGATGCGCTGCTCGCGCGCCACCAGCTGGCCGGCCACGAGTGCAAACAGGTAGCAGGGCTTCTTGTGCGGGTCGACCCATTTGGCGAAATGGCGACCGTCGGGCAGCGCGCCTTCTTCGACCAGGTTGCCGTTGGACAGCAGCACCGGGTAGCGCTTCTTGTCGGCGCGCAGCGTGACGGTGTAGCTGGCCATCACGTCCGGACGGTCGAGGAAATACGTGATGCGGCGGAAGCCTTCGGCCTCGCACTGCGTGAAGAACGTGCCCTGGCTCACGTAGAGGCCCATGAGCTGGGTGTTCTTCTCGGGCGCGCAGGTGGTGAAAATTTCGAGCTCGATCGGCGCGTCGCCGTCGGGCAGGTTTTCCAACACCAGCTGGTTGCCGTCCATCTTGAAGGAGCAGCCCGCGCCGTTGACCAGCACGCGCGCCAGGTTCAGGTCTTCGCCATCGAGCCGCAGCGCCTGCGCGGCCACGTCCGGGTTGCGGCGCAGGCGCATCTTGTTGAGCACCCGGGTCTTGGCCGGGTCGAGGTCGAAGCTCAGATCGACGGTGTCGATCCAGTAGGCGGGGGCGGTGTAGTCTTCCCGGCGGACGACGGTGGTGGGGCCTTCACGCAGTGAACTCATGCTCAGACTCCTTGTTTGAGAGACGCTTCGATGAAGGCGTCGAGGTCGCCGTCCAGCACTTTCTGCGTGGCCGAAATTTCGACGTTGGTGCGCAGGTCCTTGATGCGGCTGTTGTCCAGCACGTAGCTGCGGATCTGGTGGCCCCAGCCCACGTCGGTCTTGGTGTCTTCCAGCTTCTGCTGCTCTTCCTGCTGCTTGCGCAACTCGAAGTCGTACAGGCGCGAGCGCAGGCGTTTCCACGCCACGTCGCGGTTGCTGTGCTGGCTGCGGCCGTCCTGGCACTGCACCACGATGCCGGTGGGGATGTGCGTCAGGCGCACGGCCGAATCGGTCTTGTTGATGTGCTGGCCGCCCGCGCCGGAGGCGCGGAAGGTGTCGGTACGCACGTCGGCCGGGTTGATGTTGATCTCGATCGAGTCGTCGATCTCGGGGTACACGAACACCGAAGCGAACGAGGTGTGGCGACCGCCCGAGCTGTCGAACGGGCTCTTGCGCACCAGGCGGTGCACACCGGTTTCGGTGCGCAGCAGGCCGAAGGCGTAGTCGCCCTCGATCTTGATCGTGGCGCCCTTGATGCCGGCGGTGTCGCCCGCGGTCTCGTCTTCGATGGTGGTCGTGAAGCCCTTGCGCTCGCAGTACTTCAGGTACTGGCGCAGCAGCATGCTGGCCCAGTCACAGGCCTCGGTGCCGCCAGCGCCGGCCTGGATGTCCAGGAAGCAGTTCAGCGGATCGGCCGGGTTGTTGAACATGCGGCGGAATTCGAGCTTTTCCACCTCGACCGCGACCTTGGCGGCCTCGTCTTCGATGGTGATCAGCCCAGCGTCGTCGCCGTCTTCGCTCGACATCTCGAACAGCTCGGTGTTGTCGGACAGCTCACCGGTGAGGCGGTCCAGCACGTGTACCACGTCTTCGAGCGATTTCTTCTCACGCCCCAGGTCCTGGGCGCGCTTGGGGTCGTTCCAGACCGTCGGGTCTTCCAGCGCGGATTCGACTTCTTTCAGTTTGGATGCTTTGGCATCGTAGTCAAAGATACCTCCGTAACTCGACCACGCGGGTGGTCAGGTCTTCGAGCTGGCTACGGATGGTGTTGACGCGTTCTGCTTCCATGATGGGGCCTCAATCGGAATTCGGGGATGGGAATCAGCCGGACAGGCAGAAAGCCGCCGTTGACACAATCTCCGATTTTCTCATGTCCGCCGCCCTCTGGTACGGACGGTCCCGTCATCGCCTCAGATCAGGAAATTCTCGATCAGCCGGGCGAGTTCTTCCGGCTGGTCGTGGTGCAGCATGTGGGCCGCGTCCTGAACCACGGCGCTCTGCAGGTGGGGCACCGCCTGCAGGCGCTCCAGGTATTGCGCCAGCGTGAACTGGCCCTTCCACCACTGGCCCAGGCTGTCGTCGCTCGCGGTCACGCTGAGCACCGGCGCGCTGATGCGGCGGTAGATCGCCAGCGCTTCTTCCACCTGGTAGAGGTGGGCGCTGATCACCTTGTGGGCCACATCCCCGAGGATCTGCCAGCGACCCTGGGCATCGGGGGCGGCCCAGTGCTGCGCCAGCCAGTCGGCCTTGCCTTGCGGCAGCCGCGGGTTGGTTTTCATCAGGCGCCGGGCCACGCCGTCCGCCGAGTCGTAGCCCTTGAGGTCCATCTCGCTGCGGTGCAGGGCCTTGATCTCGTCCATCCACTTGGCGTAGCGCTCGGGCGCCTGGGCCGGGCGCGTGGCAGGCAGGCCAAAGCCTTCAAGGTTGACCAGCCGGCGGATGCGCTGCGGCCGCACGCCGCCATACATCATGACCACGTTGCCGCCCATGCTGTGGCCGACCAGATCGACCGGCTGTTCGCCCGCGAAGTGGTCGAGCAGGGCATCGAGGTCGGCCAGGTAGTCGGGGAACCAGTAGCTGTCGGGCTTCGGATCACCACTGCGTGTCAGTCCGAAGCCCCGCCAGTCGGGCGCGATGATCCAGCGATCGGCCTTCAGCGCGTCCACCATGAACTGCCATGACGCGGCCACGTCCATCCAGCCGTGCACCAGCACCAGCGGCGCCTGTCCGGGCACCGGTTCACCCCACTGACGCACGTGGTAGGACAGGTGGCGGATCGGCACAAACGTGCTGCGCGAGGCTTTCAGGGCTTGGTACATTCGATTCATCATAAAGACGAGACGGAGACCCTTCATGCGCCAGCGTCAAGCCAGCGACACCCCCGACCACTACGCCGATCTGCACAGCCGCTTTGGCTGGCAGGTGCCCCGCCGCTTCAACATGGCGGCCGTCTGCTCGCGCCGTTGGGCCGCCGATCCGGCCACGGCGCAGCAGACCGCGGTGATCGCCACCGCGCCCGGGCAGCCCGACCGCCGACACAGCTACGCCGAACTGCAGCAGCAGGCGAACCGCCTGTCCAGCGCACTGACGGCGCTTGGCGTGCAGCGCGGCGACCGCGTGGCCATCGTGATGCCGCAGCGCTTCGAGACCGCTGTGGCCTACATGGCCGTGCTGCAGATGGGCGCGGTGGGCATGCCGCTGTCGCAACTGTTCGGCCCCGAAGCGCTGGAATTCCGCTTGCAGGACAGCGAAGCCGTGGCAGCGATCTGCGATGCCAGCACGCTGACTGCGGTGCAATCCGTGGCCGGGCAGTGCCCGCAGCTGCGCGCCCTGATCGCGGTCGATGCACCGGCGCCGGGTGCGCTGGCGTGGGCCGACCTGCTGGCCTCGGCCCCATCGCGGTTCAAGGCGGTGGACACCTTGGCGGACGAGGCCGCGGTGCTGATCTACACCAGCGGCACCACCGGCAACCCCAAGGGCGCGCTGATTCCACACCGCGCGCTCATCGGCAACCTCACGGGCTTTGTCTGCAGTCAGAACTGGTTCGGCTTTGATCCCTTCGATGCGGCCAAGCCTTCGCAGGCGGTGTTCTGGTCGCCGGCCGACTGGGCCTGGACCGGTGGCCTGATGGACGCGCTGCTGCCCTCGCTGTATTTCGGCCGCCCCATCGTGGCCTTCAACGGCCGCTTCAGTCCGCAGGCCGCGTTCGAGCTGATGGAGCGCCACGGCGTCACGCACACCTTCCTGTTTCCAACCGCGCTCAAGGCCATGATGAAAGCCTTTCCCCAGCCGCGAAAGCAGTTCCGGGTGCAGTTGCAGGCCATCATGAGCGCGGGTGAAGCCGTGGGCGACGCGGTGTTCGCCTACTGCCGCAAACAACTGGGCGTGACGGTCAACGAGATGTTCGGTCAGACCGAGATCAACTACATCGTGGGCAACTGCGCCCGTTTGTATCCAGCCAGGCCGGGGTCGATGGGCAAAGGCTACCCCGGCCACCGCGTGGCGGTGATCGACGACGAAGGCCACGAGTGTCCGGTCGGTGCGCCGGGCGACGTGGCGGTGCACCGGCTGGATGTGCATGGCGATCCCGACCCGATCTTTTTCCTCGGCTACTGGAAGAACGAGTCCGCCACGCGCGCCAAGTTCACCGGCGACATGGCCAGCAGCTGGTGCCGCACCGGCGACATGGCGGTGCGCGATGCCGAGGGCTACCTCTGGTACCAGGGCCGGGCCGACGACGTGTTCAAGGCCGCGGGTTATCGCATCGGGCCGGGCGAGATTGAGAACTGCCTGGTCAAGCATCCGGCGGTGGCCAACGCCGCGGTGGTGCCCAAGCCCGACGCCGAGCGCGGCGCGGTGGTCAAGGCCTATGTGGTGCTGGCGCAGGAATACCTTGCCGCACAGCCCGGGCGCTCGGCGGGCGACGCGGCGTTCGAGCAGCGGCTGGTGGCCGAGCTGCAGGCCCATGTGAAGGGCAAGCTCGCACCGTACGAGTACCCGAAGGAGATCGAGTTCATCGAGTCCCTGCCCATGACCACCACCGGCAAGGTGCAGCGCCGCGTGTTGCGCTTGCGGGAGGAAGCGCGGGCCCGAGCGCTGGCGTGAATACCCTCAACGGGAGCCGCGGCCGGGCGGTGCGGTGACATGAATGGCCAAGCTGCGGCTCGACGCCTCGCCTTCGGCCTGCAGCCGCGTCACCGACAGGCCGCGCGCGATCAGGTAGTCGCGCACGCTGTGCGCGCGGTCCAGCGCCAGCATCCGGTTGGACGATGCGCGGTCCGTTTCGTCGCCGGGCCCCACGATGCGCAGGCGCGAGTAGCCCTGTCCCTGCAGCCGCTGCGCCAGGCCATTGAGCCGGCGGGCGAGCGCGGGTTTGACGGCCGATCGCCCGGGGGAAAAGGCTTCCGTGACGGGCATATCGAGCGCCACTCCGGCGCCTTCGCCAACCCGGTCGGGCCCCGGGCCGCCGCTCCGACCCGGCGTGCCACAACCCGCCAGGGTGATGCACAAGGCGAAGGCGGTGAGCAGGTGCAGGGGCTTGAATCGGTACATGGGCAACTCCAGGGCGGGCGGGTTCACGGGTGACACACGGGGCTTTCCCGCGGCCCTAAACTTATAGACCGTTTCGGTCTTCCGGTTTCACGCCATACGCATTTGCACACTTCTTCATGAACACTGTTTCACTGGGCGCCAGCGCCCTGCAAGTCTCCCCCATCTGCCTCGGCACCATGACCTTTGGTGAACAGGTCAACGAAGCCGATGCCCACCAGATCCTGGACCGCTCGCTGGAGCGCGGCGTCAACTTCCTCGACGCGGCCGAGATGTATTCGGTGCCCGCCCGGGCCGAAACCTGCGGCGCCACCGAAACCATTCTCGGCAACTGGTTCGCCAAAACGCCGGGCGCGCGCGAAAAACTCGTGCTGGCCACCAAGGTGGCGGGCCCTGCCCGCGGCATGCCCTGGCTGCGCCCCGAGGTGAACAAGGCCGGCATCATCGAGGCCTGCGAGGCCAGCCTGCGCCGCTTGCAGACCGACGTGATCGACCTGTATCAGATCCACTGGCCGGCGCGCAACGTGCCGGCCTTTGGCGCGCTGTATTTCGATCCGGCCAAAGACAAGCCCGGTGTATCCGTGCACGAGCAGCTGGAGGCCCTGGCCGAGCTGGTCCAAGCGGGCAAGGTGCGGGCGGTGGGCCTGTCGAACGAAACACCTTACGGCGTGCACGAGTTCGTGCGCCTGGCCGAGCAGCACGGCCTGCCGCGCGTGGCCACGGTGCAGAACCCGTATTGCCTGATCAACCGCAGCTATGAGAACGGGCTCGACGAAACCTGCCACCGCCTGGGCGTGTCGCTGCTGGCGTATTCACCGCTGGGCTTTGGCCTGCTGACCGGCAAGTACGATGCCACCGGGCTGGTCGGCGATGCGGGCCGCATGGCGCTGTACGACTCGATGCGCAAACAGCGCTGGGGCCGGCCGGAAGCGCTGGATGCCGCGCGCCGATACAACGCGCTGGCCCGCGAGCACGGCATGACGCCGGCGCAGCTGGCGCTGGCCTTCTGCTACACCAACTGGCGTGTGGCCAGCACCATCATCGGTGTGACCTCGCTGGCGCAGCTGGACGAATGTCTGGATGCCTGGGGCACAACGTTGTCGCCCGAACTGCTCAAAGAGATCGACAAGATCCGTTGGGAGACGCGCGACCCTGCACAGTGATCAGCCCACCCCCGCCGCGCTGCGCGCGACCCCCTTCAGGGGGCGATGCGAGTGGCCCGGCGGAGCCGGTTCCACCGCATCCTGGGCAAGGCACGTTCCTCGCCTGCATTCCCTCATGGCCAAGAACAAGTCCCACGTCTCAGAAACGCCCGCCACCGCCTGGCTCAAGGCCCACGGTGTGGTCTTCACCGAGCACCCCTACGAGTACCTGGAGCACGGCGGTGCGCAGCACAGCGCGGCGGTGCTGGGTTTTGATCCGTTCGCCGTGGTGAAGACGCTGATCATGCAAGACGAGGCGGCGAAGCCGCTGGCGGTGCTGATGCACGGCAACCGCACGGTGTCCACCAAGAACCTGGCGCGCCAGATCGGCGCCAAGTCGGTCGAACCCTGCAAACCCGAAGTGGCGAACCGGCACAGTGGCTATTTCGTGGGCGGCACCTCGCCCTTTGGCCTCAAACGCGACATGCCGGTCTGGGTGGAGTCCACGGTGTTGGCACTGCCGAAGATCTGGATCAATGGCGGGCGGCGCGGTTTCCTGGTCGGGATCGATCCGGCCGTGCTCAGTGGTCCGCTGGGGGCCAAGGCCGTGCAGTGCGCGCTGGCAGAATAGGCGACCGGAACAACCCGCGCGCGCTGGACGCGCGAACCCCCAGAACAACAACGAGGACGTCGCCTTGGAATCCTTCTATCCGCTCATCGCCACCGTCGCCGCCTACCTGAGCGGTTCGCTGTCTTTTGCCGTGCTGGTCAGTCGCGCGATGGGCCTGAACGACCCGCGCACCTTCGGCAGCAAGAACCCCGGCGCCACCAACGTGCTGCGCTCGGGCAGCAAGGCCGCGGCCATCGTCACGCTGCTGCTGGATGCCTTCAAGGGCTGGCTGCCGGTGGTGGCCGTGAAGTGGTGGGGTGAGTCCTGGGGGCTGGGCGACGGCACGGTGGCGCTTGTGGGCCTGGCGGCTTTTCTCGGGCACCTGTATCCGGTGTTCTTCCGCTTTCAGGGTGGCAAGGGCGTGGCCACGGCGGCCGGCGTGATACTCGGTTTCAACCCCTGGCTCGGTCTCGCCACGCTGGCCACCTGGGTGATCGTGGCCTTCTTCTTTCGCTACTCGTCACTGGCCTCCATCGTCACGGCGGTGTTCGCACCGGCGTACTACCTGTTTGGCCGCCAGGTGGCCTGGGACGCCCCGAACGTGATGGTCTTGAGTCTGGCGGTCATGGGCATCCTGCTGGTGTGGCGCCACGCGGAAAACATCAACCGGCTCTTCGCTGGCAAAGAAAGCAAACTGGGGTCCAAAAGCAAATGAGCAACGATATTGAGCGCCACGGCGTGGCGGCCCGCTACAGCGAAGCGGCGGTTTTCAACGGTGTGGTCTACCTCGCCGGCATGGTGCCCGAACGGGGCGATACACACATCCGGGGCCAGACGCAGGACGTACTGGATCAGGTGCAGGAGCGCCTGCTGGAAGCTGGCAGCGACAAGTCGCGCATCCTGCGCGCGCAGATTTTCCTGACCGACATCCGCGAGATCGGCGCCATGAACGAGGTGTGGGACGCCTGGGTGGTGCCGGGCACCGCGCCGCCGCGTGCCACGGTGCAGGCCGCGCTGGCCAACCCGGACTGGAAGATCGAGATCGTGGTGACCGCCGCTCAGGCCTGAACGGTCAGAAGCGCTTTTCCAGTGTGAGCTGGTCGTTCGTGCGCTGCATCTGGAAGCGGGTGAGGAAGGTGTTGCCGAGCAGCACATAAGGCATCGGCTGCGGCGTCACGATGGCTGCCACGTCGTACACCACGACATCACCCAGGCGCACCGAATCCAGCTTGATGAGGTAGCCGTTGGCCGAGCCGTTGGCGGTGTTCAGCCGGACCTTCTGCCCTTGTTCGAACTTCAGGTTGATGCGCCGGGCTTCGGCTTCGCCGATCCCGATGCCGGTGGCCCCGGTGTCCACCATGAACTGCACTGTCTTGCCATTGATCTGGCCCTGCGGCATGAAGTGACCCCGCGAGTCGGCTGTCAGCACGATGCGCTGACCACCGCCGCCGCTTGCCGCCATGCGGCCTACGCTCACCGGTGCCTCGCCCACGCGCAGCGTCTGGCGCTTGCCATCGATCTCGATCACTGCGGTGTCGTCCTGGGCGCTGACGAGGCGCACGCCCTGGTGCGTCTGTCCCGCGCTCATGAACCGCGGTGCACCCCCATCGATCACGACCAGCGCCTTGCTGCCGCTCATGCCCGACAACGCAACCGACTGCGCCAACGAGGCGTTGGCAACGAGGGCCAGAAGCAGTGCGGGGCAAAGAAACGATGTACGCATGAAGTGCCTTGACCGAGGGCGCCGAGGGTCCGGCTTTGCCGACCTAAAGGCGCCGCCCCCTTGAGGGGGTGACGCGCCACTGGGCGCGGCGCGGGGGTGGGCTCAGTCCCGAAAATTGTTGAACGACAAAGGCAGGTCCTTCAGCTCGCTTTTGATCAGCGCCATGGCGGCCTGCAGGTCGTCGCGCTTGGCGCCGGTCACGCGCACCGCGTCGCCCTGGATGGCGCCCTGCACCTTGATCTTGCTGCCCTTGAGGGTTTGCTGGATTTTTTTGCCGTCTTCGGTGCTGATGCCGTTTTTGACTTTCACCACCTGCTTGACCTTGTCGCCGCCGATCTTTTCGACCTTGCCGGCGTCGAGGAAGCGCACGTCCACGCCGCGCTTGGCCAGTTTGGCCACTAGCACGTCGTTGACCTGGGTGAGCTGGAAGTCGGCATCTCCGAACAGGGTGATTTCCTTTTCCTTGTCTTTGAGCTCGATGCCGGCGCTGGTGCCCTTGAAGTCAAAGCGGGTGCCGATTTCGCGCGCGACCTGTTCGACCGCGTTTTTCACTTCCACAAGATCGGCTTCGAGAACGGTGTCAAAAGAAGGCATGGTGCGTGGTTCCAGAATGCGTGGGTGAGACAATCTTCAGATGTTAGTCGAGAACAATGTGGCGCTCCAGCCTCTCAACAGTTTTGGCATCGCGGCGCGGGCCCAGCGGTTCGCGCGCGTGCGCTCCGAGGCGGACCTCACCGGTCTGATGACCGGACCCGACTGGGCCGCACCGGTGTTTGTGCTCGGCGGGGGCAGCAACCTCGTGATCACGGGCGACATCAAGGCGCTGGTGCTCAAGGTCGACATCCCGGGTCGGCGCCTGGTGGAAGAAACCGCCAAGGGCTGGGTGGTGGAGGCCGGTGCGGGCGAGAACTGGCACCAGTTCGTGGCCTGGACGCTGGAGCAGGGCTGGCCCGGTCTGGAGAACCTGGCGCTGATACCCGGCTCGGTGGGCGCGTCGCCGGTGCAGAACATCGGCGCCTACGGCGTGGAACTGCAGGACCGATTTCACTCGCTCGACGCCATCGACCTGCAGACGGGTCGCGCCTTCGTGCTGGACGCCGCGCAATGCGGGTTCGGTTACCGCGATTCGGTGTTCAAACACACGCCATCGGACGCGCGCAGTTTCGGTCTGGCGGGTCGGACGCTGATCACCCGCGTGCGTTTTCTGCTGCCCAAACCCTGGAAGCCGGTGCTGGGCTACCTGGACCTGGAGCGCAAGATGGCCGAGACCGGCATCCACACGCCCGATGCGCAGCAGATCTTCGACTGGGTGGTGGCGATCCGGCGCGCCAAACTGCCCGACCCGGCGGTGATTGGCAACGCCGGCAGTTTTTTCAAGAACCCCACCGTGACGCCCGAGCAGTGCGCCGACATCATCGCGCGCGACCCGAAGGTGGTGCACTACCCCATGCCCGATGGCAGCATCAAGCTGGCTGCGGGCTGGCTGATCGACGCCTGCGGCTGGAAGGGCAAGAGCGTGGGCAACGCCGGCGTGTACGAAAAGCAGGCCCTGGTCTTGGTCAACCGCGGTGGCCCCAGCCACCCCTGCACCGGAGGCGAGGTCATGACCCTGGCCAAGGCGATCCAGACCAGTGTCTACGAGCGTTTCGGTATCCGGCTGGAGCCCGAACCTGTGGTGGTCTGAGGGATTTTCCGGCGCCAGCGCCAATTGTTCTGCCGCTGTAGCATGCGGTCCATGAACCGTCGATACCTCTCGCGGATGGTGCGGCTGCTGCTGGTGACCAGCTGTGTGGCTTACGCTGTTCCGGCACGCCTGGCGATGGCCGAGACCACGGGTGTCGACATCACGGCCACCCACCAGGGCCGCCGGGTCGCCATCGGCATGCGCACCACAGTGGCTGCACCCTACAGCGTGATCTGGGCCACCCTGACCGACTACGACAACACCGCCCAATGGATCACCGGCATGGACCGCAGCGTGGTTCTTCAGCGCAAGCCGGGCGGTGCACTGGTCGAGCAGAGTGGAAGGGCCGACATCCTGTTTTTCGGCATGACGGTCAATGTGGTGCTGGAGGTGGACGAATATCCGCCAGAGCGCATTGGCGTGAAGGCGGTGCGAGGCGATTTCAGTCACCTGGAAGGGGAATACCGGTTGATACCCGTGACGGGCGCCACCGATCTGTACGACCTCACCTGGCGAGGGGAACTGGAACTGGCTTCCCCGGTGCCGGGATTCCTGGCCCAGCCGATCCTGCGGGCGAACATCCGCCAGCGGTTTGAAAGCCTCGTGGCCGAGATCCAACGCCGCACGCGAGCGGTACCGAAGTAGCCAGCCATGGGGTTCGCGCGCGCTGATGCCCCGCCGCTGCAGGTCCTGCGGTGGCTGTGGGCAACGTTGCTGCTGGCGGCCTTGTCGGCCTGTGCTTCGTGGCCCGCACCGTCAGAACCCGCGACGAGCCAGCCGGATGATCCGGCAGCCAGTTGCCGGGCCTGGTTCACCCGGCTGGACCTTGTCGTGACCCAGCACCGGGTGAACGACGCTGAGGATCACCGCGTGGTGGGGTTCCCGCAGTTGCGGAGCACCCGCTTTCTGGCCTCGTTTCGTGAGCGGGCTGCGCAGGGCGGTGCGGCTTTCGACGACTGGCTCGGTTTGTTGCAGGCGCGGGGAACCGAAGGACACGGGATTGAAATCGCCAACCTGCCCGACGTGGGCATTGATGCCTTGGCTGCGGTTGCCGAGGGCTGGATCAACAGCCCGCCGAAGGATCCAAGGGCCGCCGTTGCCGAGCAGACCCGGCACTGCGCGCAGGTGTTGACGGACTTTGACCGAAGCGCGGCCGTGCGCCGCACGCGGTTGCTTGAACGGGCGCAGGTCCCTGACGCCTATTCCACACTGGCCCGTGCGCTGGGTGTCTACGCCATCACGCGCCTGCCGTTCAGCGCGGGCGTGCGACGCTGGCAACAAGACACGCTGGACGCCTTTGCCCGTGAGGCGCAGGTGGCGCCCGGCGGGCCATCCACCACGCGCTTCGTGCCTTGGACATCGGAGGTCGGGGACCTTGGTGATGCGTTCGCGCGTGCACCGCGCAACGCGCTGGGCATTCCCCAACTGGGTGAACGCCTCCAGCAGCAACTGCTGGACCGCCATGCCCCGGTGTTTGAACTGCCCGCGGGGGCCGGCTTCGACCGCATCGGCGCCATGACCCTGGCGCCCGATGGCTCGCCGCGTGTGGACACGTCGCAGCCGACGGTGTACCGGCGCATCGCGTTTGTTCGGCATGAAGGGCACACGCTGGTGCAACTGGTTTACCTGGCCTGGTTTCCTGAGCGGCCACGGGCTGGATCTTTTGATCTGCTGGCGGGCCAGCTGGATGGTCTGGTCTGGCGCGTGACGCTGGACATCCAGGGCAAGCCTTTGCTGTACGACACGATCCACGCCTGCGGTTGTTACCACCTCTTTTTCCCCACCCGCGCGCTGCGCGCCAGACCCGCTCCCGAACCGAGCATTGAATGGGTGTTCATCCCGGGCGAGGCGCCGGAGCCGGTTGCCGGGGAACGCATGGTCCTGCGGCTGGTTTCAGGGTCGCATTACCTCACGGCTCTGAGCACGGCGCGCGACCTGGTCGGCGAACCTTATGAACACCGGTTGGAATCCGTGTTGCGTTCGCTGCCCTGGCCCGGCGGCGAGTCCGGCACGCGCCGCAGCCTGTATGGCCCCGACGGTCTCATTGCCGGCACACAGCGGGGCGAGCGCTACCTGTTCTGGCCCATGGGCGTGCGGGACGCCGGTGCGCAGCGGCAGTGGGGTCACCACGCCACGGCCTTTGTCGGGCGGCGTCATTTTGACGATCCGGATCTGATCGATCGGCGTTTCGAGCGGGTCGAACCGGCTGGCGTTGGCGCCCAAAGCCACTGATCCCCGGCGAGTCGCGCCCAGAAGCAGGAAAGCCGCTCGGGGGAGCGGCTTTCTCGGGGGCGCAAGGGTGCAAACGACTGGACTTATTCGCCCTTGTCGCCTTCCAGTCGCAGCATCTGCGCACCTTCGCCCAGCGACAGCAGGCCGCTCTTGGCGTAGATGCCCAGCTTGGCGCGGGTGTCCACGATGTCGAGGTTGCGCATGGTCAGCTGGCCGATACGGTCCAGCGGCGTGAACGGCGCGTCTTCCACCTTTTCCATCGACAGGCGCTCGGGCGCATAGGTCAGGTTCGGGCTCTCGGTGTTCATGATCGAGTAGTCGTTGCCGCGGCGCAGCTCGATGGTGACCTCGCCGGTGATGGCGCGCGCCACCCAGCGCTGGGCGGTTTCACGCAGCATGATGGCTTGCGGGTCGAACCAGCGGCCCTGGTAGAGCAGGCGGCCGAGTTTCAGGCCATTGATGCGGTACTGCTCGATCGTGTCTTCGTTGTGGATGCCGGTGACCAGGCGCTCGTAGGCGATGTGCAACAGCGCCAGGCCCGGGGCTTCGTAGATGCCGCGGCTCTTGGCTTCGATGATGCGGTTCTCGATCTGGTCGCTCATGCCCAGGCCGTGGCGCCCGCCGATGCGGTTGGCTTCCAGGATCAGCTCCACCGGCGAGTCGAAGGTCTGGCCGTTCAGCGCAACCGGCTGGCCTTCTTCAAAGCGCACCGTCACGGTTTCGCGCTTGACCTCGACTTCGTCTTTCCAGAACGCCACGCCCATGATGGGGTTGACGATGGTGATGCCGCTGTTGAGGTGCTCCAGGTCCTTCGCCTCGTGCGTGGCGCCCAGCATGTTGCTGTCGGTGGAGTAGGCCTTTTCGGCGCTCATCTTGTAGCCGAAGCCGTTGGCCGTCATGAAGGCGCTCATTTCGGCGCGGCCGCCCAGCTCGTCTATGAACAACTGGTCGAGCCAGGGCTTGTAGATCTTCAGGCTGGGGTTGGTGAGCAGGCCGTAGCGGTAGAAGCGCTCAATATCGTTGCCCTTGTAGGTGCTGCCGTCGCCCCAGATGTGGACATCGTCTTCCTTCATCGCGGCCACCAGCATGGTGCCGGTGACGGCACGGCCCAGCGGCGTGGTATTGAAGTAGGTCACGCCCGCGGTGCTGATGTGGAAGGCGCCGCACTGCAGCGCGGCAATGCCTTCGTGCGCCAGCTGGGTGCGGCAGTCGATCAGGCGCGCTTTTTCGGCGCCGTACTGCATGGCCTTGCGCGGGATCTCGTCGTAGTCCGGTTCGTCGGGCTGGCCCAGGTTGGCGGTGTAGGCATAGGGGATCGCGCCCTTCTGCTTCATCCACAACAAGGCGGCGGAGGTGTCCAGGCCGCCGGAAAAGGCGATGCCGACTTTCTGCTGCGTGGGCAGGTTTTGAAGAATGGTGGCCATGTGTGTGCTCTTGTCAGGTTCAGTCGCTGATCAGCCGAAGTGGCAGATGTAGTGGTAGGGCTCGGTCACGCGGATGTCGAAGCTGCTGTTGCCGGGAATGCTGAACTTGTCGCCCGGGCCGGACTTGAGCCAGGCGTCGGTGCCGGCCAGCTTGTATTCGCAGCCGCCGGCCACGCATTCCATGATCTCGGGCGCGCCGGTGTTGAAGGTGAGCGTGGCGGGCAGCACCACGCCGACCGACTTCTTGGTGCCGTCCGGGAAGGTGATGCCGTGGCTGACGCATTTGCCATCGAAATACACGCTGGCCTGGGTGGTGACGGTGACGCCGCTGATCTGGGTGGTGCTCATGGGGAGAAGGGTGTGGAAAGTGGAGGCGAAACCACGATTTTAGGCGGGCGAGGCCCGTCAGACGCGGCGTTGCCAGTCGGCGGCGTCGAAGCCAACGGTGATGGTGCCGTCCGCCCACACCACCACCGGGCGTTTGATCACGCTGGCATGGGCCATCAACAAGGCGTGGGCGCTGGCGTTGTCCACCACCGCGTTGCGCGTGGCGTCGTCCAGTCCACGCCAGGTCGTGCCCTTGCGGTTGACGAGCTTTTCCCAGCCCGCTGAGGCCAGCCAGCGATCGAGAGCGGCCTCAGGCACGCCCTGTTTCTTGAAGTCGTGGAACGTGTGCGGGACGCCGTGTTCCGCCAGCCAGGTGCGGGCTTTTTTGACGGTGTCGCAATTGGGGATGCCGTAGAGTGTGGTCATCCCCGAATTCTGGCATGCGTCCCTCGGCAGGCGCGGCCCAACCCGAAGCCATCACCATGACCCAGCGCGATTTTTACCCACCCATCGAACCGTTTCAGACCGGCGTGCTCGACACCGGCGACGGCCATTCGGTCTATTGGGAGCTGTGTGGCAACCCGGCAGGAAAACCGGCGGTGTTCCTGCACGGCGGGCCGGGTTCGGGCTGTTCGGCCGATCACCGCCGGCTGTTCGATCCCGAGCGCTACTGCGTACTGCTGTTCGACCAGCGCGGCTGCGGGCGGTCAAAGCCCGCCGCCTCGCTGGAGAACAACACCACCTGGCACCTGGTGGCCGACATGGAGCGGCTGCGCACGATGCTGGGCGTGGAGCGCTGGCTGGTGTTCGGCGGTTCCTGGGGCAGCACCTTGGCGCTTGCCTATGCGCAGACACACACCGAACGCGTGTCGGCGCTGATCGTGCGCGGCATCTTCACGCTGCGGCGCGAGGAACTGCTCTGGTACTACCAGGAGGGCGCTTCCTGGCTGTTCCCGGACTTGTGGGAAGGTTTTGTGGCGCCCATCCCAGAGACCGAGCGGGGCGACCTGATCGGCGCCTACCGCCGGCGCCTGACCGGGGCGGACCCTGCCGAGCAACTGGCCTGCGCGCGCGCCTGGAGCCTGTGGGAAGGGCAGACGATCCGCCTGCTGCCCGACGAGGCCAACACGGCCAAACATTCGGAAGATGCGTTTTCGCTGGCTTTCGCGCGCATCGAAAACCACTACTTCGTGCACGACGGCTGGATGGACGAGGGCCAGCTCATCCGCGACGCAGGCAAGCTGGCCGCCATTCCCGGTGTGATCGTGCAGGGCCGTTACGACGTCTGCACCCCCGCCCACACGGCCTGGGCGCTGCACCGCGCCTGGCCGCAGGCCGAGTTCCACCTGGTACCCGATGCCGGGCACGCTTTCAACGAACCCGGCATCTTGACGAAGCTGATAGAGGCCACGGACCGCTTCGCGCGCTGAGGTTTTGGTCGGCCCGGGATAATCAGGGCCATGAACACGTTCCCGGCCCTGAATACGCTTGAAGACTGGCTCGCGCACTGCGAGCGCCTGCACCCCGTCACCATCGACATGGGCCTGGACCGCGTGCAGCGCGTGGCGCAGCGCATGGGGCTGGCGATGGGCTGCCCGGTGATCACCGTGGCGGGTACCAACGGCAAAGGTTCCACCTGCGCCATGCTCGAAGCCATCTACGGCGAAGCGGGCTACCGCACTGGCGTCTACACCTCGCCGCACCTGGTGCATTTTGAAGAGCGCTGCCGCGTCCAGGGAGAAGCGGTCGCCGCCGATGCGCTGCTGCCCGCGTTCGCCGAGGTGGAGGCGGCCCGGCTGGGGCAGGGCGGTGAAGACAGCATCAGCCTGAGCTATTTCGAATTCACCACGCTGGCGATCCTGCGCACCCTGTCGCGCAGCGGGCTGGATGTGGCGATTCTGGAAGTGGGTCTGGGCGGGCGGCTGGACGCGGTGAACATCCTGGATGCCGACTGCGCCGTCATCACCTGCATCGCGCTGGACCACATGGCCATCCTGGGCCCGGACCGCGAAGCCATCGGCTACGAAAAGGCCGGCATCATGCGCACCGGCCGGCCGGTGGTGGTGAGCGACCCGGTGCCGCCGCAAAGCGTGCTGGACCGCGCGCTGGAAGTGGGCGCCGAGCTGTGGCGCCTGGGCAAGGACTTTCATTTTGCCGGCGACCAGCAGCAGTGGGGCTGGGCCATGCACCCCTCGCACGGCGGGCGGCGTTATGCCGGCCTGGCCTACCCGGCGCTGCGCGGCGCCAACCAGCTGGTCAATGCCTCCGGCGTGCTGGCGGCCATCGAGGCCCTGCGCCCGCGCCTGCCGGTCACGGCCCAGGCGGTGCGCAACGGGCTGGCCATGGTGGAGCTGCCTGGGCGTTTCCAGATCGTGCCCGGTACCCCGACGCTGGTGCTGGACGTGGCGCACAACCCGCATTCGGTGGCGGCGCTGGCCGAAAACCTGGATGCCATGGGTTATTACCCGACCACCCATGCCGTGTTTGGCGCCATGGCCGACAAGGATCTGGGCGCCATGCTCGAGCGTATTGCGCCGCTGATCGATCACTGGCATGTGACCGATCTGCCTCTGCCGCGTGCCAGCAGTGCCGCAGCACTGGCGCAGCTGCTGGACGCCCATCCGGCCACCGCGCCAGGGGGCAAGAGCCGGGTGGCCGGACGCCACGCCACCCCCCTGGGGGCTTTGCAGGCAGCGGTGTCTGCAGCAGACCCCGCTGATAGAATCGTGGTCTTTGGTTCCTTCTTCACCGTGGGTGGGGTTTTGCAGGATGGGATACCCCGGCTGTCGGCGAAACACCTGACCGCCTGACCCTCTCCGCCGATCACGCCTTTGTGCGTTTTTGCGCCTCACCGCCGGCTTTGAAAGCGTATTGGTCCAACCCCGAATGCTCACACCCCGTTCAGGTTCCCAGAGCAGCCCCACGACGCCTCCGCCTCAGAGCATCGAGGCCATTCGCCGCCGCGCCCGCCACCGGCTGATCGGTGCCGCCGTGCTGGTGTTGCTCGGCGTGCTGGGCTTCCCGATGCTTTTTGACACGCAGCCGCGGCCCGTCGCGGTGGACATTCCGATCGAGATTCCGGCCCGCCATCCCGCGCAGCCCTTGCCTGGCGCCAAAGCGACCAGCCCACAGGCCAAAACGCCGGTTCAGACACCCGCAACGGTCTCCACAGAGGCAGAAAAAAGCAAGAACCCGGAGGGCAGCCTGCCGGCAGGCGACGGGCTTGATGCGCGCGAAGAAGTGGTGGCGGCAACGCCCGAATCCGACAAGTCCAAAGCGAAGGACGCGCCGGTCGCCGTCGCCCAGACCGCACCGAAGCCGGTGGCCAAGGTCGAAGTGCCCGCCAAGGAAAGCGCCGCGGCCACCGAGACCGCACGGGCCAAAGCCCTGCTGGAAGACAAGCCCGCGGCTGGAAGTGTGCGCATCGTGGTGCAGGTGGGGGCCTTTGCCGAGGCAGACCGGGCGCGCGAAACCCGTTTGAAACTGGAGCGCGCAGGCCTCACGACTTACACCCATGTGGCCGAAACGCCGCAAGGCAAGCGGATTCGCGTGCGCCTGGGACCGTTCACGAGCCGGGCTGAAGCCGACAAGGCGGCAGCGCGCGTGAAAGCGCTCGGACTGCCCGCCGCCATCCTGACCTTGTGATGGGGCTGTTTTTTATCGCGGGCCCCGGCGCATGAACTGGGTCGATGGTGTTTTGCTGGCGGTGTTGGTGCTGTCGGCGGTGCTGGGCCTGTGGCGTGGCCTGGTGTACGAGGTGATTTCCGTGGCGGGCTGGGTGGCGGCTTTTTTGCTGGCCCAGGCCTACGCCGACGAGGTGGCTGCGGTGTTGCCCATGGGCGACGCGTTGCCGGCCTTGAAGCTGGCGGCGGGGTTTGCACTGGTGTTCATTGCCACCGCGTTTGCGGGTGGTTTGCTGGCCTGGCTGGTGAAACAGCTGGTGGCTTCGGTGGGGCTCAGGCCCATCGACCGGGTGTTGGGTGCTGCCTTTGGTCTGGCTCGCGGGGTGTTGATCCTGCTGGCCTTGACGGTGGTGATCAGCATGACCCCATTGCGTGCCGAAACCGACTGGCGGGCGTCGGTGGTGGCCGATGCCATGGCGGACAGTGTTCACGCACTGCGCCCCCTGTTGCCGGCGGCTCTGGCGAGCTACCTGCCTTGAAGTTTTTGTCACTATTTCCGTAAGGATCCGATCATGTGTGGAATCGTTGGCGTTGTGAGCCAGGCGCCGGTCAACCAGCTCATCTACGACGCACTCCTGCTGCTGCAACACCGGGGCCAGGATGCGGCCGGCATCGTGACCGAACAAGGTCGCAAGTTCTTCATGCACAAGGCCAAGGGCATGGTGCGGGACGTGTTCCGCACGCGCAACATGCGCAGCCTGCCTGGCCACTGCGGCCTGGGCCAGGTGCGTTACCCGACCGCGGGCAATGCCTACAGCGAAGAAGAGGCGCAACCGTTTTATGTGAACGCGCCGTTTGGTCTGGTGCTGGTGCACAACGGCAACCTGACCAATGCGCAGGCGTTGAAGCAGGAGCTGTTTCAGGCCGATCACCGCCATATCAACACCGACAGCGACTCCGAGGTGTTGCTGAACGTGCTGGCCCACGAGCTGGAAAAAGTCAGCCGAGGCATCACGCTGAAGCCCGCCGACGTGTTTGCGGCCGTGCGCGGTGTGCACCAGCGCGTGCGTGGCTCTTACGCCGTGGTCGCCCTGATCGCCGGCCACGGCCTGCTGGCCTTCCGCGATCCCTACGGCATCCGGCCGCTGTGTGTGGGTCGGCAGGGCGACAGCGTGATGGTGGCGAGCGAATCGGTCACGCTGGAAGGCAACGGGTTTGAACTGGATCGCGACATCCAGCCGGGCGAAGCGCTGTTCGTGGCACACGATGGCAGCACCCAGTTCGAGCAGTGCGCCGAGAAGACCAGCCACAACCCCTGTATTTTTGAGTACGTCTACCTCGCACGGCCGGACTCGGTGCTCGACGGCATCTCGGTCTACCAGGCGCGCCTGAACCTGGGCAAGACCCTGGCCAAGCGTCTGGTGTCGACGGTGCCGCCGAACGAGATCGACGTCGTGATCCCGATCCCCGAATCTTCGCGTCCCAGTGCCATGGAGCTGGCGCAGCTGCTGGGCCTGCCGTACCGCGAAGGTTTCGTGAAGAACCGTTATGTGGGCCGCACCTTCATCATGCCGGGGCAGGGCGTGCGCAAGAAGTCGGTGCGCCAGAAGCTCAACGTGATCGCGAGCGAGTTCAAGGGCCGCAACGTGCTGCTGGTCGACGACTCCATCGTGCGTGGCACCACCAGCCGCGAGATCGTGCAGATGGCGCGTGATGCCGGCGCGCGCAAGGTCTACCTGGCCAGCGCCGCGCCGCCGGTGCGTTACCCCAACGTCTACGGCATCGACATGCCCACCTCCAGCGAGCTCGTGGCGCACGACCGCACGGTGGAGCAGGTGCGCGAGAGCATTGGCTGTGACGCGCTGATCTACCAGGACGTGGACGCGATGAAGCAGGCCATCGGCTCGCTCAATCCGAACCTGGCCGGTTTTGACGCCTCGTGTTTCGACGGCGTCTACGTCACCGGCGACATCACGCTCGAGACCATCGAACGCATGAACCAGGGTCGCGACCAGAGCGAAGAAGGCCAGGAAGACAACTCGCGTCTGGCCTTGCCCAACGCCCAGACCGCCTGAACGAGGAGCGCGCGATGAGCAACGGCATTTCTGCCCCCGGGGTCAACCTGCACCGCGAAACGCTGGCCGTGCGCCAGGCCGTTGATCGCAGCCAGTACGGTGAGAACTCGGAGGCCTTGTACCTGACCACGGGTTTCGTGCAGCCCTCGGCCGAGGCCTCCGCGCGCCGCTTTGGCGGCGACGAAGACGGCTACACCTATGGACGTTCCGGCAACCCCACGGTCACCAGCTTTGAACAGCGCCTGGCGGCCATGGAAGGCGCTGAGGCCTGCATGGCCACCGCTTCGGGCATGGCGGCGGTCATGCTGATGTGCTTCAGCCTGCTGAAGGCGGGCGATCACGTCATCATTTCGCAGTCCATGTTCGGCTCGACCCTGAAACTGATCGGGTCCGAGTTCGGGCGCTTCGGCGTGGAGACCTCGGTGGTGCCGCAAACCGACCTGACGGCGTGGCGAGTGGCCATGCGCCCCTCAACCCGACTGCTGTTCGCCGAAACCCCGACCAACCCGCTGGGCGAGGTGTGCGACATCCGGGCCCTGGCCGAGCTCGCCCACCAAGCCGGTGCGCTGCTGGCGGTGGACAACTGTTTTGCCACGCCCGCGCTGCAGCGCCCCATCGAGCTGGGGGCTGACATCGTCATGCACTCCGGTACCAAGTACCTCGACGGGCAGGGCCGCGTGATGGCCGGCGCCCTGTGCGCCACCGAAGCCATGGTGCGCGAGAAGTTTCTGCCGGTGCAGAAGAACTCGGGCATGGTGCTCTCCCCCTTCAACGCCTGGGTGGTGCTCAAGGGTCTGGAAACGCTGGACCTGCGCATGAAGGCGCAAAGCGCGCAGACGCTGAAGCTGGCGCAGTGGCTGGAATCGCACCGCGCCGTGGGCCGCGTGTATTACCCCGGTCTGTCCAGCCATCCCCAGCACGAACTCGCCATGCGCCAGATGGGCGGCATCGGTGGTGCGGTGGTGTCCTTCGACGTGCGGGCCGACGGCGCTGAACAGGCGCGCCAGCGCGCCTTTCATGTGCTCGACCAGCTTCAGGTGCTGTCCTTGTGCACGAACCTGGGCGACACCAAAACCCTGTGCACCCATTCGGCGAGCACGTCGCACGGCAAGCTCTCTGAAGCGCAGCGCCAGGCCGCCGGCATTGGCCAGGGCCTGATCCGCGTGGCGGTGGGGCTCGAACATCTGGACGACATCTGCAACGACCTCGATCGCGGTCTGTCCAGCCTCTGATTTTTCTGAACCATTCCATGACCGTTCGCACCCGCTTCGCCCCATCGCCCACCGGCTTCATTCACCTGGGCAACATCCGCTCCGCGCTGTATCCGTGGGCATTCGCACGCGCCACCGGCGGCACCTTCATCCTGCGCATCGAAGACACCGATCTGGAGCGTTCGTCTCAGGCCGCGGTGGACGTGATCATCGAAGGCATGAAATGGCTCGGCCTGGACCACGACGAAGGGCCGTTCTACCAGATGCAGCGCATGGACCGCTACAAGGCGGTGCTGGCCGAGATGGTGGCCGCGGGCCATGTCTACCCCTGCTACATGAGCATGGCCGAACTGGACGCCTTGCGCGAGCGCCAGATGGCCAACAAGGAGAAGCCGCGCTACGACGGCACCTGGCGCCCCGAGCCGGGCAAGGTGCTGCCTGCCATCCCCGAGGGCGTGAAGCCGGTGCTGCGCTTCAAGAACCCGCAAGGGGGTGTGGTGGCCTGGGACGACAAGGTCAAGGGCCTGATCGAGATCCGCAACGACGAACTCGACGATCTGGTGATCGCGCGCCCCGACGGTACGCCCACCTACAACTTCTGCGTCGTGGTGGACGACATCGACATGGCGATCACCCACGTGATTCGCGGCGACGACCATGTGAACAACACGCCGCGCCAGATCAACATCTTCAAAGCGCTCGGTAAAGAGCCGCCGGTGTACGCCCACCTGCCCACCGTGCTCAACGAGCAGGGCGAGAAGATGAGCAAGCGCAACGGCGCCAAGCCCGTGACGCAGTACCGCGACGAAGGCTACCTGCCCGACGCCATGGTGAACTACCTCGCTCGCCTGGGCTGGAGCCACGGTGACGACGAAATTTTCAGCCGTGCGCAGTTCCTCGAATGGTTCAATCTGGACCACCTCGGTCGCAGTGCCGCGCAGTTCGACGAAGCCAAGCTGCGCTGGGTCAACGCCCAGCACATGAAGGCCATGGACGATGCCGCGTTGGCGCCACTGGTGGCTGAGCAACTGATCAAGCGCGGCATCGCCGCCGACGAGCGCCTGCCCCGCATCTGCGGTTTGTTCAAGGACCGCTGCGACACCACGGTGGCGCTGGCGAGCTGGGCCGCCGCGTTTTACGCCGACGTGACGCCCAGCGCCGAAGAGCGCGCGCAGCACGTCACGCCCGCCGTTGAGCCCGCGCTGGCCACGCTGGCTGAGAAGCTGGCGGCCAGCGCCTGGGACAAGGCCAGCATCTCGGCGGCCATCAAGGAAACCATCACCGCCCACGGCATCAAGATGCCGCAACTGGCGATGCCGGTGCGCGTGCTGGTGATGGGCACGGCGCAGACGCCGTCGCTCGACGCGGTGCTTGAACTGCAAAATCAACAAACAGTTTTGGCGCGGCTTCAAAAGCGTTGAAAAATGTCCTATAATTTGAGGCTTGCTGATTCACACCAAGCGGTGACATGCGAAGAGTGAATCAACAAACCCTGTGGGGGTATAGCTCAGCTGGGAGAGCGCTTGCATGGCATGCAAGAGGTCAGCGGTTCGATCCCGCTTACCTCCACCAAAATTTGTGAAGCTTGTGTCGGGAAAGCGATTGCGCCGCTGATACAATGCGAGGTTCTGGAAGTTCCAAGGTTTTGACCCTATCGTCTAGAGGCCTAGGACATCACCCTTTCACGGTGAGTACCGGGGTTCGAATCCCCGTAGGGTCGCCAAGTTTGTGGCACTTGGCTTGAAGCTGAAAAGCATCAGGCAAAAGCTGCACCACTGCGGAGTGGTAGTTCAGTTGGTTAGAATACCGGCCTGTCACGCCGGGGGTCGCGGGTTCGAGCCCCGTCCACTCCGCCAGAAAATGTCTGTTAAATCAACAGGTTACACGATAAGCCCAGTCCAAAAAACTGGGCTTTTTTGTTGTTTCAATCAATTTCACTGTCCCCGCATTGTCTCAGTGTGACTTGCTTTGATCTGCTTTGATTTTTACTGTTGCGCAGATCTGTCCCTGGCATGTCACGGAGCATCAGATGCGCTGGCTTGTGTTTTTCGAGGATTCTCATAGAATTCGCCTGCCTCTCAATCTAGAGTGGCGGTCCCTGCAAGTCAGGGATCTCGGGTTTCTGCCCGTCATTGGAAAGGTCGACGTTAGTGTGTGACCGCAGGGTGAAAGACCCTGCATCGAAGCATCGGCCACCTCGCCACCAGGTGGTCGCCAAGGTTGTGTGCCTTGGTTCACTTAGGACGACGCGCAGCCGCGCCTCCGTTCTGCTGCCCGTACGGGGGCATCGATAAAGCCGACTTTCCGGGTCTAAGGCCCGGACTTTAAGACTTGTCGTCAGTGGTGCTTCGTGTCTTCTCTTTCAAAAAATCTTTCTCCCCCTAGTCGCCCTTCAACTGAATCAACCGGCCCAGCACTTTGGGATTTGGGTCATCTTGCCGAATTCCTGGGCCAGCCGCTCAACTCGGTCAGAAGGTGGATCCATAGGCCACCACCTGGATTTCCACAGCCAGTTTTGCTTGGTCGAAAAATTACCTTCCGTGCCGCGGAGGTCAGGCTGTGGGCGTTTGGGAGTGCCACGGACAAAGTGGTGACACAAACACAGTCAGTTCCGGTCCTGCAATTACCTATCAAACGCGGACGAGGGCGTCCACGAAAGCAGCCAATGGAGACAGAGCATGGTCAGGTAGTCTGACAATGACAAGTCGATCCATAGATGAAGCCCTCGCACGCATCAGGGTGCAAGTTGAGCTGACTCAAATCAGGCAGGAAGTCCAGATCGCAGAGGGGCAGGTTAGTCAGGTCAGTTTGCCTGGGGTAAACCAGGGACGAAAACTTGCACCACACGTTGCCTTACGCACAGCCCTGTTTGCAGCGATGGCAGACCGAAGAAAAAAAGGTGGTGCGCGCGAGTTTGTGAGGGACCAGCAGATTGCAGGCCTTTCAAACATGCGAGTGCGCTTCACTGGCCAGCTTTTAGACCAACAGGACCTTGACGTGCTTTTGGCTGTCCTGGACACAGCGCGCGGCCAACCGCTTGGCGGCGTCGTAGTTGCGCCTGCTCGGCGACTGCTGCTTGCCCAAAGGAAAGGTGATGACGGGAGGAGCTATGCTGAGCTCGAGGCAAGCTTGAAAAGACTGGCTGGCGCAGTCCTAGATATTGATCAAGGGGGGGCCAGGTTCATCGGTTCGCTGTTGTCCAGTGCAAAACGGCCGTGCGCAGGTGATGCATGGAGCTTGCGCATCGATCCTGATCTTGTGAAGCTCTTCGCGCCTGGTGGCTTTGCCTCTTTACATTCGGAGGTCCGTGCAGACCTGCATGGAAAGCCACTGGCAAAGTGGCTGCATGGGTACTACAGCAGCCAGCCAGAGGCGCACGCTCTTCGAATTGAAACTGTGAAATGGCTCTCGGGCAGCCAGACTAAGGACCTTCGCAGTTTTAAGCAGACGTTGGTCAGGTCCCTGCGATCTGTGACCAAGGCCAGGCGGGACCATGGCCAGGATTTTTTCTGGGAAATCGATGCGGCCGGGTTGCTCAAAGTGAGGCAATGACTGAACACTTTGCAGCGCGGCGAGACCGGCTGCTGGCGTCGCCAGTACTGAAGGTTGTTATACAGCCTTATATATTGATAGATCCCGGTAGATTTCAGTAGCTTTGAAAGAAGCGATCTTAGTGGTGGATTTTGATGACACGAGTGTTGCCGCTTCGACCTCGCCCTTCAAAGATGGGATGACCGAGCGCATGCGTGAGTCGTGAGACTGCATGCAGCGCGACCCGTGCGACCGCATGCAGTAGTTCGTGCAACCACATGCGCCCGTGTCGTGCGACCGCATGCACCATATATGAGTCCGGATCTTGAGTATTTTTTTAGAAACAGTGAATTCGAGCAGGGGTGTGGACAACTGGTCAATGCAAGTTGCTAGACCAATCGTTCGAAAGCGACTCAGCCTGTTTCAATACCAGCTCCACGGCCCCCGGTTGCTGGTCAGGAGGGTACTTCCACTTCTGCAAAGTGCGGCGCACCAGTATGCGTAGGCGAGCCCTCACGCTCTCGCGCACCTGCCAGTCCACCGTGGTGCTGGCTTTCAGTTTTTCGGTGATTTCAACGGCGATCTTTTTCAGGATGTCGTCGCCGAGATCGCGCACCGCGCTTTCGTTGTTGGCCAAGGCGTCGTAGAAAGCGATCTCGTCCGGACTCAGGCCCAGCGCGGACTCGCGTTCCAGCACCGCCTGGAACTCCTTGGCCATCTGAATCAACTCTTCGATCACCTGTGCGGTTTCGATGGCGCGGTTGTGGTACTTGCGCAAGGTCTCCAGCAGGCGGTCGCCGTATTTCTTTTCCTGCACCACGTTGTTGCGCGCGCGCGCCCTGATCTCGTCGCGCAGCAGTTTCTCCAACAGCTCAACGGCCAGATTCTTCGTCTTCATCTGCCGTACGTCTTCCAGGAACTCGTCCGACAGCAAACCGATGTTGGGCTTGTCCAGCCCGGCCAGCGCAAAGATGTCTGCCACGCCATCGGCCACGATGGCGTTGTCCAGGATCTGCTTGAGCGCGCTGTTCTTGTCTTCGGTGGTGCGCTTCTTGTCCACCGTGGTGAACTTGGTGATAGCTGCCTTGATGGCGGCAAAGAAGGCGATCTCTCTGCGCATCGCGGCGGCGTCGTCCAGCGTGCCGCAGAGCGAAAACGCCTTGCTCACGGCCGTCATCACATCCAGAAAACGGGTCTTCCCGTCTTTCAGGCCCAGCAGGTGGTTCGCTGCAGGCACCAGCAGCGGCACCGCGTCGGTCTCGAAGGCGCTGTAGTCAAAGCCGTGCATCAACCCGCGCACGATGTCCATCTTCTCCAGCAGCACGGCCAGCGCCTCGGCAGCGTTGTGTGTGGGGTCGCCCTTGCCTTTGGACTCGGTGTAGGTTTTCAGCGCGGCCTTCAGCTCGCTGGCAATGCCGATGTAGTCCACCACCAGGCCACCGGGCTTGTTCTTGAACACCCGGTTCACCCGTGCAATCGCCTGCATCAGGTTGTGGCCCTTCATGGGCTTGTCCACATACATGGTGTGGCACGACGGCGCGTCAAATCCGGTCAGCCACATGTCGCGCACGATCACCAGCTTCAGCCCATCCTTCGGGTCCTTGAAGCGCTTTTCCAGCCGCTTCTTCACCTTGTGCGTGTACAGGTGCGGCTGCAACAACGGCTTGTCGGCTGCTGAGCCGGTCATCACGATCTTGATGGCGCCCTGCTCCGGGTCGGCGTTGTGCCAGTCCGGGCGCAACGCCACGATGGCGCTGTAAAGCTGAGCGCAGATGTCGCGGCTCATGCACACGATCATGGCCTTGCCGTCGATGGTGCTGATGCGCACGTCAAAGTGCTGCACCAGGTCTTTGGCCACCTGCTGCAGACGCGGCTCGGCGCCCACCAGCTTTTCAAGCGCGGCCCATTCGCTCTTGGTCTTCTCGCGGCTGGCGAAGTCTTCTTCGTCTTCGACCACTTCATCCACCAAGACATTGAGCGCGTCAATCTCGGCCTGCTTCACGTCAAGCTTGGCCAGCCGGCTCTCGTAAAAAATGGGCACCGTCGCGCCGTCGTCCACCGCGTCCTGGATGTCGTAGATGCTGACGTAGTCCCCAAACACCGCGCGGGTGTCCTTGTCTTCCAATGCGATGGGCGTACCGGTGAAGCCAATGAAGGTGGCGTTCTTCAGTGCGTCGCGCAGGTGCTTGGCGTAGCCATAAACGTACTTACCTGTCGTGGTGTCCAGTCGGCCCTTCATGCCGTACTGACTGCGGTGCGCCTCGTCCGACATCACCACAATGTTCGAACGACCCGACAGCAGCGGGTGCGCCTCTTCTCCGTCGAGCAGCGCGAACTTCTGCACCGTGGTGAAGATGATGCCGCCCGCTTGGCGCGAGGCCAGCATCTCGCGCAGTTCGTCGCGGTCTTTGGCCTGCATAGGTGTGGTCCGCAGCAAGTCGCTGGCCGCACTGAAGGTGCCGAAGAGCTGGCCGTCAAGGTCGTTGCGGTCGGTCACCACCACCAGGGTTGGGTTCTTCATTTCGGGATGTTGAAGCAGCTTGCCTGCGTAGCAGGCCATGGTGATGCTCTTGCCCGAACCCTGCGTGTGCCACACCACACCCGCCTTGCGCGAACCAGGCTTCACCTCCTTGCCGTAGGTGGCGCGTTCTTCGTGCACCTCCAGCAAGCCCTTGTCCGCGTCCTGCGCCGCGATCACCGTGGCGCGCACCGCTTCGCGCACCGCGTGGAACTGGTGATAGCCCGCGATCTTCTTGACAATGGTGTCGCCGTCCTGCTCGAACAGCACAAAGTGCCGCACATAGTCCAGAAACAGCTCGGGCTTGAAGAAGCCGCGCACCAGCGTCTCCAACTCCATCTGCAAACGGGGGCGGTCGTCTTCGTTGGCAATCGTGCGCCAGGGCAGCATGCGTTCGGCATCGGCCGTGAGCGCGCCCACCCGGGCGGTGAACCCGTCGCTGACCACCAGCGCCGTGTTGCAATTGAACAAATCGGCCGTTTCGTCCTTGTAGGTTTGCAACTGGTTGAACGCGTCCCAGATGTCGGTTTGCTCGTTGGCCGGGTTCTTGAGCTCGATCACCGCCAGCGGCAGGCCGTTGACGAACAGCACCAAGTCCGGCCGGCGCGGCTGCTTGGTACCCGCCACGGTGAACTGGTTGACCACCAGGAACTGATTGTTGGTCGGGTTCGCAAAGTCGATCAGGCTGACCAAGTCACTCTTCTTGCCTTCGCCGTCAGGGTTGGCAAAGCTCACGTCCACCCCGCCCAGCAGCAACCGATGCACCGCCCGGTTGCGCACCACCTGCAGCGGCTCGCTGACGGTGTGCAAGGTGTGCACCGCCTGCTCCAGCGCAGCGGCAGGAATCTGCGGGTTGATGCGTGCCAGTGCCGCCAGCAACCGATCGTGCAGGATCACCTGCCGAAAGTCCGCCCGTTCCGGCCGGTCGCCTTCTGGCGCAATGTCCGGCCCGTGGACGAACTGCCAGCCCGTCTGCTGGAACCAGCCGATGCACAGGTCTTCGAGTTGTTGTTCGTTCAGCATGTGTGCTCTTTCACGGCATGGGTCCTGCCGGCCTTCGGTCTAACAGTGTTTGACCTGGGTACCCGATATCGTTAGAATTAGATGCAATACGCCCGACGCCTCTGCACTCTGTGTACGCGTCGGTTTTCATTTGGGGGCCTGCTTTTTCCACGGCATGGTTTCTGCCCAGCCCACCACGGCCCCCAAGTCGTCCAGCGACAACACCCCGTTCTGCGTGTTCGGGAAACCTCCCTCCAACAGCTCCGTCACACGTTGCCCCCAGGCTGAATTGGGGCAGATCACGTTGAGCAATTGCTGCATCAGGCAGAAATAGAAGAACGGGCGGGAGTTATCCAGCGCGGCAGGCCAGTCCGCAGGTAATGAAGCCCGCTCCACCACGTTCAGATTCCACAAACGGCTGTGGTGGGCCGACACATTGCGGATGAAGTTCAAGCTCCGCAACCACTGAGCAAAGGTCTGACCATCAGGGGCGCCATAAATGGCGGCAACCGCCTGCTGGTCGGCGTGCTTCATGCCTGCGAACAGTTTGGAAAGCAGGCCAAAGTCCCACACCTCGATGGCGGCCCAGATCGGCAACGCGCCGTACTGCTGCTTGTGGTGTTGCACAAAAGGCTCCTTGCGAGCCCGCTGCAGCAGCGCCTGGAATTTGGACAGCCACACCTGGTGCTCCGTCTTCCCTGTATCCGGCCCTTTGGTGATCACCTTCTTGGCAAAGTTGCCGTGCAGACAAGCAGGGTTCTCATGCGCCTTCGGGTCGCGCTGCCCCAGCAAATGCGCCACATCCACCCGCACCGCCAATTCGATGCGCTCCAGTGCATCCAGCGCCAGCAGGCGCAGCTTTTTGTCGAACACATACAGGTGCACAACATCTTCAAACCGCGTGCCGCCAACGAATGCGTTGGAACGCACAGCCTGCCCCTGTGCGAGCGAGGCAGCTATGTCAATGGCCCGCATCGGATACCAGTAGCCGCTGAGCCGGTAGTAACCGATGCGTTCCAGGTAGTCCAGAGCCGCAACCTTGTTCTCCACCTCCATGCCGCGCTGCTCCAGTTGGGCAAGCTGGTCGGCAAAAGAGATCCAGGGTTTGAGAGGTTTGAAAGCCGGTGTATGCCGGGTCGCGTTCATGATCTTGTTCTCCCCCGCTTGTGCATGGCAGGTAGCTACGCTGGCTCGGCAGGCGTCTGTTTGGCCAAAGCCAACACCTGCTCGGCCACCGCATCGCGAGCCACCGACGGATAACCATAACGGCGCAGCACCACCCGAATTGCATTGCGCAGCCGCGCCTGCACCGCGTCACGCTTGTCCCAATCCACCACTTGGTTTTCAACCAAGGCCTTGGCCAGCTCCAGCGCGATCAAGCCAACGCGACCAGGCTCCACCTGCTGGGCTGCGGGCGGTGCCCGCAGCAAGAATTCGATGCTGTCGGTGTTGGCCAGTCCAATCGCTGGGGCCTCGACCGGGGCTTCTACGGGGGCCTCAATTGACGTCGATCCAGCAGCAGCGATCCGCCTGGCCTGCCGCTCGATCTCGGCCGCCTGCTCCACTTCACTGGCCAGGATGTTGCAGTAGTCCGAGGCACCAATCAGGTCTGGGAACAAGCTGGCGTGGTGCACGTTCATTCGCCGCAAGTGCTGCACGCAGTTGTCCCTGTCGTCGTTGCGGATGTAGATCTTGCAGATGTAGCGCGCCAGCAGCCCGGGCTGTTCATCCTCCGAAGCGTTGCGAAGGTCTTCATCGGTGAAGCCTTCGTCGTCAGCCAGCACATTGGTCAGCTTGTTCTCGATCGTCGCGTCAGGAGGCGAGTAGGTGAACAAGCCGGCCTGGTTCACCAGCCTGCCATAGTGGTCCAGCCTTGGCTCGACCACTCGAATGCCTGTTTCAGCCACGATGGCCGGGTTGGCCAGGAAGCGCTTGTCGAGCACGTACACGGCGCGGTATGGGTTGTCCTGTTCTTTCTTCGGGTCCTCTTTCTGAAAGGCGAAGAACAGGGCCACGTATGGCGAATAGGTCCAGTCGAGCAGCGGCGTCATCAAACCATGGTGCTGCCCTACAGACCACATCTCGTCGTCGTCTTCCAGCAAGGCGGTGTCGTGCAACCGGCCCCGCACAGCCCGCTTGAACCGTTCGAGTTGCGCATCAGCCAGTGGCTTGGTGACGATGCCGTCCGTCGTCACCCTGCCCAGCGTGGGCATCAGTCCCCAGTCGTGACGGCGATGGCCGCGAAACACCAAATCTTGCCGGCGGAAAAAGTCACTCTCCAGCAACTCGGAGAACTGGCGCCAGCTCTCCAGGCGCGTTACCGGGATGCGGTCCCCCAGCCGGTCGGCCATCACCTCGAAGCGCTTGGTCTGCCCTTCAGCGTTCCAGAGCGGGATCGGCGAGAAGTAGTCGCTGGAGGCTGGTGACTCTTGCGCGGTTGTTGGTGGTTGGAGGGTCTCGCTCACGCTGCGGCCTCCATCTCACTGCTTTGGACTTGCAGTTCGCCAGACAGGAGTTTGGGCAGAAGGTTGTCGCGGAGTTGAGCCAACGTAGCTGCCTCCCTTTGATTCAGAACCCACTTTTGCAGCAGCGAAGTTGTCGCCAGTTCAAATCTTTCAGCGACACCGTCATCTGGGATCACATGAACGTGGTTTTCAACCAGTGACTTGTTCAAGTTTTGTTGCGCCGAACCGGATGCTTTCTCTGCGAGCTGTTGAACTGCCTGGCGTGCTGCGATGAAGATAAAAGACTTGAATGCCGCCTTGGGAATCAAGGCGCAGCAGGCTTGATTCGCCGTCATTTCATTGGCTATCAGACAGACTTGCCCAGCTGTTGCCCCGTACATGGCTACTACGGTAGACATCGCCGGCCACAACTTGGCGTTGCTCGCATCAAGACCCGCGCGCGAGATTTTTTCCTTTGTATCCAGCACCACGACATCTCTGACTTCCCCGGAAGTCAGCCACGGTATCGAGCCTCCCCAAAATGCGGGCTCCTTCCTGCTTGGCGTGCCGCCACTTTCTACGCGCAGGCAACAGTCTTTGAAAGTTCCGACATTCCACCCTTTCGGAATCACCCCAAACGCCGAGTCCTCCATCTCATCCGGAAATAGCGCGGCGGTGGTGGCGAGGGTGGCGAACTGGTCGGGGGGCAGGGTATCGAGTTGGGCGTCGGGCTTGCCGCTGATGGCGGTCATCGCAGCGCGCAGCGGGTCGCCGCCTTCGACATTGGCGGCGATCTTGGCTTTGACGGAGTCGAAATCGACAAACCACGATTTGAAGATGGCTTGCGCCATGGCTTCAAGGGTTTCGTTGATGCGGTGGTTAACTTCGATTCTGTCGTCAAGCCTTGCTAACACCATCGCGATCTGTTTTTGAACGGTCTTGTCTGGAACGGGAATTTCGAGTCGACCCAGGTCAGTTTGGGTGACAAGCGGGTTGGCCGCGCCGCGGTTCAATCCGACGGCTGCTTGGATCACGCTTCCCAATGCATATTTCAAGTACTGAAAATGCACGAGACCGTCCCTTGGTCGGATAACCAAGGCGTTGTCAGAAGGCCAGCACGGACCTTTCGGTGCGAACAGTTTTCCTAGGGTGCCAACACGGCCAGTTATCAGGATGTCTTCAGTGAAGAGGTGGTGCTCAGTGAATCCCGACGTACCGCCGCCCCCAATAACGGGCACTCCGTGTGACGCTGTCCTCTCCTTGATAACTGATATAGGGCGCTTGCCGCTCGAAAGCTGAGCCACCTCGTTTAGCGGTCTGTATTGAACGTCAGAGGTCATATCCCAACCTCGCCAGATTCGTTTTGATCTGCTCCTCCAGTTTCGCGCTTTCAGCGAACTGCTCCGCCAGCTGCGCCGCCAGTCGCGCCATCTTGTCTGCGAAGGCTTCGGCGTCTTCTTCCTGGTCTTCGGCGCCCACATAGCGCCCCGGTGTCAACACGTGTTCGTGTTTGCGGATGTCCTCCAGGCTGGCTGAGTAGCAGAAGCCTTTGACGTCCCCATACTCGTCGCCTTGCTGCCAGGCATGGAAGGTGTCGGCGATCTTGTCGATGTCGGCCTGGGTGAAGTCGCGCAGCACGCGGTCTTTCATGTAGCCCATCTGGCGCGCGTCGATGAAGAGGAACTGCTTGCGCCGGTCGCGCTTTTTCTTGTTGAGATTGAAGCCGTTGGCCTTGTCGCGGGTCAGGAACCAGATACAGGCCGGGATCTGCGTGTTGGTGAAGAGCTGGCCGGGCAGGGCGACCATGCATTCGAAGTAGTCGTCTTCCACCAGCTTCTTGCGGATGTCGCCTTCGTTGTTGGTGTTGCTGCTCATGGAGCCGTTGGCCAGCAGCAGGGCCATGCTGCCGGTGGGTGCCAGGTGGTAGAGCATGTGCTGCAGCCAGGCGAAGTTGGCATTGCCCGCGGGCGGCGTGCCGGCGATCCAGCGTGGGTCTTTTTCCAACTTGGCGTTCCACCATTCCTTCATGTTGAAGGGGGGGTTGGCCATGACGTAGTCGGCCCGCAGGTCTGGATGCAGATCGTTGAGCAGGGTGTCGGCGTGGCCGCCGCCAAAGTTGAAGTCGATGCCGCGGATGGCCATGTTCATGGCCGCTAGCTTCCAGGTGGTGGGGTTGCTCTCCTGCCCGTAGACGCTGATCTGGCCGCTGGCTTTGTTGCCCGAGCCTTGGGCCACTTTGCCGCTGTGCTGTTCGATGAACTCTTCGCTCTGCACGAAGAAGCCGCCGGAGCCCATGGCCGGGTCGTACACGCGGCCCTTGAAGGGCTGGAGCATGTTGACGATGAGGCTGACGATGGCTTTGGGCGTGTAGTACTGGCCGCCCTTCTTGCCTTCGGCCAGCGCGAACTGGCCAAGGAAGTACTCGTAGATGTGGCCCAGGATGTCCTTGGCCTTGAGGCTGAGCGGCTGGCCCTTGTATTCTGTGGCGTGGAAGTTGGTGTCGGAGAACAGGGCCATGAGTTCGGCCAGCTTGTACGACTCGATTTGAGTGTTGGCGAAATTCTTGTTGAGCACGTTCTTGAGCTTCTTCTCGTTCTCGCGCTCGATGGCTTCCATGGCGTTGTCGATGAGCCAGCCAACGGTGCGCATCTTTTCGGGCTCGTTCTTGCCCGCCTGGTTCCAGGGCAGGGCGGTGCCGGGCAGCAGCTGGGCGCACGCCACCAGCATGGGCCAGCGCGCTTCGCTGGGCACCCAGAAGACGTTCTTCTCGGTGTAGTAGTCGCGCACCTCCAGCTCGGCGGCCAGGTCGGCCTCAAAGGTGCCGGGGTACTCGGCCGGGTTCATGTAGTAGTCGTGCGCCGGGTCGGTGAACTGGGCCTTGAGTTCGTTCTGGCGCTCTTCAAACGCGTCGGACACGTACTTGATGAACAGCAGGCCGAGCACGATGTGCTTGTAAACGGCGGCGTCCAGGCTGGGCAGCAGCTTGTTGGCGGCGGTCCAGAGTTTCTTTTCGAGGTCGTCGAAGAACTGTTGTTCGGTGAGGTTCATGCGGTTGGCTGCAGGGGATAGTCGATTGGCTTGCTTTTTTCGGCTGCGTTGAAGTCTAGCAGTGGCTTCGAAGGCGGCCTCGTATCAGTTGCCGGCCATGAAAGTACCTGAGCTGCGCAGCTAGGAATTTGGCTCAAAAAGTTGCGTACAGGCCCTTGCGAAAATCGAGAAGTATGAGATCGTGGTTTTGAGCAGTTCGGAAATATGGAGTGTGATTGATTTACCCATACTATCTGTTGATGACCTGCTCAAACGCAGCATTCACTTTGATATGTTAGTTGTTATGTTTTGAGTCAATCATTGATGCAGGAAAGGGACAAGAAAATGAAGTCAGATAGTTTTAGTAGGCGCCGAATCCGCTTTGACGCCGGGAATGGCCGTACATGCGTAGAAATTGATTTTTCTCGCGCCAAGCAGTTCGCGCATGAGATCACTACGGAGTTCGTGATGCAAGAGACAGGTTGCAGTTGTGCAAACAATTTGTACCGCCTTGACAAGTCGTTCATAGGGTCGTTCCGTGGCAACTTGCATTCCAGCCGGAAACGGAGCTCCGACCCTGATCTTGAGCAATTTCTATTGGATTGCTTTGAAGATGAACTGATCGTTGAGGCCTACTTCAATGACCTGGAGGTGGAGCGTATGGACGTACCGCTTAAAAGCACTGAGAGGCTCGTCAAGTTCAAACCGTTGCAGGAAGCGCTGCTCGCCTCCAAGCTTGCAGGCTCTGCAGTCACGCTAAGCCGATACGAAAAGCGTATGGCTGCGGCTGCCGCTCTTGTTTTCGGCACGGGAACCTTTTACCTGTCACACCCTTTTGTGCGCTACGAGCGCAAGATCGTCGAAATTTGTCCGGCAGAAGCGCGGGCCATGAACTACCTGCTGCTGGAGGATGCCTTGAGGAAACTGCGTTCGCGTAACACTACCCTGGGCGAGTTTGTGACAGGTATCGTCGATCCTTTACGAGGTCCCGAGGATATTGATGCCAAAGCGTCACTTCGTCGAGTCCGGGAAGTTCTGGATATCGTCACCCATCGAATTGAGAAAATCTGGGTACGTCGCGTTTTCTGTTAAAGTGAATGAGAAAAAGAGAATATTGCTCGCAGGAATGCTGACGGCCCAAGTTTGAAGCCCGGGCGCGTCTGGAAAAGCCACGCCTTCTCTGCTTGCACTCCGTTAGTGTTCGTTCTTCATCTCAATGGCGATAGCGACCCATCAGTGGCAACATGACGACACCTTACGCGTGCTCGTCCCAGAGCAGGTAGCTTCAGTCCCTAGTCATGCAAAATTGAAGTGCACTGAGGATGTGATCGATACCGTTCCGGCCTCTTTGTTTGCGGCGACAAAATCGAGAGTCTGCTTTGACCACAAGAATTCAGTCAGTTCATTTCGCACGATGCCTTGCTCAACGTTGCTATCGATTGCGAAATAATCTCCGAAATTTTCGATGATCTTTTGTTTGAAAGCTTCCTCGTCGGTTGCCTGAGCAATAATCCCCTTGATTGTTCGACCCTCGCCTGTTGCAGAATAGTCGATCCATCCTGTCCAGATTTTCATTTTGTCCATATTGAGTACCTTCTAGAAATAAGATTGTAGATTATTTACATTTGAATGACTTTAGTCATGTACATGTCTCAGCTGACTTTTATAATTGATGTTGTCATGATTTCCTGCTTCCCATTTTGTCTTGCATTTGTTCGAATGATAAGCTCGGAAAATAGAAGAACGCGCCAAGAGATAAATAGGTTGAGGAGGAAAGTGGGAGATATTTGAATTGAATAATGTACTTGCCGCGCCAGGGGTGGTGTGCATCATTTTGCGGAGTTTTTCAGATAAACCTGACGACAGTATCTGCCACGACCGTCACCATGCCCCAAATCGAGTGAAAGCCGAGACAATGACTCCATTCTATTGTCTTGGGTAGCGGTCAGGTGTCGAAAATACTGATCTTGTGCCCAGCTGCATCTCAGTGAGTGAGAGGCTTGTGCTCCGCTGAACCCAACTGCTGCAAGCTCACGTTGGTACTTTCGGCATGCTCCTTGCAGACTCTTGCTCGCCACCAGTTCGCTCTGTTTTTGTAAAACTTCAATTGCATTTTGGACGGCATTGATGGCAGTACATTTGGCATTTCCAACATTGAAATCAACGATTCGACGTCGACCCCCTTTGGTGCCGTGAATTATAGTCACAAGTCCATGACTTTGAAGTTCTTTCATCCAAGTTGAAAGACTGTCGATGGACCGAATTGCTTCTTGCATTCGAAGGCCCATTTCTCTTTGTAGTCTGGCTGCCGCCTGAACACCTGGATCGGAAATGCTACCGATTCGTTTATTCTCTTCTATCGAATTGAATGGCACGTGAGTTCCGTTCCGCGATGCGCGCCCAATTCCAATTGATTTGTTGGAAATTTTCTTGTCGTTTGCGAATTTGTCCCGCCCGCATACCCGAAGGGCAGTGCGCAGGCGGGACATCTGGTTTTGCAGTGTGCGATTGGAAACTCCTTGCGCACGTGTATATTCGACATAGCGTCGAATATGTTCAATTTTGAGATCTCCAAAGCTTCGAACTTGAATATTGAGAGTCGCTCTAAGTGTTTGAGCGAAGGCCAATAGCGTTGATTCTCGACCTTTTTTGGTTAGGGTTGAGCCACCAGTATGCTGGTTAATTCTATTGATTTCGTTTCTGTTCATATTTTTGGTCAGCCTAAAAATATTCCGGGGTGCTGCAATCCCTCCCCCGCAAGAGGGAGGTAAAACGCAAGTCACCCCGGCACCCAAAAGGTTGAGGTTCATGGGACTCACAGCTTTCCCCTTGGGGAGGCTGCTCGCTGTTGCGAGAGGTCACCTGGCGGGCCGGCTAGCCCGCGACTTGCGTTCAATCGAACGACCAAACTTTTCGCTGTCACTGCGACAGCTGGCTCCAGATGCGTTGACGCACGCCGAAAAAGTTGCTTTTTAGCGGTGCGTCACTGCGACGACCTTGCGGTCGTGCGCAGTGACGCACGTGCTGAGTTCAGCTTTTTCTTCGGTTGTCTTGGTATGGAGCTATGCAAGCTATTGCGCTTGCAAGAAGTCACAGTGTGTGACTACTTTTATGAAGGGCATCACAAGGTCTTGTGTGCTTCATCTGGTTCAGCGAGAGCTGACTCCAGTTGCGGTCTGGGAACCGCAGCCCAATGTGTTTTGGGCATCTGTACCTCGGCACAGAAAAACCAATGACTGAAACGTCAGCTCGGACAGCAAATAAATGCGGACCGCTGTATTCTCCCCTTAGTGACGGAAAAAGCAATAGGAATGTTCGATTTTTAGGTCTCCTTGGGCCACTGTGGTGACAGCACAACTCAGGAGAAGGAACTACAGGTTCCGACCCAATCTGCATCAAGCGAGATCACTATGCTAGTTTTGCAGCAAGATCTTCCGCCCTAGGGTGGTAGTACCTTGAAACCATCGCGGAAGTTTTATGACCTGTGACTTTCATCAGCTCGTGCAATTGAAGTCGATCCGCCAGTCGACTTGTTGCCTCGTGTCGGAGGTCGTGAAAATGAAGATCTGTCAGCATCTTGTCGTGAAGTTTCAATTCAGCCCAGTGGGATGTTGTAAGTGAGGTCGGTACTCGCTTTTTAAATACCAGTGCCTTGACCTCTCTTTCCGCCTCCTCTGCCGACATTCCGTCTCCTTCGAGCATTGATTTCAACCGGGTGAGCAGGTGTTTTTTTCTTGCGGATTTGCATAGGCGTTCCCAGCTTAGTTGAAGCGCATTCTGGGAAATAGGGAAGACGGGTCCCTTGAGGTTGCGCGGAAGTGCTTCCAATGTGGCAATTGCCCGGGAGGATAGCGGAACATCTCGAAAAGGTGCTCCATTCTTGGTGATGGCGCCGTCCTTGCCAAAAAGCCGGGCGACACGGCGCTGAAGGTCCACCTGGCTCCATGTCAGTGAAAGAAGCTCACTTTGCCTACCCGCTGTCTCTGTTGCCAAAATGATAATTGCCCTCACCCAGGGTTGCGCTAACTGCGATGCTTGATCAAGTAGGAGAGCCTCTTCGCCGGTCTCTAAGCGTCTATCCCTGCCGGGAGGGAGTCTCGGCTTACTTACAAGCAGGGTTGGCAGGCCTCTCGGTAATTGGATGCCCCATTCGTGCGTCGCCCTTTTGAATATCTGCTGGATCTGGCCAAGCTCATGTACGACAGTCTGGGGGGAGACCGATCGCAGGCGCTCATCGCGGTAGCTGGCGACCATCGCGCCGCTTATGGATGACAGCGAGTACTTTCCAAACGTCTCAAGAAGTCGAGTCAGTCGGGTTTCAACCTGCATCCGGCCGCGAAGGTTAGGAAGCACCTCACGTCGATACCTCTCGGTTGCTGCAGCGAACGTGAGTCGCGCAGCGTCGTCGGTGGGGATGAATGCGCCTGTATCAATGTCGCGCTCGACCGAGCGCGCCCATTTTTCTGCGTCAGCCTTCGTGACGAAAGTCTTGCTCTGCGCAGGGGTGCCCTGGCGCCGAATCTTTGCCTGCCACTTTCCATTCTCTCTCTGCGTGATTACTGCCATGAAAGTCCTGCTGTCCCCAAATTGTCCCCATAAGAGGCAATTCTAGGTCAAAAACTCGCACAGCGCGCTGTTTACATAGACTTGAAGAACAGGGTATTTAAGGCCTGTCACGCCGGGGGTCGCGGGTTCGAGCCCCGTCCACTCCGCCAATAGAATCAACGGGTTACGGTTTCGGTCGTAGCCCGTTTTTGCTTTGATATTCCAAATTTTGGAATTGACTTCATCGTACAGGCGTTGCTTTCTTCACGAGGCGACGGTCATAGACCTGCCCGAGAAGCCGGTCTGTGGTGTGGCCGAGAGCATCCTTCGCATCGGTGTGTCCCGCTGACATCTTGTCCGATGCGCCTTTAGGTCGACATTCTTGCAAGCTGAAGCGTCTGAATGGCATGTTGCGATTTTTGGCCTCGACCAGGCAGTCGGCCATCAGGTCATCCAGCACGGCTTTCCATCCACCTTTGGTGTACCTTTGCCCTTTCATGTTGCCGAAGAGGTAGAGTGTTCCCGCGACATGGTGCCGTTTGATCTGTTGAACTTCCGCAATCGTGGTTCGCAGCTCAGGTGTCCATTCGATCAGCACCGGGGGCTTGTCCTTGTTCTTGCCGTCATACCAGAGCACGCCTTCGTCAGTGATCGAGTCGCGCATGATGGCGCGTACTTCGACCGACCTCCTTGTGCAGAGGTAGGCTGTCTTTAGGGCCATGGCAACGATGTGACGAGTGCCGCCTTTGATGCGACCAACGTCCACCGCCAGGTTCAGCTCTTCATCTGTGACGTAGCGTTTTTCACTTTTGGTCTTGAGCTTGCGCAGACCCTGGAGCGGGTTGGCGTTCAATCGTCCGATCCGAACCCCATGCTCGAGGATCAGGTGCAACAGCGCGATTTCCTTGTTTCCCTTTGCGGGCCTTGAGGCCTGGGCACAGGCATCGAGATATGCATAGCCATCTGTCTTGGTGATCTCTTCAGGCCACATGTGACCGAAAGCTTTCTTCAGGTTCCGCGCTTCGCGCTGATTCTCTGCGAGGGTGGAATCCGCGCGACGGTGGGCGTCGTTGGATGGCAGTCGCATTTGGTGATCAAACCACGCTTCAATTAGCTCAGTGGTCGAACCAACTGCGATTGAACCCAACCCGAAACCGGCTGCCTCCGAAATGGCTTTGGCTCGAAGCTCTGCAATCCTTGTTCGGTCCTCGGCACTGCATGAGTAGCGGAAGGCCCAGCGATTGTTTGGTTGCTTGTAAGCAATGCTATATATCCTCACGCCTTTGCGTTCATACAATCGATAGGGTAAGCCATCTGGTGTGTCGCGATGTCGGGACATCATCTACTCCTTTTTGAAAATGCTGACGTTTGCCGATCGGCGAATAGCTGTCTGTTGAAAAGGTTGGTACTCACCTCGGCATACCGAGTCATAGTGGGGGCGCTCAAGAATGATGCGCCCATTTCGTCCACGATATGCCCGAGCGAACCCTCGCGATTTAAGCGCTTCAAGCTGCCGGCTCGGAATTTTGTAACCCGTAAGATCCACGAGTTCTTGTTCTGTCAAAACACCCAGGCTCATATTCCACTTTCCTGATCAACCTTCACCAATGGACAGGACCATGCATTCGTCGGCCGATACAGAAAGAACGGATTTTTCCGTCACTCACTGGTGCAGTGGTTCGACAAATGCCTCGTCTTTGTATGGCTCCATTTTGATGTGTGATGATGAGAGCAGTGGGCTGAAAGGGGCCAATTACCGAGAGCTTTCGAACCTTGTCATCTCCACACCTCATTGAAAGGGGAGCATATGGGTATCCACGTTCAGGCGCTTTGTTTCGGTCTGGTGGTTTTGAATGGGTAGACGCGAACGAATTTTTTTTTCGGACAGACTGATGATGGAGTTGGACTCCTTGTTGAGTCCATGTTTTCAGACAAAAACCGGCTGTCAAATCTGGTTCCAGCACTAAAAATGGACCCATTGGGTCCATTTCCGTTTTTTGGCCTTACTGGATGTCTGTATATGTCTTTTGGTTATATAAGATTTCTACCGAAAAAAGAGGTCTAAAGTACTCTCAGAATCCGCCGTTCTCTACCTTGCTTACAGGATCCACCGGGTCCATCGGACAGGTGTTGGTCGCTTGCGCTGGACGTTCGAGTCAGAAGGTGAATCACCGACCTATGTCCGGGGGACAGGGATGGCGGTGAGCAGAATTGATGGCCACGCGGCTGGCCCGGCCTACGATCCGATGATCGGAAGCCTCGCATCCCGACTGGACTGGACCTCAGGGGCGTGCTCGCCATCCAGGACGAAGGCAAGGGCGAATAACCCACTTAGAAACAAAAAAAGCAGCCACTGGCTGCTTCCTCTGAATCCGGTGCACCGTGGGTGCGCATTGTTTTAGGCCTTGGTGGACAAGGCTTTTGCAATCTTTTTGTCGGTCTTGTACTGACCCAGGGCGTAGACCGCCCAGATTGTGGCTGGGAGCCAGCCGATGATCGTGATCTGCAACAGAAGGCAAAGGATGCCGGCAAACGGACGGCCGATCGTGAAGAACGTCAGCCAGGGCAACAGCAGCGCAATCAGCAGTCGCATCCACCCGTCCTCAGATCCGGAATTCTTCGATGTTCTTGCCAGCGGCAACAGCGTCCACTACCCACTGAGGTTTGCGGCCAGGACCACCACTCCAGAGTTCGCCGTTGGGGCCGCGGAACTTCGGCTCGGCTTTCGGCTTTGCTTTGCCCGAAGATTTGGATTTGCCCTCACCCAGATCATCAATCGTGATGCCCATCTCGCGCATCTTGGCTTTGATGTCGGCGATCACGGTGGATAATTCGGCCTTGCGGGCGGCTTCGGCTTGGGCCATCAGCGCTTGAGCTTGGGCCATCAGTTCAGAATAGGTAGCGGTCATGTTTGATCCTTTTCGGGGGTGAATGATGGTGACTATATTACCTGCTTTGCAGCACGTTCAATGTCTATTGCTTGCAAAGTTACGGTCGGTTCCTTGCGGCCAATGGCCCGGTTGACGGCCGCTTGCAGCACCGCCTCAATGTTGGCAATGCTCTGATCGCGTAGGCTGTGGGCAATATCGCCATGTGCCAAAGAATATTCAAGTCGAATGGAGCGCGTTTTCAGCCATTTTTCGATGTGCGCTGAGATGGCGCTGGCTTGAGGCAGTTCGAATTCCAGCTTTTCGGTGAATCGGCCACCGCGCAACAATGCCGAGTCGATTTGCTCGGGATGGTTCGTCGCGGCAATCCAGACGACGTCGTGCACGCGGTCTGAGGCGCCGTCCATGATGGACAGGAGCTTGTTGGTCGACGCGGTGTGGGTCGAATGCTGGCGGCTGAGCAGCAGTTCGTCGGCCTCATCGATGAAGATGAGACACGGCCGGATCTCCATCGCGTTCTTGTAGAGCTTTCCCAAGGCTTCCGGGTCGCGCGAAAGCTCGGCGCCGGTGGTGGTGAGAAATGCCCAGCCGACTTCCTTGCACATCGCCTTGGCCACGGCGGTCTTGCCTGTGCCCGGGGGGCCGTAGAACAGCAGTCCGGTCGGCAAGGTTCCGCCACGTCGTTCAGTGCCATCGGGGTCCTGCAGGCGGGCAACGATCCCGTCGAGCGCATCGCGCAGTTCTTCACCCAGGATGAGGTCGCCCAATGGGCGAACCTTCTCCAGCTCGACGCCTTTGCGCCCTTGGACCGAGCGCAGGGCGCCCATGAAGTCCTCGAAGGCCAGGTTCGCACTGAGCGGGCGCTGGTGGCGCTGAAGGTAAGAGGGCAGTTCCTCGGTCACGGCCAGGATGCGCTTCACAGAAAACCCGTTCCAGCGATCCGCCACGCGCTCGACCACCTGACCATCCACGGTGGCCTTGGGCAGGTTGCGTTGTAGTCCAAGGCGCAGCAACCCGAGACGCGCCTTGGCGTCTGGGGGCGTGACTTCGATCTTGAAGTCGAACCTCCCTTCACGGATGGCCGCAGTATCCAAGGATTCGAGCAAGTTGGTCGCCGCCATCACCAGCACCTTGTGATTTCGCAACTCCACCAGTTCGGTGAGCATCAGGTTCACGATGTCTTTCGATTCAGGCCGGTTGTTTTGCTCGCTGGAGCGCTGGCTGATGAACGAGTCGATCTCGTCGATGAAGAACACGCATGGCGCGTTGCGCTTCGCTTGCTCGACCGCCGACTTGAGTTTGCGAGACTGCTCGCCCACCCACATCGTCGCGGTGTCCGAATAGGAGATGCTGAGAAATTTGACCTTGAGTTCGCCGGCCAGTGCTTGCGCAAATGCGGTCTTGCCGTTGCCGGGGTCGCCGTGCAGCAAGATGCCATTGCGCGCGCCTTTCTTTCCCTTGCTCGCCATCACCTCGTTGCCGGCCGCCAGCAGCCGAGCCTTGAGTTCGTCCATGCCCAGGATGTCTGCGAAGCGGGTTTTGGGCTTGCTCATGGTGAACAGGTCTGTGTGCAGATCCGCGTTCGAGGGCATGGAGCCATCTGCCGCCACGGCGAGGCGCGGTGGTTTTGTCTCAAAGTAGGTCGAGAATGAAAAAATCACCATCAAGGCCAGCCCAATGGCCAATAGCCCATATGGCCAGCCATTGCTTAATGTGACCGAGCCGCTTTTGATCAGATAGTAGATCACCGTCAGCAGGCCGGCACTGGAGAGATAGAGGCTGATCTTGCAGGCGTAGTAGGCCCATCTCGAGTGAAAAATCCGGTTGGAAATCAAGTGTAGCACGAGCAGGAGGCCGTTGACTGAGGACACAAACCTCGTGAAGTCCTGTGCCTTCGCCGAAGAGAGCATTTTCCCGTTCAGACCGGAAATAGAATCGATGTGTGCAACTACTGTGTAGAGCAAGACAATCATCATCAGATAAGGAGAAAACTTGATCAAATCAACGAACAGGTTTTCCTGCTTGACGTTCGATTTCTCATTCGGGTTCAAATTCGTGGTCATATGAAGAATATCTAATTTGTGCGCATGGGTACGGCGCCGAGTGGGAATTTCATGGAACTGGTCAAGCTGCTGGCATCGAACGTGCCGGCTTTTTGATTGACAGATATCAGTTGCCAACCCGCTGGTAGTTCTTGTCCGTTGTGAACGGGTTTAACCTGCCGCCCGGTGCGCACCAGCGCCCGTTCGCTCAACGCTGGAAACCAGCGCGGGGATCTCCAGCGAGCGCAGGCGGATCAGTCAAATTTCTCTTCGTGCAATTGCTGGTCTCGCCACGTCGCCTGCACCAGTTCTCGCGCGTATTTGATCGAACCGAGCAGGCCGATGATTGAAAGCACCAGGCCAAGGTACATGAACAATGCGTAGGCCGAGTTCGTCTCGATCAGGTTGAACAACATCGTGCCGATCACCATCACGGTGATGGCCGCCAGCAGCATTTCCCGAAGGCTCATGTAGGGCTCCATCCGGCCCTGTTCCTTGCGCTGGGCCAAGAGCCGTTCGGTCTGCGTCAGTTCGCCCGGAGCGAGCGGCTTGAGGTTCCAGAAGAGGATTTTGTTGATCATGTGAGTTCTCCTTAAAGATTGGTTCGTTGGGTTGTGCGGGTTGCATTTTTTCCTCGCGCTTTCAGTTTGAGGGAGTGGACGGCAGAGTCAAATTTGAGTTACGGAGATACCGTCATGCGTTCATGAACTTGTCGGCGCCGGCCAGCCAATAACCGCGGGCGTTGGACATGACGCTGTTGGCCATCGAGATGATTTCGTACCCTGGCAAGCGCTTGCGCAGCGCTTCCTCGTAGAAATGAGCGCCACCACCGGTGAGGAAAATCCGGCTGATGTTCGCGTTGGTGGCAGAAAGCCGGGTGACAAATGCGGAGACTTCCTTTTCGGCCGCATCGTTTGCCACTTTGCGATAGGGCGTCATATCGATGACGGTGTGGCCCAGATTGATGGTGCCGGTGTTCAGGCCGTGTTCCACCATGTCGAATTCGAGGCTTCCAAAGCCGGTGTCAAAGCCGAGCTTCGAACTCACGGCACGAAGGATCGAGCTGACGCCACCATCAAAGCTGCCGCTCATGTTCAATTCGGGGTGCAGGCCAGAACTGACGAACCAGTCGAATGTTCGATAGCCGGGGTCGATCACCATGGAGACCATGCCGTTCTTGAAAATGGGATCGTCTTCGGTGAGCGTGTCGGCGGCCAATCGAAAGCCACCATAGGGTTGCGGGAAGATCATGCAATCCTTGGCCTTGACCTCAATAGAGCGCGCCTCGCCGAACTGATGGTTCATGCCCACCGGCACGGGAACCGTGCGCGGGCGCATCGCGATCTCGTGCAGCCGTTTGGCGTTGCTCTGAAAACCGGAGACGGGCAGGCCCAGGACCAGCAGGTCGATTTCGGACTGGAAATGACCGGCCTCGCGCATCGCGATGTGGATCGCTGTGCGCAACAAAACCTCGTGCGTGACGGAGCCGATGTAGTCGGGCGAGAGCGTGCGGGGAACGCTGGCGCTGGTGGGCTTGAGGCCGGCGAAGTAGTTCTGGCCGTCGACCTCAATCAGGATGCGGTTGGGGTTGTTGACGCCCAAGATCATGTCTTCGGCCATGGCCCTGGGTGCCACCGATGGGAAGCAGAACTCCGACCAGCGGGAGTTGCCTTGTGCGTCGATGAGGTGTCTGTAGACCAGCTTGGTGTTGCCGTAGCCGACGTCGATGGAGATGATGGAGCGCGGTTTCATGGTTGGGTGGGTTCGAAGGTAGATTGAAAGAATGAGGAAGCGTTAAGAAAGACGGAGCGGGTGTCTGAGGTCAGGCCTGATGCATCTTTGGTCGGCGCCGGGCTAGTCACCGCCACCGGGGCAGGCTTGGGAGAAATGACTGGTTGCTGCGCAATAGGGCTCGGGGTGCTCGACGCATGGGTGGCCTGCGTGGTCTCAGGGCGGGTGGATGCCATCAAGATCAGGTGCTTGATCTGGCGCGGGTAGGTGTCTGCCTGGTTGGTCCGCAACCATTGGAGGACCCTGGCGAGGGCTGGATCGTCCTCGCGCAGCTCCAAGCGGATCGTGAATTGAGCGACTGTGGGTGGGGTCTGGGGGGTGATGTCGTGAAACCATTGGGGGATGTGGCGAGATTCCATGAGCTGGGACATGAGGAAGCGCAGGGCATTGGCTCGTCTGGCCTCTGTTTGGAGGCTGCAAAGTCGGGTGAAAACGTCATCAAGTCCGAGTTCATGAGCGCTGAAAGTGAGCTTTGTTTTCATGGTGATTGGGGCGACTGGGTCAAAACGAGACGTTGGCTTCGTAAAAATTGGCTCCTGAACGTTGGTTTTCACGAAAGCCCGTGTGTTCTTGCGAATCCGATGGAATTTCCACGGTTATGTGGGTTTCACCTGAGGTGTTCGTCAAAACAGTCCTCGTCTCGCAAAAAGTGGCTCTCGTTTCGTAAAAGCATCCAACCGTTCGTGGAAAAGTCAAATCTCAGATCGTTTTCACGAAAACATGGAAAATTCTGACCCAGCATGGGGATGAAGACGCCCCAAAAGCACCCTCAAGTAGGGTGAGCTTTCGACTTGTCAGTCGAACCGAAGATGTAGTAGAGTCATCACCACTCCCGCCACCTGGGCGGGTAAAGATCACCAAATCCGCTGTTGCGGGATGATCTGGAGGCCGAGAAATTGGCTGTAGATTCGATAGGTTTTGACCACCCCATCCAAGGGCGGTCTTTTTTTGATGCCTGGTCATCAGGAATGCCCTTCCTCAAGCTGTCGGGATTCCAGAACAGAGCCATACAGAGTGTGAAAAACACATCTAAAAATGGTTCTGAATCAATGACTTATCAAAAAAAGTAAGTGGCGGAGAGCCTACAGAGCGTGAATTACTTACTGTTGGAAGGTAGGTATGACGGACTGGATTGGTGATATCTGCTTAAAAATTAATCAAAGCTATGTTTAGGCCTGCCGCTCTAGCCCGCGGGTACCCAACTGAGGACGTCAATGTCCAGGGTTGTGTATGAGGTTGGCCATCTGCTAGAACACCGTGAACATGGTGTGGCTGCAGTACGGACGGGTAACGCCGTCTACAAATATTCAGGGGGTCTGCGCTTCCCCCATTCCGCCCCTTGTGGGAGGGAAAGCGCACGCGCGGGACACGAAAGTTCCAACGGTCACGGATAGTGGGATTGCGAGAGCATGAACACGCCGAACCCACTGGTAGCCGTGAGGCGCCGGGGCCATCAGGTCCGCACAGCCTGTTGGTTAAAAAATCGTCGCTTAAGTACCGTGCATTTAATTGAAATTGCTTGTTGTGCTGCAGTGACTACTAGTCTTACTGTGTCACAAATGTGGCATCATGATTTCCTCTCAGTTTCTGGAGAGAGGCAATGGGGGCAAGCAAACGGTTTGATCGTTACATGGCGCATTTGGCGCAGGGGCTGGGACATGCGGATCGGCATGCGGGGCTCAAGGGCTACTGCACGGGTTTGATGCTGCCGCTGGCCCGCAAGAGCGTTGAGCCGATGGCGGCGAGGGTGGACCCGCTGCATGCCAGCGCCAGACACCAGGCCCTGCATCACTTCGTCGCCAAGGCCGAATGGTCGGATGCCGAAGTGCTGCGCCGGGTGTGTCAGTGGGTTGTGCCACACATGGATTTCAGCCGCGGGGGGTGGTGGATCATTGATGACACCGGTTTTCCCAAGAAGGGCGTGCACTCGGTAGGCGTGGCCCGCCAATACTGCGGCATGCTGGGTAAGCAGGACAACTGCCAGGTGGCGGTGAGTGTTTCGCTGGCTTGTGACCAGGGCAGCATTCCCGTGGCGTGGCAACTCTACTTACCCGAGGACTGGGCGCAGGACCCAACGCGACGCAAGCGCGCTGGTGTGCCAGAGTCGCTTCGCTTTGCCACCAAGACACAGATCGCCCTGCAGCAGTTGCAGACCCTGCTGAGCGAGGGCGCACCCCGCCACTGTGTACTGGCCGATGCCGGCTACGGCGTGGACACCGGGTTTCGGCAGTCGCTCAGCGACATGGGCTTGTTGTACGCCGTGGGTGTCACCTCAGCGGTCGTGGTCTGGCCCCCTGGCGTTGAACCGTTGCCCCCTGCGCCCTATGGGGGAATGGGGCGTCCCCCGGTGGTTCCTCGCCGCACCGCCGAGTTGCAGCCAATGAGTGTCAAGGCCCTGGCCCTGTCCTTGCCGGCGCAGGCGTTCCAGACGATCAGTTGGCGTCAGGGCACCAACGAGCCACTGAGTGGCCGGTTCGCGGCCGTACGGGTTCGCCATGCGGGCGGCAACGCCGGCAAGGCGCGTCTGCGCCCACAGGAGTGGTTGCTCATCGAGTGGCCAACGGACCAAGCCGAGCCGGTCAAGTACATCCTGTCGACCCTGCCAGCGAGCATTTCCCTCAACGACCTGGTCAGCGCCGCTTACCAGCGCTGGCGCATCGAGCGTGACTACCAAGACCTCAAGCAGGACTTCGGACTGGGGCACTATGAGGGGCGCGGCTGGCGGGGATTCCACCACCATGCCAGCCTGAGCATCGCGGCCTACGCTTTTTTGATGGCCGAGCGACTCATTGCCGACAAACCTGTCGGCGGCAAAAAAAACTTCGCCGAACGCCAAGTGCCTGCCCTTCCCGAGGATTACATCCCCAGGGGCAGCCCTGCGCGCCCAGCGACACGTGATTCATTCGATCACGACTCTGCGGCACCAACTCAGCTACGCACTGCTCGCCCGCCTCGGCCAATGTCCCTGCTGCGGCCACGCAAGCAAAAGACTACTCTTGTGACACAGTAAGACTAGGGAAGGTCTGCAAAACCTCCGTACTGGCACGGGAAGTGCAACGTTGAAGCCATGAAACAAATGAGCCTGAGCGAGAGCGGATTCGAGCGCAAGACCAAGAGGACGCGCAAGCGCGAGTTCCTCGACGAGATGAACCTCGTGGTGCCCTGGGCCGAGCTGGTCTCGCTGATCGCTCCGCATGCGCCAGCACCGGGTGCCAAGGGCGGACGCCCACCGTTTGCCGTCCAGACCATGCTGCGCATTCACTTCCTGCAGCAGTGGTTCAACCTATCGGACCCGGCGATGGAGGAAGCCCTGTACGACACACCCATGTTTCGCGAGTTTGCGGGTCTGGATGCTGGCGAGGACAACCTGCCCGACGAGAGCACGATTCTTCGGTTCCGCCACCTGCTTGAAGCCCACGACCTGAGCTTGCAGATCCTGGCCACCGTCAACGCCACGCTGGCGGCCAAGGGCCTGCTGCTCAAGAGCGGAACCGTGGTCGATGCCACGCTGATCGCAGCGCCCAGTTCGACCAAGAACAGCAGCGGCGAACGCGACCCCGAGATGCACCAGACCAAGAAGGGCAACCAGTGGCACTTCGGCATGAAGGCGCACATCGGCGTGGATGCCGACTCGGGCCTGGTGCACACGGTGGTGGGCACAGCGGCCAACGTCAACGACGTGACGCAGGCGCACGCGCTGGTGCACGATCAACGGGCTGTACAAGGCCGAGGTGATTCATCGCCGGTCCTGGCCAACTCGTGAATCGGTGGAACTGGCCACGCTGGAATGGGTGTCCTGGTTCAACCATCACAGGCTGCTCGGACCCATCGGATATATCCCGCCGGCAGAGGCTGAGGCAAACTACTACCGGCAACTCGCCAGTCAGCCCTCCATGGTGGCGGCCTGACTTAAACCAACCGGCCTCCACGATTCCCGGAGATGGCATGGTCCGCCCACCTACAGCGCTGCTGCTGAAGTGAGGCTGCAATCAGAGTTGGGTGGGGCCTCGCAGAAACGGCATCAGAGTGCCAAAGTGGAGGTTCGAGCAACCACCTTTTTGGAGGCCCCGCCATGCAATCTACTGCAAATCTGCCCGTCATTGGCCTGGATTTGGCCAAGACCGTCTTCCAAGTTCACATGGTCGATGTAGAGACCGGCGAGATCCAACGTCGGCAGGTCAAGCGCGCCAGGCTCACCGAGTTCTTCGCCAAGTGCGCGCCGAGTCTGGTCGCGATGGAAGCATGTGGGAGCGCCCATCACTGGGCTCGAACGATCCGTTCCCTGGGTCATCAGGCCAAGCTGCTGCCAGCCCAGCACGTCAAAGCCTTCTTGCTGCGCGACAAGACAGACGCCATGGACGCACAAGCGATCTGGGTAGCAGCCCAGCAACCCCACATCAATGAGGTGCCCGTCAAGACTGAGCGCCAGCAGACCTGCATGTCCCTGCACGGAATGCGGCGCCAGCTCATGAAGATCCGCATCATGCAAACCAATGCGCTGCGCGGCATTCTTGGCGAGTTTGGAATTGCATTGCCCGTGGGGCACAACCAGTTGCTCAAGACGATCCATGGCGAGTTGGCCAAGGCTCAACAAGAGGATCAGCTGTCTGCGGATCTGGTCGTCAGCGTGCAGGAGCAACTCAAACGTATTGACGCCTTGCAAGAGGACATCGACCACCTCGGTCAGCGGCTGCGTGCCATGATTCGCGAGGACCGGCAGATGCAGGCGATCCAGCAAATCCCGGGGATTGGAGACTTAACGGCCTCCGCTTTGGTGGCCGCCGTGGGCAACTTCTCGACGTTCAAATCTGCGCGCCAATTTGCATCATGGGTAGGCCTGACACCACGTCAGGTGGGCACCGGTGGCAAGACACAGCAACTGGGCATCTCCAAGCGCGGCGACACCTACTTGCGTACCCTACTGATTGCGGGCGCCAGAGCCGTGATTGCCAGAGCGGAGAGATCGAGCTGGATCACACGGCTGCTGGAGAGGCGCCACTACAACGTAGCGGTTGTCGCACTGGCCAACAAAATAGCCCGCACAGCGTGGGCAGTCCTGGCCAAAGGCGCGGCCTTTGAGCTGGTCAAGTGGCATCCACTGGAGAACGCTAGCCCCTGATCGACGAACGGTTGAGCATCAAGCCGACAGGCGACTGACCAGAACCGTTTTGAAGGAGAACCTGCAAGAAGCGAAGTGATGGGACGAAGGTCAAACCGGGTTGGAGAGATTCCGATGAACCGCCAGTACCTTGAGTACAGCCCGGAGGTAGGAGCTCCAACCGCGAACTGAACCGCCCCGGCTTTCGTGGAGGCCGGTTGGTTTAAGTCAGGCCACCACCATGGAGGTCTGACTGGCTAATTGCCGGTAGTAGTTTGCCTCAGCC
>PHCC01000048.1 GCA_002842215.1 Betaproteobacteria bacterium HGW-Betaproteobacteria-9 | reverse complement strand
GTTCGGGTTGCGCGCCATCAAAGCACGCAGCGGGATGGCGCCGAGGTCGTCGGTGCGCACGCTGCTGAGCGCGCCGCCGTAGCGGCCGAAGGGGGTGCGGATGGCGTCGCAGATGAAGGCCTGGGTCATGGGGTGTCTCACGAAAATGGGTTGAAAAGATGCGTCGGTGCGGGGCGCTTCACGCCCGCTGCCGCCTGAGCCAGGGGCTGATCCGGTAGCGCTCACCACGGTAATGCGCGTCCAGCGCCTCCAGCACCTGCATGACGCCCGCGACGCTCCAGCGCGCCAGCCACTCGAACGGTCCGGCCGGGTAGTTGACGCCGAGTTTCATCGCGGCGTCGGCGCCTTCGGGGGTGCACACGCCTTGCAGCACGGCGTCCGCGGCCTCGTTGATCAGCATGGCGATCGTGCGCGCCACCACCAGCCCGGGCGCGTCGGCCAGGGGCACGGGTGCAAAGCCAAGCGCGGCGAGCCACGCCGGTGCCTGCTGGCGCCAGGCGGCACTGGCCTGCGGCGCCACCGCATACGCGAGCGCGCCGCCGGGCGCCGCCGGCCACAGCAGCGGGCGGTCGAACACCGCCACATCGGGCCTCCCTTCACGCGCCGCGATGTCACCCGCGGTGCGGCCATCCGTGAGCACGAGCCGGGCGCCACCGATGGCCAGACCCACCCAGGTGCTCTGTCGCTGGCGCAAGGGTGCGGCGTCGCCGGACAACCTACCCTGGGTGACGAGCTGTTCCAGCCGGTCGGCGATCTCGCCGTCGCCGTGCACGGTGATGGGTCCCATCGCCAGCGGCACCTCGTGCGCCGTCGCGGGCAAGGCCGGCACGCCCTCGGGGTAGGTGTAGAAGCCGCGCCCGCTCTTGCGGCCCAGCAGGCCACCGTCCACCAGCTCGCGCTGCACCAGCGAAGGCACGTAGCGCTTGTCGCCAAAGTTGGCCTCAAAGACCGAATTCGTGACGGCGAAGTTGGTGTCTTGGCCGATCAGGTCCATCAGCTCACAAGGCCCCATGCGAAAGCCCACCGCCTTCAGGCAGGCGTCCAGGCGCTGCGGCGTGGTCGCCTGTTCCTGCAACAGGGCCAGGGTCTCGGCGTAATACGGCCGCGCGATGCGGTTGACAATGAAACCCGGCGTGCTGCGCGCGTGCACTGGAACCTTGCCCCAGGCCACGCTCAGGGCTTCGATGGTTTGGGCCACCGCCGCATCGGTCTGCAGGCCAGACACCACCTCCACCAGCTTCATCTGCGGCACCGGGTTGAAGAAGTGCATGCCCACGAAACGCCCGGGCCGCTGCAGGCCGTTGGCGATGGCGGTGACGGAAATCGACGAGGTGTTGGACGCCAGGATGGCGGTGTCTCCAACCACCGACTCCAGCTGCCGGAAAAGGCTGCGCTTGGCATCGAGGTTTTCAACGATGGCCTCGACCACCAGCGCGACGCCCCTGGCCTCGTCCAGCGAGGGTATCGGCTCTATGAGCACCAGCGTGGCCGCCGCGGCCTCGGCGGTGATCCTGCCCTTGGCCACCAGACCTTCGAGCGTCGCAGCGAGTTTCGACTTGGCCTGCGCCGCGGCGCCTTCGCGCATGTCGAACAGAAACACCGGGTGGCCCGCCTGGGCCGCCACCTGCGCGATGCCGGCGCCCATGATGCCGGCGCCGACAACCAGCACCGGCGCGTTGTTGAGAAGGGTCATGTGGCGCTCGGTATCCAGTGGGCGGGTCGTTTGGCGAGGAAGGCGGCGAAGCCCTCGCGCGCCTCGTCGGTGCCGCGCACGCGGCCGATGGTCTGTGCGGTCAGCTCACGCGCTTCGGGCGTGATCGGCCCGACGTGCAGCTGGGCAAACAACTGCTTGATCTCGGTTTGCGCGTTGGGGCCGCCGGCGAGCAGCTCCTTGACGGTCGCATCCACCGCAGCGTCCAGCGCCTCCAGGGGCGCCACCTGCTGCACCAGGCCGATGGCCAGCGCCTTCGCGGCATCGATGCGCGTGGTGGTGAGGGCCAGCCACTTCGCCTGGCGCTTGCCCACCGCGTTGGTCACATAGGGGCCGATCACGGCCGGCAGGATGCCGAACCTGGCCTCGCTGACGGAGAAACTGGCGTTGTCGGCGGCCACCGCAATGTCACAGGCGCAGGTCAGGCCGACGCCGCCGCCGAGCGCTGCGCCCTGCACCCGCGCCACCGTGGGTTTGGCGCAGGCCTCGATGCGCGCGAGCATGCCGGCAAAGCGGCGTGCGTCCGCCAGGTTCCATTCGTGGCTCGCGGCGCTGGCCCGCTGCATCCACTGCAGATCGGCCCCCGCGCTGAAATGTTTTTCGTCGCCCGCCAGCACGATCACGCGCACCGATGGGTCGGCCTCCAGTTCGGTGAACGCCGTGTCGAGTTCACCGATCATGGTTTCGTCGAAGGCGTTGAACACCGCCGGGCGTGACATGGTGACCTGGGCCACGCCAGGGGAACGCCGCGAGACGACCAAGGTGTCAAAAATGCTCATGTCCATATTCAATAGGTTTCGAGGTGCAGGCGCCCTTCGCGCTTGAGCGCGGCGCCGATCTGTTCCCAGTTCAGACCGGCCTGGGTGGCCACATCGTGCAGCGCCAGCACCACGCCCTCTTCCATGCTCTTCAGACCACACACATAAAAATACGTGTTCGGGTCCTGCAGCAGCGCGGCCAGGTCGGCGGCGCGCTCACGCATCGCGTCCTGCACGTAGCGTTTGGGCTTGTTCTTCTCGCGTGAGAAGGCGAAGTGGGTGTCGATGAAGTCCTTGGGCAGGTTCTGCAGCGGTCCGAAGTACGGCAGTTCTTCTTTCGTCCTTGCGCCAAAGAACAGCATGAGCTTGCCGCCCTCGAACTTGCCCGACTGCCGCAGGCGCCGGCGCCATTCGGTCATGGCCCGCATGGGCGCGCTGCCCGTGCCGGTGCAGATCATCACGATGTTGGAC
>PHCC01000011.1 GCA_002842215.1 Betaproteobacteria bacterium HGW-Betaproteobacteria-9 | reverse complement strand
CCGGCTTCATCACCGGCATCGCCAGCGTGGGCGAGCGCATGCTGATCCTGATGGACATCGAGGCGCTGATGTCCAGCGCCGACATGGGCCTCATGGACACCTCCCAGAGCCTGCAGTAAGCGGCGGGCGCGACCCATGAGCGGGGACATGGACGGTCGGCGCACGGGGGCCAGTTGCACGGCCTGGCCCGCGCTGCGCCTGTCCGCCACGCGCCGGGGTCATTTCTCCATGGCGGGCGACCGCAACACCACGGAATGGATTTCATGAACTTCAACACCCGATTGATCCTCGCCTTTGTGGCGCCGGCGGTGCTGTTTGTCGCCAGCCTGGGTGGCAGCATCTGGGCCTTGGTGCAGACCCAGCAGGAGTTCGACCAGTACATCCAGACCGAGCAGGCCATGGCCAACAGCGTGCGCGAGATGTACGCCCAGGGGCTGCAGATGGGCCAGGCGTTGCGCAACATCGTGCTGGACCCGGCCAACCCCAAGGCCTACGACAACCTGCAGGCCGCGCGTTCGGCGTTTGACGACGCGCACCAGGCCACGCTGCAGTCGGCTCGGGGCACGCCGGTGGAACCGGCGCTGGCTTCTCTGGTCGCGCTGCGCGGCGCACAGGCACAGGCGCAGGACAAGGTGCTGGCGCTGGTCAAGACCGACGCAGCCCAGGCCATCGAGGTGCTCAACCGTGACGAAACACCGGCCTGGCGAACACTGCGCGCCGAACTGTTGCAACTCAGGGATGCGTCCGGCCAGCTGTCGGCGCAGACCCACCAGAGCGTCAAGCAGAGCGCCGACCGCGCGCGCTGGCTGGCGATGGCGCTGGCCGCACTGGCGATCGGGGTGGCGGTGGTGCTGGGCCTCGTGGTGCAGCGCACCCTGCGCCGCGAAATCGGGGGGGACCCGGCCGTGGCGCGCACCGCCCTGCGCCGCATCGCCGACGGCGATCTCACTGGGGCCATGCCGCCGGTGCGCGAACCGGCCAGCCTGATGGGTGCGCTGGCGGGCATGCAGTCGTCGCTGCGTGGGCTGGTGGCCCAGGTCCAGCAATCCAGTGCCGGCATCGAGACCGCCAGCCGGGAGATTGCGAGCGGCAACAACGACCTCGCGGCGCGCACCGAGCAGGCGGCGAGCAACCTGCAGGAAACAGCGGCCAGCATGGAAGAGCTCAACAGCACCATGCGCCAGAGCGCCGACGCGGCGCGCCAGGCCAGCCAGATGGCCGTGGCCAACGCCGAGGTGGCCATCCGCGGCGGGCAGGTGGTGGGCCAGGTGGTCGCCACCATGGACGAGATCAACCACAGCAGCAAGAAGATCAACGACATCATCGGCGTGATCGACGGCATCGCCTTCCAGACCAACATCCTGGCGCTCAACGCCGCAGTGGAGGCCGCGCGCGCCGGTGAGCAGGGCCGGGGCTTTGCCGTGGTGGCCGCCGAGGTGCGCAACCTGGCGCAGCGCAGCGCCGAAGCGGCGAAAGAAATCAAGGTGCTGATCGGCACCAGCGTGGACAAGGTCGAAGCGGGCAGCCGCCTGGTGACCGAGGCCGGCAGCACGATCGGCGAGGTGGTGGCCAACGCGCAGCGCGTGGCCGACATCATTGGCGAGATCACCGCGGCCAGCGGTGAGCAGAGCAGCGGCATCGGCCAGGTCAACACCGCGGTGAACCAGCTCGACCAGATGACGCAGCAGAACGCGGCGCTGGTGGAAGAGAGCAGCGCCGCGGCCGAGAGCCTGAAAGACCAGGCCCAGCGTCTGGCACAGGTGGTGCAGGTCTTCCGCATCGAGGGAGCCGGCGCGGTGGTGCCCGTGGTCGCAACCAGCAGGCCACCGGTCCCCGTGCGGGCCGAGCCCCGGCTGGGCAAAGCCCCTGCCCTGGCAGCGGCACGCCCAACCGGACTTCCCCGCCCGCTGGCAGCGCCTGCGCTCAGGCGTCCTGCGCCGCAGTCACTCCCCGCAAGTCCCCAGCCTGTCTCGGTGAGTGCTTCTGCCTCGGCCGAAGGCGACTGGGAAAGCTTCTGAACGTGTTCTCCGCAACCCAGGAAAAATAGCCATGCGTTTCAACAACCTCAAAATCACCCAGCGCCTGGCCTTGGGATTTGGTGCGGTGCTGCTGCTGCTGTGTGCCCTCACCGGCGTGGCGCTCAGCGGCCTGAACGCAGCTCGCGATGCCCAGACGAATCTGAAAGCGATGGATCAACGTTCGGCGCTGGCCGACGAATGGGTGAGCCACACGCGGCTCAACATCAACCGCGTGATGGCCATGGCCAAGTCGGGCAACGACCCCCAGGTGGATGCCCATTTCAAACCCCTGATTGCGCAGACCACCGACCGCATCAACGTGCTGCAGAAAGCGCTGGAAGAGAGCGTCGACTCGGAGCAGGGCAAGAACCTTCTGGGCGCGGTGGGCGAGCGCCGCAAGCAGTACATCGCGGTGCGCAAGACCTACTTCGCGGCGCTGGCCGCCGCCGATCCCCAGGCCGAAAACCTCCTGCAAACCGGCCTGATTCCCGCGGTGGAGAGCTACATCGGGTCGATGGAAAAGCTCCAGCAACACGAGCGCGAACTGGTCGAGGTGGCAGACCAGGCGGCCGGGCAGGCGGTGAAAACCGAGATGCTCATCATCGGCCTGATGGCGGGCTTTGCGCTGGCGCTCGGCGCCGTGGTGGCCTGGTTGATCAGCCGGTCGGTCACGGTGCCGCTGTACACGGCGGTGGAGCTGGCCCGCGCCGTGGCAGGCGGCGACCTCACGCGCAGCGTGCAGGTGGACCGTCGCGACGAGCTGGGCGACCTGCTCGGTGCGTTGTCCACCATGAAAGACTCGCTGCTCAAGACGGTGCAGCAGGTGCGCAGCGCCACCGACAGCATCAACACCGCGTCGGTCGAGATCGCCAGCGGCAACCAGGACCTGAGCGCGCGCACCGAACAGGCCGCGAGCAACCTGGAAGAAACCGCCGCCAGCATGGAAGAGCTCACCGCCACGGTGCGCCAGAGCGCCGACGCCGCGCGCCAGGCCAACCAGCTCGCCGCCAGCGCCTCCGAGATCGCCGTGCGCGGTGGTCAGGTCGTCAGCCAGGTGGTCACCACCATGGACGAGATCAACCACAGCAGCAAGAAGATCAGCGACATCATCGGCGTGATCGACGGCATCGCGTTCCAGACCAACATCCTGGCGCTGAACGCCGCGGTGGAAGCTGCGCGCGCTGGTGAACAGGGCCGCGGCTTCGCGGTGGTGGCTGGCGAGGTGCGCAACCTGGCGCAGCGCAGCGCCGAGGCGGCGAAAGAAATCAAGGGCCTCATCGGCGCCAGCGTGGACCGGGTCGAAGCCGGCTCCCGCCTGGTGGCCGACGCCGGCCAGACCATGAGCGAGATCGTGGGCTCGGTGCAGCGCGTCTCCGACATCATTGGTGAAATCACCGCCGCCTCGGGCGAGCAGAGCGACGGCATCGGCCAGGTCAACACCGCGGTGAACCAGCTCGACCAGATGACGCAGCAGAACGCCGCGCTGGTGGAAGAGAGTGCGGCCGCCGCCGAGAGCCTGAAGGACCAGGCCACGCGTCTGGCGCAGGTGGTGTCCGTGTTCCGCATCGATGGCAGCAGAGCGGCCGCGTTCACCCCGACGGTGGCCCACCAGCCTGCGGCGCGCACCGCGCCCACGCCGGGCGCCCGGCCCGCCGCGAAAACGCTGCACACACCCGCCATCGCAGCACCCCGGGCAGCGCCCCAGCTCAAGCGCCCGGCGCCAGAGCGTGCACCGACACCCAACGCCAGTGCGCCCTCTGCGCCGGTCGCCAGGTCCGTTCCGGTCAAGCCTGTCAAGGTCGCCGTGGCTGCGGGCGACGAGGGCGACTGGGAAAGCTTCTGAGGAAGCGATCGGACATCTCTGGGCGAAGCGTCCCCTTATCTGAAAGCCCGCCATGAACATTCACGCCCACCCCGCGGCCGCCGGGAGCTTGAGAGACCAGGCCCATCGCCTGACCCAGGCCGTGCAGATTTTCAAGATTGATCAGGGATCCTGAGGACCCTGATCCGGATTCATTTCAGTTTTTCGGAGTTTTCCATGTACTTGCAACCTTTGATGCGCCTGTTCTCCATCCGCGTGCGCATGCTCGGTGCCATCGGTGTGGTGCTGCTGCTGCTGGGCATCGTCGGCGGTGCGGGCCTGTGGGGCATGTCGCGCCAGTCCGCGGTCAGTCACGAGTTCGTGGGGCACGCGTTTGAGGAAACCCTCACGCTGTCGCGCTTGCGTGTCGCGCTGTCCGACATGAGCCGCCATGAAAAGGACATGGTCATCCAGTACGAGTCACCGGAACAGATGTCGCTGGCCAATCTGCAGTGGGAGAAAGCCCGCGGGGAGGTCAACAAGCAGATCACACACATGATGGAAGGGGATGCGGACGAAGACAACGCCGTGCTGCTGGAGATGCAGAAGCGGCTGAACGACTACGTGGCCGCGGTCGAACCCGTGGTGGGCCAGATCAAGTCCGGCGGCTATGACAGCGCCACCGTGGCCAACCGCATGCTGGGCCGGGCACACGATCAGTACGCCGCCTTGCTGGTCGACATGCAGAAAATCGAGCGCATCATCATGCAGGAAGCCGCCAGCTTGCAGGAAGAAGGGGCCTACATCAGCGAGCAAACCATGCTGTGGTTCGGCGTGGCCTTGGCGCTGGCGGCCCTGGTGGTGGTCCCCTCCACACTGGCCAACATGCAAAGCATCTGCCAGCCGCTGGACCAGGCCCAGCGTGTGGCCACCGCCATCATGCAGGGCGACCTGACCCAGAGGATTTCCACGGTCGGCCGGGACGAACTCACCCAGCTCATGACCGCACTCGGGGGCATGCAGTCGGCGCTGGTGCGCATCGTCGGGGAAGTGCGCAGCAGCACCGACAGCATCGGTACTGCCAGCGCGGAGATCGCCTCGGGCAACCAGGATCTGTCCACCCGCACCGAGCAGGCAGCGAGCAACCTGCAGCAGACCGCCAGCAGCCTGGAGCAGATCAACGGCACCGTGCGCCAGAGCGCCGACGCCGCGCGCCAGGCCAGCGCGATGGCGGTGGCCAACGCCGAAGTCGCCGTGCGCGGTGGCCACGTCGTGGGCCAGGTGGTGTCGACCATGGACGAGATCAACCACAGCAGCAAGAAGATCAGCGACATCATCGGTGTGATCGACGGCATCGCCTTCCAGACCAACATCCTGGCGCTGAACGCCGCGGTGGAAGCCGCGCGTGCCGGTGAACAAGGCCGCGGCTTTGCGGTGGTGGCGGCCGAAGTGCGCAACCTGGCGCAGCGCAGCGCCGAAGCGGCGAAAGAGATCAAGGGACTGATCGGCACCAGCGTGGACAAGGTGGACGCCGGTACCCGGCTGGTGGCGGAGGCCGGCAGCACCATCAACGAGATCGTGGTGAATGCCGAGAAGGTTTCGGCCTTCATCAGCGAAATCACCACGGCCGCCACCGAGCAATCGGCGGGCATCGGCCAGGTCAACACCGCGGTGGGTCAGCTCGACCAGATGACGCAGCAGAACGCCGCGCTGGTCGAACAGAGTGCCGCCGCCGCCGAAAGCCTGAAAGACCAGGCCACCCGCCTGGCCGAGGTGGTGCGGGTGTTCCGTCTGCAGGCCTGACCCGCTTTTCAACCATCAACCGAACGTCATCATGTTGGACAACCTGAGTTTTCGCCAGAAGATCATCACGCTGGTGCTTTTTGCCGTCGTCGGCATCGCCGTCATCGCCACCCTGTCGGTGTTGCAGTCGCGCCGTCAGATCACCGAAGGTCTGCAGGGCCAGCTGGTCACCGGCGTGCAGTCGGCACACACCATCGTGGAGGGTTTTCGGGCCCAGGCCGCCGCCGGCAAGATGACAGAGGCCGAGGCCCAGCGCGCCGCCCAGGATGCCTTGCGCATGGCGCGCTACGGCGCCGAGGGCAAGGACTATTTCTACATCTGGACCTTGGCGGGCGCTGGGGTGATGCACCCGATCAAGCCCGAATGGTCGGGTCAGGACATGATCGGCAAGGTCAAGGATGGCAACGGTGTGGACATCATCGTTGCCTTGGTCGAGGGCCTGCGCAACAGCGGCAACGGACGCGCCTTTGTGCAGACCAACTTTCCACGTCCCGGCAGCACCGAGCCGGTTCCCAAGCTGCAGTACGTGATCCAGGTCGACGGCTGGAACTGGATGGTGGGTTCGGGCCTGTACACGGACGACCTCGACGTGCAGGTGCGCCAGGCGATCCTCACCAACCTCGGTGTGGGTCTGGCGGCGCTGCTGATCATTGGCGGCATCGGCTGGACGACGTTGCGCAGTGTGACGCGCCAGATCGGTGGCGATCCGGTCGAGGCGGTGGTGGTGATGAAGGACGTGGCGAACGGCAATCTGGCCGTGAAGTTGCGCCACGCGCCCGCGGGCAGCCTGCTCGCGGTGCTGGGGGAGATGGTGTCGTCGCTGCGCCATACGGTGGGTCAGGTGCGCAACGCCACCGACAGCATCACCACCGCGTCGGTGGAGATCGCCAGCGGCAACCAGGACCTCTCGGCCCGCACCGAGCAGACCGCATCGAGCCTGCAGGAGACGGCGGCCAGCATGGAAGAGCTCACCAGCACCGTGCGCCACAGCGCCGACGCCGCGCGCACCGCCAACCAGCTCGCCGAATCGGCCGCCAGCATCGCACGCCGCGGGGGCACCATGGTGGCCGAGGTGGTCACCACCATGGACCAGATCAACCAGAGCAGCCAGAAGATCAGCGAGATCATCGGCGTGATCGATGGCATTGCCTTTCAGACCAACATCCTGGCGTTGAACGCTGCGGTGGAGGCGGCGCGTGCGGGTGAACAGGGCCGCGGCTTTGCGGTGGTGGCGGCCGAGGTGCGCAACCTGGCGCAGCGCAGCGCCGAAGCGGCGAAGGAAATCAAGACCCTGATCGGCACCAGCGTGGACAAGGTCGATGCCGGCACGCGGCTGGTAGCCGACGCCGGATCGACCATGGACGAGATCGTGGCCAGCGTGCAGCGGGTGACCGACATCATGGGCGAGATCAGCTCGGCCACCGCCGAGCAGAGCCAGGGCATCGCGCAGGTCAATGTGGCGGTGACGCAGCTCGACCAGATGACGCAGCAGAACGCCGCGCTGGTGGAACAGAGTGCCGCGGCCGCGGAAAGCCTGAAAGACCAGGCGGCCAGTCTGACCCAGGTGGTTCGCGTGTTCCGGCTGGCTGGCGCTGCGACTCGCGGCTGAGCGCCCATCAACCGTCCGTGAGATGGCCGCGCGCTGCGATGGCCCCGTGACACGGCGTTGTGGCAGGCCTGCCTATACTTGTTGATCGTGGGCCGACAGGCCCGGTCTGGAGATCAACACCATGAACGCCCGCCTGCCCCAACCGCTGCCCCCGCTGGACCCTTTGGCCTTGCAGGCCCATGTCGACACCGCCTGGACGCAGCGCATCGTGCCCGAGCTGGTGCGCTACATCGAGGTGCCCGCCAAGTCGCCCATGTTCGATCCCGAGTGGGCCACGAACGGCCTGCTGGAGCGCGTGTTGCAGAGCGCGGCCGACTGGGTGCGCGCGCAGCAGGTTGACGGCCTCAAGCTGGAGATCGTGCGGCTCAATGATGCCCATGGTGTGCCGCGCACGCCGGTGCTGTTTTTCGACGTGCCGGCCAGCGCCGGGAAAGACGGCACGCCCGCTCCGGCGTCGGGCCAGACCGTGCTGATGTACGGCCACCTCGACAAACAACCCGAGTTCACCGGCTGGCGCAGCGACCTCGGCCCCTGGACGCCCAAGATCGACGATGGCAAGCTCTACGGCCGCGGTGGCGCCGACGACGGCTACGCCGTCTACGCCAGCATCGCGGCCATCCAGGCGCTCAAGGCCCAGGGCGTGGCGCACCCGCGCATCGTCGGCCTGATCGAGACCTGCGAAGAGAGCGGATCGGCCGACCTGCTGCCCTACGTCGACGCGCTGCGCAACCGGCTGGGCGACGTGGGCCTGGTGATCTGCCTGGACAGCGGCGCCGGCAACTACGACCAGCTCTGGCTCACCACCAGCCTGCGCGGCATGGCCAGCGGCGTGCTCAAGGTCGAGATCCTCACCGAGGGCATCCATTCGGGCGACGCCTCGGGCCTGGTGCCGTCGAGCTTTCGCATCATGCGGCAGGTGCTGGACCGGCTCGAAGACAGCGCCACCGGTCGCCTGCTGCCCGCGAGCTTTCATTGCGAAGTGCCGGCCGAACGGCTGGCGCAGGCGCAGGCCACCGCCGCGATCCTGGGTGACGAGCTCTACAAACGTTTTCCCTGGGCGCACCACGACTGTGGCGGCGCCAGCGTGTTCGCCCTGCCCACCACCACCGACCCGGTGGAGGCCCTGCTCAACCGCACCTGGCGGCCCACGCTCAGCGTGACCGGTGCCGACGGTTTTCCCACGCTGCAGAACGCCGGCAACGTGCTGCGCCCCTACACCGCGTTCAAGCTCAGCCTGCGCCTGCCGCCGCTGGTGGACGCGCCCGCCGCCGTGCAGCAGCTCAAGGCCCTGCTGGAAGACAATGCGCCTTACCAGGCCCGCGTCACTTTCGAGGGCGAGGGCGCGGCCACCGGGTGGAACGCGCCCAGCAACGCGCCGTGGTTCGAAGACGCGCTGCAGGGCGCTTCGCAGACCCACTTCGGTGCCGCCTGCGGCACCATCGGCCAGGGCGGCACCATCCCGCTGATGAACATGCTCAGCCAGGGCTTTCCCAAGGCGCAGATGATGGTCTGCGGCGTGCTCGGCCCCAAGAGCAACGCGCACGGTCCCAACGAGTTCCTGCACCTCGACTACGCGCGCCGCCTCACGGCCGCGGTGGCGCAGGTCATGGCCCGCATGCCCTGAACCCTTGTTCAATTCCGAAGCTGCTGGCCCCATGTCCGACACCACCCAAGCCCCGTTCACGCTGCGCGACGGACTGAACCTCGCCCTCTACGACTGGCCCCTGCCTTTGCGCATGCGACCGCGGGCGGTGGTGCTCATCGTTCATGGCCTGGGGGAGCACGCCTGGCGTTACGACGCGCTCGCCCAACGGCTCAATGACTGGGGCTTTTGCGTGCGCGCCTACGACCAGCGAGGCCATGGCGAGTCCGGCGGCGCGCAGGGTGTTTTGCCCGACGACGATGCGCTGCTGACCGACCTGTCCGAGGTGGTGGACGACACCCGCCGCCACCTCGCCAACCCTTGGGCCTGTCCGCTGATCCTCTTCGGGCACAGCATGGGTGGTCTGGTGGCCGCCACCTTCGTGCACCGCAACCTGGCGCCGGTGGACGGGCTGGTGCTGTCGTCGCCCGCACTGGATGCGGGCATCGGCCCGCTGCAGAAGCGGCTCGTGCGGCTGTTGTACCGCTGGGCGCCCAACCTCGCCCTGCCCAACGGACTCGATGCGCGCCAGATATCGCACGACGCCGACGTGGTGCAGGCCTACCAGCAGGACAGTCTGGTGCACGATCGCATCTCGGCGCGGTTGGCGCATTTCATCGACAGCAACGGTCCGCCCGTGGTGGCCGCGGCGCCCCACTGGCGCGTGCCCACCTTGTTGTTGTACGCGGGCGCAGACCGTCTGGTGCGGCCTGAAGGCAGCCGCGCGTTTGCCGTCGTGGCCCCGCGCGAACAGGTGACCAGCCAGTGCCTGGATGGCCAGTTCCACGAAATCTTCAACGAAGCCGATCCGTCGCGGGCCTACGCAGCGCTGAAGGGCTGGCTTGATGTGCAGGCTCCGTCAGTTTGAGCCTGCACATCGCAGTCACCATGAAAAACAGCCTCTGCGGAGGCTGTTTTTAATCGTGCGAGGGTCAGCGCTTCATCAGACCACCGAGCATGCCCATCAGGTCACCGGCATCCAGCTTGCCGTCACCACCCCCAAGCAACGCGCCCAGGCCACCCAGACCGTTGTCGGCCGGCAGCTGGCCCTGTGGCGTGAGCTGGTCGATCAGGCCGGGCAGCAGGTCGGCCAGGGTACCGGCGGCCTGCTGCTGGTTGCCGCCGAGCTGGCTGGCGATCATGCCCATGAGGTCCGGGCCCAGGGCGCCACCCAGCGCGTCGGGCGACACCGGCTGGTTCGCGCCGGTGCCCACCCACGAAGCGGCCGCATCACCCAGGCCACTCTGCTGCAGCTTGCCCAGGATGCCCGAGAGACCGCCGGCGTTGTTCATCAGCGCAGCGACGATCCCCATGAGCACCTGGGGATCCAGACCGCCCGTGCCCGCTTGAGTCTGATCACCTTGCCCGCCACCGAGCGCCGCGCCCACCAGTGAATCCAACAGCCCCATGACAACCTCCCGAACAGAAAACCCGTCTGGCGCCGACCGGCGTCAGATCAGGCCGCATTGTGGGCTTGCCGGCGGACCCACGCAAGCCACGTCAGCGCCAGTCCGGTGAGGGCCACGGGCACCAGGGAACCCACGTTCAGCCACAGCCAGCCCTGCGTGGTGACCAGTGCGCCGGAGGCGAACGACGTGAGGGCCATGGTGGCAAAAACAAAAAAGTTGATGGCGGCCTGTGCGCGGTCTTTTTCCTCAGGCCTGTAGGCTTGCAGCGACAGCGTGGTGCTGCCGGTGAAGAGGAAATTCCAGCCGACACCGAGCAGGAACAGCGCGATCAGGAACTGGTGCAGGTCCACGCCCGTGAGCGCCACCGCGATGCAGGCGATGTTGAGCACCACGCCCACGCCCATGATGGTGAGTGTGCCGAAACGCTTGATCAGGTGGCCGGTGAAAAAGCCCGGCGCGAACATGCCGATCACGTGCCACTCCAGCACCAGCGCCGCGTCGTCGAATTCGAAGCCACACACCTGCATGGCCAGCGGCGTGGCCGCCATCAGCAGGTTCATCACGCCGTAGCCCAGCGCAGCCCCGGCGGTGGCCACGATGAAAACCGGCTGCTTCATGATCTGGCGCAGCGGCCGGCCGGTGTCGGCATTGGCCTTCCTGGGTGGCAGCGGCGGGAACTTCAGGAAGGCCATGATGGCGATGGAGATCAGCGCCACCAGCGCCAGCGCCAGATAGGCGCCCGCGAAAGGCACCTCGAACAGGTTGCGTGTGCGGCTCGCCAGGTTGGGGCCGAGCACGGCGCCCATCAGACCGCCTGCCAGCACCAGCGAAACCGCCTTTTCGCGGTAATCCGGCGCGGCCAGTTCGGCCGCGGCAAAACGGTAGAGCTGGCCGTTGGCGCTGTAATACCCGGCGATCACGGTGGCGGTCACCAGCAGCCAGAAGTTTTTGTCGAACGCCGCCCAAGCGCACAGCAGCGCCGAAGCCAGCGCCACCAGCAGCCCGATCTGGAACGAGCCCTTGCGCCCGAACGCACTCTGGGTGCGCGCCACCAGCGGCGTGGACAAGGCCCCGCCCACCACGTAGCCCATGACGGGCAAGGTGGCCATCCAGCCCAAAGGCGCAAGCGAGAGGCCGACCAGGCCGTTGATGGCGATGAAGACCACGTTGTTGGTCAGGAACAGGCCTTGCGCGGCGGCCAGAAGCCAGAGGTTTTTGTTCATAAGGGGTCGTTTATACAAGGCCGCGCTCGCGCCCGGGGTCGCTGACCCGACGGTATAGTGCAGAGGACAGCCCCCGGGCCTCTCACACCATCCGCCAAGACACCGCTCAACTCAGGAGGAGCCATGAACACCACCGTTGAACCGAAGGCCGCCGACGCCAACAAGACCCTCACGACGGTGATCTACGCGCTGTACGCGTCGTCGCTGCTGCTCGGCATCACCTGCCTGGTGGCCATCGTGATGAACTATGTGAAGAAGGACGACGTGGCCGGCACCTACCTGGAAAGCCACTTCCGCTGGCAGATCCGCACCTTCTGGTTCGCGCTGCTCTGGAGCGTGATCGGTGTGCTCACGCTGTTTCTGGTGGTGGGCGCCTTCGTCCTGCTGGGCAACCTGGTCTGGTTCATCTACCGCATCGTCAAGGGCTGGCTCTACCTCAACGATGGCAAGGCCATGTACGCCACGACCGCCTGAAGCGCTCCGGCGCAGTTTCTGGCCTGCGAGGCGATGAGCAGCGCGGCGGTGGCAGCACGCGGTGCCGGGCCATTCCTGCGGCAAGACCACGCCGCCACCGTTTGCCGGGAGTGCGCATGACATCCACGAAAGCTTGGGGGCTGGTCTTCGCTCTGTTGATCCTGGGGGCCGGGCTGGCGGCGTTGCCGGCCAGCGCGCAGGAACGCCCCGAACGCACGACGCCGCTGCGCGACTGGTTGCAGCAGCGCCAGGACCGGGCGCCGGAGACCACCGCGCCGGTGCCGATCACCCGGCCCGGCGAGCACCGGTTCAGCCTGCGCCACGGCGGCCTGACGCGCGAGTACCGTGTGCACGTGCCGGCGCGCTACGACCCGGCCACGCCGATACCGATGGTGCTGTCCTTCCACGGGGGCGGCGGCAACATGGACATCCAGGCCGACGACCGCTACTACGGGTTGGTCTCGCACGCCGAGCAGGCCGGTTATGTGGTGGTGTTTCCCAACGGCACCAGCCGCCTGCGCTCGGGCAAGCTCGCCACCTGGAACGCCGGTCTGTGCTGCGGCCAGGCGCGCGACCGGCAGATCGATGACGTGGGCTTCGTGCGCGCCGTGGTGGCCGATCTGCGCCAGCGCCTGAACATCGACCCGGGGCGCATCTTTGCCCAAGGCATGTCCAACGGCGGCATGCTCTCGTACCGGCTGGCCTGCGAGATGGCTGACACCTTCAAGGCCATCGCCTCCGTGGCCGGCACCGATGGCGCGCCCGCCTGCGCGCCCTCGGTGCCCGTGTCGGTGCTGCACATCCACGCGCTGGACGACGACCGGGTGCTCTTCAATGGCGGTTCGGGCAGCGCCTCGGACACCCACGCGGACTTCGTGTCGGTGCCCGACACGGTGGCCAAATGGGCCCGGCTCAACGGCTGCGAGGCGGCGCCACGGCGTGTGCTGGAGGTGCCGGGCGCGTGGTGTGAAACCCGCTCACCCTGCCGGGGCGGCGCCGAGGTGAAGCTGTGCGTGACCGAGACCGGTGGTCATGCCTGGCCCGGTGGGCGCAAGGTGCGCGGAGAGCAGCCGGGCGCCAGCGCGATCTCGGCCAACGAGCTGATCTGGGACTTTTTCAGCCGGCGCTGAGCGCCAGCACCAGCGCCGCCAGCGCCGCGGTTTCGGCGCGCAGCACGCGGTGACCGAGGGTGACCGGCACGAAACCGGCCGCGCGCGCCTGCGCGTCTTCGCTGGCCGACAGGCCGCCTTCGGGGCCGCTGAGGAACAGCACCCCGGCGTCGGCGTCGGCATCGCCCAGCACCTCGGTCAGGGGGCGGGTGCCGGGGGAGAGCGAGAGCACGCAGCGCAGCCCGGCCACGCCGGCCGACGCCGGTAGCCAGGCCGACAGATCGGCCACCGGCATCACGGCGGGCACGCGGTTGCCGCCGCACTGTTCGCAGGCAGCGATGGCGACCGATTGCCAGTGCACTTGCTTCTTGGTCGCGCGCTCACCGGCCAGGCGCAGCACGCTGTGCGCGGTGTGCAGTGGCTGCACGCTGCGCACGCCGAGTTCGGCGGCTTTTTCCACCAGCCAGTCCATGCGGTCGTTGGCCGGCATGCCCACGGCCAGGTGCACACGGCGGCCGGTTTCCCGTTCCACCGCTTCGTGGTGGTCCACGCGGACGGCCACATCGGAGCGACCCATGCGCAGGATGGTGGCGCTGTATTCGCCGCCCTCGCCGTTGAACAGCGTGATGACGCCTCCCGGTTGCAGGCGCAGCACCTGCACGTGGCGCGCTGCGGCAGCGGGCAATTCCAGCTCGGTGCCGATGGTGAGCGGGACGGGACAGTGAAAGCGCGGCATGTGGGGTTCAGACCCGGCCGAAGGCGTAGCCCGAAGCGGCCTCGAAGCCTTCGATCTTGTCGATGAGCTGGAGAAATGGGCCGAGCTCGCGGTAGCGGTGCGTGGTGTTGCGGATGTAGTGGATGAAGCGCGGCGCGTCGGCCAGGTACTTCGGCTTGCCGTCGCGCAGCGTGAGGCGCGCGAAGATGCCGGCCACCTTCAGGTGGCGCTGCAGGCCCATCCATTCCACCGCGCGGTAGAAGGCGCCGAAATCGCTGTGCCAGTCCTCGAAGTCCATCAGACCGGCCTTGCGGGCCTTTTCCCAGTAGCGGACGGTGACGTCAATGACGAAGTCTTCTTCCCAGCTCAGGAAGGCGTCGCGCATGAGGCTGGCGACGTCGTAGGTGATGGGGCCGTACACCGCGTCCTGAAAATCGAGCACACCGAGCTGCTGCTGGGGCGTGGAGCCGGGCCGGGACGGCATCATCAGATTTCTGGGCATGAAGTCGCGGTGCACGTAGACGCTGGGCGCGGCCAGATTGCGCTGGACGATGCTGTCGAAGGCTTTGTTCAGTGTTTCGGCGTCTTTGCCTTGCAGCGTGGTCTGGCGGTGCTGGGCCAGGTACCAGTCGGGGAACAGCTGCAGCTCGCGGCGCAGCAGCGGCTCGTCGTAGGGCGGCAGCACACCGGGCTTGGAGGCAAGCTGCCAGGCCAGCAGGCTGTCGAGTGCGGCCATGTAGTGGGCGTGGTTGGCCTGCGGCTGGTCCGGGTTGATGACGTCAAGCAGGGTCTGGTGGCCCAAGTCGCTCAGCAGCATGAAACCCTGCGTCTCGTCCCAGGCCAGCACATCGGGCACCAGCAAGCCGGCCTCGCGCATCAGCGCGGCCACCTGTACAAAGGGTTGGCAGTTTTCGTGTGCCGGCGGCGCGTCCATGATGATGAGGCTGTCACCGCTCAGGCCGTCCAGCCGAAGGTAGCGGCGGAAGCTGGCGTCGGCGGAAGCCGGGCGCAGCGTGGCCTCCAGCAGGCCGTGCTGGCGGACCAGGGGGCCCAGCCAGGCTGTGAAGGCAGCTTCGCGTTGCGGGTCCGTCCACGCAACGGCGTTTGTGATGGGGGGCATGTCTGGGGAGGGTGTTGGAGGGGGCGTCAGCGACGGTCGCCGGGGCGGGGCAACAGGCATAGGATAATCGCCGCAGATTCTACAAATCCATCGCGCCGCCGACCTGGTTCCGGGCGGGCGTTTCGTGGTTCCGCCGACCTGTTGCAGCGGGGCCGAGTTCCTACAGCATTCAGAGTCGGCCGTTTTGCCACACACCGCCTTGAAACCTGCTCACAACCCCCTCCCCGCTTCTTCCCGCACCACCCGTGCAGCGAGCGGCGCCTGTCTCGAACCGACCCGCCTGGCGCGGGCTGTGCAGGGCGCCATTGCGGCGCTAGCGCTGGGGGCTGGCGCCGTGCCGGCACCGGTTTGGGCGCAGGATGCCGATGCCGGGGAGTCGGTGCGACTCAAACCCGGCGCCATGCTGCAGGAGACGCTGCCGCCAGAAACGAGCAAACAGCTGCCGACCTTCGTGTGGGGTGAGCGCATGCAAGGCAAGACCGACGACGTCACCGTGCTGGAGGGCGAGGTGGAGCTCCGGCGCCACGACACGGTCATTCGTGCGGATCGGGTCGAATTCGATCAGCGCACGAATGAGGCGCTCGCCACGGGAAATGTCCTGATCAACCGCAACGGCGACCGCTTCCAGGGCCCCGAGTTGCAGATGAACGTGGAAACCTACAAGGGTCATTTTTCGGAACCCACCTACCAGTTGTTGAAGAACCAGGCCAGTGGCGATGCCAGTCGCATCGATTTCCTGGACAGGGAAACGATGGTGGTGCACGACGGGCGGTATTCCACCTGCGAGCGCCCACCGGGCAGCCGCTGGATGCCGGACTGGCTGGTGCGGGCCACCAGCATCGAGCTGGACACGGCAGAGGACGTGGGCACGGCCAAGGGAGGCGTGCTGGAGTTCAAGGGCGTGCCCATCCTGGCTGCGCCCTATTTCACTTTCCCGCTGTCGGACAAGCGCAAGTCGGGTGTCTTGCCGCCGAGCATGGCTATCGACAACCAGAGCGGCGTGCAGCTGACAGCGCCCTACTACCTCAACCTGGCGCCCAACATGGACGCCACGCTCGCGCCGTCCCTGATGACAAAGCGGGGGGTGGACCTGGCGGGTGAGTTCCGCTACCTGCAGCCGAGTTACACGGGACGGTTGCGCGCAGCGTTCATGCCGTCGGACCGGCTGCGCGACGAAGACCGCTGGGCGTACTCACTGCAGCACAGCCAGCGCCTGACAGACAACGTTGGTGGCGGAAGCCCGATCAGCCTGCGTGCGAACCTGAACCGCGTGGGTGATGACAACTACTGGCGCGACTTTCCCCGTTCGATCACTTCCCTGACCTCGCGTCTTCTGCGGAACGAAGCTGATTTGGGCTGGATTCGCGGCCCCTGGTCGGTGAATGCCGGGGTCTACCAATGGCAGTCCTTGCAGGATGTGAATGCGCCCTTCACCCCTCCCTATGATCGGCTGCCATCGCTGGCATTGAACTATCAGAAGTACGACCAGACGCTGCTGGGGTCGCCCGGATGGGACATGTCGGTGCAGACCAATTTCACCCGCTTCCAGCGCTCCATTCTGTCCACGGCTGGAGAGGTCAAATCCGGGGGGGATCGATCTCTGGCGGTGGCAGAGATAACCCGTCGCTGGCAGTCCCCCGGCTGGTTTGTGCAGCCGCGTGCGCGCCTGCATGCGACCCAGTACCAGTTTGACAATGCCACCGGGGTACCCACATCGACCTCGCGGGCGGTGCCCACCGTCAGCTTGGACAGTGGTCTGGTGTTCGAGCGACCGGCCGCCTACTTCGGGCGCCAGTACACCCAGACGCTGGAGCCCCGGGCGTTCTTCACCTGGACGCCCTTCCGTGACCAGACGGGCCTGCCCAACTTCGATTCTGGTGCGCGGGACTTCAATCTGGCGACCATGTTTTCCGAGAACGCCTACAACGGGAACGACCGCATTTCGGACACCCGGGCGGTGACCCTGGGTGTCAACTCCCGGCTGCTCGATGCCGACAATGGCGCCGAGGTGATTCGACTGGGCATGGCCCAGCGCGTGCTGCTCGAGGACCAGAATGTCACTTTGCCGGGCGGTGTCCCGGTGACCGAGCGGGTGAGCAACATGCTGCTGGCCGCCCGTGTTCAGTGGGATCCCCTGTGGTCGTTTGATACGAACCTGCAGTACAACCCCAAGAGCGGGGAGAGCGTGAGGACCACGATGGGTGGTCGTTACACGCCGGGGCCCTTCCGGGTGCTCAGCGCCGCCTATCGCATCCAGCGTGGCGTCAGCGAGCAGATTGATCTGGGCTGGCAATGGCCCATCGCCGATCTGTGGGGGGGGGCCTCGACGCGAGTGCCGGGCCGCGCGCTGGGGCCAGGCCAGTGGTATACCGTCGGGCGCATGAACTACAGCATGCCGGATCGCAAGATCATCGACCTCGTGGCCGGATTTGAATACGATGCCGGTTGCTGGCTGGGGCGCGTCGTGTTGTCCCGTCTGCAGCAAAGCAGGACCACGGCCAACCAAAGCATTTTGTTCCAGCTCGAGTTTTCCGGCTTCTCCCGTGTTGGCGCGAGCTCGCTTCAGACTCTGCAGGGCAACGTACCGAAATACCAGTACCTGCGTGAAGAGATCGTCCCGCCAAGCCGTTTCCAGCAGTACGACTGATCTATTTCACTCTCATGACCGAAATTGCCCGCCCGCGCTCCTTGCCCGCTTTGTTGTGTGGGCTGGCACTGTTCGCGCTGCACCCTGTTTCCGCCCAGTCCTTGCGGTTGAGCAGCGAGCTTGCACAGGCAAGCACCAAACAGCCGTCCGTGGCCACACGCACGGTGGACTACATCGTTGCGCTGGTCAATTCCGAGCCGGTGACCAACAACGACGTGCGGCAACGCCTGATGCGTGTCGAACAACAGTACGCCCAGCGGGGCGTCGCGCTACCGCCGCGGGAGGAGCTGGCGCGCCTCGTGCTGGAACAGCTGGTGGCCGAGCGGGCCCAGCAACAGGAGGCGAACGAGCTGGGGTTGCGTGTGGACGAGGCGTCCCTCGCCCAGGCCGAGCAATCGATCGCGGCCCAGAACCAGCTCAGCGTGGAAGAATTTCGCCAGCGAGTGGCCGCCGAAGGCCTGGACATCAACCGCCTGCGCAACGAACTGCGGGGCCAGCTGTTGCTGCAACGCGTGCGCGAACGCGAAGTGGAACTGCGGGTGAAGGTGAACGAATCCGACATCGACGCTTTCATCCGGGAGCAGGGCGCCAACAACCCCGACGCCCTGGAATTGAGTCTGGCGCACGTGCTGGTGCAGGTGCCCGATACGGCCAGCGCTGCGCGCATCGGCGAGCTGCAGGCCCGGGCCCAGAGCGTGGCCGATCGCGCGCGCGCAGGCGGCGACTTTGCTGCGCTGGCGCGGGAGTTTTCCGATGCGCCTGAGGGCACCAGCGGCGGTGAATTTGGCTGGCGGCCAGTGTCCCGGTTGCCTGAACTGTTCGTCGAGTCAACGCGTTCGCTGACCGCTGGGGGTATCGCGGGGCCGGTGCGCAGTGCGGCGGGGTTTCATGTGCTCAAGCTGATCGACAAGCGCCAGGGCGTTTCGCCCGCATTCACCGTCACCCAGACCCGCGCGCGCCACATCCTGTTGCGCACCGGGCCCCAACTCAGCCAAGCCGACGCGGTCGCCCGACTCAATCGGTACAGGCAGCAGGTGGCCAACGGACAGGCCAGTTTTGAGGCGCTGGCGCGCGAGCACAGCCAGGACGGTTCGGCGCGCCAAGGTGGCGATCTGGGCTGGACCAACCCTGGGCAATTTGTCCCCGAGTTTGAAGAGGCGATGGACAAGCTGCGACCCGGCGAGATGTCGCCACCGCTGGTTTCGCGCTTCGGCGTGCACCTTATCCGGGTCGATGAGCGTCGCGATACCGCCATGAGCGAGCGCGAGCAGCGCGAGGTGGCCCGCGCCCGGTTGCGGGATCAGAAAGCCCAGTCGGTGCTGCTGAGCTGGTCACAAGACGTCCGCGCACGCGCCTTCGTGGAGTACCGCGAAGATCCACGGCCCTGATCGCGGACCGCTGCAGTCTTCATGAAACACATTGCGCGCAAGCGCTTTGGTCAGCACTTCCTGACCGACCAGGGCATCATCGACGCCATCGTGCGCGAGATTGCACCCTTGCCGGGCGATCACATGGTCGAGATCGGGCCGGGGCTGGCAGCGCTCACGCAACCCCTGGTCGAGCGCCTGGGCCACTTGACGGTCATCGAGCTGGACCGTGATCTGGCGTTGCGCTTGCGTGCCCATCCGCAGTTGACGGTGGTCGAATCCGATGTGCTGAAGGTGGACTTCACGGCCCTGGCGCATGAACTGTGTTTGGCCCCAGGAAGCGCACCAGAACCCCGGCCAGCGGACCGTGTCGGGGTTCGGGTGGTGGGCAACCTGCCCTACAACATCTCCACGCCCATCCTGTTCCACCTGCTCGACCATGTGGATGTGATTCAGGACCAGCATTTCATGCTGCAGAAGGAAGTGATTGACCGCATGGTGGCCCGACCGGCCACGGCGGACTACAGCCGCCTGTCGGTCATGCTGCAGTGGCGCTACGCGATGGACAACGTGCTGTTCGTGCCGCCCGAGAGTTTCGATCCTCCGCCGCGCGTGGACAGCGCCATCGTGCGCATGGTGCCGCTGGCCGAGCCACCGGCCATGGATCTGAAGCTGTACGGCGAACTCGTGCAGACCGCTTTCAGCCAGCGCCGCAAGATCCTGCGCAACACGCTGGGCAAGTGGCTGGAAGCCCGCAACTTCGCCGGTACCTTCGACCTGCAGCGCCGAGCCGAAGAAGTGCCGGTGCACGAGTTCGTTGCGCTGTGCCAGTTGGTGCAGCCCATTGCACCCAACACGCAGGCGTGAAAAAGCCGCTGCATCGGCAGCGGCTTTTCCTTCCAGGGCACCGCGGAACCGGCTTTGCCGGGCCGCCAGTGCCGCCCCCTTGAGGGGGTGACGCCGAAGGCGGCGCGGGGGTGGGTCAAGTCAGGTCAGGCTGCGGCCAACCAGTACCCGGCGTTGAACGGGCTGCTCATGCGCAGCGCCATCGGGCTCACGTCCAGGAGCTTGTCGGTTGGCATCGGCTCTTCGTTTTCCACCTCGATCGGTGCTTCACCTTTGGAAGCGCGCGCGACCGAGAAGGAATAGAAGCAGCGGAATGGGATCTTGCGATCGCTCCAGTAGTCGGCGGTGTCGCGGAAGATGTCGAGCAGTTGCTCGCGCGCTTCCTTGTCGAACTTGGCATGGGCCGGAATGTGCTCCAGCACGACGATGAAACCGGTCTGCGGACCCGACTTGTGGACCAGATCGGTCATGCAGTCGTAGAGCGCATCGAAGTTCTTGCCGAAGTGCGACGGCAGGGTGTACTGCGCCGCGATCAACTCCAGCACATCCTGCTTGCTCTGGGCTTTGGCCAGGTTGGCGTACAGAAAGTGATGACCCAACTGCTCGGCCGCAGCCTGCAGGTCTTTCACGCCATAGGCGCGAATCGACTGAACGATATTGGGTTTTACGTTACGAAGTGGCGTGTCCATCTCCGCGTCTCTTTCTAAAGTCAAAGTTAAAAATCTGCTCACTGCGCTCCGGATCACTGCACGATCAGCCTGAAGCTGCTGTAGTGATCCTCGGTGTAATAACAACCATCAGGCGTCCGGGGCTTCACCCCTCCACACACGATCCGCCTCGCCCCCCGGTGGTTCAAACCGGGTGTGGGCACGGTGTATTCGCGGTAGTAACCTCGCTTCTGACCGGGCAGCAACCGCTCCCTGTTGCCAAACACGGTGCCGTCTTTCTCATACCGGAAAGGACCACCTTGCCGGATCTGCGACATCACTTCCTGGCCCTGCACGGGCAGACCCGAATAAGCCACGGAGGCAACGGCTGAACCCGGAAGGCTGCTGAAGATGGGCGATCGGGCTTGCACCACAAAGGTGCTGATGGCCACCAGCAGGACGGCCGATGCCGCCCAATTCCTCGTCCACCGGATCCGATCCAGACCCATGAAATCCCTGCTCCTGATGCGATCAACCCGCCTCCGGCACTCCCATAAGACAGGTCCTGAGGAGGTGTTGATGGGGCGGGTTAACCCTGTAATCCAAGGCCGCTAGTGTGCCCGAAGCGTTACAAAATTGCAAGCGATTGCTGAATAAACAGGCAATCTGCAGTGGCAAAAATGTGTGGAAAAGTTAGCGCTTGCTTTTTCCCAAGGGATCAGCGGGAAACGTTCGCCTCGGCCACGGTGAGGGCCGTCATGTTCACGATGCGGCGCACAGTGGCGCTGGCCGTGAGAATGTGCACAGGTTTGGCCACACCGAGCAACATGGGACCGATGGCGATGTTGCCGCCGGCCGCGGTCTTGAGCAGGTTGTAGGCGATGTTGGCGGCATCGATATTGGGGCAGACCAGCAGGTTGGCGTCGCCCTTGAGGGCCGAGCGCGGCATGATCGAAAGCCGTGCATCGGCGTCCAATGCCACATCACCGTGCATTTCGCCGTCCACCTCCAGCCATGGTGCATTCGTTTGCAGGATGGACAGGGTCTCGCGCATCTTGAGGGCGCTGGGCTGGTTGCTGGAGCCGAAGTTGGAGTGCGAGAGCAGCGCTGCCTTGGGCGTGATGCCGAAGCGCATCATCTTGCGAGCGGCCATTTTGGTGATCTCGGCCAGTTGCTGGGCCGTGGGGTCGTAGTTGATGTGGGTGTCCACCAGGAACACCTGGCGGCCTGGCAGCATGAGCGCGTTCATGGCGGCGTAGCAATTCGCACCTTCGCGCTTGCCGATCACCTGGTCGATGTAGTCCAGGTGCAGCTGGGTGTTGCCCCAGGTGCCGCAGATCACGCCGTCCACGTCGCCGCGACGCAGCAGCATGGAACTGATCAGGGTCAGGCGGCGACGCATCTCGATCTTGGCGAGCTGCTCGGTCACGCCGCGGCGCTCCATGATCTGGTGGTAGGTCTGCCAGAGTTCGCGGTAACGGTGGTCCTGCTCCACGTTGACGACGTCGTAGTCCAGGCCTTCCTTCAGGCGCAGGCCGAATTTTTCGATGCGCTCGGCAATCATGGCCGGGCGGCCGATCAGTGTCGGGCGGGCCAGGCCTTCATCGACCACGATCTGGCAGGCGCGCAGCACGCGTTCTTCTTCGCCCTCGGCGTAGGCCACCCGCCTCTTCGCGGCGGTCTTGGCCGCGGCGTAGATCGGCTTCATGATGGTGCCCGAGGCGAACACGAAGCTCTGCAGGCGCTGGCGGTAGGCGTCCATGTCGGCGATCGGGCGCAGCGCCACACCGCTGTCGGCGGCGGCCTGCGCCACGGCCGGTGCGATCTTCATCATCAGCCGCGGGTCAAACGGTTTCGGAATCAGGTACTCGGGGCCAAACATCAGCTGCTCGCCTGCGTAAGCCGCTGCGATCACGTCGCTCTGCTCGGCCTGCGCCAGTTCGGCGATCGCGTGCACCGCCGCGATCTCCATCTCGTCGGTGATGGTGGAGGCGCCGGCGTCCAGCGCACCACGGAAGATGTAGGGGAAACACAGGACGTTGTTGACCTGGTTCGGGTAGTCGGAGCGGCCGGTGGCCATGATGGCGTCGTCGCGCACGGATTTCACGTCTTCGGGCGTGATCTCGGGGTTCGGGTTCGCCAGCGCAAAGACCAATGGCTTGGGCGCCATCCTGGCGACCATGTCTTTCTTCAGCACGCCGCCGGCCGACAGGCCGAGAAACACGTCGGCACCTTCGATGGCTTCGGAGAGCGTGCGCAGGGCCGTCTTCTGGGCAAACTGGATCTTGTCCTCGTCCATCAGCTCGGTGCGGCCCTCATACACCACACCCGCCAGGTCGGTCACCCAGATGTTTTCACGGGGGATACCGAGCTTGACCAGCAAGCCCAGACAGGCCAGGGCCGCAGCGCCAGCGCCCGAAGTCACGAGCTTGATCTTTTTCGGGTCTTTGCCAGCGACTTTCAGGCCGTTGAAGATGGCGGAACCCACCACGATGGCGGTGCCGTGCTGGTCGTCGTGGAAGACCGGGATCTTCATGCGCTCGCGCAGCTTGCGCTCGACATAGAAACAGTCCGGCGCCTTGATGTCTTCCAGGTTGATGCCGCCGAAGGTGGGTTCCAGCGACGCGATGATTTCGACCAGTTTGTCCGGGTCTTTTTCGTTGATCTCGATGTCGAACACGTCGATGCCCGAGAACTTCTTGAACAGCACGCCCTTGCCTTCCATCACCGGCTTGGCGGCCAGCGGGCCGATGTCGCCCAGGCCCAGCACGGCGGTGCCGTTGGTGATGACGGCGACCAGGTTGCCGCGGCTGGTGTATTTGAAGGCGTTGTTCGGGTCGGCGACGATTTCTTCGCAGGGCGCGGCCACGCCGGGCGAGTAGGCCAGGGCGAGATCGCGCTGGTTGGTCAGCTGTTTGGTGGCAGCGATGGCCACTTTGCCAGGGGTGGGGAACTCGTGGTACTCGAGCGCGGCGCGCTTGAGTTCAGCGCGTTTGTCTTCCTGGCTGTTGCTGGTGGTCATGGCCTTGTCTCCTGTTGGGTTCTCATCTTGCAATGTGAAAGCGGATTGCGCATTCTAAATGTTCGACCCCGAAATGCCCAGCCCGCAATATTGCGTAGCGGGTGCATCTGGCGTGACATTTTCAGATGGAATGGCCCGGCGCGGCGCAGAACCGTGCGGCCGCACAGGCGTCAAGGACGGGCGGAAAGTTGCGCCGAATCGGGTTGCGCGCCTTGGGCGCGCGGAGAAGCGGTCTTCAGACCGGGGCCAGTTGCAGCGTCCCTCGGGCCAGCTGCTGCCGCAGTTCGTCGATCTTGAGGTGCGCGGTGGGCTGACCCGACCGGCATTCTGACCACACCGAACGCGCGCAGCTCTCGCACTTGCCGCACTGCGTGGCCACCCCGAGCTCCAGCTGGATGTCGTCAAAGGCCATGCCCGAACGTGCTGCACGGGCAATGGTCTGGTCACTGACGCGATGGCAAACACAAACGATCATGGCAGGCGGTTCCTGGAATGGATAGGTCTGCAAATGATAATTGATCGTATTCAATTCGGAGAATAACCCGGATGATTTATGGGGTATCCCGGTTTGCGCCGGAACACCCCGTGCCGCACGAGGTCTTCGGACGGGTCGCCCGCTCAGCTGGGCTCGCCCATCTGGCTCTGCAGGTAGTTGGGCAGGCCGACCTTGTCGATGAGATCAATCTGGGTTTCGAGAAAGTCGATGTGTTCCTCGGTGTCGTCCAGGATCTTCTGCAGCAGGTCACGCGAGACGTAGTCGCGCACGCTCTCGCAGTGGGCCATGCCGTCCTTGATGGTGGTCTGGGCGCCGCGTTCGAGCGCCAGGTCGCTGGCCAGGATCTCGGGCACGTTCTCGCCAATGTTCAGCTTGCCCAGATCCTGCAGGTTGGGCAGGCCATCGAGCACGAAGATGCGGTCCATGAGCCAGTCGGCGTGTTTCATCTCGCCGATGGACTCCGAATACTCCTTCTTGGCCAGCTTGTCGAAACCCCAGTGCTTGAGCATGCGGTAGTGCACGAAATACTGGTTGATGGCGGTGAGTTCGTTCTTCAGCTGCGCCTGCAGATGGCTGATGGCCTGGGGGTCGCCTTTCATGAGGGGGTTCCTTTCTGGGTGGAGTTTGGGCCGGAGCAAAAAACCATTGTCGTCATTCAACCGCTTTTGCGACGGTGGTCCAATGGTTTGTTTTACAAATGAGAATTATTCGCATATGATTTGATATCGAACCCGAAGGCTGTGGATTCCCGACACGCCCTTCCCATCACGGAGAAGCCCATGCACCCACCTGGCAACGAAGCCCGAGACCCGGACGAAGACGGCGTCCATCTGCCTTCCGTCGAGGCCCTGACGGCCGGTACGCTGGCGCTCATGACCGGCTACGCCCAGGCCGCGGCGGACTGCCCGAACCGCGGCCTGATGGCACGGAAACTGGTTTCCAACCTGTTCTTCCTGTCCGGGCACCCCCATGTCTCGCCGCCCATGCGGAACATGCTGGCCAACCTGCGCACGCGCTGGCAGCTGGCCGCAGAAGCCGCGCCAATGGCGGGCCCGGACCGGCAGCCCTCGCCGCTGTGGCACGCCGCACCGGTCAGCGTGCAATGAGCCGCGCGAGCGCCCTGCGGGCGACCGAGATCAAGGCCTTCGTGCCGGCCAGGGACTTTGCGCTGTCCCGGCGCTTTTTCGCCGATCTGGGCTTCACCGAGTGCTCCGTGGGTGGCGGGGTCGCACCCTTCAGCGTCGACGGCTGCGCCGTCCTGCCGCAGGATTTCTACGAGAAGGCGCTGGCGGAAAACCTGGTCATGCATGTGCTGGTGCCGGATGTGGGCGCCTGGCGCGCACGTGGAGGCGCAGGACCTGGCCGGGCGTTACGGCGCACGCCTCACACCGGTGGTGGAACAGCCCTGGGGCATCACCGAGTTCGTGCTCATCGATCCCTCCGGTGTGTGCTGGCACATCGGCCAGAACACACCGGACTCCCCGCCCGCGGGACGCCTGCCTGACAACCCCCCATGACATCCCACCCCGCCCATGAAACGCATGTCGTCATCCCCTCTGTGCGCGAACGCCTGGCGCAGATGCGTGCCGAAAAGGCACTCGCTCGCCGCTTGGGCTGGCTTGGGGCCGGCAAGCGCTGGGTGGCGCTTGCGCCGGAGGGGTGCGCCTGCGGATGTGGGAACGACCCGGACCAACCCGCTGGCCGACGCGCGGCCAGCCGCTGAAGCCGCTCCACCACGCCGTGTCGTGCCTAGTCACGGCCGCGCCACCGGGGCGGTGCGGCCGTGAGCGGGGTTCTGTGCACACCCGACCTGCCGCGCGCCGTGGCCGATTACACCGGTGTGCTGGGCTTTGAATGCCGGCAGCACATTCCGGGCGTGCTGGCCGTCGTGGCCCACGGGCCGCTGCAGCTGCAGCTGTGGGCCTGCGGCGCCAAGCCTGGGCGCTGGGAAAAGCCCGACCCGCGCGTGCCCGCCTGGGCGCCGACCCGGCACAGTGTGGTGGTGCGCCACATCCATGCGCTGCACGCCAGCTTGCGCCAGGCCATCCTGCGGCCGGTGCGCACCGGGGTGTCCGATGGGAAGCCGCTGCATGCGCACCGGCTGCCCGCTGAAGCGCCGGCCCTGCAGCCCTGGGGGGCGTGGGCGTTTGCCTTCACCGATATCGACGGCCAGGTGATCCATTGTGTGGACTGGGCCGTGCGGCAACCATCGCCAGACGCGGCCCATGCCAACCCCCGCACAGGGAGAACCGGATGACCCAGCACAACAGCACGGTGGTGCAACAGGCGACCTGCAACGAATGGACCATGGCGCGGGAACTGGCGCAGGAACACGGGGTGCTGATGCGCCAGATCGGTGGTCTTCAGAGCCGCTGCACCGAGCTGCTGCGGTCTTCGTCCAGCCGCGTCGCTGCGCTGGAAGGCGAGAACCTGTGTCTGCGCGCCGAGCTGGTGCTGCTGCGCACCAGCGTGTTCTGGGGATTGGGGGCCGCCGCCGTGCTGCGCCGCCGATCACCGACGGTGAGGTCGCGGCCACCGGTGGAGGCCGGCGCCCGGGAGGCCCAGGCGGTGATCTGCCAGACCGGCTGCGTGGGCCATGCCCACCCCTGGCTGGACGCGGAGGGCCAGTGCCGGCGCAGCGGTCAGGCCTGCGACCGGGTGGGTGACGATGCGGAGGCCCTGCGTTCCTGAGCGGCCGACGCCTCAACCCGCCATCAGCACCCAGTGGTTTTCGATCTGCAGGGCGAGCGTGCCGCGGTCCGGAGCGCGTGAGCGCGAAGGCTCTGCGCCATCGGTGCCACCGTGCAGCAACCCGACCTGCCCCCGGCTGCTCGCCAGCCACCACTGCTGGCGGTCCGAGGCCAGCGCGTAGGCCTCGACATGTTCGATAGCTTGGCGCCATTGGCCCTGCGCACCAAAAAGAGCCAGCTGGTTGACACGCGGACAGCTGACGGCAAAACCGCCACCTGCGGTCTCTGGCAGGGCGCAGATGTCGCCACCGTAGCCGGCCAGTGCGGGCTGTCCCTCGGCCGCCCGCAGCGTGCGCCCGTCGCAGACCGCCAGCACCGGGGCGGCCCGCTGTGCCGCTTGGTCGGGGTGTTCGGCCTGCAACGCGATACCCAGCGTGCCGCTGACCGGGTCCCAGGCCAGGTGGCGGATGCTCAGGTGTGGATCGTCCAGGCGCCATTGGCCGAGCAGCTCGCCGCTGGCGGGGTGCAACGCCACCAGCGAGGCGTCCATGCGGCCGAGTTCGCGTTTGCTGCGCCCGGTTTCGGGCAAGGTGGGGATGCCGCCGTTGGCCACCATCAGCGTGCCCGCGGGCAGCCCGCCCACGGCCTGCGGCAGGGCCAGCAATTCGTGCGGGTCCATGCCGTGCGTGGCCCACTCGCCGGTCTTGTCCAGCGATGCCGCGTCGCGCACGCCCAGCCGGCCCTGTGCGGTGTCGAGGTCGGTCTCGGTGGTCCAGAGCGTGGCGCCGTCGGCGCTGGTGATCACGTGGCCGTTGAAGCGGCGGTCGCCGTCGATCCAGTGCCACTGCGCTTTGGCCTGACCGGGTCGCCAGCGCAGCAGCCAGTCGCCGGGGCGGCGTGCCACGGCCAGCACGCTGCCGCCCGCCTCGGCCCACAGGCCGTGCGCACGCGTCGGCACGACCAGCGAGCGCTGCACCGACCATTGGCTTGCGTCCGCCGACAGCAGACCGATGCGCTGCTCTTGATCCTGTTGCCAGGCGGCGAGCAGGGTGGTTTGGCGCTGCGGGGCGGACCATGCCGACGGCAAAGCCAAGCTGCCCGCCCAAAGCAACACGTGGCGGCGCGCGATGCCTTCACCCAGCGGCCACCGCGGAACCGGCTTTGCCGGGCCGCTGGTGGCGTCACCCCTCAGGGGGGAAGACGCCAAAGGCGGCGCAGGGGGGCTCTTTCTAGTCCCCATCTGCATCGGAAAATCCCAGCGGCACGTCCAGCGCCGAAGCGACCTCGCCCTGGTAGAGCGTGGTCACCGTTTTCATGGTCCGGGAAAGCGCCATGAGTTCGCGTTCGCCCGGCTGGGCCGGCAAAGCGGCCATGGCTGCGGAGACGGCGTCCAAGGCCTGCCTCCAGCGCCCGGCCAGCGCGATGTGGCCCTTGCCCATCAGCAGGGCCTCGATCGGGATCAGCGCCTGGCCGGGTTGTGGGGGCTCGGTGCGTTGCGCTGGCTGCAGCCGGGCCTGGGCGTTCAACGCCTGCCACTGGGTGCGCCATTCGGCGAGGTTGTCGGCCATGCGCTGGCGGGCAAAGGCTGGCTGATGCCCTTGGCCGGCGGTCTTGGCCCGTTGCAGCGGCTGCTCGATCTCGATCCAGCGCAGGCGCTCCAGACCGCCGAGCCACTGGTTGATCCATTCCGCGAAGGCGCTGCGGGCGGCGTCTTCGTCGGCGGTCCAGTCGCGGGCCGCCAGGGCATCGAAGCCCTCGCGCAGCGCACGGGCCTCGGCTTCGATGCCTTCGGCGATCAGCACAAGGTAAGGGCAATGGGGGCCGGAGGGCTGGCCCGCCAGCAGCCGCTCCATGCCCGGAAAGCCCTTGGCCGGGGTGCCGATGCGCTCCATGTCGGCAAGCGTTTTCGGCGCGTGCGCCAGGGCCTTGTCCAGCAGGGCGGGTCGTGCGGGCCAGAAGTCGATCTGGCGCTGCGAGCGCCGCTCGATCACCGGACCGAGGCCGGGGGTGGCGAGGGCCTGCCAGGCCAGCAGGGCCTGACGCCAGGCGTCCAGCAAAGTGGCTGGCGCAGCCGGGCTGGCGCAGTGCGCCCGCGCTGCCGCGCTCAGGGCCTGTGCAGCGGTCTCGAAAGCGCGCGCCAGGGGTGGCAGGTGCCGGCCACATAGGCCGGCCAGTGCCTGCTCACCGCTGTAATAGGGAAAGGCCACCGGGCCGCTGGCCTGAGCCCAAACAGGGTGGGTGGGCAGCACCGCGCCAGCGGCCAGCGCCGCCAGCAGCTGGCGGCGCGTCAGCTTGCTCGAGGGCTTCATCAAAGCGACTCCACGAACTTCACGAGGGCTTCGCGGTCGCGCTGGTTGAACTTCAGCACCTGGTCCTTGGCCGCCTGCGCCTCGCCACCGTGCCAGAGCACAGCTTCGAGCACGCCGTTGGCGCGGCCGTCGTGCAGCAGGCGCTGGTGGCCATTGACGTCCTTGAACAGGCCGATGCCCCACAGCGGCGGCGTCTTCCATTGCCGGCCGTTGGCCAGGAAATCGGGTCGGCCGTCGGCCAGCGCTTCGCCCATGTCGTGCAGCAGCAGGTCGGTGTAGGGCCAGATGCGCTGGCCGCTGATGCGGACGCTGGTCAAGCGGGGGAACAGGGTGTCGCCGGTGGTGTAGCTGGGGCGGTGGCAGGTGGCGCACTGGGCCTGCGCGAACAGCGCCTGGCCGCGCAGCACCTGCGGGTTGTCTGGCTGGCGGCGCGCGGCCGGGGCCAGGGTCGAGGTGTAGAAGACCACCTGGCCCAGCGTTTCGTCGTCGATCTCGGGCACCTGCGCCGTGGCCTGGGCGGACGGGATCAGGCCGTCGTGGCCGCTGCGCTTGCCGCCGCCGTGCGGTGCGGCCTGGCAGTCCTTCTGCGCGGCGGTGCAGGCTTCCTGCCAGAACACGCTGGTGGTGATGCCCATGTCGCCGTTGAAGGCGCCCGCGCTTTGGTGCGCGATGCTGCCGGTGTTGGCCTTCCAGCCAAAGCGGCCGATGACTTCTTTCTGCGCGAAGGCGTCCCACACGCGGTTGGGCTGGCCCTTGATCGGGCCGGGCGCCGCGGCCTGGTCGCGCGCGTTGGCCAGGATCTCGCTCTCGGGAATGGCTTCGATCAGGCCCAGTCCGGCCAGGTGCGGCGCGATGCGTGGGCTGAGCATCACGTCCGGGCTCATCGGGCCATAGCCCAGCTGGGTGAGTTGGTAGAGCGGCTGGTGCAGCGTGTAGCGCGTGCCGTCGGCAAAGCGGCCGCGGACCGGTGTGCTGCGGATCTCGACGTGTCCCTCGAGCTTGACGCCCTGGATGCCGGCGTTGTTGAACTGGTCACCGTAGGTCGGGTCGGGCACCACGCCCGCGTGCGGGGCGGGCGTGCCCGGCTTCGAGAGGCGGATCAGCAGCGCGACGGTGTTCTCCGGTTCGGGGCCGAGGGTGCGCTTCCAGTCCGGCGGGGCACCGCGACCGTCCATCACGTGGCAGCCGGCGCAGGAGCGTGCGATGAAGTGCGGGCCCAGGCCGTCGCGCGCGGTGGTGGAGGCGGGGGCTTCGACCCAGTTGCGTTTGAAGAACGAGTTGCCGATCACGAAGCGGGTGCGCTCCGGGTCGTCCAGGTTGGCGTGCGGGAACGAGAAGGCGTTGCGGCCGGTGGCGAAGACCGTTGCCTGGCCGCCCGTGCGTTCGCCCAGCGGGTCCGGGTCGGTTTCCGCGGTGGCCGGTCCGTGCAGGGCGAACACCGCCGAACCGACGGCGATCGCCCCCATGGCTAGCGCGGTGCGCGTGGCTGTGGGAAAAGTGGACATGGTGAATGAATGAACAGATTGAAACCAATACGCTGCCGGGGATGGGGAGCCAACCAGAGTGCGGTGGAACCGGCTTTGCCGGGCCACTCGCACGGCCCCCTTGAGGGGGTGACGCGCCCTTAGGCGCGGCGCGGGGGTGTGCCCTATTTCAGGGTTCAACCAGCGTCAGCTTGGCGATGCCGACGGCTGACGCCGACTCCACCAGCAACTTGGACTGTTCGACCAGGCTGGCGATGGTCTTCTCGACGGCCGGGCGGCCGGGCGAGCCCTTGAAGATGGCGCGGTCGAACGGCGCGGGAATGGCTTCGGCGCCACTGACCGAACCGGCGATCTGGGCCGTGGTCTTCTCGGCCAGGGCCGGGTTTTTGGCGGCCACCAGGTCGCGCACGCCCGGGCCTTCCAGCCTGCTGCCGTCGCGCTTCTGGTACTGGCCCAGCCACACGTTCTGGATGCCCTTGGCGTTGTTCACCACATCGCGGTGGGTGTTGTCGGAGAAGCAGGAGTGCTCGTCTTCCTGGTCCTGCGAGTTCAGCGCCACTTCCATGCGCTCGCCCGAGAGTTCACCGCGCGAGAGCGAGCCCAGGCCGACGATGATCTTGCGTACCGACTCCTTGTCGCCCTTCTCGAACTTGGCGCGGTAGTTTTTGGCGTTGGGTTCCCAGGCCTTGACCATGGCCGACAGGTCGTCGACCAGCAGCTCGGTGGCGGTGCTCAGGTACTGGGCGCGGCGCTCGGCGTTTTCCCCCTTGCCTTTCACGTAGTCTTCAAAGGAGCGCTGGCCCGGGCCGGTTTCGCTCTGGTCCTGGCCCCAGAGCAGGAACTCGACGGCGTGCCAGCCGGCGCTGATGTTCTCTTCGCCGCCGCGCTCGTTGGCCTTGGCCAGCGCCGCCTTGGTGATCTTGAACTTGGCGTTGTTGACCATGCCCGCGCCGGCCTTGCCGGTCACGTAGTCCACATAGGCCTCGTCCAGCGGCCAGGCGTTGATCTGGCCTTCGGGACCTTTTTCGTCGTCGATCGGGCCGCCGTAGAAGCGGAAAGCCTCGGTCTGCCCGTAGAACTCGCGCGCGTCCAGCCAGGCCTTGCGCGCCTTGTCCAGGCCTTCGGCCGAGGGAGCGGCGACGAAGGCGGCGATGGTGGCCTGCAGATCCTTGGCCGCGGCCAGGGTGTCGGCGTAGTTGGCGTGCACCAGCGCGGCGTAGTTCGTGGCCACCGCCTTGTAGTCCACCGCGGCCGCGGTGGCCGTGGTGGCCACGGGTGTGGCGGCGTGGGCTGGCAGGCTGGTGAATAGCGTGCTGGCGGTCAGGGTGGCCATCGCCAGGGTCAGGGCTCGCAGTAGCATGGAAACTCCTTCGGCAAAGTAAATGAGAACGATTCTAGTTTAGTTTATTGACGCACGCGGATGATCCCGGTTTACCGTGAACTGATCGAAGACAAAGGGGTGCGCTTCCTGCACCGCGACGGCGGCGAGGAGGGCAAGGCCGGGCAGCTGGGGCCGATGCTGCAGTCGGCCAATCCGTTGATCTGCCAGGTGGGCTGCATCAGCCACAACGCCTACTGGCGCGTGAAGGAACACTGCAAACGCCACGGCAAGCCCTGCCTGTTCGTCGAAACGCCCAGTCGCTCGGCGCTGGCGCGGGTGCTCTGTGACTACAGTGAGCCCGTGCGGGCCGCGCCACGCAACGTTCAGACGGACCCGGCGGTCTGAGGGCGCGCGGACTTCAGTCCGCCGGCTGGATCTGCACTTGCGGCAGCAGGCGCTGCACATCCTCGGGGCTGCACAGGCCGGTGCCGATCGAGAGCAGCGTGGCGGAGCCGGCGGCGACGCCGAGCGCGAAGGCTTCCTGCAAGGGTTGGCGCTGCTGCAGCGCGGCCACCATGCCACCCACGAAGCTGTCGCCCGCGCCCACCGCGCTGGCCACAGGGATGTCCAGCGGTGCGGCGCGCCAGCTCGCGTCGCGCGTGACCAGCAGGGCGCCCAGGTGGCCCAGCGTCAGCGCCACGATCTCGGTCATGCCACGTTGGATCAGCTGGCGGGCCGCCCCCAGCCACTGTTCGGGGGCCTCCAGCGCCTCACCGCTGAGTTCGGCGAGTTCGCGCAGGTTGGGCTTGAAGAGGTACACGCCCTCGGCCAGCGCGGCGGCCAGGGCCGGCCCCGAGGTGTCGAGCACCAGGCGCGCACCGCGCTCGCGGCACAAGCGCGCCAGCCGCGCGTAGAAGTCCTCCGGCGCGCCGGGCGGCAGGCTGCCGCTGGCGACCAGCAGGTCGGGGAATGCGGGCAGCTGTTCCAGATGGCTCAGGCAGGCCTGCCATTCGCCTTCGGTCAGGTGCGGGCCGGGCATGACGAAGCGGAACTCGGCGCCGGTGCTGTGTTCGTGCACCGTGAAACTGACGCGCGTTTCGTCGGCGATCGGCAGGAACACGCTGGGGATGCCCTCTTCGCGCATGCGCGTTTCCAGCCAGTGGCCGGCCGAGCCACCGGTGGGACACATCGACGTGCATTCGCCGCCCAGGCGGGTGAGCACGCGCGCCACGTTGATGCCGCCGCCGCCCGCGTCGTGCAGCGTGTCGCCGCAGCGCAGCTTGTGCGTGGGCACCACGCGCTCGGTTTCGGTCGCCAGGTCGACCGAGGGGTTCATCGTCAGGCAGAGGACGCGCAGAGGGGCTTCTTGTGTGTTCATGCTGGGGTTCTACCCGAAAACCATGACGCCCGATCGGTGGATCAACGCAGGTGTTTCAGGCGTTTGGCGGCAAACGCCTCGCTGACCCGCAGGCCACGGGTGCCTGGCACCAGCTGGAACGCCTCACCCGCTTCGATAGCACCGGTCCGCACCACAGCGAGGTAAAAACCGCAGCACAGGTGTTCCATCATCAGCCGGCCCGCCTGGTTCAACCCCATGACGGCGTTGAACTTGAAGCAGGGTTCGCGCGGCGCGGTCACGCGCAGCACACAGCCGGGAAAGTGCAGCTCGTCACCGATCCAGACCTCGTGTTCCAGCAGGCCTTCGATGCTCAGGTTCTCGCCCATGAAGCCGGGCGGCAGGACTTCGTCGAACAGGCTCGCGCCAGCTTCACGCCGCTGCTGTTGCCAGAATGGCAAGTGTTCCACCGGGTAGGCGTAGACCGCCTTGTCCAGCCCGCCATGCACCGTGGGGTCGGCCTGCTCGTCGCCTGCCAGACCCAGCGGTCCCACGGCCATCGGGCCGCAAACGGGCGACTTGCCGATGGCCGAAAGAAAGCTGCGCCCGTGGATCACCAGCGGCTGGGCCAGACCGGTGTTGACGCTCAGGACACGCACGGAGGGGGCAGTCTTCGCAAAGTAGACGATCAGCCGCGCATCAGCGCTTCGATTTCGTCGGCGTTCACCGGCACGCCGCGGCTGATGAGCTCGCAGCCGGTGGCGGTGACGATGGCGTCGTCCTCGATGCGGATGCCGATGTTCCAGAAGTGTTCCGGCACGCCTTCGCCCGGGCGCACGTACAGGCCGGGCTCGATGGTGAGCACCATGCCGGGCTGGAGGATGCGGCTGGGGCGGTCCTTGATGACTTCACCGCTCAACGGGTCCTTGCGTTCGTTGACAGTGCCGATCTCCGACGGTTCCACGTAGCCGCCGCAGTCGTGCACGTCCATGCCCAGCCAGTGGCCGGTGCGGTGCATGTAGAAAGGGAAGTAGCTGCGGTTGGCGATCACGTCCTGCGCGCTGCCCACCTTGTTCTTGTCGAGCAGGCCGACGTCGAGCAGGCCCTGCGCGAGCACCGCGACCGTGGCCTCGTGCGGGTCGGTGAAGCGCGCGCCGGCTTTCGTGGCGGCGACGGCGGCTTCCTGCGAAGCCAGCACCAGGTCGTAGAGCGTGCGCTGCGGGCCGGTGAACGTGCCGTTGGCGGGGAAGGTGCGGGTGATGTCGCTGGCGTAGCCGTCGAGCTCGCAGCCGGCGTCGATCAGCACCAGCTCGCCGCTGCGGATGGGCGCGGTGTCGGCGCGGTAATGCAGGATGCAGGCGTTGGCGCCGGCGGCGACGATGCTGCCGTAGGCCGGGTACTGCGAGCCCTGCTGGCGGAACTCGTGCAACAGCTCGGCGTCGAGGTGGTACTCGCGCACGTCCTGGCCCGCACGCAGCATGGCGGCGCAGCGCTGCATGGCGCGGATGTGGGCACGCGCGCTGATCTGCGCGGCGCGGCGCATCACGTCCTGTTCGTGCGCATCCTTGGTCAGCCGCATCTCGTCCAGCGGGGCACAGAGGTCGCGCTGCGACTCGGGGCACAGGGCGCCGTAGCGCACGCGGGCACGCACCGGCTGCAGCCATTGATTGACGCGGCTCTCCAGCCCCTCATGGGTGGCAAACGGGTACCAGACCACGCTGCGGTTTTCCAGCAGCCGGGGCAGGCGCTGGTCGAGTTCGGCCACGGAGAACGCGGCCTGCACGCCGAGCGCGTCGGGCGCGGCGTCCGGGCCCAGCCTCAGGCCGTCCCAGATCTCGCGCTCGGCGTCTTTCGGGTTGCAGAACAGCGTGCTCTCGCCTTCGGCGGTGATCACCAGCCAGGCCTTGGGTTCGGTGAAGCCGGTCAGGTAATAGAAGTAGCTGTCGTGCCGGAACAGGAAATCGCTGTCGCGGTTGCGCTGCTGCTCGGGTGCGGTGGGCACGATGGCGATGCCACCGGGGCCGAGCTGGGCGGCGAGCTGCGCGCGGCGTTGGGTGTAGAGGGCGTGGGAGGTTTGTGCGTCCATGCTCGGCATTGTCGGCGTTTTGAAGCGACCCCGCAGTGCACTCGTCCGGCGCGCGACGCTGCTCAGGGCACCCGCGGAACCGGCTTTGCCGGGCCGCCAGGTGCGCCCCCTTTCAAGGGGGTGACGCGGCAGGCGGCGCGGGGGTTAGCCGAGTTCCTTCAGGCGCTCCGGCGTGCCGACATCGGTCCAGGGGCCGGTGTAGAGCTCGGCGCTCACGAGCCCGGCGTCCATGGCCTGGCGCAGCAGCGGCGCCAGCGGTGCGGCGGTTCCCTGCGGGTTGCCGGGGATGGTTTCGCACCACGGGGCTTCAAACAGTGCGCGGCGGTACAGGCCGATGGTGCTGTAGGTGTGTTTCTGGTCGGCCTGATTCAGCGCCCGGCCGTCGGCGCTCAGGCCGAAGTCGCCTTGGGGGTTGTGCGCCGGGTTGGGCACCAGCCAGATATGCGCCAGCAGGCCGCTGGCGCTGAAGCGGTCCACGCTGGCCTGGGTGAAGGGAAAGCCGGGCACGTAGACATCGCCCGCCAGCACCCAGAACACCTCGCTCAGCAGCGGCAGCGCGCGTGAAATACCACCCGCGGTTTCGAGCGCGTAGCCGAAGTCCTGGCCTTCGTGTGAAAACGCGATCTCGGCGCCCGAATGGGCTTGCGGCCAGTCGGTGAACTGCTGCTCGATCTGCTCGCCCAGCCAGGCGGTGTTGACCACCAGCCGGGAGAAGCCCCCCTGGAGCAGCGCTTCCATCGGCCACTGCATCAGCGGCTTGCCCTGCACCCGCAGCAAAGGCTTGGGTGTCACGTCGGTCAGCGGGCGCATGCGCATGCCGCGCCCGGCGGCCAGGATCATGGCGGGGATGGTGGCTTTCGCGGTGGTGTGGGGCAAGGTCACGTCTGCATTATTCACGAGCCGCCGGGGCCGGACGGGCGGCCCGATAAAATCTCGGGTTTGGCGCCCTGGGCGCTGTCATCCCACCTCACCACGGTTCATCCATGTCCGACGACGCCAACACCCCCACCAGCCCCGCCCCCGCCGCCGTCCCTGCCGCCGCACCCACGGTGTCGCCGCAGACCCAGGCCAACGCGATCCGCGCGCTCGCCATGGACGCGGTGCAGGCCGCCAACTCCGGCCACCCCGGCGCACCCATGGGCATGGCGGACATGGCCGTTGCGCTGTGGGGCCGCCACCTGCGCCACAACCCCACCAACCCCGCCTGGGCCAACCGCGATCGCTTCGTGCTGTCCAACGGCCACGGCTCGATGCTGATCTACGCGCTGCTGCACCTGACCGGCTACAAGCTGCCCATCGGTGAACTGAAGAACTTCCGCCAGCTCGGCAGCAAGACTGCCGGCCACCCCGAAGTCGGCCACACGCCGGGCGTGGAAACCACCACCGGCCCGCTGGGCCAGGGCATCACCAACGCGGTGGGCATGGCGCTGGCCGAGAAGCTGCTGGCTTCCGAGTTCAACCGCGAAGGCCATGCCATCGTGGACCACAACACCTACGTCTTCCTGGGCGACGGCTGCCTGATGGAAGGCATCAGCCACGAGGCCATCGCGCTGGCCGGCGCCTGGAAGCTCAACAAGCTGGTCGCCCTGTACGACGACAACGGCATCTCCATCGACGGCCAGGTCGCGCCCTGGTTCATCGACGACACGCCCAAGCGTTTTGAAGCCTGCGGCTGGAACGTGATCCGCGCCGTTGACGGCCACGACGCCGACGCCGTGGACAAGGCCATTGGCGCCGCCAAGAACAGCGCCGACAAGCCCACCCTGATCTGCTGCAAGACCAGCATTGGCAAGGGCAGCCCGAACCGCGCCAACACCGCCAAGGCCCACGGCGAGCCGCTGGGCGCGGAAGAGATCAAGCTCACCCGCGAAGCCCTGGGCTGGCCCCACGCACCGTTCGCGATCCCGAAAGACGTGTACGCCGCCTGGGACGCCAAGGCCGCCGGCAAGGCTGTTGAAGCCGAGTGGAACGCGAAGTTCGCCGCCTACAAGGCCGCCTTCCCCGCGCTGGCCAAGGAATTCACCCGCCGCATGAAGGGCGAGCTGCCCAAGGCCTTCCACCAGGTCGCCGTGGACGCGGTGCTCGCGGCCCACACCAAGGCCGAGACTGTGGCCAGCCGCAAGGCCAGTCAGATCGCGCTGGAAGCCTTCACCGCCGCCCTGCCCGAGCTGCTGGGTGGCTCGGCCGACCTGACCGGCTCCAACCTCACCAACACCAAGTCCACCCCCAGCCTGCGTTTCGATCTGGCGGGCAACGTGGTGAAGAACGAGGCCGGCCAGGGTGGCCGCCACATCAACTACGGCGTGCGCGAATTCGGCATGGCGGCGATCATGAACGGCGTCGCGCTGCACGGTGGTTTCATCCCCTACGGCGGCACCTTCCTGACCTTCAGCGACTACAGCCGCAACGCCATCCGCATGGCCGCGCTGATGAAGCAGCGCGTGATCCACGTCTTCACGCACGACTCCATCGGCCTCGGTGAAGACGGCCCGACCCACCAGTCGGTCGAGCACGCCGCAAGCCTGCGCCTGATCCCCAACCTGGACGTCTGGCGTCCGGGCGACACGGCCGAAACCGCCGTGGCCTGGGCCGTGGCCCTGCAAAACAGCAACAAGCCGACCGCGCTGCTGCTGAGCCGCCAGAACCTGCCTTACGCGCCCAAGCACGATCTCGGCGACATCAGCCGCGGCGCCTACGTGCTGGCCGAACCCAGCGAAGTGGGTCTGAAGAAAAAGGCCCAGGCGGTGATCATCGCCACCGGTTCCGAAGTGCAGCTCGCGCTCAAGGCGCAAGACCTGCTGGCCCGTGCTTACAACATCGCGGTGCGCGTGGTCTCCATGCCCAGCACCACGACCTTCGACCGCCAGGACGCCGCTTACAAGGCTTCGGTTCTGCCGGCCGGCCTGCCGCGCATCGCGGTCGAAATGGGCTCCACCGACGGCTGGTGGAAATACGGCGTGGCCGCGGTTGTCGGCCTCGACACCTACGGCGAGTCCGCCCCGGCGCCGGTGCTGTTCGAACACTTCGGCTTCACCGCCCAGAACGTGGCGGACACGGTGCGCACCGTGCTGACCAAGTAATCAGTTTCGTTTTTGCTTTTCATCCATCCAACAGGAGTACAGGACATGACCATCAAGATCGGTATCAACGGCTTCGGCCGTATCGGGCGCAACGTGTTGCGCAGCGCGATCCAGAACTTCTCGGACATCGAAGTCGTCGCCATCAACGACCTGCTCGAACCCGACTACCTGGCCTACATGCTGCAATACGACAGCGTGCACGGCCGCTTCAAGGGCACCGTCAAGGTCGAGGGCGGCAACATCGTCGTCAACGGCAAGACCATCCGCCTGACGCAGGAGCGCGACCCGGCCAACCTGAAGTGGGCCGACGTCGGCGCCGACATCGTCATCGAATCGACTGGCCTGTTCCTCGACAAGGTCACGGCCCAGAAACACCTGGACGCGGGTGCCAAGAAGGTCATCCTGTCCGCGCCCTCCAAGGACGACACCCCCATGTTCGTCTACGGCGTGAACCACAAGACCTACGCCGGCCAGGCCATCATCTCCAACGCCAGCTGCACCACCAACTGCCTGGCCCCCGTGGCCAAGGTGTTGAACGACAAGTGGGGTATCAAGCGCGGCCTGATGACGACGGTGCACGCCGCCACCGCGACGCAGAAGACCGTGGACGGCCCGTCCAACAAAGACTGGCGCGGCGGCCGCGGCATCCTGGAAAACATCATCCCCAGCAGCACCGGTGCCGCCAAGGCCGTGGGCGTGGTGATCCCCGAGCTGAACAAGAGGCTGACGGGCATGAGCTTCCGCGTGCCGACCTCCGACGTGTCGGTGGTTGACCTGACCGTCGAACTCAACAGCGAAGCCAGCTACGCCGAGATCTGCGCCGAGATGAAGGCCCAGAGCGAAGGCGCCCTGAAGGGCGTGCTGGGCTACACCACCGACAAGGTCGTGGCGACCGACTTCCGTGGCGAGACCTGCACCAGCGTGTTCGACGCCGACGCCGGCATCGCGCTGGACAGCACCTTCGTCAAGGTCGTGGCCTGGTACGACAACGAGTGGGGCTACTCCAACAAGTGCCTGGAGATGGCGCGCGTCGTCGCTGGATAAGAGTCACCCCCGCGCCGCGCCTAAGGGCGCGTCACCCCCTCAAGGGGGCATCACCTGCGGCACGGCGAAGCCGGTTCCGCGGTGATCGCTGGGAGAAGGCAATTCGCGCCGGTTGCACTGAAAAGTGCATCCGGCGTTTTTCGTTTCTGGGGCGCGAAATGCAACGCCAGCCCACGCCTTTGCCACAGAGGGGAAGCCACGCAGCGGCGCAGGGGGGTGTTTACTCGCAGGCTTGCAGGGATTTGCCGGCCAGTGCAGCACCCAGACCCGCCACCTGAGCGCGCTGCGCCGCCGTGACGGCGGGCAGGCGCAGGACAAAGTTGGTGCCTTCGGGCCGCTCCAGCGCCACGCGCGCGGTGCGCACGCCCTTTTTGCTCAGGTCCTGCAGGGCCTGCTCGGCCGAGGCTTCGCTGGAGAAGGTGCCCAGCGCCAGACCGCGTCCGAGTGCTGGCACCGTGACCTCCCGGAATTCGATCTTGATGTCACGCAGTTCGGTCTTTTTGCGCGCCATCTGCTCGTCGTTGTAGCGTCCCATGTAGACAATCCAGCGGCCTCCGCTGAGAACTTCATTGAGCCGCCAGGCGCCGTCGGGCAGGCCCAGCTGCTGCAGGGCACTGCGCAACACATCGGCCTGGGCGGGCGAGTAGATGGCGGCTTGCCAACAAGCGGTGGCGGGCGTGTTGTCGGTCTGGGGCTTGGCAGGGACTTCGGCGGCTGCAACCGTGGTCGCTGCCGTTGCCTCTGGCGCTGGAGCGGGTGGTGATGGGGGCGTAGCCGTCGGTGCCGTGGCGTCGTTCGATGGTGCCTCGGCAGGCCGGGGGGCGTTGAGCAGGCGCAAGCCCTCGGGCTTGATCTGGGATCGCAACCGCTCGGGCTCGGATTGCACCACCGGTTTCAGGCCCAGGGCGCCCAGGTACCCCTGGGTCCAGGCGAAATAGCCCGCGTTGGCCAGCACCAGCAACCCGATCACTACCCTCAACATGGCCGCACGCTCACTTCCGAACTGGTGACCGCCTGCATGCCCTGGCCGGTCTGAACGAGCAAGGCCCCTTGCGGGCTCACACCACAGGCGGATCCCTGGCTGCCGTCGGACAGGCGCACACTTTGCCCCTGGAGCGCATCGCGCCGGGCGAAACGCTCGGCAAAGGCGGAGAAGCCTTGCGACTCAAAGGCCTGGATGTCGCGCACCAGCGCGGGCGCCACCCGTGCCAGCACCTCGCCCGCGGTCAGGCCGACCAGCATCTCGGACAAGCCGGCGGGTGCCATCGCGGGCAGCACCGCATCCGGGCTGGCCAAGGCGCTCACGGCCGCGGCTTCAGGGCGGGCGATGTTGATGCCCACGCCCACCACGACCAGGCGCGGGTGCGTGGCAGCGCTGCCGACCGATGTGCCGTTGCTGGCGGTTTCCACCAGGATGCCACCGAGCTTGCGCTGGTGCAGCCAGAGGTCGTTGGGCCACTTGAGCCGCACGTCCGGGTGCAGGCTCTCGGCCAGGCTCACGCCGACCGCCAGCGACAGGCCCGACCAGTCGGCCGGCGCCAGCGGCAGCGCGAGCGAAAACGTCAGTGACTGGCCGGCCTTGCTGTGCCAGCCCTTGCCCAGACGACCGCGCCCGGCGGTCTGCTCATCGGCCGCCAGCAGCACCGGCTCCATCAACCCGGCGCGCGCGCGGCGCATGAGCTCGCTGCTGGTGGAGTCGATGCTGGGCAGCACCTCGACCGTGAAGCCCGGCAGGTCGGGCACGACCGCCTGCCAGACTGATTCGACGTGGGCCAGCAGATCAGACATGACCGGAGAGACGTGCCTGCAGCCCAGAACACCGCGCAACCGGCTTTGCCGGGGCGCTGGTGTTGTCCCCCCTCAGGGGGGAAGACGCGAAGCGGCGCAGGGGGGTCATCCCAACTTGGTGGCACGGCCACCGCGCTTGGGCGCCAGCAGCGTGCCGCGGCAGTTCTTGGCGCCGCACCAGCAGGGGTACTCGGCCTTGAGCTTCGGCGTGTAGGGCTCGTCGATCACCAGGCCGTAGTCGTAGAACAGCTCTTCGCCCGCGGCGATGTTGCGCTGGGCGCGGATGAAGACCCGGCCTTCATCCACCTCGGCTTCGCAGTTGGGCTTGCAGCTGTGGTTGATCCAGCGCGAGGAGTTGCCGCCCACCTTGGCGTCGATGACGTGGCCTTCGTCGATGTGGAAATAGAAGGTGTGGTTCGGATCGCTGGGGTCGTGCGGGTGGCGCCTGAGCGCCTCGTCCCAGCTGATGATCTCCCCCACGTATTCAATCAGGGTCTCACCTTCGGCCAGATCCACGACGGCGTAGACGCCCTTGCCATGCACACCGGAGCGCCGCGTCTGGATGCGCCGGCTGCTGGCAGCGGGCGTTTTGGTGGCGGAAGCGGCGCGCGTCTGGCGTGGGCTTTTTGCGAAACCTGCGGTTTTCGTCACGGCCGGAATTTTTGGTAAGGTTGATTCATGCAGGTGCGCGCGTGTGTGTGCGTACCCATGTGTGCGCGTGCATGCGCGCGTGAAAGCTGATTGTAGAGATGAAAACTGCTGAAGGTTTCGCCAAAACCCTGGTCATTGCCGAGAAGCCGTCCGTGGCCCAGGACATCGTGCGAGCGCTCACCCCGGTGGCGGGCAAGTTCGACAAGCACGATGACCACTTCGAGAGTGACACCTACGTCGTCACTTCAGCCGTGGGCCACCTGGTGGAGATCGCCGCGCCCGAAGAGTTCGACGTCAAACGTGGCAAGTGGAGCTTCGCCCACCTGCCGGTGCTGCCGCCCTACTTTGAACTCAAGCCGATCGACAAGACCAAGTCGCGCCTGTCGGCGGTGGTGCGCCTGGCCAAGCGCAAGGACGTGACGAAACTCATCAACGCCTGTGACGCCGGCCGCGAGGGCGAGCTGATCTTCCGACTGATCGAACAGTACGCCGGTGGCCTGAAGGGCGGCTCGTACCAGACGCTGGGCAAACCGGTGCAGCGTCTGTGGCTGCAATCCATGACGCCGGCGGCGATCCGCGACGGCTTCGAGCACCTGCGCAGCGATGCGCAGATGCAGGGACTGGCCGACGCCGCGCGCAGCCGTTCCGAGGCCGACTGGATGGTGGGCATCAACGGCACGCGCGCCATGACCGCGTTCAACTCGCGCGACGGCGGTTTTTTCCTCACCACCGTCGGCCGGGTGCAGACGCCCACGCTGTCCATCGTGGTCGAGCGCGAAGAAAAGATCCGCGCCCACCGCAGCCGCGACTATTGGGAGATCCACGGCAGCTTCCTTGCCGAAGCCGGCGAGTACCCGGGCAAGTGGTTCGACCCCGCGTTCAAGAAGCCCACCGGCGACGACGCCGACCTGGAGCAGCGCGCCGACCGCGTCTGGAGCCAGCGCGAAGCCCAGGCGATCGCCGATGCGGTGCGCGGCAAGGCCGCCAGCGTCAAGGAAGAAAGCAAACCCACCACGCAGGCCAGCGGCCTGCTGTACGACCTGACCAGCTTGCAGCGCGAGGCCAACGGCCGCTTCGGCTTTTCCGCCAAGACCACGCTGCAACTGGCGCAAAGCCTGTACGAGCGCCACAAGGCCCTGACCTACCCGCGGACCGACTCGCGCGCCCTGCCCGAAGACTATTTGCCCACGGTGAAGCAGACCTTCGAGATGCTGGCCGGCAGCGGCATGAAGCACCTGGCGCCGCACGCGCGCACCGCGCTCGACGGCGGCTACATCCGCCCGAGCAAGCGCATCTTCGACAACAGCAAGGTGTCGGACCACTTCGCCATCATCCCCACGCTGCAGGCGCCGCACGGGCTGAGCGAAGCCGAGCAGAAGCTGTACGACCTGGTGGTGCGCCGCTTCCTGGCGGTGTTTTTCCCGTCGGCTGAATTCATGGTCACGACCCGAATCACGTCTGTGGTCAATCATCACTTCAAGACCGAAGGCAAGGTGCTGGTCAAGCCGGGCTGGATGGCGGTCTATGGCAAGGAAGCCGCCGAAGACGTGGTGGATGCCAAAGAGGGCGACAAGGGTCAGAACCTGGTGCCGGTGCGCGAAGGTGAGACCGTGCGCACCGAATCGGTGGAAACCAAAGGCCTGAAGACCAAGCCACCCGCACGCTATTCGGAAGCCACCCTGCTGGGCGCCATGGAAGGCGCGGGCAAGCTGGTGGATGACGACGAGCTGCGCGAAGCGATGCAGGAAAAAGGCCTGGGCACGCCTGCCACGCGCGCGGCCATCATCGAAGGCCTGCTGACCGAGAAGTACATGTTCCGCGAAGGCCGCGAGATCATCCCCACGGCCAAGGCCTTCCAGCTCATGACGCTGCTGCGCGGCCTCGGCGTGGAGGAACTCTCCAAGCCCGAGCTCACCGGCGAGTGGGAATACAAGCTGGCTCAGATGGAGCACGGCAAGCTCAGCCGCGCCGCCTTCATGGGCGAGATCGCCGCCATGACCGAGCGCATGGTGAAGAAGGCCAAGGAATACGACCGCGACACCATCCCCGGCAACTACGCCACCCTGCAAACGCCCTGCCCCAACTGCGGCGGCGTGGTGAAGGAAAACTACCGCCGCTACGGCTGCGCCGGCGCCGACGGCAACAGCGAGGGCTGCGGCTTTTCGTTCGGCAAGTCGCCGGCCGGCCGCACCTTCGAGCCCGAAGAAGCCGAACAGCTGCTGGCGACCAAGAAGATCGGCCCGCTGGAGGGTTTCCGCTCCAAGGCGGGCTGGCCCTTCGTGGCCGAGATCGTGATCAAGTTCAACGAAGAAGAGAAGAACTGGAAACTCGAATTCGACTTCGGCGACGACAAGAAAAACGAAGAGACCGGCGAGCTGGTCGATTTCACAGGCAGCGAATCGCTCGGTGCCTGCCCCAAGTGTGGCGGAGCGGTGCACGAACACGGCGCCAACTACGTCTGCGAGAAGTCGGTGCCGACGATGGCGCAGGCCACACCGACTTGCGATTTCAAGAGCGGCAAGATCATCCTGCAGCAGCCGGTGGCGCGCGAGCAGATGCAGAAATTGCTGACCACAGGAAAAACCGACCTGCTCGACAAGTTCGTCTCCATGCGCACGCGCCGTGCGTTCAAGGCCTTCCTGGCCTGGGACAAGGAAGCCGGCAAGGTGAACTTCGAGTTCGCACCGTCCAAGTTCCCGCCGCGCAAGACGGCAGCCGGTGCACCCGTGCGCGCGGCCGCCGGCAAAGCCGCACCGGCCAAGAAGGCGGCGCCCGCGAAGAAAGCCGCAGCCAAGAAGACGCCGGCGGTGAAAGCCCCCAAGGCGCCGCGCAAGACCACCGCCGCCAGCGGCAAGCAGCCCAGCGCGGCGCTGGCCGCGGTGATCGGACCGGACGCTGTGTCGCGCCCCGAAGCGGTGAAGAAGCTGTGGGACTACATCAAAGCCAACGGGCTGCAGGACGCCACCAACAAACGCAACGTCAACGCCGACGCCAAGCTGGAGCCGGTGTTCGGCAAGCCGCAAGTCACGATGTTTGAAATTGCCGGCGTGCTCGGCAAACACCTCAGCTGATCACGGGAGACCCATCCATGAGCCTCAAACTCTATTTCGCCCCCGGCGCCTGCTCGTTCGTGCCGCACAGCATGCTGGAACTCTCGGGCGCTGCCTTCGAACCCGTCAGCGTGAAGCTGCACAAGGGCGAGCAGCGCTCGGCCGACTACCTGGCGCTGAACCCTCGCGGTCAGGTGCCGGTGCTGGTGGACGACGGCGAGGTGGTCACCCAGATCGTGTCCATCCTGCTGCACCTGGACGCAAAATTTCCTCAGGCCGGCATCCTGCCCGCGTCGGGTCTGGCGCGCACGCGTGCGCTGTCCACGCTGGCCTGGATGAACAACACGGTGCACCCCACCTTCACCCACGTGTTCATGCCGCAGAAGTTCGCCGACGACGAAGGCACGCAGAAGGTCATTGGCGCGTTCGCCGCGAACAGCTACCGGGGTCTGCTGGGCGAGATCGAGGCGCTCGCGGCCCGGGCCTCGCCCTGGCTCACTGGCGAGAAGCCGGGTGCGCTCGACGCTTATGCGCTGACCTTGCTGCGCTGGGGTGGTTACGCAGGCATCGACCCCACCACCTTCCCCGCCACCTGGGATCTGGCCCAGCGGTTTGCGGCGCTGCCGGCCGTGGTGCGTGCCGTGGAGCGCGAGCGCCTGCAGCTCAACGTGTACCAGCCGGCAGCGGCCTGATTTTCCGCGGCCGCGTCGCCTGGCCTCAGTCCTTGTCCGGGGACTTGCGGGGCGCAAAACGCACCGATGCGCGTAGACCCCGGTGGGGGCGGTCCGGCTGGGCGTCCTCCATGGACACCACGGCGCCGTGTTGCTGGGCGATCTCGTGCACGATGGCCAGACCCAGGCCCGAGCCGTCAACGTTGGTGCCCAGCGCGCGGTAGAACGGCTGCAGCACGAGTGCGCGCTCGTTTTCCGGGATGCCCGGCCCGTTGTCCTCGACCTGCAGGATCATCACGCCGCTGAAGCGGTCCAGCAGCACACGCGCAGTGACGACGCCATCCCGGCCGGAATAGTTGATGGCGTTGTCCACCAGGTTGCGCGTCATCTCCTGCAGCAGGGTCGGATTGCCTTCCATCAGGCAATCCGCGGGCATCTCTTCGGGCCCTTCGTAACCCAGGTCGATCCCGTGCTCCAGCGCCCGTGGAACGGAGTCCTGCACGACCCCCTTCACGAGCCGGGCGAGGTCGATGCGCGCGGTCGGCAGCGTGCGGCCGGTGGTTTCGGCGCGGGCGAGTGACAGCAACTGGTTGACGGTGTGGGTGGCGCGGGTGCTGGAGCGAGCGATCTGCTGCAGCGAGCCGCGGATTTCCTGCGGATCGCTCTCGCGTTGCGCCAGCTCGGCCTGCATGCGCAGCCCCGCCAGGGGTGTCTTGAGCTGGTGGGCTGCGTCGGCCAGGAAGCGTTTCTGCGTGCTCAGCGAGGTCTTCAGCCGCGTCAGCAGGTCGTTGATGGACGACACCAAGGGCGCCACTTCCTGGGGAATGAAAGACTCTTCGATCGGGCTCAGGTCGTCGGGTTTGCGCGCGCGGATGCGCTGCTCCAGTTCGTTGAGCGGGCGGATGCCGCGTACCAGCGCCATCCACACCAGCAGCACCGCCAGCGGCAGGATCACGAACTGCGGCACCATCACACCCTTGATGATTTCGGTGGCCAGTGTGGAGCGTTTTCCCTTGGTTTCGGCCACCTGCATCAGCACCAGGCGTTTGGGGTCCTGGTTGCGCGAGAGCCAGGCGTAGGCCACACGCACTTCATCACCGCGCACGATGTCGTCGCGCAGCATCACCCGCCCCGGTTCGGGGGTTTCGTTGTCCTGCGGCAGGGGAAAGTCACCCTCGCCACTGATGAGCTCGCCGCGGGGGTCCAGCACCTGGTAGTAGACGAGATCGCTGTCGTCGGCACGCAGCAGGTCGCGCGCCTGCGGCGTCAGGTTGAAGCTCACCTTTTCGTTCTGGTTCACGACGAATTGCGTGAGCGCTTGCAGGTTGAACTCCAGCGCACGGTCAAACGGCTTGCTCGCAATCCCCTGCGCCACGAACCAGGTCAGCGCCAGCGACAGCGGCCACAGCAGCAGCAGCGGCGTGAGCATCCAGTCCAGGATCTCGCCAAACAGGCTGCGCTGCTCGCGCTGGAACAGCCCGAACGACATCTGGCCGTTGTCGTGCTTTTTGGGGTCGGACATGTCAGCTGCGGCGGTTTATCGCAAACTTGTCCGGAGCGGCGGGTTCCAACCCAGAGCACCGTGGAGCCGGCTTTGCCGGGCCACCAGTGCTGCCCCCTGGGGGGGTGACGGGCTGCAAGCCCGGCGCGGGGGGAGCCTTCATCCAGGGATCTTTTCAAGGCAGTAGCCCAAGCCGCGCACGGTGGCGATGCGGATCGGGCCCTTCTCGATCTTCTTGCGCAGGCGGTGGATGTAGACCTCGATGGCGTTGTTGCTCACCTCTTCGCCCCATTCGCACAGGCGCTCGACCAGCTGGTCCTTGCTCACCAGCCGCCCGGCGCGCTGCAGCAACACTTCGAGCAGGCCGAGTTCGCGCGCCGAGAGTTCGACCATCTTGCCGTCGATGGTGGCCACGCGGCCGGCTTGGTCGTACACCAGCGGGCCGTGTTTGATGGTGGAACTGGCGCCGCCCATGCCGCGGCGCGTGAGGGCGCGCACGCGGGCTTCGAGTTCCTGCAGGCTGAACGGTTTGGCCATGTAGTCGTCGGCGCCGTAGTCCAGGCCCTTGACGCGTTCTTCGATGCTGTCGGCAGCGGTCAGGATCAGCACCGGCAGCGCCGAGCCGCGCGAGCGCAGGCGTTTGAGCACCTCCAGACCATGCATTTTCGGCAGACCCAGATCCAGGATCAGCAGGTCAAACTCGTTGTTGGTCATCAGCGCGGCGTCGGCTTCGCTGCCGCTGGCCACGTGATCGACGGCCGCGCCGGCCGCGCGAAGACTGCGCAGCAGACCATCGGCCAGAACCTGGTCGTCTTCGGCAATCAGGATGCGCATGCGGGTTTCCTTTTCGGCCGGTCGGGCGGCCTGTTGTGGGGGCACTGTCGCCGCACAACCGGCTGGCGGCGGCATGGTCTCCTCAGTCATTTTAGGCCTCGCCAGCAGGGTCGGTTGCGGGAGAAACCCCCGACTCATGGGGCGCCAGAGCGCGCGCCATGCGGCCGGTCAGGTGCCGTACGCCTCCAGCCCCAGCGCCACCACGGTGGCCACCTCGGCGCCGACCTGGGCGCGAAACTCTGCCTCGGCCTGTGCCACCGCCTGGCGAAACGCTTCCAGCCAGAGCAGGCCGGTTTCGGTGAACACGATGCGGCGTGCGCGCGCATCCAGCGGATCGGGTTCGCGCCGCACCAGGCCCCAGGCCTCGCACTGTGTCACCAGATCGCCCATGGCCTGCTTGCTCATGCCGGCCTGCCGGGCGAGCTCGGTCAGGCGAGAGCCCTTGAGCGCCAGGTGGCGCGTGATGTGGATGTGGGCCGCACCCACCTGCGCGCGCGCGGCGAGGTTGGACAAGCCCAGTGGCACGTTGGCATCGTGCGCCATCAGGTGCAGCACCCGCTCGTCAAAACGGCGCAAGGCCAGCCCCATCAGTCGGCCCAGGTGGCCGGAGCGCCAGCGGTCGTCGCCAGCCGCCAAAGGGAGTCCTTCGTTCATCGGTTCAGCCAGTCGGAGGAGGTGTTTGTTAGCCCAGCCCACGCCGAAGAACCGGCTTTGCAGGGCCAAGGGCGTGGTCCCCCCCTGGGGGAAGTCGCGCAACGGCGCAGGGGGGGTTAAATAGTAAGTCAAACTGACCAAAAATTGACTTGTTCGAAATATATATCGCTGTAAACTGCTGTTCAAGCATCCAGCCTGTACACAAAAACACATTCTGGAAGCGAACACCCACTCACTCGCTCAGGAGCATCAAATGGACGCAGCCGTCAAGAACAACCCCGTCAACAGCGAAAAGGCCAAGGCCCTGCAGGTCGCGCTGGCCCAGATCGAAAAGCAGTTTGGCAAAGGCACGATCATGCGGCTGGGCGAGGGCGAGGTGATCGAAGACATCCAGGTCGTGTCCACCGGTTCGCTGGGTCTGGACATCGCGCTGGGCGTCGGCGGCCTGCCGCGTGGCCGCGTCATCGAGATCTACGGCCCGGAATCTTCGGGCAAGACCACGCTCACCCTGCAAGCGATTGCCGAAATGCAGAAGCTCGGCGGTCAGTGTGCCTTCGTCGATGCCGAACACGCGCTGGACATCCAGTACGCGCAGAAACTCGGCGTCAACCTGCAGGACCTGCTGATCTCCCAGCCCGACACCGGCGAGCAGGCGCTGGAAATCGTTGACAGCCTGGTGCGTTCCGGCGCGGTCGACCTGATCGTGGTCGACTCGGTCGCCGCGCTCACGCCCAAGGCCGAACTCGAAGGCGAGATGGGCGACAGCCTGCCCGGCCTGCAGGCCCGCCTGATGAGCCAGGCGCTGCGCAAGCTCACTGCCCACATCAAGAAGACCAACTGTATGGTCATCTTCATCAACCAGATCCGCATGAAGATCGGTGTCATGTTCGGCAGCCCCGAAACCACCACCGGCGGCAACGCGCTCAAGTTCTACGCCTCGGTGCGCCTGGACATCCGCCGCACCGGCACGATCAAGAAAGGCGAGGACTCGATCGGCAACGAGACCAAGGTCAAGGTGGTGAAGAACAAGGTGGCGTCCCCCTTCAAGACGGCCGAGTTCGACATCCTGTTCGGTGAAGGCATCAGCCGCGAAGGCGAAATCCTGGACCTGGGCGTGCTGCACAAGGTGATCGAAAAATCCGGCGCCTGGTACGCCTACAACGGCGAGAAGATCGGCCAGGGTCGCGACAACTCGCGCGAATTCCTGCGCGAAAACCCCGACCTGCGCATCGAGATCGAGAACAAGGTGCGCACCGAACTCGGCGTGCCGCTCCTGCCCACCGACGAAGCCGCCGCGCCGGCCAAAGGTGGCAAGACCGCCAAGGCGGAGAAAGCCGCCGTCGCCGAATAAGCGTCCCGGTGGATCGCACGCACCATTCGACAGAGGCAGGCCGGCATGGGTTTTGATCAGCCGTCACTGAAGGGTCGCGCGCTGCGTCTGCTGGCCGGTCGCGAGCATTCGCGCGCCGAGCTGGAGCGCAAGCTCAAGCCCCACGAAATCGAGCCCGGTGAGCTGGCCCGCGCACTCGATGAGCTGCAGGCCAAGGGCTTCATCGATGAGCAGCGTGTGGTGGCGTCGGTGCTGCACCGCCGTGCCAGTCGGCTCGGGGCGTCGCGCGTGAAGCACGAGTTGCAGGCCAAGGGCGTGAGCGCCGAAGCCGTGGCCACGGCGGTGGCCGATCTGCAGGGTTCCGAGTTCGAGCGTGCGCGCGAGATCTGGCGCCGCAAGTTCGGTGAGCCGGCCGCCGATGCCGCGGGACAGGCCAAGCAGATGCGCTTTCTGGCCACTCGCGGCTTTGGAGGGGATGTCATCCGAAAAGTGGTGGGCGGGCGCCACGAGGACTGAGGCGCTGAGAGCCTGGTGTTCGAAGTACTATCCGGGGTATTCAAAAACACGCCTTGATGCGTGTCCCTGGAGACAAACCATGGCTTTATTCCGGCGGTTCTTTGGAGCTGAAGGGGCGGTGCACGACAACCAGCTGCAGGCAGAGGCGGCGGATGCTGCGCAAGGCCTGGACATCGACGCCGCCGTGGCCGCTCACCAGCAGTGGAAGCAGCACTTGCTGGCGCATCTGGCCGGCCACCCCGAAGCCGGAATGGACGCCGAACAAATTTGCCGCGACGACCGTTGCGATCTGGGCCGCTGGATCCACGGTCAGGCCCGTGCCCGCCTGGGCACCTTCCCGGGCTTCACCACCTTGCTCTCGCACCACCGCATGTTCCACCACGTGGCGTGCAATGTGCTCGCGCTGGAGCAGGCGGGCAAGCGGGGCGACGCCCGCCGCATGGTGGCCGACCAGTTCGAGGCCTATTCGGACCGGGTGACGGAAGACCTGTGCTTGTTGCAGCAGGTGGTGAACCAGCCCCGCAGCGAACCCGGTCGGTCGAACTGAGCGGAAGCGCCGCTCAGAGACCGAGCATGAGCTGGAGGTTTTGCACCGCGGCGCCGCTAGCGCCCTTGCCCAGGTTGTCCAGGCGCGCGATCAGCACGGCATGGCGATGGGCTTCGTTGGCAAACACCCGCAGTTCCAGCCGGTTGGTGTCGTTGAGGGCGGTGGCGTCGAGCTTGCCGCTCTCCGGGGCGGGCTCCACGCTGACCCAGCCGCCGGTCGAGACGCTGGCCGCGTAGTGGGCGACCAGCGCTTCGTGCAGGTCGCTGGCTTTCGGCGCGCCGGGCAGGTCGTCGAGGTGCAGTGGCAGTTGCACCAGCATGCCCTGGCGGAAATTGCCCACCGCGGGGATGAAGATCGGCCGCCGGCTCATGCCGGTGTAGCGAAGGATCTCTGGAATGTGCTTGTGCGCGAGGCCCAGCGCATAGGCTTCGTGCAGCGGCGCCTCGCCCTTTTCATAGGCTTCGATCATGCCGCGCCCGCCACCGGAATAACCGCTCACCGAGGGCAGCGAAACCGGGAAGTCTTTGGGCAGCAGCCCGGCATCGACCAGCGGACGCAGCAACGCGATGGCACCGGTGGCGTAGCAGCCGGGGTTGGCCACTCGATCGGCTTTCATCACCGCCTCGCGCTGCGTGGCACAGAGTTCGGGAAAGCCATAGGCCCAGCCGGACGCACAGCGGTGCGCGGTGGAGGCGTCGATGATCCGGGGTTTGCGGCCCGACAGGCCGTCGATCATGGCCACCGACTCGATGGCCGCGTCGTCGTGCAGACAAAGGATCACCAGATCGGCCTGCGACATGAGTTCGCGCTTGGCCTCGGGGTCCTTGCGACGCTCCGGGGCGATGCTCAGCATTTCGATAGCAGGCATCTGTTGCAGCCGCTCACGGATCTGCAGGCCGGTGGTGCCGGCTTCGCCGTCGATGAAGATCTTGGCCATGGCGTCTCCTGTGGATGTCAGTCAGGGTTCAGTGTCGGTCTTTATAATTATGCATTACGTAAGCCGCCGCTTATATAGATTGGTGCGTTGCACCATGATACAGTCGCCGGCTGCCGTGTTCATTGCCCGTGCGCCGGCTGCGCCTATTGGCCGGATCGAACAACCCCCTCAGTCCGAGAGAGACCTCATGAAGATTCACGAGTACCAAGGCAAGGAAATCTTGCGTCAATTTGGTGTGCCGGTGCCCCGCGGCATTGCGGCATTCACGGTGCAGGAAGCGGTGGAAGCCGCGCAGAAACTGGGCGGCCCGGTCTGGGTTGTCAAGGCACAGATCCATGCCGGTGGCCGCGGCAAGGGCGGTGGCGTCAAGGTTGCCAAGACCGTTGAAGACGTCAAACGCCTAGCCGGCGAAATCCTGGGCATGCAGCTCAAGACCCACCAGACCGGTCCCGAAGGCCAGAAGGTGCGCCGCCTCTACATCGAAGACGGCGCCGACATCAAGAACGAACTGTACGTGTCCCTGGTGACCGACCGCGCGACCCAGAAAGTGGCCCTGATCGCATCGAGCGAAGGCGGCATGGACATCGAGGAAGTCGCCCACTCCACGCCCGAGAAGATCATCACCGAGATGATCGACCCGCTGACCGGCATCACCGCCGACCAGTCGCGCAAGGTCGCGGCCGCCATCGGCCTGACCGGCGCTTCCGTGGACCAGGCCGTGGACATCTTCGCCAAGATCTACAAGTGCTACATGGACACCGACGCGTCCCTGGTGGAGATCAACCCCCTGAACTGCGATTCCAAGGGCAACCTGATGGCCCTGGACGCGAAGTTCAACTTCGACGCCAACGCGCTGTTCCGACACCCCGAGATCGTGGCTTACCGCGATCTGGACGAAGAAGATCCGGCCGAAATCGAAGCCTCGAAGTTTGACCTGGCCTACATCAGCCTGGACGGCAACATCGGGTGTCTCGTGAACGGTGCCGGTCTGGCCATGGCCACCATGGACACGATCAAGCTGTTCGGCGGCGAGCCGGCCAACTTCCTGGACGTGGGTGGTGGCGCCACCGCCGAGAAGGTCACCGAAGCCTTCAAGATCATGCTCAAGAACACCAAGGTCAAGGGCATCCTGGTCAACATCTTCGGCGGCATCATGAAGTGCGACACCATCGCCACGGGCGTGATCACCGCCTGCAAAGCGACCAACCTCAGCGTGCCTCTGGTCGTGCGCATGAAGGGCACCAACGAAGAGCTGGGCAAGAAGCTGCTGGCCGAATCCGGCCTGCCGATCATCGCTGCCGACACCATGGCCGAAGCAGCGACCAAGATCGTTGCTGCCGTCAAATAAGCCCGGAGAAGAAACACCATGTCGATCTACATCAACAAAGACACCAAGGTCATCACCCAGGGCATCACGGGCAAGACCGGCCAGTTCCACACCGAAAAGTGCCAGGAATACGCGAACGGCAAGAACTGTTTCGTGGCCGGCGTGAACCCGAAGAAGGCCGGCGAGTCGATCTTCAACATCCCGATCTACGCCTCCGTCAAGGAAGCCGCGCAGCAGACCGGCGCCACCGTGTCGGTGATCTACGTGCCACCCGCAGGCGCTGCCGCAGCCATCTGGGAAGCCGTCGAGGCCGATCTCGATCTGGCGGTCTGCATCACCGAAGGCATCCCGGTCAAGGACATGCTGGAAGTGCGCAACCGCATGAAGGCCAAGGAAGCCGCCGGTGGCAAGAAGACGCTGCTGCTGGGCCCCAATTGCCCCGGCCTGATCACGCCCGACGAGATCAAGATCGGCATCATGCCCGGTCACATCCATCGCAAGGGCCGCATCGGCGTGGTGTCCCGTTCGGGTACGCTGACCTACGAAGCCGTGGCCATGCTGACCGAAGTCGGTCTGGGCCAGTCCAGCGCCGTCGGCATCGGTGGCGACCCGATCAACGGTCTGAAGCACATCGACGTGATGAAGGCCTTCAACGACGATCCCGACACGGACGCCGTGATCATGATCGGCGAGATCGGTGGCCCGGACGAAGCCGAAGCCGCCATGTGGTGCAAGGCGAACATGAAGAAGCCCATCGTCGGCTTCATCGCTGGCGTGACCGCCCCTCCCGGCAAGCGCATGGGCCATGCCGGTGCGCTGATCTCCGGTGGCGCTGACACGGCGGACGCCAAGCTCGCCATCATGGAAGAGTCGGGCTTCATCATCACGCGCAACCCGTCCGAGCTGGGCAAGCTGCTCAAGGCGCAGCTGTAAAGCGGCCCTGAGGCTGACGCGACAAAGGCAACGCTTGCGTTGCCTTTTTTTCGGCTGTGCCAAACCCCGCCACCCGTGGCTTTTGCCCGGTTTCCGTCCAATGGGGTCTGGCAGAATGAAACAGGTTGCCAGAGTTTCACCATGTGGTGCACTCCGTTCCCGGTTGGCGTGGGTCAGATCGCGCAATTTTCGGGTCATTCGCTTTAGCAAGAGGAAGTCGGGCTTTGTCCAGCAACTCCAGTGTGAAGCCCGCGTTGGCGCGTCGCCGGCGCGGTCAACCTTCCGACGCGATCATTGCCCTCGTGGTGGTCGTGGCGGCTTTTGCACTGCACTTTGCGACAGACCTGTTTGGCGGACTGGAGCGTCGGTACTACGATTTCGCCAGCACCCGCAGCGACAGAACGCCCAGTGATCGTGTGGCCATCATTGCCATCGACGATGAGAGCATCGCCAACATCGGGCGCTGGCCCTGGCCGCGCGAGGTGCACGCCCGGCTGATCGATCAGCTCGCGGCAGCGGGCACCAAAACGGTGGCGCACACCGCCTTTTTCTTCGAGCCGCAGACCGATCAGGGGTTGACCCGCTTGCGCGACTTGCGCGAGCAACTGCTTTCAGGCGACGCCTCTGCACCCGCCTGGACCGACCTGGGCCCCGATGCGCGCCAGCGCTTGCAGGCATTCATCGAGACCGCTGAACAGGATCTCGATACGGACGCCCGTCTGGTGAACAGTCTGGGCCAGGCAGGGAACGTGGTCGTGCCTTCGCTCTACGTACTGGGTGCACCCCAAGGGCGACCCGATCAACCGCTGCCCGCCTTCGCACAGAAAAGCGCTGTGCCCGACCCCCAGGGCGTCGGTGTGGCCGCTTCCGCGGCCCAGCAGCCACTCGAAGCCATCGGCCAGGCGGCACTCGCCGTGGCCCATCTGAACCAGTTGCCCGACCGCGATGGGGCCGTCCGTGGCGAACCCCTGCTCCTGCACTTCGACGGGCACGGCATTCCCTCCATGGGTCTGATGGTGGCGGCCCAGAGCCTGAACCTAGGGGTTCAGGACATCCGCCTGCTGCCCGGCGAAGGGGTGATGCTGGGTCGCACGCGCATCGACACCGATGCCTCGGGTGTCGTGCTGCCCCAGTTCTATGCCGATCGCGGTGGACGCCCCGCGTTCACCACCGACTCGTTCTACGACGTGGTCTCGGGCCGCATCCCGGCCACCAAATACGCCGGCAAGGTCGTGATCATCGGCGCCACCGCCGCCGGGGTGGGCACGCTGTTTGCCACGCCCGTTTCGCCCGCCATGTCGCCGGCGGGCATCCTGGCCCACATCACGTCCAGCATCCTCAACGGGCATTTCGTTGCGCAGCCGGTCTGGGGCGGCGCCGCGGTGCTGGCGGTGCTGGGTCTGGTGGCGGCCTACCTCGTGTTCCTGTTGCCGCGCCTGTCGGCCGCGGCCAGCGCCTGGGTGACGGCCGGGATGTTTGTCGCGCTGCTCGGGACAGAGTTCGGCCTGCTCGCCTATTCGGCGGTCTGGCTGCAGCTGGTGTTTCCGGCCGCGCTGCTGCTGATGGGCCATCTGGCCCTGGTCACGCGGCGCTTCGGTGTCACCGAGGCGCGCAAGGTCCAGACCGATGCCGAGTCCGCCGAAACCAACCGCATGATGGGTCTGGCCCTGCAGGGTCAGGGCCAGCTCGACATGGCCTTTGACCGTCTGCGCCGTGTGCCGCACAGCGAGGCGCTGATGGACAACCTCAAGCAGCTGGCGCTGGATTTCGAACGCAAGCGCCAGTTTAACAAGGCGCAGTCGGTGTACGAACACATGACCCAGCTGGACCGGGGCGATGTGGACGTGCGGTCGCGGCTGAAGCGGGCGAAGAACCTCTCGGAGACGGTGATGCTGGGTCAGGGGGCTTCGGCCTCGCACCCGGGCGGGACCCTGCTGCTCAGCGGCAACGGGGTGGAGAAACCCATGCTCGGGCGCTACAGCGTCGAAAAGGAGCTGGGCAAGGGCGCGATGGGTGTGGTGTACCAGGGGCGCGATCCGAAGATCGGTCGAGTGGTCGCGATCAAGACCCTGGCCCTGAGCAGCGAGTTCGAAGGCGAGGAACTCAAGGACGCGCATGGGCGCTTCTTTCGCGAGGCTGAAACCGCCGGGCGCCTGCAGCATCCGCACATCGTCACCATCTTCGACGCCGGTGAAGAGCACGATCTGGCCTACATCGCCATGGAATTCCTGCCGGGGCGCGATCTGGTGGAACACACCCGTGCGGGGCACCTGCTGCCCGTGGCCACGGTACTGGGCATCGGCGAGCGGGTGGCCCTGGCGCTGGACTATGCACACCGGCAAAACGTGGTGCACCGCGACATCAAGCCCGCCAACATCATGTATGCGCCCGATGCCGATTCGGTGAAAGTCACCGACTTCGGGATCGCGCGCATCACCGATTCCAGCCGCACCAAGACCGGCATGGTGCTGGGCACCCCCAGCTTCATGTCCCCCGAGCAACTGGCCGGGCAGCACATCGACGGGCGCTCCGACCTCTATTCGCTGGGGGTGATGCTGTTCCAGCTGCTCACTGGCGTGCTGCCGTTCCGGGCCGACTCCATGGCCGCGCTGATGTTCCAGATCGCCAACCAGAGCCCGCCCGATGTGCGGACCTTGCGCCCCGAACTGCCGGCCGGCATCGCAGACCTGCTCCACCGAATTTTGTCGAAGGCGCCCGGTGAACGCTACCAGACCGGCGCCGATCTGGCGGCCGAACTGAAGCGGTTGCAAGCGCTGGCGGGTACCCTGACCGGTAGCGATATTTCAATGCGCGACAATGCCCGCAGCCAGTCCGGCCACTTTGAAACCACCCAGGTCGAACCCCGCCGTCCTTGAATCCCCATGGACGCCGTCCCCGATGTCGCGGAATATGTGACAAAAGTGCAAATCAAGAACGATGACGGATCACATCTAAAGGTATAAACCCGCTCAACATGAACTTTGAGTACGCCGCCCTCACGGACCCTGGCCTGGTCCGTGACAACAACGAAGACACGGTCGCCCTGGATGCTGAAAACCATCTGGTGGTGCTGGCCGATGGCATGGGCGGCTACAACGCGGGCGAAGTGGCCAGTGCCATGGCCACCACGTTCATCAAGGAAGAGCTGGGTCGCTGGCTGGTCGAGGGCGGGCACGAGGCCAATGCCCGCGAACTCAAGCGGGCGATGGAAATTTGCATCGACAACGCCAACCGCTCGATCTTCAACGCCGCCAACTCCAACGCCATGTACGCGGGGATGGGCACCACCATGGTCATGGGGGTGTTCATGGGAACGCGAACCATGATCGGCCATGTGGGCGATTCGCGCTGCTACCGACTGCGGGGAACCACCCTGCAACAGATCACGCGCGACCACTCCTTGCTGCAGGAGCAGATCGACGCCGGCCTGATTTCCCAGGAACAGGCCCAGTTCGCCACCCACAAGAACCTCGTCACCCGGGCTCTGGGGGTCGAGGACACGGTGTTGCTGGAAGTCAACGAATACCGCGTTGAAGACGGCGACCTGTACCTCTTTTGCTCCGATGGCCTGAGCGACATGGTGTCCGATCAACAGCTTGCCGCGATACTGATGTCGACAGGCGGCCTGCAGGAAAAGTGTCGCGCCTTGGTAGATGCCGCCAATGGGAGCGGGGGCCGCGATAATATTTCGGTGATACTGACGCTTGCGCGCGCCAAACAGGTTCGCAGGGGTTTGTTGTCGCGTATGCTTGGCAACGGTAGTTCTTAAGAATTATTTCATCAGGTTCCACAGGAGTCGGCCATGCCGAAAATGATCGTTTCCATCGATGGTGTCGTCATCAAGGAAGTGCAACTCACCAAAGACCGCACCACGCTCGGTCGCCGCCCTTACAACGACATCGTGATCGACAACCTGGCGGTGAGCGGTGAGCACGCGGTCATGCAGATGTCCGGTGCCCAGGTGTTTCTGGAAGACCTCAACAGCACCAACGGCACCTATGTGAACGGCAAGGCCATCAAGAAGCAGCAGCTGCAGAACGGTGACACGGTCGAAATCGGCAAGTACAAGATCAAGTACGTGCACGATGGCGCGGCCGACAGTTTTGAAAAGACCATGGTCATCAACTCCGGAGCCGTGGTGGGTGCCGCCGAAGCCGCTGCCCCGGTGGGCAATGCGGCGATACGTGTGATGTCGGGCGCCGCCGCGGGCCGTGAGGTGCCGCTGGTCAAGGTGGTCACCACCATCGGCAAACCGGGTGTGGCGGTGGCCGCCATCACGCGCCGCCCGCATGGCTATGTGGTTGCGCTGGTCGAAGGCGCCATCAAGCCCACCGTGAACGGCAGCGCCATCGGCACAGACGCGGTCAACCTGCGCAACGGTGACCTGATCGAACTCGCGGGCACGCAAATGCAGTTCGTTCAGGCCTGACTCGGCCAGCAGCCCGATCCGCAGGCCATGAACGGCCTGCACCCCCACATGTGGCGTCCACCATGCTGGCCTTGAGCAAACACGGCCCGCGCATCGCCGTCACCTTGCTGCCCTTGCTGCTGGCCGTGCTGAACGCGGTAGGTGTGCTGCCCATGGGCGTGCTGCAGCGGCTGGACGACATCATTTACGACACGCGCCTGCGCGCCACCATGCCGGGCACGCGTGACGAACGTGTGGTGATCGTCGACATCGATGAAAAAAGCCTGGCCGAGGTCGGGCGCTGGCCCTGGGCCCGGCACCACGTGGCCCGGCTGGTTGACACCCTGTTCGAAGACCAGCGCATCGCCCTGCTCGGTTTTGACACCGTGTTTGCCGAAGCCGACCACAGCTCCGGCCTGCGCCAGTTGCAACAAATGGCCGGCGGTGCGCTCGCCGACCAGCCCGGCTTTGCCGAGCGGGTCCGGCAACTGGAACCCGAACTCGACCGCGACGCCCTGCTGGCGCGGGCCCTCAAGGACCGCCCGGTGGTGTTGGGCTACTACTTCACCAGCGACCGCGACGGGCGCACCAGCGGGGTCCTGCCCGCGCCGGTGATGCAAGCGGAGGCATTGGGCGGCCGCCCCATTCTCGCCACGCGCTGGGATGGCTACGGAGCCAACATCCCGCCGCTGGCCGAAGCGGCACCGCGCGCCGGTTTTTTCAACGCCGTCTCCAGCCCGGACGGCGTGGTGCGCTCGCTGCCCTTGCTGGCCGAGCACGGTGGCCGCTACTACGAGTCCTTGTCGCTGGCCATGTTCCGCATGGTCCTCGGCTCACCGGGCGTGGAGCCGGGATTTCCCTCCGAGCGGGTGGTCGGCCGCCAGTACCAGGCGCTTGAAAGCGTGCGCCTGCGCCAGGGCGCGTCCACGCTGGCCATTCCGGTGGACGACCGGGTGGCCACGCTGGTGCCGTTCCGCGGCCCCGGTGGCCCCCAGGGTGGGTCGTTCGCCTACCTCAGCGCCGCCGACGTGCTCGCCGGGCGGGTGGCGCCCGGCCTGCTGACCAACAAGATCGTGCTGATCGGCACCACCGCACCCGGGCTGCTGGACCTGCGGGTCACACCGGTCGGCGAAGCCTATCCCGGCGTCGAAACCCATGCCAGCCTCATCGCCGGCCTGCTGGACGGTCAGCTCCTGGTCAAGCCCGACTACGCCCTCGGCTACGAACTGGTCATGCTGGTGATCGCCGGCCTGGTCCTGGCGCTGGCGCTTCCGTTGTTGAGCGCGGCGCGCGCGGTGGTCCTGAGCTTGGGGGTGGTGCTGGTGGTGCTCGGGCTCAACACCTGGCTGTACCTCGGCCATGGGCTGGTCCTGCCGCTGGCCAGCACACTGCTGATGGCGGGCTTCGCCTTTGCGCTCAACATGAGCTACGGCTACTTCGTCGAAAGCCGGTCCAAGCGCGAACTCGCGCAGCTCTTCGGCACCTATGTGCCGCCCGAGCTGGTCGACGAAATGGTGAAGGACCCCGACCGCTACAGCATGACCGCCACCACCCGCGAGCTGACGGTGATGTTCTGCGACATGCGCGGCTTCACGCAGATCGCCGAGACCATGGCGCCGACCGAGCTCCAGGCCCTGCTCAACACCGTGTTCAGCCGGCTGACCCAGCTCATCCGCCACCACCGCGGCACCATCGACAAATACATGGGCGACTGTGTCATGGCCTTCTGGGGCGCCCCGGTCGAAACGTCCAACCACGCCAGCCTGGCCGTGCAGACCGCCATCGACATGGCGCAAACCATCCGTGACATCAACGCCGAGCGGGCGCTCAGCGCCCTGCCCGCCATCCAGCTCGGCATCGGTCTGAACACCGGCGACATGTGCGTGGGCGACATGGGTTCCGACGTGCGCCGCAGCTACACCGTGATCGGCGACGCGGTCAACCTCGGTTCACGGCTGGAGGGGCTGTCCCGCCTGTATGGTGTGGACATCGTGGCCAGCGAAGCCACCCAGGCCCAGGCGCCGGGCTTTGCCTGGCAGGTGCTCGACCGGGTGCGTGTCAAGGGCAAGGTCCAGGCCGTCACCATCGTCACTCCGCTGGGGCGCCGCGAGCAGCTCACGGCCGAACAAACCGGCGAACTGGCGCAGTGGAAGCTTGCGTTCAGGGCCTGGCAGGCCCAGGACTGGGACGCCTGCGATGTGCACCTGCTCAACCTGCAGCGCCAGAATGCCAAAAAAGTCCTTTACCGCCTGTATGCCGAACGGGTAGCCTCCATGAGGCGGTCGCCGCCCGACGCCCATTGGGACGGCACCACCACTTTCGAGTCCAAATAACCCGGCCCACTGGGTCGCCAACCGCTGACAAGACCGATGAGGGTACGCGTTCTGGGTTGCTCCGGCGCTATCGCGCAAGGTTGCCGCACCACCTCCTTCCTGCTCGACGACGATGTGCTCATCGACGCCGGCACCGGCGTGGGCGACCTCCGCCTGGAAGAGATGGCCCGCATCAACCACGTGCTGCTCACGCACTCCCACCTCGACCACGTGGCCAGCCTGCCGCTGATGATCGACGCCGTGGCCGCCCTGCGCATGGCCGCGGGCGCGCCACCACTGCAGGTGCACGCCCTGCCCGGCACCATCGCCGCCCTGCGGGTGCACATCTTCAACAACCTGATCTGGCCCGATTTTTCGGCCATTCCCAGCGCCGACACCCCGCTCGTGCGCTTTGAGAGCATCGCCGTGGGGCAGGTGCTGCAGGTCGGCGGCAAGGCCATCGAGGTGCTGCCGGCCGTGCACACCGTGCCCGCCTGCGGTTATGCCGCCGCCACCGCCTCGGGCCACTGGGTCTTCAGCGGTGACACCGAGCGCAACCCCGCGTTCTGGCAGCGCGTCAACCAGCTGCCCGTGGCCCTGCTCATCATCGAAACCGCCTTCAGCGACCGCGAAAAAGCGCTCGCCCGCCGCAGCCTGCACCTCGCGCCCAGCACCCTGGCCGAAGAGCTCGACCAGATCGCGCCCAACCAGCGTTACCCGATCTACATCACCCACACCAAGCCCGCCGAAACCGGACTCATCATGGACGAGATCCAGCGCTTCGACCAGACGCCCAGCCGGGCCGACGACGCGCGCCACGACATCCGCTGGCTCAGCGCCGGGCAGACCTTCGAGCTCTGACAAAAAACGTCACCCCGGGGGTGGGTGACAAAAATTGTCAGTAGCAAAAGGCATCACTGGACACAAATCGTCACACGCACCGGGTGAAGCGTGAAGAAGGCCGCAGAACCCAGGCCATTTCCGGTTGGCACGGACCCTGCTCTGTAGAGCGCGTATCCGTCCCACAACCCCCAAGGAGTTTTTCTCATGAAGCGTTCCATGCAAAAAGGTTTCACCCTCATCGAACTGATGATCGTGGTGGCCATCATCGGTATTCTGGCCGCCGTGGCCCTGCCGGCTTACCAGGACTACACCGTCCGTGCCCGCGTGACAGAGGGTTTGTCTTTGGCGGGGGATGCAAAGGCTCAGATCGGCACGGGTTCGGCCACGGCCGCTGATCTGGCCGTGACCACGCAAACTTGGAACGATCAAGCTGGAAGCGCCGGCGCTTCCAGCAAGTATGTTACGTCCGTACTGATGGCTGAAGCCGCCAACGCGGCCGGAGTTGGCGCAACCACCGGTGAAATCACCATCACCTACAAGACCACAGTGGGCCCAGTCACCACTGGTACCGATGACACCCTCATCCTCTCCCCGTGGGTCGTGTTCGGTAGCGGCTCTGCTGACCAAGTTCAGCTTGGTGGCTCTTACGCCGCAGCTGAAACTGGTTCGATCGACTGGAGCTGCCAGTCCGCGACGAAAGCAACTTCAACAGCACGTGGCCGTGGAGCAGCGACGACAGGTAAACTGCTTGCAAAATTTGCCCCGAACGAATGCCGTTGAAATCCGGCATTCAAATGTCAAGTGCATTGATGTGAATGTAGGGAATTTCCGAATTCAGAATAAGGGCACCTTCGGGTGCCCTTTTTTTTCCTAATACAGATCAAGAGTTGCAAAAAATGGGAGGTTTAAACCAAAAAAAGACAAAAAATGCCAGTTTGCGAAAACGGCGTGAAATTAATCACGGTATGTGACTGGCACAATAACTGCTAAACAACTGATGTGAAGCATGCCCAATCATTAAAACCCAATCGCAATCTGAACGGAAAGATCACCATGAAGACGAGCCTTGTGCATGGATTCACGCTCATTGAGTTGATGATCGTCGTAGCTATTATTGGCATATTGGCAGCATTGGCACTGCCAGCGTATCAAGATTACACGGTTCGTGCCCGGATAAGTGAAGGGATAGTGCTCGCTGGAGATGCAAAAACACAAGTTGGCGTCAGTGTGGGAACACAGACTGATTTATCTAGCGCAGCGTCGGCATGGAATGCGCAGGCGGGCAGCGTTGGCACTGCCAGCAAATATGTGGCCAGCATTCGCATGGAAGGGGCTGAGGGCGCCACTCAGGGCGAGCTAACATTGGTGTTCAACGAAGCGGTTGGCCCCATTGTTGCCGGAACAAATGACTCGTTGGTCCTTTCGCCTTGGATAAAGTATGGGTCTGGATCGGCAGATGTGGTGAGGTTGGGTAGCTCATTTGCAGCAGGTGTCACCGGCGCAATTGATTGGAGCTGTCAGTCTGAATCGCGTCTGCTCGCAATATCGAGAAATATGTCTGGCACGCTAGGGACGCTCCCAGCTAAATTTGCACCGTCAGAATGTCGGTAGTGCTTCGTTACCCTATGAAAAAGAAGAAGCACAACTGAACAATGTCGTCGAAAAGTCCAAACTTGTTTGCCTCAATTTCACTCAAAGATCGCATTCTCGCCGCGGGCCTGCATCTCATAGGCTCTCTTGCAATCGCAGGCGTTGTGGCGTTGCTCGTGTTTAGTGTCTGGTACCCTGGCGAGTTTCGCTATCTGGCTGGTGGTACAGAGCTCCTATTGCTGGTTATGGCGGTAGATGTGGTCATGGGCCCGGTTCTGACTTTCGCCGTTTTCAATAAAGCCAAAGGCATTCAGCACCTGCGGCGCGACATTTTCATAATCGCAGTCTTGCAAATGTTGGCGCTTGCCTATGGATTGAATACGGTACGTGAAGCTCGCCCAGTGGCATTGGTATTTGAGTTTGACAGGTTTCGAGTGATTTCGCAATCAGAGGTGGTTTCCGAAGAGTTGAAAGAAGCACTCCCGGAATTTCAAGCATTGCCGCTCTTTGGGCCCGCCACCGTTGCGCTGCGAAGATCTGAATCCGGGGCGGAACGATCCAATGCATTGGCCACTGCCATCTTTGATGGTATTGACACCAGTCAGAGACCCAAATTCTGGATACCGTACGGGCCGCATGAGCGGACGCAGGCTGTCACAGCAGGAAGGCCAATAGAAGAGCTTGGCCGGCAATACCCCAGTGCGTCAATTGAAATAAAGCAACTATTCGATAGATTGAACATTGAGAATAAATCCGCGAAATTTCTTCCCGTGAATGCCCGAAAGGACGCGGTGGCTGTACTGAACGTCAAAGGAGAAATTCTTGGATTTTTGCCCTACGATGGGTTCTTCTGATGAATATGGAGTCGCCAAATACGAGCGGTATTCGTCAGTTGTTTGTGACGCTGCTTCTTTTTGTGGTGATAAGCATGGGGTTTCAAGCCCTTTCATTGCATTTTGGATACAAAAGGCATTTGTTTAGTGCTGAATTGCTGGCTTCGTTTGTTCTGATATCTGTCGGCATGAAGAGGCTTGGTGCGGCTGTGTTGGTTGTCGCTGTTATTCTGGAAATCATGCTCGGCATGGCATCGATATTCATCCTGTTCGAAGCTGTGCAGGTTGTGGATATGGCCGGTTTTCTCTTTCAGGCCAGGGCTGAATATTTGTGGGGCTTTTTTCTTGCCCTCACTTTGGCATTGGTATTTACCTGGATGGCTGCTCGCATCTGTACAGAAAAGCCATCTAAAAAAATATATCTCCTTCAGCTCCTTGTCGTTGTCGGGCTGTTTCAGTACCAATGGGTACTTTCCGCTGAGCACAACACATTTTTTTCCCCGACTTTTGCAGAAAGGAAAAATCTGATTTTTGGCAGCGCGATGCACTTCACGAGAGAAGCAATGCATGTAAATAAGGGAGTTGTAATCGGCAACGGGGCAGAGGATGCAGAATACGTTCCAATTAAAAATGCCTCAGCTGCGCGAACGATCTGGAAGGATGTGCCTACATCTTCTCGCATCTTGTTCATTATCGCCGAGTCGTGGGGATTTCCGAGAGATCAAGCAGTTTTGGAGAGTCAGATTCAAAGCTTGCGCATGAGCCCGCGCGTAAACAATTTAGAGGTGGGAGGCATTCACGCAATTGGAGCCACCGTCGCTGGTGAATTGCGCGAGATTTGTGGATTGATCCCCACGAGATTGAATTTCAGAAAATTAACGTCTGAAGCGGTGGGTGAATGCTTGCCCATGTTGATGGCAAAAAAAGGATACCGGACGGTTGGAGTCCATGGGGCTAATGGTGTGATGTATCATCGGCTCCAATGGTGGCCTGAGGTAGGATTTAGCGAGTTAATATTCAGGGAAGCGCTGCCTCTTGCTGTTTCTGATTGTCATTCCTTCCCCGGTTATTGCGATCGCGATTTGGTCGAAGTTGTTGCTCAAAAATTGCAAAATGATAAAGCGTTCGTATATTGGCTAACTCTCAACTCACATGTACCCTATGATCGGCGAGATATTGCAATGTATCGCGAGGAGCTTTGCCATGGTGTTTTTAAGGAGGTGTACGAGGAGCAGCTCTGCAATTATCAAAACCTCCATGTTCAGTTTTTCGAAGGCTTGTCCAGGTTGATCGATTCAGAAAATTTGAAGGGGCTTGAAGTTGTCGTTGTAGGAGATCACTCGCCGGTGTTTTCGAATGAAAGTTCACGTGCGAAGTTCGAGCGCACCAAGGTGCCAATGATACATTTTTATGTCAATTAGTCCTCATCTAGGATGGTATAAAAACACGCCCCCCTGGAATTCAACAAAATTCACGGATGTAGTGGTGCTGTATTTGATTTTCGTTGCATATAGATCACTGACATGAAGACCATGCGTGTCAATTTTGAGATGTTTGCTGGCAGTGGCTTTCGCCGGTTCTGTCTCGCATTTGGGGCCTTTGTTCTCCTGAGCCTCGTGTTTCACTGGGCGTCCCTGCATTTTGGCTTCAAGCGCTATCTGCTGAGCGCAGAGATGTTCTTGGCCATGACACTGTTTGCTGTCGGGTTGCGGTGGCTGGGCCTGACCCTCTTCCTGGTCACCGCGTGTCTGGAAATGACATTGGGAGCCATAACGATGTTTCGCCTGATTGACATTGGTCAGGTAGGGGACATTGGTGAATACCTGCTCGAGGCCAGGGGGTCCTATCTCATGCTGCTGCTGGTGCTGGTGGCAGCTGCAGCGACCGGCTTCTGGATCGCCGCCAGCAACCTGAAGCAGTTGCGCGGGCGGTGGCTGCTGCTTCTGCCACTGGTTCTTATATTGGCCCAATGGCAATTGTCATTCGCGAAGGCGACCTTCTTTTCACCACCGTTCGCCGAAAGAGGTGAGTTGTTTTTTGGCAGTTCAGCCCTGTTTGTTCATAAGGTACTGGAAGAAAACCGCAGACGACATGTTCACCTGGGAGCCGACGCGGAGGATGCCGAGTATCTGCCGATTGCGGATCCTTCAGCGGCCAGCTTCATATGGGGCAACCAGCCCACCTCGCCGCGCATTCTGTTCATCGTTGCCGAATCCTGGGGTGTGTCCAAGAATCCGGCGGTGATCAGACAGCAGATTGCTGCCTTGACGTCCAGCGAGCATGTACAGAACCTAAGTCTGGGCAGCATCGACGCCGTTGGAACGACTGCTGCGGGGGAACTGCGGGAGCTTTGCGGGCGGATTCCCACGCGTCTGAACTTCCGGCAGATGACGGCAGAAGCCGTCGGGGAATGCATGCCCGCCAAGCTGGCCAAGCAAGGCTATCGGACTGTGGCGCTCCATGGTGCGTTTGGCGCCATGTACCGTCGTACGCTGTGGTACCCGGTCATCGGTTTTGACGATCTCGTGTTCAGGGAAGATCTGCCGTTCACAGGCACGCAGTGTCATTCCTTCCCGGGCTACTGCGACCGCGATTTGCTCGGTGTCGTGCGACAGAAGCTCAACCAGGACAAGGTGTTCCTCTACTGGTTGACCTTGAATTCGCACATACCCTACGATCGCCGAGATGTCGCCAACTATCGCGAGGAGTTGTGCCGTGCGGTGTTCGGTGCGACTTTCAACGAGCAACTGTGCCGCTATCAGAACCTGCATGTGCAGTTTTTTGAGCACTTGGCCAAGCTCGCCGAAGACGAAGCCATGAGGGGCGTGGAGGTGGTCGTGGTGGGCGACCATCCACCCATTTTCAATGATTCAGCGTCGCGCGTGCGATTCGAGCAGGAACAGGTGCCCATGCTTCATTTCACGCTGCAATGACTGCCGTCTATCGTGTCCGCCATCAGCTGAACGTGATCATTCGTTGGCTGGCTATTTCGCCGAGAAAGTTCGAGCGTGTGGCCCTGTCGACAATTTATTGTGGGTCAATTTGATTCGAGGTGATGCTGGTTACGCATCTAACACAAAAGAGAAAGCTCATGAATACATTTCTTCAAATTTCTGCTGGGACAATATTTTTTCTGGCATTAAGTAGTCCAGCACTGGCCTATCTGGACCCAGTCACTGGTAGCTTGCTCGTTCAAGGTCTTATTGCCCTTGTAGCTGGCGTTGTTGCCGGAGTCAAATCGGTAAGGCTGAAAATTCTCAACTTTTTTTCCAACTTGTTCGAGCGCGGGAACAAGTAGTGGCTGGTTTTCAACGAAACCCGGGATCGTTTCGTGACCCATCAGGCTATGTGTTTTCTGATGGGGAGCGAATTCTTCGCGGCCTGAATAAAACCGGGACTCTCGAGTTCGAGTCAGCTCGTACTTGCGGTTTGCTGAGTAAGGCCTTTGAAAAAGGACTGCTGATAGACAGTCGTGTTGTCGACGCCAGCGCCTTGGGGAACAGCTTAACCGGCGCTCGTGGCGAAATACCTGTACAGGTGATAGAGCACCCCCGTATTCCGCTAATAACTTATCCGTATGAATGGACATTCGAACAACTCCGGGACGCGGCTCTTCAACACTTAGATCTTCAATTGCTAGCATTGGCTCACAATTTTGAATTGTCCGATGCAACTGCATACAACATGCAATTTGATGTTGGACTGCCTTTGCACATCGACGTGTTATCGCTGCGACGCTACCGCGACGGCCGCCCATGGGAGGGCTACAACCAGTTTTGCAGGCAGTTTATTTATCCATTGTTGCTGGAAAACGCCCTCGGAGTACCTTTTCAGCGTTGGTATCGCGGGAGTATCAATGGAGTCGAACTTGATGAGATGATGCGGCTGCTTCCGGCTTGGCGACGCTACACCAGTTTGAACCTTCTGATGCATGTTCAGTTGCAGGCGAAAGCAGTGAAAAATGCGTCCAGCAATAATTTGTCGAACGAAGCTATCCGCCTGCCAAAAATTTCCAAAAAGCAATATCAAGTTCTTCTGGAAGGGTTGCGCGACTGGGTCGCTTCAATGACGTCAAAACGTTCAAATAAGACATATTGGGCTGACTATGCCTCCATCAATAGTTACTCCAACAAAGAGAGGAGTGACAAGCAGGCTTTCGTGGAGCGAACAGTACGACGATGGCGCTCAGGGGCGCTCTTGGACGTGGGTGGAAACTCGGCTGAATACTCCGAGGCGGCTATTGCCGGTGGAGCCTCGCGCGCATATTGCGTCGATGGTGATGTTGACGCACTGGAAATCGCTTACAAAAAGCGCAAACAAGGGATGGGTGGGTTGCTTCCTCTTGTCATGAATTGGGCGGATCCTTCGCCCAGCCAAGGCTGGGCTGCACACGAACGGGCTTCTTTGCAACAGCGTATGCAAGTTGATACCGTCATGGCGCTGGCCGTGGTTCACCACATTGTGGTGGGTGGCAATGTGCCTTTGAGCGAATTTGTCAGGCAGCTCTTTGCTTATGGCAGAAAAGTCATAGTGGAATTTGTCCCCAAAAACGATCCAATGGTGAAGGGGTTACTTCGAAATCGTGAGGATGTTTTTGGTGACTACACAGAAGATAATTTCATTAGACTTCTGGAATTGCATTCAACGATCGAAGAAGTTTATAGAATTCGGGAGAAAGGTCGCGTGTTGTTTGCGTGTAGCCAACAATGAAAAAACTCCTGTGCTCACGTTTGCTCTTGCTAGCGGTCGCGTTGGTGTTGTCTGTGGTATGGGACCTCGGATATAGCCCGCTTTCATTGGAGAGTGGCGTTGGTTTGCTTGTTGGCTTAGCTACCGGATTGCTGTTGAACTTGCTGTCTGCAAAGGTACCTCGTCTACATGGGGTATTTGTGGTGTTTTTGTTCCTGTGCATGCTCGACATTTACTTCTTGCGTGAGCCCTGGATTGCAGCTATTGCGATGATTCTAGGGCTTTGGTTGGCAGTTCGATTGCATCATAAAGTGCAGGCAAATGTGCTTGTGATCTGTGCCTTGGTATTTACTGTGAACCTCCTTTACCAAGGAGAAAAGCACTCGGGATCCAGCCCTGTTTCATTGCAGAGATCAAGTGCTAAAAGCGACCAACTTCTGGTTCATTTGGTGATGGATGAACTTGGATCGTTTGACTCTATTCCTCAGGTTTATCGCAAACAAAAAGACATCGATCAGATAACAGGCGCTTATGCTGAACGAGGCTTTCGCCTGTATGAGAACGTTTATAGTCTGAGTCCGGATACCTACAAATCCATGAGTGTCTTAATGGATGATTCATTTGCGAAAGATCTGAGTGGAAATTCCCGAAGAGTGGAGAGGGGGAATTCTTATCAGATCATTAACAACCGCCTACATGAGAATATTTTGGCGCAAGGCTGGACGGTTTCTATTGTTCAGCCGGAGTATATGGACTATTGTCAACCCGGATTTTCTTGCTTTACGTATGGCCTTGCCGGTAGCTCTGGCGTATTTGAGGAGATCCAAGATGTACGGTTGCGATTAAGCATTTTTCTCAGGGAAATAGCTGCCACGTTGCTTTCATCTTCACGAGGTCTATTTTTTTTGCAGTTTTATCGACCTGCTCTTGTTAAACATGTCATTTCAAAGGAGGGTTGGGTCAATCCAACTCTTCCTTTTATTGCCTTCGAGCAACTTGAAATACTACAGAATGCATTGGTTGGAAGCGCTGGTCAGCAGTATGTATTTGCGCACATGCTTTCGCCTCATTTTCCATGGGTGTTTGACGAAAATTGTGCGGTGAAAGAGGTGGGTGAATGGATATCGCCTTATGCTGGACGAATTAATAAAACTCCCAATTCGCGGGAAGTGGCGTTTGAAGCTTATTGGAATCAATCCATCTGCTCGCATCGTAAATTGTTGGCATTAATTGACGTAATTGATGCGACCCACCCGGGGCGTGCACGCTTCGTGATACATGGAGATCACGGGCCGCGAATAATGGCTAGAAACTTGCCTAGTGACCCAAGAGCTGTCTTGGATGAGCAAACCTACAAAAACTTGCTCTCAGCTTTCGTTGCCACTCGTTTGGTTTCAGACAGACAGACTCCGGAGTCAAAGGACGCATCTCTACAGAGCATGTTGTCTGCTTTGCTCACTCGTGAGGCAAAAGTGCTTGATGCCGCACGTGCTGAGCGGAGCCCTCAATGATTTGTCCAGTGAAAGATGTCGCTGGATAAAGTTGCGCTTGAAGTAAATTATTGCAGTTCGCCCGCTAGGCAAAGCAGAATTGATACGCAGGACGGAGCTTTCCTATGATCGTCCGGGGTGCGACTTGTATGGACTTGAGTCAAGGGAAATGGGTGTGCGGTGACATAGGAAGCACTTCTCTTGCGCGGACTGGGCAAGGAGATGCCTATGCATTGGAGGCTCCCGGCACGGTTCTGCAGAAGGATTCATTTTGAAACCGCTGTGCATGTGTGCCAACGCACTATCGATGGCGGTGCATGTGCCGGCGGGTCAGGTCAATGACATATTGTGCTTGAATGACGTGGTGCGACGTCGGACACAGCTGGCGCTTGCCCCGCATTTTTTGATGGCGATGCTCAGTCGTGGCTCAATCTTCATCAGATGTACAGCCTGAAGTTGGCCGGGCAGACAATGGTCAGCCGGATCGAGGTTGAAATCGCCTTGATGGTGATGCTTTGATCGCTGATGCCGGGTGGAACCGACGCCTCAAAAGCGGAGCAATCAACTCGTCACGAAATGCCCGCTCTTCCCGCCCCGCTTCTCAATCAACCGCACCCCGCCAATGACGATGCCCCGGTCCACCGCCTTGCACATGTCGTAGATCGTGAGCAGGACCACACTGCAGGCGGTGATGGCTCCCCTTTCCACGCCGGTCTGGCCGGTGCATTCGGTTGTTGAGTGGCACAAGGGTTTGACCGTTGGTTTTATTCGCATGTCACCAGATACTAAAAACAGATTTGCCGCTTACCGGTATGCGGTATGCGTTATAAAATGACATTCCATGATCCAGTCGTTCAAGTGTGGTGAAACGCAGGCGCTTTACGAGACCGGCAAGTCCCGGCGTTTTGCCAACATTAAGGACGTGGCTGAGCGCAAGCTGACCCAGTTGGCCGCAGCCACCACGCTGGAATTTCTGAGGTCTCCGCCGGGCAACCACCTTGAAGCCTTGTCGGGTGACCGTGTCGGGCAGCACAGCGTGCGCATCAACAAACAATGGCGGGTGTGCTTTGTTTGGACCGCCGAAGGTCCAGCCGATGTGGAGATCGTTGACGACCACTGACTTTATTCATCCCAAGGAGGGCAGCATGATCAAGAACGGAATGCGGCCGGTGCACCCCGGCGAGGTTTTGCGCGAGGATTTTTTGAAACCGCTGGGCATGAGCTCCAACGCGCTTTCCAAGGCATTGCATGTGCCGGCAGGGCGGGTCAATGACATCGTGCTGGAGCGGCGTGGTGTGACGCCGGATACGGCCCTGCGTCTGGCCCGCTACTTTGGTGGTGATGCCCACTCGTGGCTCAACCTCCAGCAGATGTACGACCTGAAACTGGCCGAGCGGGCAATGGCCAGCCGGATCGAGGCAGAAATCGAGCCGATGGCGGTGCACTGAACCCTTCGGCTTGAAAGTGTTGATGCAACACAGGCGCAGACATCATCCCGCCACAAAGTGCCCGCTCTTCCCCCCGCGCTTTTCCATCAACCGCACCCCGCCAATGATCATGCCCCGGTCCACCGCCTTGCACATGTCGTAGATCGTGAGCAGGGCCACGCTGCAGGCGGTGAGGGCTTCCATTTCCACGCCGGTCTGGCCGGTGCATTCGGCGGTGCTGCGGCACAGCACGCTGTTGGTTGCCGCCTCCACTTCAAACTCGACCGCTACGCGCGTGAGCGCGATCGGGTGGCACAGGGGGATGAGGTCGCTGGTCTTTTTGGCGCCCTGGATGCCGGCGATGCGGGCGATGCCGAGCACGTCGCCTTTCTTGGCCGAGCCGCTCTGGATCAGCGCGAGCGTGGCAGGCTCCATGGTGATCCGGCCTTCGGCGACGGCCACGCGGTGCGTGCTGGCCTTGGCCGCCACGTCCACCATGTGGGCCTGGCCCTCGGCGTCAAAATGGGTGAGCGGGCTGGGGGTTGTGGTGGTCGGGTGGGTCATGGCGGGATCTTTGCGCGGTCTTTACAGAAACCTGTGGGCGTTGGCGGCATCATACGAGGATGCGCCTTTTGACGACCCCCCGATTCCCGTTGTCCCGCCGTCTCTTTTCAGTCCCCGTGCTGCTGGCCGCTTTGGCCGCGGTACCGGTGTCGTTGTCGAACGCTCAGACGAACCCGGCCAGCGGCGACGCGCCGGGGGCGGGTGTGCTGCGCGGTGGTCTGCCCAGCCTGGGTGACGAACAGGGCATGTCGATCGCGGCCGAACGCCGTCTGGGCGACCGGATCGCGCGCGACATCTACCGCGACCCGGACTATCTGGACGATCCGGTGCTGGGCGACTACCTGGCGGCGATCTGGCAGCCGCTGCTGGGCGCGGCGCGCGCGCGCGGCGATGTGCCTCCGGAGCTGTCGGAGCGTCTCGCCTGGGAGCTGATGATCTCGCGCGACCGGCGGGTGAACGCCTTTGCTTTGCCGGGGGGCTATCTGGGGGTGAACCTCGGCCTGCTGGCGGTGACCGAGCGGCCGGAGGAGCTGGCTTCGGTGATGGCGCACGAGCTCAGCCACGTGTCGCAGCGCCACATCGCGCGCCTGGTGTCGAGCCAGGACCGTTTGGCGCCCTGGATGCTGGGCGCCATGATCCTGGGTGCGCTGGCCGCGCGCGCCAACACCGAGGTGGCCAACGCCGCCATCGTGGGCAGCCAGGCGGTGGCGATGCAGACCCAGCTGAATTTTTCGCGCGACATGGAGCGCGAGGCGGACCGGGTGGGTTTTGGTGTGTTGACCGGCGCGGGCTTTGAGGGGCAGGGCTTCGTCGACATGTTTGACCGTCTGCAGCAGGCCTCGCGCCTCAACGACGACGGTTCGTTCCCTTATCTGCGCAGCCATCCGCTGACCAGCGAGCGCATCGCCGACATGCGCGCGCGCCTGCCGCTGTCGGCGGCGAGGGCCGGTCCGGGCGTGGGGCCGCTCAAGTCTGCAGTGCCTGGCGCTGCCGCTCATGCGCCCGCGACCGGCGGGCCAGCCGGCCTCCGGCTCGACTTGCCGGCGCTGTCCAGCGCCACCCCCCCCCCCTCCGGGTTGGCGACGGTGGCCCCCACCGTCAGCGCCGAGCGACACGCGCTCATGGCGGCGCGGGCCCGGGTGCTGGCCGAAAACGGGCCGGACCGGTTGCGCGCCTGGCTGCAGAACGGCCAGGGAGCCAGCGCCTCGCCTGGGGTGCGCTACACGGCGGCCCTGTCGGCGCAGCGTCTGGGGCAGCGCGATCTGGCGCTGGATCTGGCGCAGCGCCTGCGGGGGGCGGTGGCGGTGAGCGCCCGCCCGGCCGCCGATGCGCTGATGCTGGAGTTGCTGCTGACCGCGCCCGCCGCTGGCAGCAACAGCCGCGTGGACCCCAGCGGTGCCCTGCTGGCGAGCTTGCGCGACCAGGCCCTGGCCGGTGATTCGAGGGCAGACCTCTTGCTGGGCGCGCAGGCCGCGCTGGCCACGGGGGTGCCTGAGCGTGCGGTGGCGCGCCTGCAGGCCTGGGTGGTGCAGCACCCGCGCGACGCCATGGCCTGGCAGGTGCTGGCGCGAGCGCACCAGGCTCAAGGGCAGACGTTGCGGTCGATCCGTGCCGAAGCCGAATCGCGCGCCGCGCACATGGACTACGAAGGTGCGGCGGACCGCTTCCGGGCCGCTCAGGCCTTGCCGGCGGCCCAGCGGGCGGCGGACCCGATGGAGCTGGCCATCGTGGACAGCCGGCGCCGCGAGGTGGAGCGCATGCAGCGCGAACTGGCGCTGGAGCGCAACGAGTAGCGCAAGCCTGGGGCCACTTCAGTTTTTCATGGCCCCGAAGCGCCACCCGCGATACATGAAGCAACCTCACCCAGAGGCACCGCCGGGCTGGCTTAGCCAGACGGACAGTGTCGTCCCCCTTGAGGGGGGCTGAGGACCGCGGCTCCAAGCCTGCCTGCGCAGGCTTGGACGGGACGAAGAGGCTTCGGCTCCGACGATGCCGCGGCCTGCAAGGCGCGCGAAGCGGCGCGGGGGTGTTTCCCTGCTAGCCCTTGAACATCGGTTTGAGCGCCGCGTCCACGACCAGCATCAACACCGAGTAGATCAGCGAGCCGAGCAGCGCGGCGAGGAAGCCGTTGACGCCGAAGCCATCGAGCACGCTGGCCGCGGCCCAGAACAGCAGGGCGTTGATCACGAACAGGAACAGGCCCAGCGTGACCACCGTCACCGGCAGCGTCAGGATGACGAGCAAGGGCCGCAGGAAGATGTTGAAGAGGCCGATCACGGCCGCCGCGATGAGGGCCGAGGTGAAGCTCTGGATCTGCACACCGGGGTAGAGATAGGCCACCAGCAGCAGGGCGCAGGCCGCGAGCAGCCATTTGACGATGAGTTTCATGGGGGCAGCATAGCATCGCGGCCATGAAAAAGGGCGGCCATCCGAAGGTGCCGCCCTGTTCGTCAGTCGCCCGATCAGGCGCTGGCTTCTGCGTCGGCCGGCTTCTGGCGTGCGGCCAGTGCCTTGCCGATGGCCAGCACCAGCAGCGCACCGGCCACGGCGGCGGCGTAGTGGAAGGTGGCGCTTTGTGACAGCTTGGGCATCCAGCTCATGTTGGCCGGGTCGGCCAGGGCCGGGTCGGACACCAGCATGCCGCCGGCGATCCAGCCGAGCAGCATGCCGCCCAGCGTGATGATGATCGGGAAACGCGCCATCAGCTTGATGACCAGCTGGCTGCCCCAGACGATGATGGGGATGGAGATCAGCAGACCCATGACTACCAGCAGCGTCGAGTGTTCGCCCGCGTTCTGTGCGGCACCGGCGATGGCGATCACGTTGTCCACGCTCATCACCAGGTCGGCCACGATGATGGTCTTGATGGCGGCGAGCAGCTTGTCGCTGGTCTGTATGTCACCGTGGCCGTCTTCGTCGGGAGCGATCAGTTTCACGCCGATCCACACCAGCAGCAGCGCACCGACCAGCTTGAGGAAGGGCACGTTGAGCAGCGTCATCGCGAACATGATCAGCACCACGCGCAGCACGATGGCGCCGGCGGTGCCCCAGATGATGCCCTTGGTGCGCTGCGCCGGCGGCAGCTTGCGGCAGGCCAGCGCGATCACGACCGCGTTGTCGCCACCGAGCAGGATGTCGATGATGATGATCTGTCCCAGGGCGACCCAGAACTGGGGTGATGTCAGGAAATCCATGTGGTCCTCTTGGTGTTGGGGGAGAGTCCCTGACCTCGGCCGATCGGCGGGCGCTGACATTTGCTTGGCGCACGTTGCAAACGCAGCGTGGCAAGGGCAGGCAGGCCTTGATCGGCCTGGGTGGGCCTATCAAAGGTCTTGCTCAGGCCGGTGACGGATCACCGGGCTCGGATCGCCGGAAGCTGATCGCTTCGTCTTGACGACGGTCCGAACGGTCATGGCCTGCGGGCCTGTTGGCCGCCAACCTAACCGGAGAGCTACTCCCCTTCGAGTGCCGCGATTGTATAGAGGCGTGGCTGTCAGCGGCTGTCAGGGTCATACGGACTTTCCACAGACTTGCACCGGGACGCTGGCTATCATCCAGTCCCCATGGCCGGCATCCACATCTCCGATCTTGAAGCCGCGATCAACTACTGGCGTGAGCGCTCACCCTCGTCAGATAGCTTGTCACTGGCCGATCCCGTGCGTGCGCTCGCCGAGCTGTATGCCCATATGGCGTACCGCCACGAAACCGAGATCGAAGAGGCCAGCCTGTCGCTGCCGGCACGTGAAGCCTGGCTGGCCTGGTTCCAGACCACACCAGACACCCCCTGCATCGCCATTTGCTCCACCAGCCAGGGGGATGCGGTCTGCAAGGGTTGCGGCCGCACTTTTGACGAAGTGCAGCGCTGGACCGAGATGACGCCCGGTGAAAAGCGCGCGAGCTGGCGGCGCATCACGCTGGAAGGCACCGCCTGGCGCTTCAACCGCTATGCAGAGCGCGCCTTGTAGGACAGGGGGCGTCAGCTGTCGCCCACTCCAGCAGCGAGTGAAGGCTTTAAACCCAGAACACCGCGGAACCGGCTTTGCCGGGCCGCTGGTGTTGCCCCTGGGGGAGGCGCCGCAGGCGCTTCGGGGAGAGCCGTTTTAAGCCGGCACGGTGTAGGTCGCCTGCGTCACGTTGTCGACGCCGCACTCCACCGTGCTGATCCAGTTGATGAACTCCTGCACCGCGGGTCCCGCGATCGGGGCGCCGTGCTGCGGAACGATCATGTGGATCGGCAGCGTGCGCGCCATGTTGGCCCACAGGCGCAGCACCTTGTTGCAGACCATGTAGCGGCGGTGGAAGCCCGCCATGCGGTGAAGGTGTTCGGCCAGGGAGGTGATGGGTTTGGCGGCGTCGGCCGACGTGCCCAGCGACACACCGAGGTCGCCTGAGAACAGGATGCGGCTCACGGGATCCCAGAACTGGAAATTGCCTTCGGCGTGCATGAAGTGCGCCGGAATCGCCACCAGTTCCGATCGGCCCAGGGCAATGCGCATGCCTGGGTCCGGAATGCCCACGATGCGCCCCGCGGTCTTGCCGGGTTTGCAGAAGTGCGGCGCGAAGCGTTCCCACAGGGTCGAGATGTAGAGCGTGGCCTGGGTGCTGGTCATCCAGCGATCGAGCGAAGCGATGATGTCCGGGTCGGCGTGCGACGCCAGAATCTCCGTCAGTTTGCTGGGTTGAAAGTAATGCCCGATGGTCAGCAGCAGCTCGTTGTAGGCCACGTTGCCGCCGGGGTCGATGATGGCGCCCTGTTGGCCATCGATCACCAGGAACTGGTTGGCCTGCACCGCTTCACCGCCCTCGTCGCTCAGGTGCGCGAACATCAGGCACACGTGGCCGTCTTGGTTGAACAGTTCAATGGCCATGGGGAATGCTCTGGGTTTTTTGGAGGGCGCGACGCAAGCGCGGGACTGTAGGCGCCGCGGTCACTGACCGGTTTGCGCCATATCAACCATTCGGTGCACTTTGCCAGCAAAGTCGCACTTTCAGCCCAAATGGTCACATAAAAAGACCACAAAAACAGAACGATCCGAGGATTTTTTCACGCCATTCTGGGCAAAACGGGCCACCCCGGGCCCGCAGGGATCAGACGCGCTGCGCCAGTTCCGTGGCTTTGCCGACGTAGCTGCCCGGCGTCATGGCCAGCAGGCGGTCTTTCTCGGCCGGGGGAATCTCCAAGCTGCGGATCAGCGCGTGCAGGGCTTCGGCGGTCACGGTCTTGCCGCGCGTGACTTCCTTGAGCTTTTCGTAGGCACCGGCCACGCCGAACCGCCGCATCACGGTCTGGATCGGCTCGGCCAGCACTTCCCAGGAGGCGTCCAGGTCGGCGGCCAGCGCTTCTTCGTTGAGTTCCAGCTTGCCCAGACCGACGCCCATGGAGTGGTAGGCCAGCACGGCGTAGCCCAGGGCCACACCCATGTTGCGCAGCACGGTGGAGTCGGTCAGGTCGCGCTGCCAGCGGCTGATCGGCAGCTTCTCGCTCAGGTGCTTGAGCAGCGCGTTGGCCAGGCCCAGGTTGCCTTCGGCGTTCTCGAAATCGATCGGGTTGACCTTGTGCGGCATGGTCGAGGAACCGATCTCGCCGGCTTTCAGGCGCTGCTTGAAGTAGCCCACGCTCACATAACCCCAGATGTCGCGCGCCAGGTCGATCAGGATGGTGTTGGTGCGCGCCACCGCGTCGAACAGCTCGGCCATGTAGTCGTGCGGCTCGATCTGGATGCTGTAGGGCTGGAAGGCCAGGCCCAGGCCCAGCGGCTCGGGCGTCTCGATGACCTTGCGGCTGAAGGCTTCCCAGTCGAAATCGGGCCAGGCGGACAGGTGGGCGTTGTAGTTGCCCACCGCGCCGTTCATCTTGCCCATGAGCTTGACGCTGGCGATCTTCTCGCGTGCCGCAACCAGGCGAACCACGACGTTGGCGATCTCCTTGCCCACGGTGGTGGGGCTGGCGGTCTGGCCGTGGGTGCGGCTGAGCATGGGAACCGCGGAGAAGGCGTGGGCCATCTCGCGCAACTTGGTGATCACGCCATCCAGCGCAGGCAGCAGCACGGCGTCGCGCCCGCCCTTGAGTTGCAGGGCGTGGCTGGTGTTGTTGATGTCTTCGCTGGTGCAGGCGAAATGCACGAACTCGGCGGCCTTTTCCAGCTCGGGGCGGGCGTCGAATTTGGATTTGATCCAGTACTCCACGGCCTTCACGTCGTGGTTGGTGACCTTCTCGATGTCCTTGATGGCGACCGCGTCGGCTTCACTGAAGTTCTTCACCAGGCCCATCAGGTAGGTGCGGGCGCCGGGCGAGAGTGTGGGGAATTCGGCAAAACCGGCGTCGGACAAGGCGATGAACCAGGCGATTTCCACCTGCACGCGGCGGTGCATGTAGCCCTGTTCGCTCATGAAGGGGCGCAGCTGGGCCAGACGCCCGGCGTAGCGGCCGTCCAGCGGCGACAGGGCGGAGACCGGCGACAGGGCCGAGGTGGACGGGGTGGACGAGGCAGAGGGGGAAGGGGAGGTCGGGCGCATCCCGCCATTGTAGGAGGCGGCCCTGTCGCCGGGCCGCCGTCAGGCGGACGGGTCAGCCAGAGCGCCGGCAGCAACGGGTGTTTTCCCTGCCACGCCAGTCAGCTGCGTGCCGGCGATCGCTCGCTAAAATGGCCGACCCACGGTCATCCGTCCCAACACATCCCTGCTTCATGAAACTCATCGGCGCCATCACCAGCCCCTACGTGCGCAAAGTTCGCATCGTCATGGCCGAGAAGAAGCTGGATTACCAGTTCTTGCCGGAAGACGTGTGGTCCGCCGACACGAAGATTGCCGCGTCCAATCCGCTGGGCAAGGTGCCTTGCCTGGTCATGGAAGGCGGCGAGGCGGTGTTTGACTCGCGCGTGATCGTCGAATACCTGGACACGCTGTCCCCGGTGGGCAAGCTGATCCCGACATCGGGCCGCGAGCGCGCCGAGGTCAAGACCTGGGAGGCGCTGGCCGATGGCGTGCTGGACGCTTCGATCCTGGCGCGGCTTGAAGCCACCTGGACCGGCCGCAGCGAAGAACAGCGCTGCGGCGCCTGGATCGATCGCCAGATGGACAAGGTGCAGGGTGCCCTCAAGTCCATGAGCCAGGGGCTGGGTGAGAAGCCCTTCTGCTCCGGCATCCACTTCAGCCTGTCCGATGTGGCGGTGGGCTGCGCGCTGGGTTACCTGGACTTCCGCTTCCCGGCGATCGACTGGCGAACGCCGTATCCCAACCTGGCCAAGCTCGGCGAGAAGCTGGCGTTGCGTCAGAGCTTTGTGGACACAAAGCCTGATTGACCCCCCCGCGATGGATCGGCCCACCCCTGCGCCGCGCCCAAGGGCGCGTCACCCCCTCAAGGGGGCAATGCGAGCGGCCCGGCAAAGCCGGTTCCGCCGCATTCTGGGGCGGCAGACACTTGCTCCGTGAACCTCACTGGTTCGCCCTGCGTTTCAGCCAGCGCATCAGCGCGCCCAGCCCCGGCAACTTCTCGTACAGCTCCTCGGCCGCGTCCCAGTAGTCGCGGTGGTCGCTGATGCGGCCGTCTTCGGTCAGGGTCAGGTGTGAGCCACCATGGATCACCTGCTCGGTCACGGTGTCGAAGCGCTTGAAGCGGAAGCGGAACTCCCAGACCAGAAAGGCTTGCGCGCCATCCACGATCTGCTGCGTCACGACGAAGCGCGGCTCGTGCAGCGCCACAAACATGTGTTTGAAGATCTGCGTGATCGCGGGCACGCCACGCACGTCGTTGAACGGGTCCTTGAAGCGCGCGTCGGCGCTGTAGAACGCTTCCAGCTGCCCCAGGTTGCCGGGCGTGAGCGATTCGAACCAGCGGGTGATGCCGGCCACGACGGTGCGGCTGTCTTCGGTGTGCATGCGGGTTTATAGCCCGGTGAAGCGTCGCACGGTCGGGAAATAGGCGCGGTAGGGCAGCAGGCGCAGCAGTTTCATCCAGCGTGTGAACCGCTTGGGGTAGTGGATGTCGAAGGCACCGCGCGCCCAGCCGTCGAGCATGGCTTTCGCGGCCAGGTCGGGCGTGATCAAGGCGGGCATGCTGAAGTGATTTTGTGCGGTCAGCGGTGTCTGCACAAAACCCGGGTGCACCACGCTCACCCCCAGGCCGAGCGGCTCCAGATCCAGGTAGAGCGTTTCGGCGAGGTTGGTGAGCGCGGCCTTGGTGGGGCCGTAGGCCAGGCTCTTGGGCAGGCCGCGAAAACCGGCCACGCTGCTGATCAGGCTGATGTGACCGCTGCCGCGCGCGATGAGCGCGGGCAGCACGGCGTCGAGCACGTTCAGGGCGCCGCTGTAGTTGATGGCCAGGTGCTGCTGCATGTCGACCAGATCCATGTGGGTGGCGCGCATCTCGCGGTAGTGGCCCGCGCAATAGAGCACCAGATCGAGCGGACCCTGCGCCAGCATCGCGCGAGCGGTGGCCGCCACGGCGACGGTGTCGGTCACGTCCAGCGGCCAGGCCTGCACCGCAGGCGGCTCGCCGCTGCGGGTGTGTTGCGCCACCAAGCGCTCCAGCGCCGCCGCCCCGCGCGCCGACACCTGCACAACCGCCCCGCGCGCGATCAGCGCTTCGGCGGTCGCCAGGCCAATGCCGCTGGACGCGCCGATCACCCAGACCCGCAGGCCCCGCCAGTCGGTGATGGGTGGGTTGAACGGGCGCAACAGAGGCCAGCCGCGCCGCCGCACGGCAGAGCGGCCAGCGGGCGCCGGGCTGGATTCAACGAAGCTGCTGTGGGTGGTCATGGGGTCGGACAGGTGAGACAGAAACAAGAAGCGTGTTTTTCCGGGTACCGGAGCGCGACCCGCCCCGCACGAAGCAGCGCCAACCCAGGGGCACCGCCGGGCTGGCTTTGCCAGACGGCCAGTGCCGCCCCCCGGAGGGGGGTGACGCGAAGCGGCGCGGGGGGTGTGCCATCTCACGGCGCGGGGGGTGCTTCATCTCTTGATGAAGGAGAGCGTGACTTCGCCGAGGTGGATGCCGAACTTGCTCATGCTGGCCTTGTTGAGCATCACACGGTCGTTCATGAGGTACATCCAGTCGTCGAACTCGACATGCCAGACCTTGCCGTCCACCGGCAGCGCCAGCGTGTAGCCCCAGCGGAAGGCGTTGCCGCGCGCTTCACCCAGGGCGGTGCCGACCACGTCGTCGGCTGTGCCGGTGTAGCGGCCGTTGCCCAGGTGCTTCAGGCGCCAGATGCGCTTTTGTGTCGTGCCGTCGGAATAGGTGAAGTCTTCGTCGAGCACGCCGTCTTCGCCGGTCCAGCTGCAGCGCATCACCACGGTGAAACGTTTGACCACCTTGCCCGAGCGGTCGGTGAAGACACCGTAGGCGTCGAGGGTGCCGTTGAAGTAGCTGCGCAGGTCGAGTGTGGGCCGGTCGTTCGCAAAGTCCGCGATCTGCGGGCCGGCACAGCCGGTCAGCACGGCCAGCGAGGCCACGCCGGTGGTGAGCAGGAGGCGACGTTTCATGGGTGGACTTTCAACGGGTTTGAAGTGGGCGCGGCCAACCGTTCTGGCCGGATGAGCAGGGTGTAGAGCAGCGCGCCCGCGGCGAGCTTCAGCGCACAGGGCAGCAGGCAATAGGCCGCGGTGAGGGTTTGCAGGGCTTCGGGCGAACGGGCGCCCGGCGTGTAGCCGAACCCCGCCAGCAGCGGCAAGGCGAGCCCGGCGGCGAGCGCCAGATTGAGCTTGGTGGCAAAACTCCACCAGCCGAAATACGCCCCCTCGCGCTGGCCGCGCTCGCCCAGTTGCCCGATCACGCCGGCCAGCATGGCGCCCGGCAGGGCCAGGTCGGTGCCCAGCGCCACGCCCGAGAGCGCACAGACGATCAGGAACGGCACGGCATCGCCCGCGCCCAGCGTGGCGGCCCAGACGAACACCGCGACCGCCAGCGCCATGCCCGCGAGCCAGGTGCGTGCCAGTCCGAACCGGGCCACCGCGCGCACCCACAGCGGCAGCGAGAGCGCGGCAAACAGGAAATAGGTGGCCAGAAAGGCCGGTTCCAGCGCGGGCGGCGCCTGCAGCCGGTCCTGCACGAAGAACAGCACCAGCGTGGCCGGGATGGCGCTCGCCGTGCCGTTGAGCACGAACACCGCCAGCAGTTTCTGGAACGCGGGCTGGCGCAGCGGCGAGCGGCCTGGCAGCAAGGCGGCGACGGGCACTGCGCGAGGTGGGCTGGATGGTGTCATCACGGGCCCGACGGAGCGGCTCCAGACCCAGCAGCCCAGCGCCAGCAGCACGGCGAAACTGGCCACCGTGGCGCCCAGCCCCAGTGTGCCGGGCAGCACCGCGGCGAGCAAGACGCCCAGCAGCGCCAGCCCCTCGCGCCAGGCCACCACCCGGCTGCGTTGCGCTTCGTTGCCGCCCAGCCGTGCGCCCCAGGCCTGGTGCGCCACACTCACGACGCTGAACGCGGTGTAGGTGATGGCCATCACGCCGCCGGCCCAACCCAGCAGGGCGGCCATGCCTTGATCGAGCACGGCGGCCGGCGGAAACAGCAGGCCCCACAGCCCCAGCGCCAGCACCACGGCGGCCAGCGCCGCAGCGCCCAGCACCGCGCGGGTGGAGCGCGCAAAGAGGCGGTCGCACCAGCGGCCGATCCAGGGGTCGAGCACGGCGTCGATCAGGCGCGCCCCGAGCAGCACGGCACCCAGTGCGGCCAGCGGCGCGGCGAACTCGCGGGCGTAGTGGTTGGGCAGGATGACGTACAGCGGCAGCGCCACGAACGCCAGCGGCAGGCCCAGCAGCCCGTAGCCCAGGCCGGGTCGCCAGCCACCGGGCGCGGTGAAGCGCGCGGCGGGCTCGGTGGCGGGCGCCATGTCGCTCATGGCTGGCGCACCTGGGCCAGTGGTTGCAGCAGGGTTTCGCGCATGCGCGGTTGCGAAGTCCTGGGCGACAACCAGATGCCGAAGAACAGGCGGGCGAAAGCGGCGTCGGCGATCTCGCCGCGCCATTGGCCGTTCAGGTAGAAGCGCGCGCCGCTGCCCGGTACGTGCACGCCGGTGATGCGGTCGCCGCGCTGCACATCGGGAAACAGCGCGCTCATGGCCGCCAGCCACTGGGTGGCCTGCGCCGGGCTGACGCTGGCAAGGCCGCGCATTTCGTCGATCGAACGTTCGGCGATGTCGCGCCCCTTGAAGGGGCGCAGGTAGCTCAGCTCCAGGCCGAAGCGGTGCTCGGCGTAGCGCTGTGCGTCAAAGCCCGGCGTGGTCCACAGGCTGGCGTCGTAGACCTCGAAGCCCCACACCCGCAGCCGCGCCTGGCCCACCGCCCGGTGCTCCTTGAGGGCCGCATCCACCGTGGGTTCCGGCGTGTTGGCGAGCAGCGCTGCGCCGGGCGCACCGGCCAGCGCCAGCGCCAGACAGAGGGCTCGTGCGTTCGGGCGGCGGGGCCACCAGCGATGGGCGTTCATGGCGATCTCCGGTGATCGGGCGGTCAGGCGGGTTTGCGCAGCGTGAACTGCACGACGTCGACGCTGCCCTCGGCGAACGCCGCTTCGCAGTAGGCGAGGTAGAACTCCCAGATGCGCAGGAAGCGCTGGTCGAAACCGAGCTGCAACACGCGCTGTTGCTGGTGCAGGAAGGCGTCCCGCCAGATCTGCAGGGTGCGCGCGTAGTCGGGGCCAAAGGCGAACTGGTCCACCACCTCCAGCCCGGCGCGCTGGGCCTCGGCGCGAAACGCGCGCGGGCACGGCAGGCAGCCACCGGGAAAGATGTACTGCTGGATGAAGTCGGTGCCCTGGATGTAGCGGTCGAAATGTTCGTCGGCGATGACGATGCTCTGGACGCAGGCGCGGCCGCCGGGTTTGAGCAGGCGCGCGACCGACTGGAAGTAGGTCGGCCAGTACTCGCGGCCCACGGCCTCGACCATTTCGATCGAGCAGATGGCATCAAAGGGGCCGTCGTTGATGTCGCGGTAGTCCTGCAAGCGCAGATCGGCACGGGACGACGTGCCCAGCCGCTCCATGCGCTGCTGCGCAAACGCCAGTTGCTCGGTGGACAGGGTCACGCCGGTGATCGAGGCGCCGAATTCGGTGGTCGCCATCTCGGCCAGCGCGCCCCAGCCGCAACCGATCTCCAGCACGCGGTCGCCAGCTTGCACGCCGGCCATGCTGAGCGCGCGCCGCACCTTGGCGTGTTGCGCCGCCACCATGTCCTGATCGGGTGTTTCGAACAGGGCCGACGAGTAGTTCATCGTGCCGTCGAGCCAGAGTTCGTAGAAGGCGTTCCCAAGGTCGTAGTGGGCGTGGATGTTCTTGCGGCTGTTGGTCCTGGAGTTGTGGTTGAGCTTGTGTTTCACCCAGTAGGCGAGCCGCCCGAACCAGGAGCCGTAGATCACGTCTTCGATGTCGCGCCGGTTGGCGATGAAGAGGCGCAGCAGGTCGGTGAGGTTGGGCGTGTGCCAGTCGCCTGCGATGTAGCTCTCGGCAAAGCCGATGTCGCCCGATTTCAGAGCCGCGCCGAACACGGCCCAGCTGTGAAGAGACAGGCTGGCGTGGATACCCCCGCCATGGCCGAAGCGCTGCACCGAACCATCGGGCAGTTGCAGCGTGAGGCTGCCGTGGCGCAGGCGCTGCAGCAGTTGCAGCGTGCTGCGGGCGGCGGCCGGGGCGTTGCGGGGCAGGGCGAAACCGGCGTTGGGGGCGGTGGTGCTGTTCATGGCGGCGGTGGGCAGCGGTGATGGATCAGAGGGCGGGCGGTGGGGCATCCCCCGCGGTGACGAAGTCGCGCGGTGGTTCGGGCTGGCGGAAGAAGGGCGCGCGCTTGATCCACAGGCGCAAGGCCTGCCAGTGGATGCGTGCGATCACGCCGAAGGTCATGGCCGGGTAGCGCCAGAGCGCGCGGCGCACGCTCTGCGCATCCAGCGCTTGCAGCTGGCCGCTGACGCTGGTGTTGATCAGCACCGGTTCGCCGGGCGCGTCGAAGTAGTCGATGCGCGCCACGGTGCGGTCTTGTCCGTCGACGGTGCAACGCATGAAGACGAAGCGGTACTGGCCACGCACCGGGCAAAAGGGTGAGACGTGGAACACCTTGTCCGCCGTGCAGGGCACGCCGTAGGTTGGGTTTTCCAGCAGGTAGCAGTGGCGTTCGCCGAAGGTGTTGTTGACCTCGGCCACCACGGCGAGCAACGAGCCGTCGGCGCGGTGGGCGTACCAGAAGCTCACCGGTTTGAAGCTGTAGCCGAAGACGCGCGGGTAGGTGTGCAGCCAGACTTCACCGGCGGCATCGTCGATACCGTGTTGCTGCAGCAGTTCGTCGAGCCAGGCCAGGCTGTCGCTGCGGCCGTCGCCGTGGTCGGTGTCGTGGAAAGCGAGCGCGGCGCGGCGGTTGCGCGCGAGTGCGCCGTTGCCGTGCGCGCGCAGGCTGCGCATGGGCAGCATCAGGAAGTAGGTCGGGTAGGCGAAGGCGTGGCGCTTCGGCCGGTGGCGCGTGTGGTGCACCTGGCCAAAGCCGATCTGTGGCGGCTGGAAAGGCGTGTTGCGCACGGTGTTCACGCAAACACCCCGGGCAGCGCGGCGCGGCGGGCGGCGGCTTGGCTGCTGGCGGGCTCCAGCAGGTGCGCGTCGATCAGCGCACGGGCCGCGTGTAGCCCGGCTTTCAGGCCGTCTTCGTGGAAGCCGTAACCCATCCAGGCACCGGCGAAATACGTGTGCTGCCGGCCCTGCAGCGCGGGCATCCGTGCCTGCGCGCGGATGGCGGCGAGGTCGAACACCGGGTGGGCGTATTCGAATTCCCCATGCACCAGTGCCGGATCGATGGCGCGCTGCGGGTTGAGCGACACCACCACCGGCTGCTGCACCGGCAGCGGCTGCAGCTGGTTGAGCCAGTAGTGCAGGCAGACCTGGGCGGATTCCCTGTCGGTGCTTGGCGCGCGCTCGTAGTTCCAGGCCGCCCAGGCCTTGCGTTCGCCGGGCAGCACGGATGCGTCGGTGTGCAGCACGGCGCGGTTGGGCTGGTAGCGGATGGCGCCGAGCACGGCGCGTTCGTCCGGCGAGGCGGCGTCGCCCAGGATGGCTAGCGCCTGGTCGCTGTGGCAGGCCATCACGATGGCGTCGAAGCGTTCGACCCGGCCTTCGGTCACCACGCGCACGCCGTCGGCGTCGCGCAGCACCTGCTGCACCGGCGCGTTCAGGCGCTTGTCGGCGATGCCGGCCACGATCTTCTCCACGTACTGCCGCGCGCCGCCGGCCACGGTGTGCCACTGCGGGCGGTTGGTGATCTGGATCAGGCCGTGGTTGTGGCAGAAGCGCACCATGGTCGCCACCGGGAACTGCAGCATCTGGTCCGTCGGGCAGCTCCAGATGCAGCCCATCATGGGCAGGAAGTACCAGTCACGGAATTCGTCGGAGAAGCGCTGTGCGCGCAGGAAGTCGCCCAGCGGCTGCAGCAGCGGGCTGTCGGGTGCCAGGTCTTCGCCGCGCTGCGCCAGCTTCGTGCACACGCGGTTGAAGCGCACGATGTCGGCCAGCATGCGCCAGAAACGCGGGTTGCCGAGGTTGCGCCGCTGCGCGAACACGGTCGCCAGGCTGGAGCCGCTCCATTCGAGCGCGCCACCACCGGGTGCGGCGCCCGGCGCCTGCACCGAGAAGGACATGTCCGATGGGGCCGTCGGTACCCCGAGCTGCGCGAACAGCGCCAGCAGGTTGGGGTAGGTGCGTTCGTTGAGCACCAGGAAACCGGTGTCCACGCCGAAGGTGACGGCCTGGCCCTGCGGGTCGGGTAGGGTCATGTCGACCGTGTGGGTGTGACCGCCGAAATAGGCGCCTGCTTCGAACAGAGTGATGTCGGCCAGACCGGCCAGGGTGTGGGCCGCGGCCAGGCCCGAGATGCCGGAGCCCACGATGGCAACCCGGTGCAGCGGTGGGCGGGCATGGCCGCCGAAGATCGACGCGAGGGGGTCGGCGTACACGGCTCAGACCCCCACGGCCCGAGGGGCCGGAAAACAAAGGCCTGCGAAGCGCCCCGAAACGAAGGAGGGAGGGAGGGAGGAGGAGGAGTTCCGCCTCGGGATTGCATCCGGACACGCGTCCGGAAGGCTTCGCAGTGCAAAAACGTGGGCTGTCGGTCGCGCAAGCTTGCGCACAGCCATGGTGGTATGGAGGACCGGCGGTTGAAAAAAGTTCCGTAACCGTGTGTGCATGGTTCTTCCGGCGGTGTGATCGGTGGTCGAATAAGTCGTGGAGTTCTTTATTTGAACTTCAACGTTTCTATTGTGACCGATCAGTCACTATTTGTCCGAAAGATTTTTCTCTATGACCATGAAAGCAGCATGGTTTCAGTTGGAGCCCCTTGAAGGGGGTGTGCGCAGGCCGATGGATCAGCGACCCGCGGCGCTGGGCGCCGGGGGCAGACCGGCGAGCCGCCAGAACGGACCCCAGGTCGCGGCCAGGCCGAGCAGCAGCCCCCAGGCCGCGGCGCTCAGATGGCCCGCCTGCACCACCGACATCTCATTGGCGCCGTCCCACACCACCGGGTACGCCCAGCCGCGCTCCAGCAGCAGCTTGCCCAGCAGCACCAGCGCCAGCAGACCGCCCCAGCGTTTCGCTTTCGGGATCGGTATGCACCGGCGCAGCAGCTGCACCGCCAGCACCGCGACGCCCGCGTGCAGCACGCCCGACAGGCCCACCGCGTAGCCGATCTGTGGCCACCACAACAGGCTCAGCTGCCCCAGTGGCCAGGCCAGCAGCCAGGCCAGCGTGCAGGTCCAGTTGGGCCGGACCACCCAGGCGAACGCGGTCAGCGCGCCCAGCGCGATCTGGTTGAAGATCAGTTGCGGGGTGTTCAGGTGCACCCAGGCGCTGGTCCACAGCGTCCAGGGCTGGGCGGTCCAGCCATCGGCGCGCCAGATGAAGACGTCCACAACGCCCTCGCGCGCCCACCACAGCAACATGCTGGCCACCGCGTGCAGCGCGCACAGCAGCAGCCAGCTGCCTGAGCGTTTCATGCGCCGGGCGTGCCCAGCACGTGTTGCCAGAGCGCCTGTACCGCCGCCGATTCCGACGCCACCATCGCGGCGTCGACCTGCGTGGGCGCTTCATCGAGCCGGGCGCGGTGCTGGATCTGGCGCAGCACGCGGTAGGCGTCCGCCGCCGCCTGGCCCATGCCCGGCCGCAGCAGACCCACCGCTTCGGCGCGCTGCAGCAGATGGATGTTGCCGGTGTTGAGGCGCAACTCGGGGTGGGCGCGCGACTGCGAGAGCACCAGAAACTGCACCACGAACTCCACGTCCACCATGCCGCCGTGGCTGTGCTTGACGTCGAACATGGCACCGCGCACCGGGTGCGCCGCACGCACCTTCTCGCGCATGGCCACGATCTCGGCCGCCAGCGCCTGCGCATCGCGCGCGGCGGTGATCACCGATTCTCGGATCGCGTCGAAGCGCGCAAACATCGCCGGACTGCCCAGCACCGCGCGGGCACGGGTCATGGCCTGGTGTTCCCAGGTCCAGGCGGTGTTGCTGCCGCGCTGCTGCTGGTAGTTGGCGTAGGCGGTGAAGCTGGTCACGAGCATGCCCGAGTTGCCGTTCGGGCGCAGCGCGGTGTCGATCTCGAACAGGTCGCCCTCGCCGGTCTTGACCGTCATCCAGTTGATCAGCTTGCGCACGAAGGCGGCGTAGATCTCGCCGGCGTTCTCGTCCTCGTCTTCATAGACGAAGACGATGTCGAGGTCGCTGCCATAGCCCAGCTCCTTGCCGCCAAGCTTGCCGTAGCCAATGATGGCAAAGGCTGGTTCTTCGCGGTGGCGGTTCTTCAGGCGGCCCCAGCACCAGCGCGCCGTCACGCGCAGCATCGTGTCGGCCAGGGCCGAGAGGTCGTCGGCCACCTGCTCCACGGTGAGCACGCCTTCCAGATCGCGCGCCAGCGTGCGGAACACCTCGGCGTGGTGCGCCCGGCGCAGGAGGTTGAGCAGGGCTTCTTCGTCGTCTTCGTCGGTGGACCGCAGCGCGTCGCGGCGGTTTTCCAGTTCGGCCTCGAACTGCACCGCATCGAAGCGGTCGGTCAGCAGCTGCTGGCTCGCCAGTTCGTCGATCACGCCTGGGTGTTTCAGCAGGTAGCGCGCCGGCCACTTGGCCGCGCCCAGCAGGCGCAGCAGCCGCTCGTGCACCGACGGCCGTTCTTGCAGCAGCGCCAGGTAACTCTCGCGGCGCAGCAGAGGCTCGATCCAGTCCGCCAGGCGCAGCGCCGCCTGCTCGTTGACGCGGCCCTCTTCCAGCCAGGCGCCGGTGCGCTCCACCAGGCGCACCAGGCGCTTGCGGGCGTCTTCGCGCAACGCCAGCACGCGCGGGTGTTCACACCATTGCGCCACCTTGGCGGCAAAGGCCTCGGGCAGTTGCGGCAACACGCTCTGCAGGCTGTCGACCGCGCTGCGGGTGGCGCCGTTCTTGCCGTTGCAGCCCGCGCCGTTGCAGCCGCCGCCGGCCGTGCCGCCGAGCAGGATGTCGAACTCCTGCGCCACGGTTTCGCGGTGCGCGTCCAGCGTGCGCAGGAACTCGCACACCGTGGCGCAGCCCATGGTGGCGGCGAGCCAGGCCAGGTCGTCGTCGCGCGTGGGCATCACGTGGGTCTGCTGGTCGTCCAGGTACTGGATGCGGTGTTCCACCCGGCGCAGAAAGTCGTAGGCCGTGGCCAGCGCCTCGGCCGTGGCCGGGGGCATCAGGTTGGCCTTGCACAGGCGCTGCAGCGCGTCCAGCGTCGGGCGCGTGCGCAGCTCGGGGAACTGGCCGCCGCGCACCACCTGCAGCAGCTGCACGGTGAACTCGATCTCGCGGATGCCGCCGCGCGAGAGCTTGACGTCGTTGGCGCGACCGGGGTTGCCCGCGGCGCGCTTGGACGCGTGCTCGCGGATCTGGCGGTGCAGGCTGCGCAGTGAATCGAAGACGTTGTAGTCCAGGTACTTGCGGAACACGAAAGGCAGCACCGCGCCGCGCAAGGCACTCGCGCTCTTGTCCTGCACGCAGGCGGCCGGCGCGATCACCCGGCTTTTGAGCCAGGCAAACCGCTCCCACTCGCGGCCCTGCACCAGGAAATACTCTTCCAGCGCCCCCAGCGACACCGCGCTCGGCCCCGAGTTGCCGTTGGGCCGCAAGGCCAGGTCGACGCGGAACACATTGCCGTGTTCGGTGGTCTCACCCACCGTGTTGTAGATGTGTTTGACGGCCTTGCCGAAATACTCATGGTTGCTGATGCGGTTGCGCCCCAGCTCGTTGCCGGCGGTTTCGCCATCGTGGTCGTAGACATAGATCAGATCGATGTCGCTCGACACGTTGAGTTCGCGCGCGCCGAGCTTGCCCATGCCGATCACCCAGAGTTGAGCCCGTTGGCCCGCCTCGGCCAGCGGCGCGCCATACAGCCCGTCCAGCTCGGCGAAGGCCAGGGTGCAGGCGGCGTCGAGCGCGAGTTCGGCCAGTTCGGTGACCGCGCGGGTCACCACCTGGAGCGGGGCGTCCTGCTCGCAGTCGAGCACCACCAGGCGCTCCAGCACCAGCTGGCGCAACACGCGCAAGGCCGCGGGCATGGCCAGACCGCGCTCCAGCAATTGCGCCAGGCAGGCCTGCATGCTGGCGTGGACCGGGGCACCCGGTGGCAGGCAGTCCAGCTCGCTGGCATAGCGCCTGCGCACGCGCTGCGCGAAGCGGGAATAGGCGGCCGCGCGGTGGGCCTGCGTCAGGGCATCCATGCAGGGTGCGACCGGTGGCACATTTGTTGACAAGGCGGAATCGAGTGCTGGGGAACCGATGTTGGGGCTGGCCGTCATAATTTGCAGTGGATATGAATCAAAGCCCGGCATCTCTCGCGTCTGCCACGAGAACACCCCAACAAACCCTTTCAGTGACCGCGCGGCTTCTGTTGTGGATGGTGCTGGCCGCCTGGGGCCTGTTTGCGCTCACTGTCGGCGCCTTGCATTTGTGGATTGTGCCGCGAATCAACGACTGGCGCCCTGAGCTGGAAAGCTGGGCCACCCGGGCTGTGGGGGTACCCGTGAAGGTCGGCGCCATCCGCGCCCGGACGGCGGGAGCGGGCGACGGCGGGAGCGCCGGATTCCTGCCCAGCCTGGTGCCGGCCTTCGAGCTCACCGATGTCCGGCTCTTCGACCCGGCGGGGCGCGAGGCCCTGCACCTGCCCAGCGTGCAGGCCGCGGTGTCGGTCCCTTCGCTCTGGCGCCTGGGCTTCGAACAGCTGGTGATCGCCTCGCCCGTGCTCGACGTGCGGCGCACCGCCGAAGGCCGCATCGAAGTCGCCGGCCTGGACTTCTCCGGGCCCGCGCCGGACGACAACGCCGCCGCCGACTGGTTCTTCGCCCAGACCGAGTTCGTGATCCAGAATGGTGTCGTGCGCTGGACCGACGACCTGCGCGCGCAGCCGCCGCTGGTCCTGACGGCCCTCGATTTCGTGGCCCGCAACGGGGGCCGCAACCACCAGTTCCGCCTCGACGCCACCCCGAGCTCCGAATGGGGCGACCGTTTCAGCCTGCGCGGCCGCCTGCGCGAGCCGCTGCTCGACCTCATCCGCGGCGGCAGCGAAACCACGCCCTGGCACAGCTGGAGCGGCGAACTCTACGCCGACTTCCCCAAGGCCGACGTCTCGCGCCTGCGCGGCTACCTCGACCTCTCGGCCTGGCAGGTCGACGTGCGTTCCGGCCAGGGCGCCGTGCGCGCCTGGGCCGATGTCGCCAAGGGCCGCATCACCGGCGTCATCACCGACCTGGCGCTGCAGGACGTGGCCACCCGGCTCGGGCCGAAGCTGCCCGAACTCGCGCTGGCCGATCTGCACGGCCGCCTGAGTGCCCAATGGAACGACGCCGGTTTCGAGATCGCCAGCGACAACCTGCGCTTTCGCACCCAGGGTGGCGAAGACTGGCCGGGCGGTCAACTGCGGCTGCGCCACCAGGCACCGCGCGGCAACCAGCCCGCCAACACCAGTCTGAACGCCGACCGCATCGAGTTGGCCGCGCTGGCCGCCGTCGCCACGCGTCTGCCCCTGCCCGAAGCCAGCCGCACCCTGCTGGCCAACCTGCAGCCCGCTGGCCGCATCGAAGCCCTCGACGCCAGCTGGGAAGGCGTGGCACCGGCCGGCGCCGAAGCGGGCAGCGGCGACGCGTCTGCCGCCTGGCGCCCCGAGCGCTACCGCGCCAAAGGCCGCGTGCTCGGTCTCGCGCTGGCGGGTGAGGCGCGTGCCCCGGTGGGCGGCCAGCGCCCACTGCCCGGGCGGCCCGGCGTCCAGGGCCTCACCGCCGATGTCGAGCTCAACCAGGACGGCGGCCAGGCGCGTCTCCAGATCGCCGACGGCTCGGTCGACCTGCCCGGCGTGTTTGAAGAGGTGCGCATCCCGCTCACCCGGTTCGCGGCCGAGGCCCGCTGGCGCGTCGCCGGCGAGCGCATCGACGCCTGGCTGGACAAGGTGCGCCTGGCCAACGCCGACGCCGAAGGCACGGCCAGCGTGCACTGGCACACCAGCAACCCCGCCACCAGCCCCTCGGACGCGCGCTTCCCCGGCGTGCTCGACCTCACCGCCCGCCTCACCCGCGGCGAAGCCACCCGCGTGCACCGCTACCTGCCGCTGGTGGTCGGCCCGGACGCGCAGCGCTACGTGCGCGACGCCGTCCAAGGCGGAGTGGTCGGCCCGGTTGACTTCCGCATCCAGGGCGACCTCTGGGACGTGCCCTTCAACCAGCCCGGTGCGCGCGGTGAATTCCGCATCACCGCCCAACTCAAGGCGGTTGATTTCGCCTACGTGCCGTCCTTCTTGCAGAGCGAGGGCGACCCTGCCTGGCCCGCCCTCAAAGGCGTCAACGGCCAGCTCGTGCTCGACCGCGCCGCCTTGCGCCTGAGCCAGCTCGACGCCGGGCTCGACGGCGCGCCCGGCGTGCGCCTGAGCCAGGCCGAAGTGGCCATCGCCGATCTGGTCCGCGCCCCCGTGCTCACCGTGTCCGCCAGCGCCCAGGGCCCGGCCACCGAGGTGCTGGGCTTCGTGCGCAGCTCGCCGGTCAACGGCTTCACCGGCCAGGCGCTGGAGCGCGCCACCATCAACGGCCCGGCCCAGGTGCAGTTCAAGCTCCAGCTGCCGCTGGAACACGTCGACAAGACCACCGTGCAGGGCAACGTGCAGTTCGCCGGCAACGACCTGCAGATCACGCCCGATGCCCCGCTGCTCGGGCGCACCACCGGGCGTCTGAGCTTCAGCGAAACCGGCTTCAGCATCGCCGGCGCCCAGGCCCGCGTCTACGGTGGCGATCTCCGCTTTGATGGCGGCATGGTGCCCGTGGCCCGGGGAACGCCGCGCATCCAGTTCCGCGGCCAGGGCAGCGCCAGCGCCCAGGGCCTGAGCGAAGGCGGGCTGGGCTTTGTCTCGCGCCTGTTTGGCCAGGCCAGCGGCAACGCCAGCTACAGCGCCGAACTCGGCTTCCGCGCCGGCGTGCCCGAGCTCGTGGTCACCAGCACCCTGCAGGGCCTGGCCATCAACCTGCCCGCGCCGCTGGCCAAGGCCGCCGCCGACAGCCTGCCGCTGCGCTACGAGAACCGGGTGCTCTCGGTGCTGGCCGATCCCTCGGGCGAAGTCGCGCGCACCGACAGCCTGGCCGTCACCCTCGGCCCGCCGGGTCAGCCGCTGGCCGACCTGCGCTACGAGCGCGACATCACCGCCGGCGAACCGCGCGTGCTGCGCGGCAGCATGGCCGCCGGGCTCGACGCCGGCGAAACCGTCACCCAGCCGGCCACCGGTGTGCAGGCCAACATCCGCTTCCAGCGCATCGACGCCGACGCCTGGGAACGGGTCTTCACCGCCACCACCGGCACCGACGTGCGCGCCAGCGTGCAGTCGCCCGGCGCCGCCGACAGCGCCAGCCTGGGCTACCTGCCGTCGAGCCTGGCGGTGCGCGCCGGCCAGCTCGTGGTCAGCGGGCGCGGCTTCACCAACGTGGTGGTCGGCGGTTCGCGCGAAGGCAGCCAGTGGCGCGCCAACGTCGACGCCGACGAACTCAACGGCTATATCGAATACCGCCAGCCGGTCGACAACAACGCCGGCAACATCTACGCGCGCCTGGCCCATCTCAAGCTCGCACCGGCCGCCGCCGCCGACGTCGAACAACTGCTGCAGCAGCCCACCAGCATGCCCGCGCTGGACATCGCGATCGAAGACCTCGTGCTCTCCAACCGGCGGCTCTCCCGCGTGGAGATCGTGGCCCAGAACCGCGGTACCGCGGCGCGCACCCGCGAATGGCAGCTCACCAAGCTCAACATCGACACCCCCGAAGCCCAGCTCTCCGCCACCGGCAGCTGGGCCCTGCCCGACAACAGCGCGGGCACCGTGCGGCGCACCGCGCTCAACTTCAAGCTCGACATCCAGGACGCCGGCCTGCTGCTCACGCGCTTTGGCCGCGCGGGCGTCGTGCGTGGCGGCAAGGGCCAGATCGGCGGCCACATCGCCTGGGTCGGCTCGCCCATGACGCTGGACTACCCCAGCCTCTCCGGCCAGCTCAAGGCCGACGTGCAGAGCGGCCAGTTCCTCAAGGTCGAACCCGGCGCCGCCAAGCTGCTCGGCGTGCTCAGCCTGCAGGCGCTGCCGCGCCGCCTGGTGCTCGATTTCCGCGATGTGTTTTCCGAAGGCTTTGCGTTCGACTTCGTGCGTGGCGACGCCTCGATCGAGCAGGGCGTGGCCCGCACCAACAACCTGCAGATGAAGGGCATCAACGCCGCCGTGCTGATGGAAGGCAGCGCCGACATCGCGCGCGAGCAGCAGGACCTCAAGGTCGTCGTCGTGCCCGAAATCAACGCCGGCACCGCCGCCTTGATCGCCACCGCCATCAACCCCGCCGTCGGGCTGGGCACTTTCCTGGCCCAGTTCCTGCTGCGCCAACCGCTGCAGAGTGCCACCACGCAGCAGTTCCACATCACGGGCAGCTGGGCTGATCCGCAAGTCGAAAAACTGGAAAAGAAGTGACCCCCCCGCGCCGGCCTGCGGCCGTCACCCCCCCGGGGGCAACGCTGGCGGCCCGGCAAAGCCGGTTCCGCGGCGTTCTGGGTTGGGGCACTTGCGCCGGATGCGCGACTGGTTTCTGTTACTGCGGTACAAACAGATGTGTAGCTGGGTTCAAAAAAAGGAGTTCTCATGAAAGTCGCCGCCATCCAGATGGTCTCGGGCATCAGCCTCGACGCCAACCTCAGCGCAGCGCGCGCCCTGCTGGACCAGGCCGCCCATTGCGGTGCCGAGCTGGCCGTGTTGCCCGAGTACTTCTGCTTCATGGGTCAGAACGACGCCGACAAGCTGCTGCTGGCCGAAACCCCGGGCCTGGGCACGGTGCAGGACTTTCTGTCCGACACCGCGCGTGAACTCAAGCTGTGGATCGTCGGCGGCACCCTGCCCATGGCCACCGACGACCCCACCCACGCCGCCAACGCCTCGCTGGTCTATTCGCCCAAGGGCGAATGCGTCAGCCGCTACGACAAGATCCACCTCTTCCGCTACGACAACGGCCGCGAGAGCTACGACGAGGCCAGCGTGCTGCGCGCGGGCGAAACCCCCACCGTCTTCGACTGTCCCTCGCGTCAGGGCCAGAGCTGGCGCGTCGGCATGAGCGTCTGCTACGACCTGCGCTTCGGTGAGCTCTACCGCATGCTCGCGGCCGACCTGCTGCTCGTGCCCGCCGCCTTCACCCACACCACCGGCCAGGCCCACTGGGAAGTCCTGCTGCGCGCGCGCGCCATCGAAAACCAGGCCTACGTCATCGCCAGCGCCCAGGGCGGCAACCACGAAAACGGCCGCCGCACCTGGGGCCACAGCATGGTCATCGACCCCTGGGGCCAGGTCATGGCGATGCAGGCCGAAGGCCCCGGCGTCGTGCTCGCCGACCTGGACATGGCGCGTCTGCACAGCGTGCGCGAACAGCTGCCAGCGCTACAACACAGACGCCTGTGAAACTGTCTCCCCCCTGCGCCGCTGCGCGGCTTCCCCCCAGGGGGACCACACCTTTGGCCCGGCGAAGCCGGTTCTTCGGTGTGTGCTGGCTGGGCCACCTCGCGCCACCGTGACTGTTCCCGATACCGTTGTTCCCCCGGTGCCGTCCGCAGGCAGCGGCTTGCGCCCGCGCCGCCGGCTGCTGTGGGCGGCCTTGCTGCTGCTGGTGCTGGCCCTGCTGGGTGTGCTGGTCTTTCTGGCCGCCGAATACGAAGAGGTGCGCGACCAGTCCGCGCTCGAAGCCGACGCCGAAGCCCTCAGCAGCGACATCCGCAGCGCCCTGGTGCGCAACGTGCAGACCCTGCAATCGCTCTACAGCATCGCGGCCAGCCCCGGCGCCTGGACGGCGCCGGCCGGCGAGGTGCTGGCCGAGCACCGCGAGATGGTGCGCCTGGAGTGGCGTGACAACAGCCGCGCACTCATCGCCCACCGCGACACGCCCTACCTCGCCGACCTCTTCAGCTACCTCGACCGCTCCCAGGCCCTGCCCGACATGCGCCAGGCCTGCGACAACGCCCAGCGCAGCTCCGGCCCCTCGTACTCCCCGAGCTATTTCTGGCCCATGAACGGCGGTCTCGGCCTGGAGCTCATGGACATGTGCCTGCCCGTCGTGCGCAACGGCAAGCCCGCGGGCTTCCTCGTCGTCACCTACTCCCTGCCCGGCCTGCTCGCCGAGCTGGGCAACAGGACCCTGCTGCGCGGGCGCGGGCTGGCCTTCGTCGACACCGACGGCACCCGCCTCGCGCTGCACAGCAGCGTCACCGGCAGCCGCCGCACCCAGACCGCGCGCGCCCTGCTCGACCTGCCCGGCCACACCCTGGTGCTGCGCCTGGAGAGCCCGCGCCTGGGCACCGGCGCGGCCTTCGGTCTGCTGCCCAACGTGCTCACCGCCGTGGTCGGTGCGCTCTCGCTGGCCCTGCTCGCCGTGCTCGGCCTGCTCGGGCGCGACATGCGCCTGCGCCAGCGCGCCGAACACGAACTCGGCGACGCCCTGGCCTTTCGCAAGGCGATGGAAAACTCCCTCGTCACCGGCCTGCGTGCGCGCGACATGAGCGGGCGCATCACCTACGTCAACCCCGCCTTCTGCCAGATGGTCGGCTTGCCGCCCGAGCAACTCATCGGCACCGGCCTGCCCGCGCCCTGGTGGCCACCCGAGCTGGTCGACGAATACCAGCAGCGCATGGCCGTGCGCCTGGCCGGGCAGACGCTGCCGCGCGAGGGCTACGAGTCGGTGTTCCAGCGCAGCGATGGCACGCGCTTTCCGGTGCTGATCATCGAAGCGCCTCTGATCGACGCCCAGGGCAGCCAGACCGGCTACATGAGCGCCATCCTCGACCTGACCGAGCAACGCCGCGTGGAGGAGCTCAACCGCGCCTCGCAGGAACGCCTGCAGGCCACCGCACGCCTCGCCACCGTGGGCGAAATGGCCTCGCTGCTCAGCCACGAACTCAACCAGCCGCTCGCGGCCATCGCCAGCTACGCCAGCGGCACGCTCAACCTGCTCGACGAACCTCCCGAAGCCCACGGGCCCGCCCTGCCGCAGGGCGAGCTGCGCCAGGCCATGCAGCGCATCGGCGAACAGGCCGAGCGCGCCGGGCGCGTCATCAAGAGCGTGGCCGACTTCGTGCGCCGCCGCGAACAGGTGCGTGAAGCCGTCGCGCCCGCCAGCCTGATCGACGCCATCCTGCCCCTGCTCGACCTGCAGGCCAAGAAGCAGGGCATCCGCGTGCAGACCCAGATCACCCCGGGCTGCCCGCCCGTGCTGTGCGACCGCACCATGGTCGAGCAGGTGCTGCTCAACCTCGCGCGCAACGGCGTGCAGGCCATGCCGCCCGACGACCCGCCAGCCGCCTCCGGCCTGCGCGTGCTCACGCTGGCGGTCAGCCGCACGCGCCTGATCGCCAGCGACGACGATGAAGAAGCCGCCGCCAGCGGCAGCCGGCCGCGCAAAGTCTGGGTCGAATTCGCCGTCACCGACCACGGCCACGGCCTGAGCGAAGCGGTGCGCCAGCAGCTCTTCACCCCCTTCTTCACCACCAAAGCCGAAGGCATGGGCCTGGGTCTGAGCCTTTGCCGCACCGTGATCGAGCAGCACGGCGGCGCGCTCACCCACGAGCCCGCGTTGCCCAGGGGTACTGTGTTCCGTTTCACCTTGCCGGCGGCTTGAGTCCGCGCACTTCCATGTGCAGCGTGCCCTTGTCGAAGGGGTGCAGCGTGTACCGGTTGTCCGAGCCGTCCATGAAGAAGCCGGTGCCCACGAACACGGTCTTCCCTTCGGAGCGCACCAGCTCGGCAGGCTGGGCGTTCTTGTCGCCAAAGACCAGGATGAAGCGCTCTTCCTGGTTTGGCGGGTTCATGAACACGGTCTTTTCCTGCGAACCATTGCGGTCCCGCAGTTGAGAGCCGCTGTACGAGCGGGCCACTGAAAAGTCCGCCTTCAATGTGAAGATCCGCGGCACGATGCGCGTGTGTTGATCCGCCGATCGGGCGCCATTGGCCTTGGGTTCGTTCCAGACCCGCACCTCGTACGGTTCCTGGTATGGCGGAAGTTCGACCAGCACATAGGGCTGCGGACCTTGTCCGAAGTCGTGCGTTGGCGACTGGTCGTCGAGCTCGAAGGCTTGGGGCTCCAGCGGCAATGTCTGCCGCTGGGCAACCGACTGCAGCGGCATGAGCGCCGCCGCAACGGTCACCATCTCATCGGCCCGGGACGTTGAGCCAACGGCGAGACAGGCCAGCAATGCCCACTGCGCAGCACGTCTTTGCATCGTGCCTCCTTCAGCGCTTGAGGTCGTTGGCGATGGCCTGCGCCACCGCGTCCACGCCGGTCGCCAGGCACTGGCGGGCCAGATCGGGCTGGCTCAGCAAGGCATCAAAGTCGGGAAACCGGCACTCCGGCGCAGCGGGCAGATTCACCGTGTCCTTCGCGGCCTGACCGTTGAAGCCATAGGCAAAAAATTCGCGGTACAGCACCTTGTCCCCTTTGACATCGAGCAGTTCGGCCCGAGCGTTCACCGATGGCAAATAGTCCGACGAGGAGCCGGCAGCAACATAGCCGGCGTCGGACCGCACGATCAGGCTGGCGTCTTTGGTCCCCAGGGCGGCCAGTTTGGCCTTCACGTCGGACTCGGTGGCCTCACGACCCAGACCCACCGTGGTGATGGCGTAGCCCTGTGCCGTCAAGGCGGTCTGCAGCTTGTCGTTGAATGTGTTGGCTGGCTGCAGCTTGCCCACGTCCAGTGCGGCGGTGAGCTTTGTGGTCTTGTTGTTCATGTCGGTCGCCGCGATGACCGCGCCGATCAGACCGAAGCTGGCGCCCGCGTGGGCCACCACCACCACACCGATTTCCTTTTGTTCTTCGTATCGCGTGAGCGCCACCTTCTGGATGTGAGCCGATGCTTCGGCGTTGAATTCCTGCTTGGGAATGGGTGTGGCACAGCCCGACAGCACCACAACGGAAACAACGGCGAACGCAAGCAACAAACGGTTCATGGATACTCCTTTTGAAAAGGGCGCCATCGTAATAGTTGGTTACATTCGTTCGGATGAAGGACCTGTCAGTTCATGCAGCGTGATGCGTGTCCGCGCCAAAGCGCCTTGGTCTGCGCTGGCCTGCCTCCTCTATCATCCCGCCATGACCCAGCACCCCGACGCCCGGATCTTTCTCGTCGATGACGACGCCGGCGTGCGCGACGCGCTGGCCTGGCTGCTGCGCACGCGTCGCCTGCTCAGCGAAGGCTACGACAGTGCCGACGCTTTTCTGACCGAGATCGCGCGCTGGCACAGCGAACCCGGCTCGCCCTGCTGCCTGCTGCTCGACGTGCGCATGCCCGGCACCAGCGGTCTGGCGCTGTTCGAACACCTGCTCACCCTGCCCTGGCAGGCCGTCATGCCGGTGATCTTTCTCTCCGGCCATGCCGACGTGCCCACCGCCGTCGACGCGGTCAAGCGCGGCGCCTTCGACTTCTGCGAAAAACCGTTCTCCGACAACGCCCTCGTCGACCGCGTCGAGCAGGCGCTCAACCAGTCGGCCCAGGTGCTGGCCGCGCGCCGCGCACAGCGTGAAGTGCAGCAGCGGCTGAACTCGCTCACCGAGCGCGAGCGCGACGTCATGAACCTCGTCATCGCGGGCCTGCCCAACAAGCTCGTCGCCGACCAGCTCAACATCAGCGTGCGCACGGTCGAGGTGCACCGCTCGCGCGTGTTCGACAAGATGGGGGTGAAGTCGGCGGTGGAGCTGGCCAACGCCCTGCGGCAGGCGTGAGCGCCCGGTCCGCGTCGCGGCGCCTCATGGCTTGGGCGAACTGTCCTTGTCCCGCTCGCGCTGCACATCCTCGGGTAGCTCGCCCTTCTTGCGCCCGGAAAACATGGTCCACCACACAATGAACACCAGCAACACCAGCGCGCCCAGCGCTTCAAGCAACAGCAAAGTCATGGCAGGTCGTTTCGGTGGGGGTGGTGGTTGGAGAGGTCGGCTGGCGGCCTGCATTGTAGGCAGCCTGCTCGTGGCGTGCTCTTCCGTCCCCATGCCCCCGCGCGCGCCGGTGGACGCGCCCGGTGCTGTGGACTCCGGCCCGCTGCCGCCCCCCCTGCAGCGCGGCAAGAGCCTCTGGACGCCGGTGCGCTGGAGCGAACTGCCCGGCTGGGGCCAGGACAGCCTGTTTGAGGCCTGGAACGCCTGGCTGCGCGGCTGCGAAAAACCCGTCGCCGGCCACGCCGGCCTCTGTGCCGAAGCCCGCCCGCTCGCCATCGCCACACCCGACGAACAGCGCGCTTGGATCGAGCGCCGCTTCCAGCCCTACCGCGTCATCGAACGCGACGGCAGCCTGCCCCAGGGCCTGCTCACCGGCTACTACGAACCCATCCTCGGCGCCAGCCGCCTGCCCAGCGCGACCCACCGCACGCCACTCTACGCCCCGCCCGCCGGCCTGCGCGCCGGCCAGCCCTGGTACAGCCGCAAAGACATCGACACCCTGCCCGCCGCCCAGGCCGCGCTGCAAGGCAAGGCCATCGCCTGGCTCGCCGACCCCATCGACGCGCTGATCCTGCAGATCCAGGGCTCCGGCCGGCTCGACATCACCGAGCCCGACGGCCGCCAGCGTCAGGTGCGCGTTGCCTTCGCCGCGCACAACGGCCAGCCCTACCAGAGCGTCGGTCGCTGGCTGCTCGACCAGGGCGCCATCCGTGAAGCCTCGTGGGAAGCCATCAAGACCTGGGCCGTGCAGAACCCGCGCCGGTTGAACGAGATGCTCTGGAGCAACCCGCGCACCGTGTTCTTCCGCGAAGAAGCCCTGAGCGAACTCGACGCCCGCTTCGGCCCGCGCGGCGCGCAGGGCGTGCCGCTCACGCCAGGGCGCTCCATCGCCGTCGATCCCCAAAGCATCCCCTACGGCACCCCGGTCTGGCTCGCCACGCAGGGCAGCGCGCTCAACCAGCAGAAGCTCGTGCTCGCGCAAGACACCGGCGGCGCCATCGTCGGCGCCGTGCGTGCCGACCTCTTCACCGGCTGGGGCGGCTGGACCGACCCCGCCTACCAGCTCGCTGGCAAGCTCAAGCAGCCGCTGCAGCTCTGGGCGCTGTGGCCGCGCTGAAGCTACTCGGCCCCTTCTGCCACCTTGCGCGCGATCTGCTCATCATCCAGTCCCATCCGGTGCCATCGGATGACACGCTGAGCCAACCGTGAGTGGTTGTGGTGCTGTTTGCCGCCGCCGGTGGCGCCATCCAGCAGCACCACGGGCAGCTTGCCCCGTGCGGCGGCGTTCACGAAGGCGAGCACCGATGCGTAGGGAATCCGCTGGTCATCGCGGTTGGCGATCAAATACACCTTGCGACGCGCATCGGGTCGCGCGTCGGCAATGTGGTCCATCGGGTCATAGACATTTCGCCAGTCCTGTCCGGTGCTGATGTCGGAGGTCGGGTCTGGCCGGATCAGGGAGGCGCGAACCCTCACAGCCGCGGGTGCGCCGGAGGCCGCCACGGCATCGATGTCGGTGCGCCCCGACACCACCATCGCCAGCGCTAGGTATGCGCCGCCACTCTGACCGGCCAGGCTGATCCGGTCCAAGCCATAACGGGCCTTGATCCGGTCGATGGCCGCCGATACCACCGCCACCTCTTCGTGGGTGCGGCGTTGATACCGGTGGTTGAGCACCGTGCTGCCGTACACCCCCGGCCGCGCCACGCTGATCGTGGGCATGCCCGAGCGCTGCTCGATGCGCTGGGCCTGCGCCATCTGCTGGCGCCAGCTGCCATCGGCCAGGCCGCCGGGTTCCACGCGATCACCATGGAAGAAAAAGAGAACCGGTTGACCGGGTGCGACCTGCGGGCTCGGAAAGTAGCGAATGCAACCGTCCACCTGCCTCGGGGGCTGGCCGGGCTTGCTCACGGTCACCGCCACCCAGACCGCATGCCGCTGGGCCTCGCACTGAGCCCGGGTCAGCCGAAGCGGTCCCCGCACAATGTCCCGGTGGGACGAGTCGAACCGTTCATCGAGTCCGTCCAGCGCGTGGCTGCCTGCTTGTCCCGTCATCGATAACAGGGTCGTGCACACCGCTATCCACCGCTTCAAGAGGCCGGACCGAAGGGGAAAAAACACCGCATGGGGCACACGCGCAGCATCCGGTCTGCACATTCAAGTCATGTGCACCGGCGGGAAGGAGCAGGACATGGGGCCATGCACCAACGACTTACTCGAAGGTGTTGACCATGCTCGGAACACCAGCCAAAAAGGCGACGACATGCATGGCGATCACCCTGTGTGCCGGCAGCGTCGTTTTGTCGTTGTAGATGTGTCGCCGGATCGCCAAGTGCGAGATATTGCCGTGTAGCGCCCAACCCATCTCGCGGCGCAACTCAGGGGAGTCGGGCAATGTCGTGCCTGTCTCAAAAGCAGCCTCTTCAACAATGATGTCCAGCAGGTCACGAATGATGTCGGCGATATAGGTGGGCGCCATTTCCACCTCGGCAAGCGATGCGTAGAGAAACAGCCGCAGCCAGCCACGCGTGAGGATGGTGTCGTAGTACTCGCCATAAAACTGGCGCAGCCGCTTTTCCAGCGGCACGCTGCGATCGCGCAATTGCACGAACCAGATGGCCTTGAAAGGGCCAGCAATGTCGGATTCGTACACCGCATTGATGAGCGCAGCCTTGTTGGGAAACGCGCTGTAGAGCAACCGCTGTGACACACCGCAGGCATCCGCGAGTGCGCGGGTCTGTGCCGTCAGCCCATATTCAGAGAAAAACTCAAAGGCCTTGCCCAGGATCTGAGCGCGGCGGTCTGCTGCGGACATGCGCGTGGTTGAGCGACGCTGACCCGTGCGCGGTTTGTTGTCCTTGGTTTTGGTCGCAGTATCTTGCCGTTTGGCGGCCAGCAGGTCGGATTTTGCTTGCATGAACTTGCTCGGATACACCGTTTGGATGGGTAGACACAGGCTCACTTTAACGTAAAAATACATATCGTCAACCGACGATTTATGATGTGAAGATACCTGCAAAAGCCAACCATCCGCGAAAGGAACCACTGTGATCTATGAAATGCGAACTTACCAAGTGCAGCCTGGAAAAGCTGGTGAATTTCTCCAGATGTATCAAGTCAGCGGGCTGTCCATCATCTCGCGTTACGCGCGCCTGATCGGCTGCTGGACCAAGGAGTCGGGCGTGCTGAACTCGACGGTGTTCATCTGGGCCTACGAAGACCTGGGTCATCGGACCAGCCAGCGTGCACTGCTCGCGCAGGACGCTGAATGGAGTGCCTTCGTGCCCCGCATGCTTCCTTATCTGGTGCACCAGGAAAGCGTCTTTCTGAACCCAGTGGCCTTTTCGCCCTTGTCTTGAACGTCCGGTCCGTCCATGCCAGTCAGTGCTTTTGACCTGTTCAAGATCGGCATCGGGCCTTCGAGTTCGCACACCGTGGGTCCCATGCGGATTGCGCTCGAGTTTGTCCGCCAGCTTGAGCGTGAACGAACCCTGGCGGCCACGGCCGCTGTGGAGGTTCACCTGTATGGCTCGCTGGCCCTGACCGGACGCGGGCACGCCACCGACCGCGCCGTCATGCTGGGATTGATGGGGCACGAACCCGAACGTGTCGATATCGAGCTGATCGACACGTGGCTGCAGGCGGCAGGCATGGTGGGTCGCCTGACATTGATGGGTCACCATGCGGTGGCTTTCAACGCCTGTCAACACATCCATTTTCACAAGGATCGGACGCTGCAGGCGCACCCCAATGGCATGCGATTGGTCGCCCTGGACGCCGCGGGCGCCGTGCTGGCTGATGAAACACGATTCTCCATTGGCGGCGGATTCACGGTCAGCGAAGAAACACTGCGGGCCGGCCAGTCGGCCACCGGCCCAGCCTGGCCCCATCCCTACCGATCAGCCGCCGAATTGTTGGCCATGTGCCACGAACACAGTTGCACCGTTGCACAGCTGGCAATGGGCAACGAACTCGCGTTGCGAGAAGAAAGCGAGGTTTTCGCTCAGCTCGACCACATCCGCGATGCCATGGTGGCCTGCATGGATCGCGGCCTGACCGCCCAAGGCGTGTTGCCGGGCGGACTGGGCGTGCGCCGCCGAGCCAGGGGCATGCACGAGGTCCTCCTGCAGCGTGCTGACGTTGCCGGTCCGCTGCGGGAGATCGACTGGGTGAATGCTTTTGCGGTGGCCGTGAACGAGGAAAACGCGGCGGGTGCGCGGGTGGTGACCGCACCCACCAACGGCGCTGCGGGCATCGTGCCTGCCGTGTTGCGGTACTTCGAACGTTTCTGTGCAGGCGCACTGCCGCACCACAGCCGCGACTTCCTGCTCACCGCCGCCGCCATCGGTTCGCTCTACAAAGAAAACGCCTCCATCTCGGGCGCTGAAGTTGGCTGCCAGGGCGAGGTGGGTGTGGCCTCCTCGATGGCGGCAGCGGGGCTGGCGGCGGTGTTGGGGGGCAGCAACGAACAGATCGAGAACGCTGCCGAGATCGCGATGGAGCACAACCTCGGGCTCACCTGTGACCCCGTGGGTGGCCTGGTGCAAGTCCCATGCATTGAGCGCAATGCCATGGGGGCGGTCAAGGCCATCAATGCGGCGCACCTGGCGCTTGCGGGGGACGGGCAGCACCTGGTGTCTCTCGACAAAGTGATCCAGACCATGAAACAGACCGGTGCCGACATGCACGCCAAATACAAAGAAACCTCGCTCGGCGGTCTGGCTGTGAATGTCGTCGCCTGCTGATTTGAATGTCAAAAATAATGGTTATCGTCACTTGACGATAAAGAGACTTCTCGGAATAATGAATTCACGGTCGGACAGGTGGCATTGGGTCGCCAGTCTGTGTACCTGGTGGTGCGGCGGCGTTGGTGCGGGCCGCGGTTTTCCTTCAAGGAGCGTGTCCCAATGAGCAATATCTGGAACGGCGATGCCTCGCGCCGTGACTTCCTCAAGTTGGCGGCTGCAGCCGGTGCCGCAGGAACCGGCGCGCTGTCGCTGGACGCTGCCGCGCAAGCGGGCCAGCCGATCAACTTCTACACCTGGTCAGCCGCCGTTGATCTGGTCAAGAGTCACCTGACCGCGTTCGAGTCCAGTACAGGCCTCAAGGTCAACTACAACAATGCGCCCTGGGCGCAATACCGCGACACCATGGTCACCAAGTTCGTCGGCAAGGCACCACTTGACGTGATGTGGGTGTCCGACAGCTGGCTGCCCGAGTGGGCCGAAGCCGGGTGGATCGCCCCCATTGACGGCTTTCCCTCGCTGATGAAGTACAACGCGGACGCCGATACCTTCTGCAACGAGTCGATGCGCTACAAGGGCAAGCAGTACGGTCTGACCTACTACACCGACTACATGGCCTTCTTCTACGACGAAGAGATGCTCAAAAAGGCCGGGATCAAGGCGCCGCCCACCACATGGGACGAACTGCTGCAGCAGTCGCTCAAGATCAAGGGTGCCGGTCTGTCCGAATATCCGATGATGCTGTCCATGGCACGGGAGAGCTGGCTGATCGAGTTCCTGAGCGCGATGGTCTTCTCCAATGGTGGCCGCTTTACCGATGCCGACGGCGCTGCCGTGATGGCGGATCCCAAGCGCGGTGCCCATCAGGCGATGCAGTGGGTGGTTGACGCGGTCAACAAACACAAGATCATCTCGCCCGCCTGTGTGGAAACCGGTGAGCTCAATGGCCTGAAGGCCTTTGGTGCTGGCAACCACGCGTTTGCGCTGCTCAGCCGCTACCGCGTGCGCACGCTCAACGACCCCAAACAGTCGGCGATTGCGGGTCGCGTCAAGCAGGCGCTCATGCCCATGGGCCCGGGTGGGTCGCACGCCACGGTGGGCTGGATGCGTTTTCACGGCATGAGCACCCAGGCCGCTGCCGACAAGACACGCGCTGCCAATGCCGCGAAGCTTATCGAATGGTTCGGCGGCAAGGCCGGCAGCCAATACCAGTTCCAGAAGATGCTGTTCAGCGATCTCGGCTCGGGCTTTGGCGTCAAGGAGCTGTTCCGGGACCCGGAAGTGCAGGCCAACTACAAGAAGTACTCCGACATCGCCATGTACGAAGCGCAGCAGAAGCTGGCGCGCAAGAAGGACGTGATCGCTCCCTGGTTCGGTGAGTGGGACGAGGTGAACGGCACGGCCTGGCAAACGGCCGTGGTGGGCAAGTCTTCCGTGGCCGCGGCGCTGAAGAAGTCGTCCGAGGCCTGGAACGACCTGCGCAAGTCCTGATGACGTGGCGCCCGGAGGCCGCAGACCCTGCGGCCTCCGGGCCTGTGCGAAAGACCCTCCAGATGCAAGACATTAAGCGGCCCCAGCGTCGCTGGTTTGTACGGCCCAGCAGCGCCTACGACCAGCGCAGCGCCATGCTGTTCCTCGCCCCCATGATGCTGGTGCTCAGCGTGGTGGCCGTGTTTCCTGTGCTGTATTCCTTCTGGATCAGCCTTCACGATCTCAAGCTCACGCGACCTCACCGCGTGCCATTTGTCTGGTTCGACAACTACGTCAAGCTGTTCACCGATCCGTTGTTCTGGGAATCGGTCGGACGTACTGCAAGCTTCACCGTGATGTCGGTTCTGGCCATCATGGTCATCGCTACGTTGATGTCGCTGTTGCTCAACGAGAACTTCCGTGGCCGCCGCGTGCTGTCGGCCATCCTGCTGATTCCATGGGCCATCCCCTACGTGGCCAACGGGTTGATGTGGAAATGGATCTATGACTCGGGCTATGGCGCACTCAACGGACTGTTGATGCAGATGGGCCTGATCGACAAGTATGTGGTGATGCTGGGCGACACCGCCAAGACCATGCCGCTGATCACCAACGCCTTTGTCTGGAAGGAAGTGCCGCTGGCGACCATCTTGCTGCTGGTCACTCTGAAGTCGATAAGAGCCGATCTGTACAGCGCGGCCAAAGTCGACGGTGCCAACGTGTTGCAGCGTTTCGTGCACATCACGCTACCGCAGCTGGTGCCTGGCTTTGCGCTGGTGATGATCTACGAATCGATGATGGCGATCCGTCACTTTGACCTGTTCTTCATCCTCACCGAGGGGGGGCCTGCGGACGCGTCGCACGTGGTGGCCTGGCAGGTCTATGTCGAGACCTTCCGGAAACTGGCCTTCGGTACGGGCTCGGCGCTGGCCTACATCATGGCCGTGGCGACCTTCGTGCTCGCCTACTTCGTCATTCGCAGCACGAGCCGAAAGCTCTGAGCGCTGCCACCCCAGCGAAAGTTACACCATGACTTCATTTCTGCCGGGTCGGCGCACCCTGCTGTTCTTCGGCTCGCTCCTGTTTGCCCTCTACGTGCTGGCACCGATCGCCTGGCTGGTCTCTTCCTCGTTTCAGTCGGAGGCAGAAATCACCTCGGTGCCACCGCACTGGGTCCCCGAGCAGCCAACGCTGGAGAACTTCGCCGCCATCTTCCAGTCCAGCGAAGAAGTGGTGACCTACGAAAACCGCAAACAAGGCGACACCGCCACCGGGGGCTTCATTCCTTCGACTGCGGTCAACCTGCTGCCCTCGATGAAAAACAGCTTCATCGTGGCTTTGGTGGTGGTGGTGCTCAATCTGCTGGTCAGCGTGCCCGCCGCCTATGCGCTGGCCAAGATCCGATTCATTGGTCGCACCAGCTCCATCTACTTCATGCTGAGCACGCGGGTCATTCCCGACATCGCGCTGGTGGTGCCCTTCTTCCTCTTTGTGCAGAAGCTGGGGCTGATGGACAACCTGTGGGCGCTGATCATCACCTACCTGGCGATCACCGTGCCGTTCAGCATCTTCATCCTCACCGGCTACTTCGAATCACTGCCGGACGAGCTGGACAAGGCGGCCCGCGTGGACGGCTGCTCACGGTTGCAGACACTGGTGTTGGTCTACCTGCCGCTGGCCCTGCCATCACTGGTGGCGGTGGTCCTGTTCACTTTCCTCACCAGCTGGAACGAGTTCCTGCTGGCGCTGATGTTCACGCAGACACCGGCCTCGCAGACCATGCCCATCGTGGTCGCTTCATTCACATCGGATTTCAACATCAGCTTCTCGTTCATCAATGCGGCGGGGGTGATGGCCATCGTGCCGCCCGTGATCATCGCCATCATGTTCGAGCGCTACATCGTTTCGGGCCTGACCGCTGGCGCGGTCAAGGGCTGATCAGACAACAGGAGTTCACACAGTGGCCAGAATCAAATTTGAAGCCGTCGGCAAGAAATACCCCAACGGCTTTGCAGCGCTCGAAAACCTCAACCTCGACATCGCGGACAAGGAATTCCTTGTCCTGCTCGGTCCGTCGGGCTGCGGCAAGTCCACCACCCTCAACATGATCGCGGGGCTGGAGGACGTGACCGACGGCAACCTCATGTTCGACGACGCGGTGATGAACACCGTGCCGTCCCACAAGCGCGACGTTGCCATGGTGTTCCAGAGCTATGCGCTCTACCCGCACAAGTCGGTCTACGAGAACATCGCCTTTGGCCTGAGGATGCGCAAGTACCCCAAGGACGAAATCGATCGCCGCGTGCGCGATGCCGCGCGCCGGCTCGAAATCGAGCCGCTGCTGGAGCGTCGGCCCGACCAGCTTTCGGGTGGCCAGCGCCAGCGCGTGGCGCTGGGTCGTGCCATGGTGCGTCAGCCGCAGGTGTTCCTGATGGACGAGCCGTTGTCCAACCTCGACGCGGCCTTGCGCATCTCCATGCGCGCCGAGATCAAGCAGCTGCACCAGGCCATGCAGACCACCTTCGTCTACGTGACCCACGACCAGGCCGAGGCGCTGACGCTGGCCGACCGCATCGTGGTGATGCGTGGTGGCGTGGTGCAGCAGATCGGCGTGCCCGACGAAATCTACGAGCGTCCGCGCAACATGTTCGTGGCCTCATTCCTGGGCAATCCGCCGATCAATTTCATCGAGGGCAAGCTGGTCGAACTGGGTTCGGGTATGGCCGTCGTGCGCGGTGGCCTGAGGGTGGCGCTGCCACCGGAGGCGGCCGTCAAGGTGCGTGGCCAGGCTGGGCGCGATGTGGTGCTGGGCTTGCGTGCCGAAGACGTGGTGGAGGACCAGGCGCCGATAGCCGATGCCACATTGAATGGCCGCGTGGCCGCGGTGCTGCCGGTCGGCTCCGATCAGTTCCTGGAGATGGAGGTCGAGGGCAGCAAGCTGTTCCTGCGTCTGGGCAAGGAATGCCGCTACCGCGAAGGTGATTCGGCGTCGCTGACCATCAACGCCAACCGCCTGCACCTGTTCGACAAGCAGAGCACCCAGAGCCTGCTGTGGGTGTGATGTGAGACCGCGTTGAAACCCGCTGCCTTCACCTACCACCGCCCGGCCACGCTTGACGAAGCGCTGGCCTTGCTGAGCGACCTGGCCCCCGAAGCCAAGCCATTGGCCGGCGGACAAAGCCTGGGACCCATGCTCAACATGCGCCTGGCCAGTCCTGCTCACCTGGTGGACCTGAACGACCTCACCGAACTGGGCCGCATACGCGACCTGGGCGATACGATCGAGGTCGGCGCGCTGGCGCGCCACCACCAGTTGGCCGAATCGGCGCTGCTGCTCCAGCACTGCCCGCTGCTGGTTCAGTGCGCGCAAAGCATCGGCCACTACGCCATACGGCAGCGTGGCACCGTGGGCGGCAGCCTGGCGCACGCCGACCCGGCGGCGCAGCTGGCGCTGGCGGCCATCACGCTGGGCGCCACACTCACACTGGTGCGCCGCGGAGGGCACCGCGAGCTTGCGGCGCACGACTTTCTGCAGGCCGCCATGACCACCGCGCTGTTGCCCGATGAGCTGCTGTTGTCGGTGCGTTTCCCCAAGTTCGCCGCCCGCGAGGCCTCGGCCTTGCGCCTGTTCAGCCGCCGTCATGGTGACTTTGGCATCGTCGCCGTGGCCACCTGCGTGGCGCTGGATGGTGATCGTGTGTCGCGCCTGCGCCTGGGTGTCGGTGGCGTGGCGCCGGTGTCGCAGCGACTGGACAACATCACCGGACCCTTTGAACAGCAACGAGCAAACGCTGCCTGGGTGGCGGCCGTGGCTGATGCCGTGGCCCAGGCCGTGCAACCAGAAGACGACCCCCGCATTCCCGCCGAATACCGGCGCGAACTGGCCCACACCATGGTGGTGCGGGCGCTGGACAGCGCACTGCAACAACTGAAAAAAACCAGGCCATGAACGAGCAGCGCATCACCCTGACCGTCAACGGTCGCAACATCGAGTTCGAAGCCGAGCCGCGCAAACTGTTGCTGGACGCACTGCGCGAAGACTGCCACCTCAGCGGCACCCATGCGGGTTGTGAGCACGGCGTCTGTGGCGCCTGCACGGTATTGGTCGACGGACGGCCCACGCGTTCCTGTCTGTGCTTTGCCATCCAGATGGAAGGGCACGAAGTGCAGACCATCGAAGCGGTGGGCACGCCGCAAAAGCTGTCGGTTCTGCAGCAGGCGCTGCATGAGTGCCATGGCCTGCAGTGCGGCTTTTGCACCCCGGGCATCGTGATGACGTTCGAGGCCTACCTCAAGGACCATCCCGAACCCACCGAGGCCGACATACGCGAGGCGCTGTCGGGCAATCTGTGCCGTTGCACCGGCTACCAGAACATCGTGGCCGCCATCGCTCTGGCGGCGCGGCGCATGCGCGAGGCGAGCCCGCATGACCAGTGAAGCCTTTGTCCACATCGGCTCACACCAGCCGCGCAAGGAAGACGCCCGCCTGCTGACCGGCCATGGGCGCTACATCGACGACATAGTGGTCTCTGGCGCCCTGCACGCGTGTTTCGTGCGCTCGCCTCATGCCCATGCGGAGATTCTCAGCGTGAACATGGGGGCCGCGCTCGACATGCCGGGCGTGGTAGCCATCTACACCGGGCACGACCTGGCGCAGTGGACCACGCGCCACCACATGGCGCCCCCCATTGAGGGCCTGCGTGCCATGGAGATGGACACCCTGCCCACCACCAAGGTGCGTTTTCAGGGTGACCCCGTGGCCTGTGTGATCGCCTCCAACCGCTACCTGGCCGAAGACGCGGCCGAGCAGGTGCAAGTCGAATACGCCGTGCTGCCGGCGGTGAGCACCATGTGGCAGGCATTGGCCAGCGATGCACCCCGGGTCGACAACGAATTGCCCGACAACCTGCTGTCGCACCAGCACGCGGTGCATGGCGATGTGGCCGGTGCGATGGCGGGTGCGCACCGCGTGATCGAGTCGACCTTTTCGCAGCACCGCCAGACCCACTTGCCGATTGAAACCCGTGGCTGCATCGCGGACTGGGACGTGGGGCGCCAGCACCTGAACTTCCAGGTCGGCACGCAGGTCCCACACCCCTACCGCACCACGCTGGCCGCGCGCCTGCGTTTGAGTGAATCACAGGTCAGCGTGGTGTCGCCCGACGTCGGCGGCGGTTTTGGTCAGAAGATAGCGCTGTACCGCGAAGAACTCACGGTGGCCGCCGTCTCGATGCAGCTGGGCCGTCCGGTGCGCTGGCGAGAAGACCGCATGGAAAACCTGCTGGCCTCGTCGCAGGCGCGCGAAGACTTCTGTCGCACCCGTGTGGCAGTGGATGCACAGGGGCGGGTGCTGGCGCTGGAGCTGGAGATTGTCGAAGACTTCGGCGCCTACAGCTTCTATCCCGGCAACTACCTCGCACGGGTGGTGGCGATGATCGTCACCGGGCCCTATCGCATCGCGAACTACGCCTACGACGTGAAGGTGGTGTTGTCCAACAAGGTGGGCAACGGCCCCATGCGGGCACCGATGTCGGTGACGAGTTGGGTGATGGAGGGCACGCTGGACGCTGTCGCGCGCGAACTCGGGCTGGACCCGGTGGCGGTGCGCCGCGTCAACATGCTGCGTCCCGACGAACTGCCTTACACCATGGCCACCGGCGAGGTGCTGGCCGATGTTTCACCGAACGCCACCATGGACGGCGTGCTCGCCGCGATCGGTTACGACAGTCTGCGCGAGCGTCAGGTGCAGGCCCGTGCCCAGGGCCGCTGGCTGGGCATTGGCGTTTGCAACGTGGTCGAGTCCACCACCTACGGCTCCAAGTTCTACAAATCGGCCGGCATCGCTGGCTCGGGACACGAGGCGGCGTGGATACGCATCGAACCCTCGGGTGCCGTCAACGCGTCGGTTGGCCTGGGCGCCACAGGACAGGGCTACGAGACCTCGCTGGCCAACGTTGTGGCCGATGGCCTGGGTGTGTCGCCGGCCGACGTGCGCGTGCTGCTGGGCCATACCGACATTGCGCCCTACGGCATGGGCAGCCGTGGTGCGCGTGGGGGAACCGCTGGAGGCGGCACGCTCTACCTGTGCGCACAGCAGGCCCGCACAACCGTTCTGGCCATTGCGGCGCACCTGTTGGGCCAGGCCGACGCGCAGACTCTGCGCCTGCTCGAGAGCCGGGTGCAGCAGCAGGTTGAAGACCGATGGCAGGACACGGCGCTGACCCTGGCCGACATCGCCCGCGTGGCCTACCTGGACCCACTGGCGCTGCCACCTGGCGTGAGCCCGGGGTTGGAGTTCCACCTGACCTACGAGCCGCCGCCCATGACCTACTCCAACGCCTCCCACGCCTGTGTGGTGGAGGTGGATGGGGCCACCGGTGCTGTGCACATTGAACGTTACGTGGTGGCCGAGGACTGCGGCACCGTGCTCAGTCCCGTGGTGGTGGAAGGCCAGCAGCATGGGGCCATTGCCATGGGGCTGTCGGGGTCGCTGTACGAGCACATCGAATACGACAGTGCCACCGGGCAGAACCTGTCGGGCTCGCTGGCCGACTACCTGGTGGCCACTTCGCACGAGTTGCCTCACTTTGAGCTGATCCCCATGCACACACCCAACCGGAGCACGCCGGCCGGCATCAAGGGCATGGCCGAAGGTGGCGTGATGGGTGCCATCGGTGCGCTGAGCAATGCCGTCAACGACGCGCTGGCGCACCTGGGGGTGGTGGTCAACCAACAGCCCCTGACCCCCATGTACCTGCGCGGCCTGATTCGCCAGGCGCAAAAGAACCCCAACAAGGCAAGCACATGAACATCACTTCCAACACCCCTTCCCGCATCGGCTTCATCGGCCTGGGCATCATGGGCCAGAGCATGGCCGGCCATCTGTTGGCCGCCGGCCATTCGCTCGCGCTCTACAACCGCAGCCGCGAGAAGGCGCAAGTCCTCGTCGACAAGGGCGCGCAGTGGTGCGACACCCCGGCCCAGGTGGCTGCGCAGTCCGACATCGTCATCACCATGGTCGGCTATCCCAGCGATGTGGAACAGGTGTGGTTGGGCAGCGAGGGCATCATCGCCAACGCGCGCAACGCCTTGCTGATCGACATGACCACCTCCAGCCCCGAACTGGCGGTCCGTCTGGCAGCCGAAGCTGAAAAGGGCGGCCACCACGCACTGGACGCGCCCGTGTCCGGTGGCGATGTGGGTGCGCGCGAGGCCAAGTTGTCCATCATGGTCGGGGGCGACCCGGGCGCGTATCAGGCGGCATTGCCGGTGCTGCGTCTGCTGGGGACCAACGTCGTTCATGTCGGCGCTGCCGGGGCCGGTCAGCACACCAAGATGAGCAACCAGATCGTGATCGCCTCGACCATCATGGGCGTGTGCGAAGGGCTGGCCTACGCGCGCGCCGCCGGGCTCGACGAGACCGTTCTGTTGCAGGCCATTGGCGGTGGCGCCGCCGGCAGCTTCCAGCTCAATGTGATGGGGCCGCGCATCGTCAAAGGTGACTTTGCTCCGGGCTTCTTCATTGAGCATTTTCTGAAGGATCTGGGCATTGCCTTGGCCGAAGCTGAGCGCATGAAGCTGGCGCTGCCTGGTGCCTCCCTCGCGCAGCGGCTTTACACCGAACTTTCTGAACGAGGGCTGTCGCGCCAAGGCACGCAGGCACTGTTCCAACACTACCTGGCTGGAGCCTGAACATGGAATTCAGTGGTGAGTACCGTCTGCCCGTCGCGCAACAGCGTGTCTGGGAAGCCCTCAACGACCCCGCTGTGCTGCAAGCCAGCATCGCGGGGTGCCAGCAGCTCGACAAGCTTTCTGACACCGAATTCAGCGCCGTCGTCACCACCAAGGTGGGACCGATTTCGGCCACCTTCCGCGGTGCGGTCGAACTGAGCGACCTCGACCCACCGCGAGGCTACACCTTGACAGGGCGCGGACAAGGCGGGGCGGCCGGGTTCGCACGCATGACGGCCCGCGTGTCGTTGGAGCCGCTGGACGAGGGTGCGGGCACATGCCTGCGCTACACCGCCGAGGCCGAGATCGGTGGCAAGCTGGCCAGCGTGGGCAGTCGCCTCGTGCAGACGGTGGCGAAGAAAAACGCCGACGACTTCTTTGGTGCATTTGCGCGCCAGCTCACGGGTGAGGCCGTACCTCGGGCCGAGGTCGTGGTGCGACCGGTGGCGGTGGCACCGTCGGGTGTTCCCGTGGCGGTGTCCCCCGGCGGGGCGACGGGGGGCGGTCTGGGCGCGCCGGTTCCGGCGTGGCTGGTGGTGTTTGGTACCGCACTGGGCGTTGCTCTGGGTTATTGCATCGGGTTGCTGGCCCGCTGAATCCTGGCGCATCCTGTGGAGTGAATCGCATGAATCTGATTGACAGCATCGTCGGCGAGTCCGCTGGCATCGCCGCTCTGAGGCGCGACATCCACGCCCACCCGGAACTCTGTTTTGAGGAGAAACGCACCGCCGACATCGTGGCCACCAAACTCGCCGAGTGGGGCATTCCTGTTCACCGTGGACTGGCGGGCACTGGTGTGGTGGGCACGGTGCATGGGCGCGACGGAGGTGCCAGTGGCCGTGCGTTGGGACTGCGAGCCGACATGGACGCCTTGCCCCTGCAAGAGCTCAACCAGTTTGCGCATGCGAGCCGGCACGCCGGCAGGATGCACGCCTGTGGGCACGATGGGCACACCGCCATGCTGCTGGCCGCAGCCCAGGAACTGGCACGAAACCGCGACTTCGACGGAACCGTCTACCTGATCTTCCAGCCAGCCGAGGAGGATGGCGGTGGCGCCCGCGTGATGATCGAACAGGGCTTGTTCGAGCGCTTCCCCATGCAGGCCGTCTTCGGCATGCACAACTGGCCAGGGGCACCTGCGGGCACTTTTGCGGCCAGCCCTGGGCCGGTGATGGCGTCCAGCAACGACTTCCGCATCACCATACGCGGCAGGGGCAGCCACGCGGCCCTGCCGCACAACGGCATCGATCCCATCCCGGTGGCCTGCCAGATGGTGCAGGCGTTCCAGACCATCATCAGTCGCAACAAGAAGCCGGTCGACGCTGGTGTCCTTTCGGTCACCATGATCCACGCCGGTGAAGCCACCAACGTCGTGCCTGACGCATGCGAGCTGCAAGGCACGGTGCGCACCTTCTCGCTGGAGGTTCTGGACCTGATCGAAAAACGCATGAAAGAAGTGGCTCAACACACCTGTGATGCCTACGGGGCCGGGTGTGAATTCGAGTTCCATCGCAAGTATCCGCCCACCGTCAACAGCGGGATCGAGGTTTCGCTGGCGCGCGCGGTGATGACCAACATCGTTGGAACTTCCAGGGTCCTGGCTCAGCAGCCCGCCATGGCTTCGGAGGATTTTTCCTACATGCTGCAGGCCAAGCCGGGGGCATACGTCTTCATCTCCAACGGTGACGGCGAGCACCGTGACATGGGGCATGGTGACGGACCTTGCACACTGCACAACCCGAGCTACGACTTCAATGACAAGCTGATTCCCCTGGGCGCCACCTACTGGGTTCAGCTCGCTCGGACGTGGCTGTCGAGCACCTAGATGAGTGCCAGGCTGAGGCGATGGAAAACCTGGATCTGTTCGTGCTTCGCACCCTGCTCGGCTGGAGGTTGTCCGGGCAGCGCGCCGTGCTCGTCACCGTGGTTCGAACCTGGGGCTCCGCGCCTCGTCCGGTCGGTTCAATCATGGCTCTTTCCGAAGACGGGCAGGTCGTCGGGTCGGTTTCGGGGGGGTGCATCGAAGATGACCTGATCCATCGTTTCACTCCGGCGTATCTTCCTGAGCAATCGGCCGGTCATGAGCGCCACGCCATCCCCCACGGGCTGCCACAGCTCATCAGATACGGCATCGACGCCGATGAGGCGCATCGCTTTGGACTTCCTTGCGGCGGCACGCTGGAACTGGTGCTGGAGTTCGATCCCGATGCCGCCCTGTTGCATGCGCTGGTTCAGCGGCTGTCGTGCGGCGAAATGGTTCAGCGTGCGCTCAGCATGGTCGACGGCAGCGCACAGTTGCATCCGGCACAGGCCGGTGACGGCCTGTGTCTGAACGAACAGTCGCTTCGCAATACTTTTGGCCCCGAATACCGCATGCTGCTCATTGGTGCTGGTCAACTGACCGGGTACCTGGCGACCATGGCGCAGTTCAGTGGTTTTGCTGTCACGGTGTGCGACCCGCGGGAAGAATACACACGAGGCTGGTCGGTGCCGAATGTGCAACTGGCCACCGGTATGCCGGATGACGTGGTGCGTGCCTTCATGCCAGACCGGCGCTCGTGCGTGATCGCACTGACGCATGACCCCAAGCTGGACGACCTGGCCTTGCTGGAGGCCCTGACCAGCGACGCTTTCTATGTGGGCGCCATCGGGTCTCGCCGCAACAACGATGCCCGACGCGACCGCATGAGAAACCACTTTGATCTCAGCGAACAGACGCTGTCCAAACTGCGCGGGCCCATCGGGATCTATATCGGCAGCAAGACCCCGCCGGAGATCGCCATCAGCGTGATGGCCGAGATTCTGGGTGTCAAGAACGGCGTCCATCTGCATGACAGCATGGCCGTAGCAGCCGCCAAGGACCATCTGCTTCCCAGATCGAAAAGCTTGTCCATCCCCACACCAACTGCAGCGGCCTCGGCACCGCCACACGAGCCGCTTCGGTTGCCCCGCGTGAGTTGCCCAGATCCGGGTCCGGGCTCGTCGGCGCCCTCAGGGCCTGCATGACATGGAAAGGGTGGGCGCCGTGGTCCTTGCTGCAGGCGCTGGCGCGCGGATGGGGAACCGCCCGAAGTGCCTGCTCGAACTCGATGGCATTCCATTGATTCAGCGCCAGCTGATGGCCCTCTCAGGGGCCGGAGTTGTCGAACAGGTGGTGGTGTTGGGTCATCACGCAGCCCGTATCCAGCCTGTCCTGAGCGACTTCCCCGTCACCCGGGTCTGCAACCCCGATCCCGCAGCAGGGCAAGTGTCATCGCTTCGGCTCGGGCTGCAGTCGCTCTCATCCAGCATGGACACGGTGTTGGTGGCTCTTGCGGATCAACCCCTGATCGGCGCCCAGGACATTGTCGAATTGCTCGGCGCCTACTGTCGGCGGCCTGATGGAACGTCCCTGGCGCGAGCCGATGTGGACGGACAACCCGGCAATCCCGTGGTGTTCAGCGCCGAGGTGTGCAAGGAAATCCTGAACAGCGAACCGGCGTTCGGCTGCAGGCAATGGCAAGAGGCCCATCCGGACAAAGTTCATCGCTGGATCAGCAGCAATATGCACTACTGCCTGGATGTCGATAGCCCGGGGGACATCGAGCTTCTGGCGGCTCGAACGGGGCATCGATTGCACTGGCCCATGGATCTGGATGTCCAGCGCTGAAGGCAGGGGTTGAGCGTTCATGGTTTGTTACAAGCTGGCCAAACATTTCATCAAGATTGGCGCTCTCCGTTCGATACGGATAGGGGTATTTTGAGTTTGGCGTGATCTCACGTCAGAAAGGACTGTTCGATGCGTTTGAATCTGCCTGTGACCCAGCGGGAATATGCCATCCCGGTAGGCGCAACACTGGTGTCCACCACCGACCTGCAAAGCCGCATCACGTACTGCAACCCCGCCTTTATCGCGGTCAGCGGCTACGACAAAGAAGAACTGATCGGCCAGACGCACAACATCGTTCGTCACCCCGACATGCCGACGGAAGCGTTCCGTGACATGTGGGAAACCCTGAAATCCGGGCAGCCATGGTCGGCGCTCGTGAAGAACCGTCGCAAGAACGGTGACCACTACTGGGTGCTGGCCAATGCGACACCGATCATGGAAGCGGGCCAGCCGGTGGGCTACATGTCGGTGCGCACCCAGCCCACGCGCGAACAGATCACGCAGGCGGAATCCCTCTACGCGCGCATGCGCTCGGAAGCAGATAGCGGCGCCCGGCAGCTGGCACTCCACCAAGGACGGCTGGTTCGCACCGGTTGGCGAGGCCGCTTGCAAGGCCTGGTTCGTCCCACACTGGCACGCAAGATGGGGGCGATCACCATCGCGCTGGTCATTCTGGGCCACCTGGTCGACAGAGCCACCGAAGGCCTGGGCGCGCCGGTCCACTACGCTTCGTTGGCGGCCATGGTCATGCTCGCCATCGCGGCAGCGGCTCTCATGCGCCGGATGATGGTGCGACCCCTGGAGTCGGCGGTGACCTTTGCGAACCGGATGGCCGCCGGCGACCTGACGGCCCGGTTCAACGGGCAGAGCGGCGGAGAACTCGGGGACCTCGCCCGCGCCTTGAACCAGCTCAATGTGAACCTGCAGGCGGTGGTCTCGGACGTGCGGCACGAGGTCGATGGCGTGCAGGTGGCGTCGGGCGAGATTGCCAGCGGAAACCAGGATCTCTCCGCCCGGACCGAGGCGCAGGCCAGCAGTCTGGCGGAAACCGCAGCCTCCATGGAACAGCTCACCAGCACGGTGGAGCAGAGCGCGGGATCGGCACGCGAAGCGGCGGTGCTGGCGGAGCGTGCGGCGCAAGTGGCGCGGGAGGGCAACGAAGCGATGGACGCCGTGGTGGCGACGATGGACGAGATCAGTCGCTCGTCGGGCCGCATCAGTGAAATCATCCAGGTGATCGACGGCATCTCGTTCCAGACCAACATCCTTTCCCTGAATGCCGCCGTCGAGGCCGCGCGGGCCGGTGAACAGGGCCGCGGCTTCGCGGTCGTGGCCGCCGAGGTGCGCAGCCTGGCGCAGCGCACCTCCACCGCCGCCAAGGAAATCAAGACCTTGATCGATGAGTCGGTTGCCCAGATCGCCCATGGCGGGAAACTGGTGCACGGCGCCGGGGCGACCATGCACAACATCGTGGGCTCGGTGCAGCAGGTCAACAGCCTCGTCGGGGAGATCACGGGCGCGGCATTTGAGCAGTCCAGGGGGCTGGCTCAAATCAATCAGGCAGTGGTTCAACTCGATAACGTCACGCAGCAAAACGCCGCGATGGTGGAAGAGCTGACCGCGGCGGCCACCTCGTTGAAGACACAATCGCGTGGCATGAACGATGCCGTGGGCATCTTCAGATGCTGAACCACACCGGGCAGCGCGTCTGGCAGCCATTCGTGGCCACATCACCAGATCTGCAGCGCAGCGGTCTTGGGCACGCTCCTGCTGCCCTTGGCCATCGGATGCATGGGATAGCCCGTCGCCGTTTTCTCCACGCAATACAGCGCGGCGCATCCTGGCAGGGATGATCGGACCGTGTCCAGAACCTGCTCGAACCACTCGGGGCATTTTCTCGCCAGCGCGCCCCAGGCGATGAGCACCGCGCCCGATCGCCGGACTTCGGCCGCGATGACCTCCAGGTTCTGCTGGAGCATTCTGGCGTCCTTCTTGCGACCCGTGATGGCGTGTCGGGTCATCTCGATCGCGTCACCCAGATACCGGCTGCACAGGGGAATGCCATGGACCACCACGATGCCCCCAAAGCCGTTGTGCGATGCGATGGCGCACAGCTGCAGGATGGTGGGGTCGTCTGTTTCGTGGTCGGCCGTTGGCGGGTTGAACATCACCACCAGAAGCCTCGGCCGGGCATCCCAGGTTCTCGAAAACGACCACAGGTACTGTCCACACGGGGAGACGTTTGCCGATCGGGCCATGGTGGATTGCGTGTGCATCACATCCATCGATACCGAAGGACCGGCCCGATGGTTTCACTTTTGAACCGTTGTAATGAAGGCCAAAAGCCCGGCAGTTCTTTCATGGCCCTGACTGCAATGCGTGGTACCTTTGAATCCTAGGAGGACTTGTGAGATGAAATTCCCCAGTAAATTCCTGTTCCCTGCCGCGCTGATGGCCTTGCACGGCGTCGCCGGATCGGCCACCGCGACGGACACCTTGCTGGTCACCGCCACGGTGAGCGCCGCCTGCGTGGTGAGCACGTCCCCGGTGGCCTTCGGGGTCTACAACCCCACCGCTGGCACGGTGCTCGACGGCACCGGCACGGTCTCCGTCACCTGCACCAACGGCACCAGCTACACCGTCGCTCTTGATGGGGGCGGCCAGGCCGACGTGGCGGCCCGGGCCATGTCCAATGTGCCCGACCTGTTGACCTACCAGCTGTACAGCGATGCGGCCCGGACCACCGTCTGGGGCACCACCGGTGGCGAGCTGGTCAGCGACACCGGCACCGGTGTGCAGATCGATCACACGGTCTATGGGCGTGTCGCCGCCAGCCAGAACGTGGCGGTGGGCAGCTACACCGACACGGTGAACGTCACCGTCACCTACAACTGAGGCCATGCGAAGCCTGTCGCGCTGGGTGATCCCGGTGGCTGCGGCCCGTGGTGGTGGCCTTGTCCGACCACAAGGTCCGCGAGGCCATCACCGTCACCAACCAGGGCGACGAGCGGGTCACCACCCATGTGGACGTGGTGTCCTGGACGCAGTCTGACGGCAAGGACGTCTTTGCCCCGACCACCGATGTCTTGCTCAACCCGGGTGTCTTCACGCTGGAGCCCGGTCAGGTCCAGGTGCTTCGCCTGGGGTGGCGGGGGAAGGTGCCACTCGATACCGAGCGCACCTACCGCATCCTGCTGCGCGAGGTGCCGCCAGTGGCACCGCTGCAAACCAAGCCGACGTCGTCGCCTGCGGAGGCCCTGCCTGCCCGGGTGCGTGTGCTGCTGGAGCTGCGCATTCCCATCTATGTCGCGCCCCAGAAGGTGGTTCACCGACCCGATTGGCAAGCGCGTCGCTTGGACGGGCACACCATCGAAGTGCGCTTCAGAAATCAGGGCAACGTGCGCACGGTCGTCCACGACCTGCAATTGGCATCGGGCTCGGGCGAGCCCCTGGGCGACCCTCTGGATGTGCATGCCGCGGTGCTGGCCGGTCAGGAGCGGCTCTGGACCCTGCCCTTGCCCAAAGCCGGTGCCGCGGACCTGACGGTGGACGTGCGGGCCGACCAAGGCCACCAGCGCCTGACCATTCCCCGTTGATGCCGCGCCGCTGGTTCGCCGTCCGGATCGCCGCTTTGGCGTGCTGGGCGGTGCTCGGTGCCGGGCCGGTGTGGGCGCAAGCCCGGGCCCAGGACCGGGTCCTCATCCTGGACGTCACCGTCAACGGCCAGCGCCTGAACGGCGCGCAGGAGGTCGGCCAATCCGCCGATGGCCGCTGGTCCCTGCCAGCGGCGCTCTGGACCGAGCTGCGCTGGCTCACACCGCAAGTTCTGGTGAGCGAGGGCCCCCTGGCCGGCCATGCCTGGCTCGATCAGATGCCGGGCGTTCAGCTGGCGTTCGATGCCGAGCGCCAGTCGCTGACGATCATGGCGCCAGCGAATGCCTTTGCCACCTACCGCCTCGGCTCTGGCGATCAGACGGCCCTGGCGCCCGGCGCCAGCGACACCGGCGCCTATGCCAACTACGAACTGCAGGCGGGGCACTCGAACGGGCACACCGCCTGGACCGGTGGCGTGGAACTGGTGGGCTTCGCACCCGGTACGCGACTGACGGGCAGCGCCTTCTACCGCGACCAGGCGCAGGGTGGCGGACGCTGGGTGCGCCTGGACACGGGCGTCGAGTTCAGCGACGCGCCCAGGATGCGGTCCCTGCGGCTGGGCGACCAGATCAGCAGCGCCGGGCTGTGGGGGCGCCCGGCCCGCATCGGTGGCATCGGCATCGGGACGCGGTTCGCCATGCAGCCGGACTTCGTGCCGTTCGCCCTGCCCACGCTTCGCGGTGAAGCCGTGCTGCCCTCGACCATCGATGTGCTGGTCAACCAGAACCGGGTCACTTCCGGGCAGGTGCCCGCCGGCCCCTTCGAATGGAACCAGTTGCCCGCCCTCACCGGCCGGGGCGATCTGCAACTGACCGTGACCGACCTGATGGGGCGCAAGACCGAGATCGTGCAACCCTATCTGGTGAGCGACCAGCTCCTGCGCCCGGGGCTGGTCGACTTTGCGGTCGAGGCCGGCCGCATCCGCGAGGACTATGGCCATCACAGCGGGCGCTACGGCCGCCATGTGCTGCTGGGCCAATACCGGCGCGGCATCGCCGAACAATTGACGGCCGAACTCCGGCTGGAAAGCCTGTCGGACCAGCGCACGGCCGGCGCCGGGCTGGCCTGGAAGCTCGGCGGCTGGGCGCTGATGCAGGCCACCGCAGCGGCCAGCGAGCGCGAGGGGCAAGCCGGGCACGCCGGATCGGTGGGCATCGATGTGCCGGGCCGTGCCGCGAGCCTGCAGCTCCGCTCCGCCCGGTCGAGCCGCTTCTTCGCGCAACTCGGCGCCGACGACCCGGACGCGGCCAGTCGGTCGACCGATCGGGTGGGCGTGCTGCTGCCCTGGTCGCACGGCGGCATCGGCCTGACCTGGGTGGCGCGCCGCTACTGGAACGCCGATCCGCAGCGTTTCTGGATCCTCAGCGCCAGCGCCGCCTTCAGCACCCGGTTTTTCCTGAGTGCCTACCTGCAAACGGCCCACTTCGAAACCCGGCAGCGGAGCGTGGGCGTGAACCTGGTCGTGCCACTGGAGCCGCACACCCAGGTCTGGGCGCAAGCCAGCCGATCCTCGGGGCAGACCACCGGCGGGCTGGGCTGGATCTCCAGCCTGCCGCCGGGTCCGGGCTGGGCCCACCGGCTGTTCGCCGAGACTGACGAACACCTCGCCGCCCGGCTGGAGCGCCGCGGCGCGGCGGCGGACTGGCGCGTCGACCTTGATGTGCGCGACGGCAAGACCTCTGTCGGCTCCGGTGTCAGCGGTTCGCTCGTGCTGCTCGGCGGCCAGCTGCGGCTGGCGCGGCGCATCGAGGGCAGCTTCGCCCTGGTCAAGGTGGGCGACGTTGGGGGTGTCCCGGTCTATCGGGACCAGCACGAGGTGGGCGTTACCGGCGCCGACGGCGTCATCATCCTCAACGACCTGCGCCCGTACCAGAGCAACCGCATCCACGTCGACCCCAACGACCTGCCCATGGACGCCGTCTTTGAGCGCCTGCAGCTCAAGCTCTCGCCCGCCCTCGGCGCGGGGGTGTACGCCGACCTCGGCGTGCGCCGCGTGCAGCCCATGACCCTGCGCCTGCTCGGCCCACACGGTCAGGTGGTGCCCCCGGGCACGGTGCTGCAGGTGTCTGGCCAGGCAGCGGAGCGCACGGTCGGCTACGACGGCAAACTGTTTGAGCCCGACGGGTCGCCCGATCGGGTGTTCACCGGGTCGGTGGCGGGCCGGCCCTGCCGGTTCCGCGCCGCGGTGGCGCCAGCACCGGGCGAACCCGATGCGCCCCTGACCGTTCACTGTGAGGAGACCACGCCATGAAAGCCCTTCGCGCCCTGTTGTTGTCTGGCGCGGTGCTGGCCGGTGCGCCCCAGGCCCAGGCCTTGTGCCTGCTGTGCAGCTGCACCGCGAGCACCACGCCGGTGGCGTTCGGCGCCTACAACCCCATCGGCGGCGCCGCCGCTTCCGGCTCGGGCAACGTGCACGTGTCTTGCGCGGGCACGGTGGGCCTGTTCGTGGACTACAGCATCTCCCTGAGCAAGGGGGCCTACGCCACCACCTACAACGACCGCCAGATGGCCAACGGCGCTGCCCGGCTCACCTACCAGCTGTACGGCGACTCCGGCTCGGGCGGCGCCTGTTCGGTGGTCTGGGGCGATGGCACGGGCGCCACCAACACCGTCGGCGGTTCGCTGCTGATCGTGCTGCTGGGTTCCAACATCAACCGCCAGGTCTGTGGCACCCTGCCCGCCAACCAGGTCAACGCGACGCCTGGTGGCTACAGCGACACGGTCCAGGTCGTGGTGACCTACAACTGAACAGCGCGTTTCCGCTCCCACGCCCAGGCGTGCTCGATCAGCGTCTCCAGCGCCGCAAACTGCGGCTTCCACCCCAGTTGCGAAGTCGCGGCGCGTGAATCGGCCACCAGGCGCGCCGGGTCGCCCGCGCGGCGTTCGGCGTACACCACCGGAATCTCGCGGCCCGTCACCTTGCGCGCCGTGTCAATCACCTCCTGCACCGAAAACCCGCTGCCATTGCCCAGGTTGTAGGCCTGGCTGCCCGCGCCGCCCATCAGACTCTGCAGCGCCAGCCAGTGCGCCTGGCACAGGTCGTTGATGTGCACGTAGTCGCGGATGCAGGTGCCGTCGGGCGTGTCGTAGTCGCGGCCGAACACGCTGATGTGCGGCCGCCGGCCCGACGCCGCCTGCAACACCAGCGGGATCAGGTGCGTCTCCGGGTCGTGGCGCTCGCCCAGCTCGCCCGCCGGGTCCGCGCCCGCCGCGTTGAAATAGCGCAGGCAGACCGACTTCAGCCCATAGGCCCGGTCGTAGTCCGCCAGCGCCTGCTCCACCATCAGCTTCGTGCGGCCATACGGGTTGATCGGCTGCTGCCGGTGCAACTCGTCGATGGTGTCGCTCTGCGGTTCACCAAAGATCGCCGCCGTGGACGAAAAGATGAAACGCTTCACGCCCGCCGCCACCATCGCGTCCAGCAGGTTCAGCGTGTTCACCACGTTGTTCTGGTAATACTTCGCCGGCGCCACCACCGACTCGCCCACCTGGATGAACGAGGCGAAATGCATCACCGCGTCAAACCGGCCCTCGGCCAGCAGCCGGTCGAGCAGGGCTCGGTCGGCAATGTCGCCCTGCACAAAGGTGCCGTGCAACACCGCATCGGCGTGTCCGCCCGACAGGTTGTCCAGCGTCGTCACCGCGTTGCCCGCCAGGCCCAGGTGCTTCACCATGTGCGAGCCGATGTAGCCCGCGCCGCCCACCACCAGAATCTTCATGTTTGGCTTCTTTGGTTTCAATGTTGTCGAGTGTTGCCGCCGCCCAGACGCAAAAAAAGCCCCGAAGGGCTTTTCTTGTTTCCCGGCTGGGGATCAGCTGCGGCTGATCGGGCGGCGGGGAGGGGTGGGGGTCACGACCACGGCCGGGGTGCCGGGCTGGGTGGGGGTGATCACGGTGGCGCCGTTGCCCTTGCGGTTCTGGTTCACGTTGTACGCCAGTGCGGCCACGCCGCCGCCAGCCAGCAACAGGCCGTTGCCACCGGCGAAGACGCCGCCGCCGCCCGAGCCTTGCTGGGCCAGCACGAAGGCGCGGCATGCGTCTTCATTGGCTGCGATCGACTGGCCGCCTGCCAGGTTGGCGACGCAACCGCTGGCGAATTTGACTGTTGCCTTGCCGTTGGCCGTGGTCAAGACGCGTGCATCAGAAGCCAGAGGCATGTTGGGCGTGGCGTTGACCAGCTGGTTGCCGGAGGTCACGGTGACCAAGCCTTCAACCGTGGTGATCGTGGCGGATTGGGCGAATGCAGAGCCAGCAACAGCTGTGATGGCCAAGGCGAGAGCGAGTTGTTTCATGGGAATACCTCCGAAGTTGTATTGATACTAAGTGGGGCTGTGTGACACGTCAACCCCGGGAACAGAAAAAACCAAATGTTTTCAAGGACTTGAAACCATTTGGCACACATCAAGGTAAAGAGCGCACCTTTGAGAACCATTTACCGAACGCAGATGGGCGCGATGCCTCTTTTTGGGGCAAACCAAAGTCGGTTGGTGACAGGTTTTCGAGTACCGCAATCGGGCGCTCGACCACCATGCGTTGAGCTTCCACATCCCCCACCAGCCGCCGCACCACCTCCAGCCCCTCGCTCAGTCGCGGGCAGCGCCGGCCGGTGGAATGGGCGTCGGTCGCCAGGATGTGTGTGAAGCCGTCGCCCACAAAGCGCTCGCCCCATTGCTGCGCGCGCTTGCCAAAGGCCCCGGTCAGCGCCCCCGCCGTCACCTGCATCCACGCGCCCTGCGCCACCATGCGCTGGAACACCGGGTAATGGCTCTCCACCCAGGTCAGCCGCTCCGGGTGCGTGATGATGGGCGTGTAGCCCGAGGCGATCAGGTTGAACACCGAGTCCTCCAGCCGCGGCGGCGGCGTGGTGTGCGAAGGCTCCAGCAGGAAATAGCGTGAGCTGTTCAACGTGGGTATGTGCCCACTTTTCAATCCATCCAGCAAACCCGGCACCAGGTGCACGTCGGCCCCGATCACCAGCTTCAGCGGGATGCCGGCACGCACCAGCTCCGCCTGCAGGCGAAAGCGGGCGCACTCGATGCCCGGCCCGTCGTTCATGTACATGCCGGGGTAGATGTGCGGCGTGCAGGCCATGGTGTGGATGCCGTCGGCCACGGCGATGCGCGCCATCTCCAGCGACTCGTCCAGCGTTTTCGCCCCGTCGTCGATGCCGGGCAGGATGTGGCTGTGCAGATCGATCATGGCTGGCTGGTCCCTTGTGGTGCGGCTTCCTGCACCAAGGTGAAGCGGTCGAACAGCACCTCGCCGCGCAGGCCGGTCCGGGCTTCATAAGGGGCCTGGGTCTGTAGCGACAGCGCCACACCCAGCCCACATTCCGCCGGCACCTCCAGGCTCACGCCCGTCGTTTGCCAGGTGCGCCCGGTGGTTTTCAGGGCCGGCGTGCGCGCCAGCTCGCGCCGGTCGCCGCCGGCGCAGCTGAACACCCAGCCCAGGCCCTCGTTGCTGCGCAGATCGCCCGACTGGAACTCGCCCGCAAACCGGTAGCTGCCCGGCGGCAGCAGCAGGTGCTGGCGCACCAGCGGTGTCTTCATCGCCCGGCCGGTGAACGCCACGCGCAGCACCTGGCCGTGCTCGCGCCGCCCGGCCAGATCGATGCGCGCGCCCCCGCGGTGCGGATCGCGCTCGATCACCTCCCAGTCAAAACCCCCGGCCACGAAGTTCTGCTCGAAGTCGCCGTTGAACAGATAGCCCAGCGGCCGTTTCCACAGGCGCAGCCAGATCGCGTGCGCCTCCAGCCACAGGCCCTCGGTCTTGAGCTGGCGGATCACATACAGCCCCAGCGGCGCTGACAAACCCGGCTCCTTCGCCGCCGCCAGAGCCACCAGCGGCATCGCGCTCCCCAGCGGCAGCTTCGCCCCCGGCATCGCCCGCAACACGCGGTCGAGCCAGCCCGCATCGGCGTCCACCGCGTCCACCAGCGCCTGCTGCAGCGTGGGCTGGGCGGTCGGCTGGGCCGCCAGCGCCACCAGCTCCGCCAGCACGCGCGTGGCATCGGCGTTGTGGTGGTGCTGCGAAAGCCGCGTCAGCTTGTCCAGCGCATCGGGCCAGCGCTGCGCGCGCAGCGCCTCGTTGGCCTGCAGCTGCAACACCGTCACATCCTGCGGCGCCGCCCGGCCCGCCGCCGCCAGCAGCGCCGGAGCGTCCAGCCCCGCGGCCGTCTCTGGCCGGTGCGCCAGCTCGGTCAGCTCCACCAGCGCCTGCGAATCGCCCGGGTTCGCCGCCAGCCGCTCCTGCAGCCGCGCCACGCGCTCCTGCGGCGTGCGGCCGTTGATCTCTTCGCACACTGGCAGGTTGGGCCACTCGTTCTTCCAGCACGACATCGTGATGTTCACGTCCCAGGCCTTCCAGCCCAGCCACAGCGCCGCCACCAGCAGCAGCGCAAACACGCCCATGCGTGCGGGCGTCCAGCCCGGTTTCGCGTCGGTCAGGGTCGCCGCCGTCATTGCAGTTTCTCCGCCACCAGGTGCGTCAGCACCGGTTGCCCGTCCTGCGGCTGGAAGAACGCGCGCAGGTGCAGGTCGCGCACGCGCGCCTCGTTGTTCATATCTTGTGTGTGCAGCCCGATCACGCCATCCACCACCAGCTGCACCCCCTGCGTGCGCGAGCTGAAGCGCACTTGGCCCAGCTGCGTCACGCGCTGGCCCGCCAGCAACTGGTTGAACCGGCCCACGAAGCGGCCCGTGTCCGGGTGGGCCCGAAAACCGCTGTCGATCCATTGCGCCATGTTCTCGCCGCGCCCGCTGGGCAGGCTGGCCACCAGGTTCGACAGCGCCGGCTGCACCTGCGCCAGCGTCGGCGCGGGGAGCGCCGCGCGCGATGCCGCAGGCGCCGCCGGTTCGGCGGGCAACGCAGCCGGGGCCGGGCCCGGTGCAGCCGCCCTCGGCGCCGGCACAGCCGCCGCCACCGTCATCGAAACCGGCATCGCCACAGGCGCCACCATCCGGGTGTCCATCATCAGGCTCAGCGCGGCCTCGCCCGGGGCGCCGCTGGCGCTGCCCTCCGCCGCCTTCGCTGCCGCCAGCTCGCGGTTCGTCCGGTTGCGGCGCGGCTTCGGCTGGGGTGCCACGGGCTCAGGTTCCGCCACAGGCGCCGGGGCCGGGGCCGGCGCGGTGTCCACCTGCGCCTCGCTCGCCGCCCCGCCCGCCAGCACCAGGCTGGTCTCGGCCTGCAGCGTCGGGTTGGCCACGCTGGGCAGCTTGCGCACCGCCAGCGAGCCGCTGTCGCCCGCGGGGCCGTTCAGCAGCAGCGCCGTCGCCGCGCCCAGTGCGCCCAGCGAAGCCAGCGCGATCTTCACGCCGCGCGGCACCCGCGGGCCCGTGCGCTCCGCCGCCGCATCCGCGTCTTTCTTTGGCCGAAGCGTCAGCACGCGCGAGCGCGGTGTCGCCGGTTTCTTCTGAGCCCCCTTCGCAGAAGCTGCCGTTGCACCCGCAGCAGAAGCCACCGGCTGCGCCGAAGCCAGCGCGGCGTTGTAGTCCGAGCGCCGCTCGAAGGACGACAACACGTCGTTCGCTTGGTTGATGCGCGTGGCCGCGTCCGCGGGCCAGGCCTCGCCGCTGCCGGCGGCAAAGTCCGGGTGTGTCAGGCGGATCATCAGCCGGTAGTGCTCGCGCAGCTCGTCCGCTTCGCAGCCCGGCGCCAGGCCGAGCAGGGTGTAGTGGTCCACGCCGGGGCGCAGCAGCACCGTGCGCACAAAAAAGCGCGCCGCGCGCTTCAGCTCGTCGGTCTGCGCCGGGTCTTGCGCCAGATCGGCCAGCCCGTCCACCGAGCGCCCCGCCGCCAGCTGCAGCACCGCCAGCGCGTGCTCAAACAGCGGGCGCGGCTCGCGCAGCACCACCGCATAACGCCCGGGCGAGCGCTCGAAGTCGAGCAGCGCGGGCAGCAGGCTGCTCCAGTCGGGCGGGGTCGGGGTCATGCTTCTGCGGTGGCCTGCCCGAGCGTGGGCTCGGTGCGAGTGCTCGCCGCCAGCGGCGCCGGCTGCGAAGCCGGTGACGAAGCGGGCGCGGCCGCGCGCGGCGTGTGCGCATCGCCGTAGCCGTAATACGCCTCGTAGGCGTAGTCGCTGCTGTGCTCGTTGCGCGCGTGCGTCAGCACCACGCCCATCGGCGCAATGCCCGCGTTGCGCAGGCGGCGCATGGCGTCCTTGATGCTGTCTTTCTTGGTGCTGGAGGCCTTCACGGCAAACACCACATGCTGGATCTGGTTGCCCAGCACCACCGCGTCGGCAATGCCCAGCAGCGGCGGCCCGTCGATCACCACCTGGCTGAAGCCCAGCTCCTGCGCCTTTTCCATCAGCATCGCCAGCTTCGGCCCCATCAGCAGCTCTACCGGGTCGGGCGGCGTCGGCCCGGCCAGCAACACGCTCAGGTTGGGTATCGCCGTCGGCTGGATCAGCATCTCGCTGCCGCGGTCGCCGCTCAGCAGGTTCGACAAACCGCGCTCGTTGGGCATGCGCAGCGCCTTGTGCACCGCGCTCTTGCGCATGTCGGCGTCGATCAGCAGCACGCGCTGGCCCAGCTGCGCGAAGTTGATCGCCAGCGCGATCGCCGTGGTCGTCTTGCCCTCGCTCTTGCCGCAGCTCGTCACCATGAAGCGCTTGGGCGCGCCGTCGGCGGTTGAAAACTGCAGCGCCGTGCGCATGGAGCGGTAAGCCTCGGCAAAACCGCTGCGCGGCTCGCGGTGCGCCAGCAGCGCGATCGACTCTTCGCTGCCCTTCTCCTGCTTGGTCATCGGAATCAGGCCCAGCAGTGGCAGGCCCAGCGTGCCCTCGATCTCGTCGGCGTGTTTGATCGAATCGTCCATCTGCTCGCGCAGCAGCGCCGCCAGCATGCCCAGGAACGCCCCGAGCACCAGGCCCAGCGCCAGGTTGATCAGCGGCTTGGGCTTGGCCGGAAAGAGCGGGGCCGAAGCCTCGTCCACGATGCTCACGTTGTTGGTCGTGATGCCCGCCGTCACGCTCACCTCTTTCAGCCGCTGCAAGAGGCTGTCATACACCTGCCGGTTGGTGTCCAGCTCGCGCTGCAGCAGGTTCATGTCAACGCTGCGGTCTTGCACGTTGATCACCTCGCTGCGCGTGCTCGCCACCTTGGCCTTGAGCGCTTCTTCTTGCTGCTTGGCCGCCTCAAACTGCCCCTTGATGCTGGCCAGGATGGTGTCTTCTTCGGCTTTGATGCGGGCCGCCAGCTCCCCAATCTGCGCCTTGGCCTGCACCATGGTCGGGAACTCGGGCTTGTAGGTGGCCAGGTTCTTGGCGTATTCGGCTTCGAGCTTGGCCTTTTGCTCCTTGTAGGCCTGGATCGCCAGGTTGTCGAGCGCGCGGACCGAAGACGCCGGGTTGAGCCGCACCTCGTTGTATTGCGTCTCGGCCTTGATGCGGTCTTGCTGCGCCTTGCCCAGCGCGGCCGAGAAGTCCACAAAGTTCTGCGTGGCGGCGCTGCCCTTGTCGCCCAGGTTCAAGATCTCGTTTCTCTTGGCGTAGTCGTTGATCTGGCGCTCGCTCTCTTCCAGCTTGGCCTTGGTCTGCTTGATCTGGTCTTCAAGGAACTGCCGCGCATACACCGACGAGTCCACCTTGCGCTCGATGTTGCTGGCGATGAACGCCTTGGCCATGGTGTTGGCAATGCGCGCCGCCAGGTCCGGGTCTGCATTGAGCACCTTGATCTCGACCAGGCGAGAGTTGCGGATCGGTTCCACCGTCACCGACTTCTCAAACTCCTTGATCGTCTCAGCCCGGCCCAACACCCGCTCGTCTTCCGAAGACGCCTTGAACAGCGTCGTGAAGTTGTTGCCCAGCATCGCCACAAAGCCCGGCTTTTCAGCCTCGGCATCCGCCTCGCCCGGCAGGCTGCCCGCGGCAGCCGCATCGGCTGCCGCGGCCTCGGGCAGCTCGCCCGGGGCCACCGGCTTGTAAAGCCCCATCTCGTCGATCACGCGCTCGGTCAGGCTGCGGCTCTTGAGCAGCTCGATCTGCGTGCGCAGCTGCAGTTGGTCAGCCGCGGGGCCCTGGTCCACCTCCACCTCGTTGCTGAAGCCCACCACCTTTTGCGCCGCGCGGTCGATCTGCAGCAGCGCCGTGCTCTCGTATTGCGGGGTCACTCGGAGGGTGTAGACCACGGCCGCCAGGGTGCACAGCGCCGTGGTGCCCACGATGGTCCATTTGTGTTTGAGCAGAGTGCGCAAGATCGCCTTGAGGTCGATCTCGTCGTCGGCCGTTTCAGCCTCTTGCTGCTGCGCGAGCAACTGGGTTTGCAGCGCGCCGCTGGGGCGCAGGGCCAGCGCGCCCTGGGGTTGGGGCTGCTGGGGCAAGGAAGGCAGGTTTTCGGGTGAAGACATGGGGAGGCAATCGGGTGAGCGGAGCGTTCAGCGGCTGAAAGGGTTGATCGTGTCGACGATGTCGCGGAACAGCGAGTCGCGCAGGGCGGCCCGGCTTGCGTCGCGTTGCACCACGATCACATCGTCTGACTGGATGCTCGGGTCTGCCACTTCGCCCGCGCGGACCTTGTCGAGGTCGAAAACGAACTGTTCGCGCGCGTTGCCCGCGCCGTTGCGAAACACCACGATCTGGTTGATGTTGGCGTAAGGCGCGTAGCCGCCCGAGAGCGCCAGCGCGCGCAGCAGCGTGAGCTGCCCCGTGACGGGGTAGATGCCCGGCTTGGCCACCGCGCCTTCGATGGTGATGCGCTGCGTGGTGAACTCCTTGATAAAGAGCGAAACCTGCGGGCTTTGCAGGTATTTTTCTTCGTATTTGGCTGCGATCAGCTTCTCGGCGTCTTGCGCCGTCAGCCCCGCCACCGGAACCGGCCCGATGAGCGGCAGCGAGATCAGGCCAGAAGCGTTCACGCGCACATCGCGCTTCATGTCGGGCACGCCGAACACGTCAAATTCAAGCAAGTCGTTCGACGATATGCGGTAGTCGGCGCCCACCGAGGCCAGCGAGTTGAGCGCCAGGGGCTCGCCCGTGGCCGGGTCCACCGCCGTGGCCTGGCCCACCGGCTTGGGGCTCACAGGCGCCGAGCCCACGGGCGATTGCAGCGGTGAAACCTGTAGCGGTTGAGCCTGCAGCGGCGCCGTCTGCGCCTGCGCGGGCAGCGCCGCGGCGCTGGCCGCGCACCAGGCCAGCGCCAGCAGGGCGGCAGCCCGGGCCGGCCGGGTCAACAAAAGATTCATGGTCTGGGGCTCCCTGGGGCGCGTGTGGCGTTCAAACATAAGTCCTTGATTTTACTTTTGCTTACTGGCCCGTGCCAGTTGTGCGGGTGTTGGGGCCGGGGAGTGCTCTCTGAGAAAGACCCCGAGCAAGAAAGCGGCCAACATCGCGTTTGCCGGTATGCGAAACGGGTAGTCCACCCAGGCGTGCAACAGCGTGGCCAGCAGGCCCAGCCCGCAGGCCACGGCCAAGCGGTCGGCGCTGCTCCAGTTACCGCGCCCGGCGCGAAAAAGTTGCAGCACCCGCCGGCCCATCAGCGCCAGCGCCAGCGCCATGGCAACCGCGCCGAGCAAGCCGGTCTCCATCAACAGTTGCAGGTAATCGTTGTGGGCCAGGTTCAGCAGGTAGCGGCTCACCTCGGGCGACTGAAAGCGCGGGAACACCCAGGCGTAAGACCCCAGGCCCGAGCCCAGCGGCCAATAGGCCAGCGCGCCCTGCCAGGTGGCTTCGCGCGTCAGCGCGCGCACGGCGTCGTCAGCCGCCAGGCGCTCGGCGTCAAAGCGCTCCACCCAGTCCAGCCCGCCCATGAAAAGCGCCACCGCCAGCAGGCCCAGCGCCAGCGCAGGCAGCCCCAGGCGCCGCAGCCAGCCGCTGCGCCCGGCCGCCGCGCTCTCGCGCGCAGGCGCCAGCAGGGCCAGCGCCAGCAGGGCCACCAGCAGCGCCGTGGCGATACCCGTGCGCGAGGTGCTGGCCAGCGCCGCGGCCAGCAGCGTCAGCAGCGCCAGCACGCCCCACCAGTGGCTGCGCCGCTCGCCGTTGCTGCCGCTGGAGCGGCGCTGCCGGCCAGACGCGCCCCACAGGCCCAACACCGCTAACGGCACCGCCATGGCCAGCAGGTTGGCGTAGGTGTTCTTGCTGGCGTAAGAGCCGATCACGGGCTCCGCGCCGTCCATCCCAAAGTAAAGCGCCTCAAACCCGCCCAGCTGCAGCAGCCCCAGCACCGCCTGCGCCACCGCCACCCAGAGCCACAGGCGCAACAGCGCCTGCACCTGCGCGCCGCTGCCCGAAAGCGCTAGCAGGTAACACGCCACCACCGGCAGGCTCGCCAGCAGCGCGTGCGCCGTGGCCAGCGGCGTGGCGCTCAGCGCGCCCGCGCCCGGCCAAGGCAAAAGATGAAACAGAGCAACGGCCAACGGCGCAGCCGCCAAGCCCAGGCGCAGCGCTGCCCAGCGCCCGCTGCCACAGCTGGCCGGCCAGGCGCCGCGCCCCAGCCAAGCCAAGGCGTAGGGCAGCAGCGCGCCCAAAGCCAGCCACTCCAGCCCAATGAGAGGCACGTCCCGGTTGCCCCCGCGGAACACGGTGGCCAACAACACCAATAGCGCAGCCAGCGCCATGGTCGGCCCGCTCAAGCCCGCTTCGGTGAGTTGTTTTCTGTTCTGGTTCATGCTTGGCGAGCCTGCAACCAGGCCACATAAGGTTGCACGTGGGCGTGGACCTGCTGCGCCGCCTGCGCCAGCGGCAGCCATTGCCAATGCCTGTGTTGCTCACCCACTGGCAAGCCAAGGGCGTTCAACTCGGCTCCAGTCAGGCGGGCCGCATAAGGCAGGTTCACGTAGTGCGTGGGCACGGTGGGGGAAAAAGCGGCGTCCGGGTAAAAGTGGTCCCAGGCGCCCATGGGCTCGCCGCGCTGCGCCAGAGCGCTCGCCCGCTCGTCCGCCAAACCCAGCTCTTCCGCGGCCACGCGCCGCAAGGCCGCCGCCAGAGGCTCCCCCTTGCGGATGCGTCCGCCGGGCGTGAACCAGGTGCCCCGCGCCGGTGCGTTCAGCCGTTGGCCCACCAGCAGCTCACCGGCCGGGTTTGTCAACACCCAGTCCACCGACACCAGCGGCAGCGCCGCCACCGCTTGCTGAAACTGCGCCAACGGCAACAAGCCTCCGGGTGTTGCCGTATCCGCAGGCGCGCGCCAGCGCTGCCAAGCCAGGTGTGCGCCGCCCGCCAGGGATATGCCGACCGCGTCGGCCAGCCAGTCGTTCAGGCTGGCGGAGAAACCCGGCAATAAATACTGGTGCACTTCCACCGCTGCGCCTAAGACCAAGGCAAGGGTGGCCAAGGTCCAATGCTTCCAGCGCAAGGCCCAGGCCAGTGCCGCGTAGACCCCCGCAAACGCCAACCCGTGAGCCAGCTTGTCCACATCGCTGTACCAGTCGCGCACGGGCTGCCACAGGGCGAACACATAGGCCCCTGCAAACAAGGTGAAGACAAGCGCCAGCCGTTGAATCACAACAGAGAAAGTGATCATGTGATCAACCCTTGAGCCGCGGCTTGCTACATGGCCGCATCGATACCCAACGATTGTTCGAGCCGCTAGATCGATCGACTGACATATCTATGTCATATCTCAGGCTGAACATAAGACTTCATTGCTTGAAGGAGTAAACATGCTTTTGTTTATTGCAGGAATGTTCGTTGGAGCCAATCTGGGTTGCTTGGCTTTTGCTCTATGTAAGGGCGTGCCACCCAACGAAAGGTCAATAGATTTAGCAGAAGATAATTTGCATAAAGTCTGGAGAGCGACTTTCCCCTAGTTGAATGCGCGACAGACAATAAAAAGCAAAGCGCTCGGGGCAAAAGTTGTTCATGCTGAGCGCCCTTCGGCCAGACAAGATAAAAGATCAGACTCAAAGCGCCGCAAGATCACATCTCGATCCAGCTCGCGTTCAGCGTATGAACGACCACGGGAGCCCATGGCGGCACGACGCACGGGGTCGCTGGCCAAAGTCTGAATCGCCTTAGCGAAAGCCTCAGGGTGTTCCGGCGCCACAATCAAGCCACAAGCCGCGTCATGCATCACCACCCGACCCAGTTCGGTGGTTTCCAGCGCCGTGGCAACTACTGCGCGCCCACTTGCCAACATACCTGTCAGCTTCGACGGCATTACCAAGTCCGCCGCGTCGGCTCGCTGCGGCAGCAAGTGGATATCGGCCATGCCCAGCAAATCGCTCAGGCGCTCCATAGGCTGCAAATCCAGAAAGCGAACATTCGTCAAGCCCGAGCAACGCGCTTCGAGCCCGGCCCGGCCCGCGCCATCACCGCAAAAAACAAACTGAATCTCAGAAGGTCGCCCGGCCAACAAACGCGCTGCGTCCGCCAAAATCTCTAGTCCCTGCTTACCGCCCATGTTGCCGGAATAAAGTGCTACCGCCACGCCTTCCGGTATGCCCAGTTCAGCCCGGTATGGGCTGGGCTCGCCCAAGGGCGTAATCGCGCTGATATCGACCCAATTCGGGAAGAACACCCGTTTGCTGTTTGGAACGCCCTTGGCCTTGGCCCGGTCCATCATGCGGCCCGAAATGGTCGAGACACGGTCAAACCGGTTCATCAGCCAGCGCTCGGCGCCCTCGACCCAGCCGCGCAAGCGCGAGCCCTTGATCAGCCCCAGGTCAAAAGCCGCGTCTACCTCGTAATCTTGAATGTGCAGCCAGGCCTTGGCCCCGCGCAGATGGGCAAAGGCCACCGCACCCGGTCCGCACATCAAAGCCGGCTCCACCACCCACACCACATCGGGCTTCCACCGCCATTGCGCAAGAATGCTGGGCAAGCTTGCAATAGCAAAGCTCGTTAGATGCAGCAAGCGCTTCAAACCGCCGGGTTGAGAAGGTACCCAAAGCGGCGCGCGAAAGACCTCAACGCCGTTACACCGCGCCCACGAGAAGCGCCAGCCGCTAAAGCCTTCAGAAACGCGCCAGGCCGGGTAATAAGGCGGCGCGGTCACCACGCGCACTTCATGGCCCGCCGCCACAAACCACTCGGCCATTTCCCCCGAGTACTTGCCGATACCGGTGAGCTCGGGCGCAAAGTTGATGCCGTAGAAAAGCACCTTCATGAACTTTTGCCTTTGACACCTGAGGCCAGCAAGTCGTGACCCGTTAGTCGAGAGAGTTCAGCAAGTATTTCTTGCTTATCGGTCAAATGGACAATGGCCCGCTCCAACTCCATGATCTTGGCACCCACCAGAAATCTATACCAATAACCTTGGAGGAAGTGATAAACCAAGCCAGAGCGCCCATCTAGGAAGCCCAATTGAAAGATGTAACGCCAAAGGAAATACAACGTCGAACTGATGGTGAACGGCAAGCGGTTATAAACGTTCTCCTTGCCCCAGCGTTTAAATGAAGCCTGCCAAGAAGCGCTCTCAGTTGAGAGTGCCTCGTCACGCGAGAAAAGACCGAGTTTTTGATTAAGAGCATCAATGGCCTCGCGCGTGGCATATTTGTTGTGCTTATGCGTGAAGAAAGTTAAGTCATTCAAATTGTGATCAGCGAATCCGCCAGAAAAATTCACCGTGCGCCCGCCCCATACGACCATATGCTCGTCCATCCAGCGATCTTCAATGCGCCCCTTCCCATGCCGCCAGATACGGAGAAGACGCAGTGGAAAACGACCCCCATGTCGGACCCATCGATCCATGAAAATATGCTTTCGATCCAAATTGATTCCAACAACATCGGGCGCCAAGCCGGGGACCCTGTTTAATAACTCTTGTGCTAAATCATCCTCAATAATTTCATCTGCATCTAAACGCATTACCCACTCGGTGTCGATCTGCGCATTTTCGATACCCCACTGAAACTGTTGTGCATAGTTGATGAAGCCATGCTTTAGCACGATTGCGCCATGAGTGCGCGCGATTTCACAGGACGCATCGGTTGATCCTGAGTCAATAATGAAAACCCTTTTTGCAATCCTCGAAATAGATTTAAGGGCGCGATGTAGATGAATCTCTTCGTTGTGCGTCAAGATAACAACTGACAAATCGATCATTCTAAATATTCCTATATCGAATAAACTTTGCAGGATTGCCAGCGTACACGCCGTTAGTTACTGTGTCGCAAAAAATAACACAGCGAGCGCCAATAACTGAATTTGGTGCAATAGTTACACCGGGGCCAACAAAGGCTTCGGCTGCAACCCAAGCCTCAGAGCCTATGATTATTGGTTTCACCACGAGTTGAAAATCGGAATTGTCAATGTCGTGCGTACCTGCACACAAAACGGCGCGTTGACTTACAGTAGCGTATGCGCCAATATGAATATGCCCCATAGAATAGCAATTTACTTCGGGGCCTAAGCAAGAGTGCTCCTCCATCGTGACATTTTTCGGCAGCCAAATATTCACACTGGAATACACTCTCGCACTCTTTGAAATTTGTGCTCCAAAAAATGATAGAAACAGTCTCCGCCATCCGAAAAAGTAGGTCGGAGTCCACCTGCAGAAGATAAACCAAACCACGATCCAGATGGCGCGAATGACTCGATTGAGAAAGGAAAAACTTGCCCCACCTTCTTTTGGATTGGAAGTGTTCGGACTTATTAAATCGTTTGAATTCATAAGGTCACATACTAAAATGTTTGTCGCTTTAGAGAAATTGAGGAGGGTTGAAAACTCAATTAACTTTGAAATGATGTGAGGATAAAAACTAAAATACGCAATTTTTGTCAATTCTCTCAAGATTTCGATTGTCGAATGAGATGTAAAGCATTAGCGCCATCGTGAAAAAGTAGCTATTTATGGATGAAACAGAAAATCCATTAAGGAGCGCGATCGCTATCACAATCAGCGCGTCCTTCCTTGAAAAAATTGAAGTTTGTAAAATCCAATAGATAAACCAAACCATAAAAAGGACCCCGATTGCGCCGTGATCGAAAATTGCGCGAAGAATGAAAGAGTGGAAAACCACCGAATAGCATGATGAGTCGCCGCTATAGCTAAACAGCTCTGAGTAGTAGCTAAGTGCCGTGCAGGTGGCTTCTGAAAGTGGAGTAATCCGATTGGATCCGATCATCCAATCGATAAACCCCCACGAGTTAGTTTCATCGAGAAACTTACTTAGAAAATTCAATCGATCAATTCCTTCAATTCCCTGATCGGACATTCTGGACATCACAATTAGATATGCAAGAAAGCCAGAGGCGGCGACTACAATGAGGCCAACTAATATCCTTCGCGCGGAGATTTTGTCAAAATGTATTCCGAATAAAACAACAAATAAAATCAAAATACCCGATCGTGATCCAGATAGTGCAAATATTAACAAAATAATCAGTTGCTCTTTCCATGTCGTACTGTTATGAATGACAAATTTGAGATAAAAAACAAGGGCTAAGAACATGAGCTCAAAGTTGTTCTCGCGATATAATGCCGGCCTGTCACTAATCGCCAGTCCAAATGTATAGCTATACTTAATCGCCATCATTGTGGCTACCAGCCAGAAAATCTTTGTGATTGACTCTTTGTTGAAAATCTTCTTATCTACAAAAATCAATAAGATCAAAAAATATATTAGCGCTTTGTAGATCACTAAGAAATCAAAAATGTCGGCGCCTCGGATCATCACCGCCAAAATGAACGATCCAAAGATATATACGGCAATGCATCCTGCTATTGCTAGTGATGATCTCCTGAAGCGGAGCTTGAGAAATACGGGAGAGGAGAATATGAGTAACTCAAAAATGGCGCTTACTGGGGAAACATTGTTTCCATGAATTGAAATAATTCCGGCCAACCCGAGGAGTGCGAATACAAAAGTGTATAGCGACGCATATTTTGGATGCATACAGGTTTTTGCTCTATTTGAACTGCATTAGACCTTCTTTTAGCTGTCTTATAGACGAAATAAAAGAGGAATTAAACTGTGGCATTTTGAACTTGTATGCCTAATTTTATTCTGTAGCTAAGGGGTTGACAGGGTGAATCCAGTTTGAGAGCTTGTAGGCTATATTGAGCTCGCTATCCTTCGAAGATAGTAGCGAACACGTAGCGCGTGGAACTTGACTACTCCTTTGATGCTACCTAGCGTTATCGGTCTTCGATATGGCTTTGGAGAGCCGGAAAGAGCGGCGTTTAGCGCTTGAACATCTGCACGATCCTTCTCTTCGTTGCGGAGCATTTTTTGCTTGATGAGCAACTCCGGAGTCATGTATTTAAGGCCATCAAGGATGAAATGAAGACGAGGGTCTTCAATGATCTCTGTGGATGAATGGCCCCAACTGTCTTCGGATGGATGCCAGTCAATCTCTTTAACTGGGCCCTCTTTGATGCAATGGTCAAGGCAGATAAAGTCGATGTCCCTGGGTTCGCGAATTCCGTATGCCGCAAGAACGCCACTTCCAATCAGGCAATAATCTAACGGGTCTTGCATTGCGGACTTGGCCCACTTTTCGAAAGCCTCTTTTAGCTCGGTAAACCAGTTAAAGTCCTGAGGAACTTGATGGTTTAAATGGCGGAATCCATTTTTGTTAAAAATTAATTCGGCCAATGCTATTGTTTCTTCGTGTGTGTCGTTTATGTGGATGGAGCTTTTATCGACGTTGAATATGGTTCTGACTTCATTTTTTAATTCGATCCAGTCCGGTGTTCCTTCTAGAAGGAAGAAGCGAACTGGCCCGGATTTTCCAAAGCACCATGCTGTCTTATTCTTAGCACCAGAGTACCCATCTTTGGCGTCGCCAAGCCAGCTTTCAGTTTTGTAGGCAAAGCGAACCAAATTGAGCTTGCCAAGATCTGTTAAGTTTTGGTTTATGTTAGTGACTATTGAGCAACGATTCTTAAAGATCGTTTCCAGCTTTTCATCGTGCCCTTCCGCCGTAGGCCAGACGATGGCAAAACGGGTGTTTACGCGAAGCCGAATGTATCGCGATATCCAATAGTTGACGTAATCGGGGGGAATTCCAGTATATAGTAGGGCTTCTGAATTCAGATTTACGGCGCCGACATCGCCGACTTCGATGAAAGGAACCTCCAGATCAAACGCGATTGCCGCTGCGAGTCTATGTGCGCCATCAATCAGTCTTCCGCGAGACAGTACGATTGGCCTTTTAATGAACCCATGATTTTCCTTCAGCGATTCAATTATTCCGTCATATGTCGATATGAATTCATCTCTTCCCACCTTGCCTGAGCCGTCATTCTCAACAAAGCCATTGAGATGCTGTATGTGTCGCAGGTATCCCTCAGTGTGCCAATTGTTGCTCCGCGCATTCTTCTTGTCTAGCGCATAAAGAATTTTTGGTATTAAATCTAGTCTATCTTGAGATAGTAGGGTGTTTGCTCTCGCTTTTTTTACCTCGACGGCAATGGACTTATCAATCAAGTGATGAACCTTTGGGTTCAACATCTTAAGCAGGTCAGCGTATTCAGTCTTTGAGTCTGTCATCGTTGTGCGAGTTTATATTTTGCCAAAATAGCAGATGCGGCAAAGATAGCCAAGGCTGTTCCTGCCATTGAGTAGGCAATTGATTCGGCGCCTCGGTGCGCAAGATATATTGCTGCTGGTGTTGCTACGAATGATACAGTTAGGTAGGCGTTAAACCATAATTTGCTGTGACCAGTGGCTCTTAATGTTGCTCGAATTGGAATAGAGAGAAGAGTTATGACTTGGAGAAGCCACATCGCAGTTAATGTGTTGCCAGCATTTTTGTATTGCGAACCGTATACCATCTGCATTAATTGATCTGAGAACCCGAAAATTAGTGGTGTAATTGCTAGCGCTGCGATGCCCGGTGCGAAAAGCTTCAGTCTCTCTTTGTGCACTTGTGTGTAGCCGGCTTGCGCTACGGTCTTTGCTATCTGAATGGATTGGATGCTCTCAAGCGATTGAATTATTGGATTTATGATTGTCGCCAAGTTTTGTGTTGCCCTTAGCTCACTAAGCGCCGAATAGTTCGCGCTTTGTGCGACGGCAATTAGATAGCTATATATTGTAGTCCATTGCATTAGTCCTGATGGCACAAGCCATTTTGCGGATGGCATATTTATGGATAGAGCGTATTTTGCTGAAGCATAATTGGCGCTTTTGATAATTCGACTTAGTGGGAGAATGCCAAGTGCTGAAGCAGCCCCGACGCAAAGAAGTGCGGTTTCTGACGTCAGGTGGTCTGTTAGCCAAAGTGCGCCCAGTGATATTATTCGAAGGGAATTTGTCATTGTGCTGGCGCCAACCAATGTTCCAACCCTTGATTGCAGTTGCATTACCTTTCGCGCTACTTCATTAATGTTGAATCCAACTATAGCAATCACCCCTGCCAATAGCGCGGTGGAGCTAGTTGCCCCGCTGTCGTAACGAGTGGCATAGTGATAGATTGCTATGCCCAATGATGCGAGGGAGACGATTGCGAATGTGTTTATAAATATCCCTGCAAGATATTCTTTTTGCTTGTTGTCTTGAATTCTCGAAAATTCAGATGCCATTGGAAATATGATGGCTGCAGTTACGATGCTATTCGTGAATAGCACCATGAGCCAATATTCAGAGAATATGGCGAATTCCTGTCGAGTCAGAATGCGCGCGCAGATGACGGTAGTAAGAAAATTTCCGACGCTTAGGAGCCCTTGATCGATCAAAACTGCAATTTTGGTATTGCGGTGCAAGTTCGTTTCCTTCTCAACTAATTTTGCGAGGGCAGTTTTGCCATGTCAGCCGCTTTATTTGGGCGTAGTTAAGAGTTCTTTGCATGAACTATTCGCTCACGAGACAGGTGTTTAGTTGTTCGAATTTGAAACGATAGATTTGAACCCTTGACTCCTGAGGTGTGCTTGAAGCTTTGCTTCGGTCAGATCTGTTGCGACCATTTCCGAACACATTTCCTGCACCGTTAGTTCTGGCACCCAGCCCAGCGCTTGTTTCGCTTTGCTGGGGTCGCCCAGTAGGGTTTCCACTTCGGTTGGGCGGAAGTAGCGCGGGTCGATGGCTACGATCACGTCGCCAATTTTGAGCGCGGGAGCTTTGTCGCCTTTGATGCTGGCCACAATGGCCCGCTCATCCACGCCGGTACCTTCAAAAGCCAATGTGACACCAATCTCTTTGGCTGCCATGTCAATGAACTGCCGCACGCTGTACTGAACGCCTGTGGCGATAACAAAGTCTTTGGCTTCTTCTTGCTGCAGCATCATCCATTGCATGCGCACGTAGTCTTTGGCGTGGCCCCAGTCGCGCAGCGAATCGAGGTTGCCCATGTATAGGCAGCTTTCCAGACCTTGGGCGATGTTGGCCAGGCCGCGCGTGATCTTGCGGGTAACGAAGGTTTCGCCGCGGCGCGGGCTTTCGTGGTTGAACAAGATGCCGTTGCAGGCGTACATGCCGTAGGCCTCGCGGTAGTTCACCACGATCCAGTACGCGTAGAGCTTGGCCACGGCGTAGGGGCTGCGCGGGTAGAAGGGGGTGGTTTCCTTCTGGGGGATCTCCTGCACCAGGCCATACAGCTCGGATGTGCTGGCCTGGTAGAAGCGCGTCTTTTTTTCCAGCCCCAGGATGCGGATGGCTTCGAGCAGGCGCAGCGTGCCCAGGCCGTCCACATCGGCGGTGTATTCCGGGCTCTCGAAGCTGACGGCCACATGGCTTTGCGCGCCCAGGTTGTAAATCTCGTCTGGCTGGGTCTCCTGCACGATGCGGATCAGGTTGGTGCTGTCGCTGAGGTCGCCGTAGTGCAGGTGAAAGCGGGCGTTGTCAACGTGCGGGTCTTGGTAGATGTGGTCCACGCGCTGGGTGTTGAACTGGCTGCTGCGGCGCTTGATGCCGTGCACGATGTAGCCCTTTTCGAGCAGCAGCTCGGCGAGGTAAGAGCCGTCTTGGCCGGTGATGCCGGTGATGAGGGCGACTTTGGGCTTGGCTGCGGGGTTGGGGTTAGTGGTCATTGAGCGGTCTCTTTCAGGAAATCTTGGTAGGCCTGGGCCAGGCCGGTGGGGAGGTCGACATGGGCTTGCCAGCCCAGGCTGTGCAGGCGGCTGCTGTCCATGAGCTTGCGGGGGGTGCCGTCGGGTTTGCTGGCGTCGAACGTGATCTGCCCGGTGTAGCCGGTGACGCGGGCGACGCTGTGGGCGAGCTCGGCGATGGTCATGTCAGACCCGTAGCCCACGTTGATGTGGCTGAGCATGGGCTGGGTGTGTTGCTCGTAGCTGGCCTTGGGCAGGTTCATCACGTGCACGCTGGCGGCGGCCATGTCGTCCACATACAGGAACTCGCGCATGGGCGTGCCGCTGCCCCAGATGGCCACCTCGGGCGAGCCAGACACCTTGGCTTCGTGGAACCGGCGGATCAGCGCGGGGATGACGTGGCTGTTTTCCGGGTGGTAGTTGTCGCCCGGGCCATAAAGGTTGGTAGGCATGACGCTGCGGTAGTCCACGCCGTGGCTGGCGCCAAACTGGCGGTTGTAGCTTTCGCAGAGCTTGATGCCGGCGATCTTGGCCACGGCGTAGGGCTCGTTGGTGGCTTCGAGCGGGCCGGTGAGCAGGGCTTGCTCGCTCATGGGCTGCGGGGCGAGCTTGGGGTAGATGCAGCTGGAGCCGAGGAACAGCAGCTTTTGCACGCCGTTGCGGAACGCGGCTTCGATCACGTTGGCCTGGATCATCAGGTTCTGGTAGATGAAGTCGGCGGGGTAGACGTTGTTGGCGTGGATGCCGCCCACCTTGGCCGCGGCCAGATACACCTGTTGCGGTTTGACTTGCGCGAAGAAGGCGCGCACGGCGGCCTGGTCGGTGAGGTCAAGCTCGGCATGGGTGCGCGTCACGATATGGCTGGCGGGGTGGCCGGCGGCGAGCAGCTGGCGCACGATGGCCGAGCCGACCATGCCGCGGTGGCCCGCAACGTAAATGGTTTCTGGCTGGTTCATGGGTTGGGGACGGGGTGGGGGGTGACGCGGCCGTAGGTGTCTTCCAGGCGGACGATGTCGTCTTCGCCGAGGTAGCTGCCGGACTGCACTTCGATCATTTCCAGCTCCAGCCTGCCGGGGTTGCGCAGGCGGTGCACCTCGCCGATGGGGATGTAGGTGGACTGGTTTTCAGACAACAGAAAGGTCTCGCTGCCGCGGGTGACTTCGGCCGTGCCTTTGACGACGATCCAGTGTTCGGCGCGGTGGTGGTGCTTTTGCAGGCTGAGGCTGGCGCCGGGCTTGACCCCAATGCGCTTGACCTGAAAGCGTTCGCCGAGGTCGATGCTGTCGTACCAGCCCCAGGGGCGGGCGACCTTGCGGTGGATCACGGCCTGGGCGCACTGCTGGCTCTCCAGCTGGGCCACCACGTCTTTCACCTGTTCGGCGCAGTCGCGGTGGGCCACGAGCAGGGCGTCGGGCGTGTCGATGATGAGCAGGTTTTTGGTGCCGAGGGCGACCACGGGGCGGTGCGGCGCGTGGATGTAGGTGTCGTGCGAGAGGTGGGCGTGGCCCTGGCCCTCGATGCGGTTGCTCTGGGCGTCGGCGGGCGTGAGTTCGGCCACGGCGTTCCAGCTGCCGACGTCGCTCCAGGCGCCGGTGTAGGGCACCACGGCCACGTTGGCGTGGTGTTCCATGACGGCGTAGTCGATGCTTTGTGAGCGGCAGGCGGCGAAGGCGCCGGGCAGCGGCGTGACGTATTGGGGGCCGGTGGCCTCGGTCGAAGCGAGCGGCGCGGGCAGGGCTTCGCGGCAGCTGGCCAGGATGTCGGGCGCGTGTTGCTGCAGGGCTCGCAGCAGGGTGCTGGCACGGCACAGGAAGATGCCCGCGTTCCACAAGACCTCGCCGCTCAGCAGCAGCTGCAGGGCGTGGTCGGCGCCGGGCTTTTCAATGAAGCGCTCGACTTGCTGGGCGCCGTCGGCGCGGCGGGCGCCGTGCTGGATATAGCCGTAGGCCGTGCTCGGGGAGCTGGGCACGATGCCGAAGGTGACGATGGCGCCGCCCTCGGCCGCGGGCACGCCTTGTTCGACCGTGCGGGCAAAGGCTGCGGCGTCGGGGATGTGGTGGTCAGACGGGCAGAACAGCAGCAGGGCCTCGGGCTGGACGTTCTGCTCCGCCAGCAGGGCGGCGAGCGCCATGGCGGCGGCGGTGTTACGCGCCACGGGCTCCAGGATCACCTGGGCCGAACCGGGCACGGTTTGCAACGCGTCGGCCACCATGAAGCGGTGGGCTTCGGCGGCAACGACCATGAGGCCGGGGCCGAGCTGGCGCACGCGTTCGAGCGTGAGCTGGAGCAGGCTCTTGCCGTTGATCAGGGGCACGAACTGCTTGGGGAAGCTCTTGCGGCTGAGGGGCCAGAGGCGGGTGCCGGAGCCTCCGCAGAGGACGACGGGAGTGATCATGGATGACAAAGTGCTTTGGGGGTGGGTTGCATAGGTGGATGCTTGAAGAATGGCCCGCTGGTGCGTGCTTAAGGTTTGAGGTGGTAGCCGCCCGTTTTGGGAGCGCCACGGAATTCGATGCGCTGCAGGTCTTTGAGTTGTTGCAACCAGCGTTCGACGTTTTTCGCTGATGTGTTCAGCTGAGAGGCAAGCATGGGGGTGCGCAAACCCGGCTGCTGTTGGATGAGTTGGAGCAGCCGGCCTACTCCCTCACTTAGTCCCTCATTTAGTCCCTCACTTACTCCCCCACTGACACCGCCATGCGCTTCGGTCGAGTCCAGTGGCGCATCGGTTCGGGTGAAGGTGACAGAAAGGCCGCCGCTGATTTCTTCGATCAGGAGTTCGATTTCTGGGTAGTCGGTCAGGGCTTGGCGCATGCGAATGAAACCGCTGCCGTATTTTTCGATGCCGGTGGTTAGGTAGAAGCCTTCGGCCACGAGCTTGTTGCGCAGGCGTGAGCGGTAATGGTCTTGTTGAAGCTCCGCCAGCGTGAGCCCGTCGTACAGCCGGCCGGGGCTGAAGATGGTGAGCTTGTCGTCGAAGATCTTTATCTGGATGTCTGAGCCGTCTTTGTAGTCGCGGTGAACCACGGCGTTGAGCAGAGCCTCGCGCAGCGCGGCCAGGGGGTAGGCGTAGCGTTCTTTGCGGTGGACAGCGCCGGTGATCTCAAAGGAGACGGGCACGTAAGAGATGATGAACCGCAGGGCCTGTTCAACGGCTTCGAACAGGGTGTCGGTGATTTGCCGGTCGTCAATGATCAGGCTGGGTGTTTTGAAGCGGCCGATGTGGATGTGATGACGCAGCGGCTCTTTGGCAAACAGCAGCATGGCGGCCCAGGTTGGGTGGCCTTGGCTGATGTAGTTGAGCTTTTGCAAGGCGGTCAGGCCGTCGGCGGTGCCCAGCGCAAACCGCCCGCCTGCGTTGACTTGTTGCATGAACTTGTCGACCTTGACCATGGACAAGTCGTCCAGCCCGGCGTTGTGAGCGGGGTAGGCGTCCCACGACAGCTGGAGCGACTGCATGTAGAGGTCGCTGATCTCGTTGGCGTTAAGGGCCTGGTTGGTGTTGGCCACGCGCTTGTAGTAGCGCCCTTTGGTGCTGACGGGCTTGACCGGGAACTCGGCCACGCTGATGACCACGAGGGTCTTATCGTCGAGGCGGTGCACGTCGAGCTCGGGAATGATGGACGGGCTGGTGGCGGCCTTGATCTGCACCAGCCATTCGTTGAGGCTCTCTTTTCCGAGCGTGGTGCCTTGAACGACCCCCTTGTCTGTCACGCCCACGAGCACGCGGCCACCTTTGGCGTTTGCAAAGGCAACCAGTGTCTCGATGCAGGTCTTGTCAAACGAGGACTTGAATTCCTGCGTTTGGGACTCGCCGGCATCGATCCAGTGCTGGATGGGGTGGGGTGTCATGCCTTGGGGGTCGCCTTGATGTTGCCGTCCAGCGAAACTCTGCTGCGCAGCTGGCGCAGGCGCTCAAAGACCTGCTGAACTTGTTCGCGCTGCTGGCTGGAGGCGTCGGTGGGATACCCCACCAGTTGGGCCACCGGTTTACCTCGGCGGGTGACAGCCACGGTTTCGCCGCGCTCGACACGGCCGATCAACTCGGACAACCGGTTCTTGGCTTGGGCTAGAGGGACCCTGATCATGTTGCGGTGCAGCATAAGGCTCATTAAAAACGATTTCGCCCGCGGGGCCAAATGGCCGGGCGGGCGGAAGGTGTGGGTTAGCAGGCGCCTTCTTGTTTGAACACCACGCCCACGGTGCGCAGCATGATCACGAGGTCGTACCAGAGTGACCAGTTGCGCACATACCAGAGGTCCATGTCGATGCGGTGCTGGAAGGTGCTGCTGCTGCGGCCGCTGATCTGCCAGAGACCGGTGATGCCGGGGCGGGCTTTGCCGTAGGCGGCGATGCTTTTGCCGTATTCGCCCAGCTCGCGGGCCAGCAGCGGGCGCGGGCCGACCAAGCTCATGTCGCCCTTCAACACGTTGATGAGCTGGGGCAGCTCGTCGATGCTGGTGCGGCGGATGAGGCGGCCAATGGGGGTGATGCGCGGGTCGTTGGCGAGCTTGAAGTTGCTGGCCAGGTATTGCACGTAGAGCGTTTCGTTTTCGGTTTTCCAGCGCTCCAGGGCGCCGTCGGCGTCCATCACCATGCTGCGGAACTTGATGAAGTCGAACAGCTCGCCGTCCACGCCGACGCGCTTTTGCACGAAGAACACGGGGCCGTCGTCTTCGCGCTTGATGCGCCAGGCGACCCAGGCAAACAGCGGCGCGAGCAAGACGAGCAAGGCGGCGGCGCCGGCGATGTCGAGCCCGCGTTTCAAGATCTGCGGGCCGCGGCGGTTGAGGTTGTTGCGGGCGCGCAGCAGCAAGACTTCGTGGCTGAAGAAGTGCGAGACCTCCATGCCGTAGATGGGCAGGCCGCCGATGGCGGGGACCATGACGATGTCGTCGCGGGTGAGCATGAGCTCTTGCGAGAGTTCGCGCAGCCAGTTGTTGTCTCGGATGCCGAGCACGCCGACGATCTGGTAAGGCCCGGGCTTGGCCAGGAACTCGCGCACGGCGGGGGTGAGCGCGGTGGGGGCGAACACGCCGTCTTTGCCGAGCGAGACGAGGCGTTCGCCGGGGTTGGGGCTGACCACGGCCACGGGCTTGTAGCCCAGCAGGGGTTCGCTGGCGAGGGCGGCGGCGGCTTTTTCTACGTCGTCGGGGTGGCCGATCAACACATAGGGCTGGGTGAGCAGGCCGGCGCGCAGCAGGTGGGAGCGGATGGCCAGGCGCGCCAGCGGCAGGAAGATCAGCACGAGGCCCCAGGTGACACCGGTCCAGAGCCGCGAGAGCGGCCACTTGGCGAGGTACATGACCATGGCGTCGAGCAGCGCGGCGACCACGATGACGCGGATCATCTGGCGCGCTTCGTCCCACCAGGGTTTGCGGCGGTGGGCGGTGTAGTGGCCCTGCTCGGTCCACATCCAGCCGACCATGGCGAGGGCGATGACGGCGAACAGGGTGAGGCGCAGCTGGCCGTTGTTGGCCCACCAGATGTTCATGGCCTGCGAGAGCGTCATTTCGTCGCGGAACCAGGCGGGCAGGCGCCCGGCGATGAAGCAGCACCACAAGACGCTCAGGTCGGTCAACACCAGACGGGCCTTGACCCAGCGCTGCCGACGGGCGAGCTGGGCCCAGGGCGCGAGACTGCGGGCCAGGTCTTGCTCGTTGTAGAGCGGGACGACCGTTTCCTGCGCGCGCCCCGGCCCGGAGGGAGGCGTTAGCACGTCTCTGTCTGGCGATGCAATCATGGAATTCCCCGACTTTGTATTTGTTTCGACTTGCAACCTTTGGGCCAGGTATTACGCAAACAGGTAGCACCGACTAAACCATAGGTTCATTAAGTGAACGTGACAGCGTGTAAATTGCCACACCAAGATACCGCCACCTGTAGACCTTCAGTTTAATCGACGGCTTACGATTGGTAACACCTCTGGTCGAATCACCTTTGGCTGTCCTCCATTTGGGGGACACGCCGGGCGGGACCAGGCGACGAACGGTAGGTGCTGGGGGTGGGCCGCGGCGGGGTGCGGGGCACGGTTTGGGGGCCGCTGCACAGGCCTGGTGCACCCGGTGAGAGTTCAGCTCAGGTCGAGGTCCAGCACGGGGGGGCGTTGGGCGGCCGGGCGTTGCGTGCAGCCAACGAAGATGTGTTCCTCGGGTTGTTCAAGGCGGCCCAGGTAGAAGCAGCAAAACGTCCAGCCGATGGTGTTGTCGGCGTGGGCCGGGGTGCTCGGGCCGCGGCAGTCGAGCTGGCACAGCAGGGCGTCCATGAGTTCGATGGTGCAGCGGGCGTTGAAGTGCAGCTGGCACAGGCCGCCGCTGTTGCGCTGGACCTGGCCAACCACCTGGCCTTCAACCACGACCGCCTGCCCTTCGGTCAGCGCAGCGAGCGAGCCGCCGGGGCGGGCCACGAACTGGTCTTCGCTGCGCGCGGTGCCGTTGCGCGAGAGCGTGAGGGTGGCGTCCTGGAAGCACAGGCCGAGGGGGAAGGTGTCGCGGTCTTCGTTGGCCGGAAACGGCCGAAGCTGGGCGTGCACGGCGAGCCCGGCGCCGGGCGGGGGCCGCGTCAGCTCGTCGCCATCGAGCAGCCATTCGGTGACTTCAAAGTCGGTGCCGTCGATCTGGAACCAGAGTTCGGCGGCCTGGGGCTGGGCGGAGTCGGCGAAGGCTTCGAAGACGTCAAAGAAGTCCTGGTCGCCTTCGATGGCGTGCAGGATCTGGCTCAGTTCGCCGAGGTCGAGCGGCGAACATACGGTAGCGGGGCGGGCCAGGTGGTTCATGGGGGGACTCCTCCGAGGGGTTTCTGTAACTCCGTCCCTCCAAATACCGGGCTCGGGCATCCCGGGTTTCACCGCAGGCTCAAAACGAGGTCTCCATGTCCACCACCAGCGGCAGCTGGAAATAGCAGGTGGTGCCGACGCCCTGCATGGAAATGACCTCGAACGCGCCGCCGTGCATGTTGATGATCTTCTTGGCCACAGCGAGCGAGCGCCCGCTTTGCACCAGGCCCTGGGCCAGGGGGTGGGTTTCGGACAGGGGCACGTTGACCAGCTTGTTGATGAGGCCCATGTCCATGCCGGTGCCGTTGTCGGACAACACGAACGATTGCTGCGAGTTGCTGAAGCCGATGCGGATGCGCAGGGGTTCTTCGGGCCTGCTGTGGTCGCGGGCGAAGTTGATCAGGTGCGACAGGGCGCGGATGAGCAGGCTGGGGTCGGCGCGCACGGCGGGCATCTTGCCGACGATGACGCTGCCGGGGGCCAGGTCGGTGAACACTCCCTGGGTGGTGAGCACCACGAGGGACTCCAGATCGACCACTTCGGCGCGCACCGTGCTCTTGGCGACGAGGTGGTAGTCGACCACGTCGGCGATCAGGTCGGACAGGTGGGCAGCGGTCTTGGCGATCTTGCGCAGGCTGTCGTCGCGCTCGGGTTGGGCCGCAGGGTCCGAGCGCAGCAGGCGCTCGGCCTGTTGGTGAACGTAGCGGATGGGGTCGAGGAAGTTGCGCGCGACCGAGGCCAGCAGTTCTTCGGTCTCGCGTTTGGACTCGGTGGCCTGGCGCGCGTGGCGGCCGATGATGTCTTCAAAGCGCCGCACCTGCTCGCTGTCTTCGGCGGGGTGGGCGCTGTCCGGGGGCGACCCGCATGCGCTGAGGATCAGGCCGTGGGAGCCTTCCTGCAGGTGGACTTTTTCGATCCGCAGCGTGGGGGTGTCGTCCTGGTGGAGCAGGAAGCTGCCCGGGATGGCGTCCACGGGCGGCAGGGTGCGCTGTTCGAAGATCCAGCGCAGGTGGTCGGGCAGCTGGCTGGCGTGGGGTTTGAAGGGCTGGCCGGCGTGCGACAGCAGGGTGCTGAAGTGGGTTTGTTCGCCGGCGGGCAGGTGGCAGAGGCCGAGCAGGCGCAGGGCGGGCTGGCTGATGAACTCAACGTAGCCGTTGACGTCGATCTGGACCACGCCTTGCTGGAGGTGGTCGAAGACCGGGTGCGTGCCGGCGTCGGCCTCGGTGTCGCCGGCCAGCGCCTGTTCGAGCAGGGCCTCGGCCGAGGACTTCATGGACGAAAGCTTCCAGCTGTGCAGCAGGGTTTCGAGCGCCTGGAACAGCAGGTAGGCGCCGTCGTGGTCGGCGAGGCCGACGCTGCCGAGGTGGCGCTCGAGCGCGAGCAGGTAGTGGCCGGTGTTTTCGCGCCCGAACACGTAGGCGATCAGGGGCAGGCCGGGGTCGGCCGGGAATTCGGGGTCGTCGGGGGCGAGCAGGTGTTCGAGGGGCGATTCGATGATGGCGCCGGCTTCAAGTTGCTGGAGTTTCAGCTGCAGGGCCAGGCCGCCCGGACAGGCCAAGGGCGGCGAGAGTTGCCGCGAGGGGGGCGAGCCGGGGATGAGCCGCAGCGAGGCCACGGGGTGCAGGCGGGTCGGCCGGTCTTCGCCCCAGGGCAGCTCGGCCAGCAGGCCTTCGCTGGAGCCGGTGGCCCGCAAGATGGTGTGCAGCGCTTGCTGCAGGGGGTGGGCCGTTTCTTCCACCTCCACCGCCAGGCGCAGCAGGTCGGAGGTGGCGGCAACGATCGTGGGGTCGGACATGAGGCTAAGTACCGCCGCACGCCGGCAAGGGATTCACTACTGGGGTGGGTTTCTTTGGGGCCTGCGCGGCCTGCTGCTTTTGACGTGCTTTTGTGGGACGGGGTGAAACCATTAGTGCACATGGCTGGTATGGCTGGGGTACGCCGCCTTTTCTGTACGCCTTTTTTCCGTTCCGCCGCCGCCCCCATGCACCGAACGTTTGCCCACGCTTGCCTTGATCGCCGCGCGCACCCGCCGTCACCCGACGCCGACGGGCCCGCGCGGGTGTGGTTCGAGAGCATGGCTTCGCTGGCCTGGCTGCTGGAGCGGCGGCTGGCGCCGTTGGCTGAGGCCGGTGGGCGGGCCCACATGGAATGTTTGCGCCTGCGGGCCATCGTGGCGCTGATGTGGTGGGAACGTTTGTTGCCGCAGGCCTTGTCGGGCTGGAGCCTGTCGGACGCGGAGCGCCTGGTGGCGGCGGAGGCGGAGCACGAAGGGGTTGCTGAGGCGGTGGCTGTCGGGGGACACGACGGAGGGCTCGTTTCGCTGCTGGTCCGGGGGCCGGCCCCGGCGGTTCTGGACTGGATAGCAGCGGCCGGGATCAAGGGTGGCCCGGTGTTTCGGCGCATCAAGCCGGATGGCCAGGTGCGGACGGGGGCGTTGACCCCGGTGGGCATCGCGAGCCTGTTTGCCAGTTTGTTGATGGAGGGGCGCAACGTGGGGGTGATTGATCGACAGTTTTCGCTGGATTTTTCGAAGAAGAGTCCCGCTTTTTCCCGGATGAGGCCCAGCTACCCGCCCGCCGGGCGCGATGATGTGCGGGGACGGGAAGGCCGGGCAGTGGCACCGGGGGCAAGCCGGCCGGCGCTCACGGTGGGCGGGTGGGTCATGCCGCCCAGGGCTGAGCTGCTGGATATCGTGACCGAGGGTGGCCATGACTGCCTGTGAGGTGGCGTGGAGCCGTTTGCCTCAGGCGGGCATGCAGGTTCACCGGGGGTTGTTGTACGACCAGATGAACCTGCAGGCGGTGGCCCGCCACGCCATCGCCAGCCAGCCGCGCTTCAGCCACCTGGCGCCGGAGGAGATGGCGCACCGGATCTGGTCGGAATTGGCACTCAGGTCCGATGGGTTTTCTGCCGAGATACTGGAGGAGATGGCGGATCAGGTGGACACGGTCTGCGGGGTGTATTTCACGGTGTCGTGGAACGAGCTGGAGGCCCATGACCGCATGGGCGGGCTCCAGCGGGGGCGGCTGATCACTTTTCTGGCGCGTCTGGGGCGCCCGGCGCTGACGCTGGTCGCGCGGGCAGCGCCAGAACCCATACAAAGAGCAGGGTAATTGAATTGCCCTGGATATTGTGGGGTTATCGGGAATTTTGGGTGCTTCAGTTTTAATAGCGCACTTTTGTGAGAACCAAGGTGCTATTAAATCTGTGGATAAGTTCAATCGGGTCAGTGCCAAAAATGAAATCTTAAGGGGGTTAACCGTTACATGAATGAACTATTAAAGCGGTTGCAGGGTTGGATGGTCGAGGGTTCCGGTTACGCGCAATTACAAAGTTAATTTCCATTAACATCTGCCCGTGGAATCCAATACCGACCCGCTGATGGAGGTTGTTGCCGAGCCCTTGCTCAGCATCGACAGCATGGCCGCTGTCCCGGCGCTGATGGCACGCATCAAGAACCGGGAGCAGGCGGCCATGGCGGAGCTGTACATGCTTTGCCATGCCAAGGTGTTTCGTCATGTGGCCTATCTGATCAGGGATGACCAGGCGGCGCGCGACATTACACAGGATGTGTTTCTGCGCATTTGGCGATATGCCAGTGCTTACGATCCGGCCAAATCGTCCAATGCGATGGCCTGGATCAATCAGGTGGCGCGCAATCAGGTATTGACCGAGCTGGCGCGCCGGAAACGGCGGCAGGAGGACAGCGATGAAATTCCGGAAGATATGCCGGACGAAGGCAATGAAAGTGAACAGATGGCCCGCATGACCGCCCGCAGCCCGGCATTTGCGGCGGCCATGGGCAGTCTGAGCCCGTCGTCGCGGCGGGTGATCACGATGCGCTTCTTCGCGGATCAGTCGCTGGCGGAGATCGCCTCGGAGCTGAATGTGCCGCTGGGAACGGTCAAGACCTGGCTGCACCGTGGGCTGGCGCGCATGAAAACGGCGCTGGAAGCCGGCAACCTGGAGTCGATGAAACCATGAACCAGGTACCCGACCCGGGCGCCGACGGCGAGGCGCTGAAGCAGGCCATGAACGAGCTGATGGAGCGGGTGCGCGAAGACGCGCAGGCCCGGGAGCGCCTCCTGGCGCAGGACCCGCAGGCCGCCGAGCGCGCGGCCAGGCTGCGCATCTTGCTGAACGAGGCCAGGCGGCGGCTGGAGAATGCCGACCAGCCGACCGATCAAAGCACGGGCGACCCGGCTGCCGGGTCCTAGAAAACAAAAAAAAGGGAGTTCACGATGATTGAAATGCTGCTGCCGGAGCGGATGCGGCCCGTTCGGCTGACTTCGCCGGAGCACCTGGGGAAGCCGCTGCTGGAGCACTTTGCCCAGGCCCGGCGGCGCATGGCGCGCGCGGCCTGGCTGTCGTCGCCGATTGGCCTGCTGGCGCTGTTGCCCTCGATCTTCACGCTGGAGGTGTTTGACCGCGTGATCTTCCGCCAGGGCTTTTCGACGCTGGTGGCGCTGCTGGCGGGTGTGGCGGTGGCGCTGATCGTGGAGTGGACGCTGCGGCGGCGGCGCTCGGCGAACCTGCGCGAGGCCGGCGCCTTGATCGACTGGGGGCTGTCGTCCACGCTGCTGGACAAGATGCTGGGCCAGCCCTTGCGAACGCTGGAGGACCGGCCGGCGGCGTCGTGGGTGGCCTTGTTCCGCGATGTCGGCGCCGTGCGCACCTTGCTGACGGGGCCGGTGGTGCAGTCGCTGTTTGATCTGCCCCTGGCGGTGTTTGCGATCGTGATCGTGGGGCTGGTGGCTTTGCCGGTGTTGCCGGTGGTGCTGGGCATGGTGTGCGTGTTCGCGGCCATGGCCTGGTGGTTTGCCGACGAGGTGAAGCAGGGCAAAGTGGCCGAGCTGCAGCAGGCGCGCAGCCTGGACATGTTCACGGCCGAGATGTGCCGCGCCCGCGAGTCGGTGAAGGCACTGGCGCAGCACGAGTCGGTGGCGGCGCAGTGGAAAACGGGTTACGAACAGTGGCTGGCCGAGAGCTTTTCGCGCGGCAGCGAGATGGAGGAGACCAAGGAGCTGACGCATTCGCTGCTGATCGCGTCGTCGATCGTGATCACGGCCACGGGCGCGGTGGCCGTGGCCAACCAGTGGATGTCGATCGGCGGCCTGATCGCGGCCAACATGCTGGCGATCAAGGCGATCTCCCCGATCGCCACGCTGTCGGGCGCCTGGCGCCAGCTGGCCCAGTCGATCGAGGCGGGGCGTCGGCTCAATGCGGTGTTTGCCCAGCCGAGCGAGACCGGCAGCGCGGGCGTTTCGCTGCCGCGGCCCAAGGGCGCGATGACGCTGGACGAGGTCAGCTTCCGTTATGACGAGCAGTCGGAGCCGGTGTTCAAGAAGGTGTCGCTGACGCTGGCGCCGGCGCAGTTCTATTCGGTGGTGGGCAAGAACGGCGTGGGCAAGTCGACCCTGCTCAAGCTGGTTACCGGTCTGTACCGGCCCGACGAGGGGCGGGTGTTGATCGACGAATACGACCTGCAGCAGTTTTCTCGCCAAGAGACGGCTTCGTGGATCGCGACGCTGTCGCAGAACGTCTATTTCCTGGACGGCACGATCGCCGACCAGTTGCGCCGGGCGGCGCCCGAGACCACGGACGAGCAGATCGTGAAGGCCTGCAAGCTCACGGGCGTGCACAGCTTCATTTCACGCCTGCCCCAGGGCTATGCCACGGTGATGCGCGAAGGCGGGCGCACGCTGTCGGCGGGTGTGCGCCGCAAGATCGCGCTGGCCCAGGTGCTGCTGCGCAACCCGGCGGTGCTGGTGCTGGACGAGCCCACGAACGACCTGGACCACATGAGCGAGCTGCAGTTGATCGCCTCGCTGCGGCTGATCGCGAAGATGCGGACCGTGATCGTGGTGACGCATTCGGCCGAGCTGGTGGCCAGCTCGGACGTGGCGCTGGCGGTGTCGGGGGATGGCGATGTGCAGGTGATGACGCCGGTGCAGGCGCTGGGCGCCTACTTCAGCCCGCCCAAGGCGGAGAAGAAGAGCGCCCAAGCCGCGCCGAGCCCCCTGGAGCCCTCATTGGGGGTCGTTGGACCGGATCTGGGCCTGGCCGTGCCGGGCGAACTGCATTGACATCATGAAAACAAACCATCCGGAGGTCATCGATGCCCTGCATCGAAAACAGCACGAGGTGTCGGGCCGTTCGCGCTGGCGCCGCTGGGCGCTGCCTGTTGTGGGGGGCGTCGCGCTGACGCTGGTCGTGGTGGCCTTGTTCGTGCCGGTGGAGATGTCGGTGACGGCGCCGGGCACGGTGGTGCCGTCGGCGCGCGTGAAGTCGGTCCAGCACCTGGAGGGCGGCATCGTGCGCGAGCTGTTTGTGCGCGAGGGGCAGAGCGTGCGCGAGGGCGAGCGGCTGGTGCGCATGGAGCTGGGCGCCCAGGGGCCGAATCTGGAGGAGATCAGCGCCAAGGTGTCGGCGCTGCACGCGGCGCGCCTGCGGCTGGATGCCGAGGCCAGCGGCAAGGCGATTTCGAGCGAGATGTTTGGTGACGACACGGCACCGATGGTGGCGCGCACGGAGCAACTGACCCACGAGGCCCGGCTGCTGGAGCTGCAGGGGCAGCTGGCGGCGGCCCGCGCCCAGGTCGAGATGTTCAACGGCCGGGCGGGCGAGGTGGAGGCCAAGATCGAAGGGCATGCGGCGCGCGCGGCGCTGCTGGAGCGCGAATACGGCATCACGCGGGATCTGGCGAACGAGAAGCTGGTGTCTGACCTGGAGGCCACGCGCGCGCTCAAGGACCTGGAGTCGAACCGGGCGGAGATGGCGGGTGCGCGCCAGGCTTTGCTGGCGGCGCGGGCGTCGGCGGCGGAGTCGCGCGGCAAGGTGGCGGAGGCGGAGGGGCGGTTTCGGCGCCGGGCCTCCGAGGAGCTGCTGGCCATCGAACGCCAGATCGCCACGGCGGAGGAAGAACTCCACCGCGCCCAGGACCAGCGCAACCGCACCTTGCTGGTGGCGCCGATCGCCGGGGTGGTCAAGGGGCTGCGCCTGACCGAGTCGGGCGGGGTGGTCAAGCCGGGCGAGACGCTGATGGAGGTGGTGCCGGCCGACGCCGAGATCGAGCTGGAGGTGCGCCTGCACCCCAAGGACCGCGGACTGGTGCTGGTGGACCAGCCCGTCCAGATCAAGGTCAGTGCCTACGACTTTCTGCGCTTTGGTTCGCTCAAGGGGCGCGTGCTGCGGATCGCGGCCGATGCGGACCAGGACCCGGCCACCGGGCCGTATTTCAGGATGGTGGTGCAGACGGAAGGCTCGGAGCTGGGCAAGTCGCGCTTGCCGGTGACGCCGGGCATGCAGGCCGATGTGGACATCATCATCGGCCACCAGCCGTTCGCCTGGTACCTCATGCGCCCGGTGCTCAAGGTGGGTGCCGAAGCTTTCAGGGAGCCGTGATGTTTGTGCCTGTGAGCCGTGTGCCGCGCTGGTTGCCACCCGCCCTGTTGACGCTGGCGATTTTTGGGGCGGAGCGCGCGCTGGCCCAATCGGTTGACGGCGCTGAGGCGCGCTCGGTGGTGGCGCGCCGCATGGCCGATGCCTTGGTCAACGCGCCCGAGGTGCTGACCGCGCGGGCCGAGCTGCGCACGGCGGAGGCCAACGTGGATTCGGCCGATTACGCGGCGTATCCCCGGGTGGACCTGGGGGTTTCGGGCAGCAACGGGGAATCGCCGTCGCGCAACAACCCGGCGAGTTCGGTGGACTCGCGCCTGAACGCCTCATTGAAATACACGGTCTGGGACTTCGGCCGAACCACGGCCAAAAAACAGGCGGTGGCCTTTGCCCGCCAGAGCGCGCTGATGCGGCTGGACCAGAGCAAGGAGCAGTTCCTGCGCCAGTTGTTCGTGGCCTACCTGCAGGTGAGCCGCTACGAGCTGCTGGTGGAGGTGGGGCAGGATTCGCGCGCGGCGCTGGAGGAGCTCGAACGCCTGGAGTCCCGGCGCGTTCGCCTGGGCGGCGCGGGCATCACCGACGCGCGGGTGGCGGCCTCGCGGCTGGCGCTGTCCATGAACAAGGCCTTGCAGTTCGAGCAGTCCTTGCAGGATGCGCGCCTCAAGCTCGATGCGCTGCTGGGTGAGCCTTTGCCGTTGCGCAGCCTGCCGCCGATGCAGGTGCCCAAGGCTTGGCTGGCGCTGGCGCAGGCGGATCTGGCGCGCGAGAGCGACCGCAGTGCGACCCTGCGGGCGCAGCGGCTGAATGTGGACCAGGCGCGGGCCGACCTGGAGGCCGAAGAAAGCGCACGCTACCCGGCGGTGGACCTGACCTTCATCAAGCGCTACGAGTACCCGGGCGGTTTTTCGGAAAAGGCGCGCGTCGGTTTGCAGGTCAGCATGGGCTCGTCGGCGGCGCTGGAGGCGTCGGCCCGGGTGGAGCGTTCGATCAGCCGGCTGGAGACCGAGGAGCAGAAGCTGGCGACCCTGGTGCGCGAGTTGCGGCAGAAAACGCTGTCGGGCTGGCAGCGGCAGCTGTTGTCGGGGCAGCGCCTGACCTTGTTGTCGTCGGCGGCGGGCGAGTCCGGCGCGGTGGTCGATGCGCGGCGCAAGCTCAACCAGGCCGGGCGGGAGACGACGCTGGCCCTGCTGGATGCGCAGGTGGAGGCCAACAACACCCTGATCGACTGGGTGCAGGCCATTTATGACATGCGCGTGGGGGAAGTGGAGCTGGCCGGGGACACCGGTCGCCTGCTGCCCGAGGAGGGGCAGGAGCTGCCGTGGCTGATGACCCTGTTCACCGGCGAGGACTACCGCAGCGACGTGCGCCACCGGCTGACCGCGGCACGGGTTTCGGCGCCGGCCCAGAAACAGGGGCGCCTGGCGCCCGCCACGCTGGCCGGCCTGCCCTCGTTCCGGATCGGCCTCAGGGTCTTGCCGGGGCCTGTTTTGGGGTCGGTGGCGACAGCCTCGGCATCGAATGTGACTTTTTTCCGCTTTGATGTGAAACCATTTGAAGTACCGGCGGGTAGTTGGTGAGGGTGTAGCTGACACCTTCCAAACATTTGATGGTGATGCCAATGAGTGATGTACTTCCTATCGCGGGCGCTGACGCCCAGCTGCTTGACGAGTTCGGCGACGAGTTGCTCGGGTCCGGCCTGATCAACAGCCTGGGTCTGGTGTCGGCGTTGCTGCTGGTGCAGGAGCAGTCGGCCCAGGGCTTCCCGACGCTTTCGCCGGCCAAGCTGGCGCTGGACGCGCTGTCCATGGATCTGCTGAATCTGGAGCCGGCGCTCGCTTCGCTGTCCAGCGGCTTGCCGCCGGGGTTGCTGAGCGCCCTGCAGGGCGAGGCCGAAGCGCTGCCCTGGTCGGACCTGCTGGGCCAGGCGCAGACCCTGGTCAACGAGCTGGTGGCGGGGGTGTCGTCGCAGGACGGCTTGCCGCTGGAGGCGCTGGGCCTGGAGTCGCTGACCACGCTGCTGGACGACCTGCAGGTGCTGGATGCCCAGCTGCCCGATGCCCTGGACATCACCAGCCTGGCGGGGGTCTCGGGGGTGTTGGCCGGTCTGACCGACGGCCAGCTGCCCTTGGATACCCTGGATGGGTTGGTGCCGCACGCGGCCGAAGTGGCGTCGCCGGTCCTGGGTCAGGAAACTGGTCTGGGGGTGGTGGATGTGCTGACCTCGACCGTGTCGGGCGGGACGACGAGCGAACCGGATGGGTCGCCGGTGGTCAACGCGCCGGAAACCCTGGCGCCGGTGACCGCCCCGGTTCAGGACGTGGTGGCCGGAGTGCTGCCGCCGGTCGAGAACCTGGTGGGTCTGTTGCCGGGTGTGGTCGCGCCGGTGGTGGATGGCGTGGTCGAGGTGCTGGACCAGACCACGGACGTGGTGGAGACGGTGGTCGGTGCGGTCGACGGCGTGACCGATCTGCTCGGCAACGTGGTGGAAGACCTGCTGACCTCCCCCGGCGATCTGCCCGAAACCCTGGTGGACGGGGTGGAGCAGGTGGTGGGCGTGGTCGAAGACGTGTTGGGCGAAACCACCGAGCTGGTGGGCGACGTCGTGGACGTGGTCGGCGAGGTCGTGACAGGCACCGTGGACAACCTGCTGGACGCGCTGGGTTCGACGGGTGGCCTGGGCGATGCCGGTGGCCTGTTGGAGCCGTTGACGGATCTGTTGTCGGGCGGTGGCCTGGGCGATGCGGGCAGCCTGCTGGAGCCGGTGACGGACCTGCTGTCGGGTGGCGGACTGGGCGATGCGGGCAGCCTGCTGGAGCCTGTGACGGATCTGCTGTCGGGTGGTGGTCTGGGTGATGCCGGCAGCCTGCTGGAGCCGGTGACGGATCTGCTGTCGGGTGGTGGTCTGGGTGATGCCGGCAGCCTGCTGGAACCTGTGACGGATCTGCTGTCCGGTGGCGGTTTGGGCGATGCCGGCAGCCTGCTGGAGCCGGTGACCGACCTGTTGTCCGGTGGTGTAGATGCTTCCCTGATCGACACCCTCTCGGGGGTGGTGGAGCAGCCGCAGAGCCTGCTCGACGGGCTGACCGATCTGGGTTCGGTGACGGACGTTGTTGAGAACCTGGCCTCCGACCTGCCGGTCGTGGGCGATGTGGTGTCCGAACTGCCGCTGGTGTCCGACCTGACGGGGGGCACGCTGCCGCTGGTGCAGGCGCCAACGGACGAAGAAGGCGGTGCTCTGCTGGGTGGCCTGCTGGGCTGATTCAGGTCTCGGGCATCTGCGAAAGCGCCAACGCAGAAGCAGTCAGCCCCTTGAATATGGCGTCCGCCAGAGAGGGGGGAAAGTCGGCTGGCAGTTGCCTGCTCACGGTCTGAATGACCCGGGGAGTCGCCTCAACAAGGTGCTGAATCTGGGCCTCGGCGCCCTGGCTGTAGCCATGCTTGCGCGCCATGTGGTTGAAGTGACGACGCTGAATCTGCCACCAGTGGTAGTGCCGGTTGGTGCCCTCGACGGCCATGGCCATGGTGAGTTTTTGCTTGGACCACTTGACGCGCCCCTTCCCTACCACGGGCCACGCGGACAAGACGTCGTAGAGGGGTGTGAGCTGATAGCGGCCCAGCGGCAGCAGCCGGATGCTGAAATTTTTGGCGTGGCCATCGATGGCGGCCAACATCCAGAAGAGCACCTGGCTGGTCAGGAAATCGTTGCGGTCTTTCTCCGCCTCGGTGCTCTGAGTCAGCTGCTCGGCAATCGCACCAAACCCAGGCCCCCCGTCCACTTCGTATTTCATGGTGGGTGGCAGACCATTGGCCTGGCAGAAATCTTCCTGTGGGAGACGCAGAATCCACGACCTGTCAGGCGCCCAGCGTCGGTCGAAGCGCTCAACGATGAGCACCTTTTGGTCCTCGAACGTTCCCATCGTTGATGGTGCGACGTCCAGCCCGTAGGCGCGCAGGATGCTGGCGCACAACCACTCGTTCTCCACGGAGGTCGACATGTCCACGTTGACCGCCTGGCCGACCGTCCCCAAGGGCAGCTTCATGATGTGGGTGGTTGGGGTGGCTCCGTGAGGCAGGCACCAGCGGCCATCGAACCAGAGCAGCGCGGACTTCTCCTGAGCCCCAGCGAGGGAGATCCGGAAGTCATCCATCGCCGGCGGAGAACCCAGACTGGCAGAAGTCACGGTGCGCCGAAGATGCTCGGCCACCTCTCGCTCACTCAGAGGCTGCGCCTGCACCTGGTTGAAACCCACCGGCTCCATCCCAGGCGGCAGAAGCTGCAAGGCGCCTACGCAGTCCCGCCCCACCGCCTCCAGCAGGTCAAAGGCGTCCGGTGTGGCCACCCTGAACCTGCTGGCCATGCGCCGACGGATGGCTTCACTGTCGGGCAGCAGGTTGCGAAAGAAATTCTCGACCCGACTCCCTGACAGAACCGAACCTCCAACGCCCAAGGGGAGCGACAGTGACAGCGGCCTGGCGCGTGAGGAGGCTAGCCAGCGCTCGGCGTAAACAAGCTCCATGGGCCCTCGGGAGGGCAGACGCCAGGTGGCCACATGTTCGCCATTGGCCCAGACCTCCAGGGCGCGTTGGTGTGATGCACGGCCCATCTCACCACTCCACGTCTTTGCTGGGTTTGCCAGATGTGGCGGCTTCGCCGGTTTTTGGCGTCACCGTCCGATCGGTGGTCAGCCGGTCTTGAACCACGAGCTCTAACTGGAGCACGCTCAACAGTGTCAGCAACTGGTCAACCCCGATGGTGTGGGGCTCCCGCTCCATCATGGAGATGCGCGCCTGGCTCAGCCCGACACGGGCCCCCAGTTCCTGCTGGTTGAGATGCATGCGCTTGCGCGCGGACTTCAACAGCTGCCCCAACTGGAGTGCCGACAGAAGAAGGTGTTTCATGATCAGTCTCAGTTCTGATATTTTTAATTTACGCTCAAAACGAGTAAATAACTTATACATCCAAAACGAATAAATTCAAAATATCAGTCCAAGCACGGGGATCTGCCCAAGCCTCATGCCCGGCTTCTTGTGCCTCTGCGGTGGAGAGGGTTTCGTGCAACTTCGCACGCGATGGCGGGCTCGCGCAGAAGTTGACAGGCGGGAATGAAACCCATTGGCGCATGGGTCAGTAAACATAACAAGCGCGTGAACAACAGGTTCACGCCACGTTTATTCAGGAACCGATCTCATGGAAACCACCGCCACCGCAGCCGCCTCTTCCGCACCCAACCCGGACATGGTTCCGGTGCTTCGTGGGGGCACCACCGTTCTGGTGCCCAACGACCAGGCCTTGATGCCGGGGGACCGCGTGGTCACGGGTGACAAGCCGGTGGATGTGCTGGTGCGCAATGCCGCGGGGACCAAGCAGGCCGTGGTGCGTGTGTCACCCAACTCCGAGGTGCTGATCCGCGACAACAGCGCCGTGGCGCCGGGCGAGGACGTGGCCGATATCGAAGTGATTGCCGGCGATGCCGTGTTTGTGGAGGACCCGAACCAGGACGTGGTGGCCCTGAGCAAGGCCAGCAAGGCTTTGCTCGGTGGCGGGCTGAGCATGCTCGACGGCGTGCTGCTGGGTGGCGCCGGTCTATTGGCCGGCGCGGCACTGGCCGATGACAACGGCAACAACCAGGGTGACGATACCGATACCGATACCGATACCGATACCGATACCGATACCGATACCGACACCGACACCGACACCGACACCGACACCGACACCGACACCGACACCGACACCGACACCGACACCGACACCGACACCGACACCGATACCGACACCGACACCGACACCGACACCGACACCGACACCGATACCGACACCGACACCGATACCGATACCGATACCGATACCGATACCGACACCGACACGGATGCCGACGCCAACAACACGCTGCTTTCCGGGGCGGACCTGGTGCTG
>PHCC01000010.1 GCA_002842215.1 Betaproteobacteria bacterium HGW-Betaproteobacteria-9 | reverse complement strand
CGAACGCTTCACACGACCTGCCGCGTAATATGCGGCGCGGGTTCATCTGAATTGATGGACCCTACACGGAGCCTCGAACACAGAAATTCAGACAGCCCCAAACGGACCGACAATATGGGGTTGCAGTGCTTGACGGCTTGCTACATTCTGTTTCTTGCAGCTCTTCTCACAGAACATGAAGATCCTCACTTCCAGGTTTTCTGGCCAAACACCGACCACTCCGGCCAAGTACTGTGTTTTCTCCCACTTTGATACGAACGATCAGGTCGAGCGCTATGTGCTGCACTACCTGGAACAGCTCAAGCGGTGTGGGTACGAGGTGCTTCTGGTGTCCACCAGCCGGGCCATCTCTGACGCGAGCGTGGATGCCTTGTCCAAGGTTTGCCACACGGTCTGCCTGCGTGAGAACGTGGGCTACGACTTCGGCTCCTACAAGGCGGGGATCGCGTTGCTGAAACAGCACGGTGCCCAAGTCGGTCGTCTGCTGGTCGCCAATGACAGCGTTTTTGGCCCATTCAACGATCTGCAGCCGATCCTCCATGCGATGGAACGCGAGGACATAGACCTCTGCGGACTGACCGATTCGTATGACCACGGCTACCACCTTCAGAGCTACTTCATCTCATACAGCGCCAGGCTGTACAAAAGTGCCGCGTTCGACGATTTCTGGTCTTCGGTCGACCTCATCAGCAACACCACCGACAACTTCAAACAGAAAATCGTTCACAACTACGAGGTGGGTGGTAGCCAGCATTTTCTTCGGGCCGGTTGCAGTTACTCGGTCGCCTTCCCGTATCAGAATGTTCTCGAACGGTTGTTTCAGCGCACGCTGCAAAAGCTGGAGGCGGCTAGGCGCCCGAACTCCGACATCGTGATGGAGCATGGCGCGTTGGTGTACAACTTCAACGCTTCGCACGCCTACTGGGACGAGCTGATCGACATGGGCATGCCCTTCATCAAGCGCGAGCTGTTGACCAAGAACCCTACCGCCACGGATGTCTCGACCTGGCCCCAGAAGATCGAAGCCAGCTCGCAATACGATGTCTCCATGATCCTTGAGGCCCTCATCAACCAGGACGCGATCGAGAACATATACCCCATTGATATCGGTCACGCGTTGACCGTCATCCAGACCCTGGAAGATGCTGTCGATGTCCCCCTCAACCCCACACTGAGCAAGTGGAACAACACGGCCAGCGTGCCTGCTACGGTTCCGTTCCGCTTCGACGACCAGTTCTACCTCAACAGCTACCCCGACGTTGCGGCGGTCGTCCAGGCTGGCGACTACCCCTACGGCTTGGCGCATTTCAGGCGCTACGGCTTTCAGGAAGGCCGCAAGGGTGTATTCAAACGGGTGGTGAAGAATTGAGAGTCCTGTTTGCCACGTATCCGATGGCGTTTCACACGCCAGGCGGAGGCGAAGTCCAGTTGCTGGCCTATCGGGATCATCTGCCGCAGATCGGGGTCGATGTCACCTTGTTTGACCTGTGGAATCCACGCTTTGACCAGCACGATGTGGTTCACTTTTTTTCGTGCGTTGGCGGCTCGGTGCACTTCTGTCACTTCGTCCGCAACTTGCGAAAGCCCCTGGTCATCACCTCCAGCCTCTGGATCACCGAAGAAACCAGGCACCTCTACCCCATTGACGAAATCCGCCATCAACTCTCGCTGGCAGACCGGGTAGTCACCAATTCGGAGATGGAGAGTGACACGCTGGCCCGGGTCCTGGAGCTGGACAGATCGAAGTTCGCAGCGGTCTACAACGGTGTGGACGAGGTCTTTCAGAAGAGGCCCCCTCCGGATCTTTTTCGCTCCACCTTCAACGTTCGAAGCCGGTTTGTGCTGAACGTCGGCAACATCGAGCCGCGCAAGAACCAGCTGGGCCTCGCCCAGGCCATGGCATCGCTGCCCGATCACGAACTGATCCTGATCGGTCACATCCGGGACGCAGCCTATTTCGACAAGGTCAGGGAAGCGGCGCCAGAGGGGCGGTTTCGGTACCTGGGGCCGCTGGATCACCATGCCGAGTTGCTCCGCTCCGCCTACCAGGCCTGTGACCTGTTCTGCCTGCCCAGCACACTGGAGACGCCTGGATTGGCCGCGCTCGAAGCGGCGACCCAAGGTTGCCGCCAGGTCATCACGGAGGAGGGTTCGACCCGGGAGTATTTTGGTGACGATGCCATCTATGTTTCACCCAAGGACCCTCAAGCGATCGCCTCTGGACTGAGGCAGGCCCTGTCGATGCCCATTCCCACTGCCGCACAGGCGGGTCAGATCCACGAGCGCTTCGCCTGGATCCGGGTCGTCGAAAAACTGAAGTCGATCTATGAAGGCGTCATCTGACATGGCCACCACCCAACTTGTCCACGAGGGATCGCCCAGTCAGTCTGGCCAGACAACGGCCTGCGTGTTTGCGCACACAGCCGGCAGCGAATTCATCGGCGAGTACGTTTTCCACTATCTGCAGTGCCTGAAGCAGATCGGTTGCACCACCGTGTTTTGTTCCAGCGCCGTGCAGCTCCGGCCCGAGGATCTGGCACGCTTGAAGACACTGTGTCATCAGGTTGTCCTGGCTGTTCCGCCTGGCGGTGTGTTCCATGCCTACCGCGCTGCCCTAGGCCTGTTGCAGGCAGACAAGGACACCTGGGACAAGGTAGTGTTCACGCACGACCAGCTTTACGGCCCGCTGAACGATCTGGGTCCCTTGTTGCGCTTTGGTGACGAGCGGGACCTCGATATCTGGAGTGCCTCGGACGGGTTTGCCAGCGGGTACTACCTGCACAGCGATTTCCTGGTCATGCGGGCAGAGGCTTTGGCGCACCCATCCGTCCGTGAATTCTGGGACCTCCTCCCAGCCCTGCTGCCCGAGGCCGGGAACACGGAGAGCAACCGTGCATCGCTTCGCCAGATCGAGATGGACGCCTGCACCCGATTCACCGATGGCCTGTTGAGGTTAGGCGCTTTCTGCAGCGTGTCCGATGTGCGGCGTCATGTGGCCGAAGTGCTGGCCTCCCAACTGCCAGACCGTTCTTCAATCCGGCGCCGGTTGCTGGACGGTGTGAACGTGCGTCAGGACGTGCGCCAAGCCTACTGGGACCTGATTGTTGAGACGTTCCGCTATCCCTTCATTCATGCGGATCTGCTGCGACACAATCCCCTCGGCGTCGACATGGATGGATGGGACACCCTGGTCCAACGGCAGGCCGGCTACGACGTTGACATGATCGGCCAGGATCTTCGCGAATTCCACCATACCGATACGTCGAAACAACTGGCCTGGCTGCTGGATGAAGTCGAAACACCGGCGGGCATTCGGCTCCCCTACTTCCTGACGCAGCTCCTGACCACCTGGCCCGATCTTGAGGAAAAGCTGAACATTGGGGTGGCCACCGAAGAGGCTGTTCTCAACTCCATGGCGTTTTGGGAACATCCCCAGCGCAAGGCGATGCCGGACCTGGACTGGCCGGCCGCCAATCGATTCCCGGATGTGGTCTACGAACCCGCTCCGGGCATCGTCCAGGACTCGGCCCTGCCCATCACCAAAGGGGCCTTGGCTGTCTGGCGCACCCGGACAGATATTCAATCCTTCGATCTGAATACCTTCCTGGGCCGGCAGCAGTTCACCCATTGGCGCCTCACGCTGGGCCAGCTGGAGTATCGATTCCTGGCGCTCACCGACCAGGACATCGCCCACCTCCGCGCCCCGTGTCAGGTGTTCGCCGGCAGGATCTCGCACTTGCCCAATCTGGCACTGCTCTCCGCCATCTTCCACACCACGGCAAGCATTGTTCAACAGCTGCAAGAAGGCGATGTCGCGGCCTATGAGCAGTGGTGGCCGTGGAAACAGGTCGAACTGACTGCGATGCTGGATGGCCTGGTCAAACACCCCCCGCTGAAGAAATCGGGTTTCCGTGCGGGTTTGCCGCGGGGGACGCGCCACGAACGGGGTGTCAATGTGGTGGGCTTGCCCAATGGCCAGTTTGGTGTTGGCGAGGACGCACGAACCGCCACGCGTGCGTTGCTGCGCGCCGGGGTAGACACTTGCGTGTGCCCCGCACCCATCGGCGCCCTGACAACGGTGTACAAACCCGAGTGGACCGATGACCTCGTCTCCAGCACACCCAAGTCCAGGACCAACCTGATCTGTCTGCCGGCAGCCGACACCTACCAGCTCATCCTCAAGGGCTGGGCACCGGTGCTTGCCGGTCGATACAACATTTGTGCTTGGCAATGGGAGCTGCCTGTCTGGCCCAAGAGATGGGTTCCGTTGCTGAACATCCCGGACGAGATCTGGGCACAGTCCCGCTATGTGGCCGACATGTTTGCCAAAACCACCGACAAGCCGGTGACCTACATGCCGCTGTCCATCGACAAGCCGGTGTTTTCACCCAGGGGAAAAGCCTTTTTCGGCATTCCGGACAACGCCTACACGTTCCTGTCGGTGTTCGACTGCAATTCGTGGATCAAGCGCAAGAACCCGATGGGTGCGGTCAAGGCATTTGCCGCTGCGTTTCCCCCCGGGCGCACTGACGTTCGCCTGGTGGTCAAGATCATGAACTCCCAGGCATCCATTCCGGAGTACCAGGAGCTGCTGGCACAAGTGGCCAAGGACTCGCGGATCATCCTGATCGACAAGTTCCTGCCGCGCAACGACATGCTCGCACTCATCGACGCATGCGACGTTTTTGTTTCATTGCATCGATCGGAGGGTTTTGGCCGTGTGATCGCCGAGGCCATGTACATGGGCAAGCCGGTGATTTCGACCAATTTCTCTGGTAGCGTGGACTTCGCGTTCGAAGGCACGGCCTATTCCGTCAATGGCCCCCTAGTGCCGCTGCAGCACGGCGACTATGTCGACTTCGAAGGCCAGTACTGGATGGATCCGGACATTGATGATGCGGCGGCGGCCTTTAGACATTGTGTAGACGATGCGACGCACACCCGGGCCCTGGCCAGCGCAGGCCAGCTGCAGATCGAAAACCACCACACCGTGCTCAAAGTGGCGATGCGCTACCTCGACCGACTCAAAGCGCTTGGCGTCTACTGAAACCGCAACCCCCGGTATTTGCCTGCGCGAGCCCCGCATGATCAAAAAAATCCTTATCGCCGCCCCGGACATCCACCTATTTGATGCGGTGGGCAACCATTGCCTCCACCTGGCCGAGGATCTGCGCAACACCGGTCTGGACGTGCAGCTGTACGCCCAGCGTTCCTCGCCGCCTGGCGTGCCGGTGCACGACCTGGAAAGCATATTCACGCAAGACCTCTCCGACAGCCTGCTGCTGGTCAGCTACTCGATCTTTGACCCGTATCTGGAGCGGCTGCTGGCCCTGCCCTGCCGCAAGATCTGTTATTTCCATGGCGTGACGCCGCCCGAGCTGCTGCGCGTCCACGAGCCGGTCACCGCCGATTTGTGTCAGCGCTCGATCGAGCAATTTCACTTGTTGGCCGGTTTTGATCGACTGGTCTTCAGCTCTCAACTGAACCAGCGCTTTCTGGAGCGCTACGCACCGGGCCGACCCAGCGTGGTGATCCCCCCGGTGTCGCCCAATTTCCCGCAATTCCAGCCCGGCCCGCTGCTGGAGCATGACCGGCACGAGGGTTTGAACCTCTTGGTGCTGGGCCGGGTGGTACCGCACAAGCGCCTGGAAGACGCGATCCAGGTGCTGGCGCTGCTGCGCCAGCGCGGCGTGGCAGCCACGCTGAACATCGTGGGTTCGTCCGGCAACAGGGTCTATCAAGACCATCTCGACCAACTGGTGCTGTCCCTGGGGCTGAGCGCTTCGGTGCACTTCAAGGGTCTGGTCGATGCGCCCGCCCTGCTGCGGGCTTACAGCGAAAGCGATGCTTTGCTGCTGACCAGTGAACACGAGGGATTTGGCGTGCCCGTTCTGGAGGCGATGCACCGTGGCCTGCCGGTGGTGATGCGCGAAGGTACGGCGGCGAGCGAGGTGGGCGCAGACGCGGTGCAGAACTTTGCCACCATCGAACAGGCTACGGACGAGCTCCAGCGCCTGGCGCAGGAGCCGGGGCTCAGGGATGCGATGGTAAAATCCGGCCGATGCCGCGCCGCCGAACTGCTGGAGCAGGCCTCGGCCGGTATCTGGCAAAAGCTGTTGCAGGAAGTTGACGCTCAGTCCGGCATTTCATGCTGATGGCAGCGCCTCTTCGATTCAGCACAGCCTTCTCATCAAAGCGGGCGCATCGCGGCTCCCAACCCCGCCATGCCGCCGCAAGCGACCACCCAGCCACGCATCAACATCGCTCCAGGCCCATGAATTCGGACCTGAATCATGCAACGCCAACACGCAAGCAGGGAACGACATGGCCGGTATGAAGTTTTTGCTATCCACCTACAGCACGGCCTTTCTGGCCAGCGGCGGCGGTGAATCCGAATTGGTGCAGATCGCCGAGACGCTGAACGAGTCCGCCGTGCACGCCGACATCTATGGCATACAAAGCCGCCCGCTGGACTTTTACGACGCTGTCATGCACTTCTCGGTGCAAGCCGAAGGCAAGGCCTTTTTCGACGCCGTTCGGGCGCGCCAGACACCGATTCTGCTGTGGCCCAACGTGTGGTGGAGCAGTCCACCGGTCGCCAGCGAGATCGAACGCATACAGCTGTTTGTCAACCAGGCACACAAGGTCTTGTTCAAGTCGTTGACCGAATGTGAGCAGTTTGCGCGCCATGTGAACGTGCCGCCGGCCAAGCGCGTGGTGGCGCCAATCTGTGTGTCGTCGCGTTTTACCACCGCCCCCGACCTGGATCTCGCCAAGACTGTCTGCGAGATGGACGACTACGTGCTGTGCCTCGGCAGGGTCGAACCGATCAAGAACCAGCTCACCTTGATCCGCGCCTTGCGCCAGCTCGGCCTGAGGGGCGTTATGGTGGGTGGACACAACGATGCGGCCTACCTGCAGCAGTGCAAGGCCGAGGCCGGTGACTCGGTTCAGTTCCTGCCCTGGGTCAAGCCCTGCAGCCGCCTGCTGCTGTCTTTGCTGGCCGGCAGCCGGGTGGTCGCAGAGACCAGCTTCGACCCTGCCGGACGCTCCAGCCTGGAGGCCGCTCTGGCGAACAAGCCCCTGGTGCTGTCGGCCGACGACTGGGTTGACGAGTACTTTGCCGACACCGTTTACAAGGCCGACCCGCACAGCCTGGATCAAACCGTGGCCGCACTGCAGCAAGCCATCAGCGACGCCCAGGGCGCGCGCCTGGCGGCACGGGCTCACGAGCGCATCGCCGAACGCCACGCCTCGACGGCAGCAGCCGCCCAGTTCGTGACCACCATTGTCGACGCCTGCGACGGATAACGTGAATGCCGCTTTCTACTGACACCCGCTACCCACCACGCCTGCTCGTGGTGCAACGCCTATCGCTTTCGCACAGCCGACTGAAGTCGCGCTCCATCGGCGCCCGCTTTGGTCCGCTGCTGGACTACATGGAACGCCACGGCCTGTTGCAGTGGCAGGAGATTCTCGAAACCGAAATCGGCATTGAGGACTTCCGTCGACATGATGCCGTGCTGCTGAACAAACACAGCTCCACGCGTGGTCTGGAAATCATCCAGACCGCCAAGGCGTTGGGACTGCGCTGCATTTACGATCTCGACGACTGGATCCTGGATCTGCCCAGCTACAGCGTGACCAACCTCGACGAGGACGTGCTGGCCAACATCGTGAGCATGATTCGCGAGGCAGACGTGGTCTCGGTATCGAACCCGGTCCTGCAAAACAAGCTGAAATACCTTCGCCCGGTCTCGGCGATCCTGAAGAACGGATTCGACCACGAGGCCCTGCCGTACAGCCCCACAATCCACAACGAATCCGGTCAGCCGCGCATCCTGTTTTCCAACACCGATGGCATCAAGCTGGTGTCGCACCGCAAGCAGTTCCTGCAGCAACTGGTGGCCTTCATGGAAATTCATCCGGAGGTGCAGCTGGATTTCTGGGGCGATCACTTCCCCGAGATCGGTCGCATTCCACGCCTGAACGACAGGGGTTTTTCTCCTAACAAGACCTACAAAGAGACCATACGCGACGCCGGCTACTGGTTCGCTGTCGTGCCCTTGGGCGGTCAGGAAGACCCTGAAACCCTGTTCTTCAACAGCTGCAAGTCGTGCATCAAATACATCGACTACGGCAGCTTGGGCATACCGGGCATGTACTCGCATTCGCCGGTCTACACCGAGGTGGTACAGCACGGAGAAACCGGCATGCTGGTCCACAACCAGGGTGACGAATGGCTCAAGGCCATGACCGATCTTTACCAGCAAGCCGCCTTGCGTCAGAAAATCCGGGAACAGTCGTACGCCGATTGCATCGCCAACTTTGGCTTGCAGGCCTCGGCCCACAAGCTGCTTGAATTGATCGCCAGGGCCTGAACATGGACATCGTTTTGATTCGACACGGCCAATCGGTGGCCAACCAGAAAGGCCTGCTGATCTCGAACGACCAGGACGACCTGACCGAGAACGGTGTGGCGCAGTCGCACGCGTTGGCGGCGCGCATTCCAGTCGTGTTGGCCGAGGCGCGCTGGCTGTATTGCAGCCCCTGGCGACGCGCCCTGAGCACGGCGGAAATCGTGCTGGGCGAGCGGATGCCCGAAACGCAGCTGGACGCGCGCCTGGCCGAGACCTTTCCCGGGCGCCACGGCACTTGGCTGGAGAAGGACTTCAACACCGCCTTCCCCGATTTTTACCAGGACCTGGGTCGGCGCTACGACGGCGGCGAATCGCACCGTGACATGGCGCAGCGCGTCTGCCAGTGGGTGCAGACCGAGATCGTGCCACGCCAGCACGAGCCCGGACTGCTGATGGCCGTGGCCCATGGTGGTCCGATCACGGTCATCCTGCAGTACCTGCTGGGCGTGCCCATCGAAGAACGTTACCCCAGCTTCACCGTACCCAATGCCAGCATGAGCCGGCTGCAATGGCGCGCCGACCTGGGGCGCTTTTGCCTCATCACAGCCGGCGCCTGAGGTCAGTTGTCATGACCAGATCGGGGACCATCATCTATGAATGCCTGTATGCCAAGGATCAGGCTCTCAGCGATTCTCACCTGGCCCCGTTGCCGATCACCAATGACCACCCGGAATGGCGCGAGCTTCAGGCCTTTCTGGAAATCTACCGGCGCGGCGACTGGCGCCAGCATGATTTCACGGGCATGTTTTCGCCGAAATTCGCGCTCAAGACCCACATCGGCGTGGATCGATTCCTTGGGTTCGTTGCTGACAACGCCGATGCCGACGTCTGCTTGATCAACCCTTTTCCGCAAATTGGCTATTGGTCCTACAACGTCTGGATGCAGGGCGAGCACGCCCATCCCGGACTGGGCGCCGCCGCACAGGCCCTGCTAGACGCCGTCGGCATTCCCTGGCAACTGCGCGAGGTGCCGCGCCACGGGCCCGGCCTGCTGGCCTATGGCAACTTCTGGGTGGCCCGTCCGGCATTCTGGCAGGCCTATGTCGGCGAGGTGCTACAACCGATCGCGGACTTTTTGCTGCGAGAGCCTTCACACCAAGCCGTTCTGGGCATTTTGAGCTCCACCCGCCACACCGATGCTGCACCTTTCCTGCCGTTTATGATTGAGCGGCTTTTCAGTACCTACCTGTCGCTGAACTCGCAATGGCGCGTTGCGGCCTACCCGCAGCAAAACGACGTGCAGCGCTATTGCCAGAACGATTTTGAGCGTTTGCTGCAACAACAACTGTGCGACGAAGTGGATGCGGCTGATGCCCGGCAGTGTTTTCCACTGCCACTGATTGCACACATGAACAAGCAATGCGCGCTGTTTCAACAGCATTTTTTTGACTACTACCGACACCATTTGCATCCCCACTCCGGGAAAACCGTGAATAGGTAGCCCTGCAATTGATGCCCCAAGCCATGTCATTCATCACGATCAAGTTTGAGCAAGGCTCAATGGGCTAAGCCAGCCATCCGGAAAAAAGTGGGAAGCCCAAACCATTCCACCGCCATGCGGACCTACCCCCTTCGTGACAGCCGAACCACAGAGGCGAAACTTTGAAACTCATCATCCAGATCCCTTGCTACAACGAAGCCGAAACCCTGGGCATTGCCCTGTCAGCGCTGCCGCGACAAGTCCCCGGATTCGACAGCGTTGAGTGGCTGATCATTGACGACGGCAGCACCGACGACACGGTCAAGGTCGCGCTGAGTCATGGTGTCGACCATGTGGTCCGGCACACGCGCAACCAGGGTCTGGCGCGTGGTTTCATGAACGGCCTGCAAGCCTGTCTGGAGCACGGTGCCGACGTGATCGTCAACACCGATGCCGACAACCAGTACGAGGCTGACGACATCCCCCTGTTGACGGCCCCCATCGTCAACGGCAAAGCTGACATCGTGATCGGTGCCCGCCCCATCCAGGCGATCGAGCACTTCAGCCCGATCAAGAAGTTGTTGCAAAAGTTGGGGAGCTGGGTCGTGCGTGTGGCCAGCAAGACCAGCATCCCGGACGCACCCAGCGGCTTCCGGGCCATGAGCCGGGCCGCGGCCCAGAAGCTCACGGTGTTCAGTGACTACACCTACACCCTGGAAACCATCATCCAGGCGGGCCAGAAGAACATGGCCATCACGTCGGTGCCCATCCGGGTCAACGGCGACCTGCGGCCTTCCCGCCTGGTCAAAAGCATTTCCTCGTACATCCGGCGCAGCATCGTCACCATCATCCGCGTCTTCGTCATCTACCGGCCGTTCCGTTTCTTCGCTTCGATCGGCATCACCCTCTTTGGTCTGGGCTTCCTGATCGGGATGCGCTTTGTCTACAAATGGTTGACGACGGACAACGGTTACGACGGCCATGTGCAATCCCTGATTCTGGCGAGTTCGCTTATGGTCATCGGTTTTCAAACCATCCTGATCGCCTTCGTGGCCGATCTGCTCTCGGCCAACCGCAAGCTGCTCGAAGAGATCCGCTCGATGACCTTGCAAAACCGGGATTCGCTGCGCTGAGCGCGGCAGCTGCCCGACCCGTCCATCACAACGATGCAGCCAGCAACCCTTCCCGTCGACGAACCCCGCAAGGGTTCACGCATAGACTGGATTGACGCGGCCAAGGGGCTGGGCATCGCTCTGATCGTGATCGGCCACATCTATTCGGTCGCGGAGCCTTCGCCGCTCTACGTCTTCATCTACGCCTTTCACGTTCCGCTGTTTTTCTTCATTGCCGGTCTGACCTACCGCTTTGACCCGCCTGCCCTCCCCTCCTTCTTCCGCAAGAAGTTCCGCACCCTGCTGGTGCCCTACCTGTGTTATGCCGCACTGGGCTACCTTTTTTACCTCGCGGGCTACTGGGCTGCGGCCCGTTCGGGACTGAAACTGGAGCAGTTCAACCATGGCCTGCTCACGCCCTTCCTGGGCATTTTTTACGGATCGCTGGGTGACGGTCATCTGGTCAACACACCGGTCTGGTTTGTCATCGCCTTGTTCTGCACGCTGATGGTCGGCCACCTGCTCCGGCGCCTGACCTCTTCCTTCGCGTTGCGGATGTTCATCGCCCTGCTACTGGCCGCGTGCGCCCAGGCCGTGGCTCCGCACTTCAAGCTGCCTTTCAGCCTCGGTCCGGCCATGGTGGGTCTGGTGTTCTTCGAAGCGGGTGTGGCGTTCCAGGGGCTCGCTCGGACGGGCTGGCCGTCTGCCGGCTGGCGCTGGGGCGGGTTTGTGATTTGCCTGCTCATCAGCCTGTTCAGCCAGATCAACGGCTTCGTGACCATGGCAGACACCCGGTTGGGCCACCCCGCGTTCTATCTCCTGTTCGCGTTCAGCGGGCTGTTCATGGTCTTGGCCTTTGTTCAGCTGCTGGGAAGCAAGGGGCGGTTCCTGGCCTGGATCGGACGCTACAGCCTGTCCATCATGCTGATTCACATGTTGATCATCAAATCGGTCAAGGTGGTGCTCGCGGGGGTGTTGTCGATGCCGATCCGGGAGATCGAGGCCAGCGTGGGCCTGGGTCTCGTGGTTCTGGCGGTCACCGCCGTCCTCCTGATCCCGGTGGTCGCGGTGATGGAAAACTGGCTGGCTCTCAGCCTGGGCAAAAGCGGCGCCGTTCGCCTCGCAGCCGGGGGGCGGGCTTGATCGCCGTGACCGGTGCCAGCGGCTTTGTCGGTCGTGCGCTCTGCCAGGCCCTGGCCGATCAGGGTGTGCCATACCGGGCCCTGGTTCGTTCACCCGATGCGCGCCTGCCCCAGGCCCGCGTGATCGGCAACATCGATTCCGACACCGACTGGGCCGCTGCCTTGCAGGGGGTCAGCTCCATCGTCCACTGCGCTGCGCGCGTCCATGTGATGCAAGACACCGAGGCAGATCCCCTGGCTGCTTTTCGGCGGGTGAACGTGGGAGGGACGCGCCGCCTAGCGCACTCGGCAGCGCAAGCCGGTGTCCGAAGGCTGGTGTTTCTGAGTTCGCTCAAAGTGCTTGGCGAGCAGACCGCGCCGGGCCTGCGTTTCAACAGCCTGACGCCCCCGGCACCTGAGGACGCCTACGGTCGCTCCAAATGGGAAGCCGAGCAGGCCTTGTGGGCTGTTTCAAAACGCACCGGCCTGGAAGTCGTGGTGGTCCGTCCGCCACTGGTGCACGGCCCGGGTGTCAAAGCCAATTTCCTGCGCCTGATGCAAGCGGTGGCGCGCGGTCTTCCCCTGCCATTCGGGCAGGTACACAATCAGCGCTCCTTGCTGGCCCTGGGCAACCTGACCGACCTGTTGCAGTTGTGCACCCGACACCCCGACGCGCCGGGGCAGACCTTTCTTGCCTCGGACGATCAGGATATTTCGACCCCCGATCTGGTGCGGGAGCTGGCCGCTGCCATGGAACGACCGCCCCGGCTGCTGCCGGTTCCGGTCAGTTGGCTGCGCTGGGCAGGCCGCCTGACCGGGCGGTTGCACCAGATTGAGCGCCTGATCGGGTCTTTGCAGGTGGACATCGGGCATACTAGAGAGGTTTTGGACTGGTCGCCCCGTTTGACATTGCAGCAGGGTTTGAGGCTCACCGTGCAGGGTTTCACCAGATGAAGCGGGCTTTCGACTTTATGCTGGCGACCTGTCTGGGTCTGCTGCTTCTGCCGCCGATCGGGGTCATTGCCCTGCTTGTGCGCTGGACGTCGCCTGGACCCGCCCTGTACTGGAGTGACCGTGTTGGCCAGCACAATCGCATTTTCCGCATGCCCAAGTTTCGCAGCATGAGAGTGGACACGCCCGCTGTGGCTACCCATCTGCTGCCCGATCCGCAGGCCTGCCTGACACCGATGGGGTCTTTCTTGCGCAAAACAAGCCTCGACGAATTGCCGCAACTGTGGAACATCCTCAAAGGTGACATGAGTTTCGTCGGCCCTCGGCCGGCTTTGTTCAACCAGGACGATCTGATTGCATTGCGCACGCACAATGGCGTCGACCGGCTGGTTCCAGGACTGACCGGATGGGCACAAATCAACGGTCGGGACGAACTGCCGATTCCCGAGAAGGTTCGCCTGGACGCCGAATACTTGCAGACGCACTCTTTCGGGCTGGACCTCAAAATCATGTTCTTGACCGCGTGGCGCGTGCTGCGCCGTGATGGCGTCACCCACTGAAGTCAGGAACTCCCAGATGCTGAACCGTTTCGCCCTGCCCATACTCGCCATGCCGCGGCGTGCCAAACGCGTCATTGTGCTGAGCGTGGACGCCTCGCTGTGCGTGATCACCGTGTGGCTGGCTTATTACCTTCGCCTGGGTGAGTGGGTCAAGCTCTCGGGCGATGGTTTCTGGCAACCGTTGTGGGCGGTCGGTGGGTCGCTGCTCGTGGCCCTGCCGATATTTGTCGTGAACGGGTTCTACCGCGCGATCTTCCGCTACTCGGGTCTGACAGCGCTGATGACCATGATCAAGGCGATCGCTGTCTACGGGCTGCTCTATGCCACGGTCTTCACGGCCTTTGGTGTGAATGGCGTGCCGCGCACCGTGGGGCTCATTCAACCCATGCTGCTGCTGCTGCTGGTCGGAGCCTCGCGCATGCTGGCGCGCTTTTGGCTAGGAGGCCTCTACCGCAATCAACTCAAGCTGGTTGCGCTGCCACGCGTGCTCATCTATGGCGCCGGCAATGCCGGTCGGCAGTTGGCCGCGGCCATGGCCAACAGCCACGAAATGCGTGTGGTGGGCTTTCTGGATGACGATGACCGCCTGCACGGTCACGTGCTCAATGGCCTGTCCATCTACAGCCCGGCAGATCTGCAGGGCCTCGTCAATTCGCTCCAGGTCAGCACCGTGCTGCTGGCCCTGCCATCGGTGAGCCGGCACCGCCGCAACGAGCTCATCGCGCAGATGCTCGATGCCCACGTGCAGGTGCGCACCCTGCCCGCCGTGAGCGAGTTGGCACAGGGCATGGTCAACATCTCCGACCTGCGCGAACTCGACATTGACGACCTTCTGGGGCGCGAACCCGTCAGCCCCAACCACATCCTGCTGGGCAAGAACATCACCGACAAGGTCGTTCTGGTGACCGGTGCCGGCGGCTCCATCGGGGGGGAGCTCTGCCGACAGATTCTGGGCATGGCCCCTGCCACGCTCATCCTGCTGGAACAAAGCGAATTCGCCCTGTACGAAATCCAGCAAGAGCTTGAAGACAAGCTCGCCGACGACACCACCCTGCTCGTGCCTGTTCTGGCATCGGTGCGGGATGCCGATCGTCTGCGGGATGTCATGGCCAGCTGGAAGCCGGACACGATCTACCACGCCGCGGCCTACAAACACGTTCCGCTGGTGGAACACAACCCGATCGAGGGCATCAAGAACAACACCTTGGGCACCCTGACCACCGCCCGGATCGCGGTGGAGCATGGCGTCACCGACTTCGTGCTGATCAGCACCGACAAGGCAGTGCGTCCGACCAACATCATGGGGGCCAGCAAGCGCCTGGCCGAAATGGCTTTGCAAGCCCTCGCCTCCACCGCGCCTCACACCCGGTTTTCGATGGTCCGGTTTGGCAACGTGCTGGGTTCATCGGGTTCGGTGGTGCCGAAGTTCCGGCGCCAGATCCGCGACGGTGGCGCCATCACACTGACCCACCCGGACATCACACGCTACTTCATGACCATCCCCGAAGCTGCCCAACTGGTGATTCAGGCCGGTGCCATGGCCAAGGGTGGCGATGTGTTTGTGCTGGACATGGGCGACCCTGTGAAGATCATGGACCTGGCCCTGCGGATGATTGAACTCTCGGGCCTGACCGTCAGGGACGAAGAAAACCCCGATGGCGACATAGCGATCGAAATCACCGGCCTGAGACCTGGCGAGAAGCTCTACGAAGAGCTTTTGATCGGCAACGATCCGCGCCCCACTTCGCACCCGCGCATCATGAAGGCGCATGAAGAATTCCTTGCCTGGCCGCTGCTGCAAGACAAACTCCAGGCGCTGGAGAACCTTCTCGCCAGCAACGACGTCGAAAGCACCAAGGCGCTGCTGGTCGAGCTGGTTTCGGGCTACTCCCCGCAAGACCAGGGGCTGGAGGCCGCCAGCCCGGCCCGACGTCTGCGCTACTGCGTGTAACCCAACCCCAGTCTTTTTCCCGTCGTGCAGTGAGCCATGGAACCATGGCTAGTGCGGCCCCATCCCATCAATACATCGCGACTCAACGGTCAGGACTCCCATGAACAGCTTGAACAAGCACCGAATCGGCCTGGTAGGTACCGGGTTCATCGCCAGCGGTTTTGCACGCCTGGTGCACAACCACGCCCCGGACCTGGATATTTCAGCCGTACTGACGCGCCGGGCCCCCGAGAACACTGAAGGATTCCCCTTTCCCGAGCGGCTTACCCGTTCGGTCCAGGAACTGCTCGACAAGTGCGACATGATCGTGGAGTGCAGCGGCGACGTGCTGCACGCCACTGATGTCATCGACACCGCTTTGCGCGCCGGCAAGCGGGTGGTGACCATGAACTCGGAGTTTCACGTCACCACGGGATCCTGGTTCGCGGACAAAGGCCTGCTGACCGAAGCCGAAGGCGACCAGCCCGGGTCCATTGCTGCCTTGCGCGAAGAAGCCGTGATGATGGGTTTCAAGCCCCTCGTGTACGGCAACATGAAGGGCTTTCTCAACCACCATCCGACCCCTGAAGAGATGGCCTACTGGGCCGGCAAGCAGGGCATCAGCGTCGAGCAGACGACCTCGTTCACCGACGGGACCAAGATCCAGATCGAGCAGGCACTGGTGGCCAACGGATTTGGCGGCACCATCACCCGGCAGGGCATGGAAGGCCCGAAGTCGGCGGATGTCACCAAAGCAGCCATTGAACTGGCCCGCACCGCGGCCGAACGCGGACAGGCCATCTCCGACTATGTGCTCTCGCCCGGAAACGCCGGCGTCTTTGTTGTCGGGACGCACGACAAGTCGGAGTGGAAAGCTCTGAACTACCTCAAGCTGGGCGATGGTCCCTACTACGTGCTGGTTCGCCCGTTCCACCTCTGCCAGTACGAAATCATCAAGACCGTGCGCCGTGTCATCAATGGTGGTGGCGTGCTGCTCAACAACTCCAGCGCCCCGACGGTTTCCATCGTTGGCATTGCCAAAACCGATCTGCCCGCAGGCACCCGGATCGACCGCGCCATCGGCGGATTCCAGGTGCGCGGCGAAGCGGCCCGCATCCAGGACGTGCCGAACCATGTGCCGATCGGCATGATCCAGAATGCCGTGATCACCCGACCGGTCCTGGCCGGCCAGACCTTGAGCTTCGACGATGTGGAGTTGCCGGACACGCTCGCTCTGAGCATCGCACGCAAGCTCTACGCCTGACCGCTGCGGCCTCCGTTCACGGGAGGCTGCCTTTTCTGCTCATGTTTCGCCGCGCGCTGCGCGGCCTGTCCTCCCTCCATGTCTTCTGATCCCCACAGCTCCCAATACCGCCCCGACATCGATGGCTTGCGCGCGATTGCGGTGGTCTCGGTGGTGCTGCACCACGCTTTCCCCGAACACATCCGGGGTGGCTTCATCGGGGTGGACATCTTCTTCGTAATATCCGGCTACCTGATCAGCTCGATCATCCTGGGCGGATTGAAGAAGCAGCACTTCGGGTTTGCGGATTTTTATGTGCGCCGCATCAAGCGCATTTTCCCGGCCTTGTTCTTTGTGCTGGCCACGGTGCTTGTGATGGGCTGGTACCAGCTGCTGCCGGTTGACTACAAACAGGTGGGCAAACACATTTTTGCGGGCAGCACCTTCATTTCCAACTTCGCCTTCTGGGGCGAAGCGGGCTACTTTGATGCGGACTCGGCCAACAAACCCCTGCTGCACCTCTGGTCACTGGCAATTGAGGAGCAGTTCTACATCTTCTGGCCACTCACACTGTTCGCCCTCCACCGCTGGCGCATGAATGCGCTGCGCTGGATATTCGCCTTGCTGGTGGTTTCGTTCCTGATCAACCTGGCCCTGGTCAGGTCCTCACCCACCGCCGCCTTCTACAACCCGGTCTCGCGTTTCTGGGAACTGATGGTCGGCGCCATGCTGGCGGCCATGCATGTGCACCGTGTGGGCTGGAAATCCATCTTCCGCAACCAGGTGTCCACCGAGGAAGACAGCGTGACCGAGCGGCACTGGCGCAACAACCTGTGGTCGTGGACCGGCTTGGCGTTGCTGGTCATCGTGTTGCTCACCATCCACCCCGAACGCCACTTTCCGGGCTGGTGGGCCCTGTTGCCGACCCTGGGCACGGTGCTGCTGATCGCCGCCGGCCCCAGGGCCTGGTTCAACCGCCATGTCCTTGCCAGCAAACCTTTTGTCTGGATCGGCCTGATCAGTTACCCGCTGTACCTCTGGCACTGGCCGCTGCTGTCGTTTGCCCATATCCAGGCGGGTGAACTGCCGCGCTGGCAAACCCAGATGGGCTGGATCGCCCTGAGCGTGCTGCTGGCCTGGCTCACCTTCCAGCTCGTGGAAAAACCCATTCGCTTCGGCCGTTGGAACCGCAAGGTGGTCATCGGCACGCTGTGTGCCGGCATGACGGCCATGGCGGGGTCCGGCTACGCCACCTACCAGCGCGATGGCTTTGAGCAGCGCTTCCCGGAAATCGTGCGCAACATGATGTCCAAGGGTGGCAAAACCGCCGTCGTCGAGGGGTGGCGCGACGGCGACTGCACGCTGGACTTCAGACTGCCGGCCTCCCACTACAAGGACTTCTGCATCGAGAAGAAGCGTCCGCTGGTGTTTCTCTGGGGCGATTCCCACGCCGGTTCGCTGTATCCCGGCTTCAAGGCCCTGCAGGCAGGTGGCAAGTACAACTTCGGCCTGGGCGAACGCGCTGCCGCCATTTGCCCGTCCGTGCTCGGCATCGAACCCCGCCCACTCTGCAAAAGTCTCAACGAGGCCAATATCCAGGCCATCCGGGATACCAAACCCGACGTGGTGATCCTCTATTCCTGGTGGCACAACAAACGCTACGACCTGAGAAACCTCGAAGCCACGGTGGCAGAAATCAAGAAGGCCGGCGTCCCGCGGATCATCATGCTCGGCGCAGTGCCTTACTGGAAAAAGCAACTGCCCCAGATCCTGCTGGAGGAATGGAAAAAGGGTCCGCCCATGAAGCGCCCTCCCATGCGCTTGAAAGACGAGTTCCTGGATCCCGGCGTCCGTGCCGCCACCGCGAGCATGCGGGCGCGGGCACAGAAGATGAACATCGAGTTCATCTCCGGCATGGACTATTTTTGCAACGAACAAGGCTGCCTGACCCGCATGTCCGAGGATTCAAGCCAACCTCTTTCATACGACTACGGACATTTGTCCACCAGTGCTTCCGCCTATTACGTCGAACAACTGGCGCCTCTGATCTTCAAGACGAAATAGAGGTCGTACCAGCTCGCTTGAGGGACCTCATACGCAACAAAAAACCGGGTCAAGACCCGGTTTTTTGTTGGGCGTCTGATGCGCCCTTTTTGCGGAACGGTCGATCAGCGCGGGCTGCGACGCGCCACCGGACGTGCTGTGCTGCCTTCGCTGCGGCGAGGGGCAAATTCACCGCCACGCATGGCCGCACGTTCGGAGTTGCCGCGGTCGCTGAAGCGATCACCACCGGCGTCGCTGCGGCCGAAGCTGCCAAAGCCACCGGGTTTGCCAGCGGGACGCGCCGGGGCACCCCGATCAGCAAAACCACGGCTCGGAGCGGCCGGACGGCTGTCCGAACGGTTGTCGAAACGACCTTCGGGACGCGGGCCACCACGGTTCTCGAAACGCGAGGGTTCGCCACGGTTGTCGAAACGGCCTTGTTCGCCACGACCTTCGAAGCGCGGAGCATCACCACGGGCTTCAAAACGCGGGGCGTCGCTTCGACCTTCAAAGCGCGGGCCACGGGCCGGGCCACGGCGCTCGGCATAACGCTCGTTGCCACCACGACCCGCCGGGCGGCCAGGGCCACCGCGACCGAAAGGCTCGGCCATCGGCGCACGCTGGCGTGGCTCCAGGCCAGTGACGGTTTCCACCGCAATGCGCTGACGCGTAAAGGCTTCGATATCGCCGATCTTGCGGCGATCACGCAGCTCGGCAAAAGTCACCGCCAGACCGTCACGACCGGCACGGCCGGTACGACCGATGCGGTGGGTGTAATCCTCAGCCTTCATGGGAAGACCGAAGTTGAACACGTGGGTGATGGTGGGCACGTCGATACCGCGTGCAGCCACATCGGTGGCCACCAGGATCTGCACCTGACCACCGCGCAAGGCCATCAGACGGCGGTTGCGGATGCCCTGGCTGAGCGCACCATGCAGCGCGACGGCGGCAAAGCCCGCCTGCTGCAGGTCGGTGGCCAGACCATCACATTCGATCTGCGTGCTGCAGAACACGATGGCCTGGTTGATACCGGTGTCACGCAGCCAGTGGTCCAGCAGCTTGCGCTTGTGGTCGGCGTTGTCGGCCCAGAACAGCACCTGCTTGATGTTGGCGTGTTGTTCCTGCGGGCTGTCGATCTGAACTTTCTGCACGTGCTTGCCACCATCGTGCATCACGCGCATGGCGAGCTGCTGGATGCGCGGCGCAAAGGTGGCGCTGAACATCATGGTCTGGCGGCGCTGGCTGGTCATGTCGTTGACATCGGCCAGGTCGTCGGAGAAGCCCAGGTCGAGCATGCGGTCGGCTTCGTCCACCACCAGGAATTGCACCTGGTCGAGCTTGATCTGCTGCGAACGCTGCAGGTCAAGCAAACGGCCGGGCGTGGCGACCACAAGGTCGGCGTTCTGCAGTTTGGCAATCTGCAACTGGTAAGGCATGCCGCCGACCACGTTGGCGATGCGCAGGCCGCGGCAGTGGCGCACCAAGTCGATGGCGTCGTTGGCCACCTGCTGGGCGAGTTCGCGCGTCGGGCACAGGATCAGGGCGCCGGGGGTGGCGGCCTTGAAGTTGCGCGGGTTGGTCGGGTCCTTGCGCTTGGCGCGCTTGGGAGCGACTTCACCGCGTGCCAGGGCGTCGGCAACGCTCTGCTCGAACTCGGCTTTTTCGTTGGCTTCGGCCTGGGCCTGTTGCTGCAGCAGGGTGTGCAGCACGGGCAACAGGAAAGCCGCCGTTTTGCCACTGCCGGTCTGGCTGGACACCATCAGATCGGCAAAGCGCTTTTCGCCTTCACCGAGCATGGCTTTGGGCACCACGTTGGTTTGCACCTGGGTCGGCTGCACATAGCCGAGGTCGGCACAGGCCTGAACGAGTTCGGGTGCCAGACCCAGCAACTCAAAGCCGTTGGGCTCTGCGGGCACTTCAGGGGTCTCCAGAACAACCGGCTGGTCCAGCAGGTTGTCGGATTCGATGGAAATCATTTCGGGCGAGAAATCGCCGCGGGCTTCAAAAGAGTCGCTCATGTTCGTCCTTGCGCAGATACAGCGCAATTGATCGAAAAAAGCACAAGGGTGATGCCCGCCTTATGGGCGGGCGCTCCTGGGCGCTTGATCCGTTCGTGGTTACAAAACATCAACCATCAAACGGTCAACGCGCTCGGGGTCCTGCTCAAAAGCAGATGACCCCGGGAGCGAATGGCCTCTTCCGTGGCGCCAGCGGAGTGTTCCGTGGCGGGCTGGCAGATCACCTTCCTGGGAAGGGAAAAAACCAGCGCAAGTATCGGGAGGCCTGGTGTGAGAGGCAGATGCACAAATCAGCACAGTTTCCTGCGCAGCCTGCGATTATCGCAGGTTTTCAGGGATAACCCTAGAAATTTTTCAAAACATCAACCCAGTACGGCAGCAACGAGGTGGAACAGGATGGCCGCGAGCACCGCCGTGGCGGGCACGGTGACGATCCAGGCGGCCACGATCCGCAGCACCGCCGAACGTTTGACCAACTCCTTCTTGTAGGCCTTCTTCAGCGCCTTTTGCTCCTTCTTGGCAAACACCGCGCCGTCAGCCGCTTCATGCAGCTTGGCGCGACGCTTCATGTCGGCCAGCATGCGCTTTTTCTCCTGCACTTCAGCCGCTTCAAAACGCTGTAGGTACGCCTCAACCTCGGCCCGGTCTTCGCCCTGGTGGCCGGCAAAAACCACTGCCTCCATCTTGGCGTAGTTCACCTTCAGCAGCTCGCGCAGAAAGCCCACGCCGAACACGGCGCCAATGGTCACGTGGGTTGTAGAGACCGGCATGCCCAGCTGCGAGGCAACGATCACGGTCAAGGTAGCGGCCATGGCGATGGAATAGGCCCGCATGTTGTCCAGTTCGGTGATTTCCTTGCCCACGGTGCGGATCAACCTGGCCCCATAGAGCGCCAGGCCGACTGCCAGCCCCAGTGCGCCGAGCAGCATGACCCACATCGGCGTTGCGGCCTTGGTGGCGATGGCCCCAGCCTTCACCGCCTCATAGATCGCCGCCAGTGGACCGACCGCGTTCGCCACATCGTTGGCGCCGTGGGCAAAACTCAGCAGCGCTGCCGAGCACACCAGAGGCCAGGTGAACAACTTGTTCACGCCATCCTTGCTGTTGTCCTGTCGCACAGCCAGCCGCGCGATGGGGCGACGAATCACAGCCCAGACCCCGACAGCAAACACCGCGCCCAGCAAGAACGCGATCCAGAATGGGACCTTCACCAGTTGCCCCAGACCCTTGAGCAGCATGTAGGTGCCAAAAGCCCAGGCCATCACCGCAATGAGCCACGGCACCGCGCGGGTAGCCGCCTCGGTCATTTCGTTGCGGTAGGTGATGCTGCGCTTGATCACATAGAGGAAGGCAGCAGCAATGGCACCGCCCATCAAGGGCGACACCACCCAGCTCGCCACGATCGATCCAATGGTGCCCCAGTTCACCAGGCCCCAGCCGCCAGCCGCAATGCCCGCGCCCATGATGGCGCCAATGATGGAGTGCGTGGTCGACACCGGTGCGCCAATGGCCGTGGCCAGGTGCAGCCACAACGCCCCCGCCAGCAAGGCCGAAAACATCACCCAGGCGAACAGCGCCGCGTCGGTGATCTGCTGGCTGTCGATGATGCCGCCCTTGATGGTGCCCACCACCTCGCCACCGGCCACGATCGCGCCCATGGCTTCAAAGACTGCGGCAATAACGATCGCCCAGCCCATTGTCATCGCGCCCGAGCCCACGGCCGGCCCCATGTTGTTGGCCACGTCGTTGGCGCCGATGTTCATGGCCATGTAGCCACCGACCACGGCGGAGATGATCAGCAGCCAGACCGCCGTGCTGGACAGCCCCAGCACGTTGGCGCCCGTGAGCGATGCGTAGAGCCCCACCAGGAGCAGAAAGCCGATGGCGGAGCCCAGTTGCAACGCATCCATGTGGCGGGTGACGAAGCTGGAGCGGGATTTTTTTGTCATGAAAAGCTCTCGTGAATGCCACGATTTTGACATGCTGACCTGACGGCCCAGGGCGCTGAGCAAGGCCGTCAAAGCCCGGCGTGCGGGCGGGATTCGGGTGAAAACTGCGCGCCGGTCAGCGCAAGAAATGCGTGCGGTAGTGCACCAGCTCGTCGATCGACTCGTGCACATCGGCCAGCGCCGTGTGCTTCTGGTGTTTCTTGAAAGCGTCGTACACCGCCGGGCTCCAGCGCTTGGCCAGCTCCTTGAGGGTGCTCACGTCCAGGCAACGGTAGTGGAAATACGCTTCCAGCTTGGGCATGTACTTCACCAGGAAACGGCGGTCCTGGCTGATGGTGTTGCCGCACATGGGCGAGCCGTTCTTCGGCACGTAGCGGGCGATGAAGGCCAGCAGTTCGGCCTGCGCCTGCTCTTCGTCGACCGTGCTGGCGCGCACCTTGTCGATCAGGCCACTCTTGCCGTGCGTGCCCTTGTTCCAGTTGTCCATGGCGTTCAGCACCGCATCGCTCTGGTGGATCACCAGCACCGGTCCTTCCACGCGTGGCGTGAGTTGCGGCCCGGTGATCACGACCGCAATCTCCAACAGGCGCTCTTTTTCGGGGTCTAGCCCGCTCATCTCGCAATCGAGCCAGACCAGATTCTGGTCACTCTTGGTCAGGACAGGGGTATCGCTCGGCGTGGCAAGTTCGGCTGCCGGCAACGAAGGGGTGGTGTGTTCGGTCATGCTGCCGATTTTCACCGATTGGCCTGTCCGCCCCGCCAGCGAGCCCGTCCGGGCCATCCCTCCCGGCACCATGTGCATGCGGTGTTGGATAGACTCCCCCCATGGAATCCCCCGCCCTGATGCTTTCCCTCGTTTTCTGCGCCCTGCTCGTGGCCGGTCTGATCACGCGCACCGTGCTGGCCACCCGGCAGATCCGGCACGTGGCCCGGCACCGCGCCACCGTACCGGCCGCCTTTGCCCAGACCATCACACCCGAAGCCCACCAGAAAGCGGCCGACTACACCATCACCAAAGCCCGTTTCGGCCTGCTGGACACTGTCCTGGAAGCCGCTGTGTTGCTGGGCTGGACGCTACTGGGCGGACTCGACTGGCTGAACCAGGCCCTGCTCGCGGCGCTCGGTGGTGGCATGGTGCAACAGCTCAGCCTGCTGGCCGCGTTTTCTTTGATCGGTGGCCTGATCGGGCTGCCACTCGCCTGGTGGTCCACCTTCCGCATCGAGGAGCGCTTCGGCTTCAACAAGATGACGCTCTCGCTCTGGCTGGGCGACCTGCTCAAGGGCGCGCTGGTGGGTGCGCTCGTGGGCCTGCCCATCGCCGCGCTGGTGCTGTGGCTCATGGGTGCCGCGGGCGCCAGCTGGTGGGTGTGGGCCTGGGGTGTCTGGATGGCCTTCAACCTGCTGGCGCTGGTGCTCTACCCCACCCTCATCGCCCCGCTGTTCAACAAGTTCGAGCCGCTGCAGGACGAAACCCTCAAGACCCGGGTCAACGCGCTCATGCAGCGCTGCGGCTTTGCCGCCAAAGGCCTGTTCGTCATGGACGGCAGCAAGCGCAGCGCCCACGCCAACGCCTACTTCACGGGCTTTGGTGCCGCCAAACGCGTGGTGTTCTTTGACACCCTGCTGCAGCAACTCAACCCGGCCGAAATCGACGCCGTGCTCGCTCACGAACTGGGCCACTACAAACGCCGCCACATCCTCAAACGCATCGCGCTCATGTTCGCTCTGAGCCTGCTCGGTTTTGCCCTGCTGGGCTGGGTGTCGGGCCAGATCTGGTTTTACACCGGACTGGGGGTCATGCCGTCGCTGAACGCGCCCAACAACGCCCTTGCGCTGCTGCTCTTCATGATGGCGGTGCCGCTGTTCACCTATTTCCTGTCGCCGCTGATGGCGCGTTTGTCGCGCAGCCACGAGTTTGAGGCCGACGCCTACGCCATGGCGCAAACCAATGGCCAGGACCTCGCCAGTGCGCTGCTCAAGCTCTACAAGGACAACGCCAGCACCCTCACGCCCGATCCCGTGTTCGCGCGCTTCTACTACTCTCACCCGCCAGCGAGCGAACGCATCGCACGCCTGCGCGCCACCGGCACACCGGCCTGATCCACATTGTTGTCTCCAAGGCCCATGAACCCCATCCACCAGAACCGGCAAGCCCTGTCCGCCACCGCGGTCGTGACACAGCTCACCCAGCTCAATGGCGACGCCGCCCAGGGCTGGAAACTGATCGACGGGGCGCTGGAGAAGACCTACACCTTCCCAGACTTCCACGACACCATGGCCTTCGTCAACGCCGTGGCCTGGATTGCGCACCGGGAGAACCACCACCCAGATGTCGCGCTCGGCTTTGGGCGATGCACCGTGCGCTTCAACACGCACGATGTGGGCGGCATTTCGGTGAGTGACTTTTTCTGTGCCGCTGCGGTCGACGCGCTGTTGAAAGACTGAATGCACCCCATCCCCGCCACCGGAACCACGCCTTGAGCAAACAACCCGCCACCCCCGCAGTCGACGCTCTGCAGCCCGGTCTGGTGGTCGCCGCGTTCGGACGGCATTGCCTGGTGGAGAGCCCCGATGGCACACGACGCATCTGCCATCCCCGGGGCAAGAAAAATGCCGTGGTGGTCGGTGACCGGGTGGCCTGGCAGGCCACCGGTGACGAGGGCAGCATCGAACGCGTGGAGCCGCGGCGCAACCTGTTCTACCGCCAGGACGAGATGCGCACCAAGTCGTTTGCCGCCAACCTCGACCAGATTCTGGTGTTGATCGCCGCCGACCCCGAGTTTTCCGAGCGCCAGCTGGCGCGCTCGCTGATCGCCGCCGAAGCCGAGGGCATTCCGGTGCTGATCGTGCTCAACAAGAGCGATCTGCAGCCCGGCTTTGACCAGGCTTGGGAACGGCTGGAGAGCTACCGCCGCATGGGCTGCGAGGTCTTGCCCCTGCGCCTCAAAGGCCAGACCGCTGCCGAAACCGAACGGGGCCTGATCGAACTGGAGCAACACCTGGCGGGCAAGACCACGCTCGTGCTCGGTCCTTCGGGTGTTGGCAAAAGCACGCTGGTCAACCGGCTCGTGCCACACGCCAAGGCGCTGACCGGTGAAATTTCGCGGGCGCTCAACTCCGGCAAACACACCACCACCAGCACCACCTGGTACTGGGTGGATGAGACGCGCAGCACCGCCCTGATCGATTCTCCGGGGTTTCAGGAATTCGGCCTCAACCACATTGAACCGATGCAGCTCGCGCACTTCATGCCCGACCTGCGCGCCACGCTCGGCCATTGTCGCTTCTACAACTGCACGCACCTGCACGAACCAGGCTGCGCGGTGCGCGATCAGGTGATGGGCGTCGAAGACGCGGGCCGCGCGAGCGAGCAAAAGAGCATCGGCGACAACCGCTACCGGATCTACGGCGAACTGTTCGCCGAACTCTCGGCCCGCCGCAGCTACTGAGGGCTGTTCACCCGATCAGCCGGGCCAGCGTCAGCAAGGCCAGCAGCAACATCCACAGCACCACGCTGCGCCAGACCAGACCCACGGCGCTCGCCAGGTGGGCGATCTGGGGTTCGGCTCTGGAACTGCCCTCCGCGGCTTCGACCACGCCATCGACCTCCGCGAGCTGCGCCAGCCGCACACCGAGCGCGCCCGACGTGGCCGCCAGCAACACGCCGTCGTTCCCGTGCGCAAAGCGGTCGGACTCATCGCGCCAGCTGGCCACCGCCTCTTCGAAATTGCCCACGATGGCGAAACCCAATGCCGTCGCACGCGCGGGCAGGTAGTCCACCCAGGCCCATGCGGCAGCAGCCGCCTGCTGCAGGGCGGCGCTGGGCGTGCCATCGGGTCGGGCGCGCCAGTTGCGCGCGAGGTATTCGGCCATGCGGTAGAACACCGCCCCCGAAGGCCCCAGTCCCAGCACCCAGAAGATCACAAAACAGGCCAAGACGCCAAACACATGGCGGTGGGCCGCCAGCACCGAGTGCTCGATGACCTGGCGCAGCAATTCGGCGCGCGGCAGGCTGGCCGCATCCACCCGCAGCCAGGCGGCCAGCTTCTCGCGGGCTTCCGTGTCGTTACCGGACTCCAGCGCCTGGCGGATGTCGGTGAAGTGGTGGCTGAACTGCCGGAACCCGACCATCACGTACAGCACCACCACCAGCCAGGCAAAGGCCAGCACCGTGCTGAACGTCCAGAGCCCCCAGTACACCAGGCCGGCGAGCAGCGCCGGCACCCCCGCGGCCAGCAACCAGGCCAGCCAGCCGTGGGCACTCTGCCCGGCATCGAGGTTGCGGCGCACCAGCCGTGCCCAGGCACGCAGGCCCGAATGCACCGGGTTGTCGTAGGCGAGCGGGCGCGCCTGTTCCAGCAGGAAAGCGATCAGGATGGCAAAGAAACTCATGGTTCAATGATAGTGTCTGGTCCCTCGTGCAGGTGGCTGGCACCCAGCGGGCACCATATTCAGCGCGGAGACCCTTCCGGCACCAGGCTTCAGGCGCTGAGCAGCCGGTAGAAGTTGCGCAACATGCCGGCGGTGGCCCCCCAGATGAAGCGCTCGTGCTCGCCGTCCTGGTAGGGCATCGAGTACCACTCGCGCACCACGCCCTCCCATTCCAGGGCGTGCCTGCGGTGGTGTGCCGGGTTCATGAGGAAGTCGAGCGGCACCTCGAACACATCGTCCACCTCGTGCGGGTTGGGCTGCAGGGTGAAGCCGGGTTGCACCAGGCCCACCACGGGCGTCACGATGTATGAGGTGCCCGTCACATAAACCGGCAGGCTGCCCAGCACCTCCACCCGGTCGGGGGGCAAGCCGATCTCTTCAAAGGTCTCGCGCAAGGCCGCAGCCGTCGCGTCGGCGTCCGTCGCATCCAGCTTGCCCCCGGGAAACGCAATCTGGCCCGAATGGGTGGACAGGTGGGCCGTGCGCTGGGTCAGCAACAGGGTCGGCCGCGCGTGCATCACCAGTGGCAGCAGCACCGCCGCCTGCGCGGGCGCCCGGTCGGCAAATTTCACCTCGCGCCACAACTCGGGCGTCCAGGCGGGCGGGCGGGCAAACCGTTCGCGCAAGCCCTGCTCGGTCAGGTGATCGGCCCGGGCGGGCAGCAAGTTTTCACGGGATGCGCTGGGCACGACCGGGATCAGGCGCGGATCAAAGACAGGCAAGGTTTGGGACATGGTGGTCCGAGCATAGGACACAAGGCGTGCCACCGGCCGTCCCGCCAGGAACAACCCCAGCGGGCACAAAAAAGCCGCTCCAGGGAGCGGCTTTTTGAGAAGGAAAGCAGTCGCGAATCAAGCGCCCAGCTTTTCCTTGATACGTGCCGACTTGCCGCTGCGCTCGCGCAGGTAGTACAGCTTGGCACGGCGCACGTCGCCACGGCGCTTGACTTCGATCTTGGCGATCAGCGGGCTGTACAGCGGGAACGTACGCTCGACGCCTTCGCCGTTGGAGATCTTGCGCACGATGAAGTTGGAGTTCAGGCCACGGTTGCGACGGGCGATCACCACGCCTTCGTAAGCCTGAAGGCGCTTGCGCGTGCCTTCGATCACGTTGACGCTGACGATCACGGTGTCGCCAGGCGCGAAGGCGGGAATGGTCTTGCCAAGGCGAGCAATTTCTTCTTGCTCAAGGGTCTGGATGAGGTTCATGGTTTCCTGTTTTCACGATCATGCCCGCGCTGCACTAAAGGCCACGAATCCGGCAAAAGCCCTGTCCAGCTGGCACCGGCGAACGGCACTTGCTGCGGGCTGGCCCGGTCATGGCGGCCGGTCAGAGGATCGAAAAGCCTTGGATTATAGCCTTTTTGGCTGGCTCAGAAAGGCCTCGTCGGCCTTACTGAGGCGACCGGTCGCCCTCGCCTCCTCCAGCAGCTCGGGCCGCAGGCGGGCGGTGAGCGCCAGACTCTGCTCGCGCCGGTAGCGCGCGATGCGCTCGTGGTGCCCACCCTGCAGCACTTCAGGAACGGCCATCGGTCCCTGCGGGCCATTCCAGACCTCGGGCCGGGTGTGGTGCGGGCTGTCGAGCAGGCCATCCAGCGCCGGGTTGAAGCTGTCCTGCTGGTGGCTGCCCTCATCGCCCAGCACGCCCGGCATGAGGCGCGCCACCGAATCCAGCAAAGCCAGCGCCGCGATCTCGCCACCTGAGAGCACGAAGTCACCCAGGCTGATCTGCTGATCGACACAGGCATCAATGAAACGCTGATCGATGCCCTCGTAGCGGCCGCACACCAGCACCGCTCCGGTGCTGGCGGCCCACTGCGTGGCGCCAGCATGGTCCAGACGCTCCCCGATGGGGGAAAACAGCAGCACCGGCGCGCGTGTTTCGTCGGGTTCGGCCCGGTCGCCACGGATGGCCTGCAGGCACTGCCAGAGCGGCTCGGCCATCATGACCATGCCGGGACCACCGCCAAACGGCCGGTCGTCCACGCGGCGGTAATTGCCCTCGGCGAAATCGCGCGGGTTCCACAGACGCACATCCACCTGTTTCGACTCGAATGCGCGGCGGGTGATGCCGCTCTTGAAAAACGGCTCAAACAGTTCGGGAAACAGGGTGATGACGTCAAAGCGCATGGCGGGTATTGTCACCCCCCTGCGCCCCTGCGCCGCTGCGCGGCTTCCCCCTCAGGGGGACGGCGCCCTTTGACCGGCAAAGCCGGATCTTCGGCGCCCGCTGAGGAAGGCACCTCGCTCGCGAGCGTGCTGTGAATTCAGTTGTCGAGGTTTCTGCGACCCGGGGAATGGCGGCGCGCCCAGGTCCAACACAGCAAACGCCGAGGAACCGGCTTCGCCGGGCCTAAGGCGTTGTCCCCCTGGGGGGAAGCCGCGCAGCGGCGCAGGGGGGTGGTTAGTAATCCAGACCCCAGTCGGCGGTGATGCGGCGGGCTTTGAGATCGACGTCGTCGATGTAGGCCGCCACGAAGGGGATCATGCGCTCGGCGCTCTGTTCCTTGCCGTCCACCGTCTCGGTGTATTCCATCACCAGCACCGAGTTGGGTCCGGTGGGCATGAGGTCGCGCACCACGCCCAGGTGCACGCCATCGCGGTTGACCACGGTGAGGCCGATCAGGTCGACCCAGTAGTACTCACCTTCGGGTGTGGCCGGGAACGCACTGCGCGGCACATAGATACGCACGCCCTTGAGCGCCTCGGCGCCGTTGCGGTCGTCCAGCCCTTCGAGCCGGGCCACGATGCCATCGGAGTGGGCCTTGATCTCGGCCACCTTCACCCGGACGCCGCCCGAAAACGCCGAAAAGCCGCGCGCGAAGCGGGCTTCGGGCGGCTGGAGAAACCATTCGGACGATTCAAACAGCGCCGAAGTGTCGGCACTGTGCGGCAGGATGCGAACCCAGCCTTTGATGCCCCAAGCGTCCTGAATGCGGCCCAGCTCGATGACGTCGTCCGGGAGGGACGCGTTGGCGAACGGGCTGTTGGACATGCAGAAGGGGCAAAAACCGGCCAGCCGCGTGGGACTGGCCAGGCCTGTCAGGCAGCGACTTTGGCTGCGTTTTGCTTGACCAGGCGGGACACGGTGTCCGACGGCTCGGCGCCAACGCTGGTCCAGTAGGTCAGGCGGTCCAGAGCGATGCGCAGGGGCTCTTCACCACCGCGGGCCAGCGGGTTGTAGAAGCCGATGCGCTCGATGAAGCGGCCATCGCGGCGGTTGCGCTTGTCGGCAACCACGATGTTGTAGAACGGACGCGATTTGGAACCGCCGCGGGAGAGTCGGATGACGACCATGATTTATCCTTCGGATGGAGAAGCCCCAAAATCGGAACTCCAGTGGGTTTTTTTGGCTGAATAAACCCCATTCATTGCAGCGCCTGAGACACACGACTGACCACCCGGCCAGCGAAACACCACAAAACCCGCGATTATAGCCCGTGTGGTACCCCATATAAGCGTCTCGTCCCCAACCCTTCGCCCTCTTCCCGACATGCCCCTCATCCGACCCAGCCGCGACGAAGATCTCGACGCCATCACCCGCATCTACGGCCACCACGTGCTGACCGGCACCGGCACATTCGAAACCACCCCGCCCTCGCTCGCCGACATGACGGCGCGGCGCGCCGATGTGCTGACCAAGGGCCTGCCCTGGCTGGTGGCCGAAGAAGGCGGTCAGGTGCTCGGTTTCGCCTACGGCAACTGGTTCAAGCCGCGCCCGGCCTACCGTTTCTCGGTGGAGGACTCGATCTACCTGGCCCCGGAAGCCGCGGGCAAGGGCCTGGGCCGCGCCCTGCTAGCCGAGCTGCTGGCCAGTTTCGAGCGCGCCGGCGTGCGCCGGGTCATGGCGGTGATTGGCGACTCGGCCAACGCCGGCTCCGTCGGTGTGCACCGCGCACTTGGTTTCGAGCAGGTCGGCGTGGTGCCGTCCTGCGGCTGGAAGTTCGGCCGCTGGCTCGACATCGTGCTCATGCAGCGCAGCCTGGGCGCGGGCGACAGCACACCGCCCGAGCCGACCGAAGGCGAGGCATGAGCGCCGCGCCGGGTCGCTCCCAAGCAAGCTCGCTCCGCAGCCCGCAGGGCGAAGGTACTGCAGTGACATCACGCCCACGCAACAAGACGCTCACCGTCTGGCTCGCCGTGCTCGGCGGCAGCATGGGTCTGCACCGTTTCTACCTGCGTGGCCTGGGAGACTGGATTGGCTGGCTGCACCCGATCGCCGCGGCGCTGGGCTGGTGGGGCGTGGAGCGGGTGCAGGCACTGGGACAGGACGACAAGCTGGCCTGGGTGCTGATTCCGTTCCTGGGCGCGAGCATCGCCACCAGCTGCCTCGCGGGCATCGTCTACGCGCTGAGCGACCGCGCGCAATGGAACGGCTGGTTCAACCCCGGCCTGGACGCCGAAGCGGTGGCCGGCGGCACCAACTGGCTCACCATCGGCGCGCTGGTGCTGGCGCTGCTGGTCGGCACCGTGGCCTTCATGGGCAGCCTCGCGTTCGGCATCCAGCGCTACTTCGAATACCAGATCGAAGAAGCCCGCAAGATCAGCCAGTAGCAAGCCGTGCGGCGGGGGTCAGTTCAACCACGACATGACCAGCATCACGAAGGTCAAAGTGAAAAGAGCCAGCCCCGTGGACAGGCCCATCGCAGCCGTGGTGAGTTCCTGCGCCACTTCGTAGCGCTGGGCAAACAGGAACACGTTGGCGCCCATCGGCAGCGCGGCAGCCACCACCATCACGGTGAGCGGCAGGCCCGTGATACCCAGTGTCCAGGCTGCCAGCCCGACCAGCAGCGGCAAGAGCAGATTCTTTGACGCCGTGATCCAGAGCGCCTGGCGCAGGTGCCCGCCCAGCGGCGTGCGCGCCAGCGTCACACCGACCAGCACCAGCGCGATGGGCCCGAACGCGCTGCCCAGCAGCTGCAGCGGCTTGTCCACCACCGTAGGCAGCGTCCAGCCGGTCTGCGCGAACAACAGGCCGCTGATGATGGGCAACGGAATCGGGTGGATCAGCGCGCCTTTGAAGGCCGCCCACGCCGTCTCCAGCACATGCGGCACGCGCTCGCCACCGGCGCGGGCTTCGCGCGCCACCACCAGTTCCAGCACCACCGAGCTCACCGTGAGCAGGATCAGCGCATGCACCGACACCAGGGTCAGCAGCGTCACCAGCGCCGCTTTGCCGTAGGCCAGTTCCACCAGCGTGATGCCGATCATGACCATGTTGGAAAACACGCCGCCCACCGCCATCACAACGCTGCCGCGGTTGAAGCCGCGCCAGGCGATCGAAGCGCCAAGCAAACCCAGCGCCACCGGGAAGTAGGCCACCAGCGGCCGCAGGTCCAGCGCCTGCACGTTGACCGCGCTCATGGTGCGAAACAGCAGCGCCGGGATCAGCAGCAGGAACACCAGGTTGGACAAATCCTTCACCGCGGCCTCACGGATCCATTGCAGGCGCCCGGCCAGGTAGCCCAGACCAATGAGCAGGAAGACCGGGGTGAGCGAAGCGACGACAGGGTGGGCGGTGATGTTCACCGGGCGATGGTATCGCCGCGGTGCGCGTGCCAGTGGGCCAGGGGCTTTCGGGCGTACCTGCTCACTTCACACCCGCGGCCTCGGTGAAACGGTAGTACAGCCCGGCCGGATCGTTCTGCAGCACATGGAATTTGCCCTCGACCACCACCGCGGCCTGGCTGTATTTCACCGGCTTCACGGTGCGCACCTCGACCATGCTCTCAGGTCCGCCGGGCGTGCAGAACGCGCACGTCAGCGGCACGGAAGCGAGCAGGAAATGGCGCTGCTGCTCGCCCGGACCCAGCGGCATCATGAAGCCCTGCAGGCGGATCGTCTTCTGATCCAGCGCCGTCACCGCGGCCGGGTACATCGGCACGATGCGCCGGTTCTGGATTCTGGTCTTCACATCCGTCAACACCGACCAGGCCACCACGTCGGTGCGTTGTTTGAGCGGCGCGAACGGACTGAGTGGACTGTGCACCCCCGCGCCCTGGCCGTGCGGCACAGCCGACGGCGTGCCAGCCGGCGAGGACTTCGATGGAGCCGGCGTGCCCAACGGTGACGACAGCGTCTGAGCGAAGGCGGCAGCCACCCCGCACAAAGACAACGCAACAAGCGAACTGGAAAAGTGATTCATGCGAAGGAGGTGTCTGAACCCAAGAACGCCGCGGAACCGGCTTCGCCGGGCCGCCAGCGTTGCCCCTTGAGGGGCTGAGCGACTAAGCGAACTACCGCATGAGGCGGCAATTCGGGGCGCAGCGAGCAAGCGATGGGGGTGTGCTCAGTGACTGTGCCGCATCCCGCAATACTTGCCAATCGCCAGACCCTTGCAGGCGGCCTGAAGTTCCGCCATGCACACGTCTTCTTTCTTGCCCGACGCCAGGCACTTGGCCGCGCCTTCGTGCGCCGCGGCCATGGCGCGGTGGCGCGCGATGTCTTCCTGGGTTTCCTTGTCGGTGTGTTGCGCGAAAGCGGCCGTGGCGAGCAAGGCCAGAGACAGCGAGAGCAGGTGTTTTTTCATCCGGTTTACCTCGTTTTCAAAAGAGACAGTACATCCATGCGGTAGGCGCTCACCGCCGGCACTGCAGCCGCGACCAGCGCCACGCTCAGGGCCGCCACGGGCACGCCGGCCAGCGCGGTCGGCCAGTGCCAGCCACTGATGGCCAGGCCCTGGTCGGCCATCCACCACCAGCCCACCAGAGCGGTCAGGCCCTGCGCGGCCAGCAGGCCCAGCGCGCTGGCGAGCAGCGCCAGCCAGAGCGCTTCACACAGCAGCAAGGCGCCCACCTTGACCGGCGGCGCGCCCAGCAAGCGCAACATGGCGATGTCGGCGCGGCGCTCGCGCACCGCGCTCCACAAGGCGATGAACACCGAGAGCGCCGCCACCAGCAACAGCACCGCGCCCATGCCCTGCAGCACCCGCGTGCCCACGCCCACCATGCTGAGCAGGCGCGTGATCTCCATCGCCGGTGCGGCGGCCTGCATCTTCGTGGTGGCGTTGATGAAGCGCGGGAAACTGATTGCCGCCATCGGCGTGTTGTAGCGCACCAGCGCCAGCGTCACCTCGCGCTCGGCTTCGATGGCTTCGCGGTCTTCGGCCGACAGGCTTTGAAACTCGCCCGGCGCCAGCCCCTCGTGCACGTTCCAGACCGAGGCCGTGTCGGTGAGCACCAGCCGGTCCAGCACGCAGCCGCAGGGCGCGAGCACGCCCACCACGGTGTAAGGCATGTCGGCGTGTTCGTGGCCACCACCGCCCAGACCGTGTGAGCCGGTGAAACGTTGGTCCACCTGCAGCCCGGTGTCTTGAGCCACTTGTGCGCCCAGCACCGCCTGCATCGGCGCACCCCACAACGCGCCCTGCGCCAGCGTGGCGCCGTAGTGCGCCGGGTAGTCGACGTGGGTGCCGACGATGCGGAAGCCCATCACGCTGTCGCCCAGACTGAGCGGAATCACCTGCGCCACCTGCGGGTGCTTGGCCAGCGCCTGCACCTCGGTCAGAGGCACATTGCCCGGAGGCACGTCCATGTGGAACACGCCCGCCAGAATGAGCTGCAACGGGCTGCCCTTGGCACCCACCACCACATCGATAGCGGCCAGATCGCGCTCGAAGGCGTGGTCGATCTGGTCCTGCGCGATCAGCACAAAGGCCATGGACGCGAGCCCCAGCGTGAGCAGCAGCAGGTTCAGCGCCGAAGCCAGCGGACGCGACCACAAATAGCGCCACGAGAGCGAGAACACGTTCATGCGTTGGCCCCCATGGCGAGCAGCTGCGCGCCCGGCAATGCCTGCACCACGCGCGCATCGTGCGTGGCGATCACCAGCGTGGCGCCCGCGGCTTGGACGCGCTCGCGCAGCAGTGTGAGCGCGGCGGCACAGGCCGCGTCGTCCAGGCTGGCGGTGGGCTCGTCGGCCAGGATCACCCGCGGGCGCAACAGCAGCGCGCGCGCCAGCGCCACGCGCTGCGATTCGCCACCCGACAGATTCGCGGGCTTGCGCGCGGCCAGGTGGGCCACGCCGAGCGCGTCGAGCGTGTGGTGGATCGCCACCTTGTCTTGCGGCAGGCCGCCAGCAAAGAACACCAGGCCCAGGTTGCCCGACACCGTGAGCGCCTCGCTCAACAACAGGCGCTGCGGCAGAAAGCCGATGGTCCGGGCGCGCCAGGCATCGCGCGCGGCCGGCGCCAGCGCGCCCACCGATTGCCCGGCGACCACCATCTCGCCGCCCGCGGTCGAGAGCAGGCCCGCGGCCAGCGCGAGCCAGGTGGATTTGCCACTGCCCGATGGCCCGCGCAGCAGCAGCGTGCCGCCCTGCGGCACATCCACATCGGCGAAACGCAACGTCTTGCCGTCGGCAAACCGGCAGGCCAGGTCGCGGGTCTGGATCACGCGGCCGGCTCCTGCGGCAAGCAGCTCGCGCAGGTGCCGTGGATCGAGAGGTCCACCCGCTGCCCCTGGTGGCCCAGGCTGGCCAGGGTGCGGAACAGATCGGTGGCCACGGCGCGGGTCGGCGCGCTGCCCTCGACCAGGCGGAACTGGCGGTGGCAGGCGTCGCACTCAAAGCGCGGTGCCAGGCCCTCGTCGGTGTCGGCCAGGCCGTAGCGCCAGGTGCGCGCGTCGTCGGCAGCGTGGCGCTGCAGCACCCCGCAGGCAGCCAGCCGGTCCAGCAGGCGGTAGAGCGTCACGCGGTTGATGTCCAGCCCGCGCGCGGTGAGCGAGGCCAGCGCCTGCGCGTGGCTCAGCGTGCCCTGCGGATTCGCCAGAAACAGGCCCAGCACGGCGCGCGTGGCCAGCGTGCGGCGCAGGCCGGCCGCCTCCAGACAGGTCTGGATCTCGGGCGGCACCACAACGGGTTCTTTGGCTGGACGGGTGGACATGGGCATATTTCCATTATCGCAACAAAGTTGCGTTACTATCGCCATCCTTGCACCTTAATGCAATTCAGTTGCAACAGTTTAAACCCCCAGCCGACATGCTCCACCCCCACGCGGACCCTTCAGTGATCGAACTGCACAACCTCACGCTCGGCTACGACCGCCACCCGGCCGTGCACCATCTGAGCCTGCGCGTCGCGCCGGGTTCGCTGCTGGCGCTGGTTGGCCCCAACGGCGCGGGCAAGTCCACGCTCATCAAGGCGCTGGCGGGTGAGCTGCGTCCCATCAGCGGCGCCTTGAACGGCCTGGCCGGCCAGCGCATCGCCTGGTTGCCGCAGCACAACGGACTGGATCCGAGCTTTCCCATCGACGTGCGCGGCATGGTGACCCTGGGTCTGTGGCACCGGGTGGGTGCGCTCGGCCGCTTCACCGCCGAACACCGCCGCCTCTGCGACGGGGCGCTGGCCTCTGTCGGCCTCACCGGCTTCGAGTCGCGTGGGCTGGACACGCTCTCGGGCGGCCAGTTGCAGCGCGCCCTGTTCGCTCGGCTGATCCTGCAGGACGCGCCGGTGGTGCTGCTCGACGAGCCCTTTGCCGCCGTGGACAACCGCACCAGCGCCGACCTGCTCGCCCTGCTGCACCGCTGGCAGCGCCAGGGCAAGACGGTGATCGTGGTGCTGCACGACCTGGCGCAGGTGCGCGCGCACTTTCCGCTCACCCTGCTGCTGGCGCGCGAGCTGGTGGCCTATGGCCCGACCGCCGAGGTGCTGACCGATGCGCACTGGGCCCGTGCGCAGCGCATGCACGAGGCGTTCGATGAAGACGCGCCGCTGTGCGTTGCCACGTCGGACGCACGTGGGCCCGAACACCCGCACAGCCCTCCACACGTCCACCACCTGCCCCCGAGCCACCTGCGCACCCCAGCCGGTTCAGCGGAGGCGCTTCCATGAACGAGATCGCCGCTCCCCCGCTCATGGCCTGGCTGCTGGCCAACCCCTTGCTCGGCCCGTTTGCCGAATTCGGCTTCATGCGCGACGCCCTGCTCGGCTGTGTGGCGCTCTCGCTGAGTGCGGCGCCCGTGGGCGTGTTCCTGATGCTGCGGCGCATGAGCCTGACCGGCGATGCCATGGCCCACGCCATCCTGCCGGGTGCCGCCATCGGCTATCTGGTGAGCGGCCTCTCGCTCACCGCCATGACCCTCGGCGGCATCGCCGCCGGGCTCACCGTGGCCGTGGGCTCCGGGCTGGTGGCGCGCAACACCGTGCTGCGCGAAGACACCAGCCTCGCGGCTTTCTACCTGCTGTCGCTGGCGCTGGGCGTGCTCATCGTCTCCGTGCGCGGCAACAGCGTGGACCTGCTGCACGTGCTGTTCGGCACCGTGCTCGCGCTGGACAACGCGGCGCTCACGCTGCTCGGCGGCATCTCGGCCACCACGCTGGTGGCGCTCGCCCTGCTCTACCGCCCATTGGTGCTGGAGTGTCTGGACCCGGGCTTCCTGCGCCAGGTCAGCCGCTGGAGCCCGGTGGCGCACTATGGTTTTCTGGGCCTGCTCGTCATCAACCTCGTGGCCGGCTTTCACGCGCTGGGCACGCTCATGGCGGTGGGCATCATGGTGCTGCCCGCGGCCACCGCGCGTTTCTGGGTGCGCCGCCTCGGCCCGCTGCTGTTGCTCGCCACCGCGCTCGCCCTGCTGGCCTGCCTGGGCGGCCTGCTCATCTCGTACCACGCCGACTGGCCCACCAGCCCGGTGATCGTGCTCACCCTCGGCGCGACCTACCTGCTGTCCCTGCTCTTCGCGCCGCACGGCGCGCTGCGCCACCAGCGTCCCGCCTCGTCCCATCTGCAAGCCTAAGGAAATTTCATGAACACTTCACTGCGCCATCACCTCATCGCCTCCGTCATCGGCCTCGCCACCGCAGCCCTCAGCCCCGCGCTGCTGGCCCAGACCGCCGCACCGGTCAAGGCCGTGGCCAGCTTCAGCATCCTCGGCGATCTGGTGCGTCAGGTCGGCGGTGATCGCGTTACGGTGGAGGTGCTGGTCGGCCCCGGCGGTGACGCCCATGTGTTCCAGCCCACGCCTTCGCAAGCCAGGCTGGTCGGCCAGGCGCAAATCGTGTTCTCCAACGGCCTGGGCTTCGAAGGCTGGATGAGCCGCCTGCTGGGCACCGCCAGCTACAAGGGCCGCCACGTGGTGGCCAGCCGCGGCATCCAGACGATCCACGCCGAAGAAGCCGCTGAACACCAACACGGCAAAAACCACCACGAGGAAGCCGACCCGCACGCCTGGCAAAGCGTTCCCAACGTGATGGTTTACGTGGGCAACATCGCCAAAAGCCTGTGTGAGGCCGACGCCACCGGCTGCGACAGCTACCGGCGCAACGCGGAGGCCTACAACGCGCAACTCAAGGCGCTGGACACCGACATCCGCGCCACCTGGGCCGTGATTCCGGCGGCGCAGCGCAAGGTCATCACCTCGCACGACGCGTTCGGCTACTACGCCCATGCCTACGGGGTGAAGTTCCTCGCGCCGCAGGGGGTCAACACCGACAGCGAAGCCTCGGCCAAGGGCGTGGCGCAACTGGTGCGCCAGATCAAGAAGGCGCAGATCAAGGCGCTGTTCGTCGAAAGCATTTCAGACCCGCGCCTGATCGCGCAGATCGGCCGTGAGACCGGTGTCAAACCCGCGGGCGAGCTGTACTCCGATTCCTTGTCCGACGCCCAAGGCCCGGCCGCGAACTACTTGGCCATGATGCGCGCCAACACCACCGCGCTCACGCAGGCCATCCAGGGCCACTGAGCGTCGCGCAGGCGCGCTGCCCCGGGACGGCACGTGGCTACACTGGCGGGCTTTTCACCTCCCGGAGCCCCCTTTGCCCATCAACCACCTGTTGCTCGCCCTCGCGGTGGTGTTCGTCTGGGGCACCAACTTCGTGGTCATCCGCTGGGGCCTGGACGGCCTGCCGCCGTTCCTGTTCGCCACGCTGCGCTTCACCTTTTCCGCCCTGCCCTGGCTGCTGTTCATTCCGCGGCCCACCGCGCCATGGCGCAAGCTGGCCGCGTTCGGCGTGTTGTTGGGTGTGGGCCAGTTCGGCCTCTTGTTCCTGGCCATGCGCAGCAGCATCTCGCCCGGGCTGGCCTCGCTGGTGGTGCAGGTGCAGGTGTTCTTCACCATCGGTCTCTCGCTGCTGCTCATGGGCGAGCGCGTGCGCGGCTTCCAGATCGCGGGTCTGCTGCTGGCGCTCGCCGGGCTGGGTGTGATCGCCCTGAACCTGGACGCCGCCGTGGTCACGTGGCTGGGTCTGGGCCTGGTGCTCTCGGCCGCCTTCTTCTGGGCCGGCGCGAACCTGGTGGTGAAGTCGCTCGGACCGGTCAACATGCTGCACTTCATGGTCTGGAGCAGCGTGTTCGCGGTGCCGCCGCTGCTGGCCATTTCGTGGTTCATCGAAGGCCCGGCCCTGATGCAGAGTGCGGTCATCAACGCCACGCCACTGGTGTGGGCCAGCGTGCTCTGGCAGGCGCTGGGCAACACGCTCTTTGGCTACGGCGTGTGGAACTGGCTGCTGGCCCGCCACCCGGCCGCCACCGTGGCGCCGCTGGCGCTGCTGGTGCCGGTGTTCGGCATGGGGGCTTCAGCCTTGTCGCTGGGTGAAAGCCTGCCGGGGTGGAAGCTGGGGGCTGCGGCGCTCGTGCTGGGTGGCCTCGCAGTGATCGTTCTCTGGCCCCGGCTGCTGGTGCGCCTGAGCAGGACCTGAGAACCGCGACGGTCCGCCGCCGGGCCATCCCAAGGCGGGCCGGAAGCCGGCACGCTCAATGGGAGCGCCCATCCCGGACGGAGGCCCGGGTCAGCGGCCGCTGGTCCTTCCAGCGCGCGCCATTTTCCAGTTGGCTTCTGAAGCCGGGAGAGGCCGTGGTCGCTGCCCGGCCTTCGGCCCGCTCGGGTGCTGGACCGGTCGCCCGGGCACCGTCCGCCGTGGCGCTGGCCGGTGGCACATCGGGCGCTCCCGACGCCGCGCCCGTCTCGGGCTGGTCGGGGTTGGCTGGCGCATCCAGCGGCTGACCGGGACCCGCCTCGGTCAGCGGCGCGAGGGGCCAGGGCCCCATCGACGCCCATGCGCTCAGCGAGGCCCAGCGGCCCGCATTCACGACGGCCTGCCGCAGGGCCGACTCCAGCTGCGAGGCCCGCACCGCGCGCTGCACGAACAAGCCGTGATCGTCCATCACCGGCTGGTGGCGCACCGCGCGTTGCACGTACAGGGACGAGGGCACCGAATGGCCGGGCGCGCCCAGATGGTCCATCGGGTTGTCCAGTCGGGTGCCCAGCAGCAGCCCTTCGGGAAACTGCCCCGCGAACTCGGCGTGGGCCAGGTCGAAGCCCATCCCGGCCCCACCCGAGGCCATGCCCAGGTCGCCTGGGTAGGCCTGGATCAGCGAGCGAAGGGCGTAGGTCAGGGGGGGTGGTTCGGTCGGCGCGAACGACCACCAGGCGCCCGGCACCGAAGGGGGTGGCAGCGCGCGCGGGTTCGAGCCGGCAGAGGGCGTCGGCAACACCGGCGCGGTGGGCGTCGTCGGTCCGACCGGATCGGCGCCACCCGCGCACGGATTTGGCTCGTTCACGAAGGCACCCTCGGCAACCCCGTTCACCGTGACGTTCACAGTGGCCGTGGCCGTGCCGCCCTGCCCGTCGGCCACGGTGTAGCTGAAGGTGGTGGTGCGGCGTTGGCCCGGCTCCAGGTCGTCGAAGGCGCCGTGGGGGTCGAAGGTCACCAGGCCCGTGGCATCGATGCTGAACAGGCCCCCTGCGCTACCGGGGGTGTTGGTCTGCACCACCGCGCCCAGCGTGTCGCCATCGGCATCGCTGTCGTTGCCCAGCACATTGCCCAAAACGGTGGGTGCCGCGTCCTCGTCCACCACGAACGCGTCATCCGCGGCCACGGGCGCGTCGTTCACGTCGCGGAAATCCAGATCGGTCACCAGCGGGACTGCGTTCGACCCATCGGACTGCAGGGCCGGCACGCCGCTCAGGTTGAGCGTGCCGGCGGTCCGGTTGTCGTCATTGGCATCGAACCCGTCGAGCGCGTCGCCGCCCTCGAAGATGTCCAGCAGTCCATCGCCATCGCTGTCCGCAGTGGCCGTGACCGAGGTCGGCTGGCCATCGCCGCGCTCGGCCACATCCTGCAGGCCGTCGTTGTCGCTGTCGGCATCCAGGACGTCCACCGCACCGTCGCTGTCGGTGTCCACCGGCGTCAGGCCTTCGCCCGCGCCGGGCCTGCCCTCGTACGCATCGTCCAGACCATTGCCATCGCTGTCGGTGCCCGACGGCGCCACGTAGCCGGCGGTGGTCTGCGCCTCCACGTTGTCGGTCACGCCGTCGTCGTCGCTGTCCAGGTCCAACGCGCCGCCAATGGGAATGGCCACCACGCCAAAGACCAGGCCCTGCGGGTCGTATCCGGCGTAGGTCAGCTGAAGGGCGGCGGCCTCGGGGCTGATTTCGTAGAAGGTGAAGCCGCTGTAACCACTGGGGTTCGAGGCGATCACCGTCCCGCTCTGGCCGGGCGTGGAGGACTCCACACCATCGAGCAGCGCATACAGGCCGGTGTTGAACACGTCGGCGTTGTCCAGCACCACCAAGGTCTCGCTGGAGGTGATGGTCGAGACTTCGCCAACGCCGCCCTGCCCCGCCAGGCCGATGACGTAGCGGTAGATGTAGCCGTCGGTGCCCAGGGCTTCGGCCGAGGTGCCAAAGTCGATCTCGATCGTGCGCGGGAAGTCACCGATCAGATCCAGATAGGCCGTTGGCAGGGTGAGCGATTGTCCATACAGCTCCACGCTGGCGGTGGGCTGCGGCGGCTCGAAGATACGCCACTGATCGCCGCCGGTGTAGCCGCTCAGCACCGTCACGGTGACACCGCCACCGGGCAACGCGCCAGGCCCGGCGGGCTCCAGGGGAACAAAGGCAAACCCGGCCTCCAGCTGGTCCGACAGCCCCACCGTGGGCGTGATTATCGTCACCTCGGCGCTCTGGAGTTCCGTGGTGTCCAGGAGTCCGTCGCCATCGTCGTCGATGTCCTGCGTGTTGTGCACGCCGTCCCCGTCGCTGTCCAGCCGCACCAGCACGGTAGCCGTGGTGTTCCCGCCCTGTCCGTCAGAGACGGTGTAGGTGAAGCTCTCCGACTCCACCACGCCGTCCGCCGCGTCGTAGGACAGCGCGCCGTCGGCATGGACGGTGACGGTGCTGCCCGAGGGCAGGATCACCGGCGTCTCCATCTCCACGCCGGCACCGTTGACGTAGCTCAGGTTCAGCACGCCGTCGCCGCCATCGCTGTCGTTGGCCAGCACATCCAGCAGGGTACTGCCCGGCCCCACGGTGAAGGTGTCATCGCCGGCCACCGGTGGGGTCGCGTTGACCGGCAGGATGGTCACGTTCACCACACCCAGCGCGGTTTCACCGTCTTCGTTGCTGACCCGGTAGGTGAAGCTGTCGGTCATGGCGGTGGCGCCATCGCCCATGATGGTGACCTGCCCGTTCGCCTCCAGCGTCACCATCATCCCCGAGGGCAGGACGGCGGTGAGGCCCGGACTCACAGGCACGTCCAGGATGTGTGTGATGGTCAGCGCGCCGCCCGAGAGGTCGCTGTCGTTGGCGGTCAGGTCCACCGTGATCGGCAGGTTGGCCGCCGTGGTCACCGTGTCGCTCTGCGCGATCACGCCGGTCTGCCCCGAGTCCGCGCGCACGAACAGCCACGAATCGAAGTGCACATCCCCAATGTCCGCGATGCCGATGCGCAGCGTGTTCTCCTGCCCGTACACCACACTGAAAGTCAATGGAATGGTGACGGTGAAGCCATTCATCTGCGTGTTGAGCACGCCGGTCGAGTTGTCCACGAACAGCGAGGGGTTGGCGCTCTCGTAGCTGGTCGAGGTGTGCTCGGGGTTGGGGTCGTTCGCCACGTCCGATTCCAGGCTGGTCGGGTTGGCGTCGCCCGCGTCGTTGATGGTGTCGATGCCCACCGGCAGGCCGTTGGGCACCACGGCCTGCTGCACGCCGTTGACGTACACGGCCACAGCGTCGCCGTAGGTCGAGTACACGTATTCGTTGTAGTCCTCCGCGCCAAAGACGATCTCCAGGGTCATCTGGCCGGTGTCACCGGGGCTGGCGCCCGGCGGCACGTCCGGCACGAACACCACGTCCAGGAACGACGCGTCGAACGAGCCCAGGCCGTTGGACATGGCGTCGAAGATCGGGTCTCCGTCCACGCCGTCGGGCGCGTCCGTGCTGTAGAAGGCCTCGTCGTTGGGGCCGGCCACGCTGGTGATGTTGTCGGCGGTGGTGAACACCACGCCAGCGTTGAACCCCAGAGCGATCGGATCGAAGCTGGCGCCCGAACCGGTGATGAAGGTGCCCGCCTGGTCCGCGCCACCGCTGTAGGTGGCCGAGACGATGGTCACGCCGTTGCCCAGGATGGTTTCCGCCAGTCCCACGGCGCCGACCGCGCCCACGGGCGTGAGCGTCAGATCCAGCGCGTGCAGCCAGTTGGGGGGCGCCAGCTCGGCGGTCTCCACCGTGCCCAGTTGCGCCTCCAGCGCCCAGTCGCCGCCCAATTCCGTGTGACCGGTGGCGTCGGTCGAGGCGGCAACGTCCGCACCGGTGAGGTCGGCCCACAGGGACAAGGCGGCCTGGCCCTCGGCGCCCGCCCCGTAGTCGCAGGCGTAGAGGAGGATGTCGCCATCGGGCGACAGGGCCTGCCCGATGGCGAACAGGTCGTCCTGGTGCAGTCTTTGCAGGGTGTCCGCGGTCACCACGGTGTTGCCCAACGACAGGCTGCCGCTGTCGCCGTGACTCACGATGTGGATCGCGTCGATACCGCTGCGCCCGTCCAGCGCGTCGGCGATCTGGGCGATGCCGTCCTCGTCCAGGCTCAACGCGATCACCTCGCGCCCGGGCGCGGCGAAGGCGGCGGGATCGGGCACGCGGGCGTCCACGAACACCACCTCCTGACGCTCGGTTGCATCGGGAGGCGTCGCCAGCGTGTCGTCCGGCTGGCGGTCGGTCGATCCACCGTCGGTGATCTCGCTGGTTGGCAGCGCCAAGCTGTCAAAGGGCGACGCAGGTGATTCGGCCGAAGGCGGCGCCAGCTCGATCACCGTGACGGCCAGGGCCCCGTCAAAAACAATGCGCGGCTCCAGCACCCATGGCGAGCTCGACCGCCTGGGAGGCGCGCGCCGCGTGACCCGTGAGGGGGTTGCCGCAAACGGATGGACAACGGCACCCCCGGCCGCTGCGTCGCAGCGGCCCAGGTTTTGCAGCCCTTGTGCCTTGGGTGTTTGGTTCATACGAGTGGTTTTGCGTCGGCTCCAAGCCGCCTCATGCAGACCATGGGGTGCGCCAGCGCAGTTTCCCTATCGACAAAATACCCCCGGGCCTAAACCCCGTTCGCGCCAAAAGACCGTGAAATATTCCGAACTTCCTGCTTTTTCGCACAAAGTGCCTGCACACCATGTCCAGCAGCGCCTGCAGCACGGGCTGGTGTCTACCCTCCTTGGAAAGGCAGCGGGTGTCGCAGGGCAGCGGCGGCGGCGTCAGCGGACGAGCTCTACACCGACGCCCAGTCCGACGCCGAAGGTCGGGCCGCTTGACTCACCCCGGCCGGATTGCGCCAGCGGCCCGGCAAAGCCGGTTCCGCGGCATTCCTGGCTCAGCTGCTTCGCGCCGGAATCCGCTCGGAGAACATCATTTCGCCAGTCTGGCAAAGGTCTTGCGGAACTTCGCCACCTTGGGCGCAGCCACGGCCATGCAATAGCCCTGGTGCGGGTTGCGCTCGAAGAAGTCCTGGTGGTAGTCCTCGGCGGGCCAGTAGTTCGCCAGCGGCATCAGTTCGGTCACGACCGGGCGGTCAAAGGCCTTGTCGTGCGCCAGTTCGTCCAGCAGCGCCTGCGCGGTGTCGCGCTGTTCGTCGTTGGTGAAGTAGATGCCGCTGCGGTACTGCGTGCCCACGTCGTTGCCCTGGCGGTTGGGCGTGGTCGGATCGTGGATCACGAAGAAGATCTCCAGGATCTCGCGTGTGCTGATGACGGCCGGGTCGTATTCGAGCTTCACGACTTCGTTGCAGCCGGTGCGGCCGGTGCACACGGCTTCGTAGCTGGGTCGTTCAGCCTGTCCGTTGCTGTAGCCCGACTCGACGTCGGTCACACCGCGCACCTCTTTGTAAACAGACTCGGTGCACCAGAAACAGCCGCCGCCGAGCACGATGGTCGATAGGGTCATGGTTGATTCTCCTTGGCCCGCAGTATGGGACAAGCCCCAAGCACCCACCGCCGCTGGGGTCGGCCGCGTCAGGGTTGTTCCGGCCAGGCGATGCGGACGCCCGCCAGTCGGGACCGCAGCGCCTGCAAGTCGTCCGGCGTGTCCAGATCGGTGACGTAGGCGTCGCGGTCGGCCTGGAGCCACTGTGTCGAGCCGGTGTTGGCCAACATCCACGTCCGCACCGCGTGGGGCCAGGGCTGCTCGGCAACCGCTTGCACGGCCTGCCAGGACAGCAGCACCGGGTGACCGCGCACGCCGCCGACCACGGGCACCTGCGCCTGCGTGTGCCCGGGCCGTTGCGCCCAGGCCTTGAGCAGCGGCCGGATGTCGTCGGCCGCCAGCAGCGGCAGGTCCGCCACGAGCAGCATGAGGTCGGCGCCGGGGTGGTGCCGCAGGTGCTCATGCATCGCCAGGCGCTGGGACGCAGCCAGTTCGGCCGCAGGGTCGCTGTGCCGGATGACCCGCACGTCGCAGCGCCCGGCCAGCGCCAGCAGGGTGTCGGCGTACGGGCCGACCACGGCGCTGATGGCCTCGATGCCCGACGCGCGCAGCGCCCGCGCCAGGCGCTCGAACAGGCTCTCGCCATCGATCAGCAGCGCCGATTTGGGCACGCCACCCAGGCGGCGGCCCAGGCCGGCCGCCAGGAGGGTGGCCGCCACCGGGGCGTTGGGGTGCACGGGCAGGTTCATTGGCGTACCTCAGCCCTCCGGTCTGCGGTGCGAGCTGGCTTGGGAGCGGCCCGGTGCGGCACTCATCGACTCACACCGAACAGATGGCCGGCAAGTCTGCGGGTGCAGACCCACCGTCCAGCCACGCCGCCTTGCCTTCGGCCACCGGCACCGGCACGGCCCTTTCGATGCCGTTCTTCACGGCCACCACCTCGGCCATGATGGAGAGGGCGATTTCAGCCGGCGTCTTGCTGCCGATGTACAGGCCGGCCGGGCCGTGCAGCGCATCCAGCTCTTGGTCGCCCAGGCCGAAGTGCTCGCGCAGGCGGTCGCGCCGCAGCCCGGTGTGGCGGCGCGAGCCGATGGCGCCCACGTAGAAGGCCTCGGACTGCAAGGCGTCGATCAGGGCCAGGTCGTCGAGCTTGGGGTCGTGCGTGAGCGCCACCACGGCGGTGCGCGCATCGGGCTTGAGGCGCAGGATCAGGTCGTCCGGCATCTCGTGGCTGAGGCTCACGCCGTCCAGCGACCAGCTGGCGCGCTGTTCCTCGCGCGGATCGCAGACGATGACCTCGAAGTTCAAGCCCAGCGCCATCTGGCACAAAAAGCGCGAGAGGTCGCCCGCACCGATGACGATCAGCCGGTGGCGCGGGCCGAAGTGGGTCACCAGCGTCTCATCGCTCAGTTCGGGCACCCCGTCGCGCCGGCCGGGTTGCAGGTCCACCGCGCCGCTGCGCAGGTCGAGCTGGCGCTGTGTGCTGCGCCGCTCCACAGTGGCCTGCAGCAGTTCGGGCAGGCGCGTGCGGTCAGCCACCGGCTCCAGCACCAGCTCCACCGTGCCGCCACAGGGCAGACCGAAGCGGTGTGCCTGGTCGGCCGAGATGCCGTAGCGCAGCGTGGCGGGCCGGCCCTGCGCGCAGACCGCGTCCAGCCCCTCCTCGCGCACGCGGTGGATCAGGTCGTCCTCGATGCAGCCGCCTGAGACCGAGCCCACGGTTTCGCCCCGGCTGTTGATGGCCATGAGCGAACCCGGCGGCCGGGGCGATGAGCCCCAGGTGCGCGTCACCGTGACCAGCAAGACGGGCAGACCCGCCGCGTGCCAGGCCTGCGCCGCGCGCAGGACTTGGGTGTCCAGGTCTTCCATGATTGCGCTCCTGTCAGGCCAGCTTGAATGGCAGCTCGCGCAGTGGCTTGCCCGTGAGCCGTGACACCGCGTTGGCAAACGCCGGCGCCAGCGGCGGCAGGCCGGGTTCGCCCATGCCGGTGGGCGGCTCGGCGCTGGGCACGGTGTGCACGCTGATGGCGGGCATATCGGTCAGGCGCGCCACCGTGTAGTCGCCAAAGTTCTGCTGCTCGACCACGCCGTCCTTGAGCGTGATGGCCGCCCCCGGCAGGCACATGCCCAGGCCCATCAGGGCGGCGCCCTGCACCTGCGCCTCCACCGTGCGCGGGTTGACCACCAGGTTGCAGTGCACGCCGGCCGTGACCGTGTGCAGCACCGGCTGGCCGTCCTTCACCGAGGCCTCGACCACGTAGGCCACCACCGACTCGAAGGACTCGTGCACCGCCACGCCCCAGGCGCGGCCGGCGGGCAGTGGCTTCTTGCCGTAGCCGCTTTTGTCCACGGCCAGCTGCAGGGCGGCGCGGTGGCGCGGGTGCTCGGCGCCCATGAGCTTCATGCGGTAGGCCACCGGGTCCTGACTGGTTTCGCGGGCGATCTGGTCGATCAGCGTTTCCATGACGAAGGCGGTGTGCGTGCTGCCCACGCTGCGCCACCACAGCACCGGCACATTCACCTTGGGGTGGTGCACCGTCAGCCGCATGGGCAGCGGGTACGGCGCGCGCATGCCCTCCACGGCGGTGATGTCGATGCCGTTCTTGACCATCATTCCCTCGAAGGGCGAACCGGCCAGGATGGACTGGCCCACGATCACGTGGTCCCAGGCCAGCACCTTGCCCTCCGCGTCAAAGCCGACCTGCGCGCGGTGCAGGTGCATGGGGCGGTAGTAGCCGCCCTTGAAGTCATCCTCGCGACTCCACAGCGTGCGCACCGGCGCACGCAGGCCGGCGGCCTGGGCCGCCTTGGCGATGGTGCAGGCCTCCACCACGTAGTCGCTGGTGGGGATGGCGCGGCGGCCGAAGCCGCCCCCGGCGGACTGCACCAGCACCTTGACCTGCTCGGGCTTGAGGCCCAGCGTGCGCGCGGCGGCCATGCCGTCCAGGCCGGGCATCTGCGAGCCCATCCACAGCGTGGCGCCCTGCTCCGTCAGCTCCACCGTGCAGTTCAGCGGCTCCATGGGCGCGTGCGCCAGGTAGGGGAAGACGAACTCGGCCTCGATCTTTTTCGGCGCGTTCGCGAGTGGCGCCATGTCGGCGTCGAAGTGCTTCGCGCCGGGCTGGCCGGCCAGTTCGCGGTACTGCACCCGCTGGCGGGCGCTGTCCACCTTCTCGACCGCGCTGGTGTCCCACTCCAGCTTGAGCGCGTCGCGCGCGGTCTTGGCCGGCCAGTAACCGTCGGCAATCACCGCCACGCCCTCAGCGCCGCGGTCCAGCGGCACGCGCAGCACCGCCTTCACACCCTTGACAGCGCGCGCCGCCGCATCGTCCACCGATCGCAACTTGGCGCCGAACACCGGCGGTCGCGCGATGACGGCCGTCAGCTGGCCGGGGCGACGCACGTCGATGCCGAAGTCCTGCCGGCCGCTGCTCTTGGCGGCGGCGTCCAGCCGCGTGGTCGGCTGGCCGATCAGGCGGAACTGTTTCGGGTCCTTGAGCGTGACGCTGGCGGGCACGGGCAGGGCCATCGCGGCTTCGGCCAGCTCGCCGTAGCCCAGGCGCCGGCCACCGGCGCCGAGCACCGCGCCGTTCTGCGTGCGCAGGCTGGCCGCGTCCACACCCCAGCGCGTGGCGGCCGCCTGCACCAGCATGGCCCGGGCGCGCGCGCCCAGCTCGCGGTACTGCGTGAAGCTGTGCTTGATGGAATTGGAGCCACCGGTCAGGTGCATGCCGAACATCGGGTCGGCGTAGGCCATGTCATTGGTGCCGAGCTGACTGCGCACCTTGCTCCAGTCGGCGTCCAGCTCCTCGGCCAGGATCATGGGCAGCGCGGTCTGCACGCCCTGGCCGAATTCGAGGCGGTTGACCGTGACGGTGACGGTGCCGTCGGCCGCGATGGCCACGAAGGCGCCGGGCATCTGCGTGGGTTTGAGCGCGGCGGCAGGCGTATCGGCGGTGGCAGCAGCGCCCTGCGCCTGCGACAGCAGCGGGAACACGCCCAGCGCAAAGCCGCTGGCGGCGCCGAGTTTGAGGAAGCTGCGGCGCGGCAGCTCGGCCACGGAAGGGGTGTCGGCATCGCGCGCCAGCATCAGCTGCAGGGCGCGCGGGAGTTCGTGCGTGGAGGCGTTGAACATGGTGGTGTCTCCTTCAGGCCAGGGTGCGCGCGGCGTCGGCCACGGCGGCGCGGATGCGGGCGTAGGTGCCACAGCGGCAAACGTTGCCGGCCATGGCGCCGTCGATGTCGGCGGCGCTGGGCTGCTTGCCGCGCGGCAGCGATTTCAGGAACGCAGTGGCACTCATGATCTGGCCGCTCTGGCAGTAGCCGCACTGGGCCACGTCGTGCTTCACCCAGGCGGCGTGCACGGCCTTGCCCACGCGGTCGGTGCCGCCGGTGATGGCTTCGATGGTGGTGATCTTCTTGCCCTCAGCCGCCGAGATCGGCGTGACGCAGGAGCGGACAGCCTGGCCATCGAGGTGCACGGTGCAGGCGCCGCACTGGGCCACGCCGCAGCCGAACTTGGTGCCGGTCAGGCCCAGCGTGTCGCGCAGGGCCCAGAGCACGGGCGTAGAGGGATCGACGTCCAGCGGCTGGGCGCGACCGTTGACTTGCAGGGTGGTCATGGGGGTCTCCTGTGGATGGGGACAAAAGGGATTTCGGTTCCCGCGACCGTCGGCCCGGGAAGGGCGCCAGTGTCGCCCCCAACCCCGGCCGAGCGCTAGCCTGAAGCTGCGCGATGCTTGCCCATTCCTGCGGTGGATCGGCACGAATGGGCAAGGCCCGATACCATCGGCTGTCCGCAAGAAGTCGCCCCCTGCCATGCCCGATCCCTCCCCCACCGACACCGCCACAAGCACCCGCGCGTCGCTGGCCAGGTGCATCCTGGACAGGGCGGTCGACGGCGTCCCGTACCAGCCGCCGGAGATCGCGGACCTGATGCTGTTCCGCGTCGACCAGCCCTACATGAACATCTGCGCCGTCTACGAACCCTGCGTGGCGCTGATCGTGCAAGGCAGCAAACGTATCCTGCTGGGCGACGACACGCTGCACTACGGCGAAAACCGCTACCTGATCACCTCGATGGACCTGCCGGTGCAATCGGCGGTGCTGGAGGCCAGCCCCGAGCGCCCGTACCTCGGCGTGGGTTTGCGGCTGGACTGGCGCGAAATCGCTTCGTTGATGCTGGAGACGCCAACGCCGCCCCCGGGCAGCACCGTCCGCGACAGCCGCGCCATGACCACGGGGGCGCTCAACGCGCCGCTGCTCGAAGCCTTTGACCGCCTGCTCGCCCTGCTCGACCAGCCCGAGCACGTGGCGGCGCTGGCGCCGCTGATCAAGCGCGAGATCCACTACCGCCTGATGGTGGGCGAAGCCGGCGCGCGACTGCGCCAGATTGCCACCGTGGACACCCAGAGCCACCAGGTGGCGCGCGCCATCGCCAGCCTCAACGCGCGCTTCGCCGAGCCGCTGCGCGTGGAAACGCTGGCCCGTGAATCGGGCATGAGCCTGTCCACCTTCCACCACCACTTCAAGGCGCTCACCGCCATGAGCCCACTGCAGTACCAGAAGCAGCGGCGGCTGACCGAGTCGCGCCGGCTCATGATGTCCGAAGGCATGGACGCCTCCACCGCCGCCTTCCGGGTGGGCTACGAAAGCCCTTCGCAGTTCAGCCGCGAATACCGGCGCCTCTTTGGCGCGCCGCCGTCGAAAGACATGGCCGACCTCCGCCGACAGCCCGAGCAGGCGGCGGCCTGAACGACCGGCCGGGCGCCCGGTCGGCCAGCCGGCCCGGGATCAGCCGCCCGCCACCTCCCGCACCGCCGCCAGAAAGGCGCCCAGCGCCCCCTGCGCCACACCGTCGCGCCCGGTGCGCCAGAGGCAGTGGGTGTCATACGGCGCCAGCGGCTGGGCCAGCGGCACGAAGGCCACGCCGGGCAGCCCCGCCTGCTGCAGCGCGGCCGGCACCAGGCCCACGCCCAGCCCCTGCGCGATGACGGACACCACGCTCAGCCAATGCCGCAGTTCAAACGCCAGCGATGGCTCAAACCCCGCGTCGGCACAGGCCGCGAGGATGCGGTCGTGGTAGTCCGGCGAGACAGCGCGCATCACGATGGAGAAGGCCTCGCCCTTCAGTTGATCGAGCGACAACACCTTGGCATTCGCCAGCGGGTGACTCGACGGCAGACAGGCCATGAACGGCTGGCTCGACACCAGGATCTGCGAGAAACCCGCCGGCACGCGCGTGGTGTGCACAAAACCCAGGTCCAGCCGGTCGTGCACCAGCTCCACCAGTTGCTCGCTGCTGCTCAGTTCGCGCAGTGCCAGCCGCAGCTTCGGGTGCGCGCTTGAAAAGTCGCGCAGCACCTGTGGCAGGCCGCGGTAGAGCACCGTGCCGGCAAAGCCGATCTGCAGCTGCCCGGCCAGCCCCTGCCCCACGTCGCGCGCCTCCCGCGCCGCCAGCGCCGCCTGCTCCAGCAGCGCCTGCGCGCGCGGCAGAAACGCCAGCCCGGCGGCCGTCAGCGCCACGCCCCGGCTGTTGCGCTCGAACAGGCGCGCGCCCACCGAGGCTTCGAGCTGCTGGATGGCCATCGACAGCGGCGGCTGCGTCATGGCCAGCCGCTGCGCCGCGCGGCCAAAGTGCAGCTCTTCGGCGAGCACGGTGAAACAGCGCAGGTGGCGGAATTCCATGAATATGCAATGTGTATTGATCAATCGGCAATCAATATTAGACAGCTATTCATGCGCCACCGACAATCGCCACCAACCCCCTTCTTCCAAACCGCCCGGAGACACCCCATGGCCACCAGCAAAAACACCTTCAACTGGGAAGACCCGTTCCACCTGAGCGCCCAGCTCACCGACGACGAGCGCCAGGTGCAGGACGCCGCCCGCGCCTACTGCCAGGAGAAGCTGCTGCCCCGCGTGACCGAGGCCTTCCGCCACGAAAAGACCGACGTCGCCATCTTCCGTGAGATGGGCGAACTCGGCCTGCTCGGCCCCACCATCCCCGAGGCCTACGGCGGCAGCGGCCTCAACTACGTTTGCTACGGCCTGGTGGCGCGCGAAGTGGAGCGCGTGGACTCCGGCTACCGCAGCATGATGAGCGTGCAGAGCTCGCTGGTGATGGTGCCGATCAACGAATTTGGCTCGGAAGCGCAGAAGCAGAAATACCTGCCCAAGCTCGCCACCGGTGAGTGGATCGGCTGCTTCGGCCTGACCGAACCCAACCACGGCAGCGACCCCGGCAGCATGGTCACCCGCGCCAAGGCCGTGCCCGGCGGCTACAGCCTGAGCGGCGCGAAGATGTGGATCACCAACAGCCCCATCGCCGACGTTTTCGTCGTCTGGGCCAAAGACGACGGCGGCCAGATCCGCGGCTTCATCCTCGAAAAAGGCTGGAAGGGCCTGAGCGCCCCCGCCATCCACAGCAAGGTGGGCTTGCGTGCCAGCATCACCGGCGAGATCGTGATGGACGAAGTCTTCGTGCCCGAAGAAAACGCTTTCCCCGACGTGCGTGGCCTCAAAGGCCCGTTCACCTGCCTCAACAGCGCGCGCTACGGCATCGCCTGGGGCGCGCTCGGCGCCGCCGAAGACTGCTACTTCCGCGCCCGCCAGTACGTGCTGGACCGCCAGCAGTTCGGCCGCCCGCTCGCCGCGAACCAGCTGATCCAGAAAAAGCTGGCCGACATGCTGACCGAAATCAGCCTCGGCCTGCAAGGCTGCCTGCGCCTGGGCCGCATGAAGGACGAAGGCACAGCGAGCGTCGAACTCACCAGCATCCTGAAGCGCAACAGCTGCGGCAAATCGCTCGACATCGCCCGCCTGGCCCGCGACATGATGGGCGGCAACGGCATCAGCGACGAATTCGGCGTGGCCCGCCACCTGGTGAACCTGGAGGTGGTGAACACCTATGAAGGCACGCACGATGTGCATGCACTGATTCTGGGGCGGGCGATCACGGGGATTGCGGCGTTTGCGAACTGATCTGTTTCGTGCTCACCAGAAAGAAGGGCTGCCAATGGCAGCCCTTCTTGTTTCGGCCCTGTTCCTCACAAGCAGGGCGCGAACTTGAAAGTCAGGGCATATGTCAGATCCTGCTTCGTCGGAACCCTCAGCTGCATTTGCAACACGCCAGACTTGACCGTTCCGTCGAACAACGTCGTTGCGCTGGGAGATTCCGTCCGAAAGCTGAGCCGGTCGGCCTCAAGTTGATAGCCCGCTCCCTTGGACCAGAACTGAACCTCTCGTTCCGGCTTGAACCAGGCACACACACGCTCCTGTGTGGCAGGCATCCCAACGTGCGTCAGAAACACACGGCCGTCCGGCGCAAACCGAAGCATGCTGATGTAACTGGCCCCATCTTCATTGGTTTGTACTTCACTTCGATAGATGCCATCGGTGCGTAAAAGCTCGGTCGCGGGTTGAGCGTGAGCCACACCTATCAAGAGCAGAACAGGCAGCAATCGTCTGAGAGTTTTCAAATTTTTGTTCATTCAATACAGACCAAAAAACAGACAAGGTGTGGCATCGACCTATTTTCCGCCTTGGGCTGGCCGATAAGCGTGAAACATGCCCAACCGCCATCCAGCGTTCAGCAACTCGCGGCGAGCCTTGGATGACAACCAGCCCATGACCAACAGCCCCAGAACAGGAACAACCGCCCCGAGAACACTGGCCAATCGCGCCAATCGGGTGAGGCCGAGCGTACGGGTCACCCTGGCGCTTCCGACCAACGCTGCCCCGCTCAGCGCCAACAGCAAAGGAAGCAGCAAGGGCGTGCTGTGAAGCTGAAAGGCAAACATGCTCAGCCACCCGAACAGGCAGAAGTGAGTGATGCGTCGGCCACTGGCCAGTCGATTCAGTTCGTTGTTGAGCATGGACGCATTGGGGAAACGCTTGTCGCTGTGGCTCCGTCTTGATTCTCAACGGGGGATGGCCGACCGACAAACTCTGTGATTTGTTCCGCACATGCCACTGGCCGAGCTTGTAGCAGGAAGTGCGGCCCGTCGATTCTGACCACTTGAAGCCCCGGCAAGACACGCTGCATGTCAACCAGTGCAGCCGTCGGCACGACGCTGTCGCAGGTGGCCTGCAAGTACAGCACCGGCACCCGTATGTTGGCCAGCTGGCTGCGCACATCCACCAACAGCACCTCCCGGGCGCGTGCCCGGAGAACGGTGACAGAACAGTTGTTCATGGCCTGCCGGATGCGATCAGCCCACGAAGCATCGGCCTCGGCCCCCAGCAACCAGCTCGAAAGAAGGCCCATGGGCGCGGCGCGCACCGGCGCCCAGCGGGTGAGTCCCTGCAGAGGGCTGAAGATGGGTCTGGGGTTTTGCGCAAATGTGGCGCACAAGACCACCCCCATCAGCCCGACCGGGCGGGCCGCAGCCACTTGAATGGCCACCGGGCCTGAGAATGACTCGGCGACCAAGACAAAGGGCCCTTCTTCGGGCAAGACGGCCAACACCAAACTGGCCAGCTCGCTGTAGCTGAGCGGTTGGTCACCTGGGTAACGAACCACTTGCGGGCGCAGCTGTCGGGGCAACTGGCGGCACAGCGCGTCGAAGAAATCACCTGAGCCGTCCAGGCCCGGGAGCAGAACAAGGGTTGTCAAAGTGCGCCTTCTCTTGAATGGAATCCCACCAAAACACCGTGCTTGCACTGTAACGATGTACGGTTTGGGCGGATGTCGTCTTGAGACAGAGGCGCACCTTCCAAACGATGCGCTTGTGCATCAAAATTGATGCCTTACTTGAATTCACATCCGGAGTACCCATGCGAACCACCGTCACCATCGACGACGCCCTGTACGAGCGTGCCTTGCAAGTCGCCGACCCGGCCATGGACAAGGCCGACCTGTTCAGAGAGGTGTTCCGCACCTTTGTGCGGGTGCAGTCGGCCAAGCGGCTGGCGGCGCTGGGCGGGGCCGCGCCCGAGATGGCCGACATTCCGCGTCGGCGCGAGGAGCTGGCCGAATGACGGCGGTGCTGGTGGACACCTCGGTGTGGGTGGCCCACTTTCGCCACCGCAACGAGGCGTTGGCCAACTTGCTGCTGCAGGACGCCGTGTTGATCCACCCTTGGGTGCTGGGGGAACTGGCTTGCGGCACGCCCCCGGCCCGAGTGCAGACGCTCGCCGATCTGGCGGCGCTGCAGTCGGCCAAGGTGGCGACCGTGGACGAGGTGATGGGGTTTGTGGAGCGCGAACGCTTGTTCGGCCAGGGCTGCGGTCTGGTGGATCTGGGCCTGCTGGCGTCGGCGCTCATCACACCGGGCGCGCGGCTGTGGACGCTGGATCTGCGCCTGGCTGGTCTGGCCGAGCGGTTGGGCGTGGCGCACACCGCGGCCACGCATTGAGGGGGCCAGCAGACCGTGCGCTCTTGACGCGCCTGCCGGGCAAAGGGTGCAGAGCGCCAATGAGCGGGGGTATCGAACGGGCCACCGGACTCTATGAGCTCGATGCCACCTTCAAAGCCTTGGCCAAATACCGCACCACCCCAATGCGCCCCGCTTTCGGCTCCGTGTACTCGGTGAACCCCGCCGCCTGGTAGGCGCGCCGGGCGGCCAGGTTCTGATCGTCCACGCAGAGCGCGAGCAACCAGCAAACCGGCCAGTGTTCCGACAGCCAGGTTTCCACAAGAGCCAGCGCGGCCTTGCCGTGGCCTTGGCCCTGTGCGCGGCTGTCGATGCGCATGGCCCTGAGGGCGGCGGCGCCGGTGGGCGCCCACTCCGGCAGCCGGGAGCCCCGGCAAAGCACCACGAAACCGACCGGCACCTCGGCTTTGAGCACCGCCAGGCCGGTGACTTCGTCCGGGCTGGCGCCCTCGCCCACCGCGACGGCCTGCGCCATCGTCCCGGCGAATTCAATCTGCTCCGGTGAAATGTGCAAGGCCAGCACGGATTGCTGCTGATCGCTGGTGAGCGCTTGCCAGCGTGTGAGTTGAAGCTGGGCGGTTGTCATTGGGCTGGCCTCGCCTGCCAATACCGGCTGGCCTCGGCCGGCAGCTGCGCCAGCACCTGTTCGAAGGCGGCGGGATCCACGTGCCGGCGAAGGGCGGTGGCGACGGACACCACCGCATCGGCCGGCGAGAAGTTGTGCTCCGTGCGAACGGCGCGCACGTCTGCCAGCCACTCGGCCGGTCCGCCAAAGGGTTCCGGCGCCTGGTCGATGGGCCAGTCTTCAATGAAGAGCGCGCGGGTCACGGGCGGCAGCACGGCCGCAAAGGCGAGTGCCTGCGGCACGGTCAGGCGTTTGCGGAACGCGTGCAGGACACCCACCACCATGTTCCAGGCCATGTTGGTGGTGGGCAGCCCGGCGCAGTCGCGGGCGTCGACCATGAAGCGTTCGAACTGCAGCGTGGGGTTCTGGTACTCGAAGGGCAGCGTCATGGCGGCGCAGTGTGCCACGGTGCAAGGGGCCTGCTGGCGCTTGTGGCAAGGGTGGGAAATTAATTCAACCATATGGTTGACAATTTGAATGAAGGCCGATATATTCAACCACATGGTTGAATTAAATACCCCCCAACTGGACGCCGTCTTCCACGCCCTGGGCGACGCGACCCGCCGGCAGATGCTGCGCGAACTCGCGCAGTCCGAGCGCAGCGTCGGCGAGCTGGCGGCGCCCTTCGCCATCTCGCTGGCGGCGGCCTCCAAACACGTCAAGGCGCTGGAAAACGCCGGTCTCATCCGCCGCGAGGTGCGCGGACGCACGCACGTGTGCCACCTCAACCCCGGGCCGCTCGCCAGCGCCAACGCGTGGCTGCGTTACTACGAAGCCTTCTGGAGCGTGCGTCTCGATGTGCTGGAAGAGCTGCTGCAACAGGAGCGCCCCCCCGTTTCCCCACCCCCCCAAGGAGATACACCATGACCGAACTGACCGCCCCCGACAGCCACGGCGTGCTGACCGAGCCCGCCACCCTCACCCTGCAGCGCCTGCTGCCCGGCTCCATCGAGCGCGTGTGGGCCTACCTCACGGAAAGCCCGCTGCGCCAGCAGTGGCTGGCCGCTGGACCGATGACGCTGGAACCCGGCGCGCCGTTTGAACTGGTCTGGCGCAACGACGAGCTGTCCGACACCCCCGGCCAGCGGCCCGCCGGGTTCCCGGAAGAGCAGCGCATGCCCTGCCACATCACCGAGCTTGATCCGCCCCGCAAGCTGGCCTTCACCTGGCAAGGCAGCGGCGATGTGTCCTTTGAGCTGGCGGCCCGTGGCGACCAGGTGCTGTTGACGGTGGTCCACCGCCGCCTGCCCGACCGCAGCACGCTGACGATGGTCGGCGCCGGCTGGCACATGCACCTGGACCTGCTGGTCGCCAGCATGAAGGGCGAGGCGAAAGCCCCGTTCTGGGAAGGCTGGACACGGCTCCGGCAGGTGTACGAACAACGCCTGCCGGCCTGACGAAGTACCCAGGCCTGCCCAGGGCATCAGAAATGAATTCGACAACCCTCGCCAGCACCATGAGACTGGCACGCTTTCTGTTAGCTTCAGGGCATGTCCCTGTCGCTCGACTTTCTCACCCTGCCGCTCCTGGTGGCCGCCTCGCTGGTGTTCATCAGCGTGCTGGCGGGCGTGTTGTCGACGCGCGTGGGGTTCTCGTTCCTGCTGGTGTTCTTGGTGGTAGGCACGCTGGCGGGGGTGGACGGGCCGGGCGGGCTGCGGTTTGACGATTTCCGCCTGAGTTTCTGGGTGGGCAACGTGGCGCTGGCGGTGATCCTGCTGGACGGCGGCTTGCGCACCGACTTCAGCACCTTTCGCACCGGTTTGAAGCCTTCTCTGTTGCTGGCCACCATCGGCGTGGTGGTCTGCACGGGCATCACCGGGGCGGCGGCCTACTGGTTGCTGGACCTGAGCTGGCCGCTGGCCCTGCTGGTGGGCGCCATCGTGGGCTCGACCGACGCGGCGGCGGTGTTTTCGCTGCTCAAGTCGTCGGGCGTGAAGCTCAACGAGCGCGTGGCCGCCACGCTGGAGATCGAGTCGGGCATGAACGACCCGATGGCGGTGTACCTGACGCTGACCTTCATCACCGTGGCGCTCGCGGCTCAAGGGGTGGCGGGCGCCGCCGCCGGGCCGACCGCGCTGGACGTGCTGTTGTCGCTGCTGCAGCAGTTCGGCTGGGGCGCCGCACTGGGCATGGGCAGCGGCTTTGCGCTGGCCGAGTTGCTCAAGCGCCTGGGCCGCGGGGTGGACGGCGGGGGCGGCATCCGTGCGCTGCTGGTGGTCTCGGCCGGGCTGGCGGTGTTTGCCGGCACCACCTGGCTGGGCGGTTCGGGTTTTCTGGCGGTGTACGCCATGGGCGTGATCACGGGCAACATGGCGCGGCGCCAGGTGCGGGCGGCGCTGTCCGCGATGGACGGTTACGCCTGGCTCTCCCAGGCGGGCATGTTCCTGCTGCTGGGTCTGCTGGTCACGCCCACCGGCCTGCTGCGCACGCTGTGGCCCGCGCTGGGCGTGTCGCTGGCGCTGATGCTGGTGGCCCGGCCGCTGTCGGTCTGGTTGTGCCTGGCGCCGTTGCACTTCAACGCCCGCGAGATCACCTTCATTTCGTGGGTGGGCCTGCGCGGCGCGGTGCCGATTGTGCTGGCAGTGTTCCCGGTGATGGCCGGGGTGCAGGGCGCGCAGACCTTCTTCAACGTGGCGTTTGTGGTGGTGCTCACTTCGCTGCTGCTGCAAGGGTCGACGATTGCCTGGAGCGCCCGGCGGCTGGGCGTGAGCCTGCCCGACCCGGGCGATGCGGCCCAGGCACGGCTGGTGTATGGCGACTTTGTGCTCGACGCCGGCACCTCGATGGACAACCTCTGCGCTTTCTACGGCCTGCCGCTGCCGGCCGATGCCTCCCAGGACCTGGCCACCTGGCTGCGCAGCGAACTGCAGCGCCCGCCGGTGGTGGGCGACAGCACCCTGCTCGGGCAGGCCGAAGTGAGCGTGCGCGAGATGGCGGGCGAACGCATCACGCGCGTGGGCATCAAGCTGGGCTGAAGGCTCCGGCGCGCGCCGGGCGCAAGGCTTGTCGGACCCCTGGCCAGACCGGCGGGAGCGGTGATGGGTTATATTAATAACCCGCCGGTCATTAAATCCATGCCATCCTCCTCCCCCCCTCTCATGCCCCCCGTTGAAGAGGCGCCGCGCCAGCGCCGCGAACGCCGCAAGGAAGCGCGCCCGGGCGAGCTGCTGGACGCGGCACTCACCCTGTTCGTTGAAAAAGGTTTTGCCGCCACGCGGGTGGAAGAAGTCGCCGCGGCCGCGGGCGTTTCCAAGGGCACGCTGTTTCTCTATTTCCCGAGCAAGGAAGACCTGTTCAAGGCGGTGGTGCGCGAAACCATCGCCGGGCGCTTTGGCGAGTGGAATGAAGAACTGGACGCGTTCGAGGGCAGCAGCGCCGAGCTGCTGCGCTACTGCATGCAGTCGTGGTGGGAGCGCATCGGCATGACCGCGGCCTCGGGCATCACCAAGCTGGTGATGAGCGAGGCGGGCATGTTCCCGGAGATCGCGGCGTTCTACCAGCAGGAGGTGATCGGCCCCGGCCACGACCTGCTCAAGCGCATCCTGCAGCGTGGCATCGACCGTGGCGAGCTCCGACCCATGGACATCGAATACGCGATCTACAGCCTGATCGCTCCCATGATCTTCCTGCTGATGTGGAAACACTCCATGGCGCCGTGCTGCCCGGCCTCGCAACGGATCGAGCCGGTCGCCTTCATCGACAGCCAGGTCGGCCTGCTGCTGAACGGCATGCTGGCCACGCCCGACAACACACACAAAAGTCCCCCGCCATGAACCCACACACGCCCCGTTCCGCCTGGCTCAAATGGCTGCTGCTCGCCGCCCTGGTGCTGGCCATTGGCCTGGGCGTGGCACGTGCGCTGAACAAGCGCAAGCTGCAGAGCGAAGCCGCCAGCGCCGCGGCCGCGGCCATGCAGCAGGCGCCGGTGTACCAGCTGGCGCCGCAGGATGTGACGACCGTGCAGGCGCTGGCGCTTTCCCGGGCGGTGGGCGTGTCGGGTGCGCTCAAGGCGCTGCAGACCGCGGCCATCAAGGCCAAGGTCGCGGGTGAATTGCAGGGCCTGCAGAAGCGCGAAGGCGAGAGCGTGAGCGCGGGCGAGGTCGTCGCGCGCATCGACAGCACCGACGCGCAGGCGCGCGTGCGCCAGGCCGAGCAGCAGGCGAAATCGGCGCAGGCGCAAATGGCCATATCGCGCCGCGCGCTGGAGAACAACCAGTCGCTGGTGAAACAAGGCTTTATCTCGGCCACAGCGCTGGAAACCACCAGCAACAACCTGGCCGCCGCCGAGGCCAACCACCAAGCCGCCCTCGCGGCGCTGGACATCGCGCGCAAGGCGCTGGGCGACACAGCGCTGCGCTCGCCGCTGACGGGCCAGGTGTCGGCCCGGCTGGTGCAGAACGGTGAGCGGGTGGCACTCGACGCCCGCATGCTGGAAGTGGTGGACCTCTCCGGCTTCGAGCTTGAAGCTGCGCTCACACCGGCCGATGCCATGGCCGTGGTGCCCGGCCAGAAGGCGGAACTCTCGGTGGAAGGCCTGGCGCAACCGGTGGACGCCACCGTGGCGCGCATCAACCCCAGCGTGCAGGCGGGCAGCCGCAGCGTGCTGGTGTACCTGCGGGTGCCGGCGGTCGCGGGCATGCGACAAGGGCTGTTCGCCCAGGGCCAGATCGTCACCGGCCAGCTGAACGCGCCGGCGGTGCCGCTTTCGGCGGTGCGCAACGACAAGCCGCAGCCCTATATCCAGACCGTGCAGGACGGCAAGATCGCCCACGTGCCGGTGGTGCTGGGCCGCCAGGGCCTGCACCACGGTGAACCCATGCTGGTGATCGACGGCGTGGCGCTGGCGCCGGTGGGCACCACGCTGCTGCGGGTGCAGGCCGGCCTGATCCGCGAGGGCACGGCGGTGAAGCTGACGGGCCCCACCACCGCGGCCACCGCGTCGGCGACATCCACCGTTTCGCACTGAGCCCGGCACCATGTGGTTCACCCAGATTTCGTTGCGCAACCCGGTCTTTGCCACCATGGTGATGGTGGCCTTCGTGGTGCTGGGCCTGTTTTCGTTCCAGCGCCTGAAGGTGGACCAGTTCCCCAACATCGACTTCCCCGTGGTGGTGATCACCACCGAATACCCCGGCGCCTCGCCCGAGATCGTGGAGAGCGAGGTCACGAAAAAGGTGGAGGAGTCGGTCAACGCCATCGCGGGCGTGAACACACTCACCTCGCGCAGCTACGAAGGCCAGTCGGTCGTCATCATCGAATTCCAGCTGCACATCGACGGGCGCAAGGCGGCCGAAGACGTGCGCGAGAAGATCGCCATCTTGCGCCCGACCTTCCGCACCGACGTGAAGGAACCGCGCGTGCTGCGCTTCGACCCGGCGGCGCGCTCGATCTGGTCGGTCGCTGTCCTGCCCGAAGCGGTCAATGGGAAAGCGCCTTCGGCGGTTGAACTCACCACCTGGGCCGAACAGACACTGAAGAAGCGCATGGAAAACGTGCGCGGCGTGGGCTCGGTCACGCTGGTCGGCGGCACGCGGCGCGCAGTCAACATCGACCTCGACCCGGCGGCGATGGAGGCGCTGGGCATCACCGCCGAGCAGATCACCACCGCGGTGCGCAACGAAAACCAGGACCTGCCAGTCGGCACGCTCAAGACCAGCGAACGCGACCGCGTGGTGCAGGTGCTCTCGCGGCTGCAGAACCCCCAGGATTTTGAAGACATCATCGTGGCGCGCCGCGGCGGCAGCGCCGTGCGCCTGACCCAGGTGGCGCGCGTGAGCGATGGCACCGAAGAAGTGGAGAGCCTCGCGCTCTACAACGGCCAGCGCACCCTGCTGCTGCAGGTGCAGAAGGCACAGGACGAAAACACCATCGCCGTCACCGACGGCCTCAAGGCCACCATCACATCGCTCAAGGCCGAGTTGCCACCGGGCGTGCGCCTGGAGCCCATCGCCGACGGTTCGCGGCCGATCCGCGTGTCGGTGGACAACGTGCGCCGCACGCTGATCGAAGGCGCGCTGCTCACGGTGCTGATCGTGTTCCTGTTCCTAAACTCGTGGCGCTCGACGGTGATCACCGGCCTCACGCTGCCGATCTCGGTCATCGGCACCTTCTTCTTCATGAACCTGTTCGGCTTCACCATCAACATGATCACGCTGATGGCGCTCACGCTGTCGGTGGGCCTGCTGATCGACGACGCCATCGTGGTGCGCGAAAACATCGTGCGCCACGTGCAGATGGGCAAGCGTCCGTTCGACGCCGCCATGGACGGCACGCAGGAAATCGGCCTGGCCGTGCTGGCGACCACGCTGTCCATCGTGGCGGTGTTCCTGCCCATCGGTTTCATGGGCGGCATCATCGGCAAGTTCTTCCACGAGTTCGGCATCACCATGGTGGCGGCCGTGCTCATTTCGATGTTCGTGAGCTTCACGCTCGACCCGATGCTGTCGTCGGTCTGGCACGACCCGGAAATCGAAAAGCACGGCCGGCACGCCGCGCCGGTCACGCTGTACGACAAGACCATTGGCCGTGTCACCGCCTGGTTCGACCGCGTGCAGGACGATCTGACCGAGCTTTACCAGGGCACCTTGCGCTGGTCCCTGCAGCACAAGCTGGCCACGCTGGGCCTGGCCTTGGCCATCTTCGTGAGCAGCCTGTTCATGGTGCCACTGCTGGGCACCGAGTTCGTGCCCAAGGCCGACTTCTCCGAAACCTCGCTCTCGTTCCACACGCCCGTGGGCTCGTCCCTGCAGGCCACCGAGGCCAAGACACGACAGGTCGAAGCGATCCTGCGCGAATTCCCCGAGGTGAAGTACACGCTCTCCACCATCAACACCGGCAACGCCCAGGGCACCATGTACGCCAGCGTCTACGTGCGCCTGGTGGACCGCAAGGACCGCAGCATCAACGCCGACACCATGGCCGCGAAGCTGCGCGAGCGCCTGCGCACCGTGCCCGGCATCAACGTGACCCACGCCGGCCTGCTCGATCCGGTGGGCGGCAACAAGCAGGTCGAGTTTTCGCTGCAGGGCGACGACCTCGTCGAACTGGAGCGGCTGACCGCTCAGGTGATGGAGCGCATCCGCCCCATCGTCGGCCTGGTGGATCTGGACGCCAGCGTCAAGCCCGACAAGCCGACGGTGGACGTGGTGATGCGGCGCGAGATCGCGTCCGACGCCGGACTGAACGGCGCCGCCGTGGCGAGCAGCCTGCGCACCCTGGTGGCGGGTCAGACGGTGGGCAACTGGCGCGCCGCCGACGGCGAGAGCTACGACGTGAACGTGCGCCTGGCGCCCGAGCAGCGCGCGCGCACCAGCGACCTGGAGCAACTGCCCTTTGTGGTCGGCACCGCGGCCGACGGCAGCGCGCGCGTGGTGCGCCTGGGCCAGGTGGCTCAGGTGGTGGAATCGACCGGCCCGAACCAGATCAACCGCCGCAACCTGAACCGCGAGGTGGCGATCAACGCCAACGTCTTCGGCCGCTCGGCCGGCGATGTGTCGGCCGACATCCGCCAGGTGCTCGACACCATCGCCATGCCACCGGGCTACCGCTACGAGTTCGGCGGTTCAACCAAGAACATGCAGGAATCGTTCGGCTACGCGGTCTCGGCGCTGGCCCTGGCCATCATCTTCATCTACATGATCCTGGCCAGCCAGTTCCAGAGCTTCCTGCAGCCGCTGGCGCTCATGACGGCGCTGCCGCTCACGCTGATCGGCGTGGTGCTCACACTGCTGATGTTCGGCTCCACCATGAGCATGTTCTCGGTCATCGGCATCGTGCTGCTGATGGGCCTGGTGACGAAAAACGCCATCCTGCTGGTGGACTTCGCCATCCGCGCACGCCGCGGGCTGGACGGCGCCGCGCCGCTGGAGCGCGAAAACGCCCTGCTGCTGGCCGCCCGGGTGCGGCTGCGCCCCATCCTCATGACCACGCTGGCCATGGTGTTCGGCATGGTGCCGCTGGCGTTTGCCCTCACCGAGGGCTCGGAGCAGCGCGCGCCCATGGGCCAGGCGGTGATCGGCGGCGTGATCACTTCGTCGCTGCTGACGCTGGTGGTGGTGCCCGTGGTGTACTGCTACATGGACGATTTCGCCCGCTGGCTGCGCCGGCTGTTCGGTGCGGGTCACACCGATGACAGCACCGCCGTCAGGGCCACAGCGGGTGGCGCTCAGTAAAATGCATCAGGATCGGCTAATATACCCACCGGAGTATCAAACATGACTTCTCAGACCCCCACCAGCTTCGACCAGGCCCGCTTCAACATGATCGAGCAGCAGATCCGCCCCTGGGAGGTGCTCGACCCCCAGGTGCTGGCTTTGCTGGTCAACATGCGCCGCGAAGACTTCGTGCCCGCTGCCCACAAGGCGCTGGCCTTCGTCGACATGGAACTGCCGCTGGGGCAGCCGGCCGTGGACGGCGAGACCATGCTGGCGCCGCGCGTGGAAGCCCGCCTGCTGCAGGATCTGGCCATCCAGCCGACCGACAAGGTGCTGGAGATCGGCGCCGGCAGCGGCTTCATGGCGGCCTTGCTCGCCAGCCTGGCGCAGCGCGTGGTGTCGCTGGAGATCAACGAAGCCCTGGCGCGCACAGCGCGTGAAAACCTGCAGAAGGCCGGCTTCACCAACGCCGAAGTGCGCGTGGCCGATGCCGCCGCCAACAACTTTTCCGCCTGCGCCACCGAAGCACCGTGGAACGTGATCCTGCTCAGCGGTTCGGTGGCCGAAGTGCCGCCCGCCCTGCTCTCGCTGCTGGCTCCCGGTGGCCGCCTGGCCGCCATCGTGGGCAACGAGCCCGTCATGCGCGCCACCTTCATCACACGCACCGGCGAAGCGTCGTACGTCACCGCCCAACCTTGGGACACCCTGGCGCCGCGCCTGCGGAACTTCCCAGAGCCTTCGCGCTTCCAGTTCTGAGCCAGCACGCTCGCTGAAACGCTCACAGGCCCGACCCCATGATCTCCATCCACCCCGCCCAACTCACCGAGTGGCTTGAACAGGCCCGCTCGAAGTCGCCGGACCTGCGCCCTGTCGTGCTCGACGTGCGTGAGCCCTGGGAGCTCCAGACCGCGGCCGTCAAGCCCGATGGTTTTGATCTGGTCCACATGCCCATGCGCAGTGTGCCGGCACGCTACCTGGAACTCGACCGCAAGCAACCCGTGGCCTGCTTGTGTCACCATGGCGCGCGCAGTGCGCAGGTGGTGCACTTCCTGATGCAGAACGGTTTCTCCGAGGTGGTGAACATCCACGGCGGCATCAACGCCTGGGCCCGCGAGCGGGACCCGTCCGTGCCGGTGTACTGAAACCGCCACCCTGCATTCCGCGCCTGTTATCCAAAGGAACCCTCATGACCGCCCTGTCCGCTAACACCCCGTTGAAGCTGCGCCCGCTTTCCCTGAAGCCGCTCGCGCTGGCGGCCTTGCTGGCGCTGGGTGTCTCCGGCGGCGCGCAGGCGCAAAGCCTGGTCGAGCTCTACGACATGGCGCGGGGGTTTGACACCACCGTACAGGCGGCGCGCGCGCAGTACGAGGCCAATCTCGCCAAGGCCGATCAGGCCAAGGCGGGCTTGCTGCCCCAGGCCGGCCTGGGCGCTGGCGTCAATTGGGCGAACGTGGACAGCAGCGCAGCAGCTGGCAGCCGCAGCGCTGACAGCCAGAACCTGGCGCTCTCGGCCAGCCAGCCGCTGTACCGCCCCGCCAACCGCCTGACCAACGAGCAGGGCCGGTTGTCGATCGATGTGGCCAAGGCCCAGCTGGACGCGGCCGAGCAGGACCTGATCGTGCGCACCGCGCAGGCGTACTTCGACGTGGTCGCCGCGCAAGACACGCTGACCTTTGTGCTGGCCCAGAAAGCCGCCGTGGCGGAACAGCTGGCTTCTGCCAAGCGCAACTTCGAGGTGGGCACCACCACCGTCACCGATTCGCGCGAAGCCCAGGCCCGCTACGACCTCGTGCTGGCGCAGGAGATCGCCGCCAGCAACGACCTGCGGGTGAAGAAGCTGGCGCTGGACCAGCTCGTGGGCAAAGCCGACACCAGCCCCAAACCCCTGGTGAGCGCCGTCGCGCTGGAGCCGGTGCAGCCCGCCGATCCCGAAGCCTGGGTGCTGCAGGCGCAGCGCGAGCATCCTCTGGTGCGCCAGGCCATGCGGGGCTTTGACATCGCCGAGCTGGAAGTCAAGAAAGCACAGGCCGGTCACAAGCCCACGCTGGATCTGGTGGGCCAGTACCAGGTCGCGCGCGGCCCCAGCACCACGATGCCCACGGCCGGCAACGTGCGCACCAACACCGCCAGCGTCGGGCTGCAGTTCAACCTGCCGCTGTACGCCGGCCATGCCATCGAAAACCGCGTCAAGGAAACCGTGGCGCTGGTGGAAAAGGCCCGCGCCGACCGCGAGACGGCCCTGCGCAACATCGGCCAGGCTACGCGCAGCGCCTACTTCGGTGTGCTCTCGGGCCTGAGCCAGGTCAAGGCGCTGGAAGCCGCCGAGGCCTCCAGCCAGAGCGCGCTCGACGCCAACCAGCTGGGCTACCAGGTGGGCGTGCGCATCAACATCGACGTGCTCAACGCCCAGAGCCAGCTCTTCCAGACCAAGCGCGACCTGGCCCAGGCACGCTACAACGTGCTGGTGGGCCAGCTGCGTCTGAAGCAGGCCGGCGGCCTTCTCAAGGCCGAAGACCTGCAGCCCATCAACGCATTGCTCAAGTAGTCCCCCCTGCGCCGCTGCGCGGCTTCCCCCCAGGGGACCACGCCCTTGGACCGGCAAAGCCGGATCCTCGGCGTGCGCTGGCGAAGGCACGCGCTCCGACAGGGTTGGGCGCTTGTGCTGGGATAAACTGCCGGGTGCACTGCGGTTGACATGTCGTCCTACCGCGGAGGGCAACAGACAAAGGTGATTCATGCAAGCGGTCAATGTGCTGTGCATCAAATGGGGCAAGAAGTACGGCCCCGAGTACGTCAACAAGCTGCACAGCATGGTCAGCCGCCACCTGCACCGGCCGTTCCGCTTCGTCTGCCTGACCGACGACGGCGCTGGCATCGACCCGGCGATCGAAGTCAAGCCCATCCCCATGGTGGGCTTCGACGAGTTCGACCAGCGCAAACCCTGGACCTTCGGCCATGGCTGGCTCAAGCTCACCAGCTTCGCCAGCCCGCTCTACGACCTGCAGGGCCGCACGCTGTTTCTCGACCTGGACATCGTCATCCTGGACAGCCTGGACCCGTTCTTTGAACAGCCCGGCGAGTTCACCGTGATCAAGGAATGGGACAAGAGCGACGGCACGGGCAACACCTCCTGCTACGTCTACACCATCGGTGCCCACGCCGACGCGCTGGAACACCTGAAGAACGACTACCCGGCCTCGATCAGCACCGTGCGCAACGAGCAGGAGTTCATCACGCTTTATCTCGCGCGCCAGGGCAAGCTCAGCTACTGGCCCGACACCTGGTGCCGCAGTTTCAAGCGCCATTGCCTGCGCGGCGGCATCATGGGCTGGTTCCTGCCGCCCACCATCCCCGAAGGCGCACGCATCATTGCCTTCCACGGCAAACCCAATCCACCCGATGCGATCGCCGGTGTCAGCGGCAAGTGGTACCGGCGCGTGCTGCCGACCCAATGGGTCGCCGACCATTGGCGTTGAAGACCGTCCCGCTGGCGCACCGGGGCTACCGGCTGCTGCTGAGAGGGCTGGCGCTGCCGATGCTGGCCTGGCTCTGGTGGCGGGGCCGCAAGGACGCTGGCTACCGCCAGGGGCTCGCACAGCGGCTGGGTTTCATCGAGCCCGCACCCGCCTCGCTGAATGGCATCCTGATCCACGCGGCATCGGTCGGCGAAGTGCAGGCTGCGCGACCCCTCATCGAGGCGCTTCGCCAGGCATGGCCCGACCACACGATCACCGTCAGCACCCAGTCGCCCACCGGCGCGCGCCAGTTGCGCAGCCATTGGGGCAAGGCCATCCAGCATGTCTTTTTCCCCCTCGACACGCCCGGTGCAACGGCCCGGTTTCTGGATCGCCTGCAACCCCAACTGGTGGTGCTGGTGGAGCGCGAGTTGTGGCCCGAAATGCTGCTGCAATGCCGCCAGCGTTCGATCCCCGTGGCGCTGGTCAACGCCCGGCTGTCGGAGGCGTCCGCCAAGTCTTACCGGCGCTGGCAAGCCCTGATGCAACCGGTCTGGGCGCAGCTCGCTCTGGTGGCGACCGCCGACACACCGACCACCGAGCGTCTGCGGGCCTTGGGCGTACCCGCGGAGCGCTTGCTGGAAACCGGCAACCTGAAATTTGACCAACCCGTTGCGGCGACCGGCTCGCAGGAACTGCCCTGGCTGCAGGGGCGCCCGGTGGTCGTGGCCGGCAGCACCCACGACGGGGAAGAAGAGGCTTTGTTGGCGGCCTGGCCGGCCTTTGCGGCGCGCCATCCCGGCAGCGTCCTGATCCTGGTGCCCCGACACCCCGAACGCTTCGATGCCGTCGCCCGGCTGATTGATCAGGCGGGGTTGCCCTATGCCCGACGCAGCCGGCAGGAAACGCTGGCATCGGAAACAGGCGTGTACCTGGCCGACACCATGGGCGAACTCGGCCTCTGGTACGCACACGCCAGCGTGTGCTTCATCGGTGGCAGCCTGGCCGCCATCGGTGGACACAACGCCCTCGAAGCACTGGCTTGCGGCAAACCCGTGCTGTTCGGTCCGCACACCCAGCATTTCCAGAGCCTCTATCAGGAGATCCAGAGCCACGGCATCGGTGCATGCATCACATCGGCATCAACGCTGCTGGACCTAGCCGGACAGTGGCTGGATCAGCCGGCCCAGCTCGCCCGCAAGGGTGAACAGGCGCGTCACTTTGTGGAGCGGCAACAAGGCAGCAGCCAGCGCAGCCTGCAGGCACTCAGACCCTTGTGGCATCCCACGCGGCCCGGCTTGTTGCCCCCCGTGGTGCAACAGTCGTTGACGAACCAGACCCTGTGGCACGACCCGGCGCTTCTCAAGGCCTGCACTCCCACCCTGTTTGAACCCGAAAACGGCAGTACCGCGCTGGCCACCGGCAGCGGTCGCGGCCAGGCCCAACGGATGGTGCTCGAAGGTCTCGACGTGGTGTTGCGCCACTACCGGCGCGGCGGACTGATGGCGCGGCTGAGCCCTGACCGTTACTGGCGCTGCCGCCCCCAGGACAGCCGGGCCCTGGGTGAATACGCGCTGCTGCGCCACATGCAAGCCTGGGCGCTGCCGGTGCCCGCACCCGTGGCGGCCAGGCAACTGCGCCACGGCTGGTGGTACACCGCCGACATCGTGGTGGCCATGATTCCGGGCACGCAGAACGTGGCTCAGCGCCTGTCACAGGCGCCACTGAGCGGGGAGGAATGGCAGACGTTGGGTCGTGCCATCCGTCAGATGCACGACCGACAGGTGTTCCATTCCGACCTGAATTGCCACAACCTGCTGCTCGACGACAGCGGGCGCGCCTGGATCGTGGATTTCGACAAATGCGGGATCCGGGGGGAACACCACTGGAAACAGCAGAACCTTGATCGGCTGCTGCGCTCCTTGCGCAAGGAAAAGCGAAAACGCGAGTCGTTCTACTGGGAAGAAACCAGCTGGGAACCATTGGCCAGCGGCTACGGTGACGCTTCGAACAACCTTGCCTAAAACCCTGGTGGTCGGGGCGTTCTCGCCCACCTGTCGCATGCATTTGGGACACCCCGGAGACGGCAAACCATCACTCAATGGTCAGTGGGGGGTTTTTGCCAGTTCCCAGCTTTGATCAACGCCATACTGATCAATCCCGACCAAGGCTTTCACCGTTCGGTGCAGGCGGGTTTCCAGACGGATCTTTTTATTGGCCTCAATCATGGCCGGATTGACATACCCTCGGCCATGCTCAAGATGAACGCATATCGCTGAATAGCGAATGCGCTTCGCCCTGAGGCCCAGATTTTTCAGCCGGTCCCCAAACTCGCAATCCTCACCTCCGTACTGCATGCGCTCATCGAATCCATTGACCGCGAGCACAAACTCCTTGTGACATGATGAATTGTGACCGTTCCATGTCAGCTTCGCCGGACTGATAAAGTTCAGAAAACGCGTCAAGAAACCGCGCGCCATCACCTTCAGATCCTTGACCGATCGCTTCAACCCCTTGGAGCGCAACCAATCGATGTTGAACACCCGTTGGGAAGTGATGTCTTCGAGGGAGATCATCTGACTGATGTCAAGGGGCAATTTGAAATATCCGCCTGAGAGAAAAGTCCCGTGCGATGAGACTCGCAGGTGTTGCTCCACGAAATCCGAGCGCGGGATGCAATCGCCATCGGTGAATATCAGATAGTCACCGGATGCGGCCAGGACGGCCTTGTTCAAGATCCGGCATTTTTGGAAACCATCATCCGGATGCCATATGTGCCGAATAGGAACCGGGGACTCCTGGCGCATTCTTTCGATCAAGGCCCTTGTGTCATCGCGAGAACCGTCATCCGCAATGACGATTTCAAAATCGCGAACAGATTGGCAAAAAAAGCCCACGAGCACCTTCTCCAGCCACTCGGGAGAATTGTATGTCGTGAAGATGACCGATACCTTCATATGAAATCGCACTCTCAATACAGCCCCAGACGCGCAACCTCGGCACCACGCCACCTATTCACCCTGACGCTTTCCAAGTCGCAGCAAAAAGATCGATGACAACGCCAATCCGATCATGACACTGTAGTTGTTGGTTTGAGAATTGGCATCAGTAAAGCTCATCATGACATGAATGTAAGCCAGTCCGCCAGCAGACATCGCAAGGAAATGACAGTTTCGGCGCAAGATGAAGGTCAGAAATATCAAACCAGCCATGTAGGTCAATGTGCTCAACAAACCAAACACACCATGGTCAACCATTCCGTTGATGTACTCACTATGAAGGTGGGTCTGGTCCTGCACAATGTGCGCGTTCGCCTGGCCACCCCATTCTTTGATAAAGCGTATGCGCTGCGCCCTCCCGTAGCCGATCCAGGGGCTTTCCTGAATCACGTCAAGGCTGCGCTGCCACATGTAGATTCTTGCGCCGATGGAGGTGTCAACAACATTCCCGGTTGTTTTCTCATCAGACAATACCGCGTGAATTTCGGCAACAGCAATCGATATGCGCTCTTTGGGCACCTCGATAATTTTCGGCGCAAAGTAAAAAACCAGAACTGCGCAGACTGCAAGCAAGGCAGCGGCACGGTACACCGCCGCACCCGAACACCCGCCATTCAGGTACCCACGAAGCACAACCAAACCACTGAGCAAAATCCAGGGAAATGCCAGGTATGCACCGCGCGCCCCAGACATCAAAATTGCGGAAAGAAAAACGACAATGCCTACGATTGCACACCATCTCCAGCGCAATGCCATCTTTCTGGATGCTGTGACGGGCAGCAGGACGCAAGACAGCATGGCCAACCCACCGGCCCAGTTGATCCGGTTCGATGGCGTTGCCCACCCATACTGGGCATGCATGTAACTGACCGCAATGGCGGAAAAACTGGCCAACGTCAATGCAATCACCAACATCGGAACCTGACCCTCCGACAACCGGATGCGGGGTACAAGGGCCCGAAGGGCAAAAGCCATCAACAGGATTCTGAAGTCGAAATGGCGTGTTCTCCAGGGATCATCCCAGTAGAACATGCCGATCGCTTTAAAACAAAAAGCGGCAATACAAAAATAGAGCCACCATCTGACCGCATCATACAAAACCTTCTCTTTGGAAGATTCAGGCAGTACCACTGGCAAGCGCCAGAAAGCCCATGCACCCAGGCAAATCATCAGAAACCAGGCCGCCCCAGCCATTTTTGTGGAAATGGGCGCGAAGGTCAGCAATGCCAGAAACAGCATCCATATCCAACCAGGGATATTTCCGGACGGCCTGGAGGACAATTCAGTGTGACTCATCAGAGCCGTCATTGAGCCAAGCAGTCCCTTGATTGATCTTCAGAAAATCAAACAAACCACACACTCCGAATACAGGCGAACAGAGCAATCATTTTCAGGCCTGGCTCTATCTCAGTGCGCGCTGGCGCCCACCACCGCGTCCGGCTTGGCCTGCCGGAGCAGGGTCAGCATGGACGCTTCTATGCGGTGCAGGGCTTCGGGGGTATGCCCCTCAAAACGCATCACCAGCACGGGTGTGGTGTTCGAGGCACGGATCAGGCCAAAGCCATCGGGCCAGTCCACCCGCACGCCGTCGATGGTTGAAATCTTGGCCGGCGCATCGAAGCGGGCCAGTTCGACCAGTTGAGCAACCACCGTGTGGGGCTCGCCTTCGGCACAGGCCACATTCAGTTCTGGGGTGCTGAAACTGGTCGGCAAGGCGTCGAGCACGGCGTTGGCGTCCAGGCTGCGGCTGAGGATCTCGAGCAAGCGCGCACCTGCGTAGGTGCCATCATCGAATCCGTACCAGCGTTCCTTGAAGAAGATGTGTCCGCTCATCTCGCCCCCGAGCGGGCTGTCCAGCTCCTTCATGCGGGCCTTGATCAGCGAATGCCCGGTCTTGTAGATGTGCGCCACGCCGCCCGCGGCTTCGATGGCCGGCGCGAGCCGCTGGGAGCATTTGACGTCGAACAGGATGTTGCCACCCGGCACGCGCGACAGCACATCCCGCGCAAACAGAATCATCTGGCGATCGGGGTAGATGTTGTTGCCGCCCTGGGTCACGATGCCGAGGCGGTCACCATCACCATCGAAGGCAAGGCCGAGTTCCGCACCGGTCTCGCGCAGGGTGCGGATCACGTCCTCCAGGTTTTCCGGCTTGCTTGGGTCCGGGTGGTGGTTCGGAAAGTTACCGTCCACTTCGCTGAACAGCTCGATCACCTCGCAACCGAGCGCGCGGAACAGCGCCGGAGCGGATGCACCCGCCACGCCATTGCCACAGTCGATCACCACCCGCATCGGGCGCTGGAGCTTCACGTCGCTCACAATGCGGTCGTGGTAGGCGGGGCCCACGTCCACCTGGCGAATCTGTCCGCCTTCCGCACGCTGCCAATTTTCGACCTCCATCATCCGGCGCAGCGCCTGGATGTCGTCACCATAGATCGCGCGTCCACCGAGCACCATCTTGAACCCGTTGTAGTCCTTGGGATTGTGACTCCCGGTGACCTGGATGCCGCTGGTGCACAAGGTATGGGCAGCGAAGTACAACATGGGCGTGGTGACCATGCCGATGTCGATCACGTCGACACCCGCGGCGGCGAGCCCACGGATCAGTGCGGCCGACAGGGCCGGCCCACTCAGCCGGCCGTCGCGGCCCACGGCCACCGTGTGTTCTCCTTGCTGAAGAGCCTGCGTTCCAAAAGCCAGCCCTAGGGCTTCGGCCACGGCTTCGTTGAGGGTATCGGGAACGACACCCCGAATGTCGTAAGCCTTGAAGATGGATGCCGCGAGTTGCATGAATGGGAGCTCTGAATGCCAATCCCCGCATTGTAGGTCGCGAGACTGACAGCGGCTGGCAGCACAGGTCCGAAAACGGCCAGCCAGAGACGCTGGCTGGCCCTAACATCAGCGCCATGAACACCCCCGAATCGATCGACGACGAGGCCCGCTACCGGGCGCTGTGTTCGCACGACGCCCGGTTCGATGGCCGGTTTTTCACTGCGGTCACCTCCACCGGCATCTATTGCAGGCCGGTTTGCCGCGTGCGCACGCCGCGGCGCGAGAACTGCCGCTTTTTCGAGCACGCGGCCCAGGCCGAACAGGCGGGCTTTCGGCCCTGCCTGCGCTGCCGCCCGGAGCTTGCACCGCTGCAACGGCACTGGTCCGTCGAGGACGCGCGCAGCATCCTGGTGCAACAGGCCACTCAATGGCTGGACAACCCACAAAACTGGCCCGGGGCCAGCGAAAGCGGCGCCACGGTGGCGCGGCTCGCCTCTCGCCTGGGCGTGAGCGACCGCCATTTGCGTCGCATTTTCGAAGACCGTCTGGGCGTCTCACCCCTGCAATACCTGCTCACGCGCAAACTGCTGGCCGCCAAGCAGATGCTGGCTGACACGGCGTTGCCCATCACCCAGATCGCCCTGGCCAGCGGCTTCGCCAGCCTGCGCCGGTTCAACGCAGCCTTCGGGGATCACTACGGCTTGAGCCCCGGCCAGATGCGCCGCCAGCCACTCAGCGCCAACAGCCAACGCGACGGCACTCCGGTGCAGCTGTTCTGGCGCCCTCCGTTTGACGTCGCCGCGCTCCTGCGCTTTCTCGCCGAACGACAACTGCCCGGCATCGAACACGTCCAGCCAGACGCTCCCCTTGGCCTGCAGCGAACCGCACGGATCGAATCCGGCGGGTTGACACACACCGGCTGGTTTTCCGTGCGATTCGATCCCGATGCCAACCGGCTGGGGCTGCAGGTGAGCGACAGCCTGCTCCCCGTGCTGCCGACGGTGATCTGGCGGGTGCGCGCCCTGTTCGACCTCGATGCCAACCCACTGGCCATCAACTCTGCCTTGCACGCCGACTTTCCTGCGGGTGATGGCCTTCGCGTACCGGGCTGTTTCGATGGCTTCGAACTGGCCGTGCGTGCCATCCTGGGGCAGCAGATCACGGTGGCCGCGGCGCGCACCCTGGCCATCCGGCTGACCGAGCGACTGGGCGAAGCCATCACCACACCACATCCTCAGCTGCACCGCCTGTTCCCGACGGCCCAGGCACTGGCCAGCATCGGTCCTGACATCCTTGGCGAACTGGGCATCGTGCGCCAACGCCAGGCAGCCCTGCAGTCCCTGGCCCGCGAGATTGTCGAAGGTGGACTGGTGCTGAATGCCTTTGCCGATGCCCACTCCACCACACAAGCCCTGCAGGCGCTGCCGGGCATTGGCCCCTGGACCGCACAGTACATCGCGATGCGGGCCTTGCGCTGGCCCGATGCCTGGCCGGTGGGCGACGTGGCCCTGATCAAAACCCTCGGCATCGAAGGGCGGGGACGCGCTGCCGCGCTCGAAGCCGGCCGGCTATCGGCCGCCTGGCGACCCTGGCGCAGCTACGCCGTGATCCGCGCCTGGGCCGGCACCCATGCAAACCCCATCCTTCCTTCTGGAGCACCATCACCATGAACCCCACCACGCACCGGGTGAAAGCCACCGTCCTCTCGCCACTGGGCCCTTTGCTGCTGGCCGCCACCCCTTCGGGTTTGAGCGGCGTCTGGTTCATGGACCAACGGCACATGCCCGCAGAACGGGAGGTGCAGAACTGGACACCCGTTCGGGACAACGCCATCCTGAACACGGCGGCCGACCAGCTGACCGCTTATTTTGAACAGCGCCTCGGCCGCTTTGACCTGCCGCTGGATCTGTCCGCGGGCACCGCATTTCAGTCATCTGTCTGGCGCGCGCTGCTCAACATTCCTTTTGGCCAGACACGGAGCTACAGCGAACTGGCCCGCGCCATCGGCAAACCCGCAGCGGTGCGCGCCGTGGGCGCGGCCATCGGTCGAAACCCCCTGGGCATTGTGGTGCCCTGCCATCGGGTGCTCGGCGCACAGGGCGCGCTCACCGGCTATGCGGGTGGGCTTGACCGCAAAGCGGCCCTGCTCCGGCTCGAAGGCGCATTGATCGACAAAGCGCATCAATCGCAGGGGCAAACAACATCAACGGGCAATCCCGCCGCACAGCCTTTGCCGGCACACTGAACCCATGTCGCCAGCCCTCCTTCTTGAGTTTTTCTTGCTCGCCGCCCTCTGGGGATCATCGTTCCTGTTCATGCGCCTGGGCGCTGCGGAATTCGGCGCACTGCCCACGGCGGGTCTGCGGGTCGCACTCGCCGCACTGTTCCTGCTGCCGGTATTTCTCGTCAAAGGCGTCTGGGCCGACTTCCGACAGCGCGCCAGACCCATCCTGTTCGTCGGCCTGCTGAACTCGGGCATTCCGTTTGCGCTGTTTGCCTTCGCCGTGTTGCACATCACCACCGGCCTGACCTCCATCCTCAACGCCACCGTTCCCCTGACCGGTGCGGTGGTGGCCTGGCTCTGGCTCAAGGACCGACCCAGCGGCTCCCGTATGCTGGGTTTGCTGATCGGCTTTGTCGGTGTGACGCTGCTGGTGATCGGGAAATCCGGATTCAGCGCCACCGGCGTGGCCGGCGCTGCATCCATCGGCACGACCTTGCTGGCCATGGGCGCCTGCCTGCTGGCCACCACGTGTTATGGCCTGGCCGCCAGTTTCACCAAGCGCTACCTGACCGGTGCACACCCTCTGGCCACGGCCACCGGCAGCCAGATCGGCGCAGCAGTCGGCCTGGCGCTGCCCACCTTCTGGTTCTGGCCCGAGACACCTGTGAGTCTGGGCGCCTGGGCTGCGCTCGCGGCGGTGGCCTTGTTCTGCACATCCATCGCGTACATCCTGTTTTTCCGCATCATCGAGAAAGCCGGACCGTCGAAGGCGCTGACCGTCACGTTCCTGGTCCCGGTGTTTGCACTGATGTACGGTGTGTTCTTTCTGGGCGAGAGCATCACCCCCTGGATGGTGACCTGTGGTGTCATCATCGTCTGCGGCACCGCGCTCTCCACCGGTCTGGTGCGCCTGGGAAGGCTGGAGCGGGCAACTTGAGGGTGGCACGCTGCTGTTAGCGGCCGCACGCCAGACCAAACCCATTCAGAAGCGCACAAGAAAAAACCGCCGTAGTCTTGCGACTGGGCGGTTTGTCTTTAACTGGCGGAGTGGACGGGGCTCGAACCCGCGACCTCCGGCGTGACAGGGCGGAACCAGAACCCAGTATCCACGCGGGTTTTGGCGGTTTTTTCAATTCCAAGGACCTTCTTTCGAGACACCGAGAATTGCGGCCGTCCAGATGGCAATTCCAACAAAAGGCGCCGTTTCTTGGCACCGGATCTGGCTCGCTCAAGGACGGTCAATCGCCCGCTGAGCCCAGCGCACGTGTAGCCTCTTCCTCTGCATTTTTCATGCACAGCTCGCCGCCAAGTCACCTGTGACCGCTGGCACCTGGCGCTGATCGGGTGTGTATTGCACGACTTTCTGGGTGGACTCTTTCGAGAAACTCTCCTTCGTCGCATTGACATACACGGCAGTTTTCGGGAACGACGGTAAAAGTCCTCTTGGCACTGCGCCGCGCAGTCTACGCAGAAGATATGCCTCTCGCTCTCCACAGGGAAAATAATGGCCATTCTGTCCATCAAATGCTATGAGCTGGAGTCTGCACGCCGCATGACGCCACATGGCCCTGTCAGGCAGCCATCTGTTTTCCCCTTAGGATGGGCTTGCGGCCAGACGCTGCGGGCCCTCCGTGCCGCTGAGGTGCGCAGGGTGCGCGCGACATCAGGGGGGTTCAGTTGGTCACGAAACAAGCTATTGGCGCTTCACACCTGGACCCCGACGGCCGAATGCAGCATCTTCAGGGCCAGCACGAACAGGAAACCCGCGAACACGCGCTTGAGCGTGGCCACCGGCAGGCGTGAGGCCAGGCGCGCGCCGACCGGCGCCATCAGCACACTGGGCACCAGCACGCCGAGCAGGGCCGGCAGGTAGATGAAGCCGAGGCTGCCAGGCGGCAGGCCGGTCACCGTGCGTCCGCTGAAGAAAAACGCGACCGTGCCCACGATGGCGATCGGCAGGCCGATGGCGGCCGAGGTGCCGACCGCGCGGTGCATGTTGACGTTGCACCAGGTCATGAACGGCACCGAGAGGAAACCACCGCCCGCACCCACCAGCTGCGACAGCGTGCTGATGGTCGCGCCCACCCCGATCAGGCCGGCGGTGCCCGGCAGGCTGCGGCTGGGTTTGGGCTTGGCGTTGAGGAACATCTGCACCGCGGAGTAGGTGACGAAGGCCGCGAAGATCAGCGCCAGGGTGGTGGTGCTCAGGTGCTTGGCCAGCAGGCCGCCAACCACCCCGCCGACCAGGATGCCCGGCGTGATGCCGCGCACGATTGACCAGTCCACATTGCCCTTGGCGTGGTGCGTTCGGGCGCTGGAGATGGAGGTGAACACGATGGTGGTGAGCGAGGTGCCCAGCGCGAGGTGCAGCAGGGTGCTGGAGGCGAAGCCCTGGGCCTCGAACAGCCAGGTCAGCAGGGGCACGTACAACATGCCACCGCCGATGCCCAGCAGGCCGGCGGCGAAGCCACCCGCGACGCCGAGGGCCAGGTACGCGGGCAGCCAGGTCAGCAGTTCGGCGCTCAGCATGGGACACTCCCTTGCCGGTGTGTGCTGTCCAGCGACGGATCGTGCTTCACACGGCGGCAACCAGACCATCCCGGCGCGGATCGGAGCCACCCACCCACAACGGCGTACCCGACTCCGATTCGGGTGAACGGGTGATGACAAAACCGCCCCCGAAGTCGGCCCCGGTGATGCCGGGCGGGCCGCTCGGATGTCCCATGGCACGCAACGCGGAGGCCATTTGCCCAGAGAAGCTTGTCTCGATGTCGAGCTGGAGCCCAGCGGCCTTGTGCTCAAGTTTCCAGCGGGGAGCATCCACGACCGCCTGCGGATTGCGCTGACCATCAATCAGCCCCGTGAGCAACTGCACCTGACCTTGTGGCTGTATGGGTCCGCCCGTGACGCCCAGCACGCCCCATGGCGCGGAGTCCTTCACCACCAGAGCGGGAATGATGGTGTGAAAGGGGCGCTTGCCACCATCCACCCGATTGGGGTGGGCGCGGTCGAGGCTGAAGCAGGCCGCCCGGTTGTGGATGCTGATGCCCGTACCGGGGACCACGATGCCCGAGCCGAAGCCCAGGAAGTTCGACTGAATCAGTGAAACCATCATGCCCGAAGCATCGGTCGCCGCCACGTACACCGTGCCTCCCCATGGGGGTATGGCCGGGCCAAAATTGCTGGACTGGAGGGGGTCGATCCGGGCAGCCTGCACAGCCAGCCATTCGGGCGAGAGCATGGCATCGACGCCCTCCTCCATCGAAGCGGGATCGCCGAGCGCGCCGTAGGTATTCACAAACGCAAGCTTCAATGCCTCGATCATCAGGTGCTGGGCCTTCGGGGATGCCGACCCCAGCAAGTCGCTGTCGAAGTTTGAAAGAATGCCCAAGGCCTGCAAGGTCGTTATGCCTTGTCCATTGGGTGGCAACTGGTATACATCGTGCCCGCGGTAGCTTTGACGTATGGGCGCCATCCAGACAGGTTCATCCCAGTGTCGGGCTAGGTCTTCCAGTGACATGGCGCCACCACGTGCTTGTGCATGCGCGCACATGGCTTTCGCCAGTTCGCCCTGGTAGAAGCTCTTGCCCTTGCTGCTGGCAATCTCGCGCAGGGTATCGCCCAAGTGGGGCGTGCGGTACAGCGCACCGGCACGCGGCGCCTGTCCTTGGGTCAGGAAATGGGTCGAAAAATCCGCCTCATCTTGCAGACGCTGCGCCTCCTTGGCCCACTTGGACGCCACAATCGGACTCACGACAAAGCCGTCATCCGCATACCTGATGGCATCACGGAACAGGACAGCAAATGGCAACCGCCCCAGACGGTCGGACAACTGCCTCCAGCCCGCCACCCCGCCCGGCACCGTGGCACTGTCCCAGCCTGTCATCGGCATGGTTGGCAAGGCTTCAAAACGGGCCTGATAGACTTCGGACGACCATGCTGCGGGCGAGCGACCGCTGGCGTTCAGACCCAGCACCCGTTGCGGCGATTTTGGATCCCAGATCAGGGCAAACATATCGCCGCCCACACCGTTGCTCACCGGCTCAACCACCGTCAGGGTAATGGCGGCGGCCAGCGCCGCATCGACCGCGTTCCCCCCGGCCTGCATCGCGGCCAGCCCCGCCTGTGCAGCCAGCGGCTGCGAGGTGCTGACCATTGCCCTGCCCACCACGGGCTGGCGCTGGCCTGCATGGGGCAGATCCCAATACGAGGAAGGCATTGCATTCAGAGTCATGGTTCTTCAGTCCAGCTTGAGATTGCGTTCACGCACCACACCGGCCCAGGTGCGCTGCACCGACTGCATATAGCTGGACAGGGTCTGTGCCGAACCGGGCATGGCTTCAAACCCCATGCGGCTCATGCGTGCCTGCACTTGTGGCTCGCGCAGCGTCGCCTGCAAAGCCGCGTTCAAGTGGTCCGTGATCTCCGACGGTGTACCAGCAGGCGCCAGGATGCCCACCCAGAGATTGCCCTCGAAGTTCTTCAGCCCCAGTTCTTCCATCGAAGGTACATCGGGCAAATCGGCTGCGCGCTTCACACTCGACACGGCCAGCGCCCGGACCTTGCCGGATTTCACATGCGGCGTGGCCGTGATCACGGCATCGAACATCAGATCAATCTGTCCGGCCAGCAGGTCCGACATCGCCTGTCCCGTGCCACGGTAGGGCACGTGCACCATAAATGTTCCCGTCTGCGCCTTGAAATACTCCGTCACCAGATGGTTCAAGGTTCCGTTGCCGCTGGACGCATAGCTCAACTTGCCCGGGTGCGACCTGGCGTAGCTCACCAGCTCGGCATAACTGCGCACGGGCAGTCGACTGGACACCAATAACACCGTGGGCGTCTGACCGATCAAGCCGATGGGGGTGAACGACGTGGTAGGTGAATAGCTGATTTTTCGCCCCATCAAGGTGGGGAGGGAATGGCTGCTGGTGCTACCGAGGGTCAGTGTGTAGCCATCTGGCGCCGCTCTGGCACCGGCCTCGGACCCCACCAGCCCGGCCGCGCCTGCGCGGTTTTCGATCACCACGGGTTGCCCCAGCTTTTGCCCCAGGGGTTCGGCCACCAGTCGGGCCACCACGTCGTTGGGGCCACCCGGCGGGAACGGAACGATGAGTTTGACCGGGTGCTCCGGATACGCAGCCCAAGCCGTGGCCCCCAGCGTCAACGCCAGTCCAAGGGAAAGCAGCCATCGGCCGCCCCGGCGCTGCCTCCCGACTGTGACAGTACCTATTGATTCGTCCGTGTGACTCATGGCGCTCAACTCCTTGTGGTGTTCGCTGAAGGGAATCTTGAAGGGTCGTGACCCTGGTCCGAGAGTTTATACATTTATGATTTACCAATCAATCGATTTTTTATTTATCAATAACATTTTATTGACCATCTTCTAGCCAAAATTTTGTGGAACATCACACGTGAGCAAGGATCTCGATGACACCGACGGATTTTTTCAGGCTGATTGGTGTATCCCTCAGCGCAGCGGGATTGCCCCTGGTTTGGTCCAGGGTCCGCATCGGCACAAGATCGGATCAGCTGGCACTGCGGCGTGCCCCCGCACGTCTGTTTCTGAAAGTGCCACCTGGTCGGCCATATTCGGGGGCTGTTGACACTGGTGGTGCGGGTGCTGGGTGACGCACTGGGTAGTCGCCGCCTTGGTTCAATTCGCAACCTGCTGTTTTCTGGTCCACCTGTTTGGGTGCAGCCGGGGTATGCGTCTGTGTATACGTCTGCCGTTGGCGCATTGACCCCTCCTTATTCAGTCGTGCAGATCTGAGCCGCCCGTCGCCTCTTTCTCGGGCCTGTCTTCGCTGCCGCGCCGGAGTGTTTGAGCCGCCAGCTTTCGTTGCCGGTCTCAACGATGTGTCAGTGGTGGTTCAGCCGGTCCAGCAATGTCGTGGGCATCTTCGCGTCGCCAAACACTGATCGCATCCAAGGCACCCAAGGCCAAAGACTTCACCAACTAGCGCGTACGCAGAGGCGGCGAGATCGACGAGGCTCAGCGTTCGAAGGTGCATCGCACAATTCGACGGCTTATTCAGCGAATGAAAGGAACTTCCCCGTCCCGAGCGAGGCGCGCGCCGTGAGGCTTGCGGTTCACTGCAACTGAGTGCCACGATGGGAAGCTTGAACTCTTCATCAACTCACTCGTTTTTGTGGAAGGGGAAGTCTATGGCAATCGTATCCGTTGGCATCGATCTGGCAAAGAACGTTTTCGCCGTTCACGGCGTGGATGAGTCGGGCAAGCCCGCACTGGTTCGGCCCAGTGTGCGACGCGCCAAACTGATTGAACTCATCGCCTCGCTGCCACCTTGCCTCATTGGCATGGAGGCCTGCTCCGGTGCCCACCACTGGGTTCGCGAGTTTCAGAGGTTTGGTCACACCGTGCTCCTGATGGCACCCAAGTTCGTCACCCCCTACCGCCTCTCGGGCAAACGAGGTTAGAACGATGCGGCCGATGCCGCAGCGATCTGTGAGGCCGTCACCAGTCCCACGCAGGTGCGCTCGTAGGGCATGGATCAGGTGGACCCGCCAGCTTGACTGAAGGGAAGATAGCCCGGCACATCGAAGATCACCTGATCCGTATGAACAAGTCTGTGGGCCAGCTGACAGACCTCACTCTAGGGATGGTGTTCAAAACCCCATGCAGTCCCCAATGGTCTGAAGGTTCGAGGCGAGGAACAATGGCGTAATGAAGAAACAAGCCGAACTGGGACTGAACCTGAGCACCAGGCGCACACGCAAGGCGGTGTTCCTGGACGAGATGGAGCTGGTGGTGCCGTGGCGCGAACTCATCGCGTTGATTGCGGCAGCTTCGCCAGTGGCCAGCACAGGGCGCCCGCCGTTTGCGCACGAGACGATGCTGCGTATCCACTTTTTGCAGCAGTGGTTCGGTCTGTCGGACCTGGCCATGGAAGAGGCCTTGTTCGAGACACCGCTGTACCGCGACTTCGCTGGTCTTTCGGGCACCGAGCGCATCCCTGATCGGGTCAGCATCCTGCGCTTTCGCCACCTGCTCGAAGAGCACCAGCTCAGTCTGCAGATTGGAGTTGACCCGCTTCGGTGGACGGGTACTGGTTTGATTCTCAAACCGTTTCGGGTGTTGTCTGGACATGCACGCTGGCATCTTCGACAACATCAAACAGGGCTTCGTGGTTCCTTTCAAAGTTCAGGGGTGAGCGGTAGCCCAGGCCGCTGTGGCGGCGCCTGGGGTTGTACCAGCCTTCAATCCAGGTGAAGACCGCCATGCGGGCCTGGGCCTTGCTCTGGAAGCTGTTGCGCTCGATGAGTTCGCCCTCCAGACTGGCGAAGAAACTCTCGGCCATGGCGTTGTCGTAGGCATCGCCCACCGACCCCATCGAAGGTCGCACCTTCATCTGCCGACACCGCTCACCAAAGGCCAGGCTGGTGTACTGGCTGCCCTGGTCCGAGTGGTGGATGACGCCCTTGGGTTTGCGCTGCTCCAGCGCCATGTTCAACGCTGCCAGCACCAGGTCGGCGGTCATGCGTTCTCCCATGGCCCAGCCCACCACGCGACGGCTCCAGACATCGATGACCACGGCCAGATAGAGGAACCCCATCCAGGTCGGCACATAGGTCATGTCGGCCACCCACAGCTGGTTCGGGCCAGTGGCGTGGAAACGCCGGTTGACCAGGTCACTGGCTGGGGCCTGATGCTTGTCCCGGCGGGTGGTCACGGTGAAGCCTCGGCGCTTGCTGATGCCGTGGATGCCGGCTTGCCGCATGAGATGGGCCACGCGCTGGCGGCTGATGCACACACCCTGCTCGATGAGTTCGGCCCGCACCCGGGGCATGCCGTAGGACTCGTAGGAGTCCTGGTGAATCTGGCGGATGCGCTCGGTCATCACCGCGTTGGCGATGCTGCGCTGGGACGGGGCACGTTCTCGCCAGGCATAGAAACCGCTGGCAGACACACCGAGCACGCGGCACATGGTGCGCACGGGGAGGTCGGCCTGGTTCGCCATCACGAGTCCGAAGACTTCGTTGAAGTCGCATCGCTGCGACCGGCAAACCAGGCCGTAGCCTTTGCCAGGATGTCACGCTCCATCTGGACCTGGCGCAGCTGGCGACGCAGGCGCACGAGCTCTTCTCGCTCAGCAGTGGTCAGGCCTTCTTTGCCAGGTAAAGGCTTGCCGTCGTCGATGGCGGCCTGGCCGACCCAGTTGGTGATGGACTGGGCGGTGACGCCGAACTCACGCGAGAGCTGCGCTGGCGAGCGACCCGCTCGAACGAGCTCGACCATCTGCTGGCGGAATTCCGCCGGGTACGGCGGTCGTACTTTGGACATTTGCGACTCCTTGAACACAAAGAATGATGTGTCCACGGAACCGGGTCAACTCCAGATCCTGGCTACCGTCAACAGCACGCTGGCCTCCAAAGGGCTGCTGCTCAAGAGCGGCACGGCCATCGACGCCACACTGATTGCAGCACCCAGCTCGACCAAGAACAGCAGCGGCGAACGTGACCCCGAGATGCACCAGACCAAGAAGGGCAACCAGTGGCACTTCGGGATGAAAGCGCATATTGGTGTTGATGCCGACTCGGGTCTGGTGCACACGGTGGTGGGCACGGCCGCCAACGTCAACGACGTAACGCAGGCCAGCGCGTTGGTGCACGGTGAAGAGACCGATGTGTTTGCCGATTCGGGGTACCAAGGGGTGGCCAAGCGCGAAGAGACGCAGGGCATCGAGACGAACTGGCATGTGGCGATGCGCCCGGGCAAACGCAAGGCGTTGGACAAGAGCACGCCCATGGGCGCGATCATGGACAAGCTCGAACATGTGAAGGCCAGCATCCGGGCCAAGGTGGAGCATCCGTTCCGGGTGATCAAGCGCCAGTTCGGTTTTGTGAAGGTGCGCTACCGCGGATTGGCCAAGAACACAGCGCAACTGCACACGCTGTTCGCGCTCTCCAACTTGTGGATGGCGCGGCATCGGCTTTTGCAGAGGGCGCAGGGATGAGTGCGCCTGCAACGCGCCCACGGGCATCAATGAGGCCTCGAAAGGCCGGTAAATCGACCGTCGAACGGTGGAAATCGGGCGAAACGGGCTCGGCAGTTTCATGTCACGAGATTCACTTGCTCAGCGGGCTTCGCTGCGCCGGTTTTGAACACCATCCCTAGCTCTTATCCAACTCCAGCGCGTTGATCAGTTCCACGGTCATCGGGTAGAACCTCACCCGTTTGCTTGAGATCCAATAAAAGAGCGCCTCCGCTCTGCAATCCGGAGGCGCCATTCCATACATCGGACAGGATCTTCGCCACCTCTTCTTCGCTGAGCTTGAGCGCCACTAGATTAGGGTTCTTGCGCACATACAGTTCGGTTAGGAAGCCGTCGACCATCGCCTCCAGGGCATAAGCTGTCGCCAGGGCAAAGCGTGAACCTGTTCCGTCCTCCTTGCCACTGCTTTGCAAGATGACTTGTGCCACCTTGCGTGCCCACCAGTCGTTCAGTTCAAAGTGCTGCCTCTCGGCGCCGGACAGCGCCCGGCGCAGATGCTGGATCGACAGAATGACTTGTGCATTGACGGAAAAAAACCGCACATAGGCCAGATTGGTCTCCAGCACGGCCGTCGCCGGGTCACGCGAACGGCGCACCGGCTTGAGCGACAAGCGCAAAAAGGTCAGGAAATCTTCCAGCAGCTCCAGCACCAGGGCCTGCTTGCTGGGAAAGTAGTTGTAGAACGCCGTGCGCGTCACATCGGCGTAGTCGGACACGTCGCCAGTGGAAAAACGGTCATAACCTTTTTCCTCCAGCAGGCGCGACGCCGCCGATTTAAGGGCAAAACGCGTGCGCTCTCCCTTGCGCAGCAGGTCCACCTGGGCCGAGCGTTCGCCCAGCCAGTCCACAAAGCGGCTTGGCAGAGGTGTGGCGGGGTCAGTCAGGGTATTCACGGGCGCAAGTATCGCGCGAAACCCACAAAACAAAGTGCTGTTGACATTTATGACAGTGGTGTCATAATTTTTTCAAAATACACCCCAAAACCCTTTTACAGGAGACAAGCATGCCTATCGACAACTCACGCCGCCAAGTCATTCGCTCCTTCGCAGGCGCCAGCCTGGGAATGATGATCTGGGTCAAAAACACAGAGGTGCTGGCCCAGGACAAACGCCTGGTGATCCGCGACCCGGGCGGCCCCTACGCCGAAGGTTTTGGTGAGGCCTTTTACAAACCCTTCAAGGCCGCCACCGGTATCGAGATCGTGCCGGCCACCGGCCAGCACCAGCCCACCTCCTTCCTCAAGTCCATGGTCGAATCCAAGTCCTACACTTGGGACATGGCCCACGTGAGCAAAGACGTGCACGAGTCGCTACTGGGCATGGGTTACCTGGAGCCGCTGAACCTGGACGTCGCGCTCAAAGACCTGCCCGCCCAATTCAAGACACCTTATTACGCCGGTGTGGACGTGGTGGGCAGCATTCTGGCCTACCGCACCGACAAGTTCCCGGCGGGCAAGGCACCACGCACCTTCATGGATTTCTGGGACACCAAGGCCTTCCCGGGCCGCCGCGCACTGCGCCGCAACCCCATGGAAACGCTGGAATACGCGCTGCTGGCAGACGGCGTGCCCCCGACATCGCTCTACCCGCTGGACCTTGACCGCGCCTTCCGCGCCCTGGAGCGCATCAAGAAAGACGTTGGCGTGTGGTGGACCAGCGGCGCCCAGACCTCCCAGTTGCTCAAATCCGGCGAAGTGGACATGTGCCCAACCTGGAACGCCCGCGCCCAGGTGGTAGCCGATGAAGGCGCACCGGTGGCCATCATGTGGAGCCAGTTCCTGTTCACTACCGAAGGCTGGATCATCCCCAAAGGCTCACCCAAGGCCGACCTGTGCCGAGAGTTCATCAAATTTGCCACTGCGCCCGAGCGCCAGGCCACGTTTGCCAAATACCTCAGCTACGGCCCCACCTTGCCCGGAGCCTACAAGTTCATCGACGAAAAGCGCGCCCGCACCTTCCCGGCCCACCCCGACAACATCAAGGGGGGTATTGACTGGAATGTGGCCTACTGGGCCAAAAACCGCGATGCCGTCGCCGAGAAATTCAACGCTTGGGTTACCGCCTGATGCAGGAGCTACGCATTCACGGTGTCAGCAAGCGCTACGGCCACTTCACCGCGCTGGAGCCGACCGACCTGACCGTCGCCGCCGGCGAATTTGTCACCCTACTCGGCCCTTCGGGGTCGGGCAAAACCACTCTGCTGTCGCTCATCGCCGGGCTGGCTGAACCCGATTCCGGGCGCATCCTGCTCGATGGCGTCGACGTGTCGGGCCTGCCGGCACACCGGCGCGGACTGGGCATGGTGTTCCAGAACTACGCCCTGTTTCCCCACATGACCGTGGCAGAAAACGTGGCTTTTGGCCTGCAAACACGGCGGCTGGCCGCCGCTGAGGTGCAGGACAAGGTTCAGCGTGCGCTGACCATGGTCCGGCTCGAAGCGCTGGCCCATCGCGTTCCCAAGGAACTGTCAGGCGGACAACAGCAACGGGTGGCGCTGGCCCGCGCCTTGGCCTACCAGCCGGCCATCGTGTTGATGGACGAACCCCTGGGGGCGCTGGACCGCAACCTGCGCGAGGAAATGAAGTTCGAAATCGCCCGGCTGCACCGTGAACTCGGAACCAGCGTGGTGTATGTCACCCACGACCAAGAGGAAGCGCTGGTCCTGTCCGACCGCATCTGCCTGATGAACCGGGCCAGGGTGGAACAGATTGACCCGCCTGAAACCCTGTACTTCAGGCCGCAGACCCGGTTTGCGGCCGAATTCCTGGGTGAATCCAACCTGCTGGACTGCACCGTATCCCGCACGCCCAACCAACCGCTCGCGCAGATCACGGTGACATCGCTCGGCTTGAATCTGCAGCACGACGCCCCGGCCGCCAATGGGCCAGCCTTGCTGATGCTGCGCCCGGAGTCGATCGAGATCGAGACCCCGCTGCACCCGGCCCCCGCCGACGCCCTGCGCTTGCAGGGAGTGCTGATGGAGCGCATTTTCCTCGGCCCCATGACCCGGCTGCTGGTGCGCATCGGGTCCAGCGAGCTCAAGATCCTCAAACGCACCACGTCCATGCACGAACTGCGTGGCCTGGAACTTGGCACACCAGTGGACATCTGGCTGGACCCCGAGCGCTGCCACATCCTGAAAGCGTAAAGAATGAACGCCGCGCTTCGACCGCTGTACCGCAACGCCGGTGCAGCACCCCTGCTGATCTTTCTGGCGCTGGCCTTCTTCATCCCGGTGGCCACCATTCTGGGCATGGCGGTGTGGACACCTGCCGACGGCCTGACCCTGGCGTCACTCCAGCGCATTGCCAGCACGCCGGTGTATGCCTCGATCTTGCTGCGCACCCTGGAAATCTCGGTGTGGACGACTGCCCTGTGCCTGCTGGGGGGGCTGCCAATTGCGCTGCTGATTCACCGCCTGCGTGGCTCGGCCAGGTCAGTGGTCTACCTGCTGGTGCTGTTGCCGTTCTGGACCAGTTTCCTGGTCAAGTCCTTTGCCTGGCTGGTGTTGCTGGGCAAAAACGGCACCGTCAATGCGATGATCGTGCTGCTGACCGGTGAGCCGGCCAACGCCTCATTGTTGTTCAACCTCAATGCGGTGCTGATTGGCATGGTGCACGGCCTGATGCCCTTTGCGGTGCTGACCATCCTGCCGGTGCTGGAGTCGATTGATCCGCGCCTGCTGCCCGCAGCGGCCTGCCTGGGCGCGCGCCCGGTGGAAGCTTTTGTCCGGGTCTTGCTACCGCTGGCGCTGCCGGGCATTGCCGCAGCCGGGCTGATTGTGTTTGTCACCTCGGTGGGCTTCTTCATCGTGCCGGCCTTGCTGGGCGGGCCGCGTCAGACCATGGTGGCCAATGTGGTCATCGAGATGGTGCAGGAGCTGCTGAACTGGCCGCTGGCCTCCGCTGCGGCGGTGCTGATGTTTGTCGTGGTGGCGCTGCTGTTTGGCCTCTACATCCGCAGCTTCGGCATTGAGACCCTGATCGGACGCGCACGCACCGGCAGCCCGGCACCCGCGCAGGGAAACCTGAGCCTCCAACGCCTGGCCTGGCAGCGCCAGTGCTGGGTCGCCTGGGATCTGATGACAGCCCCGCTGACGCGCCTGCCCGGGCTCGAATCATTGGTGCGCGTCGTCGCCTGGCTGGGTGTGGTGGCCTTGCTGCTGTTTCTGGTGCTGCCAGCGCTGTTTCTGATCCCGGTCTCGTTCTCGACCTCCGGCATCATCGACTGGCCACCCCAGTTTTTCTCATGGCAATGGTATGCAGCGCTGGACACCCCGGCGTGGCGCAGCGCCGCCTGGCGCTCGGCCACCGTGGCGGCCGCCACCGGGGTGCTGTCACTGGCGCTGGCCTACCCGGCTGCGGTCTGGTTTGTGCGCCAGGCCCAGCGCAGCCGGGTACCGGTGCTCGTGCTGATGATTGCGCCCATGATCGTGCCGCGCATCATCATCGCCATTGGCCTGTTCTACCTGTTTGCCCGCATCGGGCTGGTGGGCTCCTGGGTTGGGCTAGTGCTGGGGCATACCGTGATCGCCCTGCCCTTTGTGCTGATCACCATGATTGCCGTGGTGCAGGCCTATGACGAACGGCTGGATCACGCTGCCGCCGTCTGTGGCGCCGGTACCCTGATGCGCCTGCGCCGGGTGACCTTGCCGCTGCTGGCCCCCGGTGCGCTCTCGGCCTTCCTGTTCGCTTTTGTCACCTCGCTAGACGAACTGACGATTGCCATGTTTGTCACCGGTGGTCTGAGTTCCACGCTGCCCAAGCAGATGTGGGACGAAGCGCTGCTGCGAGTGTCGCCCACCCTGGCGGCGGCCTCCACCATGGTGTTCCTGTTCATGAGTGTGGTGGTGCTGCTGGCGCAGACCTTCCGCCAGCGCAGCAACGCCGCCAAACCGGCCTCCAACGCCTGACGGTCCGTTCACCTATTGACACCCAGACTTATGCCTATCCATTTCGAAAAACAAGACCACATCGGTATCTTCACCATCGACAACGGCAAGCTCAACGTGCTGACACCGCCCATGCACAAGGCGCTGTATGAGCACCTGAAAGAGTTCATCGCCGACCCCGATATCCACGTGGGCATCCTCAAGGGGCGCGACGGTGGCTCTTTCTGTGCCGGTGACGACATCAAGAACCCGCTGCCCGCCCGCAGCCGCCAGCAGGAGCTCGAAGGTTATTTGTTCCTGCACCACAACGAGCGTGATGGTTCACCGCCGCACCGTCCCGGCTGGGACGTGGACATCATGAAGCTGGAGCGCTACAAGCCCATCATTGGTGCGGTAGACCACCACTGCCTGGGGCAGGGCATGATTTACCTGCTGCATCTGACCGACATGCGTCTTGCCACCACCCGGGCCCAGTTTGGCCTGCCCGAAGTCGCATATGGCATGGGCGGCGGTGGCGGCATGACGCGCCTGGGGCGCCAGATTCCGCATGTGGTGGCGATGAAGTTTCTGCTCACCGGCGAATTCATGTCGGCGCAGGACGCGCTGAAATACGACCTGGTCAACGAACTCGTCGCCCCCGAGCAGCTGATGGATCGCGCCCTGGCCCTGGCCGCCCAGGTAGCCGCTCAGCCCCCGATTGCGGTGCGGGTGGAAATGGAGAGTTATTACCAGTCGCTGGACCTGAGCCGGGACGACAACCTGCGTTATGTGCTGAACCTGTACCGGCTGCAGCGGCTGGGTTATGAGGGCTTTGGCGCTGGCAGCGGTTTTCTCAAAGGCGCTCAGAACGGTCACGCCAACCAGGGTCAAGGGGTTTCCGATGCGTGATGACGCCTTGCTGCAACAGTGGCAACAACGCCTGCAGCACGCTGCCGGGCAGCCATTGCCTGCCAACATTCCCCAGTTGTTTTCCCAGGCCACAGCCAGCCAGCCCGACCGGGTGCTGATGGACCTGTTTGAAGACGGCCAGCGCCTGACCTACGCCGAATTTGATGCACTGAGCAACCAGCTGGCCACCAGCCTGCAGGCCGCCGGGGTACAAGCCGGCATGCATGTGGCGGTGATGCTGCCCAACGGCCTGCAATGGCACCTGACCTGGCTGGCGGTGCTGAAACTGGGAGCCGCCGTGGTGCCGGTCAACCCCAGTTACACCGTGCGCGAAGTCGAGTACGTGCTGACCGACGCCCAGGTCAGCGCCTGGGTGCTGGGCACCGAGCGTGTGGAACTGCTCAAGCAGATCACCGACTGGCCAGCGTCGCTGGCGCGCCAGCGCATCTGGGTAACGGCCAACCGGCTGGGTGAAGACTCGTCCTGGCAGCGCCTGCTGAACGCCTCACCCGCAGGCAGCCACCCCACGCCTGCGGTGCCGCAGCCGGGCCTGGACACGCTGGCCAATATCCAGTACACATCAGGTACTACCGGCTTTCCCAAGGGCTGCCTGCTGACTCATGGTTACTGGCTGAATCTGGCCCAGGCCGCCTGCCTGATGCACCCAGAGCCAGCCCCCGGCCAGGTGCAAATGCAGCGCTTTTTCACGGCCCAACCGTTCTTCTACATGGATCCGTTCTGGCAACTGCTGATGACCGCCATGTGCTGCGGCACGCTGGTGGCGGCCCGCAAGATCAGCGCCACCCGATTCCTGGGCTGGCTGGCCGACCACCAGATCGACTGGGCGCAACTGCCCGAGCTGGCGCTGAAATCCATCGACAGCGTGCAGGGCCGCACACTGGCCCTGCGCGAGGTGTTCACTTTTGGTTGGAGTGCCGAATCGCGCCAAATCTTCGTCCAGCGCTTTCAGGTGCCTGCGGTCGAATCGTTTGGCATGACGGAAATCGGCTTGGGCCTGGTCATGCCCAATAACTACCCCTCAGCTGCCAAACCCACCTCCGTGGGCCTGGCCGGTTTGCGCCGCCAGGCACGAATCGTGGACGACGCCGGCCAGCCGGTTGGTCCCGGCGTCACCGGTGAGCTGCAGATCCGTGGCGACCACCTGTTCAAAGGTTACTTCAACAAGCCACAAGCCAATGCCGAAGTGTTTGACGGCGACTGGTTCCGCACCGGTGATGCGTTTGTGCAGGACGAAGACGGCTTTTACCGGATCGTCGGGCGATTCAAGGACATGATCCGTCGATCCAACGAAAACATTGCCGCGCGCGAGGTCGAAGCCGTGGTGCGCGAGTTGGGCGCCGTGCTGGACTGCGCCGCCGTGCCCGTGCCCGACCCGGTGCGCAAGGAAGAGGTCAAGATCATGGTGCAAGTGCGCCCGGAACTGCTGACTGACGGCAAAACACCTCGCGAGGTGCTGCCGGTGGACCAACTGCTGACCCACTGCCAGGGCGCGCTGGCGCCGTTCAAGGTGCCGCGCTACGTGCAATTTGTCACCGATTTTCCGCGCACCTCGTCCAACAAGATCATCAAACACCAGTTGATCAACACCTCGGGTAGTCCGCTGTCCCGGTCGTTTGACCGGGTACAAGGCGTTTGGCACACCTGAGTGCCGCCAGAAGTTACCCCAACTGAACCGTCTCTAATCCAGGTGATGGTGCACGACATCGATGAGGATCGACAAATTCCCCAGGACGATCATGGCTACCAACAACCCCGAGTGCATGCTCACCCAGGGACAAGTCCGTCTGATGCAGAAAAAGACCCCTTCGAGGACGTAAAACAATCCCGCAAGTAGCCCATTCGGATGCCGCTCCTGACCAAATTGCGCAAGCAAGCTTGCGTCAATGGGGTCATTTCAGGCGCCGGTTAAAGGTGAACAGCGCTTGCTTGGCGTCCGGCAACTGCAGCGGCAGCTTCCAGAAAATGAGTCAATGAATCCTGCAAAGAAGCTACTGTCGACGCGCTTGCACGCGCCGGAGAACCCGAATCGAATGGAGGCTCGGGGTCGTATTCGATCAGTAGCTGAATCTTTCGTGCATGCTCCGAGCTGCTTAGTCGGGCTGCAAGCAGCAAACCAAAATCCAGGCCTGCGGTAACGCCAGCGCCCGTGACCACATGTCCGTCCTGCACAACACGTTGCCTGAGGGGCGTGGCGCCAAAGCGCGTCAGCAAGGGCAATGCCGACCAGTGAGTTGTGGCGGAACGGCCACGCAGGAGTCCGGCGGAACCTAGTATCAGCGCGCCGGTACACACGCTGGTGACCCAAGCGGACCGCTGCCCGCGGGTCCGGAAAAAGTCCAGCGTCGCATCGTCCTCCATCGCGGCCACGGTTCCGGCTGTGCCTCCTGGGGCAAACAGGACTTCGAGCTGTTGCGGACAGTCGTCGAACGTGGTGTCGGGCGTGATGACCAGGCCGAGGTCGGTCGTAATGGGTGCGGGCGTCCTTGCGACGATATGAACCTTCACGTTCGGCACCATCGACAGCACGTGGTGCGGTCCGATGAGATCGAGTGCGGTCATCGAAGGGTAGGCAAGCAGCGCGATATGTCGTGTGGTCATGCTCCGGTTTTCTCCAGGATGGTGGGGGCGTGGTTGCCCCAGGGTTGTGCGGCCTCCAGCTGGTAGGCCAACTGCAGCAGCAATTCGTCGCGAAAGGTGCCTGCCGCGAAATGAACCCCGACCGGCAGTCCCGCGTCGGACCAATACAGAGGCACCGACATGCCCGGCTGCCCGGTGATGTTCTGCACCGGCGTGAATGCCACATTGCGGCTGACCCGCTCGCGCAGGGTCGCATAGTCGACGCTGGGCGCGTGGTCACCCAGCGGTATGGAATGCTCAGCCGAGACAGGCGTCATCAGGACATCCCATTCGCGATGAAACCGTTCCATCTGGACGCTGGCCTGCAGGCAACGCTGGACCATGGCCTCCACACGGTCGGACGTCAACGCGGCACCCTCGCGTTGCAGCCCCTGCGTCCACGGTTCGGTGCCATTGATGAAGCGCCTGCGTTCGTCCTCGGGCAACCCGGTGGCTTCAACATGCACGCCGTAGGCCCAGCGGTCGAAAAATGCCGCATGCAGCATGGGTGCGTCGAAGGGCCAGTCGCATGGCACCACTTCATGGCCCAGGCCGCGCAACAGGTCGGCCGTGCGTTCCACCGCGGTTTCGTGGGCGGCAGCCAACGCGCCTCCGTGCAGCGGGCGTTTGACCAGAGCCACCTTCACCGCGCGGTCAAGCGGTTTTTTCACCCAGCGCTCGACCGCCTTGCCCACCGGGCCACGGTGGGCCGATTCGGCAATCGCGAAGGCCAATGCGCTGTCGCGCACGCTGCGCGTCAGCGCGTGAGTGCTGACCATGCCCTGAAGTCGATCGTCGAAAGCGGGCCGGGCAGAGGCGGTGCGCCCGCGTGTGGGCTTCAGACCGAACACACCACAGCAGGCCGCCGGGTACCGGATCGACCCGCCGCCATCGCTGCCGTGCGCAATGGGAGTGATACGCGCCGCCACCGCCGCCGCGCTGCCGCCACTGGAACCACCGCTGCTCACGTCGTGTTGCCAAGGGTTGAACGTCGGTCCGAAGGCGATGGGCTCGGTCACGTCGAGCAAGCCAAACTCAGGCGTGTTCGTCTTGCCGATGACGATCGCGCCTTCGGCCAGCATGGCGGCCAGCCAGGGATCGGTGTCCTGACCGGTCGCATCGAGCCGAAGTCGGGACCCCATGGAAAACCGGCGCCCGGGGTAGTCCATGGTGTCCTTCAACAGAAGGGGCACGCCCGCCAGCAGACCCATCGGAACGCCGGCACTGGCGCGCGCGAGTGCTTCGCGCTCCCAGCTGTCGATGACGGCGTTGATGGCAGGGTTGCGCGCGTGCAGGCGATCGAAGGCGGCCTTGATCACCTCCCGAGCGGACAGTTCGCCACGGCGAACCCGTTGCGCCGTGGCCACGGCGTCAAGCATTTCGAGTTCATCACTCATTGCCCAGGCCCTGCGGTTGACTGAGGTGAAAGTGGGGAGCGGATGCAATCAGAGCCCTGGTGTAGTCCTGACGCGGTTGCTGAACCACCTCAGCGGTCACGCCAGACTCGATGATCTCGCCCCGATGCATTACCGCAATGCGATCACACATCTGAGCGGCCACACGCAGGTCGTGCGTGATGAAGAGCATGCTCAGCGCGAACTCGCGCCGGACCTGTTCGAAGAGTTCAAGCACCTGGGCCTGCACCGACACGTCGAGTGCCGAAACCGGTTCGTCGGCCACCAGCAGTTGCGGTCGCATTGCCAGCGCGCGCGCGATCGCAATCCGCTGGCGCTGGCCACCGGAGAATTCGTGTGGAAAACGGTCTGCCGCGTCTGGCTTGAGGCCCACGCGAAGAAGCAGGCTGACGACCAGTTCACGAACCTCTTCCCGCGGAACACCCTGGGCAATGGGTCCGGCCGCGATCGCCGCTCCCACGGAGTGTCGCGGATTCAGCGACGCGTAGGGGTCCTGGAAGACCATCTGAACAAGGGAGCGTTCGGCCGCCGGCCGGCGGCGCAGTTCAGGCGCCAGATCACGCCCGGCGAACTGCACCTGACCACTGTCGCGGGCGATCAGGCCTGTCAGCAGGCGACCGAGCGTGGATTTTCCCGAGCCCGACTCCCCGACGATGCCCAGCGCCTCGCCACGCGCGAGCGTGAAGCTCAGGTCGCGCGCGGCATGCACCTCGCGGCCGGGGCGAAAGAAGCCACCGCCGCTGCGGTAGGTCTTGTTCAAACCGCGCACGACGAGCAGCGGGGCTCCCGCAGGCTCGTCGCTGCTGCGGGGTCGACCATGAGGAATGGCCGCGATCAGGGCCCGGGTGTAGGGATGTTTTGGCGCACGCAGCACCTCCTGCGCGGTTCCCGTCTCGACCACACGGCCCAGTTGCATCACCGCCACATGGTCGGCGATTTCGGCGACGACGCCGAAATCATGGGTGATGAACAGCAAGGCCATGCCCTTGCGCTGCTGCAGCTCGCCCATCAGTGCGAGGATCTGCGCCTGCGTCGTGACGTCCAGCGCCGTCGTGGGCTCGTCGGCAATCAGCAGCGTGGGCTCAAGCACCAGCGCGGCGGCAATCATCACACGCTGGCGTTGACCGCCAGACAACCGGAACGGGTAGGCACGCGCGATCAGTTCGGGTTCAGGCAGCCCCACGTCGCGCAATGCGGCCATGATGCGCGCGTCCCGTTCTGCCGCGGGCAGTGACTGGTGCGCGTCCAGCACTTCCCCAATCTGGTCGCCCACGCGCATCAGCGGGTTCAGGGAAGTCATCGGCTCCTGGAAGACCATGCCGATGCGCTGGCCACGCAATGCGCGCATTTCGACCTCGTCGAGTGCCAGCAGATCATTCCCCTCGAAGAGGATGCGACCAGCCACCGGAGCGACTCCCGGTTTCGGCAACAACCCCATCACGGCATTGGCGATCATGGACTTGCCCGATCCGCTCTCGCCCACCACGCACAGGGTCTCGCCTGCATTCAGGGAAAGGTCCACACCCTCGACCGCCAGCGCACGGTCGCCCCCCCGTGGCAAACAGATAGACAGGCCCTGCACCTGCAGCACCGGCGCGCTCAACGCAGCCTCCCGTCGAGCCGCGTGTTCAGACCATCGGCCAGGCCTTCGCCAACGAGGTTCAGGGAAAGCACCGTCAGCATGATCGCCATGCCGGGAAACACCGCCACCCACCAGGCCTGGCGCAACGCGGTGCGCGCGGCACCGACCATGTAGCCCCAGCTCATCAGCTCAGGGTCGCCCAGGCCAAGAAAGCTCAGGGCCGACTCGAGAAGGATGGAGCTGGCCACCATCAACGACCCCATGACCACGATGGGCGGAATGGCATTGGGCAGGATTTGCGTGAAGATGATCTTCGCGCTGCCCTGGCCTGAGAGCTGTGCGGCCGCCACGAACTCGCGCTCGCGCAACGACAGGAACTCGCCCCGCACGAGCCGGGCCACCGGCGGCCAGGAGACGATCGCGATCGCGCAGACGATGGACTGCACCGAGGGCTGGAAGATCGCCACCAGAACAATCGCGAAGGCAAAGCCCGGGATCGCCTGGAAGATTTCGGTGAGGCGCATCAGCATCGCATCCACCCAGCCGCCGTGGTAGCCAGCGACCGCCCCCAGACCGACACCGAGCAGCAATGCCATCGTGGTCGCAACCAGGCCGATCAGCACTGACACACGCGCGCCATACAGCAACCCGGAGGCGACATCGCGACCGAGCGCGTCCGACCCCAGTGGGAGGTCGGAATGGGTACCGGGCGGAACGAACGGCAGTTGCACCAGCGCCCACGGATCATGACTGCACAGCCAGGGCGCCGCCAACGCACCGAATGCGACCAGCAGCAGAACGACCACGCCGACGACCGCGCCGTGGTTGCGCCGGAACCGGCGCAGGAATCCGTTGTTCATGACATTTCGATCCGTGGATCGACCAGCGTATAGACGAAGTCGGTCACGATGTTGAAGATGACGGCGAGCGCCGCGGTAAACAGAAAGGTGCCCAGTAGCAGGCTGTAGTCGCGCTGCGCAAGCGCCTCGAACAGCAGGCGTCCAATCCCGGGCCAGGCGAACACGGTCTCGATCAGGACGGCACCACCCACCATCGCCCCGGCCTGCAGACCAGCCATCGTTACCACGGGCAGCAGCGCGTTGCGCAACACATGCGCTCGCAGAATGCGCCCGGGTGTCAGGCCCTTCGCCCGGGCGGCCTTGACGAAATCCTGCCCGGCCACCTCCAGCATGGCCGCACGCGTCATGCGGGCATAGATGGCCATGTAGAACATCGCCAGCACGAGGGTGGGTAACACCAGATGGTGAGCGACGTCGAGCACATGCGCCATTCCGCTGTAGCCCGCACCAACGCTCTGATGGCCCAGCGGCGGGAACCAGGGCAACCACAGCGCGAACACCAGTACGGCCAGCAATGCCAGCCAGTACAACGGGGTGGCGTAAAACAGCGTGGCCAGCAGGCTGATCGCACTGTCTTTCCAGGTTCCGACCTTGCTGCTCGCCCAGACGCCAATGGCCACGCCCAACGCCAGTGACAGCGCGAACGCCGATCCGGTGAGCAGCAAGGTGGCCGGTAGCCGCTCCAGGATCAGATCCAACACCGGCGCTTGCTGGCGGTACGAGATGCCCAGATCGCCGTGCAGCAGATGGCCGACATAGCTGCCGAGCTGCGCGGGCAGTGGACGATCGAGATCGAAGCGTTCACGCAGTTGCTGCAGAAACTGCTCGTCGCCAGCGCCGGCTTCACCGGCCATCACCATGGCCGGGTCGCCGGGCGCCATCCGTATCAGGATGAAGTTGATCACCGCGATCGCCAGCAGCATGGCCGCGCCTTGCAGCAGGCGACGCGCGAGGAACCCAAGTTTGTTCATTGCGGCGGGGTTCCCTGGTTCAGCCGCGAACGCTCGCTCGCGCCAAACTGTCATTCAGGCCCAGGGCACTGTTGACAAGGTTGTCGATGCGTGAGCGGTAGACCGTCGGGAAGTTCAGCTCCAGCAGCCAGGCTGCCGCAACATCATCAACCATGATGCGCTGCACCTCGGCATAGATCTCGGCTCGCTTCCTGGGGTCGCTCTCGCGCGCGCCGCGCTCGAACAGCGCGTCCACCTTCGGGTTCTGGTAGCCACCGACATTGTTGTACGGCGATCCCTTGCGTATCTCGCTGCCCACATAGTTGCGTGAGATACCGGATGGATCCCCATACTGATAGAAGTAGGAAAACGCGAGGTCAAAGTCCCAGTTGGACTGACGGGAGATGACACCCGGCAAATCGGCGCTGACCAGTTGCACGTTGAATCCGGCCGACAGCAGGTTCTGCTTGACCATCTCGGCGGTGCGTGTCCAGACTTCACCGTAGGGAAGACCCAGCAGGCGCACCGGTTCACCCTTGTACCCGGCGTCGGTCAGCAACTGCCTGGCCTTCACTGCGTCGTGCGGGTAGCTGCGCACCTGCGGGGTATGAAACGGGGTGAGGTGATTGAGCGGACCGGTGGCCGGCGTTGCGAAGCCCTGCCAGGCGATCTTGGCGAGCGCTTCACGATCGATCGCGTGCATGAGTGCCCGCCGCACCCGGACGTCCTGCAGCAGGGGAACACGGTGGTTGATCCACAGCCAAGCCAACGGCGAGAGCTTCTCCCAACCCTTGGTCGTCACGCTCACGCCGGGCAGCTTGGCCAAGCGCCCGACGTCGAAGTACTCGACCGTGCCGCCCGGGAGCACGTCGATGCGGCCAGACTCGAAGGCCGCGGCGCGGGAGGCCGCATCGGGAATCACATGAAAGTACACAGCCTCGACGGCCGGCAGGCCTTTGACGTGGTAGGCGTCGTTGCGGACCAGCTGAATGAATGAGCCCCGCTGCCATTCCTTGAACTTGTAGGGGCCGGTACCGATGGGGGTGAACTGCGGTGGGCGCGAGAGATCGACGTTTTCGAACTGGTGCCTGGGCACGATCGGAAAAGTGCTGACGTCAAATAGCTGCAGAAAGGGCGGATAAGGCTCGCTCAGGCGAAACTCCACCGTGTGCGCATCCAGCGCCTTGATGCTCTGCACCTGTTGCAATGCGAGCCGAAAGCGCGGGTTGAGCTGCCGCATGAACTTGTCAGCGGTGAACACGACATCGTCGGCCGTGAAGGGCCTGCCGTCGTGCCAGGTGACCCCGTGCTTGAGCTTGAACGTGTAGGTGAGAAAGTCCTTGGAGAGGGCCCACTCGATGGCAAGGTTCGCCTGAGGGCTCAGCTTGTCGTCGAAGCGCAGCAGGCTTTCATAGATGTTGCCGTTGACCATCTGCGCCGGTCCAATGGAACCGTAGGCCGCGAGGATCGAGGGTGGCTCAGGGAAGATGGCGATGTTGAGTGCCCGTGCACCCTGCGCCCAAGCGGGCAATGGCAGTCCGCAGGCCAGGGCGCCGGCCGCAAGGATTTGGCGTCGATTGAGTTTCATGATGTCTCCGTTCAGTCGCAAAGAAAGCGCTCGGCCAACCTCACCCAGAAAGCCGCGCCGATCGCAAGGTTGTGGTCATTGAAGTCGTAGCCGGGGTTGTGCAGGTCACACCCCCCTTCGCCAGCACCGTTGCCGATGAGGACGTAACTGCCAGGACACTGCTGCAGCATCACTGCAAAGTCTTCGCTGCCGGTCAGCGAGGGGCCCTGGCGTTCGATGCCCTCCTCCCCCAGCAGATCGGCACCCGCTTCGCGTGCGAACTCCGTCTCGCGCGGCGAGTTGACGAGCACGGGATAGTCTCGCCGGTAGTCCACCGTGGCTCGCAGGCCGAAGCTTTCCGCCTGCATCTGGACGAGCACACGGATGCGCTCCTCCAGTACATCGCGTACAGCGGGGTCCAGCGCGCGCACGCTGAGTTCAAGCGTGGCGCGGTCCGGAATCACATTGTTGGCGCGCCCGGCATTCAGGGCGCCCACGGTGATGATCGCGGCCTGCTGCGGATCGACGTTGCGAGACACAATGGTCTGCAGCGCCATCACGGTGGCCGCGGCAGCGACGACGGGATCGGCGGCGCGATGCGGTGTCGCACCATGGCCGCCCCGCCCATGCAGTGTGATCGTCACGTCATCGGACGAGGCCATCATCGCGCCGTCCCGGAAAACCAGCCGCCCCTGTTCGACACCCGGCATGTTGTGCATCGCAAAGATGGCGTCACACGGAAAGCGTTCGAACAAACCCTGCTCGACCATCAGCCGTGCGCCGCCCGGGTGCTCCTCCGCTGGCTGAAAGATCAGATGCAGCGTGCCCGAAAAAGAGGCGTCGATGGCCAGATGGCGTGCCGCGGCCAACAGCATCGCCGTGTGGCCATCATGACCACAGGCGTGCATCACGCCGTCATGCTGGCTCGCCCAGTCAAGGCCTGTTGCCTCACGTATCGGCAGCGCATCCATGTCGGCACGCAACCCCAGGCGCCTGCGGCCGTTGCCACGTCGCATGGTTCCCACCACGCCCGTCGTCGCCAGGCCCCGGTGAACCTCGTAGCCCCATTGGGTCAAGCAGTCGGCGATCTTCTGCGATGTACGCGCTTCTGCCAGGCCCAGCTCAGGGTGTCGATGCAGGTCTCGCCGCAGGCTTGTGAACTCGGCGCTTCGCGCACGAAGTGCCTGTATCAGCGGGTTGACCCTGGTCGGTGCTTTTTCGCCCAGAGCACCCGGTACGGCGCCGGACCGGTCAATGTCGCCATCATTCGGATTCATGTTCGGGATGATGACGAATTTTTATCTATCAGTCAATTATTTTTTTAGTTATCAATAACTTTTTTACCCCCGAAAGGGGGCCATCATCAACCGACACCGGGATGGCGGGTCGGTCTTCAGTGGGTATCCGGCCACCTCGGGGCCATGGATCGCCCTGCGGTCATGCCGCAGAGGTCCCGGATCGAGTCGCTCGATGCACCGGCAATATGGCGTCTGCCTCCATCTGGACACGGAAATGGTCCTGGGCGAGTCTGGAGTGCACCACGGTGCAAACGGGTCGCACATGCTCGAAGATGGCGAACTGGGCTGCCGCGACGGCGGACAGGTCTTCCATGTCGCGAAGATAGATACGCAGACGCACCACGTCGCCGGTGGCGGCCCCAGCCTTGGACAGCGCGTCCAGCATCAGCTTCAATACCTGCTGTGCTTGGAGGAACGCGTCGTCGCCCCCCACAAGCCGCCCCTCTTCGTCCACCGGCAGCGTGCCCGAGACAAGCACATGGCGCCCGACCCTGACAGCGCGCGAGTAGGCCAGCGTCCTGGCCCACACCGTGCGGGCGGGAACCTCCAGGCGTTCGGACATGGTCAGTTGCGCCTCACGTACGCGGGCAAGGGGTACGCCTCACGTGTTGGCCCATAGATACGACCTTCGGGGAAATACTCCGCGTGCATCTGGACAGTGCCCGCCACCTCTTCGCCCTGCGTCTTCGAGATATAGGCCAGCAGCATGTCGATGCCTGCCGAGACACCGGCAGACGTCCAGACCATGCCATCTTGCGTGTAGCGTTCTTCGACCACCTCGACGCCAGCTTCCCGCAGCTTGTCCACAACCTTCCAGTTGGTGCTGGCGCGTCGCCCCTCCAATACACCAGCGGCCAGCAAGATGAAGCTGCCCGAGCACACAGACATCATGGTTGCGCCGGCGTCTGCGTTCTGGCGTACAAACGTCATGAGGTCGGCCTGTTCCATTTCTTCGAAGGCTGCGAATCCGCCGGGAATCAGCAGATGTGTGAGCGGCCCCACACCGGCGAAATCGGTATCGGGCAACACGCGCATGCCATGCGCACAACGCACCGGATCAAGGCTGCGCGCCACGAGACATGGAGCGGGCCCACCGGCATACCTGTGCCACATGCCCACCACTTCCCAGGGCCCCTGGAAATCGAGCTCCTCCACCCCGGGATAGATCAGGATGCCGAAACTCATGGTCGCCCCTTGCGTGCAGGCTTAGGCTCCAACATCGGGTCGGTCGCCGGGATGCCCAGCAGTTGCATGGCTGCGGCCACCTGGGCCTCGATCAGATCGGTCAGGCGCAGCCCTTTTTTGGGCCGATACCAGACGCTGGAGTACTGAACCACGGCCAGCACGTTGAAGGCCGTGACCCGTGTGTTGGCCACCACGAACTCGCCACTGGCGACCCCCTGGTCAATCAGTTCACGAAACACCTGCACCAAGGCACGCTGACGCAGGCGCAAGGCCTCACGGCGTTCGGTCGACAGCACCGCGGTCAGGTACTGCGGACCGTACAGATGGGCATTGACTAGCGATGCAGCTCCTCCGCTGCCCATCTCCACCTTGAGTTGCGCCTGCAGCACCCGGACCATGCGCTCGCGTACTGTGCCTTCGCCTGCGGCCGCCGTGGTGACGCTGGTATGGAGCTGCTCAAGGATGTGATCCATGCAGGCGAAAAGCAGCTCTTCCTTGGTGCGGAAGTAGTGGTACAGCGACGGGCCGGTCATCTGCAACGTATCGGCGATGTCGGCGGTGGTCGTGGCCTCGAAGCCGCGTGAGGAAAACGCCTCCAACGCCACGTCGATGATGCGCTGGCGCAGCACGGCGCGTTTGGCGCTGATGCGTTCACTCACCATGACGCTGCCCGTGAAACAGTGGTGGCCACCATGGCGTGGGGGACGGAAATGTGTGGATTCATCATTCAGAGGTCGCCTTGCGAGGCAACGGCAAAGGGTCCAGAAAGCGTCGGATGACGTTGGTCGTTATTCTCGCCACATCCGTGGACTCGCGCCCGGCCCCGTGCAATGAGCCAATCCAGGTCATGCTGCCCACGGAAAACACGTCGCCCTGCCCCATGGGAACCAGGACCACATCGGAACGCGCCTTGGCGTCGTCGAACGGTGGTATGTAGGACAGCAGCTCCTCCTTGGTGCGAAGCATGCTTGCCGCATGACCCTCGGAGCGCGCCAGCCACCAGGTTTGCACGGGTGTTCCCAGGTCGGCGTCGCTGCGATCGATTTCCCAGCCTGACGCGCCCCCTCCCCACCAGCCGGAATGGCCGAACGTGTCAGCGTCAACCCCCTCGAAGACAAAATCCGTTTCCGGCGCATGGGCGTCGGCGTTCTTGCGGTAGTGCGCTGCACGCTCGAAGCCCTGTGCCGCCATGCCCAGACCCACGATCTCTTGCGGCGCACGTCCGAGCCGGCGCCACAGCCCCCCATACTCGCCGGTGAAAGCGCAATGGTATTCACCGGGCGCAGAGATGCTGGGACGGGTTCCGTCTTCGGCGCGGCGCACCTCGATCGCCTCTGCATCCTCGTCGCAGGCCGTGCGCCAGTAAAAGCCATTGCCGCCCAGATAAAGCAGCCGGCCGCCCCCCTGCAAATAGCGCCACAGACCGTCCCACATGGCCGTGCTGGTGTATTCGGGGTGGTGACCCGTCAGCACCACACTGTAGGGTTGAAGGGCCACCTCACCCAGACGGTGAAGGTCGTGATCGGTGATGACGTCGAAACCCTGTCCTTGTGCCTCCAGCCAGTCCATCAACCAGCTGTCGGCCACCAGGCCCCAGGGACGGTGGCCAGGAGACACGCTCCACAGCGGTCGTCGGCTGCTGGCCCATAGCACGCCCTGTCCATCGGCATGCCGCTCGTAGATGGAGCGGCCGTGGGCCGGGTGCAACGCATCGAGCCGGCGCTCGGCCACATGTTCAGCCTCGGTGATGACGGGGCCACGCATGTCCTCTGGCGCGTTGGAATAGGCCAGGTACGTGAAGGTGGGCAGCATCACCGCGACGCGGTGGCGTGGTCTTGAGACCCCGCTGACGAAAAAGCTGACATAAACCGGTTCGAGCTCGGGCTCGCTGGCGGTGCGCAGACGAAACGCATAACTTCCGCTGTCCAGGTCGTCAGGAACTCGCCATGTTGTCGTCGGTGACCAGTGGGCATCGAGCAGGGTGTCGGCATTGAAGTGCAGCGCCGAATAATGTGCCGGTGCCCGCTGCGGATCCTGGAACCTGCCATCCCAGCGCACGCCACGCACGGCGGCATAGGGGCGCTGTGGCTCGGACAGCGCGGCGCGCTGGGCGAGGTCTTGCACACTGGAGCCCTTTCCCATGCGCGCTCTCAGCAGGCAGACGCCGTCGAGATCGACCAAAGCCGTCCGCTCCCAGGTCGACCGTTGCAGAACACCGCCGTGGTCTTCACAAGTCAGCAGGTCGACGGGAGACAAGGCGTCGACCTGTGACCTCGGCAACACCGACAGCAGGTCCAGGCGCGCGTCGGCGCTGGCCTGATGACCGGGCCGGGTGCCCAGGTGCAGATGCGTCGGGCCGCCCTCAGGCAGCACACACGCGTGCAGATGGCGCTCGGTCCAGGCCGCTGCCACACCGTCGGGCACCGTGGCGCGGCACAAAGCCGTGCGTGCGCGCAGCAACGAATTCCCCTGTTTTTCAGGATCGGGCACGAAGTCCAGCACCAGCACCTGCCATTCACCGCTCGGCAGCGGAACCTGCAGCACTTTGCCACCAGGCTGCAGGGTGATGGACAGGACTGCTGCCTGCCGCGAGTGCACCTTGAGCTCGATGACAATGCCTGCACCAGCGGCATTGAGTAACGAAAGCACATGTCCTGGCGCCCCGCGGGCCATGCGCTGCACCGCCAGCACCAGACAGCAGTCGATCCATTCGGGCAGACTCGCACATTCAGCATTGACCTGCGCACCGGCCACCAGCGGCTGCAAGGCCGGTCCATGGATGCCCGCTGGCGCAGCCTGCACCGGCGTGATGCGTTCGACAGGACCGAACGGGCGCCCGTCCGGGCTCCGCTCGGCATTGATGCAGCCCAGACGCACGATATCCACCTGGGTGGCATGCGGCAGGCTCGCGTGCAGGACCACCGAATCGCCCGGCCCCACCACCCATGGCGTCGCGTATCCGGCCGGCACTTCAAGGCAAGATTGCGGCGCTGTCATACGGGTACCTCCGCCGATGGGCCGCCGACTGGCAGCAGTTTGCGGGGCTGCGCCACGTTGGTGACCGATATCCAGTCGGCCACCAGCGCAGGCTTCGCGCGGCCTTCGATCTCCACCGTCACGTCGTACACCGCGCGGAACTGCGTAGGCGAACGCAGGCTCATTGCCTTGAGGACGAAGTGGCCACGGATGCGGTCGTCCACCAGCACCGGCGAGAGCATGCGCAACCGGTCAAAGCCATAGTTGAGTGTCGACAGCTCATCAGACGGTCGCGCCACGATGTCGTTGACCATGCGCGTGAGCAAGGACACGGTGAGGAATCCAAAGGCAAATGTCTTGCCAAACGGGCTGTGAACGGCTGCCCATTCGGGATCAATGTGCATCCGGTCGGGATCCTCCGTGACATGGCCGAATTCGGTGATGCGCTGTTGTGGCACCTCGATCCAGCGTGAGATCCCGATTTCCCGCCCAAGGAGGGCCAAGGCGTTGTCATCTTCGAAAAGTTTGATCATGAGGTTTCCCTGTGGTTAGTGGGTTTGTGTGCGGCAGGTCCGCGGTGCTGGGCCCAGTTCCGGCAGTCCGGCGGCCATCTCGCGTGTCTCCACGCGGTTGATCTTTCCGTTGGGCAGCAACGGAAAAGCGTCCACGACGCGCAAGCTCTTGGGTACCTTGTAGTTGGCAAGCCTGTTCCGGCACAAAGCGATCAGCTCCTCGCGCCCGACCGCCTCTCCTCGCCAGGTGATCACGGCATGCACGGCCTCGCCATAGCGCTCGTCCGGAAGACCAACCACAACCACTTGGCCGATGCCAGGATGGCTCTCGAGCACCAGCTCGACCTCGCGGGGATACACGTTGTATCCACCGCTCTTGATCATCTCCTTCAGCCGGCCCTGGATCATCACGTTGCCATCCGGGCGCTGCAGGGCGAGGTCACCTGTGTGCAGCCAGCCATCGCTTGTAAAAGCATCACGCGTGGCCTGCGGGTCACCGTAGTAACCGGCGAAGATCAGCTTTCCGCGCCCCTGGATTTCCCCCATTTCACCCATGGCACACGGCTGGCCGTCCTTATCGGCGATCCGGAACTCGAAATGGGGATCAAACCGGCCGATGCACTGACTCAACACGTCGTCATCAGCGTCTGCGTCGGAATAGGCAGCCGAACTCGAGGTCTCCGTCTGTCCATATTCGACAAACAGCGGTACACCGATTTCGCGCAGCTTCGCGATGGTCTGAGCGGACGCCGCACCGCCACCGATGCAGATGCTGTGCAGATGGCCAAGCGCCTTCGGATCGAAAGTGGCATCACGCACGCATTCGTGGTACATGGCCGGCACTTGCAGCCAGCAGTTCACGTGCTCGTCATGGATCAGCTTCAGGGTGTGCGCAGCAGAGAAGCGCTGCAGGAATACCACGCTGCCCCCACCCACCAGGCCTGCGAGCGTGAGGTTCATCAGGCACCCAACGTGGTTGATCGGCAGGTTGCACAGGATGCGCGGCACCGCCGGATTCAGACGCAGATGCTGTACTACGGCCGCATGCAGCAGACCGCGGTGCGTCAGCATGGCGGCCTTGGGCCGCCCAGTCGTGCCGGAGGTGAAGACGATTGCTGCCGTATCCGACAAGGCCGACCGCGTCTGTGGGTCCAGTGAGTCAGGCGCAGGCGGCGGCAAGCAGCCGATGACCTGCAAGCCATCGGCGCAGCCTTCCATGCTGTCAAAGGAAACCACTTCAGGGAGCGCAGTGTTACCGGCCATGGCGTCGATCAGCGCCAGGAAGTCCTGGCCTTCGAAGGCACGCAGCGTGATGAGTAAACGGGGTCTGACGCGTTCGACGATCTCGGCCACCTCATTGGCCGTGTAGCGCGGGTTCAGGCCGACATAGACCGCTCCGACGCGACTGACCGCCATGAGAACCAGAAGGTATTCAGGTCTCGGCGTGCTGAGCAATGCAACCCGGTCCCCGGGGGCGACACCGGCCGCCATCAGTGCCTGCGCAGCTTTCTCGACCAGCGCGTTGAACTCAGCCCAGCTCCAGTGGCGCCCTTCAAAGCTGGCAGCCACGGCGTCAGGCGTACGCCGCGCATGAATGGACAGGGCTTCGTCGATGCGGCTCCAGCTTGCCACTTCAGTCATCAGGTCTGTGAACGTCATAAAAGTTATCGATAATTTAATTTTTGATTGACTGATAGATTATCACACCATAGACTTCCCATGCAACGGGTGGCATCGACAAGATGCCACCCGCCTTCCCCAACCCGTCGTGAGGAGACAAGCATCATGAAAAAACCATCAATACCCAACCCATCCGCTCTGACCCGGACAGGGGCCACGAGCCGGTTCATCCGAAACGCCGCGGCCTGGTCCCTGGCCGCCGCTTCAGCGCTCTCGGGCGCCAATGCCTGGGCACAGCAGATCGTCCGAATCGCCCAGCTCGAACCGCTGTCTGGCCCGTTTCAGAGCCAGGGCGAAACCAACGTGCACACGCTACAGGCAGCCGTGGATGAATTCAATGCGCACAACAAGGACATCCAATTCGAGATCTCGGTGTTTGATGCCCAGGGCAAGGCCCAGGAAGCGCTGAACATCTTTCGTCAGGCCACCGAGCGCGGCATCCAGTACTTCACCGGCGGGGGAAGTTCGGCCATCGTTTCCGGCCTGATCGAGGCGGTGAACACCTACAACGAACGCAATCCCGGACGCGAGGTGCTGTACCTGAACCATCAGGCGATCGATCCCGACTTCACCGAGTCGCGCTGCTCGTTCTGGCATTTCAGGTTCGATCCGCATGTGCACATGCGCATGTTTGCGCTGACGTCCTACATCACGCGCGATGCGGCGGTGAAAAAGGTGTACCTGATCAACCAAGACTACAGCTTCGGGCAGCAGGTCGAGGCCTCGGCCAAGCGCTACCTTGGCTCAATGCGGCCCGACATCGCCATCGTGGGCGAAGAGCGTCACCCGATCGGACGCACCAAGGACTTCGCGCCTTACGTCGCCAAGATCAGGGCCACAGGCGCGGACACCGTGATCACCGGCAACTTCGGTCAGGACCTGGTGCTGCTCATCAAGGCCGCCAAGGACGCCGGCCTGAACGTCAAGTTCTACACCTACTACGGCAACGCGCTGGGTGCGCCCACCGCCGTGGGCGCGGCGGGCGTTGACCGCCTGCGACTGGTCGGCACATGGGAAACGAATGCCATGTCGCCGCGCATGAAAGCCATTCATGACGGTTTCAAGGCCAAATACCCCAAAACCGACATCTTCCACAGCGGCGTGATCGAGGTGGTGGGCCTGATGGGAGACGCGGTGCGCAAGGCCGGCTCGGTCGAGCCCAAGCGCGTGGCCTTTGCGCTTGAAGGCCTGAAAACGCAGGGTGCCTTCGGCGAAGTGGAGATGCGCGCGGGGGACCACCAGTTGCTCGCTCCGCTGTTCATCCAGACCTTCGAGCCGGTGGATGGCAAGAAGGTCAAACACGGCATCGAAGGCCTGCCACTGGGCTTCCGGACCGACGCGAAGATTGCCGCCACCGAGACCGCACCGGTGATGGCCTGCCAGATGAAACGCCCATCCAGATAAGCCGCGTGAGCGACACCCGGACCAACGCAATGGATCACTGATGGACGTCATCGCTTCCTCTTTGTTGAACGGCCTGACCTACGGCTTCCTGCTGTTCATGCTGGCCGCCGGGCTGACCCTTGTGTTCAGCCTGATGGGCATCATGAACTTCGCCCATGCCAGCCTCTATATGCTCGGCGCCTACGTGGGCTATGCACTGGCGCAACCCTTGGGCTTCGGTATCGCAGTGGTGGTCGCCCCGCTGCTCGTAGGGCTGCTGGGTTGCGCGCTGGAGCGCTGGCTGCTGCGTCCGCTGCACGCCCGCGGCCACGTCGCCGAGCTCCTGTTCACATTCGGGCTCGCGTTCCTCATCGAGGAGGCGGTCAAGCTGGTGTGGGGCGCCGGCGTCGTCGATCACCACTTTCCACCTGCGCTGGAAGGCAGCCTGTTCCATTGGTTCGGCACACCTTATCCGGCCTACAAGGGCTTCATGGTGCTCGTCGCCGCAACCGCCCTGGGCAGCCTGTACCTGCTCGTGGCCCACACCCGCGTCGGGCTCATCGTCCGGGCCGCGCTGACGCACCCGATGATGGTCGAAAACCTGGGGCACGACACGGACCGGGTCTTCATGTGGGTGTTCGGTCTGGGCAGTGCGCTGGCGGCCCTGGCGGGTGTGATCGGGGGCGCGGCGCTCACCACCGAACCCTCGATGGCGGCCCAACTCGGCACCATCGTGTTCGTGGTGGTCGTCATCGGTGGTTTGGGTTCGATCCAGGGCGCATTCCTGGCTGCCCTGCTCATCGGTATGCTGCAGACGCTGCTGATTGCCGTAGACCTGCGCCTGGGCCAGGCCATCGCCCCCCTGGCCCTGCACGCACCGGCCGCCCTGGCCGAGATCAAGATCTCGCAGTTCGCGCCCATCGCACCCTATGCACTGATGGTGGCCATGCTGTTGCTGCGCCCCCGTGGCCTGTTCGGACGGAGGGACGCCTGATGACCCATGCTTCCAGGTTGGGCGTCGCCGCGTTTCTCGCGGTGACGCTGTCTGTCGCCATGCTGGGTGGCAGTTTTGTCGTCCAGCTGACCACCCAGGTCATGGTTCTGTGGAGCTTCGGGCTGAGCTATCAGTTGCTGTTCGGGCGCACCGGCATGCTGTCCTTCGGGCACGCCGTGAATTTCGGGCTCGCGGCCTTCATCACGGCGCATGCCGTGCGCTGGCTGGCCGGCGGATGGCCAGTGTATGAACTGTTGCCTCTGGTGGGTGCCTCCGTCGGCCTGGTCTGCGGCCTGGTGCTCGGCTACCCGGTCACACGGCGTAGCGGCGTCGCCTTCGCCATGGTGACGCTGGGCCTGGGTGAGCTTGTCGCAGCGTGCTTTCTGATGTTCCCCGGATTTTTCGGAGGCGAAGCCGGCGTCACGTTGCGACGCACGGAGGTCGCGTCGCTGTTGGGCATCGACTACGGTCGCGCCGACGCGCAGTTGCTGCTCACCGCCGCGTGGTCGTTGGCCGTGCTCGCCGCCGTGCACTGGATCGCACGCACCCCCTTTGGCATGGCCACGCTGGCGGTGAGGGAGAACCCCCAGCGCGCCGAGTTTTCGGGCTTTTGCACCGCCAACGTGCGCTGGGCGTCCTACCTGGTGGCCAGCACGCTCGCGGGTGTTGCCGGTACGCTGTCTGCGCTGGCATATGAAATCGTGACGGTGGACGCTGTGTCGCTGCATACCTCGGCCAACGTGCTGTTGCTAACGGTGATCGGCGGCGTGGGCAGCACGCTGGGGCCGCTGGTCGGTGCGACCTTTCTGACGGTGATGCAAAGCGTCGTGTCCGAATGGACCCGCGCCTGGCTCTTCTACTACGGATTTGTTTTCGTCACCGTGGTGTGGCTGGCACCAGAGGGGATCGTGGGTCTGGCCAAAGTCGCCTGGATGCGCCGCGCAAGCGACGGCGCGACAGCCAGGACCGCCGCGCTTGTCCTCGGTTTTTCGTCACTGCTGGTGATCTTCACCGAGACCGCCTATCAGTTGGCCTTGGGCGAGCCCACGAAGCTGCCCGGCTGGCAGCATCTCGGGCCGACCGCCCTGCAGACCATGCTGCTGGGCTCGGGACTCGCCGTCACGCTGTGGCTGGCACGCGCGCTTCACCGCGCAGGAGGCATGCGATGAATGCCCTTGAACTTAGGAACCTGCGCAAGTCGTTCGGCCTCACCGAAATCATCCGTGGCACCAACCTTGAGGTGCGCGAAGGTGAACGGCTGGCATTGATCGGTCCCAATGGCGCCGGCAAGTCCACACTGTTCGCCCTCATCTCGGGGCAGCTTTCGCCCAATGCCGGCAGTATCCACCTGCATGGTGTCGACGTGACGGGCCAACCACCCTACCGCCTGGCACGCGCTGGCCTGGGCCGCAGCTTCCAGGTGAGCAACCTGTTTGGCGCACTGAGCGTGCGCGAGAACCTGTGCATTGGCGCCATGTGGTCCCAGGGTCAGCGCCTGGGGTTGCTGTCATCACTCTCACATCATCGCCCGCTGGCGAACCAGGTGGACGAATTGCTGGAAATGCTTGAGCTGGGTCCGCGCGAAGACACACCGGCCCGCGACCTGAGCTACGCCGATCAGCGTTTGCTGGAAATCGGCATGACGGTGGTGGGCAACCCGCGCTGCGTGTTGCTGGACGAACCGACCGCAGGGATGAGTCGTGCCGAGACCCAACGCGTGATTTCGCTCGTGCGCCGCATCAGTGAAGGGCGCACCCTGATGATGATCGAACACGACATGAACGTGGTCTTCGATCTGGCGGACCGCATCGCCGTGCTGGTGTATGGGCAGGTCATCGCGGTGGACACCCCTGAAGTGGTGCGCAGTCATCCCGCGGTGCGCGCCGCCTATTTTGGTCAGCACCAGGCGCAGGAGGCCATGGAAGATGCTTGAAGTACGTGGGCTCAATGCCTTCTATGGAGCCAGTCAGGTGCTCTTCGGACTCGATCTCAGCCTGGGTGAAGGCCGCGTTCTCACGCTGGTCGGCCGCAATGGCGCAGGCCGCTCGACCGTCGCCCGCGCGCTGGTGGGCCGCGTGACTCGCCACGGTTCGGTGCGCTTCATGGACCGTGAACTGGTGCACGAACGCGCCTTTCGGATTGCCCGTGCCGGCATCGGCTATGTCCCTGAAAACCGCGAAGTTTTCGGGCAGCTCGACGTCGAGGAAAACCTTCGACTGGGACAACGCGCGCCCCTGCAGGGTGCCACCACGGCCTGGGATCTGGATCGTTGCTACGACCTTTTTCCACGCCTGCGCGAGCGTCGCCAAGCGCCCGCGGGTGCGCTGTCCGGCGGCGAGCAGCAAATGCTGGTGCTGTGCCGGGCCCTGATGGGCAATCCGCGCCTGCTGATCGTGGACGAACCCACCGAAGGGTTGTCGCCCCAGATGGTGGAGCGGGTCGCCGAGACGCTGTCGCGCCTGAAACGCGAGGGCTTGGCCATGCTCCTGATCGAACAGAAGCTCGACATCGCCCTCGATCTGGCAGACGACGTGCTCGTGATCGGCCATGGAGAGGTCCGATTCCACGGCAGCGTGCCGCAACTGCGCGCGCAGCCCGATGTCATCGACACCTGGGTCGGCATGGCCTGACCCCGGAGACGCCAGACCCCATCCACCATCTGCCAAATGAGGAGATCCACATGCCGCTGATTCAGGCCAATCACACCCAACTGTGGGTCGAACGCTTCGGCGACCCTGCGCTGCCCCCTGTGCTGTTGCTGCACGGCCTGTTCTTCAGCGGCGAGATGTATGCCGCGCAGCTGCCAATGCTGACACCCCATTTCCACTGCATCACCATCGACGGTCGCAGCATGGGACGCAGCGCGCGCGCACTTGGGGGTCACGACGTGGACAATCTTTGCGCCGATGTGATGGCAGTGCAGGATGCGCTGCAGATCGGCCCCGCGCACTGGGTGGGGTCATCGGTGGGCGGCGTGGTCGGCATCCGTGTGGCGGCGCAATGGCCCGATCGCGTGCGTTCGCTCACAACCTGCGGCGCCTCCGCCCATGCAGAACCGGTCGAGAAGCTGACCCGCTATGAATCACTGCTGGCCAGTTACGCCAGCGACCCCTCGGGTGCGTGGCCGTTGCTGGCCCCGGTACTGTATGGATCCGGCTTCCTGAGCGATCCCGCACGCGCGTCCGACGTGCATGCTCAGTACAAGGCCTTCATCAACAACGACGGCCCTGCCATCCAGCGTGCCGCCGCCCCGATTCTGCGTCGCGTTGGCATCGAGCACATGCTGTCTCATGTGAAGTGTCCGGCCTTGGCCATCGTCGGCGAACACGATGGCGCCAATCCACCCGCGCACTCCGAACACATCATGGCCGGTATTGCTGGCGCGCGCCTGCACGTCATGCCAGGCGCCGGCCACCAGCCCAACGCAGAAGCACCTAGGGAATTCGGAAACGCAATCTGTGAATTCCTCCAAGAATCATCGACCACGGCCTGAGCATTGCAGGTGTTGCATGACAGATGCCCACCCCATCGCACCGCTAGGCATCATGGTCGCTCGTGAATGCAGGGGCGACTCGTCTCAGGTATCGTAGATTGCGTACTCATCGAGTCCCGCCAAGCTTTCCATAGCGACCCTGAGCGGTCATCAAGCCAAAGCCTCGATAGCGAACGTGATTTGCCAGATCTTTGAAGGGGCTGCTTCCTTACAGACTTTCCATCAACTGTGGCACAGCGGTGAAAAGATCGGCCTCCAGACCATAGTCGGCCACCGAGAAGATCGGGGCCTCGGGGTCCTTGTTGATCGCCACGATCACCTTGCTGTCCTTCATGCCGGCCAGGTGCTGGATCGCGCCCGAGATGCCGCAGGCCACGTACAGCTGAGGCGCGACGATCTTGCCGGTCTGGCCGACCTGCCAGTCGTTCGGCGCGTAGCCCGCGTCCACCGCGGCGCGGCTCGCGCCGAGTGCGGCACCGAGCTTGTCGGCCAGCGGGGTCATGACCTCGTTGAACTTCTCGGCACTGCCCAGCGCGCGGCCACCCGAGACGATGATCTTGGCGGCGGTCAGTTCGGGGCGGTCGCTCTTGGCGATTTCGCTGCCCAGGAAGGTGCTCTTGCCGCTGTCGGCAAGCGCTGCCTGGGTTTCCACCGCAGCGCTGCCACCGGTGGCGGCTGCCGGATCAAAACCCGTGGTGCGCACGGTGATGACCTTGGTGGCGTCGACGCTCTGCACGGTGGCAATGGCGTTGCCGGCGTAGATCGGGCGCTCGAAGGTATCGGCGGCGATCACCTTGGTGATGTCGCTGATCTGGCCCACGTCGAGCTTGGCGGCCACGCGCGGGGCGATGTTCTTGCCGCTGGCGGTGGCGGGGAACAGGATGTGGCTGTAGTTCCATGCGATGGCCAGCACCTGGGCGGCCATGTTCTCGGACAGGCCGTGTGCCAGGTATTCGGCGTCGGCGTGGATGACTTTGGCGACGCCGGCGATCTGGGCCGCGGCTGCGGCGGCCGGGCCGGCGTTGTAGCCGGCGATCAGCACATGCACCTCACCCCCGCACTGGGCGGCGGCGGCGACGGTGTTGAGCGTGGCGCCCTTGATGCTGGCGTTGTCGTGTTCGGCAATGACGAGTGCGGTCATGTTCTGTGTTCCTCTGGATCGTTGATGTCAGCGGTCTTCAGATGACCTTGGCTTCGTTCTTGAGTTTTTCGACGAGCGTTGCGACGTCCGGCACCTTGATGCCCGCACCGCGCTTGGGCGGCTCGCTGACCTTCAGGGTCTTGAGGCGCGGGCTCACGTCCACACCGAGGTCTTCGGGTTTGACGATGTCCATCTGCTTCTTCTTGGCCTTCATGATGTTGGGCAGCGTCACGTAGCGCGGCTCGTTCAGGCGCAGGTCGGTGGTGACGATGGCCGGCAGGCTGAGGCTCAGGACTTCCAGGCCGCCGTCGACTTCGCGGGTCACGTTGACCTTGCCGTCCACCACCTCGACCTTGCTGGCAAACGTGCCCTGGGGCAAATCAGCCAGCGCGGCAAGCATCTGGCCGGTCTGGTTGCAGTCGTCGTCGATGGCCTGTTTGCCCAGGATCACGAGTCCGGGCTGTTCCTTGTCCATCAGAGCCTTGAGCAACTTGGCCACGGCCAGCGGCTGCAGTTCTTCAGCCGTTTCCACCAGGATGGCGCGGTCGGCGCCGATGGCCATGGCGGTGCGCAGGGTTTCCTGGCACTGTGTGACGCCGCAGGAGACGGCGATCACTTCGGTGACGACACCCTTCTCTTTCAGGCGCACGGCTTCTTCGACCGCGATCTCGTCAAACGGGTTCATGCTCATCTTGACGTTGGCCAGGTCCATGCCGGACTGGTCTGCCTTGACGCGCACTTTGACGTTGTAGTCCACCACGCGTTTGACGGGGACGATGACTTTCATGGGATTTCCACTTTTGATGTCTTTTGACTTTACAGAGTAGGCTTGTTTTCGACAGATCCAGAAAACCGAGCTCAGAAGTGCATCACCGCTTCAATTGCACCCAGCACAAACAGGGCGATCCAAACAGTCGAGATGAACATCAGCGCCGCTGGCCGCCAACCCGTTCGGGCCAGTCCAACAAACGACGTCTTCATACCCAGTGCGGTCACACCGACCATCAGACACGCTCGTGAGGTCGCTGCCATGCTCTCCTGCAAGGAGGGAGACATCCAGCCTGCCGAGTGAACGCCAACCAGAATCACAAACAGCACCAGAAAACTGGGGACAGGAAGGCTGAACTTTCCAGTCGCTTTCTTCGCCACCGCTTGTGACGGGAGACGTCCAACAATGATCGAGATCACCAAAACGACCAGCACCAATAGGCTTACCCGAAGCAGCTTGACGATGGATGCGGTATCACCTGCTTCTTGGCCAAGCGAATAGCCTGCCACGACAACCTGCGCAACATCGTGAATGGTGCCCCCTAGAAAAACACCTGCCCACAGGGGCGGCAGCGCCAGCGCGCTGGCCATCAGCGGGTAGAGCAGCATGGCCACGGTGGACAGCACAGTGGCGAGTACCACCGCGCTCAAGGTGTTGCGCTCGCGGTGTTCGTCTTTCGGCAGCACGGCCGCAATGGCCAGCGCAGCGGCGGCGCCGCAAATGGCGGTGGCGCCACCGGCGAGCAAGCCCATGCTCCACGACAGTCGCAGCCAGCGCGCCACAAGCACACCACACAACACGGTGCTGACCACCGCCAGGGCCACGATGAGGCCGGTGGCCCAGCCGAGGCTTTGAATCTGTCCGACCGTGATGCGGGCGCCCAACAAACCAATGCCCAGCCGCAGCACCACGCGCATGCACGCGTCCACGCCGGGTGCCGTGCGCGGGTCGTGGCTTTGGTAGTGAAACGCCGCGCCCATGAGCAGGCCGTACAGCATGGGCGGGCCGCCGTGCATGCCCGAGACGAACACGGCGGCCAGCGCGATCACGGCGCACAGCGCCACACCGGGCCACAGGCTGACGAGGTGGTCGGACCGCGCGTGCCAGATTTCCATGGTGCCGGAGCGCCACCCGTGCCGCATGAAGCGGCGCCATCCAGGGGCACCGCCGGGCCGGCTCTGTCGGACGGCCAGTGCCGCCCCCTTGAGGGGGTGGCGCGCAGCGCCGCGAGGGTGTTTCATTTGTCCACGAAGGCGCGTTCGATCACGTACTGCCCGGGCTGGCTCATGTTGCCTTCGCGCAGGCCCAGCTTGTCGAGCAGGTCGCGCGTGTCGCGCAGCATCTCGGGGCTGCCGCACAGCATGAAGCGGTCGTCCGAGGTGCTCAGCGGAGGGAGGCCGAGGTCGTGCGGAAGGCGCCCGGTTTCGAGCAGCGTGGGGATGCGACCCTGGTGGCGAAACGCCTCGCGCGTGACCGTGGGGTAGTACAGCAGCTGGGCACGCGCCTGCTCGCCAAACCACTCGTTGCGGGGCAGTTCGTGGGTGATCAGGTGCTCGTAGGCAAGCTCGTTCACCTGCCGGCAGCCGTGCACCAGCACGATCTTGTCAAACAGCTCGTACACGTCGGGGTCGCGGACCACGCTCATGAACGGCGCCAACCCGGTGCCGGTGGACAGCAGGTACAGGTGGCGTCCGGGCGTGAGGTTCTGCGTGAGCAACGTGCCCGAGGCCTTGCGGCCGACCAGCACCGTGTCGCCCACCTGGATGTGCTGCAGCAGCGAGGTCAACGGACCATCCGGCACCTTGATGCTCAGGAACTCCAGCGTCTCCTCGTAGTGCGGGCTCACCATGCTGTAGGCGCGCAGCAAGGGCCTGCCGTCGACCATGAGGCCGATCATGGCGAACTGGCCGCTCTGGTAGCGAAAGCCCGGATCGCGGGTGGTGGTGAAAGAGAACAGGCGGTCGGTCCAGTGGTGAACCGTCAGCACCTGGGCTTCGAACAGATTGCTCATGGTCGGGCTTCCAATGCAAGGGTGGATGAGAGTTCGCGCAGGTAGGGCCACGGGTAGATGCCGCGGTCGTGGCCATCGTCAAAGCAGAGCTGCAGGCCGAACTCACCGACCGGGTTCAGCTCGGTCATGCGCGTGGTGTGTGGTGACGTGGGGCCAAGGCCATCGCGCCGCAGCTTCAGGCAGGCGGCACAGCGGCAGGCACAGCGCAGGTCGTGCGCGCTCAAGGAGGCCTGCAAACCGTCGCTCCAGCCAATGTCGAGCCGGCCCGACGCCTGGTGGTGAACGATGTCCACCGGGTGCACGCTGTCGGCGCTCATGGAACTGCCCTCCGTGCTGCGCACTGCGGAGCTGAGCGCCTTCGGAACGGCCGGGCGGCGCTCACTGGATTGACCCTTCCACACCCTGGGGCCCCATCTCCACGCTGAGACCGGCCAGGCCGCCTTCCATGAGGTCGCCCCCCATGGCGGCCAGGCTCTCTTCGCGAATCAGCCCTTTGATGGTCTGGACCATAGCGGCGAACTCGGGCGTCGCCGTCATCTCGGGCGTTCGGGGTCTGGGTAAGGGCACGACGATCTCGGCCTTCACGCGGCCGGGGCGTGCCGTCATCACGTAGATGCGGTCCGACAGGAAGATCGCTTCGTCGATGTCGTGGGTGATGAACAGCACCGAGATGCGCAGGCGCTGCCACATGTTGGTAAGGATTTCCTGCATCACCACCCGGGTCTGCGAATCCAGCGCACCGAAGGGCTCGTCCATCAGCAGCACCTGCGGGCTCGTTGAGAGAGCCCGCACGATGCCCACACGCTGCTTCATGCCGCCCGAGAGCTGGTCGGGGTAGTGGTTCTCGAAATGCAGCAGGCCTGCCAACCCGAGCAAGGTGCGCGCACGGGTTTCGCGCGCTGTGCGCGACACGCCTTGGATCTTCATGCCGAACTCGACGTTTTTGCGCACCGTCATCCAGGGAAACAGCGAGTACTGCTGAAACACCACGCCGCGGTCGGCGCCGGGCGCCTCGATGCGCGCGCCATCCAGCCGGGCCTCGCCCGCACTGGGCCGCACGAAACCCGCCGCCACGTTGAGCAGGCTCGACTTGCCGCACCCCGAAGGGCCGATGAGCGAGACGAATTCACCGGGTTGCACGTGGATGGAGACCGAGTCGACCGCCTGGACCGCCGAACCCTTGACCTTGAACTGGATAGACACGTCCTGCATTTCCACCAGGCCACGCACCGCCACTTCGGGAGGGGACATCACGGCGCTCATTGGGGTACCTTCGCTCTGCGAACTGCGGTGCGAGCTTGCTTGGGAACGGCCCAGCGCGGCGCTCATGAACGCTCTCCCGGTGAGGCCGATGCCTGCCAGGGCATGGCGAGGCGCGAGGTCAGGCGGATCGCGCTGCTGCACAGCAGCCCCAGGATACCGATGGTGATCATGCCCAGCGCGATTTCGGGGTAGGAGATGAGCGAATACGCCTCCCAGGTGAAGTAGCCGATGCCGAACTGGCCCGAGATCATTTCCGCCGCAATCAAGGACACCCAGGCTACCCCCATACCTACGGCCAGGCCGGTGAAGATGTGGGGCAAGGCTGCGGGCAACACCACCTCGAACAGCAGCGTGGGTTCACGCGCTCCGAGCGAACGGGCGGCTCGCAGCAGCACCGGGTCGATCGCTTCCACCCCATGGATGCTATTGAGCAGGATGGGGAAGAAGGCGCCGAGGAAGGTGATGAACACGATACTGACCTCGTTGCTTGGCCACAGCATGATGGACATGGGCACCCAGGCAATGGCGGGGATCGGACGGAACACCTCCAGCGCAGGCATGCTGATCTGGCGGAACCAGCGGTAGCGGCCGATCAACAGGCCCAGGCCAATGCCAAGCACCCCGGCAATGGCAAAGCCGTAGAGGATGCGGCGCACGCTGATGCCGATGTTGGTGACGAAAGTGGTCGACTGGTTGACCTCGACCACCTTCTCGAACACCTCCGCCGGGCTGGGGATGTTGCCGAAGCGCACATAGAAGTCGAGTCGGTAGTGCGTGGCCAGGTGCCAGGCCAGCAACACGCTGCCGATGGAGATCGCGGCCATGATCCAGCCCCGCATGCGGTCCCGCATGAAGGCCACCAGCAAGGCCATGCCTGGGGTCTCGGCGCCCGCGCCGCCTTCAGGCGCGGCCTGGTTTTTCACACTGGTCACCGCAGCCACCGGGGTGTTGGCGGCCGGCGCATCCAGCGTCTCTTCGGCGCGCACGAGCGGGCTGGGGTTGTCGGGTTGGTAAGCCATGCGGTCACGGCTCACGTCAAGCAAGGAGGCGGCGCGCATGGCTTACTTCCCGCTCATGGCCAGGTCGCTGGCGGGCAGCGCCAGCGCTTCGGCATACGTGGCCAGCTTGCCGCCGCTTTGGGCAGCGAAGGCTTCGGCGTCTTTCTTCAGCAGAAAGGGCACCACCGCCGGGGCCTTGGGCTTGCTCAGGTTGACCGAGTAGAAGGCCTTGTCGGCAAACAGCTTGATGCCCAGCGTCTTGTCGAACAGGTAGGCCACCGACACCTTCTTGCCTTCGGCCTGGTACTGCCGCACCCCCGCCAGCAGGCAGGCGGGTGAGCTCACAGGCACCGGGACCGAGCCTTCCAGCCAGATCTCACCCGCGTCCTTGGGGTTGCTCACCATGCGGTTGCAGATGGGGTCGCGGCCCGTGATGTCGTAGTTGGCCAGCGTCTGCTTTTGCGCGTCGTAGTCTTGACCGCGCTCTTTGAAGGCCTGGCGCACATAGGTCTCGTTGACCCAGGCGTTGATGTCGAACTCCTTCACGCGGCCCAGCTTGGACAGCACGCCGTGCGCGAGCTTGATGGTCTCAAGCCAGCGCGGCTTGATGGACGGGTCCAGGGTGTGGATGCCGTTCGGGCCGAGGAACATGTAGCCCACTTCCTTCTCGATCTTGGTCCACTCTTCCACCTTCTGCATTGCCATGCTCGGGTTCTTTCGCACCCAGTCGTTGGCCTCCATCAAGGCCTTGATGTAGGCCACCACCGCTTCGGGGTAGGCGTCGGCGAAATCCTTGCGAACCACCACACCGTGGAAGGTGGGCACCTTCGTCTGCGCGCCGTCAAAGATCTTGCGGGCGAAACCGCGGTGGGGCAGCAGGTCAGCGAAGGGCACGAAGTCGCCGTGCGCGTCGATCTTCTTCTCCTGCAGGTTGGTGGTGCCCACCTCGGGGCTCTGGCTCACCAGGTTCCAGTAGTCGTTGGGCCAGCCGCGCTCCTGCATGGCCTGCAGCATCATCCCGTGCGCCGCTGAGCCAAACGGCACAGACACCGTCTTGCCCTTGAGGTCGGCCAGTTCGTAGTAGGGGCTGTCTTTGTGCACCACCACGCCATTGCCCGAACCGAAGGCGTTGTACGCAATGATGGCGACCAGTTGGGTTTCATTGCCACGGTTCTGTTGCCCGGTGGCGCCGTTCACCAGCAGCGGGTAGTCGCCCATCATCCCGATCTGCAGCTTGTTGGCCACCATGCCGTTGGTGACCGGCGGGCCGGAGGTGAAGTTCTGCCAGTCAAGCTTCCAGGTGATGTTGGCGTACTTGCCAGTTTTGGGCAGGTGCTTTTCCAGCAGCTTGAGTTCCTTGAGCACGATGCCACCGGTGACGGTGTTGGTGGTCGTGTTCTGCGTGCCGATGCCAATCGTCACTTCCTTCTTGGCCTGTGCCTGGGCCACCGAGGGCAACAAGGCCAGAGCCAGCAGCATCCCCATCGCGGGACGCAAGAGGCGGCTGAACCAAGGGGGACGTGGGGAACGGGTGATAGCAGTCATGAGAACCTCCAGGTGGGTTGATTGATTCAAACAAGGGAGATTGGGGGGTGGCCTTGAGCGGGAGCTCAGGCGGTTTCGCTCAGCAAACTGCGCTTGTCTTTGCGCTCGGCCCATTGCGCCGCGTCGGGCAGGGGCTCTTGTGTGGAGGTGATCACAGGCCACTTGGGTGCGAGCGCGGCGTTCAGCGCGACGTACTCCAACTGGTCGGGGCTCAAATCTTTCTCTTCCAGAATCGCCTCCACTGGGCACTCGGGAATGCAGACCCCGCAATCGATGCACACGTCGGGGTCGATCACGAGGAAGTTCGGCCCCTCGTGAAAGCAGTCCACCGGACACACCGCGACGCAGTCCGTGTATTTGCAGCCTATGCAGGCTTCGGTGACGACGTGGGTCATGACGCAGCTCCCGGGTTGCCGTGCATCTGGATCGATGTGAGCGCGAGCTTGGCCAGCTTGCGCACATCGGGGTCGCTGTCTTTCAAGGCGCGTTCCAGCGGCGCAATGGCGCGGGTGTCACCGATCTCGCCCAGTGCGATCACCGCTTCCTTGCGCAGGTTGCTCACGTCGTGGGTGGTGGCTTCACTCAGCACCTGAACCGCGGCGGTGGCCTTGAGCTTGCCCAGGCTGCGCGCGGCCTTCACGCGCACCTGCCAGTAGGCATCGTCCATGGCGCGGATGAGGTCGGGCACACCCAGCGCAGACCGGGTCTTGGCAAAGGTGGTGGCGGCTTCCTCGCGCACCTGCCAGGCGCTGTCGACCAGGGCGCGGCTGAGCGCGGGGTGTACGCTCACGGCGGTGGATTCGCCGGCATAGCCCAGCGCCCCCACCGCCACCCGCCGCACCTCGGGCTCCGGGTCGTGGGCAGCGATCTGGGTGAGGTCCGCAATGGCCTGGGGTCGCTTGAGGTAACCCAGCACGCCCACCGCTTCGCGCCGCACCGCAGGGTCGGCATCGCTCAATGCTTGCAGGGCGGGCTCGAAGGCCTCGTCCACCCGCAGGGTCTTCACAGCATGCAGGGCAGCCGCCTTGACGCCGGGGTCGGCATCCACCAGGTACGGCAGGATGGGGCCGGCCGAAGCGGGCTCCTTCAGCTCGGCCAGGGTGTAGGCCACCGCCGCGCGCACATCTGGGTCGCTGTCTTTGAGCAGCGGCACCAGGGCCATCAGCACGTCCATGTCCTCATGGCCTTCGAGCGCTTTGGCGGCTTCCAGCCGCACCAGCGCGCTGCTGTCGCCGAGCGCCGCCGTGAGCAGGGGCGCCACGTCGTCTTCCTCGTCGGTGTAGGGCAGATCGATGACAGCGACACGCCGAACGCCCGGGTCGCTGTCTTGCAGACGCTGGTGAATGCTTTGGTGAAGGATCTGGCTCATGCTCTCACCTCACCAGGTAGGGAATGTTGACGTGCACGGCGCCGGTGGGGCAGTCCTTCTCGCAGGGCATGCAGTACCAGCATTCGTCGAACTTCATGAACGCCTTGTTCTTCACCAGGTCGATGGCGAGCACGTCGAGCGGGCAGACGTCGACACAGACGGTGCAGCCCTTGTCGGCAATGCACTTGTCGTCGTCGACGACGACCGGTGCCTGGGTTCGGGTGGTGGTGATGGTCATGGGGATGGCCTTTCGTTGGGTGATGCGGTTCAGGCAGCTTTGGCGGTGGCCGGGCTGGCCACGCGAAGGCGCTGGTAGGCCACCTTCTCCTGGTCGTTGAGCTCGACCACGTAGGGCTCCACCTCGCGCTTGCGGAACTTGGCTTTGCCGTTGCCGTCGCTGGTGACGTTGGTGTGGCAGAACCAGTTCTCGTCGTCTCTTTCCGGGTGGTCCACGCACAAGTGGTACAGGCCCCAGCGGCTTTCGGTGCGGAACAGCGATGAGCGCGCGGCCAGTTCGGCGCAGTCGCGGATGGTGTGGGCTTCCATGGCGCGCATGAGCTCGTGCGGGTCCTCGGCCACCATGTGGTCCAGGTCTTCGCGGATCTCGTCGAAGCGATGCAGACCAATCTCCATCTTGCGGGTGACCTTGGGTGGCTGCAGGTAGTCGTTGACCACACGGCGGGTCTTGTATTCGACCTGGAAGGGCGTGGGCCCTTCGCTGCGCGAAAGCGGTGCCAAGACGCGCTCGCGCTCGATCTGCACGCGGTCCTGATCGATGCGCGGATCGCTGGCACCGGCCACATAGTCGGCGGCGTTCTCACCGCAGAACTTGCCGTAGACAAAAGCACCCAGCATGTAGTTGTGCGGAATGCTGGCGCAGTCGCCCGCCGCGTAGAGACCGGGGATGGAGCACTCGCCACGCTCATTGGTCCAGATGCCGGAGGCGCTGTGCCCGCTGCAGAAGCCGATCTCGGAGATGTGCATCTCGATCATGGCCTTGCGGTAGTCCGTGCCGCGCCCTTCGTGGAAGCGGCCACGGCTGGGGCGCTCATTGGTGTGCAGGATGTGCTCGATCTCCGAGATGGTTTCTTCGGCCAGGTGGTCGAGCTTCAGGAACACCGGGCCCTTGCCGCCTTCGAGTTCGTTGAAGAACTCCATCATCATCTGGCCGCTCCAGTAGTCGCACTCGATGAAGCGCTCGCCCGCGTTGTTGGAGGTGTAGCCGCCGAACGGGCCGGTCACGTAGGCGCAGGCCGGGCCGTTGTAGTCCTTGATCAGCGGGTTGATCTGGAAGCACTCGAGGTTGGTCAGTTCGGCGCCCGCGTGGTAGGCCATCACATGGCCTTCGCCGGTGTTGGTCGGGTTCTCGTAGGTGCCGAACATGTAGCCGGAAGCCGGCAGCCCCAGACGGCCGGCGGCGCCGGTGCAGATCACCACGGCCTTGGCTTTGATGACGTAGAAGTCGGCGGTGCGGCAGTCGAACCCCATCACCCCCGTGATCTCGCCAGCTGCGCCAGTGAGCAGCCGGGTGGCCACCACGCGGTTGGTGATTTCCACACGCGCCTTCTTCAGCTGGCGGTAGAGCACGCGCTTCATGTGGTGACCTTCGGGCATGGGCAACACGTAGCTGCCGATGTGGTGCACCTTGCGCACGGCGTAGTCGCCGGTCTCGTCCTTCTCGAACTTGATGCCCCATTTGTCCAGCTCTTCGATCATGGCAAAGCTATTGGATGCGTAGGCGTACACACCCTTCTGGTCCACGATGCCGTCGTTGGCCACCGTGATTTCCTTGGTGTACTGCTCGGGCGTGGCGTGGCCGGGGATCACTGCGTTGTTCAGGCCATCCATGCCCATGGAGATGGCGCCGCTGCGTTTGATGTTGGCCTTGTCCAGCAGCAGGACACGCAGTTTGGGGTTCTTTTCTTTGGCTTTCACCGCGGCCATGGGGCCGCCGGTGCCGCCACCGATCACCACAATGTCGTACTCAAGTTCAATGGTTTTCATACAGACCTTTCGGGTTCTTCACGGGGAGGGGTTGAGGTGTCAGAGCGGGACACGATCGATGCGCACCTTGTACTGAAAGGCGTCACCGCGGTAATAGAGGTGCTCGTAGTCGATGGGAGTGCCGTCGCTGGTGTGGGTGGTGCGCTCGATCACCAGCACCGGCGAGCCCTCTTCCACCTGCAACTGCCCCGCCAGGCGCTCGTCGGCCAGCGTGGAGCCGATCTGGAGATCGGCATGGCCCAGCGACATGCCGTAGTCGTTTTCCAGAATGACAAAGATGTCACGGCTCGCGAGGTCTTCCTTGGCCAGTCGCGCGCCGATGGCCACCGGCAGGTAGGTGATGTCCAGCGAAATCGGCTCGCGGTTGAGGAAGCGCAGGCGCTGCAGCTCGGTGACCTTGGACCGTTTGGTCAGTTGCAGGCGTTCCTGCACCTGGGCCGAGGGCACCACCGTGCGCATGGACACCACGCGCGCAAACGTCTCGTAGCCCATCTGCCGCATGGCCTCTCCAAACCCCTGGAGCTTGCCCAGGTCCTGAAACGCCTTGGGCTTGGCCACGAAGGTGCCCTTGCCGTGGATGCGGAACACCAGGCCTTCGTTCTGCAGATCGTTCAAGGCCTGGCGCACCGTGATTCGGCTGACGCTGAAGGCCGTCATCATTTCGCTCTCGGAAGGCATCTGCTCGTGGGGCTTGTAGGTGCCATCCAGCACACGAGCGCGCAAGATTTCCTTAATCTGCTCGTACAGCGGCGTGGGTGACGACGGCTGAATTTCGTCCGCTGGGCGGGGCAATGGCAGGTTCGTGACGACAGCGCGTAAACCGTTGGAGGCCATGTTTTTGCTCACTTCCTGATAACTCGTTATGACGTGTCATGATGAGCAAGCGTCGTGCCAACCCTCTACAGGCCTGATTTCGGCCTATTGGCGTGATATCCGGGTTCAAAGCGTCGAGAAAAGTCACCAACACAGCGCTGCTGGTGCATGGCGGGTCCAAGCCGGTGCATCCGCATCGGAAATGCACAGAGATCGCGCACCCGGAGTGCGCCTGATCAGTATGCGTGGCCTCAAGGCCCTTGTTGTGAGGTTGGCAGGAGCAAGTCAGCATGCGTCTATATGCAAGACAATGGACATACCCCTGAGTGGAGCGGCCCGAAGGTTGAGCGCACCCTTCGCAACGGCAAGCACGTCTATTGCTCAGCCTTCAAGGCTTGGCTGGTCGAACAGGCCGGCTTTGTTGCACAAGTCGAAAGGTAGACGAGATGACCCCCACCCCAGACGCAGCTATGCCACGGGCACCGTTGTCGGGCGCCCGAGCTGCGTGAAGCG